>JBDSXJ010000029.1:0-151881 GCA_039926185.1 Bryobacteraceae bacterium | reverse complement strand
CGCGGTGCGCTCTTACCGCACCTTTTCAACCTTACTGCCTCTTGCGAGGTTAGCGGTTCATTTTCTGTTGCACTTTCCGTAAAGCCCGCTTTGAGCGAGCCCCCCCGGCCGTTAGCCGGCATGCTGCCCTATGGAGACCGGACTTTCCTCCCGCCGAAATGTTGCCATCCCAGCCAGCGGCTGCCTGTCCGCGAGGTCCATCCCGAGTATGACACGGATACTGTCGACAACTGATATTGAAACATTTTGACCTTCTGGCAACTCTCCTCTCTAGGGAGCGGCTCGCAGAGGCCGCTGGAGGAGCAGATATGCGCAGATGTACCACGTTGCTGATGCTGGCAGTCATTTCGGCAGGACTGACATGGAGCCAGGGCATCAATACCCAAGCCAATAAGAACGATTGGGAAGAAATCAATTTTGATTTCGATTCCTCAGTACTGGTCGACGGATTCCCCAGCCTGTTGCGAGTTGCGGAATTGCTGCAAGCGAACCCAGGGGCCCGCGTGCGCGTCGAAGGGAATACCGACGTCCTCGGTTCCCCCGCGTATAACCAGGCCCTAGGCCTTGCGCGAGCAAACTCCGTGCGCGACTTCCTCTTGAAGTACGGTGCCACTGCCGCACAAATTACAACGTCTTCTCGCGGAGCCACCGCGCCTAAGGCTTCCGACCAGGGCAACACCTTCCAGAAGACAGACACGGCGCGCTTCATGAATCGCCGCGTCACATTAACGGTGCTCGACGCGAACGGCAATCCCATCGCGGGACCCGGCAGCGCGGGCGATGCCATTCGACAACTCAACGGACAAGCCGGTACGCCGAACGTCGGCCAACCCGGCGGCGGTGCGGGAGCAGCAGCACAAGGCGGGGGTACACCCGGCGCAGGAGCTGGCCAAGGCGGAAACGCCGGCGCAGCCGCGAACTCGGGAACCCTCGCCGACTGCTGCGATCAGGTGCTGAAGCGCCTCGATAAGCTCGATGAGATCGCGTCCCTATTAAAGGGTCTCGCCGACCAGAACGCCGCGCTTCGTCGCGATGTCGACGGCTTGAAGCAGAATCAACAGGCGTTGCAAAACGCGATGAATGGAGTAGCGGGAGCGGCGGGTCGCGGCGGAGCACAGGGTAACGCCGGTGCCAGCGCAGGTGCGGTCACGGCCGCGAATGCTTCCCCCTCTGCAACCGATATCGCCACCGCAGTACGCGAACAGCTCGCACGGAATCCAGTCGCCGGCAGCGCGAGTGGCGCAGCTGCAGGAGCAGGCGCTTATGGCATCGGCGGAAAATCGCCGTTCCAACAACTCGCCTTCACCGTCGGTGCTGATGATCGAGGCAAAGTTTCGACCACCGGTCGCGGGCGGTTCTTCGCACCCATCGGCAAGAACTTCGGCTTCCAGGCCCAAGCCGAATACTACTATCTGCAAGGCCAGAAGGAAGGCCAGTTCGATTTCGGTCTGGTCGACCGTTTCAGCCGCCGCTTCCAAGCCGGTTTGTTCGGCAGCTTCAAGACCGTCAGCCTCAGCGGCAACCAGACCAGCGGCACGCTCGGCCAGGGTTCATTCGTGATGGACTACTTCTTCGGCCGCGGCAAAATTGGCATCTTCGGCAGCAAGGCATTCAAGGACAACGCGCTCATCAATCGCGTGAACCCGATCGGCCCGAACGGTATCTTGATGCGCAACATTATCGAAGAGCGCTACCTCAAGGTCGTCGACCAAGTCGGCGTCAGCGCAGCCATCGGCCTGATCGGCAACACCTACGCCGAGGCCAACATCGGCTATCTGCGTAGCGCCGCATCCAGCAACCGAGCCGGTGGCAGCCTGCGTTTCGTCCTGCCGGTGAACGATCACGTCGCCTTCACTGTGGAAGGTGGCGTCAACGAAACTTACCTTCCCTTCAAGGGAGCACAGCAAGGCCGCGCCGCAGTCGGCGTGCAGCTCGGCAACTTCCTGCGACCGAAAGAATACCTCGCGGCTGACCATGCTGTAGCCATGGAAATCCCGCGCGTGCGTTATGAAACTCTGACGCGCCGCACCCGCACCGGCAACGATCCTCCGATCGCCGACGCCGGTCCCGACCGCAGCAACGTATCTGCCGGGGTCATTCAACTCGACGGCTCCGCGACCTATGATCCGGATGGCGATCCGCTCACCTATCAGTGGGTCCAGGAAACCGGCGCGCCGTCTCCCATCTCCGGAGCCACCAGCGCGAAGGCGGCCTTCACCGCAATCCCCGGACAGGTCTACGCCTTCCGCTTGACCGCCAGCGACGACCAGGGCGGCAAGTCTACGGACCGCGTGCAGATCTCAACCATCACCGGAACGCCCGTCGTGATCCAGACCTTCCAGGCGACCCCGCCGCAGATTTCGGTCGGCCAGAATTCCACGCTCAACTGGAGCGTACTGAATGCGGACACCGTTACCATCAGCGGACTGGGCGATGTCCCGACCACCGGCTCTCGCGCAGTTGCGCCGTCGGCGACCACCACTTATATCCTGACCGCGCGCAGCAGCGTGAACGAACAAACGGCCACCGCGACGGTGATCGTGAACTCGGCTCGCTTCCAGAGCTGCTTCGTTTCGCCCACCAACATCAGGGCGGGTGAAAGCGCGACACTCACCTGGCAGAGCAACGGTTCCACCGGCGTCTCCATCTCGCCCGGCATCGGTACCGTTGGCGCGAACGGCAGCGTTACGGTCTCGCCCACGGCGAACACCACCTACACGCTGACCACAACTGGCGGCGGCTCGGCCGATTCCTGCACCGTGAACCTCGGTGTCGGTCCGGCAACGGGCGGCGGCAATGGCGGCAACGGCGGTCGCGTACCGGATGTTGTTCGCTTCCGCGCCACGCCGATCCTGTTTGAAAACGGCGGCCAGACCACCTTGGAATGGGCCGTCGACGATGCCGACACCGTAACGATCTCGGGCCTCGGCACCGTGGCTCCGTTCGGCTCGCGCGTCGTCAAACCGACCGAACCCACCTCGTATTTGTTGACCGCAACGAATGCGAACGGGACCACCACCACGCGAATCTTCGTGAACGTCTACACGATTCCGTTGGCGCACATCACGTCCTTCACGGTCGATAAGCCGACCGTCGCAGCAGCCGGAACTCCGATCAAACTGACGTGCAACACGACAGGCGCGGCGACCGTAATGATCGCCAACGCGCAATTCTACGGGAACAGTCCGTCACTGGATGCCTTCCCGCCGAAGGACACCACCTACACCTGCATCGCGACCAACCCTAACGGGCAGACGGAGACGCAGACTGTGAGCGTGAAAGTAACCGGGCCTGCTGTACCTTAAGTTCGCGCTTCAGTTGCCGGAGCATCGCCACCCGTATCAAGGCGATGCCCGGTGACAGAAACGCCCAGTACGGCCTAAATTTCGATCGAGCCAGAGACCCGCACGCCACCGCGCGGGTTTCTGTGCGAAAGGTCGACGTAGTTTCGGTGAGCGGATCGACTCGCAGCGTCCAGGCGATCTTGACGAAGCCCTTCTCGTGAAACGCTGCGAAGCGGTCCGCCGCGATCGCGCGAAACACAACGTCCGCTTCCCATGGTTGCGTCACCGATCCCATCACGATCTCTCGCCCTGGCAGCTCCGCGAGTTCGCCCCACCCCAGCGCCTTCATCCGAGTGATCATCCCATGCCCTGCATGCTCACGCCCGGGAATCGCGCCGAAGATCAGTGCCCTGCTCTTGAAGAGAAGTTGGACGATGCTCGAATTCTCCAGATCCATTTCGCAAGCGGCGCGATACGCCTCCGCTGCCGAGGCATTTACAACGACGCTGTGCCGCTCGACGACATCATAGTCAGGCATGAACTCGTCGAGCAGCGGATCCTCTTCCTTGCGCGACGGCGGCTTGGGGTACCCGTAGCGATTCCATGCCGACCAGACGAGGGTTCCGTAGACGGCAGCTCCCACGCCTGCAACAAATCCGACTGTCTTTAAGATGCGCTTGGCCGCCACGGGGTCACGATAGCAGGTTGGATAGACCGCCTACCATAGCCTCGGGATCGGTTGCGGATCGCAGGCTGGGTGGAGGTAATATCTCTCTGGCTCCCTTTGCTCCTCATCAGGAATACGCGCTAGGGGCGAACCAACTCCATCGTGTTCCACGCGTTCGATTCTAGAACAGGAGAATCGCTGCGGCTTGTTCGAGGACAAAGAATACGCTTCTTCAGCGATCACCCAGTTGCCCGCCTTATCCGCTTCAACAAAATAGGAGATCTTGAAAACCGCTTCGACATACTGCTTAGTTATGACCAGCGTCCCGTTCCGGTGTTGTCGCCAATGCTCCCACAGGAACTCGCGGACCTGAGCCTCGGCGCGATGGGAATCGCGATGAGCGGCAAAGTTCGTACTGAAAGGACCTATCACGTCGTAACTCGACAGGTTCCTTGAGGGTGGGTCGCTGATCTCGTCCGCGCAAGAGCAAGTGAGGGCCAGTAAAGCGACGACAAAGAGCGCGCGCATGACGACAATTGTAGCGATGGCACACCCCGCGCGTGTGAGTTAGCATAGACCTAACTGGAGCTTTCCATGATTCAATTCAAACTGAACGGGCAAAAACGTCAATTCGACGGGGATCCTGATATGCCACTGCTGTGGTATCTGCGCGACGAGGTGCAGATGACTGGCACCAAATTCGGTTGCGGCATCGCGCAGTGCGGATGCTGCACGGTGCATCGCGAGGGCAAGGCGATTCGTAGCTGCATTACGACGATGCGGGGGCTCGAGAACGCCAACATCACCACCATCGAAGGGTTGAGCAAAGACGGCTCGCATCCGGTGCAAAAGGCTTGGAAGGAACTGAATGTTCCGCAGTGTGGGTACTGTCAGAGCGGGCAGATGATGCAGGCGGCTTCGCTGCTCAAAGAGAAGCCGAAGCCGACCGATCAGGAAATTGATTCCGCCATGCAGGGCAACATTTGCCGCTGCGGGACTTACCAACGAATTCGCCAAGCTATCCATATTGCCGCGGGGGTGCGCGCATGAACTCCATTCAAAGTGTTTCCCGCCGCGGATTTCTTGAAGGGATCTTCTCCACTGGAGCTCTAATCCTCGGAGCGCAGATGCTGCCCGAGGACTTGCTCGCGGCCGATGTCGATAACGCGACGTGGCATCCGAGTGTGTACCTCGGCATCAATCCTGACGGCACCGTGATCGCCCTGACGCATCGTTCGGAGATGGGCACGGGCATTCGCACGTCGCTGCCGATGGTGCTGGCCGATGAACTGGAAGCCGATTGGAAGCACGTTCGCATTGAACAGGGCATCGGCGATAAGAGATACGGCGACCAGAATACGGACGGCTCGTGCTCGATTCGCGACTTCTATACGACGTTCCGTGAAGCGGGCGCGTCAGCTCGCTTGATGCTGGAGCGCGCTGCGGCTGAGAAGTGGAAAGTTCCTGCGTCGGAGTGCAAGGCGCAGATGCACCAGGTGGTCCACAAGTCCGGCAAGAAGGCCGGGTACGGTGAACTGGCCGCGCTGGCAGCGAAGCAGGCTGTTCCGCAGAAGGCAGACATCAAGCTGAAGACTCCTGCAGAGTTCCGCTACATCGGCAAAGAGATGCCGATCACCGATCTCGACAAGATTCTCACGGGCAAAGCGATCTTCGGTCAGGACGCGCGCGTTCCCGGCATGGTGTTTGCGTCGGTGCAACGCTCGCCGGTCTACGGCGGAACGCTCGTATCGTTCGATGACACCGAAGCCAAGAAGGTGAAGGGCGTCAGCGGCACCGTGACGATCGAACGCTTCAAGGGTCCGCACAACTTCCAGGCCCTGGGCGGCGTCGCTGTCATTGCCGACAACACCTGGGCCGCGATGCAAGGCCGCAAGAAACTGCAGGTGAAATGGAACTCCGGTGAACACGCGAGTTTTGATTCGACGGCGTACAAAGCGGAACTCCTGGCCACGGCCAGCAAACCGCAGAAGGTCATCCGAGCCGTCGGCAACGTCGATGCGGAATTCGCGAAGGGCGGGAAAATCGTCGAAGCCAGCTACTACGTTCCTCTGCTTTCCCACGTCCCGATGGAACCGCCCGTCGCGGTTGCGGACTACAAGAACGGCAAAGTCACCGTCTGGACTTGTACGCAAAATCCGCAAGCGGTGCAGGACACGGTTTCCGCGGCTGTCGGCATCAAGCCCGAGGATGTGACCTGCAACGTCACGCTGCTGGGCGGCGGCTTTGGCCGCAAATCCAAGCCCGACTATGTCGCGGAGGCTGCGATCATTTCCAAGCAGCTCGGCAAACCGGCCAAGGTTGTCTGGAGCCGCGAAGAAGACGTGCAGCACGACTTCTATCACTCGACCGGCGGTATGCACCTGAAGGCCGCGATCGGCGCGAATGGTAAACCGACGGCGTGGCTGCAACGCAGCGTATTCCCGTCCATCGGCAGCACCTTCGATGGCGTGGCCGAATACGGTATGGACTTGGAAATGGGCATGGGCTGGATCGACCCGCCTTTTGACATTCCGAATCTACAAGTGGAAAATGGCCCCGCAAAGCACCACGTGCGCATCGGCTGGATGCGTTCTGTCGCGAACATCTATCATGCGTTCGCTGTGCAGTCGTTCCTGGACGAATTGGCGGCATCGGCAAACCGTGATCGCGTCGAGTATATGTTAGAAATGATCGGCCCCGGCAAGAAGCTCGACATCAAAGCCAACATGCCGTATTGGAATCACAACCAGTCGCAGGAGAAGTTTCCATTCGACACCGCTCGTCTGCGTAGGGTGATTGAGCTCGCGGCGGAGAAGTCGGGCTGGGCGAATAAGAAGCCGTCGAAGAATCGCGCGCTCGGGATCGCGGCACATCGGAGCTTCCTGACGTACGTGGCGACCGTGGTCGAGATTGAGATTGACGATCAGGGCAAGTTGACGATTCCCGAGATGACGTATGCGGTCGATGCGGGGACAGTCGTCAATCCCGACCGCGTGCGGGCCCAGTTCGAGGGCGCGGGTGTGTTCGGAACGTCGATCGCGTTGATGGGCGAGATCACGGCGAAGAACGGCGCGATTGTGCAGTCAAACTTCAACGACTATCCGGTGGCGAGAATGCCGGAGGCTCCGAAGAAGGTGAATGTACATATCATCCCGAGCACTGAATTGCCAGCGGGTGTGGGCGAGCCGGGCGTGCCCACGGTCGCTCCCGCGATCACGAGCGCGATCTTCGCGGCGACGGGGAAGCGAATTCGGGAGTTGCCGATTCGGAAGACGAAGTTGGTTTAGCTCTCTGCATCTTCGACTACAGGCGCCTCCAGGGTTCGGCCCGGAGGCGCTTTGCTTTGGGTGCCTACCTTCCGCCTCCGATTACGCCACGCCCGCGGAGGTTACAAGCTATTGGCCCTGAATCCAGCTTCGACAGCAAGGAGATCCCGGAGTAACGCCATCCATCCCCCTCTTTGACCGCTTCGGTTTCGGTGATGAGGTCGGTACTGGCGCGTCCCCTTTGAAATCGCATGCATGCTGTAATCACCCATTGGCCCGGAGCGAAATCTCTTGCTGAAACTTCCAAGACTCTAGACTCGACGAGCCTGTATGCGCCCGATGCAGAGTCACCGATCCTTCGTTGATCAATGTAGGCGCGCTCGGCAATCTTCTTTCGCGACTCTGACCACGACATTCGATATAGCAGCCCGTAGTTCCGCTCCTGCTCGGCCTTAACCAGCACCGCGTATCCCGACATGAGGCCATCGGTAGGCTGCTGAACAGGAGACGCCTGCCATGCGACAACGAATAGTAGAACTGTCGTTAAGACATTCATCTATTGTTACGTGTGAGTGCCGGGGGCTTCTGAGCCCATGGCTTCCACGTATTCGACGTAGGTGCCAGGGTACAGCCGGGGATTCTTTTCCGTGCCGCTTTCGCCACCGAGTTCGAGGACTCTTGTGCCCAAGCCGCGGAGAAACATGCGGTCGTGGGAGACGAAGATCATGGTGCCTTCGAAACCTTTTAGGGCTTCGACCAGCATCTCTTTCGTCGCGAGATCCAAGTGGTTCGTGGGCTCGTCGAGGACCAGGAAGTTTGGCGGGTCGTAGAGCATTCTCGCCATCGCCAGACGGGATTTTTCGCCGCCGGAGAGGGAGCGGATTTTCTTGTCGGTGTCGTCGCCGGAGAATTGGAACGCTCCGGCAAGTGATCGGAGCGAGCCGATGCTGTCCATCGGGAAGTCGTTTTGCAACTGCTCGGCCACGGTGAGATCGGCGTTCAGCACGTCGAGCGATTGTTGCGCGAAATAGCCCATCTTCAAGCTCGCGCCGAGGCGGACATCGCCTTTGTCGGGGTTGAGCGCGCCGGCAATCATTTTCAAGAGCGTCGACTTCCCTGCTCCGTTGCGGCCCATGACGCACCAGCGTTCGCCTCGGCGGATGATCATATTGAAGCCGTCGTAGATGGTGCGGGTGCCGTAGCTTTTGGCCAGGCCTTCAATCACCGCGACCTGATCGCCGGATCTGGGTGGGGTTCGAAATTCGAATTTGACAATGGTGCGCTGCTTGGGGAGTTCGATCTTTTCGATTTTGTCTAGAGCTTTGATACGGCTCTGCACCTGCGAGGCTTTGGCGGCGTGCGTGCGGAAACGATCAATAAAACGCTGCTCTTTCGCGAGCATCGCCTGCTGGCGGGCGAACGACGCTTGCTGATTGGTTTCGCGAATATTGCGTTCGCGCTCATAGAAGTCGTAATCGCCGGAGTAGGTGAAGACTTCGCCCGAGTCGATCTCGAGAATTTTATTGACCAGGCGGTTCATGAACTCGCGATCATGCGAGGTCATGAGGAGTGCGCCTTCGTAGGACTTCAGAAAACCTTCGAGCCAGATGATGGATTCGAGGTCCAAATGGTTTGTCGGTTCGTCCATCAGCAGAACATCGGGTCGGCCGAGCAGCACTCGCGCCAGAGCCACACGCATTTTCCAACCACCGGAGAGCGCACCGACGTCGCCATCGATCTGCGCATCGGGGAAGCCTAGGCCGTGCAGCACTTCGCGCGCGGAGGCTTCGAGCGCGTAGCCGTCGAGGTGTTCGTACTCTTCCTGGACGGTACCGAAGCGTTCGAGAATGGCGTCCATCTCGTCGGCCTTCGCTGGATCTTCCATGGCGTTCTGCAGGTGTTCGAGCTCGTGATGCAGGTCGCCTACGCGGCCGCTACCAGCGATGGCTTCGTCAAGCACACTGCGGCCCTGCATCTCTTCGACGTCCTGGCGGAAGTAGCCGACGGTGAGTTTCTTGGGGACGGTGACGTCGCCGTCATCGGGAGATTCTTCGCCGACGATCATGCGGAACAGCGTCGTCTTACCTGCGCCGTTGGGCCCGACCAGGCCGGCCTTCTCGCCGGGGTTCAATTGGAAGGAAGCTTCTACGAAAATGAGTTGCTTGCCGTACTGCTTACTGATGTTGGAAAAAGAGATCACTACTCTCCAGGATATTGCATCATGGTAAGACCATGAGTCTCGTGAAAGAAATCGACTTCGCCCGCCGGATCGCCACTAAGGCCGGGCAAAACGCCATCCGCCTCCGCGCGAAGGGCGTTACTACGGAAATCAAGTTTGACCAGTCGCCGGTGACAATTGCGGATAAAGACAATGAGCGGCTGATTCGCGAGGCGATTGAGGCGGAGTTTCCCGATGACGGAATTCTGGGCGAGGAAGGAACTACCAAGCTGGGCGATAGCGGTCGGCGGTGGATCATCGATCCGATTGATGGCACGCGTGATTTTATTCGAGGGAATCGGTTCTGGTGCGTGCTGATCGGGCTGGAGCAAGGCAATGAAACGCTGGTGGGGGTGGCGCATTTTCCAATGCTGGCGGAGCTCTATTGGGCGGTTAAGGATGAAGGCGCTTACCTGGAAGGCCAGAGGCTGAACGCGTCGGCGGTGACGCGGTTCGATGAGAGTTCGTTCAGTCCGAACGGGCTGCAGTTGAAAGAGGCCCGGCCGTATCTGGCGCAGATCGTGGATCTCGCCCAGAGGTGCTGGTCGTATCGATCGTATGGAGGGGCGCTCGATGCGTGCCTCCTCGCGGCGGGAAAGACGGACATTTGGTTCGAGCCCAAAGTGGCCCCGTGGGATTTGGCTCCGTTGCGCTTGATTCTCGAGGAATCTGGCGCGGAGTTTTTTGCGCTGAATGGGTCGCGGTCCATTTATGAGGGGAACGCCGTGGCTTGTGCTCGCGGTGTTGCGGAAAAGGTGCGCGAGGCGTTCAAGGTCCGATAAGACGCGGCATCGGCAGAGGGCAGGCGGAAACGCCTGCCCCACCCGGTGGTAGGGCAAGCTTTTGGTGACCTGCTAGGCAAATGCGGCGTTCAGGGCGGAACTGTCGGCGTACTCGCGGAAGCGCGTGATCTTGCCGTTGGAAACGGTGAAGACCATCACCCAATCCGAAGCGTATTTCTTGCCGTTGTGCGTAATGGTGCTTTCATAGTGGCCGAGCACGACCACTGTATCGCCCTGCGCGACGAATTCACGGGGCTCGAAGGACTGGAACGTCTGCTCTCCCGCCAGCACTTGAAAGAACTCGGCAACGCCGCTCTTGCCGAGCCAGGGTTTCGACGCCGTGGGGATCTTCGGCGAGGCACCGTGGATCGTCTCCCAAACGATGGAGTCGTCGAGATAGCCGAGGAGAGCCGCGATGTCGCCCCGCCCGAAGGCACCGTAGGCGTCTTGTACGAGTTTGGTGTTTTGTTGTTCCAGCATGGAGTTAGGTTACAACACGGATATAATTGGTGCTGACTGAAGGAGATCCATGTTAATGAAGCCCTATCTGAGTCTCGTGATCGCGTCCATTTGCTATGCGCAAGTTCCGCTGCCGAAGGCGACGCTGATGCCGACGACGGCGACTTCGTATCCCTTCATGTCGGCGAGTCATTTGCTGAAGCCGATTGATCTGGCGAAAGCCGGGTACGTCGAAGAAGAGTACATTCTGAGCGGCAACGCGAACGTGTATGACTGGGCGGATGACGGGAAGCTCACGGTGCGGACGGCGAATGCTCCGTATGCGAATCGGATTTTGATTTGGCGCCCGGCGACGGCTTCGAAGTTCAGTGGGACGGTGGTTGTCGAGTTGCTGAATTCGGCGCGGCGGTTTGATTGGGCGATGATGGGCGGCTATCTCACGGATACGATTCTGGAGCATGGGCACGCGTATGTTGGCATCTCGCCTCCTGCAGTTGCGGCGAGCTTGCAGAAGTTTGATCCGACGCGCTATGCGGCGTTGAGCTTTGCGAATCCCGCGATGGATGCTCCGTGTGCGGGAGCAGGTAAAGGCAAGGGCGCGCAGCCGATCGAAGAGGGGCTGCGTTGGGATATGGTCAGCCAGGCGGCGGCGGCGATGAAGAGCAATCTTCCGGGGCAGCCGATGGGTGGGTTCAAGGTGCAGGCGATTTACATGACGACTCAGGCGGGGGACATCACGACGTACATCAATGCGATTCATCCGAATGCTCGGATGGCGAATGGCAAGCCTTTGTATGACGGATATCTGGTAAAGAATCCTCCGGCTGCGGGGCGCATCAATCAATGTGCTGCGGCTCCGGGTGCGATGCAACGCGCGTTGCGCGATACGGATGTGCCGGTGATCGGACTGGTGGCGCAGGGCGAGGCACAGGCTGGGTTGGCGAATCGTCGGGCGGATAGCGATAAGTATCGACTGTATGAGATCGCGGGCGCGGCGCATATCGATGGGTTGGCTTATGGGACGATGCCGGCGTTTCCGGACGAGATCGCGGCGGCGGGGACGGCTCAGGGGAGCGCGGAGTGGCCTTTCAATGCGATGTGCGATCCACCGGTGCCGTTGTTGCCGCAAATGTTGTTGAAGTATGCGTATAACGGGGCGCTCGACAATTTGGATAAGTGGGTGCGCAAGGGTGTGGCGGCTCCCAAGGCTGCTCGGCTGGATGTGATGGATGGCAAGCTGGTGATGGACGCGGCGGGACACGCGACGGGCGGGATTCGGAGTCCTTATGTGGATGTGCCGATTGCGACGTATCACACGGTGACGCCGGGTCCAGGGACGTGCGCGGAGTTGTTTTCGGTGACGCCGTTTGATGCGGCCAAGCGGGCGCAGTTGCATGGGGATCAGAAGAGTTATGTGGGCAAGGTGAATGCGGCGGCGGATAAAGCGGTGAAGGCGGGGTTCTTTACGGAGGCGGATGGGAAGAGGATGAAGGCGGAGTTGGCGAAGTAGAAAATTACGGCCGATCGGTATTGGCGATTGCGTCTCGGATCTCTTCAACGTCCGCGAGATCCCGAGCTCTGCCGGCGGCGAGCTTAGATGCGATTAAGTCTTCACGGGAGATGAAATAGGCCTTGAGGCCCGTCTTGACATCGATCACGCTCTCGACTCGCCGATCCCATGCACCGTCGAACTCCACTCCGTCGATGCTTGGCAGAATATCGATTGCGATTGGCTCTCGACCGAAGCGAATAAATTGACGCGGGTCGGCTAGATCGGCGAGCTCGATCTCATCCATTGGGGCACCGAACGCGGCCAACGCCGAGTAAACAGCGGTGGCATTCGACGGATCGGCCTTGATAAAGAGGTCTATGTCCTTTGTCGCACGGGGCTGCGCATGGAACGAGACTGCGTACCCGCCAACGATCAAATACTTAACGTTGTGGGCGTGGAAGGCGAACAAGAGGTCCGTGAAGTCTTGGTACATTCAGGTCCATGCCTTTCAATGAGTACGCGGCGGTAGTGAGTTCGGAGACCGCAGCCATTCGCTCATGCGCGGGACGGCTTTGCCAATAGCGGTATTCTTCAGCTTTCATCGCCGCGTAGGTCGTGAATTTACGGATCGTCTTGTCCATACGATGGGTCCGGTCGCCCTGCTCTTTAGTCTAACTCGGGCCAAAGATGCTATCGAGGACCGTACTTTTTCAAATACTTGTTACGAGAGTTGGTGACGGTGAACTCTCCGGTCGACAGGGCCTCGACTTTTAGGAACTTGCCGTCTTCATCGCCGCCGGGGACTAGGTTGGCGATCAAAGGGTCGCGGGAGTTGCCGTCGGCTCCGGCGGATAGGCTGAAGTGGAGCTGCCAGAGGTCTTCTAGACCGGGGGAAGCGGAGATGTTTTTCCAGCCTGCGGCGTCGCCTCCTTTGCGGGGGCCGTTGTCCATGATGGCTACCCGGGGGGCGAGGTCCCAGATGGCTTTGGGGGATTCGGAGCCGTGGTGGGTGGATAGGAAGAGGTCTATTTTGCCTACCTGGTTCGTCGGGCAGAGGAGCGAGAGTTCCTTGTTATAGGTCAGGTCGCCGGGGTCGAGGAAGCGGAACTTGCCGAATTCGATAAGCACGGCTAGCGACTGGGTATTCTCGCCGGATTCGCCGGGTTGCTCCTTGAGGCCGGCGCAGTGTGGGTTCGCGGTGCCGGTGCCGGGGCGGTCCTTCCCTGCTCCGGTCAGGATGGTGACGGTTAGGTCCTTCAGCGGGATTTTGTCACCGGGCACCACGACCTGATGTTTGCCGGTGGTGAAGGCTGTGGACCACGCGGCATCGTAGTCGTTGGTCTCAATGCTGACGCCGTGGTCGAGGAAATTCGCGACGGGGATTTTTGTTGCCAGCAGGTTCGCAACGCCGCCCACGTGGTCGCTGTGGAAGTGGGTGATGAGCAGGTAGTCGATCTTCTTGACGTCGGCATCCTTCATGGCTTGCTGGATGCGGACGGTGTCGCGGCCGCCGAAGCCGTCGTAGCCGGTGTCGATCAAGAGGGTCTGGCCGGACGGAGCTTTGATGAGTGTCGCCTGGCCGCCTTCGGTGTCGATGAAATAGAGGCGCAGGGGGTCGGCTGCGGAGGCAGTGACCGCGAGCAAGAATAGGGGAACAGCTTTCATGCCGCTATCGTACTCTATTGGTGAGATGGCTTACTGCGTACAGTGCGGAAAACAGGTCGGGGATCGGGACCAATTTTGCTCGGGATGCGGGAGGGCTCAGGGTGAGGCCAAGCGAACGGACGCGGCAAATTTCTGGGCGAACCTGACGGACAACAATGTCGCGCTGCTATGTTACGTGCCGTGGGTCGGTTGGATCGCGGGGGTTGCGGTGCTGGCAAGTGGGCAGTTCCGGGGCAACAAGCGGCTCCACTTCCACGCGTTCCAGGGGCTGTACTTATTCGTCGCATGGCTGCTGGTGGAAAACTTCGCGGCGCCCTTGTTCCACTTCGGCGGCGGATTTCCGGGACGGTCGCTGACGGGGCTGCTCTCGCTCGCAGTATTCGGGGCGTGGATCTTCATGATGATCAAGGTCCACCAGAACGAGGACTATCACCTGCCGATTCTGGGCGAGTTGGCGGATCGGTCCGTATCTGAGCAAAAGTCGTAAATACAAACATAATCTGCTAAAATTGTTTTGAGCAGTACCGCGGGCTCCCCGCCTGCGGATTTCATTTAACCTGTAAGGAATCAATCACTTGAAGAAAGCAATCCTGTCTATTCTTTTCTCTATTTGCGCCTCCACGTTGGTGGCCGGTGACCTCAGCAACAAGGCCGAAGCGTCCTTTTTTGCCGGAGGCCTCAAGATCAATAACGGAGGCAACCACGGCATTTACGGTGCCAATATCGGCTTCGGAATCAGCCCGAAAGCGACCATCTATGGCGAAATCAGCCACGCGCCGCTTAACGGTGGAGCCGACCTGGTCGACTTCAACGGTGGCGTGAAGTTTACGCTGCTCAGCAAAGACAAATGGGAGCCGTACGTCCTCGTGGGTGTCGGCGGAAACCGTGTTGCGGGCAACTCGGATTTCGGTTTTCACTTTGGCGGCGGTTCGCGTTACTTTGTGGGCAAGAACTGGGGCGTGCAGCCGGAAATCCGCTGGACGCGCTACTTCCATAACGGTTCGGACACCAATGCGATCCGCTACACCGGCGGCCTATTTTTCCAATGGGGCCGCTAGCTAGCCTTCGTTGATCAACGAAGCGAGCTGGCCGCCGGTAGCTAAAATCGTCCCACTCATCGGGAAGAACGGCCCACTGGTAGGATTCGGCTCGCTTCGCACCAGATTCGCTCGAATACTGGTTACATGAGAAGTCCCTGGTTGGTTGGAGCCCTGTTGTGCCTGCTCGCGGTGAGCGGCTTCGGGCAGGCGGTTGGAAGTGCGGGAACGGTGGAGGGCACAGTTACCGATGCCACCGGCGCGGCGCTTCCGAATGCCGAGGTTACTATCCTGAACCGCGTCACCAACTATCGCCAGACAGCGACCACCGACAGCACTGGCACCTTCCGCTTTACCAACATTCCTCCCAATCCCTACCATCTGGAAATCACCGCGCCCAATTTTGCTACGTCCGAGCAGGACGTCGAGGTGCGTACGCGTGTTCCCATCCTGTTGATGAAGGTGCAGCTCGAAGTGGCCGGCGCGCGGCAGTCGGTGACCGTGGAGGCGGCGGGTGCGGACCTTTTAGAGAACGTCCCTTACGCGCACAATGACGTGAGCATAGCGAGCATGGCCAAGCTGCCGTTGACCACTCCGGGGTCCGGAGTGAGCGATGCGATCACCTTGAGTAGCGGGGCAGTGGTGGCGGATTCGAATGGATTTTTCCATCCGCTGGGCGATCATGCGCAAACCAGTTTCTCGCTCGATGGGCAACCGATCAGCGATCAACAGAGCAAGAATTTTTCCACGCAGATTCCGTTGAACGCCATCCAATCGATGGAACTGATCTCCGGCGCGCCACCAGCGGACTATGGCGATAAGACGAGCTTGATCGTGAACGCGACAACGCGGTCGGGACTTGGACAGAAACCCAACGGCAGTTTTCAGGTGCAGCAGGGCTCGTTCGGAACGTATGCGGAAGAAGCGACGTTCGGAGCGGGCGGGCCGAAGCTGGGCAACTTTATCGCGGTGAATGCGCTGCGCTCGGGGCGGTTTCTGGACACGCCGGAGCTGACGCCGATCCATGCGATCGGCAACAACGCGACGGTGTTCGATCGGCTGGACTTTCATCCTACGGACAACGATGCGTTTCACCTGAATATTTCCGGGGCGCGGAACTGGTTCCAGATTCCGAACACCTACGATCAGCCGAATCAGGATCAGCGGCAGAAGGCCGAGACGTTCAATATCGCGCCGGGGTATCAGCGCATCATCAGCGCAAAGATGGTGCTGACGGTAAATCCGTTTGTGCGCAGGGACGCGATCAACTACTATCCGAGTCGCGATCCATTTGCAGATACTCCGGCGACTCTGGGGCAAAGTCGGACGCTGACAAACTGGGGGGGCAAGGCGGATATTTCGTATGCCAGCGGACGGCATAACGTTCGCGTGGGGACGCAGCTGATGCAGACTCGCTTGAACGAGAATTTTACGTTTGGAATCACGGACCCGAACTATGTGGATCCGCTGGTGAACCCGGGACTGTTGCCGTATGACCTGACGCGCGGCGGCAAGCTACTGAACTTTTCGGGGTCGGCGAACATCAATCAGTATGCGTTCTTCGCGCAGGACAGCATCAAGCTGGGCAATCTTCAGGTGCAGGCTGGACTGCGCATGGACGTCTATCACGGGCTCGCCAGTGCATCGAGCGCGCAGCCGCGGTTGGGATTTTCCTATCTGATTCCGAGAACCGGGACGGTGCTGCGAGCTTCGTATTCGCGGACGTTTGAGACTCCTTATAACGAGAATCTAATTCTCTCGAGCGCGACGGGCGTGGGCGGGCTCGCGGGCAATGCGTTCGGAGCTGCGAGTGTTCCTCTGAAGCCGGGGAATCGCAATCAATTTAATGCGGGGTTGGAGCAGACGTTTGGTCGTTACGTGGTCGTGAGCGCGGACTACTTCTGGAAGTTCACGAATAACGCGTACGACTTCGGCAATCTCTTCAATACGCCCATTGCGTTCCCTGTAGCGTTGCGGAAATCGAAACTGGACGGTGTGGCGGTACGCATCGGAACACCGACTTTGAACGGGTTCCAGTGGACCACAACGATGGGCCATACGCGTGCCCGCTATTTCGGACCGCAGACCGGAGGGCTGGTGTTCAACAACGATCTGGGCGACCAGTCGGTGTTCCGCATCGATCACGATCAGGCGTTCCAGCAGACCACGAATTTGCATTATCAGTTCAAGAGGTCCGGACCGTGGGTATCGTTTACGTGGCGCTTCGATAGCGGATTGGCGTCGGGCGCGGTGAGTACCCTCGATGACGCGCTCGCACTCACGGGAGCGCAACAATCCGCGATCGGGTTCTACTGCGGCAGCGCTAGGCCGACGATCGACAATCCCTTGACGGCCGCGCAATGCAATCCGTCGAACTTCGGAGCCAAGCTATTCCGGTTCTCGAACACGGAGGAGCCGGACTTCGACCACAACCCGGCGCGCGTGGCGTCGCGCAATCTGTTCGATATCGGCGTGGGCACGGACAATCTGTTCCGTAAGGATCACTTCAAGACGACCTTAAAGTTGACGGCGACGAACATTACCAACAAGGCGGCGCTGTACAACTTCCTATCGACCTTTAGCGGGACTCACTTCGTGCAGCCGAGGGCGTATCAGGTGGCTATGGGATTTGTGTTCTAGAGGAAACAGGCTGACAGCGCGACTCGGTTTTCCTTGGTCAATTCGGCAAAGGGGAACGAGACTTTTTCCTGCGGGAAGAGATCGCGGATGAGCAAGGAGTCTGCGGGGATCTGCACCACGGAACTCTGCTTGTAGAGCAGGATCGAGCCGGAGCCTGACGTTCCACTGGTGCCGTTGCCCATCGTTTCCGTACCTTCCACTTTGTACATCTTCGCGACCCGCTTATCGGGGATCACGGCAAATTCCTGGCCCGACTTTGGGACACCTGGTGCCCAGGCGAGTTGTACTTCGGCTTCGCGTGAGTTGCGGCAAGTGAGGGTTAGGCGGTAGAGATCGGGTTGCTCCGCAGTGGGGACCGCTCGCACGATGCTCGCGGTGACCGCGTTGGCGGTGCGCTTGAGGGTCCACTGATCGGCGCCGACGGCCTCGGCTTTCAGCGCGCTGGTCCACGCGTCGACCGTTGCGTCATCGGGAGCGGGTAAGCCAGCGGCTCCGAGTGCTCCGCCGAGGACTTTGCTGAGCACCATCGCGGCGTCGGCGGGATCGGCGTGGGCTGCATCGAAGTGTTGCAAAGAGAGTCCGCCATTGGGGCGAGCGTCGGTGTGGCAGACGGCGCAGTATTTCTGGATCAGGGCGTTCTGCTGGGCGACGGGCATCTCCGCGGCAGACGCGATCCAGGTGACAGCCAAAAGGGCGATGCTGATCTTCATGGCTCAGCTCCTTTACCAACTCCATGACGGGCGATGCGTTGAATTGCTTCCCTCTATTTTGCCTTTTTGACGGATCGTACGGCGGAGGCCCTGGCCCGGAGCTTCGCGATACGCGCGATTAGGCGGACGGGGACGGGTTGGGATAGAGAAAAGCGCGCCGTGCCTTTGCTGTGTTTGTAGGGGGCGAGTTCGGCTTCGATCTCTTCGAGGCCCATCAGCGGGTAGATCGAATAGTGATCTTTCCAACCGGCGAAGTAGAGCACCATTCGGCCGTCCACCTTGTAGACCGGGATCTGGTAGGAGATGCCCTCCTGCGCGCCGGGCAGTGCCTTCAGGATAGTCGCGCGGACGCGTTCCAGGATGGGGCGGTTGGCTTCGGGCTGGGAGGCGATGTAGTGGTCGACGGATTTGTAGTCGGTGTTAGCCATGGGGCCGGCGATTTCGGAGGGGCCGAGGCGGGTGCCGAGGGTCAGCGGCATGCCGTTGAACGATTGTAGCGCGTGGCGCTGACGCGTTTTTTTCTTGATAACATTGTCGTTAGTAGCGCACTCATCTGACAGGAGCAACCCAATGGACTTTGAACGGCAGATGGAATTCCTGTTGCAGAATCAAGCGCATCACGACGCCAAGATCGCGCAGCTGATCGAAAATCACCGGCAACATGACGCGGAGATTACGCGGATTCTGGGGATGCAGGCGAAGAACGAGGCGATGCAGGCTAAGAATGAGAAAATGATGGCCGATCTGATGGAAAGCGTTGGGAGCCTCGCTCGGATCGCTCACGCGCATGAGAATCGGATTACGCGGATCGAAGACCGCGCGTAAGCCCTGCTCGGTGAACGCGTGGCATACTGAAAGTTCCCATGCGTACCCCTATTGGCATTGTCGGTTTCTCCGGCTACAGCGGAGCCGAACTCATTCAAATCCTTTCGCGGCACCCCCACGCCGAACCCATTTTGTTGGAACATCGGGAGTCGGCGGATCAGCCTCGGCCGATTGGGTACGCGGGTCCGAAACGCATGCCCTGCACGCCGGAATCGGTGCGGTCGGCAGGGATCAAGGGCGTGTTTCTGGCCACGGCCCCGGAGGTCTCGATGGACCTCGCTCCCGGCTTTCTGGAAGCTGGCGCCAAAGTGGTCGACCTCAGTGGGGCCTTCCGGCTGGGGACCGTCGAAAACTACGAGCGCTGGTACAAAGAAAAGCATACGCAGCCGGAATTGTTGAAAGAGGCGGTCTACTCGATTCCTGAGTTTCATCGGGCGTTGGTGCCGGGGGCTCGGTTGATCTCGAATCCCGGGTGCTATCCTACGGCGGCGAATCTCGCGCTGCGCCCTCTGATTCAGGCCAAGGCGATCCGCCTGGATTGCGGAATCGTCTGCGACGGCAAGAGCGGCGTCAGCGGAGCCGGACGTAAGGCGAGCTTAAAAACTGCCTTCTGCGAAATTACTGAGAATTTCTCCGCCTATTCTTTACTAGGACACAGGCACGTTCCCGAGGTGTTGCGGACCTCCGGACTGGAAGAAGCCGAGTTCAGCTTTGCCGCGCACCTGATCCCCATTGATCGGGGAATCCTTGAAACCATTTACTTTAGGTCGACCAACGGTATCCGCTCGGCGGGCGATCTGGTGGACATCTACCAGCGGGCATACCAGGCAGAACCGTTCGTTCGGGTCTACCCGGTGGGCCAGATTCCAGAATTGCGGGCAATTACACGCACCAATTATTGCGATATATCCGTTACTTTCGACGCCAATACGGGTCGGGCGGTGGTGATCGCCTCAATCGATAACATCGGCAAGGGCGCGGCCGGACAGGCGACGCAAAACATGAATCTGGCACTCGGCTTCGCAGAAACGGACGGGCTGCTCTAGCCATGAAAAAGATCCTGGTGAAGTTGGGCGGTACACTGCTGGACCAGCAGGAATCGCGGCTGCGGTTGGCTCACGAAATCACGTTGGCGTCGGACCCGGAACGCGTGTTCGTGGTGGTACACGGTGGCGGCAAACAGATGACCCGGTTCCTGACCGAAAGAGGCGTAGAAAGCCAGTTTATCAATGGTCTGAGGGTTACTGACCCAAGCGTAATCGATGCCGTGGTGAAGGTTTTTCGGGGCAGCGTGAACTCGGATTTGGTCACGGCGTTTCGTGCAGCTGGCAATCGACCGGTAGGCTTGAGTGGGTTGGATGCTGGTCTGGTCGATGCGGTGATTCTCGACCCACAATTGGGTCAGGTGGGCCGACCCGTGGCGTCTGATGCTCGGCTGCTCGATGTTCTGACGATGACTGGCTACCTTCCGGTGGTTGCCTGCATCGCGGGAGATTCGTCGGGGAACATATTCAACGTAAATGGCGACCAAATGGCAGTGACTTGCGCAGCTTCCTTCCACGCGGATCAACTATTTTTCCTTACCGACGTCGATGGCGTGAAGGGTGCTGACGGGGCGGTTTTTCCGCAGTTGACTGTGGCGGAATGCCGGAAACTGATCGCCGATGGCGTGGCAACGGGCGGTATGCAAGCAAAGCTGGAATCCGCAATCGATGCGATTTTAAAGGGCGTTGGCGAGGTTTTGATCGCTCCCGGTGCGCACGTGGGGATCGTGGAGAAGCTGCTCGATCACGCGCCCATCGGCACGCGCATCCTTCGCTAGCATTAAGCCCCGCTTAGGGGTAACACCCTATGCTCTGGGACCTTCCTACTTACTTGTACTGAGTGTACTTTCACAATTTCTTTTTGAGAAAACCCTGTAAGATAAGTCACTAAATGTTTGTCGCCAGAACGTTAACCGGCGGGAAGCATGAAGGGGTCCTTGAAAATGAGAGCTCAGACAGTCGATATCAAAGAGTCTACGGGCAGGATGCTTTGCTGCACCATTTTTCGCAGCGGCGGCAAGAAACTGTTAGCCAAGGGCCACACCTTGAGTGACGAAGACGTTCGACTGTTGCAGACCGAAGGCCTGGGACAGGTGTGGGTCACCGAACTCGAAGACGGCGAGATCGGCGAGGACGCGGCTGTCGGTCAAGTCTCCACGGAGATGGGTTGCGGCTGTTTGGAGATTCGCCTGGCAGCGGGCGGCCGGGCAAATCTGTTCGCAACCGAGGACTGCTGCATCCTTATCGACGACGATTTGCTGCGCCAGATCAATTGCACCGGCAGCATGGTGATTTCGACAACGCCGAATTTTAGCTTTGCGCGCGCCGGGCAGCGCGTGGCGACGGTGAAGAGCACTCCGTTTGCAGTGGCCACCGATCAACTGGAAGCGGTGATCAATATTCTGAAGGAACGCGGTCCGATTCTGCAGGCTCGCGCGGTGCGGCGGCCTGAGGTGGCCATCCTCTATACGGACCCACTCCATGGCGAGCGGGCGCGGCAGCTGTTTGAACCGATCGTGCGGCAACGGCTGGAACGGTTCGGAATCTCCCCGGCCTATGCCCTGGCGGTGACCGAAGAAGAAGGCACGGTGACCAAGGCTCTGCAGCATTTGCTGAGAGCGAATCCGACCTGCGTATTGATCGCGTCGACCACCGCCCCTGCCGGTCCTGAGGATTGCGTAGGGCAAGCGATGACTGAGGTCGGCTGCCACATGGAACGCTTCCTGGCACCGGTGGAGCCGGGAAACCTGATGTTGCTGGCGTATAAAGATGACATCCCGGTACTCAGCGCTCCGGGCTGCTTCCGGTCGGCGAAACCGAATGTAGTGGATCTGGTGTTGCCGCCGATGCTCGCAAGGTATCGGGTGTCGGGATGGGAGATTGCGTGCTTAGGTCACGGGGGGTTGTTGGGATAGTTCCGTTGGCCCTCTTTACGCCTGCAACTTGCGCGTCCTCACAGATCGGATTTGGTAGGCAATCGCCAGCGCCGAACCGGCCAACGAAAGCCAGGAGATCAGCTTCGAGAGTTTCATTTCCGTACCTCCGTCATAGAGGAGACGGACTTCGCATGCACCGTCGCAGCCAGGTTCAATCAATATGAACCCAAGTGGGTCCCGACGGATCGGCTGGTCCCTGCCATCCACTGTCGCGTGCCAGCCCGCGTGGTAGCTCACCTGCACCCAGAGCAACTCATTCCCCGTTAGCTTCGTCTGAATCCGCGCTTCGTTGGTGTTGAGCCACCGAAATGTGGCTAAAGGCCGCGTAGGATCGTCGAGTCTTTTTGAGAGAGCTTGCAGGGGCTCAGAATCTTCGAGGTTTATGGGCGTTCGGGTGGGGACGTCTGTAGGCAGAATGACTAGCGCCAAAGAATCGTGGGGCACGCGGTAAATTGCGTCGTCAGAATCCCGATACTCCTCGCGAAGAACTCCATTGAATTTTTTCGGATCGCGCCAAGCTTCGCGGTAGGCGTCTCGTCCCAAGGGCCCGCTGACGACTACCGAAGAAGCTCCGAATATCCGTAGCCAGAGCGCCGAAGTGGTGCCGTCGCCGATGACCCAGGGAACGCCATAGTGGACGATCGGAATGTTTGGATTGACGATTCCTTGGGCAAAGCCTCCACCCACTTGAGGGATATCGTTAAACGCGTTCAGCCAGAATTGTGTGGAGCCCGTTATAAACGAGCGCTGGCCAGGCATGTTTTTCTGCAGCCATGCTGCTTGCTGGAATTCCACTGTATTGCGGATATCGATTCCCCGGGCGTCATTGCGGGCAGCTCTTCGTATACTTCTAAGCTGATAAGCCCCCAGGAACAACGAAGTGAGAGCGATGGCCACACCGAAATTCCGCACGCGCACCCGTTTGAATATGAACGGCCCGGCGCTTGCCAGTAAGAGGCATACCGCCATGTCCACCTCGTAGTGATAGCGACCCGGCTGAGGCAATAACGCGATTTTGAATTTCTCCCAGGCCAGTACAAAGGTCAGGGAAAAGAGCGAAAAGAGACTCGCAAATGCAAAGAACAAGCCCGCCCGCATGCGTTTGAGGGCCAAATAGGCAAGCCCTACCATCGCGCCGACGGCTAGCCAGTAGTAGGCGTGTTCCCGTGTCATCGGGAACTCGCCGCCGACGAGTTGCGCGTTATCACGAATCGCGGCGATGGTGGAGGGCGGTATCCATGGCATCGCGAGCGCATACGCCAGTGCTCCTATACCCAGGGCAAGCATCGTCTCCCGCACCCTAAAACGCTCAAGCGAAATTGCCAATAGGTAGCTGATGATCGCCATCGTCAGACCGGTTGCTCCTAGCCAATTCGTGAGGACGACGCTCGCCGTCAGGAGGGCCGCGAGGAAAACCCTAAAGGGTGTCGTGAAATCCAGAGCTCGATCCATAGCCCAAAGCGTCAATGGGATTAAAGATAACGCGGCCACATGAGGGGTATCGCCAAAGGCGATCATCGCCCGCAGCCTGGCTGGATCGCTGACCGACGGCGCCCAACTCCGTACTCCCGCGGTCAGAATCACAGTGGGGTAAAACAGTGAATAGAGAATCGACGCGGCGAGCGGAGTTTTCCAGCCTCCCTGCAAGCGCCTCACGAGGCAGTAGACCGCGACCGGACCGAGGCAATAGAAGGTCGCGGCAGTGAAGTGGTAGGCGTGCGCAGGTGAGACGCCGAAGCACACCACCCATAGCGCCGAGATTGCGTGATGCAGTGGAGGGTAGGTGTTCTGAAACGGAATCCCTCCATACCAGAGCGGAAACCATCCCAGTTCGAGCCCGTGTTCGGAGATGTAACGAGTCAACGCGATAAACGCGGCCTCGATGGAGTCCATCCGATCCAGATACTCTGCGGCGAATAGGTTGAAAGCCACGTAGGCATTCAGGATGAATATCGCGGCCACTGCCAGGAGATCCCGCCGCACTGAGGTTTGGGCGGGTGGCCGCAGGGGACTACTCATACAGCCAATGCGGATAGCGATTCGTCACCGGCCCTGTTTTTCGTCCGACAGCATGGATCGTCTCTCCGCCAAAGTCGGTGGAGAATCCTTGTTTTTGCAATAGCTCCGGAATTCCTGGTTCGGTTTCCGGCCACTCCATCGCGTACGGGCCTGTCTCCAGCACGTCTGTTTCGAAACCAGCTGCCTCTAAAAGCCGAGGGATTTCTCTAGGGGCATACTCCCTCGCATGGCGCGGCTCGTGCAGGTCGGCGGCGCGGCCTCGCATGAATTGTTGAAAAACTCCAGGGTGCTCTCCACGAAGGACGGCAGATACTCCGCGAAAGGAGCAGATGTTGGGGGTGCTTAGAATGAAATGTCCATTGGTGCGGAGAATACGATTGACCTCTGACAACATGTGCATAGGATCTTCGCCCAAGTGCTCCAGAAGTTCCGCACAGACCACTGCGGAGAAGTGTCCGTCCGGGTATGGGAAAACGTCTCTTTCTGCGTTGAACAGATCGATGTTACAGACAAACTCCTCACCGGAATGGGATCGAGCCACCTTCACGTCGGTTTTGCCTAGCGGGCCGAGATAGCAACCGCGAACTTCACCGTAGCCGCGAAACTTTCGCAGTGCAGGGGTGATTTGGAGGTAGGCACCCATTTCGAGGACGCGCTCGGTTTCGAGCCCCTGCGGAGTGAGTTCCAGGGTTCTAACGAAACGGCCTAAATGTCTTGAGGTGTATTCAGCTTGATCTGCGGATTGGGAAGCGAAGCCAAGGATATAGTCCTGGAGCGCTTGGGAATCGAGGGGAGTAACAGCGGGGGGACGGGTTTTGAAAAGTTTGCTTAGGAACGATCCGCCGCGCTTCATTTACTGATCATAACTCGTAGTCGCCGTTTTCGCTCCACGGCAGAATGGGCCTTCGAGCCGACCGTTTGAAGGCCCGTTGGGTGAACACTTGCAACTTGCCCCCTGTTTGCGCGACACTAACAGGTTTTCCGGGACACATTCTCCCGCACATGCGCATTCGAATCCTACATCACGATCATTGCTTTGACGGTGCGGCCTCGGCGGCCTTTTTCAGCCGTTTCCTGGAGGGCAAGTTCCACCCGGAAGCGCAGTTTGAATTTACTGGACTGGCGCACAAGGCCTCGCAGCTTTTCGAGCCGGAGTTGTTCGACGGCGACGTGAATGCGATTGTCGATTTCAAGTACTCCACCGATCCGAATTTGGACTGGTGGTTCGATCATCATCAGAGCGCGTTCCTGACGCCGGAAGATCACGAACATTTTCTGCAGGACAAGAGCGGGCAGAAGATGTACGATCCTTCGTTCCGTTCGTGCACGAAATACATCGCGACGTTTGCTCGGGAGAAGTTTGGGTTTGATCCGCAGGACCTGAGTGAACTGGTCCATTGGGCGGATATCATCGACGGAGCCCAGTATGAATCGGCGGCGTCGGCTGTGGCGTTGGGATCGCCGGCGATGCAGTTGACGCTGGTGATCGAGGGCTGCAAGGGCTCGGAGACGGTGCAGAAGATTATCCGTATGATGCGGACGATGAAGCTCGCGGATATTATTGCTACTCCGGAGATCCAAGAGATTTACAAGCCGATGTATGAGCGGCATCTCAAGTCGATTGGGATTATCAAGAAGCAGGCGACCTGCGATCGCGGCGTGGTGTTTTTTGATTTGATCGAAGACGGGCTTGAGGGTTACAACAAGTTCATCCCTTACGATCTGTTTCCGGAGTCGGTGTATACGGTGTCGGTGAGCGCGGCGAGTTTCCGGACGAAGGTTTCGGTGGGGTCGAACCCTTGGGTGAAGGAACCGCTGAAGTTTAACCTCGCATCGATTTGCGAGCGCTATGGCGGCGGCGGGCACGCCAAGGTCGGGGCGATTAGTTTCCCGGTGGGTTCGATCGCCGAGGCTCGGAAGGCAGCGGACGAGATCGCGGCTGAGTTAAAGGGTTAGCGACTCGCGACGCGCGACGGGCGCATCACCTCGCAGGCTTCTTTTACGGCATTGCCTAACTTGCGGGTGCTGTTGCTCAGGATCATGTCGCCATTTTTGTCGAACACGGCGAGCTTGTTGTCTTTCTGAAAGACTTCTTTGCCGCCTTCGTGTTCCAGGATCACGATGTAGTCAGCGCGGTCGCGGTTGATGGTCACGGTGACGCTGGGGCACTTGCTGCCGAAGGTCTTCATGATCTCTGCCGTCTGCGGTCGAGCGCCGCCGGAGCCGCCGCCCGCGACACCAACGCCCGCTCCGCCGCCGAAGCCGCCGGAGGCTTGCCAGGAGTCGCTATCGGTGATGAAGACGCGTGGTCGGTCTTGCGCGAAGGCGCACGCTGCCAGCGCAAATAGGGGAAGGAACTTCGTACTCATGGTCCTGTTGACGGAGAGTACGCGTAGGCGGTTTCAAGATTTAGACGGCGGGTTCCATGCCGAAGCGGCGTAGCAGGAGGAACTCGGATGGGAAGCCAGCACATTGCTTACAACTGCGTCGTTTGACGGACGTGGTCGAGCACGACGTGGTGAATCTGGTGAATGATGCTATCGGACCACCAGCGCCAGTATTCCGCAGGATAGAGGCCGTGCTGATACCAAGTGGTCGCTTCGATACGCGTACCGCCGGGGATTGGGGTGAGCTTGAACTGGCCCTGACGGGATACGAGGAAATTCTTGAGATGCGGCGGATGAATCTCGGCGAAGGGATTCCATTCGACCATCGGTTCAGGATTCTGAACAACGGTGAAACGCAGTAGTTCGTTTTCGCGCCATTCCAGGACAGGTTCGATGAGATGCCCGGTTGAAAAGTCACAGTGGCGTATCGCGCCGGGACCGGAGCCGTCGATCCAGGAGCCACGGGGGTAGGCGATGCCGACGCGGAAGGCCAGGCCGGCGGGGCGCTCGAGTTTGGATGGAGCCAGGATCGCGGCCCAGGCTCGTCCGGGTGGGACAGCGACGTCGATGCTGGTGGAGACAGGGAACAGTTCCGGCTCGCCCTGGAATCGTTTTTCAACAGAGACAAAGCCAGCGGGTAGGAACAGGAGCAACATCATGGTGCTGGTCGCAGCGCGTCGGCGGAGAGAGAGGGACAGTTGGTAGCCGAGCGCGCCACAAAACGCAGCGAGGGGAAACGCGAGCGGAGCGGCCATGGCGAGGCAGATCAGGCCTTCGGTTGCGGTGACAAGTAATGCAAACCCAAGCGCCAAGATCGACATCAGGCCGAGGCGCATGCTCGCGCCGACGCTTTCGAGCGGCCTGTGGATGGAGTAGATCATCACAGTCAACGTGCCGATCAGGAAGGGAAGAGCGGCGAACATGGCAAGGCCATAGGTTGCGCCGCCATAGCCCACGCCGAAGGTGATCGCGGCCCATCCGAGAGGGACTACGGCCAGGGAGGCGGCCATGCCACTCACCAATCTAGGGTGCTCCGGTCCAGTGGGGCGACGCAGTTGATAGATCACGAAGGCGACTGACGCAAGCGTTCCCACAACAACGCGCCAGAGAAAGAACTCGTCGTAGCCGGTCATGATTTCTTGTCTCGCTTGGGCAGTGAGAAGAGAGCTTTCAGTTTGCCGCGCAATTTGGCGAAGGCGGCAAGCCCTCCGGGCATGCGCTCGAAATCGGCGTAGCAGGCGGACATAGTTTCGAGGAAGTTCAGCATCTGATCCAGGCGCTCGCGGGTGTAGTCGTCGGCGGTGGAGTCTTCGGAGACTTCTCGAAGCATCGCAACAGTGGGGTCGATTTCTCGACGCTTGCGTTCGGCGAGAACGATTTCGAACATTTTCCAAACGTCTTTGCCGGCTTCGAAATGATCGCGGCGATCGCCCAGGACGTGGACGACGCGGACTAAGCCCCAGCCCTGGAGCTCGCGCAGGGAGTTCGAGATATTGGAACGGGCAACCGACAGTACTGCCGCAATTTGTTCGGCGTGTAGGGGCGTGGGCCAGATGTAGAGGAGGGCGTGGGCTTGCGCAACGGTTCGGTTTACGCCCCAGCGGGTCCCCATCTCGCCCCAATGGAGAACGAAGCGACTCTGGATGGGCGTGAGTGTTATGTCAGTCATTTCTGTCTAAACAGAAATTACAGGACAAACGGGAATCTGTCAATGGGAAATAAGAAGCCTAGACGGCCGGTTCCATGCCGAATCGGCGCAACAGCAGGAACTCGGAGAGATTCTCAGTCGTCAGCATCCCGACCATGCGCGCGCCGTCCATCACCAACGCGCAGCGGCCGGCGCGGGCCAGTAGCGGCAGCATTTCGGATAAGTCGGCGTCTGGCTCCAGGGCGATGAAATCGCGCTCCATCGCGGCGGCCACGTAAGCCTCTGGACCCTCCTGCGCCAGTGCGCGCAGCATGGCGTTGCGGTCCAGGATGCCGATCACCTGGTCGCCGTGCATGATGGGGAAATCCTGTTGCGCGGTGGAAAGCAGCAGGTTCGCGGCTTCGCGAACGGTGTCGCTGTGGCCCAGCTTGTGAAACTCGGTGATCATGGCAGCGCGCACGGGGATTCCGTTGGTCAGCGAGCGACCGAGAGACGCAGCGGTTTCCTGCGTGGCGCCCAGCCACACGAAGAATGCGAAGAAAACCAACCAGAGTTCAGAGAATACCAAGCCGTAGAGACCCATGCTGATGGCCAGCATGCGGCCCATCCACGCGGCTACGCGGGTGGCTTCTTCTTCCGGACGCACCAGGCTGAGCAAAGCGCGCAGGATGCGGCCCCCATCCATGGGGAACGCGGGAATCAGATTCAACGCGGCGGGCAACAGATTGGCAAAGGCCAGGCGTTGGAGGACATTTCCTTCAGAGGGCTGCAACAGGTCGCCAAGCCCGATCGTAACCGGGGTGTGCGTGGCGGCCATATAGCCAAAGATGGAGCCGGCGATGGCGAGATTCGCAATAGGACCGGCCAGCGTCACCAGAACCTCTTCCAGGGGCTTCAGACGGCGTTCCAGGCGCGAGAGGCCGCCGATGGGGAACATCACGATCTCCAGCGTCCGCACCTTCAGGCGCGCGGCCACGCCCGCATGCGCCATTTCGTGCATCAGAAGGCTGGCAAACAGGCCCGTCAGGTACAGCGCAAAGGTGCCGCTGGACTCATGACCGAGGTCCGTAACTACAAGAAAAATAATGAGCAGCACGAAGGTGAAGTGCAGCCTTACGGGTACACCTGCCACCTTGAACGCAGGGATGGTCCCGGCGGTTGGTGTGCGTTCGTTCAACAGAGAAAGGCGTTCCACAGGCCAAACATACCAGAACGTACTCCCTCTGACCCTCAGTTGAAGGCCTTAGAATGGCCCTGGAATCAGGTCAGAAACGGCGCGATCCCTGCTGTGTTTTGACGCTGGGAAGCGGGCCGCCGTCGGCTCCACGGAATTGGGGCGGGGCTTTGGAGAAATCGAGTTCGGCGTTTTCGTACGTGACAATGCGATCCAGCACCATTTCCACGGTGGTGCCTTTGGCCAGAATCGCGTCCGGTCCGCGAGTCAGCAGCACACCCAGGAGGCCCGCGGTTGCGCCCGCTGCCGCACCGATTCCGACGCCCATGCCGGGGGCTCGGCCGATGCTGGCCAGGCCGCCGATGCTGGCTCCCATGGCAGCGGTCTCGCCGATGGCCCGCACATCGCCACCCTTGTTGCCTTCGCTGCTGATCACGCCTTCCTTCTTATCCAGGTTCTCAGACGCTCGGCCGTCCAGCCCCGATACCGTGGCCCGAAAGTCGCGCGTCACGCCGTTTGGCAGCATCAGCGAATCGAAGCGCAGGAAAAACTCTCCCTTGCCCTTCACCTTGCCCGGACGCTTAGTGCTGGTGATCGTCCCCATCACGTAGCTGCCAGCGGGGATCACAATACGATTGTCAATCACCACCGGGAACGTGGTTTCGAGGTACACACGGTCGCCCGCCTGGGAATTCTTGGTGCTGACGCTGTTGACCATGGCGAGCAGAACTTTGGTGCCCACCGGAACTTCGTAGGCACGCTCCACCTGCTTGATCTTTTCCGGAGCAGCATCCGGCCCTAGCAGCGTGTCTTGCCCGAACAAGGCAAAAACCGGCAGGAGCAACATCGTAACTGTGCGCGTGATCATGCTGTGCACCTCGTTTTTAGTTTAGCTCAGGCGCAACCGGCTGCTTCGGAGCGGATGTTATGCTGGGGCATTATGAGGATCCGACTTCCATTTATCACTCTCGCGCTCACCGTGGGCTGCGCCGCGGCCCTGATGGCGCAGGCCGTCAAACAATGGACCCTTCAGGAACTGTTCCAACGCAACATCGGCACCAAGGAACAACAGGACACAGCGTTCCCGCCCCACAAGATTGTCGGCAATATGTACTTTGTCGGCTCGCAGAGCTTCGGGACGTTCCTGGTGACCACTCCCGCTGGACACATCCTCATCAACACCGACTACGAACGCACCGTCCCGGTGATCAAGAGCTCCGTCGAAAAGCTGGGCTTCAAATTCTCCGACATCAAAATCATCCTCGGCAGCCACGCCCACGCCGACCACATGGAAGGCGACGCGATGGTCAAGGAAATGACCGGAGCGCAAGTCATGGCCATGGCCGAAGACGTCCCCGCCCTGGAGCGCATGAAGCCCGGCGGCAAAACACATCCGATCGATAAAGTGCTGCACGACGGAGACACCGTCACTCTCGGCGGCACGACGCTCACCGCGCACCTGACGCCTGGACACACAAAGGGATGTACGACATGGACCGCGAAGATTACTGAAGATGGAAAAACCTACGACGTGGTGATCATCGGGAGCGTCGGCGTGAACCCCGGATTCCAACTGGTGAACAACGCCCAGAACCCGACCATCGCTGACGAATACAAGCAGGCTTTCAAGGTACTTCGCAGCCTCCACGCCGACGTGCCTTTGGGCTCTCACCCAGCCATGTATCGGCTGGATGAGAAGTATCCCAAAATCGGCAAAGGCACCAACCCCTTTATTGATCCCGACGGCTACAAAGCCGAACTCGACATCGTAGAAGAGGTCTTTACACGGACCCTCAAAGAGCAGCAGGCTGCGGCAACCACCAAACAATAATTACTGCGCGAAGCTCAACCGAACGCCCGCACTATACAGCACATCATTCGTCTTGCGACCCGGAACCGGATTGCTCAAATAACGATCGCTAACAGTGAACTGCAACGAAAACCACTTCGCCACCGCCGTCGCCAACGTCGTATCAAAGTTCATACGATAATTTCCGCTGTTCGAAACGTTCGGATAAAAACGAATCTTCTGCTGAATCGACGTCGTCTTCGAGAAGTTGTGCAGGAAGTCCTCGCCCAGCACGATTTCCGCGGAGTTCCGCTTCAACCCCGTCGAAAAGAATTCCCGATTGCCTGCGACACCAAACCGCAAGTCGAGCTTCGTGTTCTCGCGATCGATCGTGTGATGCCCTAAGCCGCCCTGCGGAATAAAGCGCAAATCGAGAAACTGAAACTGATCTGCTTCGAGTTCGACGGATCCCCATGCAAACCACTTCTTGTTGAAGTTCACGTCATAGAGAATGCCGCCGCGCTTGGAATTCGCAGTCGTCAACTTCGGCCCCGTCGTGGAGTTCGAAGAAAAAATCGACGTGTAGTACACAGCAATATGATCGCGAGTCGTCACGCGGTCCGCGCGAGTCGAAAGCGAAAACGTCTGCGTCTTCGCGTTACCCGCCGTGCCCGCGACGCCTAAATCAAGAAAGCCGGTCCAGAGATCGACCAGCCGAGGATTGCGGAACCGTTCAATCTGCGTTTCGAAAGCCGTCTGCTCCGCCTGATTGCGGAAGCTGGTCACGTTCGCGAGGGTCGTGTTGACCGTACCCGCCGCCTGCGTCTGAATCTGCAATTGGGCACCGTTGGTCTGCAACTTACCCGCGACAGTCTGCCCATCCGAGAGCCCCACGTACACCGGTCCATCCGCCGCAATCGCAGTGATCGAAGCTCGAGCAATCGTCACATCGCCCGCCGAAGGCGTCTTGACCACCAAATCCTTGGCGTCGCCCTTCACAATTGACCCTGTGATCCGGTCGCCGTTGCTGAGCGTAATTTGGTCTGCCCATAGACCTTGTGTCGCGAAGAGAAACATCGCGACAGAGAGTTGTTTCTGCATAGTCTAAGTTTAGATGACAGTCCTAGTATTTTGTTCCAAAAAACCGTCGCGGATTGCCTCCCATTCTCATGGGATCATAAGAAGCTGCATTTACTACGAGGCGCTGCAAAATGAATGCACTCCGTATAATCCAGATTGTTGGATTGACTACACTGTCGCTGCTGACAACTTCTTCGTGCGCAGTTTGCCACAACGAAACTGTCTCTGAATCCCTTTCTCCCAACACAACCCAAAGAGCGGTCGTCTTCGTGCGAAGTTGTGGAGCAACGACTAGCTTCAGCACGCATATTTCGATCACGGATCAAGCGTCCGAACTACCGAACGACGGCGGAAACATTCTGGTTATCGACGACAACCACGGAACCACTCCACTCGACGTCAGACATGCTCTGGATGTTCGTCCGTCGTGGTCTGCCGATGATAGGTTGGAGATTCAATACCCTCGCACTGCCAGAGTATTCAGCCGGAGCACCCACTACGGCTCCGTCAGTGTCGTGTTTGAAGCGACTCGCTGAATCCTTAGAATCCCAGTGACGCTATTTCGGAGCCCTTTTTCTCGCGCCCTCTCAACGACATCCTGTTTGCATTCAGCCCGGCTCGAACGGGGCGCGCTACATTCCAATCAAGTAGCAGGGTGTTCGTCTTGCAGAGTACCTGCTCGCCAAAGCAACCCGGTCCTAGGCAACCGGCGCCAGCACGGTAAAAGTCTCCCGGCAGGGAGGCACTGGAAGATTCAAGTCGAGTGGCAGCAGCGAAAGGTTGCCCGGCTGGTGGACGTCGATAACCCTCCATCAAAACAGAGAGCTCTCTGAAAGGAACTTTGCGAAACTTCGCGCCTTTGCGTGAAACGCCTTTAACCAACTAAAACGTTATCAATCAGCCGCACTTTACCGAGCCATACCGCCGCTGCGACCCGCACCGGCCCCGTGACCCGTTGCACCGGCTGCATGCTCGCGGCGTCCGCGACATCCAAATACTGCACCTGAATCTCAGGCGTCCCCGCCAGCGACACCAGAGCTGCGTCCCGAGCTTCCGCCGGCGATGCCCCGCCCTGCAAGCGATCCCGAGCCACCGATAACGCCCGATACAACGCCGGAGCCAGTCTCCGTTGCTCCTCCGTCAACAACCGATTGCGCGAACTCATCGCCAATCCATCGCGCTCTCGCAGTGTAGCCACGGGAACAATCGTCGTCGGCAAATTCAAATCCGAAGTCATCTTCTGAATCACCGCGAGCTGCTGCGCGTCCTTCTCACCAAAGAACGCCCGATCCGCACCGACGATATTCAGCAGCTTCGCCACAACCGTCGCGACCCCTTTGAAATGCCCCGGCCGATACTCGCCTTCGAGCTTGTCCGACACTCCGGTCACCTCGACCGACGTCATCAGCGCTCCCGGATACATCTCTTCCACGGAAGGCGCAAACACTGCATCCGCCCCCATGCGCTCGCACAACTTCACATCCGTGGCCAAATCGCGGGGATATTTTGCGAGATCCTCAGGCCGGTCAAATTGAATCGGATTCACAAACACAGTGACGACCACAAACCCCGTCTCCAACCGAGCCTGTCGAATCAGCGAAGCATGCCCCTCATGCAGCGCGCCCATCGTCGGCACCACACCAATGGTTTTCCCCTGCGCCCGAGCCTCGCGAACCGCCGCACGCAACGCCCCAATTGTCGGATACAGCGCAGCCATTATTTGGGGAACCGTCCGTCGCGCACTTCCGCCGTGTACTCCGCGGTTGCCTTGACCATCGCTTCCCCCAACTTCGCATACTGCTTCACGAAGCTCGGCACGAACTCTTCAAATAACCCGAACGCATCGTAACTCACGAGCACCTGCCCATCGCAATGCGGCCCCGCGCCGATCCCGATCGTCGGAATCCCAATCGCTTCCGTGATGGCCTTGGCCGCTTCCGTCGGAATCATCTCCAGCACAATCGAAAACGCCCCGGCCTTTTCCAGCGCCTTCGCGTCTTCCATTAACCGCTCCGACTCACTCGCCGCGATCTTCTTGTTCCCACCCAGCTTGTGAATCGACTGTGGCGTCAACCCGAGGTGCCCCATCACCGGAATCCCGACATCCACCAACCGGGCCACGGTCTCCACCATCGCCCGACCGCCCTCCAGCTTCACCGCCGCCGCATGCCCCTCGGCGAGCAGTCGGGAAGCATTCCGAACCGCGTCGACGATGCTGGCCTGATAGCTCCCAAACGGCAGGTCCGCGATGATCGCCGCGTGCTTTACACCCTTCGACACCGAGCGCGTGTGGTGGACCATCATGTCCATGGTCACTTCGAGCGTCGTATCGCAACCCATGATCACGGTGCCCAGGGAATCTCCGACCAGAATGGCATCCACCCCTCCCCGATCGATTAGCCGAGCCATCGTGGCATCGTAGGCCGTAAGGACCGAAATTTTTTCGCCCCGCCGCTTCTTTTCTGCGAAATCCGGGATGCGAACCGGTTTTAGCGTCTCACTCATAGGTTCTAATCAATTGTAACTCAATCACTTACCGTTTCTTGACAGAGTTGCACCCTACTGGTACTCTGTATCTGGGACCGAAATAGTCCACCATGCTGAAACTCACCAAAAAAGCCGACTACGGGTTGATCGCCCTCCGCCACCTGTCCAAACAGGCCGGTACGGGTGCCACCCGCGGTACTGCCTCAGCTAAGGACATCGCGGAGCTGTACCGCATTCCTCTGCCCCTATTATCCAAGGTCCTCCAAACCCTGGTTCGGGCCGGATTGCTGACCTCCGAACAGGGCGCCACTGGCGGCTACCGCCTCTCGCGCGACCCGCAGGACATCAACACCCTCGAAGTCATCCGCGGCATCGACGGACCCATCATTCTGACCCACTGCTTCACCGAACACGCGGACCAGCACCAATGCGACCAAAGCCAGATGTGCCCCGTGCGCGAACCGCTGCGCAAGGTACACGAAGGCATTCTTCGCCTGCTCTCCAGCATCACCGTTGCCGACCTTTCTTCGGATGACATGGCAGTTCCAGGCATCCCCGGTATGGTTTCGAGCATCCAACTAGCACCTACGTCCGCAAGGCCACGAACATGAAATTTCCTATCTACATGGACTATCACGCAACCACGCCGGTCGACCCGCGTGTGTTTGAAGCGATGCGTCCTTACTTCACTGAGCTGTTCGGAAACCCGGCCAGCCGCAATCACAGCTTCGGCTGGCAAGCCGAAGACGCCGTCGAGAAAGCCCGCAAACAAATCGCGAGCCTGATCGGTGCGACCGCGAAAGAAATCGTCTTCACCAGCGGCGCGACGGAATCGAACAACCTCGCGATCAAGGGCATCGCGGAGATGTACGCCGAAAAGGGCAACCACATCATCACCGCGGCAACCGAGCATAAGGCTACGCTCGACACCTGCAAGCGCCTTGAAAAAGAAGGCGTACGGGTCACTTATTTGCAAGTCCAGGCCAATGGCTTGGTCGACATGCAGCAGTTGCGTGATGCGATCACCGACAAGACCATCCTGATCAGCATCATGTATGCCAATAACGAAATCGGCGTCGTGCAGCCGATCGCGGAAATCGGCAAGCTGGCCAAGGAAAAGGGCGTATTGTTCCACACCGACGCGGTGCAAGCCGCCGGTAAGATCCCTGTAAACGTGATCGCGGACAACGTTGACCTGCTCTCCATCAGCGGCCACAAAATCTACGGACCGAAGGGCGTCGGCGCCCTCTACGTTCGCCGCAAGGGTCCGCGCGTCCAACTCACCGCGCAGATCGACGGTGGCGGCCACGAACGCGGCATGCGTTCCGGCACGTTGAACGTTACCGGCATCGTCGGACTCGGCGAAGCCTGCGCCATCGCGCAGGCGGAAATGCCCACCGAGTCGAAGCGTATGGCGCACATGCGCGACAAGCTGAAAGACAAGCTGATGAGCGCGCTCGACGAAGTCTACATCAACGGCACCATGGAACACCGGTTGCCGAACAACCTCAACATCAGCTTCGCGTTCGTCGAAGGCGAATCCCTGCTGATGGGCATCAACGATATCGCGGTCTCCAGCGGTTCGGCTTGCACCTCCGCCACTCTGGAACCGAGCTACGTGCTCAAGGCCTTGGGCGCGGGCGATGACATTGCTCACTCTTCCATCCGCTTCGGTCTGGGCCGTTTCAATACGGAAGAAGAAGTGGATTACGTGGCTGCGAAGGTGATCGACGTAGTGAATAAGCTACGCGAACTTTCGCCGCTTTACGAAATGCACAAAGAAGGCATCGATCTTACAAAAGTCCAGTGGACTGCGCATTAATGATTAAACGCGCACAACGGACTAACACCTGTGCGCTAGAAGGAAACGACCATGGCCTACTCTGAAAAAGTTCTCGAACATTACAATCACCCGCGTAACGTCGGTTCGCTCGACAAAGCCGATCCGAACGTCGGCACCGGCATGGTGGGCGCGCCCGAATGCGGCGACGTCATGAAGCTGCAGGTGAAGGTCAATCCTTCCACCGGCATCATCGAAGAAGCCAAGTTCAAAACCTTCGGCTGCGGCAGCGCGATCGCAAGTTCGTCGCTGGCCACCGAATGGCTCCGTGGCAAGACTGTCGACGAAGCGCTGGCGATTAAGAACACGGACATTGTGAACGAACTCAGCCTGCCGCCGGTGAAGATTCACTGCTCGGTGCTGGCCGAAGACGCGATCAAGGCCGCCATCGAAGACTACAAGAAAAAATCCGGAAACTAACATGACTGAAGCTCCTGCAAAAGCATCCATCACCGTTACGCCGAAAGCCGTAGACAAGATTCGCGACGCCTTTAAGAAGCAAGGCGTCACCGGCGGATTGCGTCTAGGCGTGCTCGGTGGTGGTTGCTCGGGCTTGAGCTATCAGTTCAAGTTCGACCCCAAGCCCCGCCCCACCGACACCGTCATGCAGTTCGACGACGTCAGTGTGTTCATCGACCCCAAAAGCATCGTGTTCCTGGATGGCATGACGCTTGATTGGAAAGACTCTCTCATCCAGTCCGGTTTCGTATTTGAAAATCCGCATGCCAAAAAGAGCTGCGGCTGTGGGACCTCCTTCTCCGCGTAATGAAGCTGTACGAAGCCCTCGGCTTGGCGCCCGCATTGGCGCTCGACATGGAAGACGTAAAAAAGCGCTTCTATGAACGCAGCCGCCAGTGGCACCCCGATCGTTTCAGCCGAGCCAGCGCCGCCGAACAGGACCAAGCTTTGGAAATGACCGCCGTCCTCAACGACGCCTTCCGCACCCTGCGCGATCCGATCACGCGCGCCGAATATTTCCTCAAAGAACAAGGCCTCGAACTTTCAAAAGACGCCCCTTCGGAGTTGCTCGAAGAAGTATTCGAACTGAACATGGCGCTAGAAGAGCTCCGCGAAGGCGACGCCTCGGTCCTGCCTCAGCTCGAATCGGCCGCCGACAATTTCCGCGCCATGAGATCGGCGTCAGACACCGAATTATCTCGTCTATTTACTGAACACGATTCATCGCCCGACCCTGCTACGCTCGATCAAATTCGGGCGACCCTCAATCGTCGCCGTTACGTCTCGAACCTAGTCAGGGACGTCGAGAAAGAACTTCATGTCCACTCTGCAAATTGATTTCGGCGAATCGAAATCGCACATCGTCGGGATTGACCTCGGCACCACCAACAGCCTCGTATCGGTTATGGACCTCACCGGTCCGCGCATCCTCACCGGCATCGTGCCGAGCGTCGTCTCCGTTCTTCCGTCGGGCGAAATCATCGCCGGCAACGAAGCGCGCGAACGCCTGATCACGGATTCCGCCAGCGCCGTCTACTCGGTAAAACGCCTGATGGGCCGCGGCCTCGCTGACGTACAGGACGAGCTCAAGCTGTTCCCGTTTCATCTTGCTCCCGATAGCGAGTCGGTTCTCAAGCTCCAGTTGGGCGATAAGATTCTCACGCCTCCTGAAATTTCCGCGCACATTCTTCTGAAACTCAAGCAGGACGCGGAAGAGATTCTGGGTGGACCGGTCGATCAAGCAGTCATCACCGTGCCCGCGTATTTCAACGACGCGCAGCGCCAAGCCACCAAAGATGCGGGCAAGATCGCCGGCCTCGAAGTGCTTCGCTTAGTCAACGAGCCGACTGCGGCAGCTTTGGCCTACGGACTCGACAAGCGCAATCAGGGCTTGATCGCCGTGTACGACTTCGGCGGTGGCACCTTCGACATCTCAATTCTGCGCTTGCACGACGGCATCTTCGAAGTGCTCGCGACCAATGGAGACACGCACCTCGGCGGCGATGATATCGACAATTTGCTGCTGAAAATTGCGCTAGAAGACATTCAGTCCGAATGGGGCGAAGACATCTCCAGCAAGCCCGAAGCAGTGCAACTTCTGCGCCGCGCTGTGATCCTCGCGAAAGAAGCACTCTCCTTCGCGCCCGCCGCGACTATCGATCTGGAGTACGGCGACAAGACTTATCAGCGCGAGATCAACGTCGAACTCTTCAACAAACTCATCGAACCAATCATCGAGCGCACGTTGGTCCCCTGCCGTGGCTGCATTCAGGACGCTGGCGTAACGGTCGAACAGATCGACGAAGCTGTAATGGTGGGAGGTTCGACGCGTATTCCTCTTGTCAGATCTGCTGTGGAGCGGTTGTTTAAGAAGCGTCCGCACACCGAACTCAACCCTGACGAAGTCGTCGCGCTGGGAGCCGCAGTGCAAGCCGGCATCCTCGGCGGCAGCGTACAAGATGCGCTGTTGCTCGACGTCACGCCACTCTCGCTCGGTATTGAAACAATGGGCGGGCTGGTCTCCAAACTGATCCATCGCAACTCCACCATTCCGGCATCGGAAACCGAACTCTTCACCAACGGTGTCGATGGCCAGACGAACGTGCTTATCCACGTTGTCCAAGGCGAACGCGAGCTCGTAAAAGACTGCCGCAGCCTTGCGCGCTTCGATCTAAAGGGAATTCCCGCGATGCCCGCTGGCATGGCGCGCGTGCAGGTTCGCTTCCTCATCGACGCGAACGGAATCCTCAGCGTCACGGCAAAGGACCTCCGCACGGGCAACGAACAGACTGTCGAAGTGAAACCCTCTTACGGCTTGAACGACGATCAGGTCGAGGCGATGATTCTCGAATCGTACGCGAACGCGGAAGAAGATCTCAAAGAACGTCAGGTCCGTGAAGCCCGCGTCGAAGCTGACGGCGTAATGGGCGCGACGAACAAGGCCAAGGAAGACGCCGCCTATCAGATGATCCCGGCTGAAGATCGCACGGCAATTGAACGTTCCATGAACGAGCTCATGGTGGTCTATCACGGCGACGATCACCTGCTGATTCGCGCCAAGATCGAACAGGTGGACATCGCCACGCAATCGTTGGCCGAAGCCATCATGAACACCGCCATCGGCAAGGCTCTGGAAGGGAAACACATCGATGCCCAGTAAGCTGACTTGGGAAGATCCGTTAGAGATCGCTTTGGCATTGCGGGAGGCCTATCCTGACCTTGATCCGACGAATGTCCGGTTCACCGATATGCACAAGTGGATCACGGAACTTCCGAGCTTCGATGACGATCCGCTAAAATCAAACGAAGCGAAACTGGAGCGCATCTTCACTTTATGGCTCGAGGAATTTCAAGACAACTCATAGTCCTTGCTTTCGCCTTGTCTGCATTTGCGCAGACAAAACAGCAACGGCAGATGATGGAGCGGGTTTCTGAAGCCTCGCTCCGCACCAACCTGACTTTCCTCGCTTCTGACGAACTCGAAGGCCGTGCAACTCCGTCGAAGGGCCTGGACAAAGCCGCCGACTTCATCGCGGAGCAGTTCAAGAAAGCCAAGCTCGAACCAGTCAACGGCAGTTACTTTCAAACCGCGACTCTCGCCGAGGTGGGAACGCGCGGGGCACAGATTGAGCGCACGCTTGCTCCCGATGCACCCCGCACCATGCGCAATGTTGTCGGTTTGCTGCGCGGGTCGGACAAGAAGCTCCGCGACACCTACATCATCGTCTCCAGCCACTACGACCATGTCGGCCTCGCCACTACGGGCGAAGACAGGATCTTCAATGGAGCCAATGATGATGCCAGCGGTTCGGTCAGCGTCATCGAACTAGCTCGGGCTCTCTCTAAAGCCAAACCCAAACGCAGCATTCTCTTCATGACATTCTTTGGTGAAGAGCGCGGTCTTCTCGGTTCGCGCTACTACGGGCAACATCCGCTGGTGCCCGTCGCGCAAACGGTCGCGCAATTGAATCTAGAACAAATCGGTCGCACGGACGCTACCAACGGTCCGCAGTTCAAGGGCGCGAATCTGACTGGTTACGACATGACGAATCTACCCGCCATGCTCTCGCAAGCGGCGCAGCTTGCGGGAGTTCGCATTTGGAAGGATGCGGAATCGAGCGATGCTTACTTTGGACGTAGCGACAATCAGAGTCTCGCCGATCTCGGCGTGCCGGCGCACACGTTGAGCGTTGCGTATCAATACCCGGATTATCACAAGGTGTCTGACACAGCGGACAAGATCGACTATGCCAACATGGCGACCGTCGATCGTGGGATCGCAGTGGGATTGCTTGCGGTGGCGAACGCGGCGGAAGCGCCGAAGTGGAATGAAGCTTACGGACCTGCCCAGAAATACGTAGAGGCCGCCCGCAAATTGCGAACGGCCCCTAGTCAGTAACAGACTGCTTTTAAACTACGCGGTGCGCATCGAATCCGACTTGTCAGCGAGCGCTGCCTGCGCTGCCGCCAAGCGGGCGATCGGTACGCGGTACGGAGAGCACGAAACGTAATCCATGCCCACGCGGTAGCAGAATTCCACCGAGCTTGGATCGCCGCCGTGTTCGCCGCAGATACCGATTTCGATATCCGGACGAGTGCTGCGGCCAAGCTTGATCGCCATCTCAATGATCTTGCCAACTCCGTCCTGATCGATCGAAGCGAACGGATCCGCCTTGAAGATCTTGAGCGTTTCATAGTGAGCCGAGAACTTCGTATAGTCGTCGCGGGAAAGACCCATGGTGGTCTGCGTAAGATCGTTGGTACCGAAGCTAAAGAATTCAGCCTCCTTAGCAACCTCATCCGCGGTGATGGCAGCGCGCGGAATTTCGATCATCGTGCCGACCATGTAGTGAAGGTTCTTCACGCCAGCCTTGGTAAGAACTTCCTTGGCGACGCGAACCACGATTTCCTTCTGATGCTGCAGCTCACGAACGCTGCCGATCAGAGGAATCATGACTTCGGGGATGACCTTGATGCCCTTCTTGGACACTTCGGCTGCGGCTTCGAAGATCGCGCGGGCCTGCATTTCGGTTATCTCGGGATAGGTGATACCGAGACGGCAGCCGCGATGACCGAGCATCGGGTTGAATTCGTGCAGCTCTTCGACGCGCTGCAGCAATTCGGGGATGCCCTTTTTGAGATCGCCGACTTTCATGCGATACTTCTCGGCCATCTCCTTCTTGTCCTTGGCCGTCGCGTGCGGGAAGCGAGCCTGATCGACCATCAGGTCTTCGCGCTTCGGCAGGAATTCGTGCAGCGGCGGATCCAGGGTGCGGATGACCACCGGGAAGCCGTCCATGGCTTTGAACAAGCCTGCGAAATCCTTGCGCTGCATCGGCAACAACTTCGCCAATGCCTTCACGCGAGACTTTTCGTCGCGCGCCAGGATCATCGCCTGGACCAATGGAATGCGGTCTTCGGCGAAGAACATGTGTTCCGTGCGGCAGAGACCGATGCCTTCGGCTCCGAACAAACGAGCCGCCTTCGCGTCACGCGGGATGTCCGCGTTGGCGCGTACACCGAACTTGCCGCGGAATTCGTCAGCCCACTTCATCAATTGACCGAAGTGTGCGGAGTTCGGATCGGGCTCGTTGGTGGACGCCTGACCGAGGTACACCTTGCCGGTGGCACCGTCGATGGAAATCCAATCGCCGGCCTTCACCGTCATCAGCTTGCCCTTGGCTTGCACCGTGAACTGCTTGGCGTGTTCCTGGATGGTGATCGAACCTGCACCGACGATGCAAGGACGACCCATGCCGCGCGCAACAACGGCAGCGTGTGAGGACTTTCCACCTACCGCAGTGAGGATGCCCTTGGCGACGTCCATACCGTGGATGTCGTCAGGGGTGGTTTCTTTGCGGACCAGGATGACGGGGCTCTTCGCGGCCATCACGACTGCGTCATCCGCAGAGAACGCCACGCGGCCAACGGCGGCGCCGGGGCTCGCGGAAATGCCGGTCGCGATTTCCGTCAGCTTCTTGAGCGACGGGCCATCGAATACGGGGTGCAGCAACTGGTCGAGCTGTGCGGGGGCAACGCGCAATACTGCTTCGCGCTTGTCGATGAGCTTCTCCGCCACGAGGTCGACGGCGACGCGAACTGCGGCCGGACCGGTGCGCTTACCGTTGCGAGTCTGGAGCATGTACAGCGTGCCCTGCTCGATGGTGAACTCGAAGTCCTGCATGTCGCGGTAATACTTTTCGAGGCTCTCGGTGATCTTGTGGAGCTGCGCGTATGCATCCGGCATTAACTTCTGCAGATCGGAGAGCGGCTCCGGCGTACGGATGCCGGCGACGACGTCTTCGCCCTGGGCGTTGATGAGGAACTCACCCCAGAATTCTTTTTCGCCGGTGAGCGGGTTGCGGGTGAAGCCGACGCCGGTGGCGCAATCGTCACCGATGTTACCGAACACCATCGCCTGTACGCTGCACGCGGTACCGATTTCGTCCGGGATCTTTTCCATCTTGCGATAGTAAGCGGCTTTCGGATTCCACCAGCTATTGAACACGGCGTCGCGCGACATCGCGAGTTGCTCGAGAGCATCCTGCGGGAAGGGCTTCTTGGTTTCCTTCAGAACGAGCTTTTTGTAATCGACGATGATGGCTTGCAGATCTTTTGCGTTCAGATCGGTGTCCATCTTGGCTTTGACTTGTTTCTTGCGCGCGTCGAAGATGTGGTCAAACTTTTCCATCTCGATTTCGAGAGCAACCTGACCGAACATCTGGATGAAGCGGCGATAGCTGTCGTAAGCGAAGCGGGGATTGCCGCTGAGTTGCGCCAGGCCTTCCACCGTCTTGTCATTCAAGCCGAGGTTCAGAATGGTGTTCATCATGCCGGGCATGGAGAACTTCGCGCCGCTGCGCACGCTGACCAGCAGCGGATTCTTGGGATCGCCCAGCTTCTTGCCGATCTGCTTTTCGAGCTTCGCCAAACCGGCGAGCACTTGATCGTTGATGTCCTTCGGGACTTTGTTGCCAGCCTCGAAGAAGATGTTGCAGACTTCGGTCGAGATGGTGAAGCCGGGAGGAACAGGCACGCCGGCCTTGCTCATCTCTGCCAGGCCGGCACCTTTGCCGCCCAGCACTTCCTTCATCTTGCCGTCGCCGTCCGCAGTTCCACCGCCAAAGTTATAAACGTAGTTCTTCATAGTTGTTATTTCTGGTCTCCTGAGGTCACAATTTCCGAGAAATCTGCAATGGTTGAAAATCGCTTTAACATATTCGCCAACATAGTCAGACGATTGACTCTTATCTCTTCGTCTGGAACGTTGACCATAATCGAATCGAAGTAGCGGTCCACATAAGGCCGCAGCTGCGCGACCTCTTCAAGTGAATTGAAGGCCCGATCCCAATACGCGTCGTAGAGTTCCTTCTCTGGTCCCGGTTCTAAAAGATTCACGTGGAGAACCCCGGGCACTACGTTCGCCTGTTTGAGAATGTTGTTCATGCGCTTGAAGCTTGCTGCAAGCGGTTCGAAGTCCGGCGTGGAACGAACGCGCGCGATTTGCGTCAAGCGGTCTTCGAGATCACGCAAAGTGCTTACGCCGACCTTCATGACGGCATTCACTTCGTCATACTTGAAGCCGCGAATTTCGCGGAAGTAGTATTGGACGCGCTCTAGCATGAAGGCCTGTAAGTCGCCGGTACAGAGATCTTCGAGCTTGTAAGTAAACTTCGCTTCTACTAGGATTTTGACAACACCTTGGGCGGCTCGGCGGAGTGCGAACGGATCTTTGGACCCGCTGGGGATGAGGCCGACGTTGAAGCAGCCTCGGAGAGTGTCGAGCTTGTCGGCGAGGGCGAGCAACTGGCCGTTGCGCGTGGCAGGGATCGAATCGTCCATGCTGAGCGGCTTGTAGTGTTCGTAGATGGCTTGGGCGACCGACTCGTTTTCGCCTTGCGCGCGGGCGTAGAGGCCGCCGACGATGCCTTGCAGGTCGGTGAACTCTTTCACCATGTCTGTAGTGAGATCGCACTTCGCGAGGAGCGCTGCGCGTTGGGCGTCCTGGTCGCCGCCGAGTTCCTTGACGAGGGCGACGGTGCGATCGGCTTTCTCTTTGTAGGAGCCGAGCTTGGCTTGGAAGGTCACCTTCGCCAAGTCGTCGACGCGATCGGCGAGTTTCTTTTGCTGATCGACATCCCAGAAGAAGCGGGCGTCGTTGAAGCGGGCTTTCAGGACTCGCTCATTGCCGTGCTTGATGAAGCCTTCGGGATCGTCGTTGGTGTTGAGGACGGCGACGAAGTGGGGAGCGAGTTTGCCCGGTGCGGTTTCGACGGCAAAATATTTTTGGTGATACCGCATCACCTCGATGAGAACCTCGGCTGGGAGTGTGAGGTAATCCGGGTTGAAGTCGCCGCGGATGACCGAGGGGCATTCGGTGATGAAGGTCAGCGTTTCGCGCAGTTCGGGATCGATCTTTGCGCCGAGCGCGATGGCTTCGGTTTCGATCTTCTTGCGGCGTTCGGTGGAAGAAAGGATGACGAAATTCTTGCGAAGTTCCGCTTCGTAATTCGCGGTGGTAACGGGGATCGAAGATGAGCCGAGGATACGATGGCCTCGGGTGATGTTGCTGGATTTCACTCCGGCGATTTCAAAGGGGATGACTTGGTCGCCGAGGAGCGCGACCAGCCAGCGGATGGGACGGATGAAGCGTGGGCCGGTTTTGCCGCCGGTCCAATACATGGTCTTGGGCCATTGCAGGCCGAGGATCATGGCGGGCAGGGTTTCGGCGAGGATGTCTCGGGTCGCGCGGCCTTCTACCTTCTTTACGAGTTCGTAGTAGTTGCCGACTTTGCGGAGGGCGGAAATGTCCGCGCCTTGCTTCTTGGCGAAGCCTTCGGCGGCTTTGTCACCTGAGGCGAGAGGTGGACCTTTCAAAACTTGTTCGGAGTCGGCGGTGCGCTCGGGCAGGCCGGTGGCCCAGATGGTTAGGCGTCGGGAGGTGGCGTCGACGTTTAATTTCGCGCCGAACAGGTCCCACTTGGCCATCTGTTCGAGAGCGCCAGGGACCATCCAGTGCGGGATTTCTTCGGTGCCGATTTCGAGGAGGAAGTCGCTCATGCGCTCACCTGTTGATCGGACCAGATTTTGGCGGTGCCTACCGCAAGATCTCGGACTCGCTTGATGACGCCTACGCGTTCGGTGACGGAAATCGCGCCGCGTGCGTCGAGCAGGTTAAACAGGTGCGAGCATTTGAGCACGTGATCGTACGTCGCGAGGACTGGGAAACGTTTCTTATTCGGCGTGTCGGCGTAGGCGGCGATCAGTTCCTTCGCTTCGCCTTCATGCTCGCCAAGCAAGCGCCAGAGGCGGTCGACGTTGGCCATCTCGAAATTGTAGACGGAGTATTGGAGCTCGTCATTGAAGCGGACGTCGCCGTAAGTCACTCCGGGAGACCAGATGATGTCGTAGATGCTGTCGACGTTTTGTAGAAACGCCACAATGCGTTCGAGTCCGTAGGTGATCTCTGCGGGGACCAGTTCGAGATCGATGCCGCCGACTTGTTGGAAGTAGGTGAACTGCGTGATTTCGAGTCCGTCCAGCATTACCTGCCAGCCGACGCCCCAGGCTCCGAGGGTGGGGGCTTCCCAGTTATCCTCTTCGAGCTTGATGTCGTGCTTGGTGAGGTCGATGCCGATGGCCTTGAGGCTACCGAGGTAGAGATCGAGCACGTCGTCGGGCGATGGCTTCAGGATCAATTGAAACTGATGGTGCTTGTAGAGACGATTGGGATTTTCGCCATAGCGGCCGTCGGCGGTGCGGCGGCTGGGTTGGACGTAGCCGACGCGATGGGGCTTGGGGCCGAGGACCCGCAGGAATGTTTCGGGAGAGTTGGTGCCGGCGCCGACTTCGATGTCGTGCGGTTCTTGAAGAACGGCTCCGCGATCCGACCAGTAGCGCTTTAGCTTGAGGATAGTTTCTTGAAAGGTGTCCATTGTTTTGAGGCCTACAGGGCCTCCAGAAGGGGAACGGTGAGCATGCGGCGCTCGACGTGTTGTTCCATGGCGCGGATGAGACTGCGGCGCAGCATGGACAGGGTGGATTTATTCCATTCGCGATCGGCGAAGGCGCTTACAGGTTTGGTGAACATCTCTTCGGCGAGGGCTGCGGTCTCATCGCTGACGCGGAGTTCGGGAAGGACGCCGGTGAGACGCACGGCCCACAAGGTGAAGTAGTCGACTGCGGTCCACAGTTCGCCGCCTGCGCGCAGGTGGTCGATCATGGCTTTCAGCAGGCGGAAGAATTTTTCGTTGGGTTCCTGAGCGGGGAGCAAATGGTCGGAGACCTCGGTGAAGTAGTCGAGCGCAAGCGAGCATCCGTAGTCCGACTGAACACCAAAGCCGGACTCCAACGTTTCGCAACTCGAAAGACTCGCCAATTCTGCGTTTTCCCGAAGAAAGTATGCCATCCGCACGTGGGACAGCCGTTCCAACCCTGCACCGAAAGGACTTTTCGGCTTCCTGGCCCTACGCGCCACCCCGCGCAGTTTGCCATGATCCCTGGTGAAGAAACTGACGATCAAGTCCGCTTCCCGGAAGGGATACGTACGCAAGATGAACGACTCGCTCACCCGCGTGGGCATAGGCTAGAAACAATACTATAGGGTAGCATGAGCGTGCGGTTTGGCTCGCTCACTTGGCCTGGGAATCTTTCACTTCGCCGACCCAGTAGTTGATGCCTTGGACGAAGACGGTAGCGCTGACTGGTTTACCGGTGCTGAGTTTGGCGAAGTCGGCGGGGTCTTTTACGGGGAAGTCCATGGTCATGGCTCCCATCCAATCGCCGATGGCCTGGTGTTTGATGGTAGCGATTTTGGTGTCGGGGTCGAGGCGGGCGACTTCGCCGGTGAGCGGGTAGGATTTCAGGGGTTCGCTAGAAACCGACTTCTCGGGGATTTTTTCGGCGACGGGTTCGGATTTGGTGCAGCCAGCCAGAGTGAGAAGGCAGACGGCGAGGACTGCATACATGCGCATACTTCCAGCATATTAAAAAAGCGGGGACCCGAAGGCCCCCGCGTGAGTTTTCCAAGAGGAGTATACAGGGTTAAAAACTAAACTTGAGCACCAACTGAATGTTGCGGGCATTGCTCGGGTAGACGCGGTCCCAGCGGGCGAAGGTGGAATTGCCGGGCGTGAGATAGGCGACGTCCGCCGTGGAGGTGTGTTGCGTCGCGGCGATGTTGTTGAGACGGCCCGGGGTGAACTGCGAGTGATTCAGGGCGTTGTAGAAGTCGGCGCGGATTTCGATGCGCGAGCGCTCGCGAACCGTGAAGCTCTTGCCGACACTCATGTCGAAATTGTTGATGCCTTGCGCGCGCAGAGTGTTGCGGCCGCCGGTGGCGAAGGCTCCGGCGCGGGCGCGGATGTACTGGGCGTTCGGATCAAGGGCAAGATAACCGACGGTTGCGTTGGCTGAGTTGGTCAGGACGGAGACGTCGGTGCTGGTGCCGGTAATACCGTTCGCGTTGATGATAGTACGGTCGCCAGCCGAATCACCGTTCAGATTCGAGTCGACGGCGCTTTGCGGGGTGACGAACTGGGGCGATTCCGCGGTATAGGTGCCTGACAAGCTATAGCCACCGAGGACGGAGCGCAAGAATCCATGCCGGCTGCTGCGGAACCACGGCGTGTCCCACACCCAGGTGGCGGTGAGACGCTGGCGGCGGTCGAGTGCGGAGGACGCCCATTCAGAGCGGAAATTCCGGTAGTCCTGAGGACGGCGGGGGGAAAGCGTGGTGGTATTAATGTCAGCGGTGCTGTCGTCCATGAGATGGCTCCAGGTGTAGCCGCCTTTGAACATCAACTGTCCGGAGAAGCGCTTGGTCACGTCGACAGCAAGGCCATGATAGATCGAGTTCCCTTGCGGGGTGAACGAGGTGATGCCAGCGGGGTTAATGAAACCGTATTGCGACCAGGGATTGTTATTTTCCGATTGCAGCTGAGTCAGGGTCAGCGGCAGGGCGTCGAGTTGGGCTTGCGTGGGCCGGGCCAGATAGACGGGGAGCGAGTGAGTCGGGGTCACGATCGCGACTTTATTAAGGATGGTCTGCGTCAGCAGGTGGACCCCTTTGGTTCCGAGGTAGCGGATGTCCACGACGTAATCCTTGGCGAAGGCGTGCTGGACTCCGAAGTTCCAGTTGACTGCGTAGCCGAGCTTCTGGTCACCCAGGTAGCCGACCGTGAAGGCTTGCGCAGTAGCGCGGTCGAGAACCTGCGGCAGAGTGGCGGGCCGAATCGCACCGTTGGCGAAGAAGTTGGTGGCAGCCGAGCTGGCGGTGATAATGTTGCTGGCTTGGGGGCCGCGCGTGTTATTGCCGATGTTGTTGAACGTCTGGTCGTAGGCGATGCCGAAGCCGCCGCGAATTGATGTCTTTCCACTGTTACCGGGGGCGTAGGCGAAGCCAATGCGCGGGGCGAAGTTCTTACGCTGGGCTTTCGGGGCGGCGAACGTCAGGATGCCGGGTACGTCGGCGATCTGGTTCAGTTCGAATTCCTTCATCGATTTCGCGATTCCGTTGTATTCCCAGCGCATACCCAGATTGACGGTCAGGCGACGGGTTACTTTCCAGTTATCGTTGGCGAACATGTAGATGGTCGGAGAGTTGCCGAGATACGGCTTGCCGCCAATCTGGCGATTGGAGCCGGAGAGATTGGGACCCTGATCGAGCAAAAAGCGGTTCAACGTGGTGTAGCCGTAATTGCCACGCTGGTTGGACACGAAGTTCATGGCCGAGACTTCCGCACGGGCATCGACACCAAATTTCAGGTCGTGGCGGCCCACGTTCCAGGTCAGGTTGTTGGCCAGTTGATAGTTATTTTGCGTGGTGGCCTGCGGCAGGTCAATCTGCGTTCCGACCACTGTGAACAGGTCCTGGATCGGGATGGTCGGGAAGACGTCGAGACCTGGAAACTTGACGTTCGGGGCGGTACGAACATCGTTATAGCGATTGAAGGTCGCGCGGACCTCGTTCATGAGCGACGGTCCGAAGGTGTGGAATTCGGAAATCGACGCCAGATAGGACTTCGTGGGGCGCAACGTCCAGAACGACGGAAGATTCGATGCGGTATCCGTACCCAGATTTTGATTCTGGACATAGCGTCCACGCAATTGATCTTTCGAGGAGATGTTGTAGTCCAAGGAACCGAGTCCACGGTACGTATTCGAATAGCTGGAGGCGATGGACAACATCCCCAGCGGAATTTGCGAGCCCTGAACAGTGCTGGTAAAGTTGCCATCCTGGAAGCCAGCGGTGCCGAGGTATTGCTTCAAAACGTTGAGATTGGTCTGGGAGATGGTCGGAATGTTGGAGAGCGTGGCATAGCCGGCTGCGGTGGGTGCGTAGCGGGGAGTCGAACCAGCTGTGCTGTCCCGGCCCAGATTGTTGTAGTCGAAGTTTCCGAAGTAGAAAAGCTTGTCATGCTTCAGCGCTCCGCCGAGGTTTCCACCGATCAGGTTTTGGTCGTACCGGGGATTCTTGGTGAAGCCGAGGTTCTTGTAGACGCGGTCGATGCCATTCAGGTTTCGGTTCTGGAAATACTCATAAACCTTGCCATGTGTTTGGTTTGTTCCTGAGAGCATTACGGCGTTGAACTGCCCGCCGGCGGCGCGGCCGTATTCGGCGCTGAACTGGTTCTGCAGAACCGTAAACTCCTGAACGGCGTCGTTGGGGAGGGAGACCAAGGGTCCAGTGATATCGCGGCGATTGTTGTCCGCGCCTTCGATAGTGAAGCTGTTATCGCGAGGCCGTTGGCCGCCGATCGAGGGGCCCGTTCCTGCGCCGAGGCCGCCGGAGCTCGCAACACCTGCGCCCAGGAGCGAGAGGTTGAGATAGCCGCCCGTCGAGTTCGAGGCAACGGCTAAGTCGGTCGACATACGCGAGGTAAAGATGTTGGCGATCTGCGCGGTGGCCGCGTCGATCAGGAGGGGGGTGTCGGTGACCGTAATGGTTTCGTTCTGTTGACCCACGGTCAGCGTCAGGTTCGCTGTCGTCGTCTTACTGAGCTCGACCGGAACCGAGGACAGGGACGTGGTCTGGAAACCTACCGCTGTAGCCGTCAGCTTATAGGAGCCCACCACCAGGTTGTTGAATCGATACCCACCGATGGCGTCGGTGCTGGCCGCAGACTTGCGACCCGTCCCGAGGTTTTCGGCGGCGACGGTCGCGTTGACGACGGCGGCTCCGCTGGGATCTAGAATGACACCCGTCAGGTTGCCATCAGCTACCTGACCATTGACGGGTCCGCTCAGGACTACCGCCATCATTAACACTCCAAGGCTGCCACTCAGAGCCTGCAATCTGTTCTGCATCATCGTACCTTCCGTATTACCATCGGCTAAAACATGAAGAGAGATTTCCCTCTCTTCCCTCATAGCTTCGGCAGTTCGTACGAACAAGATTAGGTAGGACTAAGGAGTAGGCGGGCCAGATTTCAGGTGGGACCTGAGACTAGAGCTTTGCGTTACCATCCCCAACATTACAAAGAAGAACGTCGCCAGAGCGGGACGTTGCTGCATGGGGTAGTCGACCAGGCAGTGGGCGAAAACAATGATGATTCCGAGCCCCCAGACCGAGCGCCACGCGGGCCGTAGGACTCTGACCAGGAGAAATATGACCAGCGCTAGGAACGGAACCCCTCCCTCGACGGTCCACTGCGCCCAATCGCTGTGAGCCTGGTTGACGAACGAGCCGTCGTCGAAGAGGGCGAAGCCGGGGTAGACTTCTGACCACACCCCTAAACCCCACCCTGTCAACGGCTTTTGCTTGATCATCTCAAGCGATGATTGCACTAGATTCCAGCGGAGGCCGTAGGGGTTTGGCTCCTGGAAGCGGGCGTAGAGTGGCTCCCAACCGGCGACCAGGGTTAAGGCGGCGACGGATGTGGCGATGCCCAGGATGGCGCGCCAAGCTCCGCGGCGGCCCATGAGCAAAGGGATAAAAAGGACCTCAGCGAGGCAGAGGGCGGCACCAGTTCGGGAACCGGCGGCGATGACGCTAGCAAAGAGGAGTCCGGCAGCGACGACGTAGAGCCAGGTTCGCTCGCGATCGAGGAAGGCCCGGACGAGGGCCAGGGGGAGCAGGGCTTCGACGAAGGCGGCGTATTGGTTTCGATAGACGAAGGGACCGAGGGTGGCGGTGTTGGTGCCGACGTCCAGCCACCAGGCGATGACCCCGGGGGGCGAGGAGAAGGCGGTCAGCATGGCGAGGATGCTCAGCAGGGTGGCGAAGGCGAGCATCCAGGTGAGGAATGTCTCGCGGGTTCGGTCGGAGAGTTCGAGGGCGAGGGCGAATGCGGCGAGGTTCACGGTCCAATCGAGCATGACTTCTTGGGTGCGGAAGGCGTCAACGGTCCAACCGGCTGCTAACTGAACGGCTCCCCAGGCGATGATGCAGGTAAGGGTGATACCGCTGGGGTCGAGACCGATTCCCCGCCCTTGGCGCCAGCGGACGACGCAGCGATAGGCGGCGAGGCACAGGATCGCGACCTGGAACGCGGTGAGCGCCCAGCGGGCCGGGACCCACATGGTCAAGATTCCCGCCGTCTGTATCCAGAAAAGGATCATGTCGAGTGATCATTGTAGCGGAGCATTCAGCGCGCGCGTATCCTAGGAGGACACCTTATGCGCCATCGCGAAACTCATCGTACCGACAGTGTTGGCTGGCTGCGGGCTGCTGTGCTGGGGGCCAACGACGGCCTGATCTCTACTTCCAGCCTGATTGTGGGCGTGGCCGCGGCGACCCCGGATCGGGCGGCGATTGTATTGGCGGGTGCGGCGGGGCTGGTGGCGGGCGCGCTTTCGATGGCGGCGGGCGAGTATGTTTCGGTGAGTTCGCAATCGGACTCAGAAGATGCCGACTTGGCGAAGGAACGGGCAGAACTGGAAACGACGCCGGAAGCAGAGCTGACGGAGCTGACGGCGATCTATGTGTCGCGCGGGCTGACGAAGGATCTGGCACATCAGGTGGCGGTGCAGTTTACGGCGCATGACGCGTTGGCGGCGCATGCTCGCGATGAGCTGGGGATTCACGACTTCACGCGCGCGAGGCCAGTGCAGGCTGCGTTGACCTCAGCGGCGGCGTTCGCTTGTGGGGCCGGGTTGCCGTTGCTGTTAGCCAGTGCCGCGCCGGTGGAGTACATTACGCCGATCATCGGAGGATCGTCGTTGTTGCTGCTGTTTGTGCTGGGGGCGCTGGCGGCGAAGCTCGGCGGGGCGAAGCCGCGGGCAGGGGCCTTGCGGGTGGCGTTTTGGGGGACAGTGGCGATGGCGGTGACGGCGTTGGTGGGGCGGTTTTTCGGGACGTCGGTGTAGGTCGAAACGTCCGGCTTGCTCCGCACTTGTGCTAGCCTACGCCCATGTCGCGCAGCTCTTTTGTTCCCATTTCCGCACTTGGCGTGCTCACTTCCGTCTTCGCCTTTGGCCAGGAAGCAGCTAGGGTTCTAGTTCCCTCCCCTCCCTCTTCATCCAAGGTATCCGGACAAATCAAGGCATCTGTTCGCCCGGCATCTCCAAATCCGAAGCTAAGCGAGCGACTGCGCTCTGCCGCACAAGCGCGTCCGAGTATTCGGCTGCTGATCACGCTGCTCGACCAGCCGCTGAGCGAGACCTATCGTGCGCTTGAAGCGGCCAAGGCGTTCGAACAAGGGAACGCGGAGGCCGCCTTCCAGGCCGAAGCCTCCAAGGCTGCCCCCGATAAACTTCGCTTGGCTCGAGCGCGGGAAGCTCGGGATGCGGCGGTACTCTCATTGCGTAGCCAAGTGAGTACCTCAGTGGAACGCCGGGTTCAGCCGCAACAGGATGAGATGGAAGCATTTCTCGCCGGCCTTGGTGCAACGGATATTCGCCGTATACCGCTGCTGAACATGGTCGCCGCGACGATCCCGGCGGCGATCTTGTCGCTGTTGGAGTCCGATCCGCGCATCCTGGAGATCTCGCGCGATGAAGATCAAGGCGCGAACCTGGTCATCAGCGTACCGGCCCTGGGAGCGACTGCGTTCTGGAACGCCGGATTCACGGGCGTTGGCGAGTCGGTGGTGGTTCTGGATTCCGGACTCAACGTGCAGCATCCTGCGTTTGGCGGGACTGCGACCAGCACCAGTTACGTGGGTGCGAGTTGCCCGGAGTTCGAGCGGAGTCCGGCCGATTTTAATGGCCACGGCACACATGTCGCAGGTATTGTCGCGAGCCAAGGAACGGCTGCGTTACCCCAGTACAAGGGGGTAGCTCCGGGGCTGAGGCTGGTGGCGGCGAAGATCAGCTGCGCGAATGGGAGATCGTTCAGCAGTGATGCCTTGAACGCCGTGACGTCGGTTCTCGCGGTGACCCCGGCGACGGTCATCAACAATAGCAACGGTGGTGACGCTTTCGTGGGGGACGATTCTTATGCCAGAGCGATCGATCTTCTGATCGACACCTACAATCTGGTTTGGGTGAACGCCGCAGGCAACTCGGGACCGCTGCCGAGGACGATCACCAGTCCGGGAATCGCTTACAACGCGATCACCGTGGGGAACATCGATACGCGGCGCACGGTCGCCCGCAATGATGACGTGATCGCGAATAGCAGCAGCCGCGGTCCGACGATGGACGATCGCTATAAGCCCGACCTGGTGGCACCTGGGACAAATATCGCTTCCACAAATTACCTCACCGATGGATTTTTAGAATTGTCGGGAACCAGTATGGCCTCACCGCACATCGCAGGAGCGGCCGCGCTGCTGCGGGACGCGGGGCTCTCCGGAAAATTATCGATCAAAGCGCTACTTATCAATACCACGGACTCATCCACATGGAGTCCCACCCTTGGGTGGGGTTCGACGAACCTGACACGCGCATTCGCTCAGCGAACGTATGGCCTTTCCAGTGCGCTGAGCAGTTCAACTGGAGATTTCAAGCTCTACCGCGGCACCTTCACCAGTGCCGGCGATCTCTTTGCGACCTTGACGTGGGACCGCACTTACAGAACGAACGTGAATTTCCTTCGCGACCTGGATTTGCACGCTTATGATGCCAGCGGGGCGCTGCGTGCCGAGTCTGTTTCCGTAATTCAAAACGTAGAACAAGTGGGCGTCTCGCACGCGGCCGAAACCTTCGTATTGAAAGTGCGAGCCGAAGACGATGGGCGCGGCTTCAACGAACCCTTCGCCGTCGCGCTCTCCAATCCGGGATTTACCTCGATGACGGGTCCGGTTGTCGGCCTTACCTGCTCGGCTCCCACACAAGTAGCCTCGGGAGCCACCTTCACGGTGAATTGCACGCTTACCAATACCGGGGACACCACGATGCGCGCACCAACCATCGTTGCGACAATATCCGACGGCGATTCGCAGTCATTCGTTGCCTCCAGCAACATCAATGTGGGTGCCAACCTGGCGAGGTCCTTCCAACTTACGGCACCGACCACGGGCGCGTCGTTTACGCTCGGCGTAAATGCGAACACCGAGATGTTCGAAGAAAGGTTTGTCTCGAACGGACTACGGACGACCATTTCCCTGATCGGCGGACAACTTATCAAGCCTGCGATCGCGGCGAACGGTGTGGTCAACGCGGCTAGCTCGCAAGCGGGGCTGTCCTCGTCACAGTGGGTGACAATCGTGGGCAGCAATCTTGCTCCCGTGACGCGCACGCTCAATTTCGTGAACGGAGCTTATCCGACGTCGGCGAATGGAATTTCGATCACAGTCGATGGGAAGGCCGCTTTCCTGTATTACTTGAGTCCGACGCAAATTAACATTGTCACGCCCGACCTGACGCGCAGCGGAACGATTCCGATCGTGATCACGCGGGATGGGGTGGCCAGCGATCCGATCAACGTGGTGGCGCAGAGTACATCGCCAGCGGCGTTTCTCTGGCCGGGAGGATATGCGGTCGCGACGGGCATCGATTACAGCTACAAAGTGCGCCCGGGAACATTCCAGGGCCTCACAACAGCGGGGGCCAAACCGGGGGAGATCATCATCTTATGGACGACCGGCCTGGGACCCACAACTCCTACACTAGCGGCGGGAAGGCAGGTGCCGTCCAACCAACTGTATTCGGTGGCGAGTGCGCCCAGCGTGACGATCGGCGGAGCGCGGGCGGATGTCTTGGCTGCCGCTTTGGCACCGGGGAACGCCGCGCTCTACCAGATCGCCCTCTATGTACCCGACCTTCCCAACGGAGACCATGCAGTCATCACGACAGTGAACGGCGTCGCATCTGTCGCGGCAAAGCTAACAGTCCAACGCTAGTAGAGTTCGGGAGTTATGGTGTCAGACACCACAACTCCCGATCTCCTGATCGGAGTTACTGCTTAGGAGGTCCGCCCTTACCCTTGCCCGCGGGGGCGGGAGGCAGGGTGCCGCCTTCGGACAGGATTTTCATATTGTCGAGGGCGCGGGTAAACATGGTACGACGTTGATTCATGTCGCGTTCCTTCGCCGCATCGTCCGGCTGCGTCGAGTTATCCCAAAGCAGGGTGTACACCAGCTTCGAGGTGGTCGCCGTCAGGGGACGGACTTCGAGGGTGCCATGGTACAGGATGTAGGGACGGCCTTCTTGCACCGGCTGGGTGTAGGTGTAGGAAAGTTCCGTTTTGCCAACCAGGATTTCACGACCAATCGAGCGAACGGCACCAACCTCACCATCTTTGCCCGCCGTGAGGGTGCAAGGGACCTGCAGCCATTCGCCGATGTCGCAGTATTTCCCGACGCGCTTCCAGACTTCGGCCGCGGGCTTATTGACTGTGATCTCCATGGGGAGAGAGACATAGGTGGGGTTGGCGACCGCGGTGCTTTGCGGGGTAGCTGGACCTGCGGGGGGCTGTGCGCTCACAATGCCGGCGGAGGCAATAAGGGCCAGCGCGCAGGCGACCGTCTTATACGAATAATTTTGCATAGATTCCTTCCAAGGGGCGCTGGGTGTGCGCTACCGTCGCTCATCTTGTCACATGGGGAGGAGGAGAATCAACCGCCGGATTGCGCAGTCGACTGTTATGATCGGGGAGAAACGAGGAGATGCAGGTAGCATGAGCGACGGCAAGGAAGAACGGGAAGAGGCGCAGCTGCGGCGGGAGCAGGAGAAGAAGGAGAATCGCCGGGGGGCTTCCTGGGAAGACGAGCCGCGCGAGGAGCCTTACGAGGGCGAGCCGGAGCGGGGCGGATCGTAGGATTTCTCTGGGGGCGGATGGATCGCGGGCACGCCGATAGTCGGGCAGGTGGTTGCCACGTATTTCTATCTCGGGGTGTTGGTTGCTGTCACGGCGGCGGGGCAGACGCTGACGACGACGCAGGGCTTATCGATCAATTTGTCGCCCCTCGCGAAGATCGTTTCGACGCCGGTGACGGTGGCTCTGGTGAGTCCCGGGGGCGCATTCACGACATTTAGCGGGTCTGGGACCGTGAACCTGCGGATTCGGACGGCACCGGCGAGCAGTGGAAGTTTGCAGGTCCGGATCACCAGCGACTTTTCGCCGGCGGGTGGGCCTTCGGCGGGGTCGGGGGACCTTACCTACACTTGCACCACGGGCTACGGAAGCGCTTGCTCCGGGCCGATCGTGGCGCAGACGGCGACACAGACGAGTGTCGCGACCTATTCGGCGTCGGCATGTACGGGCGGGGGTGGAACATGCAGCGCGGCGAATCCCACGAGCGCGACGATCACGCTGACCATTGCGGATCGGCCGGCGTATCAAACCAATACGTATAACGCGACTATCACGTACTCGATCAGCATCCTCTAGGACTCTTCTGAAATCTTCCTTCGTGGCGCGTTGGCCGATCAAGTGTTAGGTAGAGAAACTTATGAAGACTCCCGCGCTCCTGTTGATGATCGTGGCAATCGTTCCAGTACTGGCGCAGACTACGGGGACAAGCACCCTACAGGTCGCCGTCGGCACGGAGGCCAAGATCACGGTCAACACGGCGACGACGGCCTTGACTAGCAGCATGGCGTTCGGGGCTTACACCGGCACAACAAATTTCACCTACAGTTTTCGAACGGCGACCGCGAACGGGACGGGTACGATTCAGGTCCAGATCACTTCTGATTTCAGCCCTGCGGGTGGTCCTTCGGTGGGGACGCCGCCTTCGCCGGGGGACACGCTCGCGTACACATGCACAGTCGGGACGGGTACGGCATGCTCGGGATCGCAGACGGCGAGCGCATCGTCGCAAACCTCAGTGGCGACGGTGGGGGCGAACGCACACATCGCGGATGCAACTGGGTCAGTGGCCTGGTCGTTGACCAATGATCCGGTCTATCAGACTGGCACCTACAACGCGACGGCTACGTTTACGATTAGCGCCAGTTAGGAGGACTTTTGATAGCCGCCCCAACACTCGCCCTTTTAGCGTTGACCCTGGTCGGGGGACACAAAGCGCCCGCGAATCGCGCCTACTACATCTCCGTCATCACCAGCTTTTCGGCGAGTCCCGGGACCGTTACCATTACGGCGACCGATCCCGACACGGGGACCTTTAACAATTCGGCGTCGGCGAGTTGGTCGGTCTTGCTCAAACTGTTCGCCAGCACTTGGACTATGACGCTGGAAGCAGCACAAGCGACACTCACCAATTGCCCGGGCGTACCGCTTTCAGCGGTGCAGGTGACCTGCACGAACATTTCCAGCTCCGGGATCGGCTCAGCGTCGTCGGCATGTGGTGCGCCGTTTACGCTTTCCACTTCTCCTTCCACCTTGGCCAGCGGCTCGGATGGAATCGTGGTGGTCGGGGGGAGCCACACGGTTTCCCTACAACTCAGTTTTCAAGATCAATGGAAGTATCCAGCAACTTCAACGGCATGCAGCGTCACACTCAACTACACACTTACTGCGCAATAGCGATCGCGATACTCGCGTGGCCCGCGTACGCCCAGACGGGACTGGGACTCAGTCCCTTGCGCGTGGAGACCGCGATCGAAGCGGGTACCACGGTCAGCAATGCGCTGGTGTTGTCGAATGTCGCCGACCGCACGACGAGTATCCGCGCCGAGGTTCTGGACTTCTACGTGGATTCAGAACAGGAGCCGCAGTTTGTTGCGTCGAGCCAGGATGCCTACTCCTGCAGGACGTGGCTGCGGGTGAGTCCGACGGATGTGGAGATTGCGCCAGGGCAGAGGGTGCTGGTGCGCTACACATTCCGCATCCCGGAGGAGATTGCCGCCGGGACGTACTATTGCGCGGCAGCGTTCTCGACCGCTCCGATTCCAGACGAGAAAGTATCGGGATTGTCGGTGAACGTGCGGGCCATCACCTCGTTCTATATGACGGTGGGACGCACGCGGCCGGAAGGGACGTTGCGCCGGCTCTACGTTGAAGCGCTCCCCAATGATTCGACGAGGAGCAGAATCGTTTGTGAAGTCGAAAATACAGGCTCGTATGTTTGGAGGCCGATCGGCGGACTTTCGATCGTAAGCGCGGAGGGTGAGGTTCTGCATGAAATTCCGTTTCGCTCCATGCCGGTGCTGCCCGGCCGTAAGCAACGATTCCTCTTCCCTGTGACGGAAGAGATTCCTCAAGGCGCCGACCTGCGAGTCCGCATGGATATCGGGGGCGGCGAAACGCAAGAGGGCCACTTTGTCCCGGCCGCTTCTATTTTGCCTCGTTAGCCTCGCGCTGGCGTTGCGTCTGGCCGCGGAGGACCTGCGCGGGGCCGGAACGATCTCCTTTGAGAGTTTTCATTCACGGACGCCCGAGTATACAGGGGATCGTAGCGAGGGGGTCGCGCTCAACTTTCGTACGCTGGTGCCTCGACTGGGGTTGCTGACGACCAATATTGAGGTATTTTCGAATCGCGCGGGATGGCGGCCGGGGTTGAACTACGCCAGCCTCGATGACGTGCGGATCGGCGCGCATCGGTGGAAGTTCACGGTGGGGAACGCTCAGGTCGATCCGTTCCCCGTGCAGCAACCGTTTCCCAACGTGCCCTATCCGCGACTGAACATTAACGGGCTTCGGGTGGAGGTGAGCGGCGAGAAATCCTACTATTCCGCGTTTGCGGGACAACAATATTTCCTTCAGGGGACACGCATTTCGCTGCGCTACCCCACGGGGCAGAGTGTCGCTGGGATTCTCTACCGGCGTCGAGTGGCGCAGGGAATTGAGGTAGGCATTCGGGCTCTGCACTTTGGCAGGCCGTCGGCCAATACGGCTGCGATCGAGTTTGCTTGGCGACCTCGTGATTCCTTGCGAGTGTTTGCCGAAGCCGGAGCACCGGCATCCGTTCTGATTGGTGCGACCTGGGAGACTCGCAGGGCTTTGTTCCGCTCGACCTATGTGCGGCAAAATGCGGCGTACCTTCCAGTGGTGGGGTACTTGAACGGTGCGCGGCGAGGCCCGTTCGCGGAAGCGAGGCTCAACTTGTTTCGCGACGCTCAAGTATTCGGTTCGGCGAGCAACACGGAAACGGTCTTCTCGATGGTCAAGCCGCTACAGCGTTATGCGGCGACTTCACTCACGGCGGGGGCTTCGGGTTCCCTGCCCGGCTCGATTGCGCTCTCGGCTCAGTTCACGCACGTCGAGTTGCGAACGCTGAGTGGAAGCCAGACAAACCAGATCGCTGCGTTTCGGGCGGCTCGACAATTTCGCGTGTATACGTTGCGGGCGGAGTTGCGGCAGATCGCGACGTTGGACACTCGCCAGCGCAGCGTCGAACTGGAACACTATGTTCGGCTGCGCAGGCTCTCGCTCCTGGGCGCGACGCGGTTGCAGCGGGAATCAACGGGCGTGCGAGGGACAACCTTGGTCTATCGCGGTGGGTTACAACTGACGCTGGCGCGGCTTTCGCTGTATGCGAGCGGCGAGGCCGGGCGCGACCTCGCGGCTCGGAGCTTACTCACCACGACGCTGACGCAGAATACAGCGGCGGGAGCAGAGTGGCGCATCGTCAACGGCTGGGGCCTAGCGGTCGACGCGTGGAGCGCGAGGCTGCTGAATACGAATCGAGACCTGCTCGCTCTATCCACAGTGAACCCGATCTTTGCGGCGGGTGCTTTTGAACGCAATCAGTGGAGCGCGTATCTGCGCCTCACCCACGACTTCGCGTGGGGTGGAGCGACATCGGTTGGCGACCTCGGGCAGTATTCCCGGGCGAGCACACCGTTGGTAGGCGTGATCGCGGGACAGGTGCACGTTGCCTATGGTGACGGGTCAAGCATTGCCGCGGACATTCCGGTTTCTCTCGACGGCGATCGGATCGCGATGACCAACGCGGCGGGCGGGTATGAATTTAGTAATGTTCCCGAGGGTCGGCACACGCTGATGATTGATGAACGCCAACTACCTGTGGACTACCTCGTGCCCACGGTTCCAGCAACCAGCGTCGTGGTGGCTCCGGGGCGACGCGTGCGGGAGGACTTCGTGGTGCAGCCTTCCGTCGGGTTCGGGGGACAGGTAGATACCGATGCAGGAATGCCGCTCGAGGGGATCGTCGTTCGCCTGCACCCAGGCAATCGCCGAACGGTCACGGATCGGGAGGGACGATTTCGATTCGATGGATTGCGTGAAGGCGACTACGAGATCGACGTCGATGGAGAAGCTCGCGTTGCCGTGCGAGTGGCGCATCTTGCGGAACCCGGCGTCGTCTTGAGGGTCAAGGCAAGGACGACGGAGAAGCCTACGCGCCTGATCGAACTGCCCGCGAACTGAGGAATGCGTCGAGCCGCACGACGGCGTAGCCAGCGGCCAGGAAACCGAGCGAGATGAGGAACACATTGATGGCGGTCCGTTGCCAACCGAGTTCGAGAGCATTAATAAACGGGTAGGCAAATCTTCCAGTCGCTAGGCCGCGCAGCATTGCGTAGGCTAGATAGACCAACGGGTAGATCGACCAGATCAGGGGATATTTTCTCGTCAGTTGACCCTTGGGTGTGAAGCAAGCCCAATATATCGGCACGAGGATTGGCGTCGCGACGTGCAGTAGTTTATCGACGAGTGCGGAGCCGCCGGAAAGCTCGAGAGCTCCCCACAGCAGCAGGGCGTTGATGATACCTACGAGTAGGATCGAGAGCATCGTGCCAGCGAGGGCTCCTGGTGATGGCATGCGGTCGAGGGCGATGCTGGTGAAGACGACCGCGACCAGAAGGTTCGTGAGGATGGTGAAGAAGCCGAGCATCGCCCAGGCTGCGAGCCAGAGTGAACCGGTCGTCGCATACGAGAAGGAGAGTTGCACAGCAAGTCCCACCCACGCAGAGGCAGCGATTCCGGCAGCGAAGATGCGAGCGAGCGTATGAGAGTGCATAAAAAAACCCGCCAGCCGTGAAGCGCCGGCGGGTTCCATTCCTGGGCGGACTCTACGGCAGCTTTGCAGTGCCGTCGATTGCGTACACCAACAAGCGCGGGCTGACCGGCTTGGGAGCGTTGGGATTTGCGGGGGGCGCTGCACCACCAGGGGGCGGCGGAGTGGCGCCGGTGCCGACCTGGATCGCGATGTACTGCTTGCCATCCAACATGTAGGTGATCGGCGGTGCCATCTGCCCAGGAATGCCCGTCTTGAGTTCGAGGAGCTTTTCGCCCTTGTCTGCGGAGTAAGCGTAGAGGGAACCGCCCGTGGCCTGGAACACGAGATTACTGGCTGTGGCGAAGGTGCCGCCGCCGATAGCGGAGCCTCCGGGGACGCGCCACTTTTCGGTACCGGTCGCGGGATCGTAAGCCATCAGGAAGCCACCGTTGAAGTCGGGGCCGATGGATTGCAAGGCTTCGCGCAATTTGGCAGGTGCCGGAGGAGGCGGAGCGCTTGCGGCCGCAGCGGCTGCAGCGGCGCGAGCAGCTGCGATTTCGGGAGAGACGTTCTCCCCAGGAACGGGCTTGGCTGCGGCGGCACCACGGCCACCGCCACCGAAGATGATCCCCATATTCTGGCCTTGCGGGTTGTATTGGAAATTAGGCTGCACGGCGTAGGTAAAGCCGCCGCCGGACTGGGCGCTTAAGAAGAGCAAACCGAGGTTGGGATTGTAGCTCATGGGCGACCAGTTGTGCGCGCCTCCGGGACCGGGCGTGATGTTCACCGATTCGGTCTCAGAATATTTGGCTTGCGGGTTGATGATCGGTTTGCCGGTGACTTCGTCAAGACCGAGCGCCCAGTTCACTTTGGCGAAGGGTGTTCCCCGGATGAACTTGCCGTTGGCGCGATCCAGCGTATAGAGGAAGCCATTCTTGTTGGCTTGCATGATCACTTTGCGCTTCACACCCTTGATCGTGACGTCGGCCAGCAGCAGGTGTTGCACGCTATCAAAATCCCATTCGTCGCCGGGGACGTTCTGGTAGTGCCATCTATAGAGACCAGTGTTGACGTCGACCGCGACGATGGAAGCGGCGAACAGCAGGTCATAACCTTTGGACATGCGCGTGTCTTCCGACCACGGGCCCGCGTTGCCGGTGCCGAAGTAGATGAGTTCGAGATCGGGATCGTAAGAGATCGCATCCCAAACGGTTCCGCCACCGCCGCCGACAATGTTCTTGGGCCACGTGGCTGCGGCTTTGATCAAGCCGGGATCTTTGTCGCCCGCACCGGGGACGGTGTAGAACTTCCAGGCTTGCGCTCCGGTCTTGACATCGAAAGCAGCGATGAAGCCGCGAACCGGATATTCAGCGCCGGAGACTCCGATGATCACCTTGCCCTTGGCCACGCGGGGAGCCATGGTGATGGTGTAGTTGTCCTGCGGGTAGGCGACGCGGGCTTCCCAGAGCGGCTTACCGGTAACTTCGTCGAGCGCAATCAGACGTCCGTCAATCGCCGGAGCGATGATCTTGCCGTCATACATCGCGATGCCGCGCTGCACGTTGCCGCAGCAGATCTTCGGACGCACAGCGGGCTGGTTTACTTCGGGGTCCCAGCGCCACTTCTCTTTGCCGGTGCGCGCGTCGACGGCGAAAACCACGCTCCACTGGGTGATGGAGAAGATCACGCCGTTGTGGACCAGCGGGGTCGCTTCCTGGCCACCGCCACCGACTCCCACTTCATACGACCATGCGAGGCCGAGGCGCGCGACGTTGGACGCGTTGATTTGGTCCAGCGGCGTGTAGCGAGTCTCCTGCGGCGTAAAACCGTAGCTGAGCCATTCCTCGCCTTTGCTCTGGGCTGCGTTGCGTAGTGCAACGTCGTCAACTTTCGTAGGCCGTTGGGCCTGCGCAAAAGCGGAACCGGCGACGAGGGCGAGCGTTGCCATCAACATTGAAGGACTACGAAACATAAGATCAACTCCTGACGGCCCCATCGGGACCTGGTTCTGTGCGTAAAAATACGCCACCCTACGCTATCACTGAAACGATGCCGCAGACAATGGAAAAGAGGCAGGGAGGCATTCGCCAACTATCAACGCGATTGATGACAGTTATCACCCGATTTGCGCTTTACCTCGTATCGTCATTCCGATACAATCCGTGCCCAGGGGGCTCGTCTATGAAACTGCGGTTGGGGCTAAGCATACTGGCTGTGATCCAAATGTGCTCGTCGGCATTCGGGCATCATTCATTCGCCGCTGAGTACGATGACAAGAATCCGTTGAACCTGACGGGTGCAATTACGAAAGTGGACTGGAGCAATCCACACGTCTATTTCTATATTGATGTCGAAGACAATAAAGGCAACGTGACCAGCTGGGCGATGGAGATGGGGGCTCCTGGGGCATTGCGCGGTCGTGGTTGGGACAAGAACACGCTGAAGATCGGCGATGTGGTGACTGTGGTGGGAAGCCGCGCAAAAGATGGCGGCTTTCACGGCAACGCCCGCGACGTGACTATGGCGGCGACGGGCAAGAAATTGGGCGCTGCTTCGAGTCAAGGTCAGTAGACTTCCACTCACGTTCGCAATCGCTAGGAGACCACGCGTGTCTAAACTTACTGTATTTGTATTGGCGGCTTCGTTTGCCTTCGCACAGGCACCGGCAGTCGATCCCGCAAAGCCTGCTGCTGTGGCTGGATCGCGCACGGGCGGGTTAGGCCGTGGGGCGACGGCAAGACCACCTTCCGATCCGACTCCGCGATGGCCGGACGGGCATCCGATGTTGTCCGCGGCTCCAGGGAAGATCGGGTTCTGGAATGCAGGCACGGGCGGGTTGACGGGCAAGGGTGGAATGAATTTGCCGACCAATCTGGAGATCGGTGAAGTGCCGTTCATGCCATGGTCCAAGGCGCTGTATGAAGAACGCCGAAGGGATCAGCAGAAGAACGATCCGCATGCTCGCTGCATGCCTCCGGGTGGTCCACGGCAGTTCCACACGCCGTATGGATTGCAGCTCTATGAGTTGCCGGAGATGAAGCGCGTTCTGATCTTGTCGGGCGGAGGTCCACGCACGTGGCGCGAGATCTACCTTGATGGGCGACCGCATCCTTCCGAAGATGATGGGGATTTTGTCCACGGGTTCCTGGGGCATTCGATCGGCAAGTGGGAAGGCGACACGCTGGTGATCGACACGGTGGGCTTCAACGAACAGTTCTGGTTCGCGCGCGCGGGATTTCCGCACACCGAATCGCTGCACTTGATCGAGCGAATTTCACGACCCGACTACAACACTCTGAAGTACGAAGTCACAATCGACGATCCGAAGGCGTACACGAAACCGTGGACCGGAGGGCACCTGATCTATTGGACTCCGGACGAAGACTTCGAAGAGTATTTCTGCCAAGGCAACAATCGCGACGCCGACCATCTGGTTGGGCAATAAAACCCATGAAGCTAAAATTACTTGCAGTCGCGTTATTGTGCGGTGGGCTGTTGGCACAAGAGGGCCATCCGCTGCGGGGAACATGGCATGGGTCCTGGGCGCTTGCGGACGCCAAAGAACGCACGACGGTGACTCTGGTGATGGACTGGGATGGCAAGAATGTTACCGGCATCCTGAACCCGGGGCTTCGCTCCTCCCCGCTGGAGAAGACATCACTCGATCCATCGACGTGGCAATTTCATTTTGAGTCAAATGCAAAGGAACGCACGGGCGGGATAACTCGTGTGATCGTGGACGCGAAGATTCAAGAGGTGACGAGTCCGCGCCGGACTCTGGTGGGCACCTGGACGCAGGGCACGCAAAAGGGCGAGTTCAAAGCAACAAGAGACAACTAAGCGGGCGCAGCCCGTACCGCAGCAGTAAGTTACTTCGAGTTTTCAGGTACTTTGTTGGGAAGTTACGGAAAGCGAGGGTTCTTCCATGCGTTTTACACTCACGGCTATACTCCTGGGAGCCGTTTCACTGTTTGCCCAATCCGACCGCGGCACGATCACGGGCACGGTTTCCGATCCGACAGGCGCGGTGATCGCGAATGCGCCGATTGAAGCGCGCAATACCCAGAATGGAGTGGTCACCAACGTGGCCTCTTCGGCCACGGGCAATTACACGATTCCGTCGCTGGCCTCAGGCACCTACGAACTGCGAGTGATGTTCAGCGGCTTCAAGGAGTATGTCCGCACTGGACTCACCGTGCAGGCCGCGCAAACCATACGTATCGATATTCAGTTGGAGGTCGGCAACTCCTCGGAGACCGTCACCGTGACCGACGCAGCACCGTTGCTCAAGACGGAAAGCGGCGAAATGAGTCATGTCGTCTCCGTCCAACGCATGGATAGCCTCCCGGTGCTGCAGACGGGCGGCACGGCGGGCAGCGGCGGCATTCGCAACCCCATCATGGTGGTGGCGCTGATCCCCGGCTCGGCGCTCTCCGTAGGCGTCACCGGTCCAACGGTGCGTATCAATGGCGGTGTCAACAACTCCCAAACCATGCTGGTGGAAGGCATGGACGCGTCCAACAGCCTGGGGCAAGGCGCTTCGCAGCAAAACCAGGTGGGCACGGATTCGGTGCAGGAATTCGCGGTGCAAACCAGCAACTACGCCGCTGAGTTCGGCCAGGCTGGCAGCGCCATTATGAACATCACGATGAAGTCCGGCACCAACCAGTATCACGGCAGCTTGTACGAGTATTTCGTGCATGAAAAACTAAATGCCGGGCAGCCCTTGCTGAACGTCTACAACACGTCGGCGCAAAACCTGCAAGGCGGCAACCTGCGCCGCAAGACCCGCCGTAACGACTACGGCTGGACCATTGGCGGACCGGTGATCATCCCGAAAGTGTACGATGGCCGCAACAAGACGTTCTTCTTCTGGAATTGGGAACAGTATCGCGCCAGCTCAAACGTAACGGCGGACGCCATCTCGGTTCCCACCGCAGCCTACCGCGCGGGCGACTTCAGCCGGGCGCTGCTGACCAACAATCTGGGCAATGATCTGCTGGGCCGGGCCATTTTCCCCAATATGATTTATGATCCCGCCACGCGGCAGACGCTGGCTGGCGGCGTGGTGACGAATCCGTTTCTGAACAACACGATTCCCACCTCGCGACTCGATCCGGTGGCATTGAAGGTGCAGGCGCTAATTCCGAGCGCTCAGAACGCCAACCTGGTAAACAACTTTCAGGGCACCTATCTGCAGGAACGCGTGACGGGAGTTCCCTCCATCAAGATTGACCAGGTTGTGAACTCCAAGAACCGCTTCTCATTCCTGGCCAACCGCACCAGCACCAAATGCGACTTCTGCGCTGGAGCCGAAGGTCTGCCGCTGCCGGTAACCGCGGCCATCGGCACCTTCATCCGCGCGCACACGGAGCGCTTGAACTGGGACACCACCATTACCCCGACACTGCTCTTCCACTGGGGCATCGGGTTCACGCAGAACTGGTTGGGCCGTCCGGCACTGGCGGATAACTACGACGCGACCGCGAACCTGGGCCTGCGCGGACCGTTCACGGGTCGCGGCGCGACCTTCCCCAACTTCACTGGCTTGAACAACACGCAGTCCGGGGGCAGCAGCAACATCAGCTCCACTGGCGCGTTGGCGGACGACGTTTTCCAACAGGGAACCGCTATCGTCAGCCTGACTTGGGTGAAGAACAACCATACGTTTAAGTACGGCGGCGAACTACGCAATCAGGGCGACTATCGCTTGGACCAAAGCGGCGTGAACGGCAATTATGGTTTCTCTAACGTGCAGACCGCGCTCCCAAATGTGGTCGCTCTCAACGCCGCCGGCACGGTTGCGGGCAACGCCATTGGATTCCCCTACGCCAGCTTCCTGCTGGGCTTGGTGAATAGCGGCAACGTCAAGCCTGGTTCGCGCGCGCGGGTCGGCAAGCACCAACTTGGCTTCTACGCGCAGGACACCTGGAAGATCACGCGCAAACTGACGCTCGACTACGGACTGCGCTACGACTATTCCACCTACCTGAAGGAACAGTACGGCCGCATGACGAATCTGGACCAAAACGTCGCTAACTCAACCGCTGGCGGACATCCCGGTGGCGTGCAATATGAGGCGACCTGCAACTGCAACTTCGCCAATAATTACAAATTTGCGTTGGGCCCGCGCCTGGGCCTGGCCTACCAGATCAACAGCAAGACTGTGTTGCGTGCGGGCTTCGGCATCGCCTACACGGGAACGCCACAGTACAATCTGGCGGGCGGCGTGGTGTCCGCGACCAATCCGTTTGGACCCAACTCCGATCCCGGCCGCGAAGTCATGACGCTGGCAGGTGGCTTGTCACTGACCCCGCAGCAGATTGCTTGGCCGAACTTCAACCCCAGCTACTACCCAGTCAATGCCGCGGGCGGCGGCGCCCGTGTCACCGTGGGCGCCGGACCGGCTTCGGTGGTCGATCAGAACGGCGGGCGGCCCGGACGGTCGTATCAGTGGTCCATCGGCCTGCAACGCGAGATCAATCGCAACTTAGTGATCGAAGCTTCCTACGTGGCCAACCGCCAGATCTGGCTCACCAACGGAAGCCTGGTTAACTACAATTTCACCAGCGCGGATCGCTTGAAAGCCTCCGGACTCAGCCTGGACAACGCAGCGGACCTGGCGATCCTGAATTCCAGCATTACAGCCGTGGGTGCCGGACGCTTCCGGAATCAGCTGCCGTTCGCCGGATTCACCGGGACCGTGGCACAGGCGCTTCGCCCATTCCCGCAGTTCAACGGTGCCCTAACGCCGCTGTGGGCCCCGGTGGGTAACGCGTGGTATGACTCGCTGCAAGCCAAGGTCACGCACCGCTTCTCCCATGGCCTGGACTTCAGCTACAACTTCACTTACTCCAAGGAAATCGACACGCTCTCTTCGGGCAACTTCGACGTGGCGAACCGGAAGCTCTTCAAGACGCTCTCTTCCAACTCGCGACCGTTCATAAACGGGATTTCCGTCAACTACACCACACCCGTGTGGCAGACCAACAAGGCCGTCTCCTGGGCGCTCCGAGATTGGCAGATCGGCAGCTTCCTGCAATACTCCAGCGCGCTACCCTTCGCTCCGCCGGTGGCCACCACGAATCCTGCACTGGGCAACCTGGTCTTCCAAAACACCTTCCAATACCGCGTGGCGGGCCAGCCGCTGTTCACGCAGGACCTGAACTGCCACTGCTTCGACCCCAACACCACCTTCGTGCTGAACCCGGCAGCGTGGGCCAATCCCACCGCCGGCCAATTCGGCGGAGGCACTTTCTACGGCGACTTCCGCCGCCAGCGGCATCCGTTTGAGAATCTCGCTTTCGGACGTGTGTTCCGCGTGAAGGAAGCTGTCAACCTGAACGTTCGCGTGGAAATGACCAACCTCTTCAACCGCGCGTATATCAATGACCCGACGTTCGCCAATCCGGCCGCACCGCAGACCCGCGTCGCCAACAGCACACAGACCTCAGCGGGGTATGGCTTCATCAACAACGCGGTGTTAAACCAAGGCACCTTCGCGACGGGCGGCGGCCAGCCGCGAGCAGGGCAGATCGTCGCCCGGCTGACGTTCTAAAGGCACTCGTAAACAAAAAAGCTGCGGCTCCGAACGGGGACCCTGGACGAGTTGGGTCCCCGTTTTGTTTTTCCAGAAAGTGTATAATTCGCTCCATGCGCAGCATCGGACCTGGACTACTTTGGGGACTGATCAGCCTAGTGGCGGCGGGAATCGGCGAAGCGCAACCGTTCGTGAACTATCGCGGGATCGTGAACGCGGCCAGCTTTGCACCTCAAGGTTTGCCGAACGGCGCAATTGCGCGCGGATCGATCTTCTCGATCTTCGGTCGTGAATTGGGTCCCTCCCCAGGACGCTCCGCGCCGGCAATTCCTTTAACCGCCGCGCTAGGTGGCGTGTCCATCGAAGTATGCCAGGGCGCGGTGTGCCGCGCGGCGCTGCCCTTGTTCGTAAGCCCGGGGCAGATCAACGCAGTGATGCCGTCGAACACTCCTTTAGGGAAAGTGAATATTCGTGTAACGGTGGATGGGGTTGCAGGCAATTCGTCACCAGCCCAGGTGAGCGCCACGGGCTTCGGAATCTTCTCGATCAACTCCGGCGGGTTTGGACCGGGCATCGTGACCAACTTCGTTTCGCAAACATCCCAGCCCGTGAATTCGGCACAAACCGTGGCGAGACCGGGTCAGGTGGTCACGGTCTGGGGCACCGGTCTGGGCGCGGCCCTCAACGCCGACAACGTCGCGCCACAAGCGGGAGATTTGCCGGTAGAGGTCGAGATCTGGGTGGGCGGGGCGAAGGTCACGAACAAGTTGTACTCGGGTCGCAGCCCTGAGTTCCCCGGCCTGGACCAGGTGGTATTCGAAATTCCTGCCAGCGCTCCTGCTGGTTGTTACGTGCCGGTTGTTTTACGGACCGGGCGTCAGGTGGTGAGTAACAGCACGACAATCGCGGTTGGTTCGTCGGCTACCGCTTGCACCGATCCCGCCAATCCGCTCAACAGTGCACGGCCCGGCGGACGAACTGGCATCGCGATGCTATATCGCTTGGCTTACTCCTCCGTTGTACCGTTCGTCGGAACGGCGGATTTTACCGGCGATCTCAGCACGGCGATTTTTCAGAACGAACCCGCGGGACCGTGGCATTTTAACCGGCTCTACTCGCTGCCGCCTCCGGGCACCTGTACCACCTACACGGCGCACACGGCGGGATTAACAACGGATCTTATGCTCAGCTTGATGAGCAACGGTCCGGACCTGGGTGCCGGTGACAAAATTACGACCATTGGACCGCTGCGGAGCGGCAGTGCAGACGTCTTGCCTGGCAGCAAGGGGGCCTACGGAGGGCCGATGGGGACAGACTACGGGATACCGGCGATCAGTTCCTTATTTTTTGGAAACGGAGCGAACCGGGTGTCTGGACCGGGCGGCTCCGACGTGGGTCCATTCCAAGTGAGCTTGACCGCACCGCCCGCACTGACGTGGCTGGAGCGAAGCACACAAAGTTCGTTGACGCGCGGCGCTCCGCTGCAAATCAATTGGGCGGGGGGAGATCCGCAGGGCTTGGTTTTGGTCGTGGGTTTCGCCCGTGCTCCAAAGCTGCAAAGCACCGGGATCTTCGCTTGCGTGGAGCGCACCAGCCAGGCGCGCCTCACTGTGCCGGATTGGGCGACTGCGCATCTTCCCGACGACCCGTCGGAGCCTGCGGACGGAGTGCTGGCAGTGGTCGCCCTTTCCCCGACCGCAACGCAGTTCAATGCAACGGGACTAGATTTTGGACTGGGCGTATTTATCACCGGGTCCGTGCGGGCAAACGATTTCCGGTAGGGGCATCATGGAAAGACTCACACGCAGACAGATGATAAAGAGCGGGGCGCTAGTCACTCTCATGACGCAAGTGGCCTGCACACAAAGGGAGTGCGCGGAAGCGGCGATCAAATTCGACGCTGAGGATGTCTACTACTTTTACACCGGCCAAGATGCCAGCGAGGTTCTGGCACGCTTGGACAAGGCGAATAAAAAGACTGGTAGTACGATGAAAGTGACGCCACGGACCGATACCGTTCCCCCGCTTACAGGTGGAATCAGCGATTCGGTGGGAGGACCCGCACCGCCGTCTGCCGCACCTCCTGCCAGTTTCCCGGTGGCGGATGGTTCGCGCAATGCGACCGATCCCAACGCGCGAGCCTTCTACCTTCTCGACGGCTATGGAGACGCAACGGTAGATGGCCGAGTGGTGGCCTACCAAGTCACTCCGACATCGCTGACACAACGTGGATCGGTGACCCTTCGCGCTGCGGTTTTTAATGGTTCAACCTTGGAGTTGACCGATATCGCTCTTTCCAGCGACGGGCGGTTCCTCATTGTTAGCCAAGCCGGAAATCCCCCGCAGTGGATCTTCATCGATACAGCAACGCTGACGATCGCGGGACGGCTGATGGCTCCGGTCGGCGTTTTTCCACGGCGTTGCGCCATTGCCGCCGATGGCAAACTCGCCTACGCGGTGACTTCGGGGTTGCAATTCGACGCGGTCCCGCAACCGCTGAGCGTCCAGGTGCTGGATACGACCACGCGCACCATCGTGGGAAGCATTCCGCTTCCGGCCAATACAGCGATCAGTGATTGGACGATCACACCGGATCAAGGGCTGTTATTCGGCGTGGGGGGCCGCTTCCTGCATGTCGTGGACGTCGCCACGTTGAGTCATTCGGCTTCCGTGGACATCATTGCTCCGCTTGGCAGCACGGCATTTGTCTCCGGGAATGTGGAACGCCTGGTGATACATCCGAATGGCGATCGGCTCTATGCGATTGTACGGCGCTTCCCGAACGTCGGGCCACAGGTCGCAGCGGTGGCGGTGATCGATGTGCGCACGGCGCAAAAGATCGAGGAATGGCCGCTACGCTATCCTGCGGGAACAATCGGTCCGCGTATCGGGATGGCCCCCAATGGACGCATGCTGCTGGCGGGATTCCAGCGGGGCACCGAAGTTCAGACGTTCGACCCAACGCTGAGTCTGGAGTTGGAGACGATCACGCTGGGCGCAGACTTCGGATTCGCTACCTTCGCGGTTGCGTAGCGCCTAGGAACGAAAAAACGGCCCTGACTAAACTCGTCAGGGCCGCCTTCTTGATTACTTCTGGACTTAGGTGGTGCGATACGCATCGCGAGCCACGGTTGCGTATGGCACCGGGCAAACAATGGCGCGGATCTCGACCGGGACGTGGGGTTCCACGGGCGGACGATCACCGGTTCCAGGCTGCTGGCCCCACACGAACGTGACTTGCGTACCCGGCAGCGCCTTCTCGTTATCGAGAATCGCGAGGGTCAGCATCTTGCCTTCGTTGGAGCTATAGCCGCACCAGGTGGAGACGCCGACGGTCTTGCCGTTCTGGGTGACCTTGTCATAGGGCCACGTGGAGTAAACGGCGGACGGGAATTCGAAGTACTTGGCGCGATCGCCACCCTTCTCAAACATAGTCCCCATGGCCTTCATCACGTCTTCCGTGTTGAGTTCGAGCGTTACCTTGGTGCGTTTCGGCGCCGCAGCGATCTTTTCGAGCGCTTCCTTGCCGACAAACTCGTGGTCGAATTTCACGCTGGTCGCGTAGCCTAGATCGTAGGGGGTAAGGTAGTAGTCTTCGATGTTCTCGGAGTAGAAGCTGCCACCGAGAGACGCGTTGGCTTCCCAGCAAGTCGAGGGCAACCATTCGCGGTACGCCTTCATCTTGGGGCTGCTGAAGATGGCTGGGAGCGGCGAGGGGATCCAACCGGATTCGAGGGTGTTGGAGGAATAGGCTCGGCCACCGACGAGGCGAAGGCCGAATTCTTTGCCGGCTTCGACGATCGCAGCCTTCACTTCTTCGCCTTCGGCCCACGGTCCAAAGATTTCCCAGCCGGGCTGGCCGACCATACCGTGACGCAGGGCGCTAACTTTTTTGCCAGCGATGGTAACGGTGGTCATGTTGAAGAACTTGACGTCCGGTACGGTGCCTTCGACAACCTTCTGCATTACCTTCATCGCGTTCGGACCTTGCACCTGGAAGCGATACGCCTGACGTACGACGGTGCCCTTCTGGTCAGCGGCCCGTTCGTCGCGGACACACTTGGCGTTGTAGCCACCGGTCTCGCAATTGAACTGCACCCAGTTGTGAACCGACGGGCGGCCGACGAGGTTGAAGCTGCCGTCTTCGAGGCCGAACAGGATGACGTCGCCAATGACGAAGCCTTCGTGGTTGCAGGGGATGTACTGCTTGGCCTTGTTCGGACCGAAGCCCTTGAAAGAGTTCGTACCCAGGTCAGTGAGCAGCTTGAGCGCGTCCGGACCAGACACATACATGTCGGTCATGTGATACGACTGGTTGAACAGAACGCACGTCTGTTGCCAGGCGCGCTGTTCGTCTCTCCAGTTCGAATACTCGCTCTGCACTCCAGGATAAACGTGGGCACCCGCCTGCGAATTCCGCAACATCTTTACAGCCCCAGTTTTTTGTAGGAGCGCTTCCAGACTCTGCTGACTCATAACTGCCTTGACCTCTTTCTCAATCCGCTTGTTTTATCCCCCCGGACTAGTCTAACACTGGCGGCAGAAGGGGCCAAAATGGGCCGTTGAGTCTGATAGACTTGAAAATTGACGCGTGCAGGGCGCGTCCTGTCCGCGGAAAGGGCTGCGCCCACCTGCTCCTTTTGAGGATCCACCTATGATGACCCTCTTTCGCCTGTCATGCGGACCAGGCCCACGAAGGAGGCAGTCTTGAATCTAGACCAGCAGAAGAAACAGGCCCGCGAACTCTTGCGCGGGATCCGGTCGGGAGACGTCGATGCGCTTGCGCGCCTTCGCTCCCAGGCGACTCGCTTTACGGATGTGGATGACGCGACGATTCGGCAGCAAGCAGCACTGCACGACGCGCAGTTCGTGCTCGCTCGCGAACAGGGGTTCGCCAGTTGGCCGAAGCTGAAGTTATACGCGGAACCGTCCCACGTAGCGCGGCATTCGCGATTGTACGTTGCAGACATGCAATGGATCGCGCAGCGGGTAAGAGGGTTGGTGCGAACGCGGGGGTCCGCGGGTCCAGCAGCGATTGAGCAGATCCGGGAATGGCATCCGCGTTTCGCCGAGGCTACGGATCAGGAGATCGTGAGGGCACCGTTCAGCGAGGACGATGCGTGCCTGGTCTATGCCCGCGAGCATGGCTTCGAAACCTGGGGCGAATTGGCGGCGCGCGTTCGTGCCGTTGCGGCGAACAAGTCTACGGAGCCGTTTCTGTTGGCGTTCGAAATCCTCCAAGCGGGCGACACGGATGCTTTGACGTCCTTGTTGCGGGCGCATCCGGGGCTGGCGCGGGAGCGTGGGACCAACGGGAATTCGCTGCTGAGTCTCGCAGTCAGCCTTTACGGCAAGCCAGGAAGCGGTCGGGACACGGACGCGGTCGCGGCATTGATTGCGGCGGGCGCTGAGGTTGACGACGTCAATGATCGAGGGTGGACGGCACTGCATCAGGCCGCCTACTACAATCAGCCGACCTTTGCCGCAGTGCTGATTTCGCATGGCTCAGCGACAGACGCGGAGGCTCATGGGTCGGGCGGCACCCCATTGGTTGCGGCTCTCTTCTGGGGACATAGGGAGGTTGCGGATCTACTGAGTACCCATGGGGTCGTGCCGAACAATCTGCGGACCGCAGCTGGGCTGGGAGTCCCTGAGCTTGTCGATGCTTGCTTTAACAACGACGGGATACTGACGCCCGAGGCCTGTGCGGCGCGCGGATTCTATCGACCACACAGCGGTTTTCCAAGCTGGCGACCGTCGCACGATCCGCAGGAAGTTCTGGATGAAGCTTTGGTGTGGGCGTGCAAAAGCAACCGAGTGGGCGTGCTGGATCGACTGGTGCGAGCCGGGGCGCGTGTCGACGCCGATCCGTATCGCGGCACGCCTCTCATTTGGGCCGCAGCGTGCAATCGTCTGGACGCGGCTGACTGGCTGCTGGATCACGGGGCCGATGTAAATCAGAAGGCGACGTTTGGTGGTGAGTCGCACGGCCAAGGCATCACCGCGCTTCATATCGCGGCACAGTATGGATACTTAGGAATAGTGAAACTCCTGGTCGAACGCGGAGCGGATATCTCCATCAAAGAGGATCTGTATCAAGCCACTGCGGCGGGCGCCGCGGAGTACTTCGGGCAAACGGGAGTGCGCGACTATCTGGCTTCGCTTAAAAAATAGTCGACAGAAGAGGAGCGAGACCAATTAGACCTCGCTCCCTTTGAAACAACGCCTAATAGCGGGCGTTGGAGCTAGTGTTGCTAGCGGGTTTAGTGCCCGTCGCGATCCAACGGCCTGAGGCCGTACGAATCAGGAAGACCGGCTTATCGCAGACCGTGGGCACGTTGAGCTTGAAGGAAAGCTCGGCGTTGCCTTCCGCGTTTAAGCTTGCTGCGGGCGTATCGAGAACCGCTTCGCCCGCAGCGCCAGGATTGCACACCAGCGTTCCGATCACGCTGGCGACGGGTCCCGTAGTGCCGGTGGCGTTGCCGCCATTCAGGACGAGGCCGTCGACATCAAACGAGCCTTCGCCCGAACGCAAGTTGATGCGAATATTGCCGCCACGCGTGGTCCACGGACCCGCGCCGCTGTGAATCTGACCCACGGGGTTATCAACCCCTGGAGCCGTGATCACGCCCTCCATTCCCCGCCAGCGCACCGTAGTTTCGCTCTGGCCGAAGGCCCCCACAGCAAGCATCGTCAACAACAAATAGACTTTCTTCATAACGCAGTTGTCCTCTATCTCTTTTGTAGTTTTTATGAGATGGCCGAATGTTTCCGACCATGCTCCATTGGACGCAGTTCAAGCGGGGAAAGATTATGGAGATGTTGTGAAAAGGTTGTAACGAGAAACTACTTCTTGACGGCTTGGAGCAATGCTCGGATTTCTGCGGCGCTGGCTGCGTTCGCAGCGTTGGCTGTCGCGGCACCGGGTCCGGCGCGACCGGCGCCCTGCGTGGAGAATCCGACGAGGTCAATCGGCTTGCGGCCTTCGGCGTCGAGCAGTTCGGGATTGGCACCCTTGGAGAGGAGATACTTCACCAGTTCCGTGCGACCGCCCTGCGCTGCTGCGTGGAGAGCGGATGCGCCTTCATTGGTGGCCGGCGAGCGGGAGACGCGCATCGAATAGGTCTTGGTGCCGGTGACTTGTGCGTTAATGTCGGCCCCATTCTGAAGCATGAGGTCGAGGAGTTGGGTGTTCGGAGCGCCACCGGGAGCGCCGCCGCGACCAGGGGCAACACCGGCTGCGAGCATGAACGGCGTGGTGCCCATCGCATTGACGTTGGGATTCGCGCCTTTGGCGAGTAGTGCTCGGCTGACTTCGGTGTCATTGGCTTGGACCGCTCGGAGGAGAGGCGTAGCACCGGTGCTGAGTTGCGTGTCGCCAAAGCGACCGCTGTTGCCGCCGCGGCTGGGGCGGTGCATGTTGAGCTGCGGACTGGGATCAACCTCGGCGGCGAGCAGCGCGACGATGATCTCCATGCCGGTGACGGGTGTCGGTCCGGTAGTGCGAACGGGGGCCGGAGCAGCGCCGCGGCCACCGCGCCCACCACCGGCGGCGGCTTTGCGGTCGACCACGATATAGAGCGGCGTGCGTCCCCACCAATCCCATGTTCCGGGTTTGGCTCCGCGGTCCATAAGCAGCTTTGCGATTTCGTTGTGCTCGTTATCGAGCGTCATAATCAGCGGGGTGACGCCTTCGGGCGTCGGCAGGTTCGGATCGGCACCAGCGTCGAGGAGTTGCGCGACGCAATCGTAGCAGCCGTTGCGGGCCGCATAGAGCAGTGCGGTGAGGCCGCCGGTCGGGCGGTATTGTGCTCGGGGCTCGGAGGTGAGTTGCGTGGGCCAGTCGGTGAATTTGGCGCGGGGCTTTACGTTGGCTCCCTTAGCGAGAAGAAGCTTGACCATCGCTGCGGCGTTTTTTGGCGCGGCGGCAGCCCACATCAGCGGGGTCTGGTTTTCAAACTTCTCGACGACATTTACGTTGGCCCCTTTGGCCAGCAACAGTTCGATGACGGGCAGTTCGCCTGTCTTGATCGCGAGCATGAGAGCGGACTGGCCGTCGGCGTTCGCGCCTTCGGGTTCGGCACCCGCGTCAAGCAGCATCTTCACCATGGTCGCGTCGGCGAGCTTAGCAGCTTCAGCGATGGGCGTGGAACCGAATTCGTTGGCTACATCGACCTTTGCCTTTTTCGCGATCAGGGCTTGCAACAGTTCGTGGTCTACGCGGAAGACAGCCCAGTGAACGGGGCGCGTGCCGTCGGGTTGGGCGGCGTTCACGTCGGCACCGGCGCGGATCTTTTCGAGGGCGGCTTTGCGGTTGCCCGACTGAATCAGGCTGGCGAGCGAGTCGCTCTGCGCGAAGGCGGGTGCCGCACACAGGAGGATGAGAGCGAGCCTAGACCACATTGGCGTCCAGCTTGTCATGGTGTGCCCACAGTCCCTTCGCGGCGTCGTACAGAAACTTCTCCGGATCTTTCCAGGTGCGCGGCAGTCCCTTCAAGACGCCGGCTTCGAGCATGTCTTTGGGGCCGTCGCCCTCGCGGACCTGCTTGAAGAGGCGAGCGCGCAGTTCTTCCATCAGGTCGCGCTCGGCCTTCAGTTCGGCTTTGGTCATGACCGGTCCGTAGGCGGGGACGATTCTGGTCTGGTCGTTCGCGAGCTTCAGCAGAACGTCCATGGCGTCCACGCGACCGCCGATCCAGGCTCCAGTGAAGTAGTCAAAGGCGGGGTCGCGCACAGGAGATACAACGTCGCCGACGGCGAGCACGTTGGACGATCTGAAATGCACGTACATATCGCCGCTGGTGTGGGCGAGGAGCAGGTAGCCGTAGTCGATTTGTTCTCCGCCCACGGTGACCGTGCCGTTGGTGAGGAAGGTTTCTGTGGGAAGGTCGGCTTTGGGGCGCGCTTTGATGTAGCGGTCCTGATCAGGGACCCAAACGTCGGTGGCCATGTATTGCTTGGTGCGCACTTGCGCGATGATCTTGGCTCCGCTCGATGCGTAGGCGGCGTTGTTACCGGTCTGGTCGGCGTGATAGTGGGTGTTAAAGAGGATGGTCGTCTTCGGAACGGCGGCGATCGAGGGACCGCTATCGACGACGACGCGTGTATCGCCTGAGGCGAAGACCACTGTGTTGGCTCCGCCGACGCCAACAACTGAGATCTTTTCTGCGGACTGCCCGCGAAGCATGCGGGAGGTCTCCCACATCGCGACCGCGCCCTGCATAAGTTGCCGTCGATTCATCACAACCTCCGGGAACAGATTGTACCGCGCGGAGCTACTTCTTGTTGGCGGAGGCCGCCTGCAAGAGCGTGCGAATGTCAGCAAGGGCCGCGGGACTCGGACCTGCGGGACCTTTGCCTTTTCCGGCTGCAGGAGCGGCTGCCGTGCCGCGCAGCTTGCCGACAACATCGATGGGCTTCTGGCCGTCCGCGTCCGCGAGGTTGGGGTCGGCACCGAGATCGATCAACGCCCTGACCATGTCCAGCCGCCCTGTGCGCGCAGCCTCGTGGAGTGCGGAGGTGCCTTCTTTGCTGTTGACTCCATCATTCGTGTTGCCGTAACCGATGTGGAAGGAGTAGCTGAGCGTACCGCTGATCTTCGCATTCACATCGGCACCGTGCTTCGCGAGAAGGTTCAGCAGTTCCAGATTCACCGGTCCGCCAGCACCCCCTCCGCGTCCGCTGGGACCATTGCCTGCGGCGATCCCGAACGGAGTGTAGCCCATGGTGTTGATATTCGGATTCGCGCCCTTGCTCAGCAGAAGCTCGATCACTTCTTTGTCTTCGAGCTGTACCGCACGGAAGAGAGCCGTAGTGCTGGTGCTCACCTGGTTGTCGCCGAAGCGACCTCGACCCGGCGCGTTGGGGCGGTGGAAATTCATCTCCACATTGGGATCGGCACCGGCAGCGAGTAAGGTCTTGATGATCTCCATGCTGGAAACGGCAGGGCCGCCATCAATAACAGCGGCAGGCGGTCCACCGGGACCTCGTCCACCACCCTTGGCAGCACCCGGGCCACCGCCTTTTGCAGCTCCTGGTCCACCTCTGGCACCACCTAAAGGACCAGCAGCAGCGGCGGGCGGGGCTTTGCGATCCACGGCGATCCATAGCGGCGTGCGGCCCCACCAATCCCATACGTCGAGATAGGCACCCTTGTCCATGAAGAGTTTGGCGATGCCGTTATGTTCGTTGTCGAGAGCGAGCATCAGCGGCGAGATGCCTTCGGGCGTGGGCAGATTCAGGTCGGCCCCGGCGGCGAGCAGCTGTTGCACGCAGGGGTAGCAGCCCGCGCGCGTGGCATACATCAGAGCATTCAATCCGCCCGTGGAACGATACTGCACGCGCGGCTCACTGGTAACCTGGCTGGGCCAATCCGTGTAGAGAGCCTTCGGTTTCACGTCGGCACCTTTGGAAAGCAGCAGCTTGATCATCTCGGAGTTGCCCGCCGAGGAGGCGTAGATCAGGGGCGTTTGATTGTGAAACTTTTCGACTTGATTGACGTTTGCGCCGGCGTTGATCAGGGTCTGCGCCATGGCAAGATTTCCGGCCTTGATGGCCAGCATCAACGCGGTCTCGTTGTCTGGATTCGGAGTATCGACTTTCGCCCCGGCGTCCATCAGCATCTTCACCATGCGAGCATCATTCAGGCGCGCAGCTTCGAGCAGCGGGAGCGCGCCGAACTCATTGCCTACGTTCGGATCTGCCTTCTTCGCGAGCAGCGCTTCCGCCACTTCGTAGTCGGAACGATTGATGGCCCACAGCAGCGGAGTGGTGCCATCGCCTTGGGCTTGATGGACATCGGCTCCGGCTTGTATTTGCGCGACAGCCTGTTTGGTGGCCCCGGACTGAATAAGAGTGGCCAAGTCTTTCGGAGTCTGCGCCTGCACAATCAACACGGCGGCGGCCACTGCGGCCACGGACAAAATGACAATCTTAAAACGCTTCACGCATGCCTCCTAAACAACATTGGGACCGAGCTTATCGTGGAAAGCCCAGCCGCCCTTCGCTGCCGCGTACAAAAATTTCGCCGGATCTTTCCACTTGCGAGGCAAGCCATCGAGAGCGCCGCCTTCCAGCATGTCCTTGGGGCCTTCGCCGCCGCGAACACGGTCGTAGATCCGTTGCCGTACTTCTTCCATCATGTCGCGCTCGGCTTTGAACTCCGCTTTGGTCATCGCGGGGCCGTACGCGGGAATGAACTTGGTTTGATCGTTGCTCAGGGAGAGAACCAGATCCATAGAATCGACGCGACCGCCCACCCAACCTCCGGTGAACCAGTCGAGTTCAGGATCGCGCACAGGGGACGCGACGTCGCCGACGGCGATCACGTTCGCGCTCTTGAAGTGCACGTAAGCGTCACCTGAGGTATGCGCCATCAGCAGGTAGCCGAAGTCGATATCTTCGCCGCCCGACTTCATCGCGCTCTTGTTGACGAAGGTTTCGACGGGCCAAGCGCTCTTGGGGCGGGCCTTCACGTACTGTTCGACAGCGGGATTCCAGTAATCCCGCGACAACCATTCGCGGGTGCGTTTCTGGGAGACGACCTTGGCTCCCTGGGCCACGAACGCCTCGTTGTTGGCGGTCTGATCGAGATGGTAATGGGTATTGATCAGCGTGGTGACTTTTGCGTTTGGGGCCAAGCTCTTCAGCGCGGCCATCACTGCAGCACCGGAATTCGCGGCTCCGCTGTCCACAAGGATCAGGCCTTCGCTGGTCTGGAAAGCGGTGACGTTCGCGCCGCCGCCGTCGATGATGGCCAGCTTGTCGGTCAGCTTGTTGATTCCCTGTTGGGCTCTCAACAGACGAGGTGCGCACAGGGCAACTGCAGCCGTTGCGGCACCTTTGAGTAAATCTCTGCGCTTCACGTTAACTCCTAAATATCCGAGATCGTGCCGGTGCTGTCGCCGAACTTGTCGCGTTCGAGGCCGACCTTCTGCATCAGCGTGAGGTGCAGGTTCGCGAGCGGCGTGCGCTCCGGCAACACCAGGTGCTGGCCGCCCTGCTTCAACTTGCCGTTGCCGCCACCGACGATGAGGTTCGGCACCGGGTAGTTGCTGTGCTGGTTTGAGTTGCTCATGTTCGATCCGTACATGAAGATCGAGTGGTCCAGCAGAGAACCTTGGCCGTCCGGCGTCTCCGCCATCTTCTTGATGAAGTCGGCGAACATCTGCACGTGCCACTTCTGGATCTTGACCAACTTCTCCAGGCGTTCCGGCAAGTCGCCGTGGTGTGATACGGGGTGGAAGCCGTCGGTGACGTCGAGGAATGGATAGTTGCGGTTGGTGCCTTCCGCCACAGTGACGTAAGTGGCGACGCGCGTGAGATCGGCCTGATACGACAAAGCGAGCAGATCGTACATCAGCCTGACTTGTTCGGCGAAATCTTCCAGTTCACCGATCGGGGCGTTGGGGATCTTGATCGCGGATAGATTGGAGTTGGCGGCCATCGTGGCGCGGCGCTCAATTTCACGAACGTTGGTCAGATACGCATCGAGGATCGCGCGATCGCCACTGCCGAGTTCGGCTTCGAGCTTCTTGGTGCGGTCCAGAATCATGTCCAGGATGCTCTTGCTCTGGCGCGCCATCGCGATACGTTCCTGGGGCGTTTCGCCTTCGCCGAACAACTGCAGGAAAACCTTGCGCGGGTTGTACTCCATCGGCAGCGGAGTGTGCTCATCGCGGAAGGACAAGGTGGTGAACGCTCCACCATTGCCTGCGGCCACCTGCACGGTGGTTTCCGAGGCAAGTTCCAGGGACGGGAACGGCGTGTCCTTACTGATGAACTTGGCCATCTCCTGATCGAGCGTGGTGGCCATGTTGTTGCCGGTGGGCAACGTCGCACTCAACCACGTTGCCGGGTTGCGCACGTGCACCGATCCAGCCGCGGCGGCGTTCTCGAGGTTGCCAAAGGAGGTGACGTACTTCTTGTACGCCTCGAGCGGCGAGGGGATCTCGTTCAGTTTGAAGTTGGCACCCGATCCGCTGGAGTTCCAGCGATCCTGCGCCGCACCAAACTTGGTGTTGTGCATGATCGCACCGTGCGGGATGTAGAAGAAGCCAGCACGCAGCTTCGGATTCGCCGCGGTCTGGGCCAGCGCCGTGGAGGCAGGGACCATCGCGCTCAGGAACGGCAGGGCCAGGTTGACCCCAGCGCCTTTGAGAATCGTTCTGCGGGAAAGATGCTTCTTAGTGATGAACATGTTCTTCTCCTGATCCCTACTTGGTGGTAGCGGTTCGCGCCGCCGAGGATTTGATCTGTGAAGCTACGGACGATTTTACGGGCGCTGCCTTGGCCGCTACAGCGGAAGGAGCCTTCGAGACCACCGCCGGACCTTGCTTGCGGAATGCGTCGGTGTTGACGATCCCTAAAACCAGCGAGGCGAGCGTGTAATTTTCCTTCTTCGCATTACGCACGATCTTGCGGACCTGCGGCATGTCGAAGTAATCGAGCGGCCGGTTTACCGAGTACGTCAACAACCGCTCGGTCAGGGACGTAACGAACATTTCCGGATGGCTGGCGAGTTGGGTGCGTAGTTCCACGGGACCGTTAATCGCCGTTCCATTTGCGAGCACGGTGCTCGCGTCGATCTTGGCGTTACCTGCCTGCGCGTCGGTTTGCCGGTAGCGTCCGATCGCATCGAAGTTTTCGAGCGCGAGTCCCGTCGGATCGATCACACCGTGGCACATCTTGCAGCTCGCATTGTCGCGGTGCAGCTCGAGGCGAGCGCGCACCGTTTTCGGAGCTTCGCCGGGCTTCTGGTCGAGGTTCGCCACAACGGTCGGCGGAGGCGGCGCAGGCGGCGTGCCGATCAGTTTATCCAGCACCCAGGCACCACGCAGCACGGGAGAAGTGCGGTCTCCGTACGAGGTTCGCATCAGGACAGCAGCTTTTCCCAGCAGACCCAAGCGGTTGGGATCGGTCACCGTGACCGGTTTGAATGCCGAGGTCGCGGGTCCATTCGTGATGCCATAGTGGCGGGCCAGACGGTTGTTCATGAACGTCTGGTCGGACGTCAGAAGATCCAGCACGCTCTTGTTTTGCAGCAGAATATTCCCCAGGAACATTTCGGCTTCGGTCGAAAAATCACGACGCAAGGTGGCGTTGAAGCCTTGAAAGATCCGCGCATCGGGCTGCACAGAGTCGAGGCTCGTGAGGTTCAGCCACTTCATGGCAAAGCTCGAAACCAGGCTAGACGCCTTCGGATCCGCAAGCATGCGCTTCACCTGCGCATCCACCATGCCGGGCTTGGTCAGGCCGTTGGACTCCGCAAGCTTCAGCAGTTCCGCGTCCGGAGGCGTGTTCCAAATGAAATAGGAGAGCCGCTTTGCCAGTTCGAGATCGGTGAGCGCAAACGTCGTACCCTTCACGGCCGTTTTCGGGCCGCGGATTGAACGATAGAGAAAATCGGGACTGGCAAGAACCGCCGCGACGATCTGCTCCACGCCTCGATCAAAGGGCTGGTTATCCAGGCGGCCTTCATTGTAGAAGCGCATCAGGTAAGCAAGATCGCTCTCCGTTACCGGCCGCGCGTAGGCACGATGGGCCAGGTTTGTGGCGATCTGCCGCGCACACGGGACTTCGCCAATCGCCTTCGGATCGCACACGAAGATCATCGGTCGGGTCTTGCTATCAGTGATCCCGGTGGGGTTATAGGGACCTTTGATTTCCAGGACGTCGGTCTGGCGTCGGAAGCTGGACATCGGGAACGCGTCGCCGCCGCCGCCTGCGCCGACGTTTTCGTCAGACTCGGGGCGAGAGCGCTGGATGTAGCCAGCGATGATTTCGTGCTCGCCCGCCTTCAACTTCACGGGGATCTTCTGGAAACGGCTTAAGATTTGCTGCCAGCCATCGGCACCCTTGACGTTCGCCAGCCACAGATCGTGCTCGCCGCCCAGGTCGCCTTTGAATACGACCTTCCCGTCGATCATCAGGACCAACGTGGTCGCGCTTTGCATCTGCCGGTTATACAGGCCAATGTTCAAGTCGAAAAAGCTGAAGCGATACTCGCCGTCGGCCGGGACGCTGTGCGTGAGCTTCATCGCACCACGCAGACCGGGAGGCATGGGTAATGCGGGATCCTGATAATCATCCGGCTGGAGCATGGTGCTGGAGATCGGCGGGGCCATGTTACCCACACCGGCCTTGGACAGTTGCCGCGCGGCGGTGATGTATTGGTCGAGGAACGCCGGCGAAGTGGTCAGCACTTCGGCGATGTTATCGAAGCCGTCGACCTGGATATCCTGCGGCAGAACTTCCTTTTCATTTACGTCGACACCGATCAAGGCCTTCACGGCTGCGGCGTACTCCGTGCGGTTCAAACGCTGCACGGGAACGTAGCCGGACTTCGGCCCCTTGGCACGCGTATCCAGCGTGTTCTCCATATAGGCAACGAAGGCGTCCACATCCTGACGCGGGGGCTGCGGGCTGCCAGGAGGCGGCATCAGGTTCCCACGCAACTTGCGCAGAGCTTTTTCCCACGTCGCGGCGTTGTTCTCGGCGAATTTCAGGTCCAGGGCATCGAGAGCCAGACCACCGATCTTCACGCGCGAATTGTGGCAGCCGACGCAGTAGGTGTTGATCATCTTGCGATGCTGGTCGGCGGGCGCGGCACCCTTGGCGGGTGTCTGCGCTTCCGCTTTGGACTGGAAGAACGCGAACGAGGCGCCCAGAGCCAAAACGGCAGATAGATAAAGATAACGCTTCATAATATGAATTCAAACCTGTCGCTCGATCGCGGAGGGTGTCCGAAAGGAGCCATCTTGTTTTATCACAAAAGCCACCTCGGGGACAGGGGCCATACGGCTTACTGTTGCAGGTGTTATGTGTTTGCTTCTGGACAACTTACCCTAGACCGATCTTCTTCATTGACAAGACCGGAGTTGGCGCGGGGAGGTTACGGGAATCGACGCGAAAGTTTCTACTTGCCCCTATTCTTCGCCATACTTTGCATGCAATTACGACTACAATATGCTCTATGCGATACCTGCCTGGTTTGCTGCTCGCCGCTGTCACGTTGTCGGCGCAAGATGCTGCGCAAGCGCACCTTGCGGCTGCCAAGGCTGCTGCTGGAACTGATTTTGTAAACCTGTTCAACTTCCAATGCTACGGTCCGGGACCGGGTGGCCAGCGTCCTGTGCCCGGAGCGCCTCCTCCGGCTCCGCGCGTGGCTGGATCACCTGCGGCTCCAAGACCCGCTGGACCGCCTGCCAAGGAGACCTGGTATCGCGAACCGGCGAAGGTATTCGACAACCTGTATTGGTTCGGGCAGTCCGAATACTCGGTGTGGGCCATCACCACGTCGCAGGGGATCATTGTGATCGACACGATCTTCGACTACTCCGTGGAAGCGGAGGTCGTCGAAGGGATGAAAAAGCTCGGCCTAGATCCGAAGGACATCAAGTACGCGATCGTCACGCATCCGCATCCCGACCACGACGGCGGGGCGTTCTACCTGCAGGAGCACTATGGGACGCGCGTCATCATGTCTCCCGCAGATTGGGATGTTCTCGACAAGCGGACCAACGGCGCAAAGCCGAAGCGCGATATTGAGGCTACGGACGGGCAGAAGCTGACGCTGGGCGACACAACCGTGACGCTCTACATTACTCCGGGTCACACGCCGGGGACGATTTCGGTTCTGTACCCCGTGAAGGACAACGGAACCCCGCATTTGGTCGCGGAGTGGGGTGGAGTCGGGCTGAACGCGGACAAGGCGTCGGTAGAGATGTACATAAAATCGAACCAGCGCTTCGCGGGCATCGTGAAGGCTGCGGGGGCGGACGTAGTGCTGGCGAACCACACCGATTGGGATGGGTCGAAGGCCTATTTGCCGCAAATGGCCAAACGGGCGGCGGGAACTCCGAATCCTTACATCGTGGGGAACACGAAGGTCATGAACTATCTAAAGGTCGCGGAAGAATGCGCGACCTCGCGTATTCAGTGAGACAGCGCTAGAATATCGAGTCAAGGAGAGACCTATGTGCGATCAAGACCATTTTGAACAAGACCGTGACGAATACATTTCCCGTGGGCTGGTAACGCGCAAGCAGTTTGGCGTGGCACTGGCTGCGGGCGTTTCCATGATGCTGCCGAAGGTTGCCAACGCGTATGCGGTGACAGAGTCGGAAGTGAACATCAAGACTCCGGACGGGACCGCAGATTGCTACTTTGTGCATCCGGCCTCGGGCACGGGAGCGGGCGTCATTTACTGGCCGGACATTTTCGGCTTGCGTCCCGCCGCGAAGAATATGGGCAAGCGCTTGGCGGAATCCGGCTATTCGGTATTGGTGGTGAATCCCTTCTATCGGAAGCAGAAGGCTCCCACGGCTCCGCAAGGCGGCGCGACTCCGATTCAGGGCTTGGTTCCGCTGATGGGGGCGTTGAACGAACAGACGCACATGACCGACGCGAAGGCGTTCGTGGCGTGGCTGGACCAGCAGGCTTCGGTGGCGAAGAATCGCAAGATCGGCGCGCAGGGCTACTGCATGGGCGGACCGATGGCGTTCCGCACGGCGGCAGCAGCGCCGGATCGCGTGGGCGCGGTGGCATCGTTCCACGGCGGTGGACTGGTCGCACAGGGCGACAACAGCCCGCACATTCAGTTGTCCAAGACCAAAGCTTCGGTGCTGGTGGCGATCGCCGAATCCGACGCCAAGCAGCGTCCGACCGAAGAAGCCGATCTGAAGAAGACGTTCGCGGATGCGAAGATGAACGCCGAGGTCGAGGTCTACACCGGGACCGCCCACGGTTGGTGCCCGCCCGACGCGACCGTGTACAGCGAGCCGATGGCGGAGAAGGCGTGGGCTCGATTGCTCGCGCTGTACGGCAAGGCGCTAGCGTAGAATCGCGATACATCTCAGGGAGGCGGGATCGGCACTTCGCCGCTGATCTCGCCTTTTTGTTCCTACGGGCGGACCCAGGGCATTCTATTCCGTTCTAACGACCGTAGTAGTATCTGTGATTCTTGTTCACCAATTCGTCGGGTAAGAAGGCCCGTGAGCACCGGCTACAGTAGTAGCCGTCGACAAATTGCTCCAAGGGAACTTGTCGAAGACTCTCCTTCCTGACATCATCCACGCGGAAACTGCTGAAGTGAGCTAAACGCGGGTCCTCGTCTGGCCCACGCGCCCATGCTTCGTCAATCAAGACGAGCTTAGGCTTGACCGCCGATGATTCCTTACAGACGGGGCACGCTTCCATGGACGTAATCGTAGCGCACCTCCCCCACTAGAAACCAACGCTACGGATTTGCATGGGCTAAAATACACCGGAGGATGTTCCACGTGCGCCACCCTTTTTTGCTTACCCTCGCGTTGACCCTGATCGGGGGCATCCTCCACGCGCAGCCGCAACCTCCGGGACAAGCGCTGTTTACTCGCCATTGCGCGACGTGTCATTCGGGCGAAGGCGGCGGACCGTCCGTTGCGGCCATGAACGCGATGACCACCGAGCACATCTTTGACGCCGTCATCAAGGGCACCATGAAGGACGCCGCGAAGAACATGACCGGTCGCGAGAAGCGTACGGTGGCGGAATTTCTGGGCAAGCGCGCTTACGTCGATCCGGCGGCGGGCGACGTTACGAAGATGACGAATGCCTGCCCGACCAATCCTCCACTCGGAAACCTGGAGGCATCGCCTTCGTGGTCAGGGTGGGGTGGAGCGACCAACGCCCGCTTCCAGACCGACGCTGCGGCGGGGCTCAAAGCTGCCGATGTCCCCAAGCTCAAATTGAAATGGGCCTTCGGGCTACCCAGCGGGAGCAGCATCTATTCGCAGCCTTCGGTGGCGTTCGGACGCGTGTTCGTCGGCAGCGACGATGGTGTCATCTACTCCATGAACGCGAAGACCGGCTGCGCTTACTGGGCCTATCGCTCGGATCAATTCGGGCGCTTCGCACCCATCGTCGCGCCGATCTCTGGATATCCGGGGACGCGCTACGCGATCTTCTTTGTGACTCGCTCATCCACTGCGTATGCGATCGATGCGCAGGATGGGAAGCTGCTGTGGAAGAACGTGATCAAGGACGCGGAGAACAACCTGAGCGCGACGGCGGCTTACCATGATGGTCGGTTGTATGTGCCGCTCTCCGGCGTAGAGACGCTGACCGGTGCCAACCTCGACTACGAATGCTGCAAGTCGCGAGGCACCGTAGTCGCCGTGGATGCGAATACTGGCAAAGTGTTATGGCGCACGCAGTCGATCCAGGAGCCGCTGCAGTCTCTCGGAGAGAACTCCAAGGGCAAGCAGCGCTTTGGGCCTGCGGGGGCTTCGGTGTGGAACACTCCGACCGTCGATGCGAAGCGGGGGGTGGTCTACGTCGGCACAGGCAACAGCTTCGGACGCATCGCGGCGAGCACCAGTGACTCGATCCTGGCGTTGCGCATGGAAGATGGCAAGATGCTGTGGCACCATCAGGAATTCGAAGGCGACTCGTTCATGAATGGGTGCCGGGCAACAAACGCGGCGGATGGAAACTGCCCGGACAAACTAGGACCGGACTACGATTTCGGCGGCTCGTCTGCGATTCTGCAAACGGTCAACGGCAAAGACGTTTTGCTCGCGGCAGGCAAGGGCGGCGTGGCCATCGCGCTGGATCCGGACGCCGAGGGCAAGCTGGTCTGGCGAACGCAACTGTGGGAGACTCCCCCGCCCGCGTCAGGCCTCGTCGTGTGGGGCGGAACCGCGGACGGTACGCGCGTCTACTATCCTTTGCAACAGGCGGGCGGCGGGCTGAAGGCCCTGAACCTTGCGACCGGCAAGATGGATTGGAATGCCGCGATCAACGCGGATCGCCGCGGTCAGGCTGGCCCCGCGACCTCGATTGCTGGCGCCGTGTTCACTGGTGGCTGGGATGGAGTTCTCCGCGCGGTAGACACCGCGGGAAAAGTGATTTGGACTTTTAATGCGAATCAGGACTTCACCACGGTGAACGGCATCGTGGCGAACGGCGGCTCCTTCGGGTCGGCCGGTCCGGTGGTGGCGGGCGGGATGCTGTACACGACGTCCGGGTATGTGGGCATTCAGCAGGGTTCGCAAGGTAACGTTGTACTCGCGTTTGGCATCGAATAATTCGAACAGAAGGAAAGAAACATGAAGACTCCCTATATCAACGGAAGCGTAATGGATGTGGAAGATTCGGCCATGACGCCGGTGGTGAATCCCGCCAACGGTAAAGCCTTTTCGAAGGTCTTCATGGCGAAGCCTGAGCACATGACGAAGGCCATCGACGCTGCGTACGCGGTGAAAGATGTGTGGGCCAATACCACACCCTCCGAACGCGAGATGATTCTCTTCCGCGCCGCCGACGTGCTCGAGTCCATGCGAGATGAAGTGGTCGAGTTGCTCATTAGTGAGGGCGGCGCCACCTTCGGCAAATCGCAGTTTGAAGTGTCCACCGTGTGCGGCATCCTCCGCTCGGCTGCGGGCGAATGCCGCCGCATCATGGGCAATACGATTCCTTCCGATGTTCCTGGACGCTTCACGATGGTGATTCGTCGCCCATTGGGTGTGGTGGGCGGCATCGCGCCGTTTAACTTCCCGCTGATTTTGGCGACCAAGAAGGTTGCGCTCGCGCTCGCTGCGGGAAATACTTTCGTTCTTAAGCCGTCGGAAGAAACGTCTCTCATCGGCCTAAAGATCGCGGAGATGTTCGACAAGGCCGGACTGCCTCCGGGAGTGCTCAACGTCGTCACGGGTGACGGCCCCACTTTAGGCGAAGCGATGTACTCGGATCCGCGCGTGAAAGCGATCCTGTTTACTGGCTCCACGGCCGTCGGACGCCAGATCGGCGTCGAGTGCGCCAAGCGCGGCAAGAAATTCGATCTCGAAATGGGCGGCAAGAGCCCGCTGCTGATTTTGAAAGACGCCGACCTCGAATACGCGGTGAATACGGCGACCTTCGGCCTCTTCATTCACCAGGGCCAGATCTGCATGGCCGGTTCGCGAGTGATCGTGGAAGCTCCAGTCTATGAGAAGTTCCTGGAACTGTTCGTCGCCAAGGTGAAGACGCTCAAGGTTGGAGACCCGCACGATCCGCACACGATTATCGGCCCGCTGATCCGGGCCTCGCAATGCCCGTTCATCGCCAGCCGCATCGAAGCGTCGAAGGCGCAAGGCGCGCGTGTACTGTGCGGCGGAACCTATGAGGGTAACTTCTTCCAACCGACCGTAATCGCCGACGTGACTCCTGCCATGTCGGTGTTCCAGGAAGAGCTTTTCGGGCCGGTGTGCAGCGTTATCAAAGCCAAGGACGCTGATGATGCGATCAAGCTGGCGAACGATTCGCGCTACGGTTTGACGTCCGCGGTGATCACCAACGATCTGCAACTCGCGATGCGTTGTGCCCTGGAACTGGAAACGGGATCGGTGCATATCAACGCTTCGACCGTGCACGACGAACCGCACAGCCCGTTCAGCGGCGTCAAGGATTCCGGTCCGGGCCGCGAGGGCGGGCAGTGGTCGATGGATGAATTGACGACGCTCAAGTGCGTCACCATCCAGCGCGGCCAGGCCCACTATCCGTTCTAGAGCGAATGGGAGATCCAACACCCGTCAATCCCGGTCGCATCCATCAGGCGCTCACTTCCTACCAACTCGCGCAGTCGGTGAAGGGAGCGCTTGACCTCGAACTGTTTACGCACATCGCCGCGGGCTTCCATACAGCGGAAGAAATCGCGAAGCAGTGCGGCGGGACCCACAAGGGCGTGCGCGTTCTGTGCGACTACCTGACGGTTCATGGCTTGCTGACCAAGTCGGGACAGGAGTATGGCCTGACGGCGGACACGGCCCCGCTGCTGGACAAGCAGTCCCCGCGCTATATGGGACAGGTCGCCGGCTTCTTCCTTCATCCCGTGATGGTGGCGAAATACAACGATGTTGCGGCGCTGGTTCGCAACGGCGGCGCAACGGACCACACACTCTCGCCCAACGAGAAGATGTGGGTAGAGTTCGCGCGCTTTATGGCGCCGATGTTCGATTTGCCGGCGTCAATTGTCGCGCAGAAGCTGGCGGCTGCCAAAAACGTCCTCGATGTCGCGGCGGGGCATGGGCTGTTCGGAATCCACGTTGCGCTGGCGAATCCATCGGCGAATGTCACTTTCCAGGATTGGGATAACGTGCTGGACGTCGCTCGCGAGAATGTTGCCAAGAGGGGCGTCGCGGACCGTTCCCGTTTCCTTCCCGGTAGCTTCTTCGATGTTGCATTGCGTACGGAGTTCGATCTGGTGCTGCTGCCGAACTTCCTACACCATTTTGATTTCGACACCAACGTGAAGCTGCTAAAGAAGGCGCGCGCCGCGCTCATCCCAGGCGGGCAGGTCGCGATCATTGAGTTCGTCCCTAATGACGATCGCGTCACGCCTCCAGATGGGGCCGTCTTCGCGATGCGGATGCTGGGCACCACGCCCACGGGCGATGCGTACACGCTCGCCGAGCTTGACAGTATGCTGCGCGAAGCCGGTTTCAGGGCCTCGCAGGCACACAGCTTAGCCCCCGCCCATCAGCAACTGATCGTCGCCGCGAACTGAGCCACCGAGCAAGATCCTGTTGCGGTATCTTGGAAGCCGAACGAGCCGGCCAGGAGGATCGCTATGCCCATTTCGCGACGCAAGATACTCACCGGAGGAGCGGCGGCTGCGGCGTTTGCGCCACAGGTCGCTACAGCACAGGCGCCCGCTGTCCTGACGGGGACCAATGTGGGCAGACGCTTCAAAGCCTTCGTCCGCAAGGGCGCAGGAGCATCGGTCGAAGAGCTTCGGCTGCGCGCGATCCAGCCGGGTGAGGTGCTCGTGCGCACGGAAGCGTCTGCCGTCTGCTACACCATCGTCGGCGGCGCGCTGGCCACTACGAACGTCGCGCAGGCCTCGATCCCGAATCATTCCGGAATGGGCGTGGTGGAAGAGGTCGGCGCACTGGTTCGGCGCGTGAAGAAGGGCGACCGCGTGGTGGTCCCGGGAACTCCGCAGTGCGGCGTCTGCTATCAATGCCTGCACGGGCGCGCCGATTGGTGCCAGTTCCTGGATACTGGCCCCGCACATCCCTTGGCAGACATGGCGGATGGAACGCAGATTTTTGAACAGGGTGGACTCGGTGGGTTGAGCGAACTGATGGTCGTTCCCGAAGAGTATTGCTGCGCGGTGTTCACCGATCTTCCGGGGGAGCAACTGACGTTGCTGGGAGATACGGTCGGTACGGGACTCGCGGCCGCGCGCGACCTGGTGCAGATCGAGCCAGGATGGAACGTCGTCGTCCAGGGTGCCGGCCCTGTGGGCATGGGCGCGATCCAAGGCGCGAGGCTCCAGAATGCCGGGCAGATCATCGTGATTGAACCCATCAAAGCGCGGCGGGACGTTGCGATGAAAGTCGGTGCGACGATCACCCTCGATCCGAACGCCGAAGGCAACGGCTTGGTCGCCAAGATTCGCTCGCTCTGCAAAGCGACCACGGACCGTCGCTATGCCGGCGGACGGCTGACGACCAACGCGGTTCCGGACGGCGCAGATTTCGTAATCAACGCGGTCGGCAGCGATTGGTTTCAGCCGAAAGCGGAAGTCGGTCCCGATCCCACGGCCATTCTGCCTTTGCAACAGTGCTTCGACTTCACGCGAGCCGGTGGCCACATCGTGATGCTGGGCGTCGCATGGCGCGGCAACGTGAGCTTCAACGCCGCGCAATTCTCCAATCGGGGGCGGAGTTTTTATTCCGGCCAGCAAGGCGGCCTAAACATGCTGCGCGACATCCCGCGTTACGTGAAGATGATGGAGAAAGGCACAATCGACATGAAGTCGATGGTCACCGCAACATACCCGATTGAGCGGACCCGCGAAGCAATCCAGGCGGTGGGCGATCGCACACTGCTAGGCGCAGTGATCACGTTCGCCTAGATCTTGCGACAAGCTTCGATCAATTCGTGTATCGTTCGCGCCTTCTGAATCTCTTGTGTGGAAGCCAACGAATCGACCGTGGCAGTGAGAAGGCCCCTCGCTTGCGTCAGGCCAATCGAGCCACCGCTTTTCAGCTGCAGAAATACGCGGAATTGCGTGGTCCCCATGTCGAAAAAGGTAGATGGTCTTCCGAAATCAGTGACCTTTGTGATGGAGTACTTGACCCCGTTGGAATCGATCAGCGTGAACTCGGGAAAATTCAAACCGCTCGCCACAGTCGTATTCGTGAGGTTTAACTCGTCGTTCTTCACAACCAGCCGATGTTGTCCAACGAGCAACACAGGAAAGCTCAGTTGAGCCGAAACACCCGGGCCCGCGGGCGCTTGCTCCTGTGGCGGTCGGCCGCATCCGGACAACAGAGACAGCAGCGCGGTGAGCTTCACAATATTTCGGACCATCCCGGTGCTTGAGAATAACACGCAAGAATAGAAATATGGTCGTACACAACCCCGAACACAGCCGCTTTGAAATCGTCGAAGAAGGCAAGACGGCAGAACTGGTCTACCGCCTGCAACCAGGGCGCATCGTTTTCATCCACACGGGCGTTCCGGCCGAGTTGGAAGGACGTGGATTCGCCAAAGACCTTGCCGTGACGGGTCTGCAATACGCTCGCGACCAAGGGCTGAAAGTAATTCCACTTTGCCCCTTTGTCGCGAGCTATATCAAGCGTCATCCCGAGTATCTGGATCTGGTCGACGAGCACTATCTCGACCGTGTCCGGTAGCCAGCCTCACGAGGATGTATTCTAGAGAACGATGAGAAATAGACGAGTAGTTGTGGCTGTTGCCGTTCTCTTCGCCGGGTTCCTGACCGCGCAGTCGCAGCCTACGCCGACGCCCGCCGCCGACCTCAACCAACTGATGCGAGGCTTGTTCTTTCCCCACTCGAACGTGGTGTTCGCGCCGCAGCGGGTGAACCCCTCCGATGTTAAGCGAGCCCCGGAGCCGTCCGCAGCAACCGATCCCCTGACAGGCATCTTCGGAGGTTGGGACGCAGTGGAGAACAGCGCACTCACCCTCATCGAAGGTGCGGACCTCCTGATGGTCCCCGGCCGCATGTGCAGCAACGGGAAGCCCGTACCTGTGGGGAATGCCGACTGGAAAAAGATGGTCGACGACGTGCGCGCGGCCGGCAAGGTCGGCTACGAGGCCGCCAAGACCAAGAACATCGACAAAATGTTCGACGCTGCCGACGTATTGAACGTCGCGTGTTCGAATTGCCACAACAAGTACCGCCGCGCAGTCCGCTGCCAATAAAGGAAATCTCCATGTCATTCAAACGAACTCTCGCCGCTCTTACGTTCACCATCGCCGCTTTCGGTCAAACGCCCCTCACCCCGCCAGCGAACGTACCCTACGGCATCTCGATCTCGCCCGACACCGCGAAGAAAGTAGCCACAGCCGCCATCGCGGAGGCACGCAAGAACAATTGGGCGATGGCCATCGCCGTCGTCGACACCGGTGGTTACCTGGTCTACTTTGAACGTATGCCGGACACGCAGCTGGGCAGCGTAGAAATATCGATCGAGAAAGCCAAGAGCGCCGCTCTCTTCCGACGGCCGACCAAGTCGTTTCAAGAAACCCTCGCGGGTGGGGGCGATGGTCTCCGAGTCCTGCGTCTGGCAGGTGCCATCCCGGTCGACGGCGGCATTCCGATCATCGTGGACGGCAAGATTATCGGCGCAGTCGGCGCATCCGGTGGCAGCAGCGATCAGGACGGTCGCACAGCTCAAGCCGGAGTGACGGCCTCGAAATAGAGTGGCCACCCAACACAAGCACCAGCACACGTAAAACCGTTGTATGATCAAGGGTCAGGAAATCAAATTTCGACCCGAGGTAGCCATGAGCAAGATGAATCCCAAGCAGCCAGTCGCGCCCTCTGAGCGGCGCTCTTTCTTAGCGCGTTTCCACACGGGAGCCGCGTCCATTGCAGCGCTCGCGCTGGGTGCCACGGCGATGGCGCAAACCAAGTCTGCCGCTCCGGCCCCTTTCGAGCCGGCCCGCCATGACAAGGACGACTGGATGGATCAGTTGCCCGGCAAGCATCGCATGGTCTTCGACACCACCAATAACCCGCGCTTTGGCGATGCCCTGCTCTTCGCGAACAATTTCCTGACGGCCAACCGTACTGACTACGGATTGCAGAATAGCGACATCGCAATTATCGTAGTGGCTCGCCACACGTCCACGGGCTTCGGCTTTAACGACGCCATGTGGGCTAAGTACGGTACGCCTCTGGCATTGGCATCGGGTCTCGACAGCGCACCGAAGACGAACCCTCGCAGCGCGGGCGGTACGGGCGTCGAGGCACTTTCGAAGCTCGGCATACAATTCGCAATTTGTGCCATGGCCACCCGCCGTATCGCCGGGCAGCTCGCTCAGGCCACGGGCGGCAACACCGACACGATCAACGCGGAACTGATCGCGAACCTGGTCCCGAATGGACGCATGGTTTCCGCGGGAATCGTCGCCATTAATCGCGCGCAGGAACGTGGTTACACGTTGGTAACGCCCTAGTCGCAGCTCAGGAGAGCACCGGGTAGATCTGGCGACAAGCCGCATTCCATTCCTTCAGCGTCAACCGGCAAGTACACCAACCTCGCTGTCTGCAAAGCGCTAGCTGGCCAGACCGTTGCGAATGGCGAAGCGAACAATGTCCCCGGTGTTGTGCAGGTTCAGCTTCTCCATTACGCTGCCGCGATGAGACTCCACAGTGTAGATGCTCAGGTTGAGGGCGTTGGCGATGCCCTTGTTGGTCTGGCCATCCGCAATCATCGTGAGAATTTCACGCTCCCGGCTGGTCAACAAGTCCGTCGGATTCGAAACGTGACGGCGATAGTCGCTGAGGACTGCGTCGGAAATGGCGGGACTGAGAAACGCCTCGCCGCGATGCAGACAGCGGATGGCCCGCAGCAGATCGGCGTCTTCGGAATTCTTGAGCAAGTAGCCACGTGCACCTGCGCGAAGCACCTCGCGCACGTAAACGGAATCCTGATGCATACTGAGCGCGACCACTTTGGTTTGCGGGAACTGGTCACAAATTTGGCGCGTCGCCTCAATCCCGTTCAGTTCGGGCATCGAAATATCCATCACCACTACGTCCGGCGTCAGGCGGCGCGCTTCTTCAAAGGCCTCTCGACCGGTCTTGGCCTCGCCCACGACTTCCATATCCGGTTGTGCGCCGACTAGCAGCTTGACGCCCTTGCGTAGGATCGTGTGATCGTCAGCTAACAAAACTCGGATCTTCTTGTTCGACATGGTTTGGTTCAACTCTTTGCACAGGGGCCTGCACGAAAATCCGCAAGCCGCCTTCTTCGCGATTTTCAACGGTAAGTTCCCCGCTGATCTGTCGTGCTCGGGCACGCATTCCCACCATCCCCAAGCTAGTTCTCTTACTCTCACCAGTGGGTTGCAATCCCGTGCCGTTGTCCGTGACTGTTAGGCGAACCGTGTTCGCGGCAACCCGAAGATCCACCCAAGCGTCCTTGGCTCCAGAGTGTCGAGCGATATTGGTCAAGGCTTCCTGCGTGATCCGGAACAGATGCGTCTCGATGTTCTGGGCCAGCCGATCCGGGGCGGCGGAAGTATAGTGCACGGCGATTTGCGTTCGCTGCATGAATCGCTCACACAGCCATAGCAGACCGGAGTCCAGGCCGAAGTCGTCCAGAATGACAGGCCGCAGCACCTGCGACAGCTTGCGCACGTTTTGCAGCACCTCATCCACGATTTCGATGCATTCGCGGCGCAGCAATTTGAAATCGTTGTCGCCCACCCGGCTGAGCATGCCTCGGAGTCCGCTTAACGATTGCCCCAGTTCATCATGCATCTCATGCGAAAATCTCCGCGCCATATTTTCGTGACTGTCGACCAGGTGCCAGGATACGTGCGCGAGTTCCGACGCCTGCCATTCCAGTCGCCCGAAGGCCTGCTGAATAATCCAGATCGTCAGGACCGCCGTACCCGCGGCCAACAGGAAACAAATTCCTAACACCCACGCCAGTTGGTCGAGCAGTTCTTGCGATTCCTGCACAATACGGGCTTCCAGCGCGGCACCTCGACCACCGGTGAGATCCTCACGGATCAAGGTCTGCGCCGTCCCTTGAATGCGGTCCGAACCGCGATAGCCCAAATAGGCGGCCAGCAGCACCAGTCCTACGACCAACCCAAAGCCGACGATCGAAATGCGCAGAACCCGGCTCCGGGACACCGGGGGATTTACGACAAGTTCCAGGGGGCCGGCAATGGGCGGTTCATGGTCTCTATACATCGGCGTTGACCAGCTTCACTTAGAGTGTCGCTCCGCTTACGGTTCGTGCGAATACCCTTGGCAGGGGAGAAAGAGTCCCCTCCTTACCCGACCCTCCCCCAAAGATCCATATCAAAGATCCCGTTGATGTGGGAGTTCGCTTCATTTGCTCCTCCTCCATGATGGAATCGTGAGATTTCAATTTGTCTGGGTGGGCTTGGTCTTCGGTGGATTATTGATAGGCCAAGCTTCTCCCGAACCGGGCCAAGCGCTGCCCCAGACCGTCACCCTGGATCAAGCCATCCAGGAGGCCCTCGCAAAGAACCTGGATCTGGCAGCCGAAAAATGGAACGTCACGATCGCCGAGGCACGCGAGATTACGGCGCACCTGCGTCCCAATCCCGTCCTGACAGTTTCGGGACAAACACTGAACGTCCTGGGCGCCACCTATTCGCCCAACACTCCCCTCGGGCCCAACCAAATGAACATCCACACCGACATTCCGTTTGAGCGAGCTAACAAACGCGAACGGAGAGTGGAGCTAGCCAAAGAGCTGAAGTCTTCGGCCGAATTGGGCGTCCGCGAAGTGATGCGGCAGGTGATCTTTAGCGTGCAGAGCGCGTTCGTCGACGTGCAGCAGGCCAAGAACAACCTCGCACTGGCACAAGAGAATTTAAGAAACCTGGAAGGGGTGGTCACGGTGAACGAGGCGCGCCTGAACAGCGGCGACCTCGCTCAAGTGGAACTCGAACGCTCCCGCGTGGCCGCCTATCAGTACCGCACCGCGGTGCAACAAGCGGAATTGCAGCTGGATCAGACCAAGATCCAGTTGCAGTTTCTCATGGGCCGGCTGCAACGCTCCCCCGATTTCGATACAGCGGGAGATCTTCGGCGTGACGTTCTGCTGGAGACTCCGGTAGAGATCGCCACCAAAGCGCTTTCGTTCCGCCCGGATTACCTGGGAGGTACGCAGTCACAGGTTCGGTCGCAAGCCGACTTGCGATTGCAGTTGGCCAACGGCAAGGTGGACTACGTTATCGGCACGGAATACACGCGCCAGCAAGCCTGGGGTGTTTCCGGCAGTTCCATGGGCGTCTACTTCAGCATGCCGCTACCCATCTTCAATAAGAATCAAGGCGAGATCGCGAGGGCCGAACGCGAGATCGCACTGGCGGGTGCTCGCAGGACTGCCCTGGAAGCCTCGATCAACGTCGAGGTGGAGCGCGCCTATCAGCAATACGCCGTGTCCCGGCGCGTGTTGGCAGACCTGGAAGCAAACATGCTGACCAAAGCCCGCAGCGTTCGCGACACCACTGAGTATTCCTATCGCCGAGGTGAGGCCACCCTGGTTGAATTTCTGGACGCCCAGCGCGCCTTTAACGACGCGATGCAAACGTTCAACGACGCGCGAGCCAACTTCGCCCGCAGCCTGTATTTGATTGATACCGTTTCCGGAGCAACTGTCAGTGGCAACTGACGCCTTGAGGAGAATTTGCTTGACTAAAAATCATTCGTTCAGAGTTGCAGCCATCGTCCTGTGCGCGTTCGCCGTGGCCTTGTCGGGCTGTGGCAAAGAAGAAGCAGCCGTGGACGCCAAGGATGCGCCCAGCGCCACAGTTGTTGCGGAAGACGGTGTAGTCCAATTGGGACCCGACGCGCCAGAGCTGAAAGAGATGGCCGTAGAGGCCGTGAAGGAAATTCCCGTTCCGGCGGACCAGGTGACCGCGCCCGCGACCATCGAAGCGAACCCCAATCGGGTGGGCCACGCTGTCGTCCCAGCCCCCGGCCGCATCATCCGAGTAATGGCCAAACTCGGAGACTCGGTTGTCCAGGGCCAGCCCCTGGTGACCATCGAGAGCGAGTTGGTCTCGGAGGACGAGACCGCATTTGTCCAAGCGGAATCGGCGGTGGGCCAAGCCGAACTGGCGCTGAACAAGAGCGAAGCCGATCTAGCCCGCACCACCGATCTGTATGAACATCAAGCCGTACCGAAAAAGGACGTTCTTTCCGCCCAGACCACGGCGTCATTAACCAAAGCCGCGCTGGATCAGGCCAAGAATAGCCGCGATCAGGCCCGCCGAAAGCTGGAGTTACTTGGTCTGAAGGCTGGCGATTTCCAACAGAAGATCGTCGTGAAAGCACCGATCTCCGGCAAAGTGCTAGAGGTCAGCGTTGTCGAAGGCGAGTATCGCAACGAAATCAACACTCCACTTGTGACCATTTCCGATCTCAGCCGCGTCTGGGCGACCTCCGAGGTCCCCGAGAGCATGATCCGCCATTGCAAGATCGGTGGCATCGTGGACTTAGAACTCATCGCCTATCCCAACGAAGTGTTCCACGCCCGCGTCACGCGCATCGCCGACACGGTCAACAGCGAAACGCGCACCATCAAGGTCAGCGCCGAAATGGATAATCCCGGGGGCAAACTGCGTCCTGAAATGTTCGGGCAATTAAAGTACGCCGGGGGCAGCGTATCCACGCCTTGGGTGCCGGAAGTCTCCATCGTCCGGTTGGATGGCAAAGACTTCGTTTTCGTGGAGAAGGAAACCGGCAAGTTTCTTGCAACCCCGGTGGAATTGGGTCCATCGCACCTGGGCGGTTTCCCCGTGACCAGCGGACTGAAAGCAGGCGACAGGATTGTCACCCGCGGAACGGTGTACCTGAAGGCGGCACTCTAACTCCATGTTGCGAAAACTGATTTTCTTCGCAGTTCATCAGCCCCTGTTCGTCTTCATGCTGCTCGCCCTGTTCATCGGGACCGGCGTCTACGCGTTCAAAAACCTGCCCATTGAAGCATTCCCCGACGTAACGGACATTCAGGTAACGGTGGTCACGCTCTACCCTGGGCACGCTGCGGAAGAAGTGGAGAAACAGGTTTCCATTCCCGTGGAGATCGCCGTCAGCGGCCTGCCGCATTCGGTGCGCGTGTTCTCGCACACGCAGTTTGGATTGTCGTCCACCTACATCACCTTCGATGACGCCGTGGACAATTACTTCGCGCGTCAGCAGGTTCTGGAACGGCTGCAGACGGTGGACCTGCCGGAAGGCATCCACCCGGAGCTGGCGCCCTTGTCCAGTCCCATCGGTGAAATCTATCGTGTGTATCTCAAGTCCGACAAGTACGACGCTATGGAACTGCGTTCCATCGAAGACTGGGTCGTCGAACGCAATCTCAAGATCGTTCCGGGCGTCGCCGATGTGGTGAGCCGCGGTGGATTTATCAAGCAATACCAGGTGGTGCCGGATCTCACCAAGATGAAGTCGCACGGCGTACGCCTGGACCAGGTTTTCAGCGCGCTGGAAAAAGGCAACATGAACGCCGGCGGCGGCTACATCGAACAAGGCGAGCAACAGTTCATTATTCGCGGCATGGGACTACTGAAGACGCCCGATGACATCCGCCGGGTGGTCGTCGCCGAAAAGCAGGGCGTCCCCGTCTTGATCAGCGACATCGCCACCATTAACACAGGCTTTCAGCAACGCCAGGGCATGGTCGGCATGGACGACAAAGACGACATCGTCAACGGGACCATCCTGATGCGCAAGGGCGAAAATCCGTCCGTCGTGCTGGAAGGCGTCAAAGCAAAAATCGAGGAACTGAACAAGAGCGTGCTGCCGAAAGGCGTCGAACTCGTCCCCTACTACGACCGCGCCTGGCTGATCAGCAATACTCTGAAAACCGTTTTCGAAAATCTTGGCGAAGGCGCGCTGCTAGTCTGCCTGGTGCTCTTCGTATTCCTGGGTGCGGTGCGACCCGCGATCATCGTCGCGGTCATCATTCCGCTGGCCTTGCTAGCCACCTTTATTGGGTTGACGATCAAGGGAATCCCTGCGAATCTATTGTCGCTAGGTGCCATGGACTTTGGCATCATCGTCGACGGCGCGGTCATCGTTGTCGAGAACATCTACCGGCGCGCATCTCACGAACGCCACAAATTCAATTCCTTTAAAGAACTCGTCGCGGAAGCAGCTGCGCAGGTCGGTCGTCCCACGTTCTTCTCGATGCTGATCATCATCATCGCCCACCTCCCGATCTTCACACTGCAACGCCACGAAGGCCGCATTTTCGCTCCAATGGCTTACACCATCACGTCGGCACTCATCGGTTCACTTTTGTTCTCGCTCACCCTGGTTCCGGTGTTGTGCATGTACCTGATGAAGAATAGTCCGCCGGAAAAAGAGACCATTGTGGTCCGGTACGCTCAGAGGCTCTACACCGGTGTTCTCAAAGGTGCCCTGAATTGGCCGAAGATGGTGTTTCTCGCCGCCGTTCTCGCCTTAGTCGGGGCACTGTCTCTGCTTCCGAAGCTCGGCTCGGAATTCCTACCGGAGCTAAACGAAGGCAGCATCTGGATCAACTTCACACTCCCCGCGGGCATCTCCCCCCGGGAAGTAAATCGCGCATTGCATGTGGCCCGGACCTCGCTGCTGAAGATTCCTCAAGTCTCCCGAGTTGTCTCGCAAGCCGGTCGCCCGGATGACGGCACCGATCCCAAGACCATCAACATGGTGGAGGTCCTGGTGGACTTGAAGCCCGACACCGAGTGGGGACCGGGAGTCACCAAAGAAGGCTTGATCGCCAAGATGGAAAAGATGATGGACGACATGCCCGGCATCAAACCCTCGTTCTCCCAGCCCATCCGCGACAGCGTTTTGGAGTCGATCTCGCAGATTGACGGGCAGATCGTGATCAAAATGTTTGGTCCAGACCCGACCATCCTCAAATCAAAGATGAACGACATTCTGGACCTGATCACGCCTGTGCGCGGCGTGGGGCGGGCCTTTGTGGATCGCGCCGGACAGATTCCACAGCTGCAAATTGAAGTGGATCGCGATCGCGCCGCTCGTTATGGATTAAACGTGGCAGATATCGAAGACGTCATCGAAACAGCCCTAGGCGGTCGTCCAGCAACTCAAATCTGGGAAGGTGAACGCCGCTTCAACGTGGTAGTGCGCCTGGATGAAAGCCAGCGGAACGATATCGATTCGTTGAAGAAGCTCTTGCTCGATGCACCCGATGGTTCACAGGTCCCGCTCGATCAGGTGGCCAAAATCGGCATCAAGGAAGGCGTACTGAACATCAGTCGTGAAGGCGGGCGCAGCACCGCGGCGATCGGCGTCTTTATCAAAGATCGCGACATGGGCAGCCTCGTCCAGGAAATGCAGGACGTCGTGGCCAAGAAGCTCAAGCTGCCTCCCGGCTATAGCGTCACCTGGGGCGGCGAGTTCGAGAACCAGCAACGCGCCATGAGCCGACTGCTCATGATCATCCCCGTGAGCATTCTGCTCATCTTCATTCTTTTGTTCGAAGCCTTCAAGACAGTGAAGTGCGCCGCGCTGGTCTTGCTGAACGTTCCCTTCGCGCTGCTCGGCGGAATCGTGGCTTTGTACGTGACCGATATCCACCTCAGCGTGTCTGCCGCGATCGGATTCATCGCTCTCTTCGGACAAGCGGTTCTGAATGGAGTCGTCATGGTTAGCCACTTCAACCAACTGCAGGAAGAAGGCGTCGAACTCTACAAGTCCGTCTTCGAGGGCGCACAAACGCGGCTACGCACGGTGTTGATGACGTCAATGCTCGCCATGCTAGGCTTGCTGCCCATGGCTCTATCGCACGGCATCGGCTCAGAAGTGCAGCGACCGCTCGCCGTGGTCATCATCGGCGGCTTGGTGTCGGCCACATTGCTAACTCTAGTGGTGTTGCCGGCACTCTACCTGATGTTCCGGGCGGGACCGGAGAAGAAGGAACTCTAAATGGAAAGGGTGGCTCGTCGTCATGCAATCTGACGATGAGCCACCCAACAATTACGGACGCGAGCTAGAAGTTAAACTTCACCCCGCCAATCGCCCACGCTCCCGGCGCGAGGAACCCGTTGTCGGTGTAGCGACGATTGGTGAAGTTCTCGACCTTACCGTAGATGTCCACCGAACGCGAGTCGGAAATCGGCAGCTTGTAGTTCACCACGATGTCCGCCTTCCTCGGCCCGGCGAACTGCAGGCGGCGGCTACCCGCGCCAAACGGAGATTCGAAGGAATCCCCCAGCGCGTAGAAGTCGAAGGTCGCATTCAAGCGAGTGGTGATCCACTGCGTGGCCGTCATGGAGAACGTGTTCTTCGCCGTACGAATGACGGAGAAGAAGTTCGTCCCGATGGTCGGGGTGCGCTGATCGGCATTCACGTACATATAGGACAGGGACACCGAGGTCTTGGAAGTCGGCGCAAACTGCGTACTCAGTTCGACGCCGCGAGAGATGCCACCGCCCAGCGCATTACGATATCCACCGAAACGCTTGAACGGATCGGTCGCCGACGGGAAGAGTGAAGAGAAATCAAACAGGATGATGTTGCTCAAATCGGTGTAAAAGAACGTCGCACTCGCACGTGCCTTGTTCTTGAAGAACCACTGATCGACACCCGTGTCAAAGGACTTCGATTTTTCCGAAGCCAAGCGCGGATCGCCGTAGTAAGTAAACGAACTTACTCCATTGAAGGTCGAAAAGCCCGAGCCGAAGCGCTCATACAACGACGGAGCACGGTAGCCATTGCCTGCGTGCGCACGAAGCTTGGTGTTGCTCTTGGGAATGAAATAAGCGATCGAAACATCCCCCGTGTACGCGTTCTCTGGAGATTTGATCGTCGTCGTTTCATAGGGGCTGGTCACGTTCGTGAAGCTTGGATTCTTTAAATCGAATTTTTGAACGCGGCCACCAAACACGACCTGCAGGCGGTCATTCAGGAAATGCATTTGATCCTGACCATAGAAGGAGTGGCTGTTTTGCAGTCCCACGCTGCGACCCGCCACCGTAGCGCCTAGGTTACGACCAGCCAGGCCTTCCATCCTCTCGTGCTCGAATTCATAGCCCGCTGTGATGCGATTAAATCGTGCGAACTCGGTGTCGAAGCGGAGTTGCAATTGATCGGTGTCGCCGTTGCTGTTGCTGATTTGGCTGGTGATCGGTTCAAACCCGCTGAGCCCCGCGGGACCATCGTGATACGTTCGGCGAGCGTTAACGCGCTGATAGGAAGCGCGCCATGAGGTCTTCGCCGAAAGCTCATGGCGAAGGATGAACGCAGAAGCGATCATCTTCGCGACATTGCTGCCGTCCGGATCGGGGATACCGGGAATGAAGGTTGCATTGCCCGCCGTGTAGGGTTGACGCGTCTCGTAAAGCCGAATCTGGCTATCGGCTAACGGAATCGCCTTGATCACCGCAGGAGCGGCCGGGAAGTTCGCCGTCGTCAGAGCAGAGAACGCCGGACCGTCTACCGAACGGCTAAACGCATTCGATCCCCACACCCGACCGCTGAGCGACAGACCCGGAGTGAAGTAGTATTTTCCAAAAAACTGTCCCGAACTGTTCCGGCTCGGCGTTACGCCGCGCACACCCGCCGTCGTGTTGACGTGCGAAGCCCCACCGCTATACACGAAGCGATCATTACCAAGCCCGCCAGCCAAGTTCGCCGTGCCGCGCACGAAACCCAGGCCGCCGCCCTCCGTCCGGATCGAACCATGCGTCTTACCGCCGCCGTCGTTCGAATTGAGGCTCAACGTCCCGCCAATGGCGTTCGAGCCATACAGCGACGCACCCGATCCGCGCAGGAATTCCGCGCGGCCCAGATCGGTGACCGTCATGTTGCCGAGAAAACTCGCGCCATCGCCCTGTGTCCCGCTGGCGTCGCGGAAGCGCAATCCGTCGATGAGCACCGCCGTGTCATAGGAGCGAAGTCCGCGCGTCTTGACCGAGGTCAAACCGCCGACCTGCGTCTGCACCTGCACGCCGGGGATGGTGCGCAAAACTTCACCAATCGAATACTCGTCGCGCTCGTTGATTTCCTTCGCGTCCACCACGTCGATCGTCTTGGTGATTTCCTGCTCCGACATCGGGGAACTGGTGGCACTCACAAACACCCGAACCGTGGAGCGCGAAACCGACAGCTTCAATTCCAGGTTCGTCGAGCCGGATACCATCACCTTCTCAGACGCGCTCAGCGAACTTCCCGTCTGCGCCTCCAGCAGGTAGTTCCCGGCGGAGAGGTCCGCGAAGCTGAATTCGCCCGAAGCGGAACTGGTGGCGTTGCGCATATTCCCGCTGTTCTGGTCCGACAGGCTCAGTCGCGCATTGGCGACGACGGCCCCTTGCGGATCAACCACCTTACCGGTAAGGCTGTCCGCCAACAGCGGCATCCCCATGGCCACGATCAGGCCCAGCGAACGAACGAAAGACGACTTAGTCATGTGCTTGGAAAACTCCCTCAGATGCCTCAGCGCGAGGCGCAGTTCGATTTGTCGACGTTAGCATCTTCTCCCGGCGATCCCTAAGGTTTTGGGGTCAAATACCGGTCACTGACCTGAAATAGCATCGTCCTATCAATAGCTTGCAGCTAAGCCGCCTCAGCGACCTCATTGCCGGATGCGCCCCAGCTCCCAAGGAATCGTCCCGGCCGGGTTGGGAAATTCTTCCGGATGAAGCAAGTAGGCGAGCTTCCTAACCGCCAGCACCTCACGCGGACCTTGCTGCTTGAACAGCGCGGAGTCGTAATAGAGGACGCGGCTATTCTTCACTGCGGTAGTCTCGTCGTACCCCGTCCGTGAAGTTATCTCCCGCAGCGGCGTGATCCCGTCCATCCCGCCAACTTTCGCATCCAGCCAAATCGGCGACAGGATGATATCCGGGTTCCGCTTCACCACTTCAGCGTTGCTCGTCACGAACACACCTTCATTCCGATCCGCGAACACATTCTCCCCACCCGCGAGCCGGATCATCTCCGTCTCCGTCGTCTTCCCGCCGGAGGTCCAAGGACCGTTGTGATTAATCTCGATATACACGCGGACCCTAGGCAGGCCAGCGGACTTCTTCCCAATCTCGGCTAATTCGGAGCGCCACGCACGAGTCCACTTCCCTGCCTCGCGCCCCTTGCCCAGTGCCTCGCCGACCTGCTCCGTCTGCATGAAGATGTCCTCGATCGTATCCGGTTCGAAGTGCAGTACTTTGTACCCCTTCGCTCGCAGCTTCGCCACCAAGTCGCGCTGGAACGCGGTGCTGGTCAGGATCAGCTTCGGACGAATCGCGTCGATCACGGCCATATCGGGATTCGAGAACCCCAGCTTCCGAATCTTGCCCGATTGCTGGTCAAGCTTGGCCTGCTCCGGAAACAACGAAGTGTCCGACATCGCCGCTAAGCGCCCCTGCTGGCCGAGCAGATACATCGTCTCCGTCAGCGGAGCCGACAAACTGATGACGTCCTTCTGCCCCCACAGCGCAGTCGCGGCCAGCAGCAGGATGAGCAAACGTCGCGTCATGCGACCGTCTCCAGCTCAACTTCTTTCGGCCGCAAACGAGGCTCGATTACGCGACGCCACCACATGAGGCAACCCGTAATCGCCAGCAACGGCACCGTAAGTCCGGCCAGAAACCACACGATCTTTATGACGATTCCGCCGAACCGACCGAAATGCAGCACGCTGATCCAGGAGAGCACGCTGTTCCCAGTCGGCCGCTCCGCCGACGAGCCTCTCTGCAGCACCGCGCCCGTAACGGGATCGAGTTGCACCGTCGCCACCCGATGAAACTCACCAGGAGTCGCCTCCAGCATCGTCACTGACACCGCGTAGTTCGGAGCCGAAGGCACCGCCATCCGATACAGCGGCTTCCCCGGAAACTGGCCCTGCGCGATGCGAGCCAGTTCCGCCATCGGCAGCGTCGCCGTATCCGCCGGACGCTTCTCTATCACCGGCGTCTTCGCTCGTTCGAAGAGGCCATCCGACACAGCAAGATACGTGTTCAGCCAGATGTAGTAGCCACCCGTCACCGCCCACATCGCGATAAACGCAACGCCGAACGCTCCGGTTACGTGGTGCAGCTGCCAGGAAACCTTCCGCCAGCCCCCGCGCCAATCCACGCGAAACCGCGAAGCCAGTCGCGCGCCGCCCACGGGCCACCACAACCACAGCCCACTTACGCACATCGCGAGCAACGCGAAAATGCCGAAACCCTGCACCACCCGTCCCGCCGACCCGAGCAGCAGATTGAAATGCATCTGCGCGATGGTACCCATCTTCCCTTCCCTCGTCCCGCGAACTCCGATCAGTTGCGCGTTCTCAGGATTGAGGAAAACCTCCATCGACTGCCCGCCCTTGCTAAGGTACGACATCCAATAAGGACTGTTCTCATTCGGCCACGTGACGCTGTACGACTGCCAGTCGGGAAACACGAATTTCACCGCTTCCCGCACCTGATCCGGAGTCGTCTTCAAAATCGCAGGCGCGATCCCTTCGTGGAACTTCGGAAACTCAAGCTCGGTCAGCTCTTCCCGGAACACCAGGATCGAACCCGAGACACCCAGCATCACGGCGTAGACAGCGAAGGTCAGCCCGACCAGCATGTGGAGCCAGAGAAGCACGCGTCGGGTGATCGTCGCGGGTTTGGACATGAGCACTTTAGTTTGCCCCAAGTCCCGGCAATGGGCAAGTCCCGCTGGTCGGATCGCGTTCCTTTTGAATCAAACAGTTGAACGCGGTATCGTACCGGTCACTGACTGTCTATGTCTGCTCGGATGGCGGTTTCTGCAAGGTTGCATGGTAGTTTACACTCAGAAGACGTGTCTTTAGCGCTCCAAGCTCTGTGGCTCTTGGCCGGTATCGGTGCCGTGGTATTTTCCACAGGCGCGGCCGTGCCTCGCCGTGTGGCTGGTGTCGCAGTCGGTTTCGGACTTAGCGCGTGGCTCCTCTGGGACGGAGTTCCCGATGCAGCAACCGTCGCGGGATTCGCGGCGCTCGTCGCCGGGTTCAAGCTTTACCGACCGGGATGGGTCACGCTCCCGGCTTTCTGCGGTGGATTACTGGCTGCTGTACTCGGAGCCTTGCTCGCCGCGGACGGCGTGCCGAACTGGATCGCCTGGTTCTGCGCCGCCATCGTCCCGCTGGTCAGCATCGCCCTTGCGTCCCGCAATTCGAATTTTGCACCGGAGTCCGTGCAGGAAGAGGGCATGCTACTCATGTTGGCCCTCGGATTGGGCGCTGCGGTCGGACCCGCACTCGTGGACGGCTGGCGATCCGCGGGAGCTATGAATATCGCGGGTGAAACCGCAAACAACGCGTTCCCGGCCTGGGTCATTTCCGCCGCGGGCGCGTCTACATTAATAGGGGGCGCTTGGTCCCTTTGGAGGCATCGGTAATCATGCCGAATTTGCAGGCGTTGCTTGAAAACGGCCTCTTCGCGTTAGGACAAGTCCTGCGCTTCCCTGTGTTCGCCCTTTTGTGGGCCTGCGTCCTCGCCGTCCTCTTTATGGCGGGTCGCTGCGTAGTCGATTTCGTGATGCGCCGCCGCGAGCGCCATGGCTTCAACCTCGATTCCTGGCTCGCCTCCGGTCCGGTCCTCAACGCCGCCGAAACGCGTAAGCGCCAGTTGCCTTCCCCGTTACGCCGGTTGCTCGCCGACGTGGAAAAGCAGCGTACCGACGATACCCTCGGCGGCGGCGGACTGGAACACCTCGTCCTCGAGCAGGAAGAACGTGTTCGTCGAACCTTGACCGCTCCGCGCATGTTGGTCCGAGTGGGCCCCAGCCTCGGCCTCATCGGAACTCTGATCCCCATGGGCATCTCGCTCGCCGCGATGGCCGGCGGAAATCTCGAAGCCATGGCCGGGCAAATGGTGGTGGCTTTCACCTCGACCATCATCGGCCTCGCCACCGGAACCGTCGCCTACGTGGTCGCCACCGTTCGCCTAGCCTGGGTCAACGAATCCATCCGTGAACAACGCTTCTTAGCCGAGCGCATTTCCAGCGAGCTCACGCGCGAGCCCGAATTCGCCAGCAAGAACTAACATGTCGAAATTCCTTCATCTGCCGAGCCCCGAAGAAGTCCCGGAAGAAGATCCGCTCGCCGGCGTGGCTAACTTGTTCGACATGTCCGTCGTCTTCATTGTCGGCCTGATGATCACGCTATTCTCCGTCTACCGCATGGCCGACCTGATGGACCCCAACAGCGAAGTCACCATGGTGAAAACCAGCAAAGACGGGATGAAGGAAATCATCGTCAAAAAGGGCACCAAGATCGAAGCGTATAAGATGACCGGCCAAACCAGCTCCGGCGACGGCGAACGTTTAGGCACCGCCTACCGCTTGGCCAACGGCGAAGTCATCTACGTTCCCGATGGGGACAGTAAAAATGCGGCACCGAAGCAATAGTGTTCTCGCTCTCGCGCTTCTAGCGGCCGCCGCCGCGTGCGCGCAGCCGGTGCGCCTCGCCTATCTCTACTCCGACGGCAACATGCCCGTCACCATCCAGGCGTACAAGGCTCTACTCGCCGAGCGCCCGGATCTGCGCGGTCGCGTAACTCTTAGCTTCCTCACTGAATCCGTCTTCGACGACACCAAACCCGAGGACCTCACCAAAGCCAACGTCCTGCTGCTCGACACCATGAACGAGCAAATGTTGACGCGCTACAACGAGGCCCACAAAATCGACCTCGTGGGCGCGATCAGGCGCAATGGTATGACGCTGGCGATTGGTTCCGGCTTGCGCCCTCGCAAAGACTACGACGACATGGGCGCAGTGTGGGACGACAAGGCCCGCGACTACTGGAGCCATTCCGGCTTCGCAAACCAGCTGAGCCTGATGAAATACGCTCTCTCCAAAGCGGGCGTCACTGGCCTAACGATTCCCCCCGTTGTACCGAGCCTCGAGTTCGGCTACTACTACCCCGATGGCAAGACCGGCCAAGTTTTCGCCACGTGGGAGCAGTTCGATGCGTGGCGCGCCGCCCACGGCAAAAAGAAACCCGGAGCGCAGCGCGTGGCCCTCGGCTTCTACAAGTCCAGCTACTACACCGGCGACACCGAACAACTAGACGCCATCATCGCGGAGATAGAGAAGCAAGGCGCAGAAGCGATCCCCCTCTTCGGCTATCCCGATGGCATCGCCTACCAGCGACTGCTCACCGATCCGCAAGGCAAGTCGCGCGCCGATGTAGCACTCTCGCTTCTCTTCCGCTTCGGCGACCCCGCATCGTCGATCGTGGCCGACACCCTGGACATCCCCGTCATCAACCTCGTCAGCCTCTACGGTCGCACTGAGAAAGAATGGCGCGAGGACAATCAAGGCCTCTCCATGTTCGAAGGCACTTTCCAAATCGCCGTCCCCGAGCTCGCCGGATTGGTCGCGCCAACAGTCGTAGGCAGCAAAGAGAAGGTCACGGACAAAGAAACCGGTCTGACGATGGTCGTCACGCACCCGATCCTGTCGCAGATTCCGAAAGCCGTCTCCCGAGGCTTGAAATACGCAGCACTGCAAGACAAACCGAACGCCGCCAAACATCTCGCGCTCATCTTCTATAACTACCCGCCCGGCAAAGCCAACATCGGCGCAAGCTACCTGAACGTCGCCGACTCGCTGTCAAACATGCTGACCAAGCTGAAAACCGAAGGCTACAACGTCGGCTCGCTCGATATGTCTGCCGACGGCATCCTCAAGCAACTCACCGAGAAGGCCATCAACGTGGGCGGCTACGCTCCCGGCGAATTAGACGCGTTGGTGAAGCAAGGCAACGCCATCCGCGTCAAAGCAGCCGACTACAAGAAATGGCTGAACGCACTCGCGCCATCGCTCAAAGCCAAGATCATCAAAGACTGGGGCTCTCCCGAGAAGAACAAGCTGATGCAGGTCGGTGGCGACCTCATCATCCCCGCCGTCCAATTCGGCAACATCGTCCTGATGCCGCAGCCCGCGCGCGGCTGGGGTGAGGACAACGAAAAACTCTACCACGCCGACAACCTTGCACCGCATCATCAATACGTCGCGGCGTACTCCTGGCTGCGCAACGAATTCAAGGCAGACGCCGTGGTCCACATCGGAACCCATGGCACGCTCGAATGGCTCGACGGCAAGGACATCGGACTCAATGAGGAAGACGCCCCTGACGCGCTGATCGCAGACATCCCGGACATCTACATCTACAACGTCGACGTCGTCGGCGAAGGCCTCGTCGCCCGCCGCCGAGGCATGGCCACGCTGATCGACCACATGGTCCCGCCGTTCAAGAAAGGTGGCCTGCTCCCCGAACTCGCCGCGCTTAGCGAATCGATCAACGACTTCGACATCAACCTGCACAAGAACCCCGAGCTAGCCAAAGCCACCGCCGACAAGATCCGCAAGCAAGTGGTCGACCTCGGCATTGCCAAGGACATGGGCCTCGACCTCAGCAAGCCCGAAAACCTGAACGACGAACTGCTGCATCGCATCCAGGACCACATGGTGGAACTGCGCAGCCAGAACATTCCCTACGGCCTGCACGCGTTCGGGCGCACGCCCGAAAAACCCCTGCGCGATTCCACGGTCGACGCGATCATCAGCACCGATCACAGTCTCCTCCCCGCACAATCCGCAGTGCTCGCCAAAGAGATGGAAGAGCGCATCACGACCTCCGGTCCCGCAGAACTCACCAACCTTTCCCGGGCGCTCCGTGGCGGCTTCGTCCCCGTCAGCAGCGGCGGCGAGCCCATCCGCAACCCCGATTCCTACTCCACCGGCCGCAACTTCTACGGCATTGACCCCGACAAAATCCCAAAGAAAGCCTCCTGGGAAATTGGCGTGAAGCTCGCCCAACAAATGCTCGACGACAGCTTCAAGAAGAACGGCAAGTATCCCGAGAAAGTCTCCTTCGTCATCTGGGGCGACGAAACCATGCGCCATGAAGGCGTGATGGAATCGCAGATCCTCTATTTACTCGGCGCGCGCCCTGTGTGGAACGACCGCGACAAAGTGGTCGACGTGGAAGTCATCCCGACCGCACAACTAGGCCGCCCGCGTGTCGACATCGTCATCGCCAGCGCCGCTGAAGGCATGTTCCACAACATCACGGTGCTAATGGACAAAGCCGTGCAGATGGTCAAGTCGATCGAAGAGACCGACAACTTCGTCCGCAAGCATTACCTCTCCACCAAGGCCGCGCTCATCTCCAAAGGCTACTCCGAAAAGGACGCCGACCTCCGCGCCGGCGTGCGCATCTTCGACGAGCCGCCGGGCATCTTCAACCTCAACACCTCGACCATTGCCGCCGCCAGCGGCACCTGGGAAACCGACAAGGGCATGGCCGACGAATACATCCGCAAGATGGGCCACGGCTTCGGCAACGGCTTCTGGGGCGAATCCATGGAAGACGTCTTCCGCCTCGCGCTGGCCGGTACCGACAAAGTCGTCCACTCCAGTTCCACCTCGCTCTACGGCGCCCTCGACAACGACGATATGTTTATGTACATGGGGGGGCTTACTACGGCGATCCGCAATATCGACGGCAAGGATCCCGAGCTGCTCATCACCAATACACGCGATCCAGGCAAGCCGAAGATGTCCACGATCAACGAATTCATCGGCACCGAATTCCGCTCGCGCTACGTGAATCCCACCTGGATCGAAGGCATGCAGAAGGAAGGCTATGCGGGAGCCGGAGCCATGCGCGAGTTCGTCGAATACATGTGGGGCTGGGACGCCACGGCCACCAGCGTCATCGACGACTCCATGTGGAAAGAGACGTTCGATACCTACGTCGAGGACAAACACAAGCTCGGCATGAAGAAGTTCTTCGAAGAGAAGTCCCCCTTCGCCTACCAGGACATCACCGCGCGCATGGTCGAAACCGTTCGCAAGGATTACTGGAAAGCCGACAAAGCCACCGAGAAGAAGTTGCTCGAAGAGTTCCTCACCAGTGTGAAAGACCACGGCATCGGCTGTTCCGGCAACACCTGCGGCAATCCCCGCTTGATGAAGTACATGACGGAGCGTGCGAAAGATCTCGGCATCCCCAGCCCGCTGATCGATGGGATGCAGAAGGCTCTCGAAAATGCGACCGGGAAGCAACTGTCGCAAGCCGCGAAAGAAGTGGAAGACTTCGTAACGAAGAACGAAGGCGCACCCACCGAGACTTCCGAGCAACCTGCCCCGCCGCTTGAGGGCTACAAGATGGAAGTCACGCGCCGCGATTTGAGCACGAAGCCAACCTCCTCGACTGCCGGCCAGGGCGATTGGAATGCCGTGTTCCTCTCCGCGCCACTCCTCGCGTTGCTATTCTTCTGGCGTTCCCGGCGTAGCGAGCAACGCTAGTCGGCAGGCGAAAACGCCTGCCCCACCTGCGACCACACACAGGCAAAGGTGGGGCAGGCGTTTCCGCCTGCCATCCCCCTAGATCACCCGCTTCGCTTTCACAACCTCAATCTGAGCCGAAGAAACGACCGCGCGCACGAAGCTTTCCTGGCTGATCTTGGCGGCCTCAACCTCCACCAGCACTACCCGTTTCACACTGGCGGGCGATCCACCCAACCCAGCCAACGCCGTATGCGCCGGCGAGAGGCTCGGATTGAAAGCGGCATTCTCTATATAGGACCCAGTGACCGTGCGCCCATCGGAAGTCAGGAGCGCCACGCCGGAGTACGAACTCGTGTAAGGAGCATACGATCTACGCGCGGCCTCCAGCGCCGCCAGCACAAGTGGATCGCGGGTATCCACAATCAGCGACAGCTCGCTCTCACGAATCGGAAGCGCACCCCGCTCGAAGCCGAGATCCGCCGGACCAAACGACTGCGGTAGCAGCGCCGACAGACTCGTGCTCGCCGCGCCCTGAATAAGGACGCGAACATCTCCGTCGGGAACCATCTCCTTCAAAAATTGTCGACAGTGCCCGCAAGGAGCAGCCGTAACCGCAATTACACAAATCCGATCTTCGCCGGCCATGTAAGCATTCGCCAGCGCCGCCTGTTCCGCATGCACCGTCAGCCCGAGACTGTGGCCGGGGACTTCGATGTTTGCGCCAAGATACACGCTGCCGCTGCCTCCTTGGACAACCGCGCCGACCTGAAACCCGGAGAGCGGAGCATAGGCCCGCGCGCGTGCAAGCGGAAGCAGACTCAGCAAGAGATGGTCCGCGCCCTCGGCAATCATGACGTCGTATTGAAGTAGCGATCGCCAGCGTCCCCGAGCCCCGGAACAATATATCCCTTGTCGCTAAGGTGGCTGTCGAGCACTCCCACGAACATCTTCGTGTCCGGATGATCCGTAGCAACCTTCAGCACTCCCTCCGGAGCCGCGATCAGACTCACCAGACGAACCGGCTTGCCGTAGCGCTGCACTCGAGAAATCGCATCGCACGCCGATCCACCCGTGGCCAGCATGATGTCCAGGACGCAGTAGACATCGGCCGTCGGATGTTCCGGCATCTTGTCGTAATAGGGCATCGGCACAAGCTTCTCTTCGTCACGATACATGCCCAGGCACCACACCTGCGCGTTCGGAACATGCTCCAGCGCTGCTGGAATCATTCCGAGGCCCGCGCGCAAAACCGGCACGAACCCGACCTGTTCGGCGAGCACACTTCCCTCGCAGTCCGCGAGCGGCGTGCGAACGGTCTTGGGGGAAACAGACAAATCCGCCAAAGCCTCATACAGCAGCAGGGTCGTCAGCTGACCCGCCAAGATTCGGAATGTCTCCGGTGAACGGTTGGCTTCTCGCAGGCGAGTGATCTTGTCTTGCACCAGCGGATGACTCGAAACATGCAGAGTCTTTGTCGCCAGCACGTCGTCACGGGAAATGAGAGAAGCGCGCATTTGACTCAGTATTGCACGCACGCTTAACGCGGATATTGGGGCTTGCTGCGCGCGACGTAGTCGGCGACCGTTTCATCTTTTTGCAGGAGCAGCAGCGCTTCCAGCGCGATCTCCGCGGCCAGCTCTTCGCCGTCCACGCGCCATTCGTTGGTGTGACGATTACCGAATACAGCGTTGATCGCCCCCGTCGGAAGCCCGCCGCCTTCCGTTGCGCACCAAACAAACAGAGCGGATGCTTCCATGGAATAACAAGCGGCACCCAGGCGAAGCACTTCTTCGTGGCGCAGACGCATGCGTTCCGGAACCGCACCGAAAAGGTTGGGGCGTCCCTGGCCGGTATAGAAGTCTCCGGTGGTGCACTCCACGCCGGTATGGAACCGACCCGGAGCGATCCGCGAGGCCGCTTCATGGAGAGCCTTCACCACCTGCCACGAAGCACACGCCGGGAATTCCTTGGGTGCCCAATCCTCCGCGGTCGCATCAAACCGAATCGCGGCCGTCGGGATGATTACGTCGCCGGGCTTGGCCTCGGGCAGCAGGCTTCCGCAGGATCCAACGCGGATGAAGATACGCGCGCCACTGAGAACAGCTTCCGGCAACACGATGCCGATCGAAGGTCCGCCCATTCCCGACGTCGTGACCGAGACAGGCGTTCCGCGATAGAGGCCGGTGTAGGACACCAAGCCTCTGTGCTCATTCGCGAAGCGCTTCGCGTCCTGCAGATATTTCTGCGCAATGAGGTCGGCTCGCCCGGGCGCACCTACGATCAAACACAGCGACGCCAAGTCTCCGTCGCCGGTGTGCGTATGGTATTGAAGAGCTCCGCTCTGCGGCTTGTCTGCCTTAGGCACGATGTATCGTTCTACCTATCGTGTCGGCGTGTAATCCAGCCAGAGGTATTCGAGCGCCTGCGGGAGAGTGGCGTTGATCACCTTCCGCTGCGTGTGGCCTCCGCCCTTCGTATACACGAACTGGTACGGGTAGCCTTTGTCCTTCAAAACCTTGGCGAGCCGCGAGTTCGCGGTGACCCAGTTGCGCATTCCCTCGGAGGGAGTTTTCGAACCGTTGTCGTTTTCGGAAACCTGGATCCAGATGCGGAACGGCTTCTTCTCACTGTTCGGGAATAGGTGCTCGATGTATTCGTAAGCACCGTGCGCAGCTTCCGGACCGTTGCGCAGATTCACGAAGGTTCCCGAATAGCTGAGGATGCGGTGATAGGAATCGGGATGGAACCACGCCATGGTCAGCGCCGCTGCTCCACCGGAACTGCCGCCCATCGTCATCCGGGCATCCGGATTCTTAGAAAGCTTCACGTTCGCTTCCTTCTCCGCGCGCGGCAGCACTTCGGCTTCCACGAATTCGGCGTACTTGGAGGAAACCGTGTCGTATTCCAAGCTGCGTCCCGGACCACCGGCATCAATCATCACCGCCGCCATCGCCGGCACGCGCTGGTCATAAATCATGTTGTCGAGGATCGTCGGCAGGTTGTAGCGCATGCCGTAGGCATCAGCCGAAACGATCACCGGGACTTCGGTTCCCGCGACATATCCCGCCGGAACATAAACGCACACATGACGCTGGATCGCACCGTTCACACCCGGAAAGAACTTGCTTTGGGAGGAGTCCATCACGAACTCAATCACCTTGCCTTCCGGAACGCCAACGCGTTTGGCGAGTTCCGGTGCAGTGGGGAACGAAGGTCCGTGCGAATAGTCGCCCGTGCCCAGGTTCTGCGCCCAAGCGGGAAGATCCATCAGCTTGGCGATTTCGGCAATATCGGCGGCGGACTGCGGGGCAGGCGCTCCTCGACCGGCACCACCACCAGCATTCGCCGGGCGCGCTGCGCCAGCCGCAGGGGGAGCAGCAGGCGGCGCTGGCGGCGCGATGCACGGAACGGATGTTTGGGCGAATCCGACAGAGATCAGGAACAACGAGGTGATGAATACCTTCATGGAAAACGGGGCCTCCCGGGCTTAAACAATCTTACAGCAATCCTCTCGGAACGGGAACGCCGCCAAGGGCACCCGCCAGAGACCGCTACAGTCCTTCGAGGCGCGTCGTTGCGTCCCCAAACTGGTCGAGCTTGATGTCCATCCGGTCCATGATGCCCAGGAACAAACTGCACATCTTGCGATTGTCGTCGCCGGCCTTCAGGTAGTCCAAAGTGCGCCCGGTCTTGAGCGTGCCACCCAGGCCTCCGGCCAACACCACCGGCAAGCGGAAGTTATTGTGGTCCCGGCCTGAATACAAGTTCGACAGGAACATCAGGCAGGAATGATCCAGCACCGTACCGTCGCCTTCGGGCATCGAATCCAGCTTCGCGGCGAGATAGGCCAGCTGACCCAAATGGAGCCGCGTGATCTGCTCATAGCCGTCGGAGAGATTGCTGTGCGATGCCGTGTGGTGCGGTTCCTTGACGCCGAAGAACGGGTAGTAAAGCATCCCCAGATCGCGGCCCTGCACCAGCGAGGCAACGCGCGTTTTATCGGTTTGAAACGCCATGGCGATCACGTCGCACATCAAACGCATGTGCTCGCGAAGATCTTCCGGCAGGCCATTGGCGGGACGTTCCATGGTCCAGGCCGGACGATTTTGCCCTTTGGCGGCATCCTCGGCTTTGCTCTGCGCCTTGCGCATTCCATCCACGCGCGTCTCCACTTCGCGAACGCTGTCCAGATACTCGTCCACCTTGCGAAGGTCCGTGGCACTAATCTGACGGCTCAGATCGCGCACGGACTCCCGCACCCGGTCGAGGATACTCAGGTTGCGTACACTGCTGCGATTCTCAAAAAGATTGTCGAACGCCAGCGCGGGATACACTTCGTTCGGCACCGGCGAATCCGGACTCTGCCACGAAATGTGCGAGCTGTACGCCATCGAATAATTCGTCTCGTGATACCCGGTCTCCGGTTGTTCGCAAGCCAGCACGATGCTCGGTTGCACCGTCTGGTCGGCATAACGGCTGGCGATCATCTGGTCCACCGAAACGCCCGAATGAATGACCGCGCCCTTGGTAACCTGGGCTCCCGATAAAATGCTGCCGGTCTGGGAGGGGTGAACGCCGTGCCCGGTGGACTCCTTGTTAAACAGCCCTTCGATGACGTTGATCTTTTTCTTCAGTGGCTCCAGCGGTGACAAGGATTGCTTCAGCTTCATGTCGTCGCCGTTGCCTTCGGCGCCCCAATGCTGTTCGTTCACGCCGTTGCCCATAAACATCACAGCGAAGCGTTTCGGAAAGGCCGAAGAGGGAGGCGTCGCAGCCACCGCCGCGAAGGATTCGAGCCACGGCAGTGCCATCACGCACCCAGTGCCTCGCAGGATTGCGCGCCGATTGATTCCGCGTGAAGTCGCTTTGATTCTGTCAGCCATTCTAGTTCCCTTCCTGCCCAAGTTCCGGATTGCGTCGTCTCAAGAATTGGGGACTGGTGACAATCGATTCCACCAGCGAATCAATTTTATACCCGTTGGCCGTGAGTTTCGTCTTCATCCGCCCCACCAGAGGTTCATCCGAAATCTGCAGCGAACGCCCGATTGCGTAGACCAGCAATTTGCTGCTCACGTTGTCCAGGAAATCCTGCTCGCGAGAAGCGCGTATGTAGGACTGCAAGCCGGCAATCCCGCTTCCCTGCGTGCCGCCCGGAAAAGTTGCCTGCGTATCCACAGGGTGACCTGCCAGGTCGTTCGCTCGCTTCTCGCCAATGGGACCGAAGCCTTCCATGGTCAGCCCGAACACATCGAAATGTGCGTGACAGCCGCCACATAATGGATTCGCTCGATGCAGCGCTAACACCTCGCGCAACGGCAGGTCCATGGTCGCTTCGTCTTTCGGGAGCTCCGGCACCGCAGGCGGAGGCGGAGGAATAACCTCGCCCAGCACATTGAGAACCAGCCAATGGCCGCGCTTCACGGGACTCGTTCTCAGTCCGGGCGAATTCTGCGTCATGAATACAGCCATCGGCAATAACCCGCCCCGGCCAAAATCCGCGGCATTGTTCACACGGACCCATTGGTTCGGCTCGCCCTTTACCTCGGGCATCCCGTAGTGTTTCGCCAGAACCGGATTCACGAAGGTGTACTTGCCGTACAGCATGTTGAGGATGGAGCCATTGCTGCGGACCAGATCGTAAATGAAGCGGATGGGTTCTTGGAACATCGCCGTCCGCAGCTCGTTATCGAAGCTCGGGAAGCGGTCGCGGTCCACCGTGTTGATTCCTTCGAAGCGGCGGAAGCCCAGCCAATTGCCGCCGAATTCGGTGGCTAGCGCGATGGCTCGTTCATCCTTCAGCATTCTGCGGGTCTCGGCGGCGAGCACTCCGGGCTTGGTCAAATCTCCCGCAGCGGCATGCGCGAGTAATTTCTCGTCCGGCATGCTGGACCATAAAAAGTAGCTGAGCCGATTCGCCAGTGCGTAATCCGTCAACGGGACCGTGGCCGCGATTGCGCGGGGCGACGATGCGGATACACGTGGAGGTGCGGCATTCAAGTTGTTCGCGGGACCTCTGAAGTTATCCGCCGTTTTGGGCGGCTCCACCAGATCCAGGCGATAACAGAACGCCGGCGACATCAGAATCATGACGATCGAATCCCGCATCGCCTCTTCGTGCGAGAGGCCGCCCTTGTCTCTCACCGAACGATAGAAGGACAGCAAATCCTCGCGCTCTTTCGCTGTGATCGGTCGGCGGTAGGCGCGCGACGCGAACTTCAGGAGGTTCTCCAGGTGCTTGGGTTCGGCGGCGAGCCGCGCATTTTCCACGCCCCGGATGGTGCCATTCACACTGTCGAAATGCGCTTCAATGGCCTTCACCGCAGCCGGATAGCCTTGGGCTTTCGCCAGATACTGCTGCTTGAGGCCGAGAACAACAGCTTCTGCGGTCACTTCATTGTCCGGCGGTCTGGCGCTACCCGATTCTTTGCCGCGCCCGTCGACTTCACCGCTTTGGTTGAAGAAAAACTCGATGAACGTTTTCGCGGTGTAGTCGGAAATAAATTCAAACTCGTCCCACAACCGATTCAATTCCTTCTGCTCTTTCTCGTTCAGCAAGAGTTCCATCAGAGGCGCATCGTCGCGCGTATAGCCTTGCACCAGATGAAAACCGGAGCTGAGAAGACGACCCTTGAAGTCGCTGTCGTAGGGATAAGAGAGACCCCGCTCCTCGACATAAAACGTATCGGGGAACACAGAACTAAAGCGCGCGAACGCCGCCTCGTAGAGCGGTAGCTGCCCGCTGGGGACCACGAGATCGGGATTTTCCATTCTGGCTTGCAGCGCCAGTGCAGCGGGACTCGGTGGCCGCGCACCGCGACCTGGACCGGCACCACCGCGGCCAGCGGGCGCAACAACTGGCGGAGCCGCTGCGACCGGCACCGGGCTGTCTGCGCGGAGAGCCGTCCGATCAAAATCCCTGCGGTGAGTCGCGAACTCCCGATTCCTCATGTTCATCAGTGGCTGGGAAGTCGAACTCAAGCCAGCGCCCCCGAGGATCGTGGAAGGCGCGTTCGGTCCAGGAGGCGCAGCCGCTGGTACCGTGGGACTCGTGAAAACGGTAAACGTATCCTTACGCATACGCTCCACGTATTCGCGCATCTTGACGCTACCCTCTGCCGCCAGCTCCGTCTGACCTTTCGCAGGAACCGGTAGCGCCAGCCACAGGCGTTGCAGCTTAGCCATCGGCCCCATGTTTTCTTTCGTATTCAGCGCTTGCCACACGGTCGCCAGATATTTCGGAGACACTTTGGCCTGTGCGGCGATCTGCGCCAAAGTGGCCGTGGGCTGGCCCAGGATCACTCGGTATTTGTATCGCCATGCGGCGCGGAAATAGTTCGCGTAGTCGGTGTTTTGCCGGTGATAAAAGGCGACGATCCGTTCGACGCTGAACTTATCGCGGTCGGTCTCGACCAGCATGGGATAGGGCGCAAACTCGAAGCCTTGCGGCGTGAGATACATGTGATCCGCGACTTCGCGCGCCGCCATCAGATACTTGCTGAGCAGTGCCGGAGACATGTCCAGCGACTCCCCGGAGTTGTCGAAACCCGCTTGGTTGGCCGGATCTACCGGGAATTCCCTGGCCGGACGGATATCCTGTCCTGTCAGGTCGCGGATCGTGTAATCATACTCGGAATTGCTGAGCCGTCGAGCCAGGACGACGCCTGGATCCCCATCGTGCTTGCGCGCTTCATTGGACCGAACAGACTGGATCCAGTCCGTGATTTGCTTGCGCGATCCCGCGGAAGGTTGGGGCATGCCGCTGGGAGGCATCTCGCCCGCATCCAGCCTTCCTTTAACGCGATCCCAATGAGAAAAATCGCCGATTACGGAAGCTACTGACGAATACGCGCTGAGACTCAATTGCCCCGCCGCATTGGCCCCGCTATGGCAATTCACGCAGTAGGTCGCGAGGAATGGCTTGACGGTTCCTTGGAACTGCCGCTCGATCTCGGCATCGCCGCTCGCGCCGCGGGCCGCCCCCACAATGACCATCGTCACGCCACAGATCGCGAACGCGACCATCACAGATTTAACACGCAGGGAATCGTTCATGGACTCAGGTACTTGCCGGAATTATAAGACGTCAGGGCGCGGGGCGCAAGGCGGCTCAGCGGAAGCTCAAAATCGCTTCGCACCCCAAAGCTGACTTAGCAAGACTAGGCCGATTGTATTTACAGGTTAAAACAGCAGCTGGGCGAACTCGTGCAGGCTACGCCGCCAGCTCTGCCATTCGTGCGCGGTCTGCGGGGATTCGTAAAAGACACTGTTGACCTTGGCCTGCTTCAAATCTTCGGCAGTGGCCTTGCCATTCACCGAGCCGGGTTCGCGGCTCCCGTAGCTGACAAAGACCAGCTTCACCTTTTTACGGAAGTCGGCCATGTCTTTGACATCCGATGGCTGGATGCTACCGCCGCTGAAAATTCCGATGTGGGAGAACTTGTCGGCGTGGGCAACCGTAATCCCCCGCGTGATCATCCCGCCCATGGAGAGGCCAGCCAAGGCACGATGCGGCTGATCGGCCACGGTCCGGAAGTTGGCGTCAATGAAGGGAACCATCTCCTCGATCAGCACATGTTCGAAAGGAGTGTTGCTCATGGCTCCGGGTCCGCGTCCTCCAGCGGCTCCGGGTGCGCCACGACCGGGTTGCGCGGCGGGCGGCGCTCCGGCAGGGGCAGGTCCACGAGCAGCGCCGCCCGCAGGAGGCGGACCACCCGGCCCGCCTTGCACGGTTCCAGGGATCGAACTATTGCCGATCACAATGATGAAGGGCTTGGCTTTGCCTTCCGCAATCAGGTTGTCCATAATCAGGCCCGCACGCCCCTGGCCACCCCAGCCGTGTTCATCTTCTCCCGCGCCGTGTTGCAGGTAGAGCACCGGGTACCGCTTCGATCCCTTCTCATAATCGGGAGGCGTATAGACGTAGGCCTGCAGAGTCGCATTGGCGATTTTGGAGAAGAAGTGCGTTTCCCGCATCTGGCCGTGAGGCACGTTCTTCATGGCGTAGAAATCCCCGTCCTGCGCGGGGATTTCCACCCCGCTGCTCCAGCGGCTGGAGCCGTAAAACGAAAGGGTCCCCGGATCCGGGATCGAAACGCCGTCCACGATCAGTTGGTAATAGTGGAAGCCTTCGTCCTGCGCATTCGAGACGACCGTCCACACGCCGTCCGAGCCTTTGGTCATGGGATATCGGACGCCACCCAGATCGAGCACCACGGTTTGTGCATTCGGTGCCCGCAGGGTCGTCCGAACGCGCTTTTGGGAGTTCACCTCCGGATACCGCTTCCCCGGTTGATTCAAGGCCGAGGGTTTGAAATCGTCGACCGGCGCTGTCTTGTCAATCTCAACGGGCACCGGTGCCTGCTGCGCGATCACCGCGAGCGTAGCGAACAGAGGCAAAAATAATAGCGTGAGTACAGTTCTCTTCATGGGGAAACTCCTGATCGTGGTGAAAACGCTTACACTGCAACGCACGAAGAGTATCAAACCAGGATCTGGAGAGCAATATGTCTTCGCAATACCGCGCCGCAGATGCCTTGGCTTACACTCAAACTACATGCTGAACCGTGGCTATGCCTACACCACAATCATCAGCAGCAAATACCATGGGCAAGTCCTGCTCTCCCACTTGGCGAGCCTGTATCACCACTCATCCCCCCAAGCCTGGCAACAAAAACTGGACCACGGCGAAGTCACCCTCGACGGCGTCCCCGCCACCGGAAGCGAAGCGGTCGCTGTGGGCCAAACCCTGGTCTGGAACCGTCCCCCCTGGATCGAACCAGACGCCCCTCAGCGTTTTGAAGTCCTGTATGAAGACGACCATCTGCTCGCGGTAAACAAACCCAGCGGCCTGCCCACGCTCCCCGGCGGCGGCTTCATGGAGAACACTCTCCTGCGCCTGGTGCAGAAGCAAACGCCCGACGCGAGCCCCGTCCACCGATTAGGCCGAGCCACCACCGGCATCGTCCTCTTCGCCAAGAATCAGCAGGCGGCGGCGACTCTCTTCGCGGACTGGAACACACCCAAAATTCAAAAAGTCTACCGGGCGCTGGCGCAACACATTGCCCAGCACGACGCGTACGAAATCCTGACCCCCATCGGCCTGGTACCGCACCCGCTCATCGGCTCTGTATGGGCCGCGAGCCCCAGTGGCAAACCGTCAAAATCATTGGCAAAGGTGATCTCGCGCACCGCCGACACCACAACATTTGAGGTAAGCCTACATTCCGGCCGCCCGCATCAAATCAGAATCCATCTGGCCTCCATCGGCCATCCCCTGGTAGGCGACCCTCTGTACGGCGCAACCGGCCAGCCGCTAGAAAATCTCCCCGGCCTGCCCGGCGATGGAGGATACTTTCTCCACGCCCACTATCTGAAATTCCACCACCCCATCACCGGAGAACAAATCGAACTTGAGGCAGCTTTGCCTTCTGGATTCTGATTTGCCTCACTTCACCTCGACAGTGGCCCCGATTCTCGCCGAATACCCTCTGAGACTGACGTTTGGATCGACAAACTGAATCGACGGTTCAAAGAAATAGGTTCCGGGAGTCGCATTGGCGGGCACCTGAAAATTAATCTGCACAACACCACACGGCAGCGTAGGAGCACTGCCCGCGTAGTCGGCCCGTAACATGATGCGACCTATCGGATTCAGAACTTCGGGAGATGTCGGAGATAGGAGCGCCGTCACACCGGTACGCAAGGGTTCCGCGCGGGGCTGATTCAAGCCACCGACGACGCACGGCGGATTCGTCGATCCATATCCCGTGCCCCACATGGCGACGAATGAGCCTCGCGGAGCCGGATGGGCTGGTCCGTTCAATGTTCCATCCTGATTGATCGCGACTGCCTGCGCCGACTCTCCGGGTTGCAGCCGAAAGATGCCCGGGCTTCCAAACGTCACCGGCACGGTCACCGGCCCGAACGTCCGCCCGTTGTAACGAACAGAAACATTGGTCGTCCCGTCGATCTTCAAACCTGCCGGAGCAATCGCGTTGATCTGCCGGGATTGCGCGTACATAACCGGTGCGGGCACACCGTCGAAAAGAACCTGGACACCGGCCGTTAGGGTTGGAATATTCCCCTGTGCGTCAGGCTGATAGTCCAATCCTATTTCCGGCCCGATTCCGAGGCCTGTCAGCGTCACGATCTCCCCGGGTGCGACACCGCTACCAGCGCTCTGCGAGGCGGCATTCAGAATGTTCTCGGAAAGACACGCGGGCACCGTCCATCCATCGCCGCCGAACTGGACCTTAGAGAGCGAATTATCGCCGCTGCCGTGCCAGAGGACCCACGCAGCATTGCCCGCCATCGGAGCTACCGGACCGATCAGATTGAGACCGTCCGGCTCGCTTCTCCCCACATACGTGGCATCGAGCAATCGGCCTTGCGAATTCAGGCGGGCGAGGAACCCATTCTTGAACCCGGTGCCTCGATAACAAGCTTCGGGAGCCGAAGATGTAACTGGAAATCCTGGTCCGGTTAACCCAACCAGGTAGATGTCGCCCGCCTGTGTCACGGCCATCTCTCGAACGCCGATTCCGATGTAAAGGCCGTCGGAATTGGGGACATCAGAACTCATCACATAACTTGCCCACTTCAACGTCGTGCCGTCGGGACTCAACTGCGCGACGAAACCGGCTGGCGCGTAGTTGTTCCACATGGGTACGATCGGCGACGGCTGAAAGGTTCCCGGCGTGGTGGGGAAATCGAGCGAGCTCGTGACCCCGGCGATATCGATATTTCCAGCCCCATCAACAGCGAGAGCGGTCGGAGTGTCAACGCCACTCCCGCCAAGGTACGTGCTCATCTGGATAGTTCCCGTAGGATCGAGCTTCACCAGAAAACTATTCTGGGTACCCTTGAGCCGCCGCTGCGGCGCATTCAGAGTTACCGGAAAATCCGTCGATGTGGTTTGACCCGCGACCAGAATATTTCCAGACAGATCCACGGCAATCGCCGTTGGCCCTTCCTTGCCATTCCCCGCCAACACCACGTTGTAGAGGACGGCGGAACCGTCCGGACTCACTTTCACGACAACGGTGTGGCCAGAAGCGTTATTGCCAGCCACGTAGGCGTTCCCTCCACCATCAACCACCATAACGGATGACGTGGCCAAGGGCAGGTATGTGACATAGACAAACCTGCTGCCGTCGGAGGTTACTTTCGCGGCGAACACTGCGGATGGCGCGTTCGATCCGTATGCCACTCCAGGCGTTGTCGGAAATTGCCCGCCGGTGGAACCCGTGATGTAGACATTGCCGGCCGCATCCAGGGCAATATCCGTTCCGGTGTCGTCCGTCGCCCCGCCCAGTAGCGTCGCCCAAATCACATTGCCGGAAGGATCGGCTTTGACAATACCTGTATCTCTACAATTCCCCGGGAAGGGAATGCCGCCACGAATGGGGAAATTGCACACCCCGCCTCCCGCTTGTGTCTGCGCCGCCCCTGCTGTTACGGTGCTCCCGCCAGGGGAATAGAGGTTCCTTTCAGAATCGAAGACTGCAGCAGGGCTCCCGGGCACGCTGACCGTACTGATGCTCCCCTGGATTCCTTGCGCTGTCGCGCTGCCGGCGAGCACCCAAATGAGTCCGATCGTCCGTGCCCCGCGGAGCATTGACACACCTTGCACCGTGACTCTTGCTGATTTCAAAGCTGTTCTCCTCATCGCGCGGTAAGCATCTGCACGTGCGCGGCCATTCCCATTCCAATAATCTAAGGTCATTTGAAAACTGACGAGGCTGGATCGAACCGCATGCGCCGCGAAAGAGTAGCCGGGCGGTTCACATCGAAGCCGTTTTCCTATAGACTGGCGCCATGCGAACTCTACTTGCTGGGATGCTCGCTTTCCTGCCGCTAGTTCTGGCGCAGGACTCGCGGCTACTCAAGTTTGTCGAGCCGAGATACGACCAATATAGTGAGGATCTGACAACAGACTATGACGCGGCGATCGCTAGCGTGACCATCACCGTGCTGGCCGATGGGAAGCCGTTTACGCTCGACAAGTCCAGTCTTCCTCTGCCCCTTGCGGTCGTGATGGCGTTGCAGGATTATGAATTTCGGCCACAGGGTACGATTCCACACGGACGGCCCGCGATTGAGGGGGAGACCTCCCAAGTCACGCTGAATGTTCCGATCCGCCAAGGCAAAGGCTCCGTCCTCCAAAGCCAGTCCGCGATTCGGGTCAGATCAGGGATCTCGAAGGGCCTGCTGCTACACCAAGTCCGGCCTGAGTATCCGGAGGCCGCAAGACTCAGTCGAATTCAGGGAATGATCGCGCTGGAAGCAGTGATCACCGAGCAAGGCGAAGTCAAGAGCGTGAGGATCGGCAGTGGCCCGTTTATATTGATCGAGGCTGCCTACAATGCGGTCCTGCAATGGCAGTATCGACCGTACCCTGCGAATCGCGAGCCGGTCGAGGTGGTGACGGACATCGTCGTCAATTTCGCGTTGCAGTGAGACCAGATGCCGAAGTTTCGCGCACTGGGCGCACTGTCCTCAGGAGGAGCAAGCACGATGGAAACGCGAAGAACCGGCTCGATCGATTGGCGAGCCGCGGCTTGGGCGGGTATCGTCTATACACTGTGTGTGTTCACCTTCGCGTTTGTGATCGGTGCGATCCGAGTAACGCTGGTAGCTCCCCGGTTGGGGAATCTCCTGGCGGTACTCCTTGAGGCGCCGATCGTGCTCGCGGCGAGCTGGCGACTTTCGCTGTGGTGCATTCGACGCTTCCAGGTAAGCGCGGATTCTCGCGCACGCGCACTGATGGGGATCGTGGCGTTCTCCGTTCTTATGGCGCTGGAACTGGGCTTCTCGGTTTTGGTCTTCGGCGAAACTGTAGATGTTTATCTTGCGAAGTACGCAACCACGCCCGGCGTCATTGGATTGGCGATGCAAGTCTGCTTCGCCACATTTCCGTGGATGCAAAATGCCCCTCGAGTTCTGGGAGACTAGAGTGGCTGATGATGCGAAAAGGGTTCACGAGAAGACCAAAAGCGGTGGCCGAGCCCACCTCGCCGCAAACCAAGAACTACATCACGCCGAGTGGACTGCAGCGTCTCCAAGACGAGCATCACTTTCTGCTCACCCGTGAACGCCCCGCTGTGACGGAAGTCGTGAAATGGGCCGCCGCGAACGGCGATCGCAGTGAGAATGCCGACTATCAGTACGGCAAACGCCGGCTACGCCAGATCGATGGGCGGATACGCTTTCTCAGGAAGCGCATCGAAGCCGCGGAAGTGGTCGACCCGGAAGCTCCCCGAAGCGGGCAAGCGGCCACCAGAGCCTTCTTCGGCGCGACCGTGCGCTATGAAAACGCCGCCGGAGTCGAGCGAGTGGTGAGCATCGTGGGCACCGACGAAGTCGATCTCGAGCGCAACCATATCAGTTGGGTGTCGCCTCTGGGACGTGCGCTGCTGAAGTCGGCAGAGGGGGACAGCGTTGTCCTCCAAGCTCCGGGTGGAACGGAAACCCTGGAGATTTTGGAAGTGCGTTACGAGCGCATTCCTGTAGAACCATTTCGTGTGCCGCCCGGAGCCGAGGCCTCGCCGCAGGAACTCGCTCGCAAACGCCGAGCCACCTGAACCGGCATGCGCGCGCCGCGCCCTGGTGATATTATCTGAGGCATGCAACAAGGCTCTCGACATCGTTACAGTTTGGCGCATGGCTTGGCCTTCGCGATGCTTGCCGCGATGGCCGGAACGTGGGCCAACGCGCAAAGCAAAAGTAACGATCTCATCTTCGCTGCCGCACAGGGTGACCTGCCCGCCGTCAACGCCCTCCTGAATGCGGGAACCGATGTGAACGATGCTAGGGAAACCAATATAGGCTCCTCCACCGCTCTGATGGAGGCCTCCTCGAATGGACACCTGGAGATAGTTCGAGCGCTCCTCGCAGCTGGAGCCCAGGTCAACGCGATACGTGGGTCCAAGGCGAAGGGCGAAAGGGTCTGCGATACGGCACTGGCGCTCGCCTCGCGAAATAGCCACTTGCCTGTGGTCCAAGCCTTACTCGCAGCGAAGGCCGACGTCGATGCTGGTTTGGTATCGGCACTGTACTGTGCGACCGCTGCTGGCAACCTGGACATAATCAAGCTTCTGTTGGCCACGAAACCGAAGCTCGACTGGCAGGACCCCTTGGGGGGATCCACGGCACTGATGCTAGCGCTCGCCCCGAACGAGGCTGTACTCCGCATCCAATTGCCTAGCGCCGGCCGTTGGGACATCGCGCAGCTGCTGATTGATGCCGGTGCGAATGTAAATGTGACGGACAAGGGGGGCGTCACGGCATTGAAGTTGGTGGTACAGGAAAACAGTCCACGGAACTTGGCGATGGTGCGGTCCCTGCTCGCCGCCCACGCCGATGTTAACGGAGGGTGCGTCTGCAAAACTACTGCTCTGCTCCCACTTGGGTCCGGACTGCATATGAGCGCTTCGGGGCAAACGGCTTTAGGGCTTGCGTCGGCGTTAGGCAGCGTGGAGGTCGTGCAAGCCCTGCTCGACGCGAACGCGCAGCGCGCCGCCCACCCTTCCGTGGCTGTCGACGCGAAGCAATCCGGCGGGAATACTCCGTTGACGCTTGCGGCGGCAAAAGGCCGCGCCGATATTGTGCGCCTGCTGCTCGCCGCCAAGGCCGATGCGAGCGTGGCGAACAACGACGGCAAAACGGCTCTGCTGCTGGCCCTAGAGAATAACCAGCAAGAAGTGGCAGAGCTTCTCAGAAACGCAGTCACCGGACAAAAGTAGTCGCGCAGTATATAACGTCGACCGAGTCCTGTTTTGCTAAGATGGAGGGCGATGAAACGCACTTTCGCTCTCCTCTCGCTGGCTGTTTCGATGCTGCTGTCCGCGGCCGCCCAGGACAAACCTGGCAAGACGCTCGACATGTATTTCGTGGATACGGAGGGCGGGCTCGCAGCGCTGTATGTTTCTCCTACGGGAGAATCGCTGCTGATCGATACGGGCAACCCCGGAGCGCGCGATGCCGACCGCATCATGGAAGCCGTTCGCGCCGCAGGCGTGAAGCAGATCGATCATCTGATCATCACCCACTATCACGTGGATCACGTGGGCGGACTCGAGGAACTGTCGAAGCGGATTCCCATTAAGCACTTCATCGATCACGGGGAGAGCGGCGAGCACACCACCTTCGCCGATAACCAGTTCAAGACCTACGCCGGCCTGATCGGCGCGACGAAACATACGGTTGCGAAGCCGGGTGACAAGATCCCGTTCGCGGGCATGTCGGTCGACGTCGTCACGTCCGCCACGCAGGTCATCAAGGTTCCTATGAAGGGCGCTCCGGGAGCCGGAAAGCCGAACCCATCCTGTGCCGCTTTCAAACCGCGCGATGAATCGCGTGTCGACCCCGACAACCGCTACTCCGTCGGCGTCGTGATCGGATATGGCAAGTTCCGGACAGTTAACTTGGGAGACTTCACCTATAACGCAGAGCAGGAACTGATGTGCCCGAATAACCCGATCGGCTCCGTGGACCTCTATCTAACCTCACATCACGGCATCGATCAATCCGGATCGGCCGCGCTGGTACACGGCTTGCAGCCGAGAGTCGCGGTCATGCATAACTCGACCCGCAAGGGTGGCGCGGTGCCCACCATGCAGGTTCTGCACAGCTCCCCTGGACTCGAAGACATCTGGCAGCTTCATTGGGCCTACGCAGCCGGACTCGAACTCAATACTCCCAGCCTGTTCATTGCGAACTTGGAAGATAACGAAACAACGGCCAACGCGATACTGAATCCGCCGCCGACCTTCGGAGCTCCAGCAGGGCCTGCACCCGCAGGCGCTCGCGGAGCCGCTGCCCCGCCCCAAGGCCTCCCACCCGCGCCCGGCGCGCAGAAGGGTCCCGGTCCCGCCCCGGGCGGAAGAGGTGGCGGCCACACAGGCCCCGCGTTCTACATCAAGGTGTCCGCCCAAGCAGATGGCGCGTTTACCGTGACCAACATGCGGAATAATTTCAGCAAGACCTACGCAGCGAAGAAATAGGTCGGACTTACAGCAATCGTGTAGTTGGGCGGCCAGTCTGGCCGCCCTTTTTTATGCTCATGATCGCTATGCTGCGGTCCACGAACGCTACCCGAACGTTCAGAGGCGGCGCTTCCGCCCGAATCTCGGTATCGGCGAGCACCGTGAGGTCCCCAGTGAGGACATCGATGTTTGTTTGCTCACCATTCCGGTGGGCATGGTGGGTATTCGCCATCACCTGCGGACTAACCGATGATGAAGGGCCGTTAGATCGTCGTCGGTAGGTACAATTGGGGAATTATGTCTTGCGGATGTGATTCAGAGTGGTCTTCTTTCGCTGACGCCATTCAAAGGCAGTCCCGATATTCCCTCAAGCAACCACAAATGGACTTCTTGAAGGATGTCCTTGGGACGACTTCAGAACGCGCAATCTACCGAGAGGAGAAAGACTCTCTGTGGAGAGCGCAAATAGGCTACGATTGGGCCGAAGTGAAAGCTGATGAGCACCTGTATGAGTGCCGAGTGCCACTAGAAAACGGACGCATGAAACCCAGAACTTCGGGCGCACGAGAGGGTCGGGTGAATGCCAAGGGGATTCCCGTCTTGTACTGTGCGACACAGTCAGATACCGCATTGAGCGAGGTGAGGCCGTGGATTGGTGCATATATTTCGATGGCGAAGATGATTTTGCGGAGAAGGGTCAAGCTGGTTGACTGCACGGTAAATCGCTTACTCCCCATTCCAGCCGAGTGTGATGCATTCAGTAATGTTTGGTTGGACATCAACGGAGCGTTTGCTGAACCAGTGACTCCCGATGACGAGTCTGCTCATTACGCCCCGACGCAAGTTCTTGCGGAGCATTTCAGGCACGAGGGCTTCGATGGGATCATGTATGACAGCAGGTTGGGGTCGGGCAAGTCGATTGCCCTTTTCCATATTGACGATGCGGAAGTGGAGAGCACGACCCTTCACCTAGTCACGAAGCTCAAATTCGACTTCGAGGACCAGCCGGTAGAAGGCACCATCGTCAGTCGCTGGGGATGATTCTACGGCTCAACCGTCAATCATCCTGAAGCCTAGACACTCACTGACGGCCACACAACGGGCAGAGAGGTTTTAAGACAGGGTGACGACGTGATCATCGAGTCCGAGGGCCTCGCAGACCCCTTCACAGAAATCTAGCGCATCTGCCAATTTCGTGAACATACGCACGATGGGTGAACCTGACAATTGGCCGAAACGTGGGGCCATAGAAGAGCCCCCGACTTGCGTCGAGGGCTCTTACAAAGCACGGGTTGCTTACCGACTGACCTGAATACTGCTCGGCACTACCCCACCACGACCGGCCGGGCCGGGAAGCATCCCGCCACCGTTCGCGACGACCTTCACCCACAGAGCGCCGTCTCCCTTGTAATACGAGTTGCTGGTCGCGCTGCGCAGTGCATCGAGGCTGGTCTGTGCCGTAGCCGAGGCCGCGCTGTTGTATCCCGGCAATTCGACGATCATCCACGAGCCGGGGTCCATCTCGCTCACCTGAACGTTCAGAGTCGGCGCTTCGCTTTCCGCCCGGATCTCGGTACCGGCGAGCACTGTGAGCTGACCGGTGAGGTTGAGTTTCCGGCCATTGCGGCTGAGCACGATCGGGTTCGCGGCTCCTCTACCTCCAGGAGCACCTTTTGCAGCGCCCGGTCCAGCAGGTCCACCCTTCGCAGCGCCAGGTCCAGCCGGAGCAGCGGCTAGCGGAGCAGGAGCACCTTTGGCAGCACCCGGTCCACCTTTAGCAGCACCAGGACCACCAGGTCCACCGCCTCCGGGAGCGTTGGCGTTAATGTTCATACGGCCCATATCGCCCTTACACACGGCGGCGCCCCAGGTCGGCTTCATTTCACAGCGTTTCTCATCGAACGCGATCCCGTTGTCCATCACAACGTAGGCATCCGGGATACCGGTGGCCGAGCCGTCGATATCGTGAATCACCGCACCATTCCAACCGGAAAAGCTTCCGAACTCGCCGGAGAATTGCCAGCGGCGCTCGATCGGCGGGAAGTACGCCGGCTTGGCGTTTTCGAACTTCAAGCCTTTGACGTCGTTGTTGGTGCTGACGCCAAAGCTGGTGAACAGCAGGTAGGAGAGCCCTCCCGCTTTGCGAGTGTCATTGTCCACAAAGTTGACGAACTTGGTATTGATGACATGGTGCGTGAAGTCGTAATATTCGTAGCCACGGATCGGGTAATCCGCGTCCGCGCGCGGCATGGTGCGACCGTACTTAATCTCCGCCGCGGTTTTCGGAGTGCCTTTGTTGTCGCTTTCGCCGACGAACAGAGAGTCCTCGACTCTCGAAGTAAAGTCACCGTGGTTCGGAGCCACACCAGGGTACGCATGTGTGTAACCGATCGCGCTGTCGGCCAGTTTCAGGCCCTTGAACACATGGTTCTCACCACGCGCCCAGATGGCAGCGCCGCTGCTCTTGTAGTCCGTGAAATCTTGGATCACCGTTTCCAGCCTTGGGCTGTTGAGGTCGCTGGGATCGGTATAGGGCAGATGCGAGTTGCCGCCGAGGTTGAATCTGCCCTGCGCATTGGTCCCGCGATCGAACATCAGCCCTTCGACGTTGGAGTGCGCGACGTTGCCGGAAAACTCCCGGAATTGCGTGCGACGGGGCCAGGTCTTCGCAGCGAGCTCGGTGCCTTCGAACTTACCCGTTGGGTGCTCTGACAACGCGATCCAGAAGCCTGTTGCCTCTGACCCTGCGGACACATTCCCGCGGTACGTGTTGTCGGGGTTCGTGATCCAGAAGGTCGACGCCGTGTTGTCGGAAGGCAGCAACTGGTCGGTGGCTGTTTGACCATTGGGCGCGCCCACCGCACCCGTGAAAATTGCATTCGTCGAACTGCAGGGCCGCGTAGGATGGCACTTGGTCAACAGCCCAAGGTTTGAAATGTACTGGTTCCCGTGTTCCACGCCATCTTCCAGGAAGTAGCAGTGACCGACATTGTTGTACGCCACATTGTTCTGCACCCGCACATTGTTCGTGCCATGCACCGTCACGCAGCGGCTGTAGGTATCGTGAATCGCAGAGTTCTCGATGTATTGCCCCGGCGCATCGCCAGCCAGATGCCAGTGGATCGGATACCGAGCAAGGTTCTCATGCTGACCCATACGGAAAAACTCGACGCCCGAGACTTTCATGGTGGACCCAGCCATCGCCATCACATGCCCACCACTGAACGACTGCTCTGCGTCGGCGGAAGCCTGGAGATGGATATTGCGAGACAGCATCCCGACCTCGGCCCGCTCGTCCACGCCAAAAGTAATTTGGCCGAAGTGCATGTACTCCAGCTTCTGATCCAGCGTGATGACTTTTCCAGAGACGCTGGCGATAGTTCGCCGCTCTGCCTGGTGAGGATCGAAATCCGTGGACGCGACAACAATCATGTCGCCCTTTTTCCAGTCACCGACATTCAGGACTTCGATGGTGTTGCTCCCCGCAGCCGCTGTTTTGGCCAGCTTGGTCCACGAGTCTTTCCGATTCCCGTGCAGGTTCAGCGTCCCGCCCATCAGCATGATCCCGCGGTCACCCATGGTGTTCATGTCTTCACCCGGGACGTTATTGGTCAGCGTGATGGTCGCATTGCGCGTGTGGGGCTTGGCTTCCGTGCCAATCTCCAACTCCCCGTGCAACATGATCCACTCGGTGGTCAGTTCAATATCTTTGTTATCCGCGAAGCTCAGCTTGCCGTTGATCGTCAAACTCCGCAGCGGCGCCGGAGTGACATCGAGGACAACGTTCATGCCCCTATCAATATTGACGACGGCGTCTTTGCCCGGCACCTTCTTGTCAGCCCAAGTGCCCGCATCAGACCAGCGTCCGCCTTTGACCGCCGTCGAAGAGCTCGGCTGCTGCGCCTGAATGACGGCATATCCGCCGACGACGAAAAGGGCAGAAAGGATCAAGAGATAATGTTTTCGCATCGTTAAACTCCGTGGTCGAGAAAGACAATTGAACCAGTCCACGATATCAGGTTCCAGAGAGGGTGGAAAGGGACGAGAGCGCCAAAATCTCGACGGTGTCCCAACGTTTCTCGCGCAGCGATTTCAACGAAATGCCCTGCCTGGGGCAGGACGGGGGCAACTCAAATTGCTTCGCAATCTCGGCCTGTCAAAGTCACACCCCTTTCGTGAGCAGAATCTCCTTCACGCTTGGAGTGTAACTGGCCGCCAGTAAGTCAGGACGCTGCTATCTTCGTGCTGGTACAGTACATGAAAACTTGCGGCCCGGTCGCTGAGAACGCCGTTCAACTCCAGCAACTCGGGGATAAGGGTCTTCAGTTTCTGAATCAGAACGTTCGGGGAATCGCCCTCAGCAACCAGGCCGGGGACATCCTCGCTCTCGGCCACCCAAACGCCCGCCTCGCTGTCCCACTGCGCCCGAATTTCGTAAACGCCATGTCGGGTCAAGTTTTCCACTGGGCACACTTTATCACGGCCTGCCATTGGGGTTACTTCACCGAAGCGTGCCACCAGGGCGGATCGTACTTGCTTGACCCAGCGGAAAAGCCTCTGGACACTGCCCGTTGATTTGCGAACTGACTCACCCACGACAAATATTTAAGTCAGACTTAGAGTACATGGTCTTCAGCTTTACGACCATCTCACGCTCAATATCTTCAGCGCGCTCGCCAAAGTGGGCTTCACGATGATCGTTTGGACACAGAGCAATGACGTTGGTCATTCTATCCTCACCATCATTTGCAAGAGCAATTACGTGGTGTGATTCCAAGTATTGGGCACCGTTGGGCATGACAAAACCAAGGGCGCCGCAGAATTCACATTTGCCCTGGGCCCGCCGTAAAACTTCCTCTCGCACTCTCTGGTCTCGGGAATACGACCAACCTTCTGACCTAACGCGAACTGGCACATCCGCACCGATGTCATCGATGGCGTTGGCATCGTTATCAGCATAATATCCGGTCACTCTTCGGTATAACAAATCGCCAGGATACACCCTATCCAAGTACTTCCATGCAGCTCTATTCCCCCGCTGTCCGAGGTCGTCGAGCGCACTAGATATGGCTTTGAAATCCCCATCTCGGAAGTGATATTCCCTTGATCGCTTGATGATTGCGTCGCGGCGCGATCCGTATTGAATCTTCCACGCCTTTTCGTTGATCTCCCCGGACTCTTGACGAACTGCGACAAGGGCAAGCAGCGGGACACCGGCGAGACAGGCTGCGGCATCCAGCAAGTCGCACATTGAGGCTATCGCCCGCGAGTGCGTCCGCGCGGGTAAACGGCCCATTGACTCCGCGACCTTTCGGTACGTCGTCGTTTTGCCGTTCATCACGACCGAAGAAATGATCTGAAGCAACTTCCGTGCGTCCCGATGTTGGATATCTGCCATATTTGCCTCACCAGTACTCTATCATCGGATCGTCGGAATCTGCCATTGCAATCACTAGACAACACGTAAATGCCTGGTGACTTGGGCTTCCCACGAGACGGGCCCGCCAAGAAATCGAACCAACCGATTACGCTGCATTGCGGCACCAAACAAAAAGCCCCCGGCTTGCGCCGAGGGCTGATGCTCAAACAGCAGGGTTCCGCTTACCGGCTAGCCTGGAGGCTCGCTCCGCCACTGGCACCGGCGGCCTGGGTGCCGAGGACGTCGCCGCTCGATACCAGCTTGACCCAAAGCGAACTCTTGTCCTTGTAGTACGAGGTGGCACTGGCCTTGCGCAGCGCATCCAGGCTGCTCTGCTCCGCACCCGACGCTGCGGTGGTGAAGCCCGGCAGTTCGAAGATCACCCACGAGTCCTTATCCAGTTCCGACACGCTGAGGTTCACGTTCGGCCTGTCGGTGGTCACCTTGAATTCGGTACCGGCTCGTACGTTGGTTGCGCCGGTGACTGGGAAATCCTTGCCGTTGCGGCTGAGAATGACCGGCGGCTGGGCAGGTGCAACGTTAAAGCCTCTGGTGCCAAAGGCACCGCCAGGAGGACCGCCTTTGGCTGCACCCGGACCACCGGGACCACCTTTCGCTGCGCCAGGACCGGCAGCGACAGGAGCTCCACCCTTCGCAGCGCCAGGACCGGCAGCTGCGCCTCGACCTCCGCCAGCCGCGCCAGCGCCAATATTCATGCGCCCGATGTCGCCCTTGCACACCACAGCGTTCCACGTGGGCTTCTCTTCGCAGGCTTCGTCGGGTGCGATTCCACCATTGATGACGATGTAGGACTTTGGAACACCGGTGATCGAGCCGTCCTTGTCGTGGAACACCGAGGTCTTCCAGACACCGTTGCCGTAATCATCGTTGCTCCACTTTTTCTCCATCGGCGGGAAATACACCGGCTTGGCGTTGATGAATTTCGCGCGCTGCACGATGTTGTTGCTGCTCATGCCGAAGCTGGTGTACAGCAGGTAAGAGATCGCTCCCGTCTTGCGCGTGGCGTTGTCTTGATAGTTCACGAAGGTGACATTGTCCAGTTCATGATGGTAGTCGTAGAACTCGTAGGCGCGTATCGGGAAATCCGCGATGGCGGGCTCCGGCAGGCTGCGGCCGTATGCCTTTTCCGCCGACGTCATGGGGTTGCCGAGGTTCTCGCTTTCGCCCACGAACCGCGAGTCAACCACCTTTGACGTAAAGGCGGAACGACCGCTGTTGCCTGACGCATGCGTGAAGCCAATGGCGTTATCGGCCATCTTCAGATTCTTGTACAGATGCATTTCACCGCGGGCCCAGATGCCGCTATTGCGATTCTTGTAGCTGGTGAAATCCTCGATGACCGACTCCACCTGAGGGCTGTTTGCGTCAGCGGGATTGGAAAGGGAGACATATCCGCCGACGGCGAAATGGCCATCGGCCCTGGGGCCGCGGTCACCCATGAAACCGTCAAAGTTCGAATGGGCGGTGTTGCCCTTGAACTCGCGCATCGGCATTCGGCGCGGCCACGTGTGCTTGCTTACTTCCGTACCTTCGAACTTACCCGTCGGATGCTCCGGAAACGCGAACCAGAAACCTGTCGCATCGGACCCTGCGGCCACGTTGTCTCTGTAAATATTGTTCGGATTGGTGATCCAGAAGGCCGACGCCGTGTTGTCGGAAGGCAGCAGAACATCCTTCGCGTCTTGCCCAGCCGTATAGAAGTTCGAACCGGCCGTGATTCCAAACGGGGCTAGGTTTGTCGGCACGCACGGCGCGTCGGGATGGCACTTGGTCAGGATCGCCAGGTTGCGCACGTACTGGTTGTCGTGCTCCACGCCGTCTTCGAGGAAGAAGCAGTGACCAATGTTGTTATAGGTCACGTTGTTCTCAATGCCCAGGTAATTCGTGCCATGCACGGTCACGCAGCGGCTATAGGTATCGTGAATCGCCGAGTTCTTAATGTACTGCCCCTGCGCATCGCCGATCAGATGCCAATGGATCGGATAGCGGGCCAGATGCATGTTCTGCCCCATGCGGTTGAGCTCGACGCCGGAGACGAACATCTTGCTACCGCTCATCGCCATGATGTGGCCGCCGAAGAGGTCCTTGTCTGCGTCAGCCGAAGCCTGGATCAGGATATTGCGCGACAGCATGCCGACTTCGCCGCGTTCATCCACCTCGAAGGTGATCTTGCCGAAGTGCATGTAGTCCAGTTTCTTGTCGAGCGTGATCACTTTCCCGGAGATGCCGGAGATGGTGCGTGTCTCTGCCTGGTGAGGATCGAAATCCGTGGACGCGAGAACGATCGTGTCGCCCTTTTTCCAGTCGCCGGTATTCACGACTTCGATGGTGCTGCTCCCCGCGGCGGCTGTATTTGCCAGCTTGGTCCAGGAGTCTTTCCGGTCACCATGCAGGTTCAGCGTTCCGCCCATCAGCATGATCCCGCGGTCACTGCGATCATTGCCACCCATTCCGCCAAAGTCTTCGCCTTTGACGTTGTCGGTGAGGGTGATGGTCGCCTTGCGCGTATGGGGCTTGGCTTCGGTGCCGATTTCCAGTTCCCCGTGCACCATGACCCACTCGGTGCTCAGGTCAAGGTCTTTGTTATCCGCGAAGCTCAGTTTGCCGTTGATCGTCAAACTGCGCAGCGGCATCGGGCTAACATCGAGGACAACGTCCACGTTCCGATCAATAGTGACAGCCGCGTTTGGCCCAGGCACCTTCTTGTCAGCCCAGGTGGCCGCATCGGACCAGCGCCCGCCTTTGACCGCCGTCGAAGAACTGCCTTGCTGAGCCTGAACCACGGCATATCCGCCGAGGACTAAAAAGGCTGACAACAGCGCAAGTGATAAGAGATGACGTCTCCGCATAGTGAAACCTCCGTGATCGAGAACCCCGTTCACAATAACAAGTTCCAGAGACGCGGGCAAGGGACACCCGCTACTTCACCCGACGGTACTGCATCGTCATGAACCGCATCCAACTTCCGTCCGGATTGCGCATCTGCGAGCGGAAGATCCTGTTGTCCGCGTCGACAATTTCCATCGAATCCCGATACAGCGCCGTGGTTCCATCACCCGACATGCTAGGACCTTCGGCGTCCATATTTAGAACGTTGCCTTCTTTGGAACACGCATACACCCACAACTTCGTCATCATCGAACCGAACCACGTCGCGACGAATTTCTTCAGGTCGGGGTCGTATCCCGCAGTGATCACCATGGTGGAGGGCTCTCCATCGGGCATAGGTCCCTGCCCCTCGGCCAGAATCCAAAAATCACCAATCGCGCGGACCGTTTCCGTTCCGCTGCTTTTCATGGGAGGCTTGTCCGGACCCATCAGCGTCTCGGATTCATAAGTCCAATTTCCGACCATTTGCTGCAGCCATTTATGTTCTTGTTGCTGTTCAATGACGTCCATAGCGTCTATCATGTCATCAGCACTTCAAAAGGAGCAATTGCATGAATCTCCGCCACCTGTCCCTTGGATGCCTCATTTTCGCGGCTAGCCTGCAACAGCCAGCGTCGGGAGAAGACCTCACGAAGTTCAAACGCATCGAGCCGCAGTTCATTGCGGCGCTGGGAGAGCCCTCAGCTAAGTCCGGCAACGACGCGCAATCCTGGGGCTTCTGGGACCAGGACCCCGGCCCGCGCGCCTGCAAGCTGGACCACTATCCTCAATTGAAGGCAACCGGCGAGGCCCCGGCGAAGTGGAAATTCGACGCTTCGGATTGGTGGCTGGAAGAACACGGCCTGATCATGGAGAAGCCGACCTTTCCCCTGGCCGCTGGGAAATACCTCGTCACAGGCGACCGCGAGACGACGACCGTGCTGACCGTTCACCCCAAGGACAAAAACGGCAATCAGCGGTGGGAACTCGCCGACGGCGCGACCCTCGACGATGTCACCCATCTCGGATGCCGCGCCGCTCGCTACACGCCCCCCACCTCTAGCAAGGCGGCAAGCAAGCCGGCGAGCAAGGCGGCGAGCAAGACAGCCGCCAACGCGTGCTCGCCTGCGAACGCTCCCGCCAAGGGGTTCCCGGTAAATGCGGGGGCGGCCATGCCCGCCGTGAACGGCTGCCACAAGCAGGACTACACGGTTCTGATCGTAGTGGGGCTGCCGGTCCCTCGCTGAGCGGCATCTTTCTGGATTTGGGTCAGTTTCAACGCCGTCATCCCGCTCCACTGGCCTCAATGGTAAGGTCGTACCCATCGATACTTGGGCTGCTGACGAGCTATGGCATAATGCTAGTACACGGTATCTACTATGAATCCTCGTAAACTATTGATTGTATTTTGGATAGTCCTCGCAGGGACCTGCTCAATCGCGTTGGCCAAGGTGAAGCGTGTCGACATGACGAAAGATCTCGTTACGCGCTACGATCTTTCGGCTGACGAACTCGAGAAGCTACAGTTCTATCTGGGCGAAGAAATCACTCTCTTTCGTGAAGTTGGGAAGGCTGAAGCCATCACCGGTTCTTCCACAATGGTGACCAAGGCCGGGAAAACGTTCGAAGTTGTCGACTTCAAACGAAACACCCCCGGAATTGCCACCGAGATTTCCGATGGCGTACTCAGCATCAGCTTTGAGCCGAACTGTGTGCTCAAGTTCGCACCGGCAAAAGACGGGACAGGGAGATATTTTGTGCAGGGCGAGCGCGGGTATAGTGGCTATGTCTACAGTGCAGGAGATGTGGAGTATTGCGGACATACGTATCATCGCGAGCTTCCAAACATGGCGGACGATCCTATTGCCGTGAATCATTTGTGGTCTCGAAGCACCTGGTCGCGAATCACCTGGTCTCGAAGCCCCTGGGACTCCCCACTGCAAGTCGACTTCGACGGTTTGAAAGTGCGGCCCACCACACATGTAGTTCCTGGCCGTCATCTCGGGGCGAACTAAGCGCTGCCATAATGGCAATATCCGGGCAACCAGCTAGGAAAAGGAAATCTTCATGACGATCACACGAGTACTTCTGACCGCAGCGCTCCTGACCACGGCCCTCACCGCCAAGGACCTCACCGTGAAACTCGCGGACGCGAAGGGGCAACCCGTCGGCACCGCCAAAATCAGCGAAAACAAGAGCGGAGGCGTCGCGATCAAGCTCGACGTCAAGAACCTGGTTCCTGGCGAACACGCGCTCCACTTCCATGGCACAGCCAAGTGCGAAGGCCCCGCCTTCACCACCGCCGGCGGCCACTTCAATCCGACGATGAAACAGCACGGCAAGGACAACCCCATGGGCTCGCACGCGGGCGATATGGCGAACTTTACCGTGGGACCGAAGGGAACGGCGAAAGCGACCATCACCAACTCTGCTGTGACGCTGGGCGATGGCCCCAACTCGCTGTTCACCAATGGCGGCACCGCGATGATGATCCACGCGAAAGGCGACGACTACAAGACCGATCCGGCGGGCGCTGCCGGCGACCGCATCGCCTGCGGCGTGGTCACCAAGTAAGGCACGCTCGCCGTTTGTCGACTTCAGCTCCCATTTCGGGCCAAGTGTCGACCAGCCAGAGTTGACTACCTTGCCCAGAGAGTACCGTCCTTAAAGTACGAGGTCGCGCTGGCCTCACGCAGCGCATCCAGGCTGTCCTGCGACGCGCCCCAGGCTGCGGTGGAGAATCCCCGCAGCTCAAAAATCGTCCGCGGGCCCCGATCCAGCCGTAAGCGAGAGGGACACGAGTGGCCGACACTTTGGATAACGCTGACGCAGCTTCCGATAACGGGACTTGGGGCCAACTTCCGAATGGTGCTTAATCCAGGATAAACTTCGCAGGGTGCCGCTTTGTTAAAATGACACTTCATCATGCGCTCGATTAGATCGGAGGTGCTTCTTGTTTGGCGAGTCATCTGCCGACTTGCCGGTCGCCAACCTGCTGAGCGCAGGAAAATACCCCACACAATCGTCTTTAATTCTCCGGAACTTGCCTGCCTTCATGAAGCAGGACACGCTGAAACTGCACTCAGTGTAGGGGCACGAGTTGTCGAGGTGGAGCTGTATCGAGAGATTCCGAGGAGTTATGGCCGCACTCGCGTTGAGCGTGATAACACCCAGCGTAGACACATCGCTCTCGGTGGGTTCGCGGTTGAGTATCTTCTCTTTAGGGCCAATAGGCTTGTCAAACAGGATGGTCGCCCACCTACGGAGAAGGAATTCGTTGATTCTGCAATAGACAATGCAAGCGAAGACCGTGTCGGCTATTTCGGCCAAGACTTAGTTGGAACAAATGGACGTTGGCCCAAGAAACTCGATGAAGAATTCGTGAAGTATTCTATTGACCGAGCGGAGAACAGCATGAATTTTGGCCTCGTTGAACGGATCGCGGTTGCGCTCTTGGCGGCGGGAAAGCTTGACGAAGACTCCATCCGGAGAATCGCAGACCAAGACGACCCTAGCATCGAAGAGCCGCGATCGATTCGCTGACGGTTTATCGGCAATCTGGACACTACCGCACCCCTTCTTCTGTCAGCTAGCTCGGGTCCCGCTCGAAGTCAATCGAAACGCCGAAGGGGCTGGCTTTCGGTAACGCCGTTTCACGTTCTAATTGCTCGTCAGACTACCTTCGCTCGGTGTCGATAAAGTACGTCTTGCCTTGCAGTGTGACGCCCCGGTTCTGGAAAGTCGGATCAGCGCGTATGCCGATCCAATGGTCGTCCCTGTCGATGATCACCTTCTTCCACACATTCCCATAGAACATGCCGGCGAGATTTTCGTTAAGGTTGCAGACAGCAAAGATCGCGTCAAAAACAGTGTCTCTCCAGTCACCCCTGATTCCGGTGACTGGATTCAGCTTGCCACCCTCGATCGAGGTGTTGGTGATACTGCCCCAGTTCGGATCGGGAGACGTCACCAAGTGATCCAACCGCCCGTTTATCTCGGCCTCTATGGCCGCCCGGTCTGCCGAACTGATGGCAAACCAAGTCCGCTCAAAGTCGTCTAAGTACGGCAGGCTCGGGACCTCCCTCAGCCTTCCGCTTCCGTCCATTTCGCGCAGTGCCATTCCGCTCCATCATATCGGCAATCAGCGTGATCGGCATGCCTCCCTCCAGAAGCGTCCTGGTACAGGAATTGGCGGCCGTACTGTCGGCCATCCGGAAGTTGGTCCGAAACGGCGTTGGAAGTTGCCAGCTCCGGTCGCTGCATTGCGGTACAAAACAAAAAGCCCCCGGCCTGCGCCGAGGGCTCTTGCTCAAACAACAGGATTCCGCTTACCGGCTGACCTGTACCGCAGTCCCACCACCAGGAGCACCGTTGCCGAGGTCGCCACCGGAGACAACCTTGACCCAGAGCGTACCGTTGCCCTTAAAGTACGAGGTCGCGCTAGCCTTACGCAGCGCATCCAGGCTGTCCTGCGATGCACCCGAGGCTGCGGTGTTGAAGCCCGGCAGCTCAAAGATCACCCACGAGCCGGCATCCAGTTCGTTCAGCGAGAGGTTCACGGTCGGCCGTTCGGTGGCCAACTTGATCTCGGTACCGGCACGCACGTTGGTGGTCGTTGTTGTGTACTCCTTGCCACTGCGGCTGAGAACAACGGGCAGCTGAGGAGCAGCGGGAGCGCCGAAGCCACCCGGAGCACCTTTGGCTGCGCCAGGACCACCGGGGCCGCCCTTCGCAGCTCCAGGTCCACCAGGACCGCCAGCCGCGACAGGACCGCCAGGTGCACCTTTCGCCGCGCCCGGACCACCAGGGCCGCCCTTCGCAGCACCGGGTCCACCCGGGCCACCCTTTGCAGCGCCGGGACCTCCCGGACCACCACCAGCCGGTGCCGCGCCGCCAACGGTCAGGCGACCTACATCGCCCTTGCACACGGCAGCGTTCCAGGTGGGCTTGATCTCGCAGGCCTGTGTGTCGGTTGCGATGCTGTCGTTGACGCCGTCATGGAGGATCACGAAGGAATTGGGACCCGCGCCGAGCGAACCGTCCCTGTCCTTGAACGCCGCAGTCTTATAAGACGTACTGCCTCCGTTATCGCTGGCCCATTTGGCGTTGTTCGCCATCGGCGGGAAATACACGGGCTTGGCATTGACGAATTTCAAGCGCTCGAAGGCGTTATTGGTGCTGACCCCGAAGCTGCTAAACATCAGGTTAGAGATCGCTCCCGCTTTGCGAGTGGCGTTGTCCTCGTAGTTCCTGAAGGTGGTGTTCACAATGTCGTGACGGTAATCGTAGTACTCGAAGCCACGGATCGGGAAATCCGACAGTGTGGGCTTCGGCAGGCTGCGACCGTAAGCCTTTTCCACGTCCGTCGCGGGGTTGCCGATGTTCTCGGTTTCGCCAACGAAAAGGGAGTCGACGACTTGTGCCGTAAACGCGTAACGGCCGAAGGCGCCGGAGGCGTGCGTAAAGCCGATCGCGTTGTCGGCCGCCTTGACGTTCCGGAATTCGTGCATCTCACCGCGGCCCCAGATGGCGCCATTGCGGTTCTTGTAGGCGGTGAGGTCCGCGAAGAGCGAGACCAGCGCCTTGCTGTTCGGGTCAGCCGGATTTTCCAGGCCGGTATGAGAGCTGCCGGTCACACTAAACGTGTTGTTGGCCGCAATGTTCCGGTCGAACATGAACGCGTCGAAGTTGGAGTGGGAGACGTTGCCCTTGAACTCGCGGAACGGCGTCCGGCGCGGCCAGGTCTTCGCACTGATCTCCGTGCCTTCGAATTTCCCGTTCGGGTGCTCCGGCAGAGACATCCAGAAGCCGTTCGAATCGGACCCCGCGGCCACGTTGTCGCGGTAGGTGTTGTCTGGATTCGTGATCCAGTAGCTCGCCGCCGTGTTGTCGGAGGGAAGCAGGACATCTTTCGATTGCTGGCCATTCGTTCCCATGCGGGGTTCACCGGATGCGGCGAGGTTTGTCGGGACGCACGGCTTGGACGTGTGGCACTTGGTCATGATCACGAGGTTGTGAATAATCTCGTTGCCATGCTCCGCGCCGTCTTCCATGAAGATGCAGTGACCGACGTTGTCGTAGGTCACGTTGTTCTCAACACGCAGGTCGTTGGTCCCATGCATGGTCACGCAGCGGTTATAGGTATTGTGGATCGCGGCGTTCTTGATGTACTGCCCTTTTGCATCGCCCAGCAGATGCCAGTGGATCGGATACCGGGCAAGCGTCAGGTTCTGGCCCATACGATTGAACTCAACGCCCTCGACAAACATCTTGCTGGCGGACATCGCCATCACGTGCCCGCCATAGAAGGACTGCTCCGCGTCGGCCGATGCCTGCAGCTTGATGTTGCGCGTCAGCAAACCGACTTCGCCGCGTTCATCCACGTCGAAGGTGATCTTGCCGAAGTGCATGTAGTCCAGCTTCTTGTCGAGCGTGATGGTATTTCCGCGGATGGCGGAAATCGTTCGCCGCTCTGCCTGCCGGGGATCGAAATCCGTCGACGCGAGCACAATCTCCTCGCCAGCCTTCCAGTCAGCGGCGTTCAGGACCTCGATCGAGGTGCTGCCTGCTTCGGCTGTCTTGGCCAGCTTGGTCCAGGTGCTCTTTTCCGGACCGTGCAGGTTCAGCGTTCCGCCCATCAACATGATGCCGCGATCCACGCGGTCCGTCGTTCCACCCACTCCACTGATATCTTCGCCCTTGACGTTGTCGGTGAAGGTAATGGTCGCCTTGCGCGTATGGGGCTTGGCTTCGGTGCCGATTTCCAGTTCCCCGTGTACCATGACCCACTCAGTGGTGAGTTCAACATCCTTATTATCCGCGAAGCTCAGTTTCCCGTTGATGGTTAAACCCTTCAACGGTGCCGGACTGACGTCGAGGATGACGTTCATATTTGGGCCAATGGTGACAGTGGCGTCTTTGCCCGGGACCTTCTTATCAGGCCAAGCCGAGGCATCCGACCAGCGCTTCGCGCTAGGTGCGGGAGCAGCTTTTTGCTGACCCTGAACGACGGCATATCCGCCGACGGCTAAAAGGGCTGGAACCAGCAACGAAAGGGATAAGAGATAGTGTTTACGCATCGTGAAACTCCGTGATCGAGAAAGTCAGTTGAGCCAACCCAAGATAGCAGGTTCCACAGAGGCTGGGAAGCGACCGGAGCGCAGCCAATCAACGAAAAACTTCAGGGTATTGCGTAAGCGGGACGCAGAGCAATTGCGGGATGGTGACACCTATATCCGCAAAGCTACAGAAGCTTTCTCCGAGTCTTTTCGAAGGAACCATCCACGGCCCCAGCGGACGTAGGGAGCGGATCGACCTCACCGTTCTGGATCTCCGTGGCTTTTGCATGCAACATCCAGGCTTCCTGATGGCGGCCCATCTCCTCCAGCAGGTCGGCGCGGTACTGCAAATTTCGAACCAGCTCCGCCGCGCGGTTCTGGCCCAACGAAGTCCACACCTTAGCCGCCAGTTCCAATTCTTCGATGGCGCCCCGATACTGCCCTCGCGTCTCTTCCAACTGACCGAGCATTTCGTGACAGACGGCCAGCCGCACGCCGCCCTTTGGGCGAAACGTTCCTACCGCCGTAATCACCAGCTCACGCGCCCGTGACACTCGACCCCATTCCTGGTAATACGTCGCCATGCTGTACTGGATCTCTGCAAGCTGTTCGATGTTCTGCACACCCAATTGGAGTTCTTTGAGCACCAGCAGACGCTCAAACTGCTCAATGGCACCGTCCACGTCACCCGATTCGTGCATCGACATGGCAAAGTGCTGGACGACCTCCACCACTTCCGGCGTGGCCTCGCCTAAGTGCGAGCGGCGGATGAGGTAGGCACGATGCAGGTACTCCTGCGCGGCTTCGTGCTCGCCCTGCGAACGGAACACTTTGCCGATTTCAAGAAGGACGTCAGAGGTTCGCAGGTGGTCTGGACCATAAGTTTCCTCATGCATCAACAGCGCACGGTCCAGTGCCTCGAGGGCTTCTTCAGGATGGCCGGTGAAATATTTGGCCGTGCCCAGCAAATGGACGCGATGCGCGGCCTGAAGGGGGTCCGGACGAGGACTGGTCGGCGCGAGCCGGGCTGCCTCCTGGGTGGTCTTTTCCACGGCCGCCCAGTTCTCCCTGGCCGCAAAGATCTCGGAGAGAGCATCTAACGCGAGCACGTAAGCGGCGACGTCGGTGACTTCGGCGGCCAGCGCGATCGCTTCCCGCGCCGACTCTTCCGCCGCGTTTAACTTGCTGTCGCTGTCGCTGCGACCCGTGGTCACGGCAAGCTTCCGTAGCAGTGTGGCGAGTTCGATGCGAAGCGCGGCGCGTTTGGCCGCCGAGAACCCTCGTTGGTCTGCGTTGGAGATCTGTTCACGAAGGCTTTCAACGCTATCGCTGAACGCGGCCACCTGCTGAGGTTTGTAATCAACCGTCCGTGCGGCCTTCGTCAAGCGCTTGCGCAGGCGGCCGGGGCTTTCGATCTTCCGCTTGAATCCGAGTTTAGTGAGGAGTCCGGTCATTTTTCTGATACGGGTGAGTGCCTAAAGATCGCCGTGAACGACCTACGATCAAACTTGGCGACATCTTCCCCTTCGTAAAAAACACTAGGCATCCATCGGTGGAAATACCGTAGAACAAGATGGCGTAAGGTAACAAATTCAGGCTATAAACCGTGAGGTACTGTCCTGTTAACCGCCTGAGAATGCGCTCCACTCGGAACGAGAACCGACGACGTCTCCAGGACCGGACTCGGAGCAGGCCGGGCGCGGCAACTACCTGAAAGAGTTGGGGATACTGGGGGAGACGGATGGAATGAACAAACGCTGTTAGAACCGGGTCTGGTCCTTATTACACCGAGTCATAAGCGCGTCCAGGCTGGGCAACCATCGCTGGCCATCAGACCCCAGCGTTTGCGAGTGGTCAACACGATCGTCCTTTCGCTTGCGACAATTTGCTGCGGCGGAATTGATGCAGCTGCCAACCCGGCCATGCCGGCTAGTTGCCGAAACCATCTTGACACATTTGTCGCTTTATGAGACAACTATCTCATAACAGCACTTTAGTCGCAGCACCTGGGAGTCAAACAATGAGCACGAGCCGTGAAGATATGGACCGCATGGTGAATGAACACTTCGGTTTCGAGGCAGCCGACGATTTGGATGGCGTCATGGCAAGCCTTGCGGGACAGGTCGAGCATGAGATCGTACCTTCACCTGTGGGCGTCCAGCACGACAAGGCGAACGTGCACGCCTACTACAACCTGTTGTTCAAGTCGGTGAAGGGCGAAGGCGTAACGCCGCTCCGGCGCTACTACGGAGACGGCTTTGTCGTCGACGAGACGCTCTGGCACGGCGACATCCTGGACGGGAGCGTATTCCTGTGCGATGGCAAGAGCGGCAAGGTGAGCTTCCGGCTCTTGCACATCTTTGAGTTCAAAGACGGTAAGATCGCGCGCGAACAAGCTTGGTGCGATCTGGCAGCCCTTCAACAACAGCTCGGCGTGAAGCTCAGCTAATGGCCGCGCAGCGCGACCCGCGCGCCAATCAAAAAGAACGAACGCGGTCCGCTATTGTCGAGGCAGCGACGCGGATTTTTCGAAGCGGCGCAACACCCAGCGTCGCGGCGGCAGCGGAAGCCGCCAAGGTCTCGCGCGCGACAGCGTATCGCTACTTTCCGACGCCCGAGTCTTTACACATCGAAGTTGTAGGTATCACGCCTACGTATGCTCCCGTGGAGCAGTTGGTGCGCGCGCTGGAGGGCGATGACGTTGCAGAGCGTTTGTCGACGTTCGCGAAGACGTTCAACGAAATTACTTTTGCCAACGAAGCCCAGATGCGTGTGGCGCTCAAGGTCTACCTTGACACTTGGCTGGGGGCGCGCGACCACGCGTCCCCGGTGCGCGAAGGCCGCCGCATGCGCTGGCTTGAGGGCGTGCTTCAACCCGTGAAGCGAGACAGCACCAAAAAACAACGGCGACAGCTGCAAGCCGCATTGGCCTTGACCGTAGGCACCGAAGCCATGGTCGTCATGAAAGACGTCTGTCGGCTGGACAACGAAGAAGCACAGCAGACATTGCTCTGGGCGGCGCAAACGCTTCTGCTCGGCGAGCTTCCCAAGTGAGTGCAAAAACAGAGCGTCAAGGCAACGGCGGATAATTTGGCTCCATCACAGGACGCAATTAGAACGCTAGCGGCCTAAGGAGGCCTCCACCCGTTTTACTACGTAGAACATCCCGCCGGAAGCCGTCAACACAACCATGCTGAGCGCCCAACCCGGGACAAAACTTGAACTCACCAGCTTCAGACTCCCCACGGCCGTGCCGCCAAGAGTGACGTATCGGCAGAAGCATGACTCTAGTCTCCGGCCACGTAGAGCTCATACCAGCGTTCGACTGTCGTCCGATGCAGCGCTAACCACGCGTTGTACACCGAATAGGCATAATCGATTTTGGTTATCACGGCCTCCGGGCCTTCGCCGGAGAAGAGATGCCGGATCGTCAGAGCGCACCCCAATGCGGGTGGGGCCAGCTTATGAAAAACACCGCGCTTGCGCAGTGCTCGCCGCTTCACCCACATTCCGTCAGCTCTTTGCGTGACGGCGCCGTGAAGAGCCAACAGGTGTATAGCGACGGATTGGATCGCCTGCGGCGAATCATCCCCATGATGCTGGACACCGTAGGCGTCTCCCCACACCGCATCGAGAAGCCCTGCATCCTTTTGAGATAAGGAGGCCGGGGTTACGCGCGGCGCAATCGACCCCGCAAGGAGTCCAGCCTCCGGCGGATTCCCACTCATCCACGCCAGCATCAGAGCCCAGCAGGCAGCTGACGCGCCGATATATCGATGGGTGGGACCGTCGAAAGGTGGAAACGAAGCGCCGCAACCGGGACACGGGATCAGTTCGTTCGACATCTGCGATCCATTCTAACAATGGGTCCCCCGGAGGGATGCGTCAGGCGGCACGACGACCTCCCGGATGCATGCTAGTCGGACCGCGTCAGAGGGGGATTCTGAAGAAGAACACGCAGCGGGATCCCCACCCTGGACGCATTTAGAACTCTTGCGGCTTAAATCCCCATCGCGAACCGAGCGGGCTCACCCCTTTGATGATGCGATAATCGGGCCAAGCAGCCGTTCCGACGCTTCGATGACCTCCGGCGGATCATCCCCTTGTGGCAGGCTCTTGATCTGGATTGTCATCTGCGGTTGAAAGCTCGTTATATTGGGGCGGCGCCGGTCCCAATTGTCAGATAATAGAATGAACGCAGGAAGCACCTCCGGAACGAGCCTCACTGAACCATGACTTGGACCAAACACGATTACGAAGATATTCCCGGGACCTACGTCTTCGATGGCAAACATGCCTACGGCGCATACCCGCTGAACAAGCTCTTGTTCTCCTTTTGCGACGAAGCCAACCGCACCGAATTCGATCGCGATCCGGCCGCCTATTGCGACAAATTCGGCGTGACCGGAGAGTACAAGGAATTCGTACTGGGCAAAGACTTCCTGAGCATGCTGCGAAGCGGCGCGAACATCTACTATATGGCGAAGATGGCGATTCCGCGAGGCACCTCCGTGCAGGATGCCGGGGCGCAGTTTCAGGGCATCACGACACCGGAATTCCAAGCCAAACTGTCCGCACGCGCGGAAGGGCTGGTCGACAAGCTGAAGGCGCGGGGAGGATACTGGCTTGGCTAAGATCATCGGCGGCGTCACCAGTTCGCACATACCGGCCGTGGGAAATGCCATCGCCGACGGAAAGACTCAGGAACCGTACTGGAAGCGGTTTTTCGACGGCTACAAGCCGGCGCAAGAGTGGCTGCAAAAGCACAAGCCCGACATTGCCATCGTGGTCTACAACGATCACGGCCTCAATTTTTTCCTCGACAAGGCGCCCACCTTCGCGCTGGGGTGCGCCGATACGTATTACAACACCGACGAAGGCTGGGCGCTCAAGCCGGTGGCTCCGTTTAAGGGCAATGTCCCGTTCTCCTGGCATCTCGCTGAGAAATTGGTGGACCAGGAATTCGACATCTGCACCTGCCAGGAAATGAAAGTTGACCACGGGTTCGTGAACCCGATTCGGGCTCTATGGGGCACCCATGACGTGTGGCCGATTACGACCATACCGCTCGCCGTGAATACGGTGCAGCACCCCGTCCCCTCGGCTCTTCGCTGCTTCAAACTCGGCAAAGCCTTGCGGCACGCGATCGAGAGCTATGAAGAGGATCTTAAGGTCGTCGTGCTGGGTACGGGCGGCATGTCGCATCAACTGCAGGGTGAGCGCGCCGGATTGATCGATGTCGATTTCGATCTGGAGTGCATGGATCGCATCGCCAGTGACCCGGAGTGGCTGACGAAGTTTACCAACACCGAGATCATGCGCCGGACGGGCACCGAGGGGATCGAAACCATCATGTGGCTGGTGATGCGAGGTGCACTGCAAGACAACGTCAAGGTGATCCACAAGCACTACCACGCGCCCATCTCCAACACCGGCGCCGGCGTCCTTGTATTGGAAAACACCTTCCTGTAGGGCGGCCTCCGATAAAATCATCGGGCAATCAGGGGGCTAGCGCTCACGCCCGCCAGGGTCCCGAAACGGCGAAGAACGCAGTCATTCGAATCCGCGTCTGGGCCTGAGTGGATCGTCTCCTACTCGTACATGGAAGGTTTGGCTCGCCAAGGGATACGGATTTACGAACTCTCATTTGGAGAAACCGAAGAGGTACACTTTCTCCGGCCTGTTAACCGCCAAGATTCTCGGTCCGCGCGTTCACTTGATCTCGTATGCGGCGGGCGGCATGACCGGGCAAGAACTAAAGCTCGGTTAGATAGCCGATCTTGCCGGTGCTGTCGCCCATCTTTTCCACTGGGACACCCATGCGATCCAGCATCGAGACAAAGAGGTTCGCCATCGGGGTTTCGGGGGCGTACTTGATGTAGCGGCCGGGTTTCAGGGTTCCGCAACCCCGGCCGGCGAGCACGGTGGGAAGATTTTCATGCTGATGCGAGTTGCCATCGGCCAGGCCGCTGCCGTAGACGATCATCGAATGATCCAGCAGAGTGCCGTCGCCATCGGGCGTGGCCTTCAGCTTGTCGAGCAGGTACACGAACTTATCCACGTGGAAACGATTGATCTGCGCCACCTTTTCGATTTTGTCCTTGTCACCCTGATGGTGGGTTAGGCCAT
>JBDSXJ010000028.1:0-16421 GCA_039926185.1 Bryobacteraceae bacterium | reverse complement strand
GCGACGACAAGATGAAGGCGTATCGTGAATCGCTGCCGGCGTCTTCTTACGAAGCCACGGGCTCGCTCGCGGGTTCTTTCGTTTCGACCAACATCGAAGACTATTACACGACGCCTTACGAGCTCGGTTACGGCCCGTTCGTGAAGTTCGATCATGACTTTATCGGTCGCGAATCGCTCGAGAAGATGAAGGACGAGCCGCATCGCCGCAAGGTGACGTTTGCTTGGAACGCGGACGATCTCGGTGAGATCTTCAAGTCCATGTTGGTCCCTGGCGAGCAGAGCTACAAGTTCTTTGACCTGCCGCTGGCCAACTACGGTTCGGCTTCCTACGACAAGGTCACCGACAAGGGCGGCAAGAACGTCGGTCTCTCGATGTTCACCGGCTATTCTTACAACGAACGCTCAGGCCTGTCCTTGGGCTTCGTCGATCCGTCGATCGTTGATGGCACGGAACTCACTCTGACGTGGGGCGAAGAAAATGGTGGAACCAAGAAGACCACTGTTGAACGCCACAAGCAGAAGGAAGTTCGTGTGGTTGTCTGTCAGGTCCCCTACTCTTCGGTTGTTCGCGACACCTACGCCGCAGGCTGGCGCACCGGTGCGGTGAAGCTGTAATCGTTCGCAAAAATAAGAAAGGGCCGGAGGAGCGATCCTCTGGCCCTTTTTGTTTTTATTGAAGAAGGTTACTGCGCGCCGCGGCCACCGATAGCTTTCGGGGCATTGGGATCGACCGGCAGATCTTTACCTTCCTTCGCGCCGAGCTTGCGAAGCACCTCTACGGTGCTGTCGTGGGGAACCGGCAGGCCGAAGCTGCCTTTGCCCATCGCGACATCGAGCGGGGTGGAACCGGTTCGTGTTCTGACGTCGAGCCTCGCACCGTGCGCGGCCAAGTATTCGACGATGGTGTCTGCGCCGCGGCCGGCGGCTCCGTGCAATGCTGTCTCGCCGCGGAGGTTGCCTTGGTTCACATCCATGCCAAGCGTCATCGCGACCTTCAAGGCTTCGAGCGCCTGGGCTTCGGTGCCGGTGGTGTTCTTATCGCGATAGCCGACGCCAGCCGCGAACATCAGGGCTGTGTTGCCTTCCTTCGTGATCTTTTTCGGATCGGCATTCTTGGCCAGGAGGAGACGCATGGATTCGGCGTCGCCTGCTCGGGCGGCGCGCATCAGAGGGGTGGTTCCTTCGCCGAGCGTCGTATCGCCGCCATCCATGCCGCTGCGGCCGGGGAGGCGCTGGGTTAGCGCGAGGTTCGGATTCGCGCCCTTGTCGAGCAGGGCTTTGATCACGTCGATGCTGGGAAGCGGGTCGACGTTAGGGCGGCCGGGGGTCGCGGAGTAATCTTCGTTACGCATGTCAATAGCGGCGTAGAGAGCGGTGCGGCCCACCACGTCGACGACGTTGGTGTTGGCTCCGCGGTCGAGCAGGAATTTGGCGAAGGTGAACTGCTTGTTCATCAGCGCAGTGATCAGGGGGCTGGCCTTGTCGACATCGAACTGGTTGATATCCACACCCGCGTCGAGCATGATTTGCGCAGTGGGGATGTCCCCTTCACGGGCAGTGAACGCGAAGGCGGTGAGTCCGCCACGGGCCATCGGCGAGATCGAGGAGGCAGCGCTCAGTTTCGGCACTTTGGTTTCGTGGTCGGAGGAGATGACTTTCCAGTCGGCTCCGCGGGCTAGTAGTAGCTTCACGACTTCGGTGTGGCGTTCGGCGGCGGCCCACATGAGAGCGGTCTGGCCTTTGAAAGTTTCCTTGGCGTTGACGTCGGCACCGCCGTCGAGCAGCATCTTCACGGTTTCGGCGTTGCCCGCGCGGGCGGCGGTCATCAGAACAGTTTCGCCGTCGATGGTGGTTAGCGATTTGGGGTCGGCACCGGCCGCGAGAAGCATTTTCACCAGCGAGGGATTGCCTAGGGCTGCGGCTTCGGATAGCGGGGAGGCACCGAAGCGATTGGTCAGTTTCGGATTCGCTCCTGCAGCGAGCAGCAGGCGCACGGATTCGACGTCATTCCAATGCGTGGCCCACAGCAGCGCGGTCGCGCCGTCGGGTTGGGTGGCATTCACATCGGGCTTCTGCGCGAGAAGAGCTTTCACTGCGGCAGCATCGCGACGCTCGGCCGCTTTGGCGAGGTCGATGGATGCCGCGTATGTCACGCTCGCGCAGGCCAGGGTTGAAATGAGTAGAAGTTTCATGGCGATTAAAGCTCCGAAAGCGGACCTGTGCTGTCTCCGACACTTTGTTGTTCGATGCCCGCTTTGTGCAGGATCGAGAGAAGTAAGTTGGACATCGGCGTGTTCTCCGGATTGACCAGATGGCGACCGCCTTTGAGCGCGCCCGCCGCGCCGCCAGCGACCAGGATGGGGAGGGGCGAATGATCGTGCACGTTGCTGTTGCTCATACCGCTGCCGTATAGGATCAGCGAGTGATCGAGCAGATTGCCGTCGCCATCGGGAGTGGCCTTCAGGCGTTGCAGGAAGTGCGCGACCAAGCTTACGTGATAGGTGTTGATCTTGGTGAGGGCCGCCAGACGGTCGGCATTGTTTTGATGATGCGACGCGGGGTGGAAGCTTTCGGAGATGCCGAGCATGGGGAAGGTGCGATAGCTGACTTCGCGGGCCATCATGAAGGTCGAGATGCGGGTGATGTCGGCTTGGAAGGACAGGGCCATCAGGTCAAACATCAGCTTGGAGTGTTCCTGATGATCGTCGGGGATGCCGGCTGGCGAGGTGGGAACCGAGAGGTCCGTGTTGCTGTTCTGTTTCTCAGAGAGTTGAATGCGGCGCTCGATTTCGCGGACAGTCTCGAGGTATTCGGCTACGCGATTGCGGTCGGAGGAGCCGAGGCCACCTTCGAGACGACGCACTTGTCCAACGACGGCATCGAGGATGCTGCGTTGCTGTTCGATGCGTGCGAGGCGCTCTTCCGCCGTGGCTCCGTCGCCGAACATGCGATCGAAGACGACGCGTGGGTTGATCTCCATGGGCAACGGCGTTGTCGGATTGCGCCAGGAAATCGTGTTCATGTAGGTGCAGCTGAAGCCGACGTCGCAGGAGCCGACGAGGCCGCTGAAATCTTCGGTAGCGAGTTCGAGAGACGGCAGAGGGGTTTCCTGGCCGATCTTTTGCGCCGCGATCTGATCGATGGTGGTGCCGGCCATGATGTCCGCGCCGTCGGTGCGTTTGGGATGGACGCCGTTCAGATAGACCGCAGGTGAGCGGGTGTGATCGCCGCCGTTGTCGCCGGGGCCGCCGGGGGCCGCCATTTTGTGGGCGAGGTTGCTGATTACGGTGACTTGATTCTTGTACGGCTCAAGCGGGCTCAGGATGGGAGAGAGGTTGAGCGGACCCGCGGCACCTGGAGTCCAATTCGCCATCACTGCGCCGTGCGGGATGAAGCACAGGCCGAGGCGCACGCGCGGATTCGCGGCGGTCCTTGCGAGGGGCGTCTGCGCGGGTACCATCGAATCGAGCAGCGGCAGGGCCAGGGTGACGCCTGCTGCGCGCAGGAATGTTCTGCGCGGAAGATGCTTCTTGGTGATGAATGTCATTTGGACTTTCCTCCGTCCTCACGTGCTTGAGAACGCTTGATCTTCATTTGAAACGGTGTGCTGTCGACGATGCCGGTTACCAGGGCTGAGAACTTGAAGTCCTGCTTGGCGGCCGCATTTACGATTCGGCGGACAGCGGGCATGTCGTAGGTGTCGACGCCGCGACCGAGTGCGTAGGTCAACATCTTTTCGGTCATGACGCCGACGAAAATCTCCGGGCGCTTGGTGAGCGCCTTGCGAAGGGCTGCGGGGCTATCGATCTTGGTGCCGTCGAAGAGCAGGCCGGAGGGGTCGATAGTGGTGCCGTCGTCAGAGGCTCGCCAGCGGCCGGTCGCGTCGAAGTTTTCGAGGGCGAAGCCGACGGGGTCCATCACTTTGTGGCAACCCGCGCAAACAACGTTGGCTCGGTGGAGTTCCATTCGCTCGCGCAGGGAGAGCGGTTTTGCGCCTTCGGCATTCTGCTTCAACTCGGGAACGCCGGGGGGCGGTGGCGTCGGCGGGATTCCGAGGATATTGGTGAGAATCCATTTACCGCGCTGCACGGCGGAGGTGCGATTCGGATACGACGTTACGGTGAGGATGCTCGCTTGTCCCAACAGGCCGCGACGGGATTCGTCGGTCACAGAGACTTTGCGGAACTGGCTGCCGTAGATGTTCGGGATGCCGTAGTGGCGCGCGAGGCGTTCGTTGACGAACGTATAGTCGGCGTTCATCAGGTCCATGACGCTGCGGTCTTCGCGGATCACCGTTTCAAGCAGCATGCGGGTTTCTTCGCGCATCGCCTGGCGGAGATTGTCGTCAAAGTCGGGGAAAGCGTCGAGGTTCGGCGCGGCGGTTTTGAGGTTGCGCAGGAACAGCCACTGTTCGGCGAAATTGTCGATAAGTGCGATGGATTTGGGATCGCGAACCATGCGCTGCATCTGTGCTTTCAGGACCGTGGGCTTGCTGAGCTGGCCTTTGGCGGCGAGGTTGAGCAATTCGTCGTCGGGAATGCTGCTCCATAAGAAGAAGGAGAGGCGGGAGGCGAGGGCGACGTCGCTGACCTTATAGATAGCGCCGTCGGAGAGCTTTGCGGGATCAGCTTCGAAGCGAACCAGGAATTCGGGGCTGGCCAGGATCAACTGCAATGCGGATTCGATGCCGGCATCGAAGCTTCCGCCCGTGGTGCGTCCCTTTTGGAAAAAGGTGAGCATCAGCTCGACATCATTTGGTGTTTCAGGACGGCGGTAGGCTCGGCGGACAAGGGTGGTCAGGATCTGGCGCGCACAGGGGACTTCGTCCTGCTGGCTCTTGGGGCGGCAGGTGAAGATCTTCATGCGCGACGGGGTTTCGCCGACGCCGGTTTGCTGGAAAGGTCCTTCGACGGAGAGGCGGTCGACCGAGGGATCGCCTGTAATATCCAGGCCATCAATCGTGGTGCGGATAAAGGGCTTCACCAACGCGTCGCGTTGGGCGTGACTACGCATGCGCACGTAGGCTGAGATCGTGTGGGTGCCCGCCTTGAGGGGCAAGCGGACGGTGAGTTGTTGATCGAGCACGCTGCCGAAGGTGCCTGGATTTTCGGCCATTTTGTAGAGATCTTCGCGACCGCCGGGGCGGGCGGATTTGACGGGGGCTCCGTCGACGGCAATTTCGATGTCGTGCGGATCTTCCATGCCGCGCACCAGATCGAAGGTGTTGCGCCACAGGCGGAGCTTAATAATGTACTCGGCGTCCAGCGGGAAGTTGTGGTCGACCAGGATGCCCCCGGTGGTGCCGAGCGGCAGACCGTCGAGGTGCTGGTCCTGCGAAAGATCGGGACGCACGCGATATACAGATGTTGCAGGGGCGATCTTCATGCTGCCCACTGCGGTGCGGCTAATGTTCCAGGAGGCGGAGAGGTAACGCTCCATCAACGCGGGCGACATGCGGAGGACATCGGCGATGTTGTCGAAGCCGCTGCTTTCGTCGTCTGGCGGGAGAAGCGCCGTGCCGTCGATCTTGAGGTCGAGTAGGTCGCGGACGGCGTTGGAGTATTCGATGCGATTCAGGCGGTGCATCGAAACTCGGCCAGGGTTGGGCGATTTCTCTGCGGCCCGGTCGAGTTCGGTTTCGAGATAGGTGGCCAAGCCTGCGAGAACGGCAGGTTCCGGGCGAGGGGCACCTTGCGGCGGCATGGAACCAGTGCGGAGCTTGCGGATGGCTTTTTCCCAGGTTTCGGCGCCGCTGGGGACGGCGGTGAGGTCGGCTTTTTCGAGGGAAAGACCGCCGGTTTTCGTGCGGTCGCTGTGGCAACCAACGCAATAGCGACCGACCAGCGCGGCCCGTGCGGCTGGGGTGGCCACGCTGTCATTGCTTTTCTGAGCACTGGTGCGGGGGACCAAAAGCAGCACAGTTGCGCAGGCGAGCGTGATTAAGAGGGCTCTCGCGACCAAAGTTTTCTCCTCCGTCCGGCCAAGTATACTTGCACGCACTGCGGACGGTTACCACCCACCACAATACTCCAAAAGCGGCGCGAGGTTAATGGCGGAGAGATTGAGGCCTTATATTAATGTTTGCTCTGACGAGGCTAGCGGGGTTTAGCGAGCTAGCCCGAGTCGCTCTAGCAGGGCACGTGTGCGCGCCCCGACACTTCTTACGATGCGCCAGCCACCGCCCAAGTAGAACAGGATGAACGCCATGGCGAAGACGAGCGGAAGCGGATTCATAGCAAGAGTATACTCGATCTATTTCTACATACTGAACTGGCCACCGACCGGCGCGAAAGCGCTTCCGGCGCGGATTCAAATCTCCTATAATGGCCCCGGGTCTCAACCTAGTTAGAAGAGGGCAGAATGTTGGATCACCATCGGAAGCGGTGTTTGGCGGGGCCTTGCGCGATATTGGCGCTGGCGGGATCGGCGTTCGCCGCAGACGCGCCGTTGGTGGAGGCCGCTCGGAAGCAGGACTCGAAGGCCGTGCGGGCGCTGATCGGGCAGAAGGCCGACGTCAATGCGAAGTCAAAGGATGGGTCGACGGCGCTTTTGTGGGCGGCTCACTGGGACGATGCGGCGACGGCGGGGTTGCTGCTAGGCGCCGGGGCGGACGCGAATCTGGCGAATGATTTCAAGATGACGGCGTTGTCCCAAGCTTGCCTGAATGGGGACGGCGAATTGGTGCGATTGCTGCTGAAGTCCGGCGCGAATCCGAATTTGGCGATTGCGACGGGCGAGACTCCGCTGATGACGTGCGCGAAAACCGGTAGCGTGGACGGGATTCGGATGCTGGTGGAATTCGGCGCGGCGGTGAACGCTGCGGAGCCCACACAGGGACAGACTGCGTTGATGTGGGCCATCGCAGAGCGGCATGCGGACGCGGCCCAGGCGTTGATCGCGGCTCGGGCGGATTTAAGGGCGGCGACGAAGCAAGGGTTCGCGGCGATCCATTTTGCAGCGCGTGTGGGCGACTTGGAGTCGCTCAAGGCGTTGCTGGCTGCGGGCGTTGATGTGAATTATCCGACGCAAGCTGGGTCGGCTGCGGGATACACGCCCCTTCTGATTGCGACGCTACGCGCGCAGGTGGAAACTGCGATTTACTTACTGGATCATGGTGCGGATCCAAACGCGGGTGCTCCGGGGTTCACGCCGCTGCATTGGGCGTCGACGACCTGGGAAGGCTACGCGGCCAATCCGGTGTATGGGTTTGAAGATCCGATGTCGGGGATTTGGGATCGACAGGCGAAGATACGGATCGTGAAGGCCTTGCTGGCGCATGGGGCGAAGGTGAATGCTCGCATGACGAAGCGGCAGCCGTCGTTCGCGACGGGGTATACGGATGGCGTGGGCGCGACAGCGTTGCTGCTGGCGGCTTCGGTGGATGACGTGGAGATGATGAAGATTCTGCTCGACGCAGGAGCGGATCCGAAGATTCCGACGGCCAGCAACGCTTCCACGATCATGGCGGCTACGGGGTTGAATCACGGCATTGGGGAATCGCTGGTGACGGAGGCAGAGGCGCTGGCGGCAGTGAAGTTGTTGCTCGATCTGGGCGTCGATCCCAAGGGCGAAACGAACGTCGGCGAGAACGCGCTCTTCGGGCCCGCGTATCGGGGCTGGAACACGCTGCTGAAGCAGATGATCGATTTGGGCGTGAACATTAATTCGGTGAGCAAGGCCGGGACCACCCCGTATCGCGCTGCCAATGGCCAGGGCGATCGGCTGGGCGGCGTGCTGGTGAATACCGAGGGCGTCGCTCTGTTGTTGAAGCACGGGGCCGATCCGAATCTGGGCGTGGTGTGCGAATCGCAGAATCGCTGCAGGGAAGTGAAATGAGACGCTACTTTTTCATTGCGGGTGTCGGCGGGTTGGCGCTATACGGCGTCGCGGCGTTTGGATTTCAGCAGCGGCCTGCGGCTCCGCCGAACGCTAGCGACTTGGTCAACAAGTATTGCGTCGGGTGCCACAACCAGAAGTTGAAGACGGCGAATCTGACGCTCGATGTGCTTGACGCGAAGAATCCGGCAAATTCGGCGGAGGCTTGGGAGAAGGTCATCGTGAAGCTGCGCAGCCGGGCGATGCCCCCTCCGGGGATGCCGCGTCCTGACAATGCGACGTACGATTCGGTGGCGGGATGGCTGGAGACGGAGATCGATAAGGCCGCTGCGGCGCATGTGAATCCGGGGCGTTCGGCGACGTTGCATCGGTTGAATCGTGCGGAGTATGCGAACGCGGTGCGGGATTTGGTCGCGGTGGACATTGATGCGAATGCCATGCTGCCTCCCGATGAGCAGGCGTATGGGTTCGAGAACAACGCCGAGGCGCTTTCGATGCAGCCCGCGTTGCTGGATCGTTATGTTTCGGCGGCGGCGTTCACGGCTCGCAGGGCGGTGGGCGATCCAAATATGCCGGCGGCGTTTGTGCGCTATGGCGCAATGAAGAACAATGCCAACGATCTTACGTATCTTCGCCAGACGGAGCGGATGGGCGAAGAGTTTCCGCTCGGCACCAAGGGCGGGATTGCGACGCGCCACTATTTTCCGGTGGATGGGCAGTATGTGTTTCGGCTGCGGTTGCAGCGGACGTGGAGCAATGAGATCCGCGGGATCAACGTGGTTACGCAGTTTGAGATTCGCGTGGACGGAGAGAAGGTCGGGCAGTTGACGATTGGCGGGGAGAAAGCTTCTTCGCGAACCTATGTATACGATGCCGACGAGGCGTTGCAGCTTCGCGTTCCGGTGAAGGCCGGGTTGCGCCAGGTGATGGCGACGATGATCAAGTCGGACAACACGGTGCCGGAAGGCGGCGGTGCGGATCGGCTTTCGTATTACAGCCGCGCATCGGACACGCCTACCGCGCCTATCTCGGTCGCGGCTTTGTTGATCGGCGGACCGTATGAGGGCAAGATACCGGCAGATTCGCCGAGTCGCAAGCTGCTGTATGTTTGCCAGCCTGCGAATGCGTCGGAAGAGAGCGGGTGCGCGACGAAGATTTTGTCATCGCTGGCGAAGCGAGCGTATCGCCGGGCTGCAACGGCTGGTGACGTTCAGACGCTGATGAGTTTTTACACGCGGACTCGCGCGGGCGGGACGTTTGACGATGGGATTCGGTCGGCTCTGGAGCGGGTGCTGGTGAGTCCGGATTTCCTGTTTAGGATTGAGGCTGATCCCGACGGAGTGGCTCCGGGGAGTGTGTATCGGGTGCCCGATGTCGAGCTGGCTTCGCGGCTGTCATTCGCCCTGTGGAGCAGCATTCCGGATGACACGTTGCTCGATCTGGCGATCAGCAACAAGCTGCACGAACCGGCGGTGTTGGAACAGGAGGTGAAGCGCATGTTTGCCGATCCTCGTGCTCGGGAATCGCTGGTCCAGAACTTCTTCTCCGATTGGCTGCAGACGCGCAATGTTTGGCTGCTGAATCCGGACAGCACGAAATTCCCGTGGTTTGACGATAACCTGCGCTCGGCGTTTGTGACGGAGACGGAGATGTTTCTGGATGCGCAGCTCCGTGAGAATCGCAGCATTCTGGACTTGCTGACTTCGAACGAGACGTATCTGAATGAGCAGCTGGCTCGGCACTATGGAATCTCTGGAATCTACGGTAGTCACTTCCGTCGCGTGAAGCTGAAGGATGAAAATCGGTTCGGGCTCCTGGGGAAGGCCAGCGTGCTCGCGGTGACTTCGTATACGACGCGGACGTCGCCCACCGTTCGGGGCAAGTGGCTGCTAGAGAATATTCTCGCCGCTCCGATGCCGCCTCCGCCGCCAAATGTTCCGACGCTGGAATCGAGCAACAAGAGCGGGAAGCCGCTAGCGGTACGCGAGATGCTGGAACTACACCGGGCAAATGCGACTTGCGCGGGTTGCCACGCTCGTATGGATCCGCTGGGGTTGAGCTTGGAGAACTTCGATGCGATCGGGCAATGGCGCGCTGCGGATGCGGGGACGCCGATTGATGCGTCGGGGGTGCTGCTCGATGGAACGAAAGTGAACGGGCCCGGCGAATTGCGGCAAGCTTTGATGGCGCAACAGAAGCAGTTCGCGAAGGCTGTGAGTGCGAAGTTACTGACCTATTCGCTGGGTCGCGGGTTGGAGTATTACGACGTCCCAGCGGTGCGCGAAATTGATCGCGATGCGGCGGCAGACGGGTATCGCTGGTCGTCCTTGATGTTGGGGATTGTGAAGAGCGCTCCGTTCCAGATGCGGACGGCGAGCAAGTAGGAGAACAGATCATGTTCGTCACGAAAAAATCGATTTCACGCCGCACGATCCTGCGAGGATTGGGAACGGCGATCTCACTGCCGTTATTGGATGCGATGTTGCCGGCGTTCGCGGCGACTCCTGCTCCTATTCGGCGGTTTGGTGTTGCGTACCATCCGAACGGCGTGATTTACGATCAGTGGCTGCCGAAGGGTGAGGGGTCGAACTTCGAATTTTCACCGACGCTAAAGGCGCTGGAGCCGTTTAAGGACAAGACCCTGGTTATTACGGGGCTCTCCAGCGATCAGGCGGAGCCGCTGGGCGATGGTGGCGGGGATCACTCGCGGGCCTGCGGTAGCTACCTCACGGGAGTCCATGTTAAGAAGTCGGACAGCCTGCTGGAGAACGCGGTTTCGATGGACCAGCTCGCGGCCCGGGAGTTTGCGAAGGAGACGCAGCTTTCGTCGTTGCAGATGACGGCTGACGAGAATAGCTTGCTCGGGTCGTGCGATTTGGGATACAGCTGCGCGTATAGCAGCACGGTCTCGTGGCTGACGCCGACGTTGCCGCTGATGGCGGAGAACAACCCGCGTGTGTTGTTTGAACGGATGTTCGGGGCGAGCGACAGCACCGATCCAAAGGTGCGGGCAACGCGGCTGAAGCAGGACCGGAGCCTGATCGATTCGGTGAGTGATCGCGTGACGCAACTGCAGCGCAAGCTGGGGAGCGCGGACAATCGCAAGGTCAATGACTACCTCGCCGCGCTGCGGGATGTGGAGAGGCGCATTCAAAAGGCTGAGGAGCAGAGCAACAAAGAGATCCCGGAATTGGCGCAGCCCGCAGGCATCCCGGACAGTTTTCCGGAGCACGTGCGGCTGCTCTACGACTTGCAGTTGCTGGCGTATCAAACGGATCTGACGCGCGTGATCACGTTCATGTATGGTCGCGAGCAAACTGGGCGGCCGTATCCGCACATTGGAGTTCCAGAAGCGCATCATCCGGTGACCCATCATCAGGGCGATCCAGTGAAGATGGACAAATGCGCGAAGATTCAGCGGCACCATATCGAACTGTTTGCGGAGTATTTGGGCAAGCTGAAAGCGACTCCGGACGGCGATGGGTCGCTGCTGGATCACGTGATTCTGTTGTTTGGATCGGGCATCAGCAACAGCGACCGGCATTCGCATGGTCCACTGCCGACGTTCGTTGTCGGTGGAGGATCGGGAACGCTGAAGGGTGGGCGACACCTCATTTACCCGGAACACACGCCGCTCACGAATCTCCAGCTGACGTTGTTGAACAAGCTCGGCGTGCCGAGTGAGAAGCTGGGCGATAGCAACGGGCAATTCAACGAATTATCGCTGGCATAACCTTCTTGTCGTACCATGAAGCATGTTGCTCGAACTGCTCCAATTGGCGGACTCTGCTCTGCCAATCGGTGCGGCTGCGCACTCCTTCGGGCTTGAGATGCTCGCTGAGGATGGAGCGCTTCATCCGGACAATTTAGAGTCATTCCTGCACAATCATCTGCAAGAGTCAGGGCTTCTGGAAGCCACGTTTGTTCGGCGGGCATGGCGCGGGGAAGATCCTGTTGTATTGAGCCAAGAATTCGAGGCTCGGAGACCGGCGCGGGAATCGCGCGAGGCTGCGCTGAAGATGGGGCGGCGGTTTTCGGATCTCGTACAGGCTGTCACCGGAGCGTCGATGCCAAGCGGAGCCTACTATCCGATCGCGTTCGGTGTTGCTGGAGCGAAGCTGGGAATTCCGGAAGAATCGATCACGCTCGCGTATTTGCAACAGTCGATCACGGGATTGGTCTCAGCGTGCCAGCGCTTGATGCCGCTGGGCCAAGTAGCGGCGACGCGGATGATTTGGAATCTTCACCCGTCCATCACAAACGCAGCGTTGCAATCAGAATCGTTGGAGGTTTCGTGCTTCACTCCGCTGCCGGAGCTAGCCTCGATGCGGCACAGCTCGCTCGAGTCACGCCTGTTCATCAGTTGAAGGCTCGGCTCGATCTTCGTTTTGAAGCGTCGGAAGCGGGTACGCGCATGCGCGTCGGCGCGCAGGAAGCGCCGTGGAAAGTTGTTCGCGCGTTCCCGCAAGAGCGTGGAACGCTGGTGCATCTGCACAATGTCTCGGGAGGCGTGGTCGCCGGGGATGCGCTGGCGCTCAATATCGAAGTTGGGGCGAAGGCCTCGGCCCAGGTGACGTCTACAGGGGCTACGCGGCTATATCGGCATCGCGATGGCGCGCTGCATTCAGAGCAGCGAACTACGATCTCTGTTGGGGAAGACGGGTTGCTGGAATACCTGCCGGATGCGCTGATTCCATTTGCGGGGTCCAGGCACTTTCAGCGGACGCACGTACAGCTCGGGCGCGGGGCTACGTTTTTCTGGTGGGAGGTTGTCGCACCGGGTCGACAGGCGATGGGCGAGAGTTTCGCGTTTGATAGTTTGCACATTGAGACGAGCGTTCGATCGAGTCGGCCGCTGCTTCTCGAGAATTTCCTGCTGGAGCCGCGCGCAAAGGCGCTTGATTCGACGGCGAGGTTGGGTCCGCATCTGCATACGGCAAACTTCTACGCGTTCCGGGTTGGACGATCAGCTGCGGACTTGCGGGAACTCGAATCGAAACTGAGCGAAATTGCGAGCGAAGTATCGCGGCCCGGAGGTAATATATGGGGAGCGAGTGCGCTGGCCTCCGACGGTGTTGTCGTTCGAGGCTTGAGCGCCACGTCTCGCGATCTGGGGGCCACGCTAGCCCGGTTTTGGACCACAGCTCGTTTGCACTTAACGGGTGAAGTAGCCGTTCCACCACGAAAACTAAAGTAGGAGCTTGGATGCATCTCACCCCCAGGGAGCAAGAACGCCTGATGATTTACGTCGCCGCCGACGTTTCGCGCAGGCGACGTGAGCGCGGCTTGAAGCTGAATTATCCGGAGGCGATCGCGATCATCACTGCGGACATTCTGGAATGGGCTCGCGATGGAAAAACGGTGGCGGAGATCATGGTGCTGGGCACAACCATCCTCAAGACTACGGACGTGATGCCGGGGATCGCGGAGATGATTCATGAGGTGCAGGTGGAAGCGACGTTCCCGGACGGCACGAAGTTGGTCACGGTTCACGATCCGATTCAGTGAGGCATGCAATGAAACCAGGCGAGTATCTTTTGGAAGCAGCGCCGATTGAGGCCAACGTCGGACGGCGAACGGTGAAGGTAGTGGTGACGCATACGGGAGATCGTCCGGTGCAGATCGGCAGCCACTATCATTTTTTTGAAGTGAACAATGCGCTGACGTTTGCACGCGAGAGAGCGAAGAGCATGCGACTGAATATCGCCGCAGGGACCTCGGTGCGATTTGAGCCGGGCGAGGAAAAAGAAGTCGAGCTAGTGGAATTCGCAGGGGAGCGCCTGGTGTTGGGACATCAGGGCAAGGGGAACCGATGAGCTTATCCATTCCACGCCGCGTGTATGCGGATCTGTTTGGACCCACCAAGGGCGATCGGGTGCGGCTCGCGGATACGGAGTTGGTCGTTGAAGTGGAGAAGGATTTCACTTCGTACGGCGATGAGATCACGTTCGGTGGTGGCAAGGTGATCCGCGATGGCATGGGGCAGAGTTCGCGCGCGACTCGCGCGGACGGAGCGCTCGATCTTGTCATCACGAATGCTTTGATCATCGATCACTGGGGCATCGTCAAGGGCGATATCGGCGTGCGCGATGGGCGCATCGTCAAGGTGGGTAAGGCAGGTAACCCGGATACGATGGCTGGCGTGGATCCGGAACTGGTGGTGGGCGCGTCGACGGAAGTGATCGCGGGCGAGAACATGATCGTCACCGCGGGCGCGATTGACAGCCACATCCACTTCATTTCGCCGCAGCAGGTTTACGAAGCGCTGTCGAATGGGACGACGACGATGATCGGTGGTGGCACAGGTCCGGCGACGGGGACGAATGCGACTACGTGTTCGCCGGGGGCTTGGAATCTCGCGCGCATGATGGAAGCGGCGGATGCGTGGCCGATGAACTTCGGATTTCTGGGCAAGGGGAACGCTTCCACTGAAGCTCCGCTGGAAGAGCAGGTTCGGGCGGGCGCGTGCGGATTGAAGCTGCATGAGGACTGGGGGACGACCCCGGCGGCCATCGACACCTGCTTACGCGTCGCCGATGCGATGGATGTGCAGGTGGCGATCCATACGGACACGATTAACGAAGCTGGTTTCGTCGAGGATACGATCGCAGCGATTGCAGGGCGGACGATCCACACGTATCACACGGAGGGCGCGGGGGGCGGGCATGCTCCAGATATTATTCGGATTGCCGCGCTGCCGCATATTCTGCCGTCGTCGACGAATCCGACTCGGCCGTATACGATCAACACGATTGCGGAGCATCTCGACATGCTGATGGTCTGCCATCACTTGAATCCCCTGGTTCCGGAAGACGTTGCGTTTGCCGAAAGCCGCATTCGTCCAGAGACCATCGCAGCGGAAGACATCCTGCATGACCTTGGCGTGTTCAGCATGATCTCCAGCGATTCGCAGGCGATGGGGCGCATCGGCGAGGTAGTGACGCGCACCTGGCAGACGGCGCACAAGATGAAGACGCAGCGCGGGGCGCTGGCACAGGATTCGGCTCGTAACGATAATTTCCGCGTGAAGCGGTACGTCGCGAAGTACACGATCAATCCGGCGATTGCGCATGGGATCGCGAACGATGTGGGGTCGATTGAACCAGGCAAGCTTGCGGATCTGGTGTTGTGGAAGCCGTCCATGTTCGGCGTGAAGCCGGAGATCATCGTCAAGGGCGGGTTCATTGCGTGGAGCGTGATGGGCGACGCGAACGCCTCGATTCCGACGCCGCAACCGGTGCTGTACCGCCCGATGTTCGGGTCGTTTGGAGGAGCTACCGCTGCGACTTCGCTGACGTTTGTATCCAAGGCCGGGATCGAGAACGGCGTGCAGAGCCTGTTCAAGAAGAAGGCTGCCGCGGTGAGCAACTGCCGCAGCGTGGGCAAGAAGGACATGATCCACAACGCGGCGATGCCGGAAATCAGCGTGGATGCGGAGACCTACGAAGTTCGCGCCGACGGGGAGTTGCTGACGTGCGAGCCGGCGAAGGAACTACCGTTGGCGCAGAGATACTTCTTGTTTTAGGGAGCGACTTTCATGCGAGCGTATCGTGTTGGCATCGCGGGTCCGGTGGGTAGCGGCAAGACCGCGCTGGTGGACCAACTCACGCGGCGACTGTGGCCCAAGATCAACATGGGCGTGGTGACGAACGATATTTTCACGAAGGAAGACGCGGAGTTTCTGATGCGTCAGGGCACGCTTCCCATGGAACGGATTCGCGGCGTGGAGACGGGCGGATGTCCGCACGCGGCGATTCGCGAAGACGCGTCCATGAATCTGGAAGCGATCGATGAATTGGAAGCGGAGCACAGCGGCATCGAACTGATCCTGGTGGAAAGCGGCGGGGACAATCTGGCTGCGGCGTTCAGTCCGGAACTGGTGGACGCGTTTATCTACGTGATCGACGTATCGGGCGGAGACAAGATTCCGCGCAAGGGTGGGCCTGGGATTCGCCGCAGCGGCCTGCTGGTGATCAACAAGATTGACCTCGCGCCGTACGTGGGTGCGTCACTCGAAGTGATGGATCGCGACTCACGCAAGCAGCGCGGTGATCTGCCGTTCGTCTTCACGAACCTGAAAACTGGGCAAGGGCTGGCGGAAGTGATCCAGTGGCTGAACGAACAGCGAGCAGGCGGGTTGACCGCGTCAGGGCGTCCTCCGATCGTCCCTCACGGCCACCCGCACTAGACGCTGAGGTGTGCCGTCACTACATCATCCGTAAGAGCTTCAATCGGGCCCGCAGCGACGCGACGGCCTTTGTCGAGAATGCAGAATTCGCTCGCCACGCGGCGTGCGAACGGGAGTTTCTGTTCGACCAGCAAAACAGTGAGCCCCTCTTCTTTGTTCAGGCGTACGATGATGTCGCCGATTTCGTGAACAACATTGGGCTGAATACCTTCGGTCGGTTCATCGAGAATCAGCAGCTTTGGTTCGAGAACAAGCGCACGACCGATCGCGAGTTGTTGCTGCTGACCACCCGAGAGATCGCCGCCTCGGCGTTTGAGCATTTGTTTCAGCACAGGGAACAACTCGTAGATGCGATCTGGCACCGCTTTCAGACCGTTCTTGCGAATGCCGAGACC
>JBDSXJ010000027.1:0-93384 GCA_039926185.1 Bryobacteraceae bacterium | reverse complement strand
GACACCAAGGGCACGGCGATCATGAACTCGCTGTTCCACGGCTACATTGAATGGCAGGGTGATATCCCGATGCGCCCCACCGGTTCGCTGATCTCCGATCGTTCGGGCAAGTCGACCGGGTACGCGCTGTTCAATCTGCAGGAACGCGGCGATATGTTCATCACTTCCGGCGTCGATGTCTACGAAGGCATGATCGTGGGCGAGAACGCGCGCGATTCTGACCTTGACGTGAACATCGTCAAAGAGAAGAAAATGTCGAACATGCGCTCGTCGGGCGCGGACGAAGCGATCCGACTGGTACCGCCTCGTTTGCTCAACCTGGAGCAGGCTTTGGAATTCATCCGTGAGGACGAATTGGTCGAAGTGACCCCCAAATCCATCCGTTTACGCAAAAAGGTCCTCAAGCAAAACCAACGATAAGGGTATTTGTTTGATCTATTATTCCTTTTGAATCATTGGGATAGGGTCTATTTAGGGGTTTTGACGGTTTTGCAAACTGGACTTGTGCGTGCGATACTTGATCACTAAAGCCCATGTCCTTGGTAAGCGAGGCCGTCGCCCGATACCACAAACTGATTGAGAGCGAGCCGTACATAGATCTCGCCTGGGCACACGCTCTACAAGAGCGTATCCAGGCTGAGAAATTGGATGGTCGCCCCGTCTCGCCCGTACTGCGGCCGCACTTCGTTACGAAGCGCGACTATGCAGCCCTGGTGAAAGCGACGGAGCTTGTCTTGTCGGCTATGGCGCGCATGGAGAAGTTGGTTCTCACGACGCCGGCGCTGGTGGCTCGGATGCAGTTGCTACCGGCGGAGCGCATGCTCGCGGCGGTGGACCCTCGGTATTCCATCAGCATTAGTTCTTTGCTCGATACAGCGATGACGGAGAAGTCGCTCTTCTTCACGGGCTACAGTTCTGACATCCCGGGTGGCGTGCTGCACGGCGAGGCGCTGGGTGATTTGTATTTCGAAGCGCCGCCGCTGAAGGAATTCCGCAAGAAGCACAAGCTGAAGAAGCTGGGCGGTCCCAAGCCGCTGTTGAGCGCGATTCTCAAGGCTTACAAAGAGACCAAGGGTAAGCAAAAGCGCCCGAACATCGCGATCGTGGAAGGCCGCGCGCCGTTCCAGACGGGAGCCAGCGATCATGCTCGGCTGGCCGCGTACTTCACGCAAGAAGGCTACGTGACACGCATCGTTTCGCCCGAGCAGCTGGAATATCGCGGCGATGTTTTGCGCAGCGGCGATTTTACGATCGATATCGTTCTGCGTCGCGTGAAGCTGCAGGACTTCCTGATCAAGTACGACCTCAACCATCCGCTGATTCGTGCTTACAAAGACGGTGCGATCTGCATGGTGAACAATTTCCGTGCGGACATTCGAGCCAAGCGCACCATGTTCGACCTGCTGACGGATCCCAAGCTCACCGCGAAGTTCCCGGCGGCGGAACGGGCAGCGTTGAAAGAACATTTGCCGTGGACCCGTTTTGTAACCCCCGGCAAGACGACGCACAAGACACACAATGTCGACTTGATCGACTTCATCATCAAGCACAAGAACAAGCTGGTGTTGCGGCCGAACGATGAGACTTCCGAGATTCATCCGGTTTACGGATCACAAGTAGACGATGCGGTGTGGGAGAAGGCGGTTCGGCAAGCGCAACGTTCGCCGTTCGTGGTTCAGGAAGTAGTCAGCCATGCGCACGCCGTGTTCCCGCTGATGCAATACGGAAGCCTGATGATGAAGGACATGGTCACGCACATCTACCCGCATGCTTTCGGCGACGAAGTGCATGGCGCGTCGTGCTGGCTGGGTGTGGCGGGATCGAACGGATTCTCTACGCTGACCGGGCTGGCTCCTACATTCATGCTCGAAGGCAAGTAGCCTTGCAAGCATGCTCGAAGGCAAGTAGCCCTACAGGCTGGTCGCGGCTTCTTCCACAGTAATCTTCGCGCGCAGATTTGCGACTCCCGCTGTGTAGCGATCATCCACCACCGTAACGGCCACCGCATCGTCCAACCAATCATGGGCCGTGCCGTCGGGATCGTGTGACGCCATCGTCAGCGTGTAGGCGTGGGGGCAGAGATCGCAGAGGAAGGAAAACGTCACGGTGATCGTCTCACCGGCTTTGCGATTTCCCAGGTCGACGCGTTCGAGGCCGGTATTGGTGCCATAGACCTCGAAGCCGATCTGGGTGCGAATCATCAGGCCGAGGACGGGTTCTTTCACAGCTTCGTGGAAGCGAAGCGTGGCGCGGACGGTGACCATTTCGCCGCTTTTCCAAACGATCGTGGGCTGGCCGTTGGCACCGGCGGTTTCGATGGAGAGAACTTCCGCGCGACCGTCGCCGCGGCGGAATGAGGGGGCTAATCGAGGGGGGATACTTTCTCCCCACGTTCGGACGGTTTCGGCCACGTGTCTGCGATACGAGTTTAACGTCGCAGCGGGATCGCCTTTCGAGGCCAGTTGCCCGCCGTTCAACCACCACACCTCGTCGCAGAGGAGCTCGAGAAGTTGATACTCATGGGACGCCAGCAGGACGGTCGAACCCGCGCGGCGCAGGCGGTCGAGACCGGTGAGCGTGCGGGCGCGCACCACGGCGTCCTGGGTGGCGAGCGCCTGATCCAGCGAGATCACGGCAGCGGGAGCCAAGTTGAGTGGATCGCCTAAGGCGACGAATCGCCCGGCGGCGGCGCGAATTTCGCCACTCACAGGTTTCAAAATTCCCGCAGCGGCCTGGAGCAGTTCGGTGACGCCCGAACCTTTTTCTCCCACCACTCCGATAATGGCGCCGGAGGGCGCGGAAGCGGTAAACCCGTCGAGCGGTGGCAACACGACGTTCCGGAAATCGATGGACATTAAGTCTCTAGGATACTTTACTTGGCGGCGATGTCCCGGCAGGAATTCGACTCGACGGTGTTTGTACCCGTGGTGATCCCGGGCGCAATGTTGACGCAGTGGGCCACCATGTTGTGACCGGTGATTGTGTTGCCGCGGATGACGTTGCCCTTGGTCTGTTCGAGGCGAGCCACACCCTTGCCGATGTAGATGCCGCTCTGCAACATCTGGGGTTCATCGACCTTGTAGATGCAGGTGGGCGAGCTCTCATTGCATCCCGCAAGATTGAGATTCACGAAGCGATTGTTGGTGATGTGGTTGTTCGATCCCATCACGAAGAGGCCGCCGTACTTGGCCCCGTCGATCAAGTTGCCGCTCAATTCAATGTCGTTGGAGTGCGTGTTGGCATTGGTGTTGTTCATCACGATGCCGAAGTGGCCGTGAGGATAGTCGCTGGCCTTGAAGCGGTTGATGCAGCTATTGTCCAGCACCACGCCGTCGTGGAAACCGTCCAGGTCGATGCACTTGCCGTTAATCTCGTCGAAGTGATTGCGGATGTACTGCGAGCCTGGGACATCACCCGCTGTATCGATTGCGACGGGGGTTCCGCCGTTTTCGACGTCGACGATTTCGAAGGGGTAGCCGATTTCACGTCCTGTATTGGCCTCTACTTTGACGCGCTTGGCGTGACCCACCTGGATGGCGTCGCGTCCGATCAACTCAAAGTGGTTTTCGGAGAACACTCCGTCCAGGAGTTGCGGTGAACTTAGCAACGAATGCGTCCACAGGCCATTACCGCGGATGTTTTTGAAGTTGGATTTGGTGACCTCAAAATCCGCGGTGCCTTCTTCCAAAAGAATTCCGCCGCTCAGATTGTTGCGGCCCTTGGCGTTGAGCGCGCCGGAATTTTCCACTTTTAGGTTGCTGATTCGCACGCCGGTTGAGCGGCTGACCAGCACCGGAAAATGGACCACGTTCTGAAACTCCACGTTCTCAATGCGCAGGCCTTCGACCTGATCCGCGAGGATGCCGTTATTCGGATACCAGATGCGGAAGGCATTCTCAGGAGGGGCGATTTCAAAGGGTTTCGCCAGCGCGGCGCGATTTCCGTCGATCACGAAGTCGGCGAACAAAATGTTCTTGGCTTTCTCCACGACGAAGATCGCCGAACCTTTGAAGTTCGGAGACGCTACGAGGCGCGAGTTCCCGGAGCCGCGAATTTCCAGCTGCATGGCTCCGACAGGCACGCGAATCGGCGCGGAGATCTCCGTATCGCCAGGGGGCAATCGAATGATTCCCATGCTCTGCTTTGTCAGTGCTTCTCGAAGTTGCGACTCGGGGGTTTGCGGACGTTCACAGCTTGCTAACAACATCACCGCGCAGGCGGCGATCCCTACATTTTGTTTACCCATTGATCCATCCAACCAAGGAATTGTGAATACCACAGCACTGTATTTTGCGGTTTCTGAATCCAGTGTCCTTCGTCGGGGAACAATAAGAGGCGCGAGGGTACTTTTTGCGATTGCAGAGCAGTAAACAGCTGCATACCTTGGCCCACAGGAACTCGATAGTCCAGTTCGCCGTGGATGACCAAGGTAGGCGTTCTAAAATCTTTTACAAACTTGCTGGGCGACCACTGGTCATAAAGCGTGGGTGAGTCCCACGGCATGCCCTTAAATTCGGCTTTGACGAACCACAGCTCTTCGGTCTCGCCAGCCATGCTGCGCAGATCGAAGACCCCCGCGTGGGAAACCAGCGCCTTGAAGCGATTGGTATGCCCCAGCAGCCAATTGACCATGTAGCCGCCGTAGGAACCGCCGGCCGCCACCATGCGATCGCGATCCACGTAGGCAAGGGCGGAAACCTGATCGGTGATCGCCATCAAGTCGTCGTAGGCCTTGCCGCCCCAATCGCCGCTGATGTCGTCGATGAATTTCTGGCCGTAGCCGGTGGAGCCGCGGGGGTTCGGCATGACCACCACGTACCCGGCCGCGGCCATCACCTGGGCATTCCAGCGATAACTCCACGCCTCTCCCCAGGAGCCTTGCGGACCTCCGTGGATCAGCATCATCACCGGATAGCGCGTGGTTGTGTTAAATCCTGGCGGCTTCATGATGAAGGACTGAATGCGCGACCGATCCGAGCCATCGGTCCACAATTCTTCCAGCGGCATCATGCGATGCGCGGTAAGAATGGCATCGTTCAAATGCGTAAGCGCTGCGGCCGTTCCGCCCGTCGAATTTACGCGATAGATCTCCGGAGGGGACGAGGCACTCGCCTCGGTGTAGATCATGGTGCGCCCATCAGGGCTGAATTGAACGTCGTCCACGGTGGAGGCGCCGGAAACTACGTTGCGCACACCGCCCCCGGCGACGGGAATGACCTGCACTCCGGTGCGTCCGCGGTCTTCGGTGGTGTAGAAAATCCGGGCTGAGTCCGGAGCCCAAGTGTAGCTGCCGACCCATCGATCCACACCGTCTGTCAGGCTCGTCGCCCGTCCGGTGGCCCGATCCAGCACCATCAGGCGCCAACGGTCGCTCTCCAGCCCCGCTCTGGCTTGTGAGCGGAACGCCAGGCGTCGGGCATCGGGGGAATAGGTTGGGGAACTGTCCGCTCCCAAGCCGCTGGTGATCTTGATAAGGTCACCGCCTGCCAACGGAACCACGTAGATGTCGGAATTCGTGCTGTAGGCCGCGTCCGAGTCAGTATTCATGGTGAACGCCACTTCCAGGGAATCCGGCGAGATAGCGTAGTCATCCGGGCCACCCAAGGAGAAGGGAGGCACGTCGAACTGGCCGGGGGTCAGCTGCTTGAGTTCAGTTCCGTCGGTCTTGACCACCATCAAATGCTGGCGCCGCGCGCCGCGCCATTCGTTCCAATGGCGGTACAGCAGCGAGGTGTAGAGTCGGGCTTTGACCTTGCTTTTGTTCTCCTGCTCCAGCTTTACGGAGTTGCAGGCGTCGTCCGCACCGCATTCCGGATAGACGCTGGAAAGGAAGACCAGTCTTTGCCCATCCGGAGTCACCAGGATGCCGCTGGCCTCGGTGGATAGTTTGGTGATCTGCGTTTGGGCGCTTCCGTCGGCGTTCATTGCCCAGATTTGCGAAGTCCCGCTGCGATTGGAAACAAAGAAGATGCGCTTGGAGTCCGGCGACCAGCGGGGGCGGCCGTTAGCCGTTCCTTCGCGCGTCAGTTGGCGTGAATTGCCTCCGGCTGTGGGTACGACAAAGATGTGGGTTGGCTTGGTATTGTTCGCCAGGTCCACGGTTTGGACGGCAAAAACCACCTGCAGACCATCGGGCGAGAGGAGGGGCTCGCTAATTCGAGCCAGTTTCAGCATCGCTTCGACGGTGAATGGTTGCTTGATGGGCGGGGCCGCCGCTTGCGCCCACGCCGCCTGGGTCCCGGCGAGCAGGAGGAGTAGGGGGAGCATCTTACTCAGCATTGGTACCATTCTATCGGTTTCTAGTCGTTGCATAATATAGAGGAAACAAACCGTTGGGCTGTTTCATCCAATAGTGGACTGGTAGTTTTCCGGAGGTTGTAGACATGAGCACCTTTGGTCGAGTGATTTGTTTAGTAGTTTTGGCCGTTCCGGTACTAACGCTATCGGCACAGGATAAGTCCGTCCCGCCGCCTAAGCCCCCAGCGGCCTCGCCGGCTGCCAAGCCAAGCCAGCCTGCGGCGAAAGGTACGCCCCCGCAGTCGGAGATCGAAAAGCGTCGGGAGCGCATGAAACAGCGCGATGGCGAAATGGATCGCATCCTGAAAGGGAAGGCGCAGCAAAAGGACCGTTAACAAAAGCCGTTGGCTCAGGCTCCCATTGCTGCAACAATAGAGAGAACCCATGCCAATCGAACGCGCCGAAACCCGCGTACTTGTTGTTGATGACGAAGAGAGCCAGCGCACCGCCCTTGCGGGCATGATCCGCGTGTGGGGATACACCGTGGAAACCGCGTTCGACGGCCAGGATGCGCTGGAAAAGTTAGCCAATTTCCACGCGCACGTCATGATCACCGACCTGAACATGCCGCGGCTGAATGGCGATGAATTGCTGCGTCAGTTGCAATCCATGCCGGAGGCTCCGCAATCCATCGTCCTGACCGCGCATGGGAGCCTGGAAGCCGCCGTTAGTATGGTGCACGAACTGGGAGCTTTCTGGTTCGTCGACAAGCCGGTGCAGACGCAGGCGCTGCGTTTGTTGCTGGAACGCGCGGCGGGACAAGGGCATTTGGCTGCACATGCGGAACGGCTGGAACGCGAACTCAGCTATCGCGGCGTGCTGGGCGATCTGGTGGGCCAATCGCCCTCGATGCAGGAAGTGTTCGCGTTGCTGCGCCAGGTCGCACCGAGTAAGGCCGCCGTGTTGATCACGGGCGAAAGCGGCACGGGCAAGGAATTGGCGGCGCGTGCCATCCATCAGTTAAGCCCGCGTAAGGCCGGGCCGTTCGTCGCCATCAACTGTGCGGCGCTGCCGGATTCGCTGATGGAAAGCGAACTGTTCGGCCACGAAAAAGGCGCTTTCACCGGAGCCGTGGATCGTCGCGCCGGGTGCTTTGAACTGGCGCAGAACGGAACCGTGCTGCTGGATGAAATCGGCGATATGCCGATGGCCACGCAAGCCAAGCTGCTGCGCGTGCTGGAAGACCAACGCGTGCGGCGCCTGGGCGGCAAGAGCGAAATTCAGCTGGACGTGCGCGTGGTGGCATCGACCAACGCGCCGCTCGAAGCGGCCATCAAAGAGGGCAAGTTCCGTGAGGATCTCTACTATCGCCTGAATGTGTTCCCCATTCCCTTGCCGCCGCTGCGCGAACGTAAGGAAGACATTCCGGCGCTCGCGCAAGCCTTAATCGCCGCGATGAATCAGAAGCACGGCACGCGCGTGACCGACGTCTCGACCGACGTGCTCAAGCGGCTGCAACTGCATGAGTGGCCCGGCAACATTCGCGAATTGCGCAATCTGATGGAGCGGGCGTGCATCATCGCCAACGAAGGCAGCATTCAACTCGCGCACCTTCCCGGAGGAGTTTCGCCCACGCCCGCCGGTTCACAGGCATCTTCTGCCCCCGCCGCGTCGGCGGCCTCTTCCGATCCGGACGCGCTGCACCTGCCCGTCGGCACTACGGTAGAGCAGGCTGAGCGCGCGCTGATCGAACTGACGCTGGAGCACACCGGCAACAATCGCACGCGCGCCGCTGAAATTCTGGGCATCAGCCAGAAGACCTTGTTCAACAAGCTGAAAGAATACTCCGCGGTCGCAGGCGAATAGAAACCCATGTCCCTGCGCCTGCGGCTGGTCTTGTTGACGCTGATGCTGGTGGCCCTGGTCGCCATCTCGCTTTCGGCGCTGCAACTCCAGACGCTGGTGAATCTGTTGTCGCAGGACACGATTGCCCGTGCTCGCCTGGCTGCGGATCAGACCAGTTCTTTTTTACAAGAGACCATCGCCAAAGAGTCGGCGAACTATCCAGGCGCGACGACCACCGAAGAGGCGCGTGCGACGTGGATGGCGATCGTGGAAAACGAGCCGAACATTCAGCCATTCCTCTTGCGGACGATGAGCCAGCTTTCGGAATCGCTGATCGAAATTAACATCGCCGATAAAGACGACAAGATCGTCGCGTCCACCACCCCAGGCCTGACCGGAACGCAACGCCAGCGGCGGGAGCGTTTCTCTGACTGGAGCGAACTTCCCTGGTATCGCCGCGCTTATGGTCTGGTGACGCGCCGGCCGGATTGGGAAGTCTCGTCGCGTCCCATCGGGGACGACCAAGGCCAGGTAGTATTTCAGATCCAGGTGGTGACGTCCAGCTTTCTGCTGCGCAAGAGTCTGCTGGAGCCGCTGCAAAGCCTCGCCACTATATTCGGCAGCGCGCTGGCCCTGTCGCTGGTTTTAGCTCTGCTCGCGACGCACTCCGCCTTGCGGCCACTGCAGCGCATCGAACGGACGATTGATCGAATTACGCAGGGCAGCTTCCAACTGGGCGAATCGCGGGGACATCTGGCAAAGGAATTTCAGGCTGTCGAGAGTAAATTGGACATCCTGGGGCAACAGGTCTCCGGGGCCCGTCTTGCGGCCGATCCTGCCGCGAAGCTCGACACGCTGGTGGAGCATGTTGCTACGCAACTCGACGTCGCTACGCGTTTATCTGCCATCAGCCGACTTTCCTCGGGTGTGGCGCATGAGATCAAGAATCCGCTGAATGCGATTTTGCTGCGCCTGGATTTACTCAAAGTCCGCCTGGGGGACAATGACGAAGAAGTCTCGGAAGAACTGGAGATCCTCTCCAAAGAAGTGCTGCGCCTGAATCGGGTGGTCACCACGTTCCTCGACTTCTCGCGCCCCGTGGAAGTGCATTTTGAAGATGTCGATCTGGCGGCGTTGGCACGCGAGGTTACCGAGCTGGTTCGACCGCAGGCCGCCGTGGCAAAAATACAAGTGGAGAGTGACGCCAAGTTGTCCGCGGCCATGCGCGGCGATCCGGACTTGTTGAAGCAGGCGATCCTGAATCTGGTGACCAATGCGGTCGAGGCTATGTCCGGTACGGGCGGCAAATTAAGGGTTTCCGTCTTTGCCGAGGACACAAACTGGATCCTCGAAGTCGCTGACACGGGGCCTGGAATTCCCGAGGGGTTGCGGGCTAAGGTCTTTCAGTTGTACTTCACCAGCAAGGCCAAAGGTAGCGGGATTGGGCTGGCAATGACGTACAGGGCCGCGCAGTTGCATAATGGTACTATCACTTTTTCAAGTGAGAGTGGAGCGGGGACCACGTTCCGGCTGGAATTCCCTGCAACCGTAAAGAATGTTTGAGTTTGCCCAGCAACGCGGATTATCGTCTAGCCCCTTAGTTGAGCGGCTGGTGACTACGCGCATGGCGTGTACGCTGCTCTTGATGGGTGCGTCACTCACCACTTCGGGGTGCCTTTTCGGTGGACCCAAGAAGAAAGCCAAGGTCTTCGTCCCGCCGCCGGTCTATAGCACCGCGCCGGCCCCACCTGTAAATCCCAAGCCCGTCGTGCTGACACCGCCGTTGGAAAATGAACCGGTGGTAAATACCGGCGTGGAACCGATAGCGGTAGGAACGAACCTGCCTCCGGCACCGGCCAAGCCGACCCCGCCTCCCAAGACGACCCCAGTCAAGCCGCCACCCACAGTGGTGGAGATTACGCCTCCACCGGTTGCACCGGCACCGAAGCCCGCAACCATTTTCAGCGCGGCGGAACGGCAGCAGCTGAACGATGAACTGGAACAGCGTTTGGGGAAAGTTCGGGCGGCACTGGCCCGGGTGGAGGGGAAGACAAATCTTACAGCGGATCAGGCTGCGCTCGCCAACAATGCACGAACGCAAATGATGAATGCAGAGCAGGTGCGTGGACAGGACCTGGTGACGGCAGTCAGCCTAGCGAAACGTGCAGAGAGTTTCGCTACGGAACTTGTACAGCACCTGCCCTGAAGGCCGTCGGGTCGGAGGGGCCGGCGGCCTACTCGAATACTCCCCGTACTTCGCACGCTAACCGGAAAGTCCGCTGTGAGGCGAACTTTCCGGCTCCGGGAGGGAGTAAAACTTAAAGCTACTTAGTTGCTTGCCGTCAGCGAATTCACTTCCGGGGCGAACATTCTTACTTCTACGCGGCGGTTCTGCTTACGACCGTCGCGGGTCTTGTCGTCCGCCACCGGGTCGGTGTAGCCCGAACCCATCATGGTGACCATGTGGAGCGGAATGTTGTGTTCGTTCACCAGGTAGCGAGCCACGACTTCGGCGCGACGCTGGCTGAGGGCGGTGTTCGCTTCGACCGAACCGGTCTTATCGGTAAAGCCCTGCACTTCGATTACGAAACGATCTTTGCCTTTGGCCTTTTCAGCGAATGAGTCCAAGGAAGCCTTCGCGTCTTTGGTCAGGTTCGACTGGTTCACCGAGAAGAGAACCGTCTCTTCGACAGCCTTCTTCATGGTTACGGTGGCGTCGACCTTCGCGGAGAGGGTCTTTTCCACTTCGTTCGCGCGGGCGATTGCCTGGTCACGGCCAGTGTTGGCGGCGGTCAGAGCGCCAGCGGCGGCGGTGGTGGCACCATCAGCGGTACGCTGCGCGCCAGAGGCGGCTTCAGCGGCTCGTTGAGCGGCGGTACCGGCTGCGACAGCCTTACCGTCGGCGTCTGCGACGCGTTCATTGGTGCGAGACAAGCTGGTCTGCAACTGATCGAGTTCTTGTCCCTGGGCCGTCAGCATCTTGTCCTGATCGGCGTTTTTGCCTTCAGCGGTGGTCACGCGGGCTTCTACCGGAGCCATGGTCTTGGCGACATACTTCTTTGTCGCGCAACCAGTGCCTACCATCGTCAGAACCAACGCGCCTGTTAACATCAAATTCGTTTTCATTTTGTTCTTTCTCCTCCTCTGGTTTGGCCTACTGGCTGCCCCAGACCCCTACATTTTTCTCTCTGAACTTTTCGATCCGGCCCCTGGACCCACCTACCACCCGATTAAAGGTGATCGACTGGCCCAAGGGGTCGGAACCCGCGGGAGCAACCACGGGAACTTGTACTGCTATCCTGCCACGCCAAGCCAATAGGTAGAATTTTCCGGGTGGGTACCGGAAAGAAGTTCTGGTATCTGCTCCTAACCGGTTGATTCTCCGTACCTGCGTGGTTCACGCATTACCTAGAAGCAGGTTAGGTGCCAAACTTTAGGCCTAAGGCCCGGTTGATCCCTAATTCTTCGTAAGTGATTGTCTGAGAACACAAATAGGCCCTTCGATCTGCACCACCGCGGGCCGAGCGAAGGGGCGTAAGAGTTCCAAGATTTACTGGTCAAGGGCGGGATTCGGAAGAAAACACCGTAACTGCGACGCCAGAGCATCCTCTAATGACGTTATCCTGCAAACATGGCAACCTTGCTCCGCCTGCCAATCGACGAAACCCAGCTATTTGAGTATTGCCGACGTTGGAAGATCACCAAACTCGAGGTCTTCGGTTCGGCTCGTTTCGACTGGGCTGCTGCCAACGACGTCGACTTGCTGGTGTCGTTCGCCGCCGAGGCCCAGTGGAGCCTTATGGATCACGTCGAGATGCAGCAGGAATTGGGAGAGTTGCTCGACCGCCCGGTTGATCTTGTAACCCGGCGTTCGATCGAGGCAAGCCACAATACGATCCGACGGGCCGCGATCCTCAACGACACTGTTGAGGTCTATGCCACCAAGTAGCGACCGGGACGCCGCTCTGTTGGTCGATATCGCGGCGGCCTGCTCCAAGATCATCGAATTCACCTCGGGACTGGACCGAAACGCGTTCGAGCGGAATTCGCAAACCGTCTCCGCGGTGCTCTATCAGATTGCCGTTCTCGGGGAAGCCGTTTAGCGGCTTTCGCCGGAATTTCGAGCTGCTCACGAAGAAGTTCCGTGGCGCAAGATTGCCGGGATGCGGGATTGGGTGATCCACGCTCATGACAATGTCGATGAATTGTGGAACACTGTGGCAGGAGATGTGCCGAGGCTGTTAGCGCAGGTTCACGACATCAGCAGCGAACGACGCTAGCCCTTAGATTTTTGAACGGCTTCGACCAGCGCGGGAACAACTTCAAACAAATCCCCGACGATGCCGTAATCCGCGACTTCGAAGATGGGGGCGTTGGGGTCCTGGTTGATCGCCACGATGGTCTTGGAACCCTTCATGCCGACCAGATGCTGGATGGCTCCGCTGATGCCGACGGCCAGGTAGAGCTTCGGGGAGACGGTCTGTCCGGAGCTGCCGACTTGCCGCTCCATGGGCAACCAACCGGCGTCGCAGATGGGGCGTGAGGCGGCGAGTTCGGCTCCCAGGGCCTCGGCCAGTGCCTGGACCACGGGGATGTTGGCTTCCTCTTTAATGCCGCGGCCTACGGAAACGATGATGGGAGCCGCGGTGAGGTCCACGGCGCGTGCGGATTCGCGGAACGGCGCTTCGGGCTTCTGGCGGCTGGTTGCTTCGAGCGCGAGCATTTCGATCGTGCCAGGGGCCACGGGCGGGAACGCACCGGCCTGCACGGAAACGAAGTGCGGTCCGTCGCCAGTCGCGCGCACGTCCGCGCTGAACTTGCCTTGGAATAACTGACGCACGAAGACTGTGTTGCCGCCGTCGAACTTCGCGCCGATGACGTCGCTGATCAGGACTTTGTTGAAGCGGGTCGCTAGCTTGGGGGCCCAGTCGCGGGTTTGATAGGTGTGCGCGAGCACCACCAGCTTCGGGTTGATCTTGCGCACGTGGGCTTCGTAGGTCGCAGTGAAGGCGTCCGCGGTGTAGGTGCCGTCGATGCTGACCGCAGTCATCGGCACGCCGAGCTTCTCCGCGAACTGCTGTCCAGCGGCGAGCGCTTCGCCAGTCATGCGGTGGCCGTTCTCTACGATGACTAGAACGCTCATAATACCCGAGCCTCGAACTTCAGCTTCTCGATCAACTGCGCTGCAGCAGTCTTGGCGTCGCCGGTGAAGATCTGCGCTTGCTTGGATTTTTGCGGCGCGTAGATTTTCTCGATCAACGCGGTCGAAGCCGCGCCCGCTTCCGGCTTCACGACACTGATTTCCTTGGTCTTAGCCTTCTTGATTCCCATCAGCGTCGCGTAGCGCAGCTTGTTCAAACCGCTCTGAATCGTGAGCACGGCAGGGAGGGGCATTTCGATGTGTTGGAACCAGCCATCTTCGAGTTCACGCTTCACACGCAGGGTGCTGTCCTTCACTTCCACCTGCATGATGATGGTGGAGTGCGGGACGCCCAGCAGTTCGGCGAGCACGACTCCGGTTTGGCCGTAGCCGAGGTCGTCCGATTGGAGGCCGGTGAGAATCAGATCGGCCGCTTCGCTTTTCACCGCGTCAGCAAGGAGCCGAGCGGTTCCTAAGGTGTCGAGCGAAACATCAGAGGTCTCCACGTGAATCGCGCGGTCTGCACCTTTGGCTAAGGCTTCGCGAATGGTTTGCCCGGCGCGTTCGGGACCAGCGCACAACACGACCACTTCGCCGCCATGCTTTTCGCGCAGTTGCAGCGCCTCTTCCAGCGCGTACGCATCCGGTTCATTGATCTCGTAGCTGAGGTTCGCTTCGTCGATCCAAAGGCCAGAGGCCGCTACCTTCAGAGAGGAATCCCGGACGGGGACCTGCTTGATGGCTACGACGATTTTCATTTGGTGAATTTCTTGAAGACCAGGCTACCGTTGGTGCCGCCGAAGCCGAAGGAATTCGAGAGGGCGTACTCAATGTGCATGGGGCGCGCGACCTTCGGGACGTAATCCAGGTCGCAGCCTTCGTCGGGATGTTCCAGGTTGATGGTCGGAGGCGCGATTTGGTCGCGGATGGCTAACACCGTGATGCCGGCTTCGAGTCCGCCCGCACCGCCGAGCAAATGCCCGGTCATGGATTTGGTGGAACTCACTGCGATCTTGCTGGCGTGTTCGCCCATGACGCGCTTCAGCGCCTTGGTTTCGATCTGGTCGCCCATCGGCGTCGAAGTGCCGTGCGCGTTGATGTACTGCACCTGATGCGGTTCGATGCCGGCATCCTTGATCGCGTTGCGCATTACGCGGAAGCCGCCATCGCCATCTTCCGAAGGAGAGGTGATGTGGTACGCGTCGCCCGACATGCCGTAGCCGACCATCTCAGCCAGGATCGGAGCTCCACGGCGGATGGCGTGTTCGTATTCTTCCAGGACCAGCAAACCGGCGCCTTCACCAATGATGAAGCCGTCGCGATCCCTATCCCAGGGTCGGCAGGCGTGTTCCGGATCGTCATTGCGCTGCGAAAGTGCCCGCATCGCCGCGAAGCCTCCCACGCTCATCGGGGTTATGGCGGCTTCGGTGCCGCCGCAAATCATGATGTCCGCATCGCCGCGCTGAATGTGACGGAAGGAATCGCCAACCGCGTGCGCGCCGCTGGTGCAGGCTGTTGCTGTTGCCGAATTCGGACCCTTCGCGCCTGTGCGGATGGACACGTGCCCGGCAGCGAGGTTCACAATGGTCGCCGGAATAAAGAACGGGGAAATGCGCCCCGGCCCTTTTTCCAAAAGATTCTTGTGCTCGCGTTCGATGACTTCGAATCCGCCGATGCCGCTGCCGATATAGACACCGACACGTTCGGCTTCTTCGGGGGACACTTTGAGCTGGGCGCTCTCCATCGCAAAATCCGACGCCGCGATGGCGAACTGGATGAAGCGGCCCATCTTCTTGATTTCTTTCTTCTCGATGTAGTTGCCCGGGTCGAAGCCTTTGACTTCGCCCGCAATGCGGCAATTAAAACCGGTGGGATCGAAAGCGGTAATAGGGCCAATCCCGCTGCGGCCTTCTTTAATGGCTTGCCAAACGGGTTCGGTACCGATGCCGACTGAGGTGAGCATACCCACCCCCGTCACGACGACTCTTCTTTGTTCCAAGGGACTCCGCTGAGGGGGCTACTTCTTTTTCGACTGGATGTAGTCGATTGCGTTCTTCACAGTGCCGATCTTTTCGGCGTCTTCGTCCGGGATATCGAGGTCAAAGGCTTCCTCAAACGCCATCACGAGTTCGACAATATCTAGCGAGTCGGCGCCCAGGTCATCCACAAAGCTCGCCGTGGGGTCGACTTGGGCCTCGTCTACACCGAGCTGTTCAACGATGATCTGCTTTACCTTCTGCTCTACGGACATGTATCCTCCTGAGATACTGAGTGGCCAGCCATCTGGCACACTCGCCTAACTTTGTTCCGAATTGATGATTCTAGCGGTATACGAGGGCTAGAAGCAACCTCCGAAACATAGATGTAACGTTTAGGCTCTGCTCCTATTGTACTGGTTCAATCTTCAGAACAGCGCCTTCCTTCTCATCTGTTAAAACATACAGCAAACCGTCGGGACCCTGGCGGATGTCGCGGATGCGCTGGTGTAAATCCACCAGCAGGGATTCCCGCCGCAATTCTTCCATCTTTTCGTTGAACAGAATCCGTTCGACGTGGCCGGTTCCAGGGATCTCACCGGTGCGCAAGGAGCCGACAAACAGGTCGCCTTTCCACTTGGGGAACTTGTCTCCGGTGTAGAACGTCATGCCCGAAACGGCGATCGCCGGGGTCCAATACACTACGGGAGGTTCAAAGCCCGCGTGGGTGGGTGCCTTCGCTGCCTGCCACGGACCGGGGTAGGTACGGCCCAGGCTGACCAGCGGCCATCCGTAATTGGAGCCCGCGTGCAGGACGTTGATTTCGTCGCCTCCGTTGGGGCCGTTTTCGTTCTGCCAGATATCGCCGCTGCCGGGATGCACGGTGATGCCCAAGGAGTTGCGATGGCCCAGAGTAAAGATTTCAGGCTTGGCCACAGGAATTTTCACGAAGGGATTATCGGAGGGAATGCTGCCATCGTCTTTGATGCGCAGCACCTTGCCGCCTTGTGTCGAGAGGCTCTGCGGGTCGGCACCGGAGACGGAGACGTAGAGTAAGTTGTCACGCCCGAAGACCATGCGCGTGGGACCGCCGCCTTCGGTGACAAAGATGTCGCGCAATTCGGTGAGCTTGGTCCCGTCCCACGTCGCGCGCGCTACAGCGGCCACGCGCTTGTCCGCGCTCAAGGGCTTGGTGTAGCTGATGTAGATCCAATGGTTTTGCGCGAAGCCCGGATGCAGCACCACGTCCATGTAGCCGTGCAATGCTCCGGGCAAGCCGGATTCGCCGGTACCGTAGCCGACCGGGCCGCCCTCAACCGGCTTCGGATCGAGCACGCCTTTGCGAATGATGCGCAGTTGCGCTTTGCGCTCCGTCACCAGCATCTCGCCGGTCGGGAGAAACGCGATTCCGAAGGGATTCTCCAGACCGCGCGTCATCACCGAGACCTTGATGGTCTGCCCTTCGCCGGTTTTATAGACCACCGGTTTCAGCGGTAGCTTGAATCCCGCGAGGCCTTGCGGTGCCACCGGGATGCCGCCGGCGAACGGAACCTTCTGCTGGCCCAGCGCCACGACCGCCGTGAGTAGGATAGGGAGCCAGTTCGTTTTTTGCATTGGTACAACTATACTCTGATCATGTCTGCGCAGCGAGTGGGGATACTGCATCCGGGAGCCATGGGCGTTTCGATCGCGAGTTCGGCGATCGACGGCGGATGCGAAGTCTATTGGGCATCGGAAGGACGACGTGCTTTCACGCGTGACCGGGCCGAGGCTGCGGGTCTGCGCGACGCCGGGACTCTCCCGCAGCTGTGCGAAGTGTGTCCCATTGTCATCAGCGTGGTCCCGCCTGAGTTCGCCTTCGATGTCGCGCGTGCCGTCGCTTCTTCCGGCTTTCAAGGCATCCTCGCAGATGTGAACGCTCTTACGCCCCAGAACAAAGTGGAGATGGCGAAGCTCGTTCCAAATTTTGCAGACGGCGGCATTATCGGCCTGCCCTCTCGCTCTCCCGGCGAGACGACGCTATTCCTATCCGGCCCCGCTGCTGCTGAGGTAGCAGCATGCTTCGCGGGAGCTGCCATCGCCGCCCGTGACATGGGTCCCGAGATTGGCCGTGCCACGGCGCTCAAGGTTCTGTTTGCGGCCTATAACAAAGGCAGCATCGCACTCTTCGCTTCTCTCTATTCCGCGGCGGAGAACTACGGCGTGCTGCCCGAACTCAAAGAGCAATTTATCCACCGAGGTTTGTCGATCGAAAAAATTGAGGCGCAGATCGTGCGTGCCGCTCCCAAGGCGTGGCGCTGGGTTTCAGAGATGCATGAGATTTCAGCCGCGCTCGAAGCCGCAGGGATGCCCGGCGATTTTCACGCAGGTGCGGCCAAGGTTTATGAACGGCTGGTGGGTTTGAAGGATCGCGAGACGGCGCTACCGGAGATTCTGGACAATTTGCGGAAAGTCGAGGCCGGCTGAATGCCCGCCCCACCTCTGTGCGCCGACCACTGATACGTGGTGGGGCAGGCGTTTTCGCCTGCTTTCCATAGCCCGCTAGTCTTTCTTGTTGTCGGTGTTGTAAAACCACTGCACCCACTTCGTCGGCGGGAAGATGAACAGAGCGATCATCGCCACCACTACGAAGAACACAAAAAGAAGGATTGCAAGTGCCATGTATGCCTTTATGGTAGCGCGAGCGCTGTTTAGCTTGAGATCGGTCCCTGTCCAGCGGCCAGCGCGGTCACGATTTTTTCGCGATTCTCTCCGGCATATCCGGCGGCGGATTCCAGTGCGATGAAGTAGATCACAATTCCCAGCACTGCCATCACTACGAGCACGCCGAAGAACGCCAGGTTGCTGTCGAAGGCCCAGCGGGCGAAGTAGGCCAAGGCGGCGGGCAGAAAGATGAACGGAAACAACACCAGCAGCAACATCTGTGCGCCACCCGCGCTGCGGGTCCGCATCGACGAATCGGGGTCCATGGGCCGCGCGTTGCTTACCGAGATGTAGTTGCCGGCGCTCAGCAGGTAGATCAACGAAACCGCGCTGACCGCGAACGTATCGGCGACCATCTGTGGCGTGACAGGAAACCGGAACGCCACGCACAGCAGCGTTGTGACGGCCTGCGAAACCGAGATCCACAGGATCGCGCTCAGGTTCTTCGCCATGAGCACGCGCGCCATCGGGACCGGAGCCACAAAATACATCTGCGCCGCACCGCGATCAAATCCGAATATATTCCAGATACAGACCTCGCCCAGCATCAGGAGGACATACGCGCTCGCCGGAGTCAGAAAGCTCGGACCCCAACCCGTCGTGACGCTCCCCCGGCCCAGCGCCTGGGCCATGCCGAGTCCGATCGCGCAGCTCATCAGGAATAACATCCGGAAGCGCGCGGCGCGCAGTAAATAGCGAGTCTCTTTTTCGAGCAGCGCTCCCAGCGGGTCCCCTAACAACGCGGACGGGAGCCGGTAAAACCGCTCCAACAATCCGATATTGCCCTTGTCCGAGGCTACGGCCGCGCCGCCGCCACCCGATTGTGCCGCTTCGGGATCGTGCGCCAGCGTCGTGCGGAACTGCCACAGCGCGAACACACCCGCCAGCGCAGTCCAGCCGAGCATCACCGCAGTCGCGGTCCATGGGTCTTGTCCCGTGAAGACGTGCGCCGTCGCGACCCACGGCAGCCATGGAATTTCATTGCCGGGTTCGGTGTTCGCAAATTGCCGCGCCAACCACGGACCGACGCCGCTTCTGCGTCCCAGCAGCAATCGCGGCAGGGTCACGATTGCGACGAACGCCAGCGCCGTAAATTCACGGATTCGCCGCCGCCCCAGGAGCCGCACCACGAAATCCCGCAGCCCCAGAGCCAGCAGCATATGGAAAGCGGCGAACGGCAGGACGCCCAGCGCTCGGAATCCCGATAGCGCGGGATTAAACAGCAACCCGAATGCCGCGCCTGTCAGGATCAGCAGCATTTCCGCCGCGGCCGTGATCCGCAGCAGCACTTCAATGGTGAAGAGTTGGCTGACCGGGATCGGATAGATTTTAAGTTTGTGCAGTTCCAGCGAGAGGCCCGATGCGGCCATCATCATGGGGATGAACTGCCAGTAGAGAGACATCAACAGCAGCACCGCGCCGATCGCGACCGTTAATTCCACAGCCTCCGCGCGCGCCATCAGGAACGCTGCGGCCAATCCCGCTGCCAGCCAAGCTCCGTACCACAGGAATCCCAATAGGTAGGAGAGCCACGCCCAGCCCGAATTGCCATAGTTCCGGTAGCTGCGCCACTGTGCCCAGATGACGGCCCGCGCCTGGTTCATCGCCAGCCGGTTATCGCCAGCCAGCGTCACAACCACTCCAGGCCGTCACGCTGCCGCTCGACGCCCACTGCGCGCACGAACGCGTCCTCCAAGGACCCGGCGCCGCGCAGTTCTTCCGTGGAACCTTCGGCAACCACCTTACCCGCGTTGATGATCGCGATGTGGTCGCACAGGCGTTCCACCACTTCGAGCACGTGTGAGGTGAGGAAGATGGTGGCTCCGCGCCGCACCTGGTCGGCCAGCAGATCCTTCATCATGCGCGCGCCGACGGCGTCGACGCCTTCAAACGGCTCGTCCATCAGGAAGAGCTGCGGACGATGGATCAGCGACGCGGCCATCGCGCAACGCTTGCGCATGCCCTTGGAATATTCCTTGATCAGTTTGCGTGGAGCCGCGGACAGTTCGAAGAGTTCCAGCAATTCCTTGGTGCGCTCGCGAGCCACCTCACGGCTCAGTCCGTAAATGCGACCCGTGAATTCGAGGAATTCGCCGCCCGTAAGGTGGTCGAAGAGCAGGGAATCGTCGGGAACGAGCCCTATCTGCTGCTTGATCTCCTGCGCCCGCTCCGGCATCGGCAGCCCGAGCAGATGGATGGTTCCCGCTGTGGGCGGCGCCAAGCCCATCAACATCTTGATGGTGGTGGTCTTGCCCGCGCCGTTCGGTCCCAGGAATCCGAAGAAGGAGCCGCGCGGAACGGTGAGGTTCAACCCATCGACGGCGGCTTTGGCACTCTGGCCCTCACCATATACTTTTCGAAGATCACGAACCTCCAGCGCAGGAGATATCTCGGACATGTTTCATCATGATATCCCCTTTCCAAACGGAGCTTCAGTTCTCTGTGGGTGGTTCAATCCAATCGATTGAAGCGTAAGCCAAGCTCCTCACGCAAGGTCGGCCCTAAAAGCGGTGGCGGGAGGCGGCGCGCCTTCCACCCTCGAAGCCTGCCAGGGACTCTGGCCACCACTTGAGAAGGGTGCGATCGACGAAGGTGGGCTCGCACCGGAATGTAGCGCGCGCACTCGTGCGTGCCGCATCGACACTCGTGTCGATGCCTGCCGACCTAATAGCATGGCTCCAAAGGTGTCGAGAAAGTCTCGACACGGCACGCACGAGTGCGCCCGCTACGGGGGCTAGCAGGCCACGCTGAGCGGCCTAGCCTGCAACCCCTGCCACGCATCCGCCAGGATCGCGAGCACCGCGCCTGCGTCTTCCAGAGGCTTCACGGCTTGCTCCGCATTCGCATCCAGCAGCCGCTGCCCGACGTACGCATAGAGTTCCGCCAACTGTCGGCTGATCTCCCCACCCTGCTGGTGATCCAGCGACCGGCTCAGTTCCTGCACGATCTCCCAAGCCTTCAGGATCTGCTTGGAACGCTCCGGGATGTTGCCCTCCGACAGCGCCACCGTCGCGGCCGTAACCGCCCCGCGCGCACCCCGATACAGGAGCGTCACGAGTTTCACAGGGTCTGCGTTCAACACCTCGGCTTCAAAGTACTGGTCCAGTCTGGGATTCACGTTGTCGTCGGGCCTCATTCCCGCTGTTGTATCTCTTCGGCCATTCTCAGCACTTGTTCAGTCGGAATTTGTTGCACCACTTCCCGCGTCTTCCGGTCTACGATTCGCACTACGGCCTTTTGCGATCCGCGGTCGAAGGCAAACGATAACTCATTCTCCTGTCCGTACAACTCCGCCGCGTTCACCGCCCGCACCGCGTGGATCAGCGCCCTGCGTAGTTCTACCTCCATAGTCGGCGTGGAAACGGGTGGTGCGGCTGTCACCCCCGCTCGCAGTCCATCCATTGTGGATACGTCCATCTGAGTACCTCTCTGTGGAGCATATCGGTCAGGGAATTCTGAGTATGAGAAAACCCCTCTATACTTTGAGAAGATCATGCACGCACTCCTCTCCCTGGTTCTCGCCGCGTCCATTCAAGCGCCCAACGCCGCTTTTCGGCAGCCGCAACTCGCAGCGGGCGACGGACAGGTTGTGCTGACATTCGGGGCAGAGAAGTCGATTTATTTCGCCAGTTCCTCCGATCAGGGCAAGACGTTCTCCAAGCCCGTCAAGATCGCCGAAGCTGGCGCGCTCGCGTTAGGCCGTCATCGTGGCCCGCGCGCCACGTTCCTCAAAGGCGCGATCCTGGTCAGCGCCGTCATCGGAGCGAAGCTTGCCACAGGAGAACACGCCCATGGACTTCCCGAAGCCGGCGACCTGACGCTATGGCGCTCCGTCGATCGCGGCAAAACTTGGGCGAAGTACTCCGTCGTCAATGACGCTCCCGGGTCCGCGCGCGAAGGTTTCCACTCGATCGCCGTGGACGCACAAGGAGCACTCACGGCAACCTGGCTCGACCTGCGCACCGACAAGACGCAGATCTACGCGGCCCGCTCCACCGATGGCGGTCGCACATGGTCGAAGAATACCCAGATTTACGCATCCCCCAGCGGCTCCACGTGCGAATGCTGCGGACCTTCGGTGGTCACCGACGCAGGCAACACCTGGATCATGTTCCGCAATTCCCTCAACGGCTCGCGCGATATGTACGTCACTCGCTCCGCGAACGGCCAAGCGTACGGCGCGCCGCAGAAATCCGGAACCGGAACGTGGAAGATCAACGCCTGCCCGATGGATGGCGGAGGCATGGTGATGGATCATGGCCAGCCGGTCTCCGCATGGCGGCGCGATAAAGACGTTTTCCTCGCGCCTAATGGGAAACCTGAGACCAAGCTAGGCTCAGGTCACGATATCGCGGTCGTCAGCACGCCCAAGGGAGTTTACGTCGCCTGGACGGGCGATCACGGTTTGGAAATCCGCAAACCCGGTTCGAGCCAGCCCGTTCCATTGAATCCGACGGGCGCATTTGTGTCACTCGCCGCGTTACCCGACGGCAGCCTGCTAGCCGCGTGGGAGCACGACGGCGCCATCCAAACAACCCGCGTCGAGCCGTAGGGCAGCCACTCTGGCTGCGGCGGCCTCGCAGGCCGCCTCGGGATGGAGAACTTCGGAATATGCGGACCAGGGGTCCGCAGCAGCCAGAGTGGCTGCCCTACACTACTTGCCGGACTTTGTGGGAGGCGGTGGATCGGTGGGCCGTCGCAATGTCGGAGGCTTGCGCGTCGGTGCCGCCTTCTCCTGCTTGGCCTTGTCGTCGGCTTCCTGCTTGGCGTCTTCCGGCGCGAGCCCCGCCTTGCGAATCTCTTCCTGCTTCTGGTCCTTCGCTGAAATCTCGCGCGTGCGTTCGCTCAGGTCGGTGGAGAGATCGATGCTGTCTTTCGTTACGTCGATCGCATCCTTCAACACAAATTCGTAGCGAGCCAGATCCTTCGGTGCGGCGGCTTCCACCTTCTGCAGTTCCACCAGCATGGCCTGTTCACCGGGAACCACCAGCGCTATGCCCGCGGCAATATCCACTTTGCGACGCAGCGCATCGTCGGCCACCGTGTCCAAGGCTTCGATAATTCCGGTGTAGTCCTCAAGCAGATCGTGCACCAGCGCCGTGCGCCCGGCGCGATCCTTGGACAGCAACTGGTTCATCTGCGCGATGCGTTGCTGGGCGAATTTCAAATACAGTTGCACACGCAGATTCGGTTCCTGCGCCGCGCGCACCAAGTCTATCTCTTCCGCCGTCAGGAAGTCGCGCACCGCCGCGGGCATCATTCCCACCACCAGCAACATTACTAAGAGTCCGCGAGCGAGCATCTTATTTCCCCGTCATGATCCCGGTGAGCAGGTGATCGTGGACTTCCTTCACGTCTTCCACAACCGGATCGAGCACAGGATGATCCACGACGCTCATCGAATCCCGGAATCCCAGCAGCCGCCGCAGCAGCTCGCGCGTTGCCTTCTCGGCGCTTTTAAAAGGACCAGAACTCTTGCGTGGATTTTTTCCGGTGGCGAGCAGCGAATCGTAGGACAGCGTCACAGCGTCCTTCACCTGCCCGAGAGCCTCCTGCGTTTGCTCAAACCGACCCTCTTGGTACGCGGTCTTCGCCGAGTCCAGCGCCGAGTTCGCGTATTGCAACGCAAGCTCGCTCCGTTTTTCGAGCTTCGGCTCCGTCTTTACCGAGCCCAAGTCCAAAGCCAGTGCCAACATTGCCAGGTACAGCATGCCCTCACCTCTTGCCGAGATCCAACTCCAGTATACGAGCCCGTTGTCGCGCCTGAAATTCCTGATCCGGGTTCGTCTTGCTCTGTTCCAGAAATCGCTGGTAGTAGTCTAGCGCTTCTTTCCGGAGGTTCAAACGGTCGAGCGTTGTCGCGCGAAAAAACATGTGCCCGACGTTTTCCGCTCCCAATTCTTTGACCTTGTCCAGAGCCAGCAGGGCTTGTGGATACTGCTCGTCCAGGATCAGCATCCCGGCAAATTCGCTCCACGCATCGGCGGCGGTGGGGCGAAGTTTGGTAGCTTCGTAGAACTGCTGGGCGGCTTCCTTGATCTTGCGCTGATCCCGCAAAACGCGGGCATAAAACATTCTTTGATCAAATGTTTTATCCGTGGTCACGATGATCGCCAGCAGGGCTTCCGCTTTGGGCAAATCCTTCGCTCGGACGTAGGCCTGTGCCAAGGCCAACCGATTGCCCGGCGTCGGCGAAGTCTTCACGGCGGATTCCAGCGCCGCGATAGCTTCCTTGTCTTGCCCGGACTTCAGCGCAAGCAATCCCAGATGCTCGACCGCACCAGGATTCTCCGGAAACTCTTTGAAGATGGCGACAGCCTGCTCCACCTCGCCCTTATCCTCGTGCGCCTGGGCGAGTTCCAGCAGGAAGGATTTCAACTGCGGATCCAGTTCCACCGCCTTGCGATAGTGCGGCGCAGCTTCCACCCGTTTGTCGAGCCGGGCCAGTGCGCGCCCCCACCCGAGTTCGGCGGGTGCGCTTTTCGCATCAAGTCCGACCGCTGCGGTGTAAGGCGGAATCGCCTCCGCGAACTGCCCCAGATCGAATAGCGCTTCGGCCAGGTAGTAAGCCGGACGAAACTCCGCCGGCTTCTGCTCATGCGCACGCTTCAAGTGCGGCAGTGCCTCGGCAGGCTTGTTGGACCGCAGCAGCACCTGCCCCAGATTGATGTGCGCTTCGTAAAGATCCGGCATCAACTCCAGGACCTTGAGGTATTCCGGAATCGCTTCCGCGTCCTTGCCGTCGATGCTGTGTTGGATCGCCAGGTCGAAGTGCTTCTCGACCTCAGAGGTGGCCGGAGCCGTATCCTGAGCGAAGGCGAGTCCGGCGACAACGACGAAGCTAAGCGCAATCCGCATGCGACTCCATTCTACTTCTTCAAATACACGGAGAACTGCGCCGCTTCTTTGAAGCCCATCGCGCGATAGAGCGATTGCCCGGACTCGCTCGATTGCAGAATCACGCGCGCCACGCCGCCCTTCGCACGCTCCGTCTCAACCGCGTCGCGCAGCAGCGCCTCGCCGTACCCCAGCCCGCGGCTCTCTGGATCAATTCCCAGTGAGTAAACGCCCAGCGTGTCGCCTGTTTTCACCAATGCCACGATCCCGACCGGTCTCCCCGCCACCATTCCGACGTATCCCTTATAAGCGCCGTTCCACGCCCTGGCCGGATAATAGACGTCGCGCGCCACGCCAATGGGAATGTCAAAGCACGCCGCTGCGAGTCCGCCGAAGGTTTCCCGCAGGACTTCTGAATCCACGGGCACGGCTTTGATCACCGGCAACTCCCGCCGAGGCTCAGCGAATTGCGTGACGATCATCCCTGGCGCTCGCGAAATCTCTTCCAGGCGGTGCTGCGCCAGCGAGTCTCGCAGTTCGCGCAGGCCGTTCAGATCCAGCGCATCCTCGCACACCCACACCGACCAGCGGCGCACGTGGGGACCAAAATACTCCGCGCACGAAGCCAGGCTCCGCCGCGTGTCATCGGTGTCCGCATCAAGCAGGCAAATGTTGAAGACGCCGTATTCGATGCCCGCGTAGATGGCCAGCGCCTTGTCGAGCTCGCGGCATTCGCCTTTGCCCGTAGCCTCGCCGAAGAACCGGAGGGCCTGTTGGAGATTGGCGTAGATGTATTCCCAGTCGGCCATTAGAGGAGTGTGATCGGGTCTACGTCAATGGCGAGCGCCGTAGGATTCCATTTTTCCGCCGCCGTGAATTTGCGGATCTCCGCCAGCACTTCGTTCAACCGCGCACGGCTTTGGGTCTTCAGCAGCATCTGAAAGCGATACTCCGTCTTCACGCGAGCCACCGCCGCCGGGGCTGGCCCCAACACGCGCACACCTTCGGGAGAAGGACTCATCAGCCGTCCCAGCGCCGCGCTCTTCGCGATGGCGTCGTCTTCCTTGCTCGACCGGATGACGACGTTGGCCAGGGCTCCGTACGGCGGGTAACTCATCATGCGGCGGAACTCAATTTCCTTCGCGTAGAACTTCTCGTAATCCTGCGCCGCCGCGCACTCGATGGCGTAGTGGTCGGGCGACTGCGTCTGCAGCAACACGATCCCCGGGGTGTTGCCTCGGCCTGCGCGACCCGCGGCCTGCGTCAGCAGCTGAAACGCTCGCTCCGCTGCTCGGAAATCCGGCATCGCGAGGCCGATGTCCGCATTCACGATGCCGACCAGCGTGACGTTCGGAATATCGTGGCCTTTGGCGATCATTTGCGTTCCGACCAGGATATCGAAGTGGTGGTCGCGGAATCCCGCCAGGATCGTCTCGAAGTCGCGCTTGGCGCCAACGGTATCGCGATCCAGCCGCGCAATGCGCGCCGTCGGAAATGCGTCGTGCAACTCCTGCTCCACGCGTTCACTGCCGACGCCGAGGAATTGAATCTGCTCGCTATCGCACTTCGGACAACGGCTCGGCACCTTCTCCGCGTAGTTGCAGTAGTGGCACAGCAATCGCCGATCACGCCGATGATAGGTCAGCGTGACCGAGCAGTTCGCGCACTCGACACGTTCGCCGCAGGCGCGGCATGTGACGAAGCTCGAAAACCCGCGACGGTTTAGCATCAGCATCGTCTGTTCGCCGTTGGCAAGGCGTTCGGTTACGGCGTCGACCAGAGCCCGTGAGAATGTCGACTGCTTGCCTGTGTCCAAAAACTCATGCCGCATGTCGATCAACTGCACCACGGGCATCGGCCTTTGTTGGATGCGTTCCGGCAAGGCGAGACGGGTGTACTTCCCGCGCTCCGCATTGAAGCGAGTCTCGAGGCTCGGAGTCGCCGAGCCGAGCACGACCACCGCCCCATCATTGCGCGCCCGCACGACCGCCACATCCCGACCGTTGTAGCGTGGAGCGTCCTGCTGCTTATAGCTTCCGTCGTGCTCTTCGTCGACCAGAATCAATCCCAGATTCTGCACCGGTGCGAACACGCCAGAGCGGGTCGCCACCACGACCGACGCTTCTCCCGATCGCACGCGCCGCCATTCCTGAGCGCGCTCTGCGTCGTTGAACGCGGAGTGCAGAATCGCGACCTTGTCACCGAAGCGATGATGAAACTGGCCCGCGACCTGCGGTGTCAGCGCGATTTCCGGGACCAGCAGCAACGCCCCGCGCCCAGCTTCGAGCGCCGCATCGATGGCGTTCAAGTACACTTCCGTCTTGCCCGACCCTGTGACCCCTTCGAGCAGGAAGGGTTGAAACGTTCGCGATCGGATCGCATTCGCGATCGCATCAAACGCGGCTTGCTGATGCGTATTCAGTGCGTGGCGTTCCTTCTTCGGAGCCAACGTCGCCGCCACGGGTTCCAGCGACAACTTCACCAGATTCCGCCGAGCCAACGCGCGCGCACCTGGACTCGCTTTCGGCAACACTTCTTCCAGCACGGCGATATTGTGCTGTCCCGGGTGCAGTTCCAGATACGCGAGGAGCTCCCGCTCCGGCTTCGCGAGTTTATCCGTGGTGCGCGAAACAAACTCCACGCGTAATCGAGCCGCCGATGCCCGCAGCGGATCCCGAGCCTCTGCCACATCTTCAGAAATGATGAAGCCCTTCTTCTCTAAACCCCGCAGCACCGTCGCCGCACGCTTCACCTTCTGCGTGAGATACGCCGAGGTCAGCGACTTAGCCTCCAGCATCCGCAAAATTACCAGCGCCGGATCTTCCGTCTCCGCCCCCAACAGCAATTGCCGAGCCGCATCCTGACCCGCCGACGTCAGCGAATACGTCTTGGTCCGGCGCACGTCACTTGCCAACGGCGTCATCGCTCGCAGTGTTTCGCCCAGCGGCGCGCAATAATACTGCGCGATCCAGCGACCCAACTTGAGCATGTCTTCGTCGAGCGCCGGTTCCTCATCGAGCAACTGCAACGCCTCACGCACCGACCCCGCAGGCGCATGGTTGTGCGCCGCGATCACCACCCCCGCGAGTTGCCGGGTTCCGAACGGCACCAATACACGGCATCCCACCGCCACACGATGCCGTAATGTGAGCGGCAATTTGTAAGTGAACGCCTGCTCCATCGGCACCGGCAGACTCACGTCGCAGTAGAGTGGATCTTCGTTCGATAGAGGAGAGGGCAGGGGAGCAGCAGACATTGTTATGGTGTCTGACTGAATTGTATCGCGCCATTGCTACCTCAGATGAAGGTGCGAGACGTCATCAGGAGGGTCGAATCTGACGGCTGGAAAATCCGTCGTCAGAACGGGAGCCATCGCCAGTTCAAACACCCGTTCAAACCGGGCACCGTCACAATCGCCGGACACCCCTCGCAGGAACTGGCACCCAAGACACTTCGCAGTATCCTTGGTACAAGCAGGCCTGGACGCATGACCTATACCGTAATCTACGAAAAGACCTCGACCGGCTATAGCGCCTACGTCCCCGATCTTCCTGGCTGTGTCTCCGCCGCCTCGACGTTGGAGGAAGCGAAATCGCTCATGGAAGAAGCGATCGAAATGCACTTGCAAGTTATGCGCGAAGACGGGGAACCTGTCCCTGAGCCCACAACTTTGGCGGGCACGATCGCGATTCTAGCCTAGTGCGAGTCGTCGAGACGAGTCTCGACGCGGCACGCTGAAAGCGTGCGCTACGTCCGATGGCCCGGTTATAATTCGTGCATGAAAGTAGTTGTCTTTGTCCTCTGTGCGCTATTCGCCCGAGCCGACGACCTCTCTGATGCCTATGACGCCCTCAAACGTGCCGAAGCGCTGAGGGATGCGACGAACGTCCACAAATACGCCGTCGAAACCTCGCGCCTGGCTCGCATCCAAATCGCCGCGCAGGTTCCCCCGGCGATTCGCGACAGCTATCAAAAGGAACGCGAGATCTATCTTACGCAGACGGACACGTACACGGAATACAGCATGGCGGTTGCCGCCAGCTACCCGAATACCGCTCCCGAAGTCATCGCACAACTCGTCGATGCGATCATCTTACAAACTCCCAAGAGCGACTATCTCGCGCTCGCCGTGCCGCCTTATCTGGCTTCTCTCACCGATGCCGCCCAACTCGCCGCGGCGGAGAAAATCCTGAAGCTCCAGCCCGAGAATGAAGATGCTCTACTCGCTCTCACCGACGGCAATCTGCGAGCCAAGCAATATCCTGCAGCGGAGCGTTACGCTGCCGAGTTACTCGCGGTGATGTCCGGAAAGACGCGGCCCGAACGGTACTCGGTCGAAGCTTGGCGCGAAAAGAAGGCGCAGATGGTGACGCGCGTCCACTTCAACGCCGGTGTCTCGGCCTGTGCGCAGCAGGCGTGGCAGACCTGCGATGTCCACTTCCGCGCGGTCACCGTAGAGCCTGCCATCGAAGGGCAAGTCTCCTTCTACCTGGGCTTGGCCAACTATCAGCTCGCCAAAGCCACCCCCGATCGCGCGAGAATGGAACAGGCGCTGAAATTTTCCCGTCAAGCAGCCGCCACTCCCGGGCCCACGCAATCTGCCGCGCAGCAGAATGTCGCCGCCATTCAACAGGAACTCGCCAAGAAATGACATCTTTACCAAGCCGCGTCTGGGGTTACGACGCGCGAGTGTGTGGACCGGAACTACTTCAGGAAATCAAGAAGCGCGACGGCGCGGCGCACCTCCAATCCCTCTTCCTGCGCCCGGAAATTGCCGTGCCGTGTTCCACGGACAAGAATATCTGGCCTTCGGTGTTCGACTACTATCCCGACCTCTGGGCCCACACAGGTAGCGAGCGCGATCCTCGCCTGCTCGACGTCGCTCCAGGCGCAGAGTGCTCCGGTGGCTTCTGGGTGACGAAGGATCTGATGCGGGCGTCGATCGCCGCATCGGGCCGGGTGGTCGAATGCATCACGGTGGAGATCTTCATCCCCGAGGATGCCGATGTGGACACCGTCCCCTCACCGCTCGTCTACGCCCAGCCTGTCCCGAACGAGTTGCCCGCGCCGGAATCACGCCTCGGGTACGATGTCGCGAACGCCGCAGGATTCAGCGGCATGTTGGACTGCGGCTATACCGATGAAGAATTGGCAGAACTTCGTCCCGCCTGGGTACCCCGCATCAATGATTGCGGACTTCTGGAAACGCTCGACGACGCGCTTGAATTTCTCGAGATCACCAAGCGCCGCACGCCGGAGCACGGACCGTTCTTTGTGTTCGGTATCTACTCGGACGGCGAATTCGGCACGTAAAACAAAAAGGACCAAGCCGAAGCCTGGTCCTTCGTTTTTCGATAAGAGAAACTTACTTCAGCCACTCTTCAAAATCGGGGTGCTTGATGCGACCCTCAAAGAGGCTCTTGTTGTTCTCTTCGCAGGAATACTCCATCACTTCGCCCTTCGCATCGCGCGTGAACGTCCGCTCGCTCTTGATCGGCTCTTTGTAGGTACGCGGGTCGTTGATTTCGATGGTGTAGTAAACCTGCGTCGGATTCATCAGCGTCCAGGTTTCATGCACGCTCATTTTTTCGCTGTGCGGATGCCCGATGGTATCGAGGCGCGTCTTGCCGTTGAAGTTGATCGTGTCGATCACCAGCGTGTCGCCTTCCCACTTAGCGCGCGAGGTGCCGAACCAGGAAGGATCGATCTCCGCAGCCGGCGGGAACGGGCGGCCATCGGTGGGGACCTTAGTGAACCAGGTGTTCTGCTCATGCAGGAACGCGATGACATTCTTGCTCTGCACGATCTGCATCGGATGCGGCGCGTTGATGGAACGCACCAATCCGAACGGCAGGCAGGCACCGGCGTAGTCGCCCGCCGACGCGTCATACTTTTCCCACTTGCCTTTGCCCCAGTCAGTGAAGTTCAGCGTCGACGGCGACGCGTTCGCTCCGCCCTTGGTCATGTCCGGAGTATAAGGACGCATCCACACGCCATTGAGGTCAGGCTGGCCGTCCGCGGTGCGAGGAATGGTGCCTTTCACCGGCTTCTGATACCCCACAGGCCCCTTGGCTTTGCCCTTGGCTTTTTCCTGGCCCAGCATGGAGGAAGGCGCAATCGCCACCATCGCAAACGCCGCCATCGCAGCCCCCAAAGCACCGTAAATTCGTAGATTCTTCATAGCCCCCCAATCCTCTCGATTATGTAGGTTACGCCCCAGCCGGTCCGCTGTCAAGCGAACCGCGGCTAGCAGAAACAGCATCCAGGCCGTTCGGTTTGTTGTAGAATTCGGGCATCCCATGAGCAAGAGAGCTTTCGAGGCGAAGATTGAGGGACTGGAATCCCTCCGCTCGAATCCCCAATCCGCAGAGGAATCTCTCCGCAAGGCCGTCAAGGATTCGTCTAATTTTGTAGTCTCGAAAGCCGCTTCGCTCGCGGGGGAATTGTTCCTGTCTCCCCTCATCCCGGATCTGCTTGCCGCGTTCGACCGCGCGGTGGCCAATCCCAAAGCGGACCCGCAGTGCTGGGCCAAGAACGCCATCGCTAAAGCGCTTAAGGATCTGGGTCATCACGAAGCCGCGCCTTATTTACTGGGGCTCCGGCATATCCAAATGGAACCTGTCTGGGGTGGGCAGGTGGACACGGCTGCGACACTGCGGGGAACTTGCGCGCTTGCCTTGGTCGATTGCCCGCTCGACGATCTTTCGATGCTGTCGCATTTGGCGGAGGCGCTGGCCGATTCCGAAAAAGCCGTTCGCGTGGATGCCGCCGTCGCACTTTCTCGCGCAGGCATTCCCGAAGCCGCGCCGCTGCTGCGCTTCAAGGCCCTTACGGGCGACACGGAGTCCGAAGTCGTCGGCCAATGCCTGTTCTCGCTGCTGCAGATGGCACCGCGTGAGTCTGTCGCCTTCGTGACGCGCTTCCTCGCGCCTGCATATAAGGATGAAGTGCGGGCCGAGGCCGCCAGCGCGCTCTCGCAAGCCCACGAGCTAGCAGCCATCGAGGCCCTCAAGGATTTCTGGAAAGCGTTCCTTTCTCCAGAGCTACGGAAAGCGCTGCTCACATTCCTGGCCGCATCTCCGCAGCGAGAGGCGTCCGAGTTCTTGCATTCACTCGATTCCAAAGACGCCCGCGAGGCTCTGCAAACAAGCCGCTACCGCGACGAGTTCGCATCACGCTAAACTAGCAATTCCCGGACGAGCCAAGTCTGCTCGCGCCCCTATCCAAGGAGCATTCAAGTTGCAGACATCCGCCATCGCTTACCGCGTCGCCGACTTTCTGAAAGACCATCCGCCCTTCCAATCCATGGAAGAGCAGGATCTCATCGAGCTAGCCGGTCGCGGCCGCGTGAAGTTCCACGAAGTCGACGAATTCCTTCTGTGGCAGGACGCTGCTCACGGACCCAACGTATTCGTAATCCAACGCGGAACAGTTTCGCTCTGGCAAGGTTCTGATGCGAATGAGGAATTGCGCGATATGCGCGGCCCCGGCGATCTTCTGGGCCTCGAACGCTTCCACGGCGCTCCCACCGTGCTGTACTCCGCCAAGTCCGCCAGCGAAGTGGTCGTGTACGCGTTCCAAGCGGAGGCCGTCGAAAAACTGATCGCCAAATATCCTGCAGCGCAACGCTATATCGCGGCGCAGAATTCCGTGGCGCCGGACTATCACGCACCCGATCAACGCAAAGGCCTGCATGAGACGCTGCTGTACGAAGTGGTGAAGCGCAGCGAACCTGTGGTCTGCACGCCTGGTAACACCATCCGGCAAGCCGCCCGCCGTATGAGCGCCGCCGGTTGCGAGGCCATCGCTGTTGTGGATGGGGAAGGCCGCGTCACCGGCATCGTTACTGCGTCATCGATCCTGACTGCATTGGCGGCCAACACGTTTGACGCCAACCAGACGGTAGAAATCCTGATGGACAAGTCGCCGGTCACTGTGGGCCCCGATGTTACGGTGAGTCAATGCGCGTTGGCGGTGGGCGTCGGCGGAGTCGCTGCGATCACCGAGGGCGGGGGAGCGCACGGACGCCTGCACGGCTTGGTGACGGCCGCCAATCTCGATCCCGCGTTCGGCGATCACCCCTCTGCGATTCTGCTCGCCATTCCCAAGGCGACATCCACCGAAGCCCTGCGGCGATTGCAACAGCGCGCCAGAGCTTTCACCTTGGAACGCCTCACCACGCCGTCCGCAGTGGAGTGGTTATCCGAATTCCTGCACCGCGTCGACATCTCGATCCTACAGCGCCTCGCCGTGCTGATGCCACCACCGTCGGAAAACTATTGCTGGTGTTACTACGGAGCCGCGGGCCGCGCGGAGCTTCTGTCGCCCGTCTGCGCCCGCAGCATGCTTTTGGTGGATGACGCCGCCGACGCGGCAGCCTTCGCGCTCTGGTTTGCGTCCCTGCAAAACGCCTTGCTCGAATGCGGCTATATTGGTCGCGATCAGCGCTCCAGCACCTACTCCGCCAGCGCTTCGCTTTCCGATTGGACCGGTCGTTACGCGGGCTGGGTGAAAGATCCGTTAACCAATTCCACCTTCGAGGCGCGCCCCATGTTCGATCTTCGTCCGGTGATGGGCGATCGCTCGTTGTGGCAAACGCTGGAGGCTAGCGTAAAGGCCGACGTGCACGCGAACCCCATCTTTATTGGCCTGTTGGCCAACGATTGCCTTTCCGCCCTGCCGCCGCTCACGTTCTTCCGCGATGCCGTGGTTGACGATGAAGGCGAATCGAGCGCCATCTTCGATCTGGAAAAATCCGCGCTCCGTCCCCTTGTTGACGTAGGCAGAGTCTTCGGCATCGCCGCCGGTCGGGTCCTGGGCGGATCCACGCAAGAACGCTTGCGCCTGGCCCGAACGCTGCTTCCCGAGCGCGAAGCCATCTTCCGCCAAGCCGCCGAAACCATGCGCGTGGTGCTGTATCAACAGGCTCGCTCTGGAATCCGTCTGCACAATAGCGGCTCGGAACTGCAGCCATCGATGCTGAGCCACTATGATCGCCAGATTCTGAAGTCCGGTTTCCGCGCCATTCTGCAACTGCTGGAATTCACCGCCGAAGGCAGCTGGATGGAGGCCGCGTGAGTTCGCTCCACCAACGCCATCTCAGCTACTTCACCTCAACCTGGACCGACGAAACGCCCGTGGATGAGGTTCGTTTTATCCTGCTCGATTCGGAAACCACCGGCCTCGATCCACGCAAGGATCGCCTGATCACCATCGGAGCCGTCTCCGTGATCGCCGGCGACATTCTTTTAGAAGACGGCTACGAGTCCATGTTGAAGATCCAGTACAACTCCAGCGCCGTCACCGTTCACGGCGTCACCCGCGAAGAGAGCCAAGCCGGCATCGAAGAACCGCAGGCGTTGGAAGAATTCATGGATTACCTGCGTGACGGCATCATTGTCGGCCACCATATTAAACACGATGTGGACACCTTCGACGTCGGCTACGAACGCCACTGGGGATTCCAAATGTCGAATCGCTCCTTGGATACGATGGCGCTGGCGCTGAGGCTCGAAGCCGACGGAGCCTTCGCCGGCCAGGACCCGTTCCGAAGTTTCTCGCTGGACGAACTCTGCGACCGCTTCGGCGTCATCCCGCACGATCGCCACACCGCCCCCGGCGACGCCTTCATGACGGCGTTAGTCTTCCAGCGTTTGCTCCGCTACGCCAAGCATGCAGGGCGAATCACCTTGGGTCAATTGTGCGAACCGCCCCCCGAACCGTAGCGCACGCTCGACAAGATTATTCTCCATAGCGCGAGGTTGCGGAAAAAGTGCCGACAGGCTGAAGCCTGTCCCACCTGTTCTCAAAAACCTGTGGCTGCTTGGTGGGACAGGCTTTAGCCTGTCGGCCCTCTTCCGCAACCTCAAAGTGCGTGCCCCACGCTACGATCTGGCTGTTGTCGCACCACCACGTCCAAACGCGTGCAGCGGGTAAGATCTTAAGTCACCGCGTAACTCGCTTCACGAACCCGCTCACGCTGCCCACGTGCTCAAAATCATGCACCGCAGCGAGCAGGGAAGCCTGCCGCGCAGCAGATAACCCCGAATCATCAATCAGCGCTCGGTACTTCGTATCCACATCCGCCCACTCAATCCCGCGCGGCCCCGATCCCCGAGGCGCATCCACCGTGCTGCTCACCCGAGCCCCGCTTTTCGTCACCAGCGTCACCGTCCCGCCCCAGTTCCAATCGTAGTGCGCGCTCGCCGGCACGGCCTCGTATTCCACCAGTACAATCAATCGCGCGATCTCCGGCCGCCGCATCTTCTCCAAAGTGATGTGGCTCCAATCGAACGTCCGATCCGCAACCCCGGTCGCCAGAAAATACGGCAGACTGTGGATCGCCTCCACCATATCCTTCGGAACCACGGGTTCATACGTGATGCTCGTTTTCGGCGGCCCGGAGTGAATGATGCGAGCAATCTGCTCCGCCGGAACATTCGCCTGCTTCGACGCCTGAATCGCCGCGTCCAACGAAGAGTGCAGCGCGTGCGCCCCTGGCACCAACTTGATCGCGAGATACCGCTCGATATCCCAAGGCGCGCTCAACGGACGAAAATCCGCCTTGCCGTTTCCGAATGTATCGAGGAACCCGCCTTTGGCTTCCAGCAAATCAGGATTCACCGTGAACCCCTTCTGCGCCGCCAGCGCCGCTTCGATCGCCGTCAGCGCCGCGTTCCCCGCCATGTACTCGCGAGCCCAACTGTCGGTCCCGATCAGAATCCCGCCCATCGTCGTAGCTGTGATGCCCATCGCGTGCGCCATCTGTTCGACAGTCAAACCCAACAGTCGCGATGCCGTCACCACTCCGCCGAACGCCACGATGAAGGACGCATGCAGCCCCGGCCGCCCGCCCCGAATCATATCCCCGAACCGCCCCGCCGCTTCGTACCCCACGGCCATCGCCGCGAGAACATCCGCCGGAGTCGAACCCTTCCATTCCCCGACAGCGAGTCCCACTGCGCTAACCAGCGTCCCTGTGTGCGCCACGTTACGCAGATCGCTATCGTCGGATGCCGCCGCATCGCTCAACATCGCATTCACCCGCACGACCTGCGTGAGCGGCAACCGAAGCGAATCGAACCACACCGAACTCTGCCGCGCCCCGCCTTGCTCGATGGCTAACGCCCGCACGATCCGCGCCGACTCGATCTTGGTTCCCGAAGCCGCGCTTGCCAGCGTGCTCGCCAGGATCATTTTTGCGTGCTTCACCGCGTTCGGCGGCAGATCCGAGAATCGCGGAGCATGAAACGCCCGAGCCAGACGCAGCGCCAGTGGATCGCTCTTCTGCCCCAACAGCGGAAGGGCCCCCAGAGCCAGAAATCCTCGCCTTGACACGGTGGTCATAGTACGCTCGATTCTACACCCCCAATTCGTGCCATACTAAGTAGCGTAGTTTGAGTCCGTCGTTTTCGGTATCTCGCATAGACCGGTCCGCCTGCCTATCCTGCCCGCATACACTCTCTTCAAATTGCAAGAAAAGAGAACCAATGAAAAACATTTTTGTAGGAAACCTTAGCTTCAGCGCTACGGAAGATTCGATTCGGCAGTTGTTCGCGCAGTATGGCAACGTGGATCGCGTGAGTGTGGTTACCGACCGTGACAGCGGTCAACCGCGTGGCTTCGGCTTCGTGGAAATGGGCAACGATGCGGAAGGCGATCAGGCGATCAACGCTCTGAACGGCTACGAATTCGGTGGCCGCGCCCTGAACGTCAACGAAGCGCGTCCGAAAGAACAGCGCAGCGGTGGCGGCGGTGGTGGTGGTCGTGGTGGATACGGCGGCGGTGGCGGCGGTCGTCGCGACAACAACCGCTGGTAATCAGCCCCAAACTTTCAATCTCGATAACCCCCGCGCCTTAAAACGCGGGGTTTGTCTTTTATATATGAAGGTTCTCATCCTCGGTGCCACAGGCATGATCGGCCAAGGCGTCCTCCGCGAAGCCCTCCTCGATCCCGAAATCGACTCCGTCGTCACCCTCGGCCGCCGACCCACTGGACAACAACACCCCAAACTCACGGAACTCGTCCACTCCGACCTCTTCAACCTAACCCCCATCGAATCGAGCCTAACCAGCTTCGACGCGTGCCTCTTCTGTTTGGGCGTCACATCGCTAGGAATCTCCGAAGCCGAATACCGCCACCTGACCTACGACCTGACCCTAGGCGTCGCACAAACCCTGGTCCGCCTGAACCCGCAAATGACCTTCGTCTACGTAACTGGAGTGGGCACCGACAGCACGGAGCGCGGCTCCTCCGCCTGGGCTCGCGTCAAAGGCAAAACCGAAAACGACCTCCTGAAGCTCCCCTTCAAAGCCGCCTACATGTTCCGCCCCGGCTACATCCAACCCCTGCACGGCATCAAAACGAAGACATGGTGGTACGGGGCGATCTATACGATGTTCGGCAGCCTCTACCCGATCTGGAAACGTCTCCTCCCCGGCTACGTGACGACAACCGAAGTCCTAGGCCGAGGCATGCTGACCGCCGCGAAACACGGTGCCCCTAAACCGATACTGGAAGTCCGCGACATCAACGCCCTGCGCTGCTAGCGTGTCTCAATACGGGTAACTCGTTCCACGTCCCGCGAGCACGGGCCAATCACTTTCCTCGAACCACCGTATATTCCGTATTGACGTCTCATTCCGCAACGCCCTATCGGTCGACGCTGCTGACCATACCGTGGCGTTCTTGCCCGAGAGGCGCATTTTCCACCGCTTCTCGGCGTGCGCCACCAAAGTGAAATCGATCGATGCAGGCTGAGGCAAAAGGTCATGGCCCCAGCTGAGTTGGAACGACGCGCCAGCATCACTGACTCGAATCTCGGATCGCCTTTTCCATTTCGAGGGCATCGATAGTAGTGTTGCCACTATATCTAGCGCTTCGCGCGCCGAATCGCTGGGAAGGTCAAGTTCGAAACTGCAAACCAGGAGTGGCCTTGATCTGACTTGAGGTGGCGGGTGGTCGCTTTGATCCGACATCCCGAGGCGCTCGATGCGAACGAGAATGTCGCGGTCGATGCCTCCGTAGCGAACTGCTCCACAGCAGCTCGCTCCCATGGCTCGTAGGGCTGAGTTTGTCTGCTCCTCGGTACCAGGTTGGCTCGCGAAATAGCAGTGGCCTCCTTCGGCGTGAGCCATGAGGCCTTCGGCTTCCATTTCAGGAGCCCCGCAGGACATGCACTCTCCATCCGCGACGTAGAATGATCCCTCGCAATTTAGCGGGTGGCGCGCTCTGCCTGACATGCCATCATCCTACCGCGCCCAAGTCAGCGAGAGAATGAAAGCCATACTCCATACCAGTGTCCACTATGGTATCTTCAACGCATGGAGCAAGTCCGCAAAATCACCATCGAAATCCCCACCGACCTACTCGACAAAGCCCAAAAATCCAGCGGCTCTGGCATCACGCAGACGGTCCGCGCCGGCCTCCAGCTGCTGGCCGCATCCCAGGCCTACGCCGACCTCCGAGAGTTCAAAGGGAAAGTTCGCTTCTCCCGCACCTTAGCCGAATTAAAGGCCGACCGTTGATTGCCGCGGATACGAGCACCTGGATCGCCTATCTGCAAGGCGATTCCGGCGAGGACGTGCACCTGCTCGATAAGGCTCTCTCAGGGCGCTTGGTTGTGATGGTTCCGGCGGTGTTGACCGAAGTCCTCAGCGACCCCAAACTCCCCAGCCAGGTCGCAGATCGACTCTGCCAGATACCCCTTCTTGAGCCGCAACCCGAATACTGGCAGCGCGCCGGAGCACTCCGCGCGCGATCACTTGCCAAGCGCCGCAAAGCCCGGCTCGGAGACGCCCTGATTGCCCAAAGTTGCCTGGATCGAGGCGTTCCGCTGCTCACCCGCGACAAAGACTTCCGGACGTTCGCCGAATCCGAGAGTCTGAACCTTCTGGTAAACCTCAAAACCCGTTGACCCGATAGCACTTTCCCTACGCCCCCCGTTTGCGCCATAATAACAAGAGTCCCAAAGGACTTAGTTAAGAACAGAGGTTTGAAGAATTAAATGTTGATGATCCGCTTGGCGCGCTTTGGCGCGAAGAAGAAGCCCTCCTACCGCGTTGTCGTGATCGACAAGGAACGCGCGCGCGATAGCCGAGCCGTTGAAATCGTGGGTACCTACCACCCCATCGTAAAGCCGACCCAGGTTCTCCTGAAGCACGACCGCATCGCTCACTGGATGTCGCAAGGCGCCCAGCCCTCCGATACTGTTGCTCGTCTGCTCCGCAAAAATCCGGCTCCCGCCGCTGCGTAAACTTTCTCTTAGCATATGCGTTTATCACGGGTGGGTGATACAATCGCTGCAACGGGGAGGTAACGGGTGAAAGATTTAGTCGTCGACATCGCGAAAGCTCTGGTCGATATTCCTGATGAAGTTGACGTCAAAGAAGTAGTGGGTGAACAGTGCACGGTCCTCGAATTACGGGTGGCCCCCAGTGATCTGGGCAAAGTCATCGGCAAACAAGGCCGCACAGCGCGTTCCATTCGCACACTTCTCGGTGCAGCCGGTATGAAGCTGAACCGCCGATTTACGCTAGAAATTCTCGAATAAACTGTGGACTCTCCTGCCTGGGTCGTTGTGGGCCGTCTTCTGCGCACACGCGGCCGGGTAGGAGAGTTCATTGCCCAAATCGACAGCCCCGACCCCGAGCGCGCGGAGCGCCTCAAGACCGTCCTCCTCCGCAAACCCCACCAGGAAAAATCGTTCGACGTAGCCAACGTCTGGTATCACGGCGATCGCCCCATCCTCCAGTTCACCGGCATCGACTCCATCTCCGCCGCCGAACCCTGGGAGCACTCCGAAATTTTAGTTCCCCCCGAAGAGAAAGCCCTACCCGAAGAAGGCGCCTACCTCCACGAAGACCTGATCGGCTGCGTAGTAGAGGATCGCGGCAAGCTCATCGGCACAATCGAAGCCATCGACGAATACGGCGGCCCACCGGTGTTGCGATTGAAGACCCCCGAGGGCAAAGAACTTCTTGTCCCCTTCGTCAAAGCCATGTGCAAAGAGATCAATGTCCAGGACAAACGTATCGTCGCAGAACTCCCCGAAGGCCTGCTGGATCTCTAGCTTCCGCACCTCGCTCTTTCCCGAACCACGTTCCCATCCCGCTCATCTGCCCAGCCCCGAGCGGTACTGCGGGGCTTCGTCGGTTCGCCGGCGGTATTCTAAAACGCTAGAACTCACAGACAGGACTCTGAATAAAACCGCGAGGCCAAGAGCGACGCCCGTAGTCACTGAGATAACGGGATTTTGTGCATATGACTCCGGCCTTCCCGGCTGCATCGCCGCCCCTCAGAACCTACGAGGAAACCGACGTTGCACCTTCTCCGGGTAAAAGAACAGTGGGAGGCTTCTGCAGAGCTAAAGAGTCCGGAGCAGCACTAACGTGCCTTCACGGCATCGAGTTTATCTCTAGCACTTGCCACGAGGTCACGTAGCTTCGGGACATCGCTCAAACGGAGGAACAAGGATGTCGCCCCAATTGAACCACTCGAAATCGAAGCCAGAATTTCTTTCCCTGAGCTGAACGTCGAGACCTTGAAATCTCCCTTGGTGCGAAAATCAGCTTGGAAACTCTCAAGCGGAGTAACTGAGCTATCGATTTTGCTGACGTATTCAATGCCTTTTAGCAGAGATGCGATTTCATCATAATCGATGAAAGATCTATTCGATCGCTCAAGCCGGTCGGTTTCCTTAACGTCTATGGTGATGCCGTACTCCTTCTTGCCGGTTACGGCCTGGGTAAACTCCATACTCTGAACCGTCAGAACGCCTCCATAGATCCCTTTCATCTCGCCAATTCGAGAAAAGCCTCGAACCACAACGGAACCCGACTGGGCCTCGAAGGCTTCGATCTTAGTTTTCGGAGCAGGTGGTGGTTGCCTGTCTTGGGCATGAAGCAGGGTGCTCAGCGCAAATATAACTGGAAGCCATGGATTTAGAGTCACTATCTCTCCTATTAAATTACGAGGGACTTGCTAAACTACAATATCGTGAAATCGGAGAACGTGTGGAATTAGCCGTCGACCGACCGAATTCTTGTGCTGCTCGGCCGCGAGTATTCCGAAAGAGTCGGGTGGAGACATGAACTCTGTGGACTGGTGCCTAACCCCCATTCCCCACCAATCCCACACCCCCATCTCCCCACCCCTCAACAACATCCCACTTCCCTCCACCACCCACCCCCGCCGATCCGTGCATAAATACTCTCAGATTCCTTGGCCAAGGGAACGTTGCAGTTCGGTAATACTGAACTCCTGGACCGGCTCTGCCGGCTCGCGTGAACAGCCCATGCAAATGGACCAGTAACGACGGGAGCAGTTGGGGTCATGATTCCAGACCGTCGCGGTGGGAACCATCGCGGTTTTCAGAGGGTGGGGCGTCGCAGTATCACAAGCGGGCGCCGCGCTTCCCAAAGCGCATCGGAATAGGGCTTAGGTGGCGCAGTGTGGTCCACCGGCAAATACTATAGATGCCATCCAATTTACTGGTCGGCCGGACCGCTCGGGCAAGTCCCGCGAGTCCGGCCGCCGCAACTCGAAACCGTTCGACCGCTCGCGTGGGAGCAGTGTGTCCACGCTACTCCACTCGAATCGTCGCCGTCATCGTGTGCGACTCTCCGGGCGCAAGCCGCACTGCGTTCTCTCCGATGTTCCCGGTCTCCACGCACACCATTTGCTTCCACCCGTCCGGCTCCATATCGGACATCGCCATCGCCTTCTCGATCCACGGATTCCACACCACCGTGCTCGCCGACCCGCTCTTCTCCACGACGATCCGACGCTCCCACGATGGATCGAGAATCGTGCACGTCGACCGCGTGTTCACATAGGTCCGATCCGTCTCCCGATCAAACCGAATCGGCTCCTCCGCTTGTCTCTTGCGCTGGTAGTCATCAGTCTTATCCAGGTACTCCGCGCCTTCCAGACCCGCAACCGTCACCTGCTCGACATCCCCGACAGTGAAGTAGGTGTGCAGCGCCTCTTCGAACACCAACACATCCTTGCCGACGTTCGTCGTCTCCAGTTCCATCTTCAATTCCAACCCGATCGTCAGCCGAAAGCGCACGTTCGCCAGCACCAGCGCGATCTCCACGCGACCATCCTCCAGCGTCCGCTGACTCTCCACCGACCACTCCGAAGTCCGCGCGAACCCATGCGCCGCCGCGCCTTCCTTGGGCCCGAACCACGGAAAAATAATCGGCACTCCACCTCGAATCCCTTTGCCCGGAGTAAACAAACTCCGCGGACTCAAATACAGCACCGGCCTGTGCCCTCGCGGCGTCCACCGAGCAAGGTGTGCCCCATACGAATACAGCTCCGCCTCAGCGAGTGGTGTCGAAATGCGAATCGGTTCCATCTACTTCAGGCTACAATCGTTCCACGTCGTCGATGAAACCCATGCTCCTGATCGCCTGGTCCCTGTTCGCTCTCGAAGTGCTTCTGATCCTGTGGGCCGCCGCCTTCGCCGCGCGCGAAATGGGCAGTGACGCGCAGGAAAAAGTCACCACTTTGGTGTTCGGCGTCATCGCGCTACTGGTGCTGGCCGCCATCGGAGCCACACTCACCTACGCGCAGCGAACCCAGTCCAGCGTCGCCACCTATGCTGGACTCGCCGCCGTCCTCTTACCCGCGATGGTGTGGGTCGCACTCCGCGGCTCCGCAACCTTCGACAAATTCGACCGCGCCCATAGCAAAGCCGTCGGCCTTCGCTTCGCCGACCCCGATCTAACCGCGATGTCCGCTGCGATTGACAGCGCCGACGCCGCCTCTCTGCGCCAACTCCTCGCCGGAAAAACGCCGGATTGGACCGCCCGCAACGGAGTCGATCAAACCCTGCTCGGCCAAGCCATCGCCCATGTGCTCGAAGACTACAGCGGCACCGCAGGCCTCGCCGCCGTACGCATCCTTATGGAAGCCGGCGCTCGCCCCTCCACCGGCGACCTCGGCCCCCGGCGTTTGCTGATGCCCGCCATCGTGGGAGGCAACACGCCTGGCTCCGACGAATTGCTCGACGTGATCCTCGAAGCCGGCGGCGATCCGAACGCGACGGACGAGCAACAGGAGCCGCTCATTCACCTCCTCGAATGCACGCTCCCAAAACTGAAAATATTGGTTCGCCACAAAGCCGATCTCCATGCGCGCAGCCATCGCGAAGACCGTCGCGACTGGAGCGTCCTCATGACCGCCGCCACCATGCGGGATTGGGACAAGCTGGACTATCTCCTTGAGCAAGGCGTCCCGCCCGACTACAAAACCTCCAGCGGCGAATCCGTCGCAACCGTCCTCGTCGAAGTCGCCCGACTCGAACGCATGACCGCCGGCAAACTCGACCCGCGACAGGAAGCCTTCATGACCCGCTTCCCCGTCCACTGAGATGCCGCCAGACTTCATCGGCCTTCCCGGCACCGCGCTTCGCCGCTTCGAAGAAAGCATGCTGTTCGACTACGGCCACTGGCGCGACGGCGACAGCTTGGACCTCGACGCCCTTCGCGCCATGTCCCCCGGCGAGCGCGGCCTCATCGAGCCCAGACTAAAAGGCTCCACCGATTGGCGCAATGTAGAGGCGCTGGCCGAGCTGAAGAGTCTCGATGGTCCTTTTTCTCCAACCCGCACCGCCGATCTCGTCCTGGCGCTGGGCACCAAAAGCGGCGACGATGGCCTGCTGGCCGCCCTCGATCAAGTGCCCACTTACCATCCAGCCGAAGTTGTAGCCGCGCTCTGGCGTGGAGTGCGTTACCGCAAAGGCGACGACGCGATCGCGTTCGCCCGCGTGCTCCTCTTCCTCCATCGCAAAAGCGCCGAGCACGATTTCCTCGAAGGCTTCCACTCCCCCGAAACCGCCACCCGCGCGACCGCCCTGCATCACCTCTGCCAGGAAGTCGGCGTCACTCGACCGTCCTAAAAGCGCAAAATATTCGACCGCTCGCATAGCAGAAGCGTGCCCAGAGCCTCGCAGAAAGATTAAAATGACCACAGATGAAGTGGATCAAGGTGATCGGGTTCGCGATGTTGTTTGTGGTCGGGCTTCAGGCTCAGGCGTCGAAGGCGTCGGCGGAGGAGTTGCTGAACGAAGCGCAGGCCGGGCTGAAGGCTGGGGACTTTGCGAAGGCCGAGTTCTGGTTTCGCGACCTGCGCACGAGTTATCCGCGCGATTTGCGTGGAGGCCTCGGGTTGATCGCGGCGCTGGATGCGCAGAACAAGGTTGGCGATGCGCTGAAGGTGGCCCGTGAGACCGAGCCGTTGTTTCCCAAGTCCGCCGTGCATTCGATGTGGGTCGGGCGGTTGTTGGTGAAGCTGGACCGGACACCGGAGGCGATGGATGCGTATCAGCGCGCGCTAACGAAGGCGGCGAGTCCCGCTGAGTCGGCGGTCATTTATGGACTTATCGGCGACGGGTATCAGGATCTGGATGAACTGGACCTGGCGATTGGAGCGTATCGGAAAGCGAAGCAAATGTCGGGCCGGCCTTCGTTTCCTCTGGCGTATTCGTTGGGAGTAAAGGGCGACTTTACAAGCGCGGAGACCGAATACCGGGCCGTGCTGCGCGAGAATCCGGATGTACCGGCCGCCCTGAACAATCTAGCGTACGGTTGGGCGGAGCGAGGCGAGAATTTGAATGAGGCCTTGGTGTTTTCGCAGCGCGCGGTGGCGTTGTCGCCGCGGGTGGCCGTGATGGAAGACACGCTGGGGTGGGTGTATTTCAAGCGGGGCATGATTGAAGACGCGGAGACTACCATGCTTGGGGCGTTGTCGTATGAAGGCGGAAATCAGGGCACGCTGCGGGAACATTTAGCCGCAGTGATGGATGCTCGCGGTGCGTGGACCGAGGATCGCCGAGCGTTGCGCGCCTTGCTCGAGGGCGACTTGAACGCGAGCAAGGTCGCTCGGATGAAGCTGTTGATTGCTCGGGTGCGGGTGAAGTGACGCTAAACTAAAGGCGAACTTTGTTGTTCGCAAAGATCAGCGCTGATCTCACAGTTGGGTGAGGTTTATGGCACTGACGCGAACAATTCTCCTTTCCGTTTCCCTTGGATCCGCGTGGGCGCAGGTGGCTTTGGGGCCGCCTGAACTGGTCGTCACCAGTCGCGACTATGTTCCGCCATCAGCCGTGTTGCGTGTGGATGGCCGCCTCGTGGAGATTCCGGTTGTGGTGCGGGATCGGGCGGGGAACGTTGTCACGGATCTGAAAAAAGGGGACTTTGAGGTTCGGGAAGAGGGGCACAAGCGAGCGCTGACTTCGTTCTCCATCGAGAAGGCTCCGGTGGTTGTGCCGCGGGATGTTGCGATCGAGGAATCGGTCGCGCAGACTGTGGTTTCGCAAGATACTTCCTCGGTGGTGCTGCTATTCGACGACTTGAACGCCAGCGTTGCGGATATGCTGGACGCACAGAAAGCCGTCTCGCAGTATTTAAAGTTGGAACGCCGCACGATTGCAATCTCGTCGGTGCGCAGTGGGATGCTGAGTCCGTTTACGCAGGATCGGGACGTGCTGTTGAAGGCGGTCGCCGGGGTCAGAGCCCATCCGCAAGTGATCCCCCCGACCATGTGTCCGACATTCACTCCCTACCTCGCTTATGTGGTGGCGAATCGCATGGACCAAGTTGCGTTCGAAGCGAAGGTGACGGAGTTGTACTCTTGCGATCCCCGCTACATGGGGCAGGCGGTGCCGCGAGGCCGTGTGGACCCGCAAAGTGCTCCGGGGTTGAAGGTGATCGCGATTGCTCGGGAGTTGTGGGAGGAAACGTCTGCCGATTCCAAGAGCACGCTGCAAGCAATTCGGTTGGCGATCCAACAGTTGAGCGCTCGGCGCGGGCGTCGCACGTTGGTGATGGTGTCGAGTGGATTGTTCGCGGGGACCTTGCTGCAGCAGCAACAGGCGGTGATCACCGAGGCTGTGCGTTCGTCGGTGGTGATCGACGGGCTGGATGCGAAGGGGTTGTCTACGGGAGATACTGGCGGGGCGTCGACGACCCTGCCTGATAGCACCGCGCTGTATGCGCAAACTAGCGCGACGCGCGCGCTCGACAGTAAGAACGATGCTCTGGTGAACCTCGCAGCCAGTACCGGTGGGACGATGGTGCAGCGTCGCAACGATCTCGATCAAGGGCTGCGGGAGTTGACCTCGACGCCGCAGGTTACCTACGTGTTGGGCTTCGCGCCGGAGAAATTGGATGGGGAATTTCACAAGATCGAGGTGAAGGTGACTGGGCGGAAGCAGGTCGGAGTGCAGGCGAGGTTGGGCTACGTCGCGGAGAAAGCCGTGGACGCTGCCCCGGAGCGGGATATCGATCGCGCTGTCTTTACTACGGAGCAGAAGGTCGAGTTTCCCGTCGGCGTAGGAATCTCGTCAGAGGCGGATGCCAAGTTGCAGGCTACGTTCGAGATCGATTTGCGGCGCGCCGGATTGATCGCCAAGGGCGGCGTGCGACGGCAGCGGGTTGAGTTCGTGGTCGCTCTGTTGGATAAGAATGGCGGCTTTGTGGCGGGCAAAGCTGCCTCGATGGAATTTGCGTTGACGGAGAAAACGTTCGCGCAGGTTGGGGATCGTCCGGTGCAGGCGACGCTGCATTTGCAGGCGGCGCCGGGAGAATATCGGCTGCGCGTGTTGGTGCAGGAAGCAAACGGGTCAAAGATGAGCGCGGCTGTGCAGGATGTTCGAATTCAGTGAGGCCCCGGATGAACACGGATCGACGCTGATGATAGACTTACTGCAAGAATATGCGCAATTCACTCGCTTTTGCTCTCGCGGTTTTCAGTCTGCCGGTGATGGGGCAGGCTCCTTATAAGGCTCCGCGGACTCCTTGGGGGACGCCGGATTTGCAGGGCTTCTACATCAATCGGTCGACGACGCCAGTGGAGCGGCCTGTGGCTTTGGGCGCCAAGGAGTTTTACACCGAAGACGAGCTGAAGAAGATGGAAGCGGCTGCCGCGGCTCGGCCGGAGGCGCAGACGGAACCCGGCACGGCGGCGGATGCGCATTACGACATGACGCAGTTCGGGCTCGATTCGAAGTCTACGGGCACGGTGCGGAATTTGCGCACATCCTTAATCATTGGTCCGACCGGGCGTGTCCCGGCGTTGACCCCTGAGGCGACGAAGCGCACGGCGGATACGCGTGCGGCTGCGTTGGGGCATGAATTTGATGGACCGGAGAATCGCGGGATGGCAGAGCGCTGCATCCTGTGGAACTTCGAGGGTCCACCGTTGATGCCTGGCGGTTACAATCCCAACCTGCGCATTTTCCAGAGCGAGAATGCAGTGGTGATCCAGCACGAGATGATGGGTGGCGCTCGGATTATTCGCACGGATGGAACGCCGCATATTCCGTCAGCGATCCGCCAGTGGTTTGGGGATTCGATCGGTCACTGGGAAGGCGAGACGCTGGTGGTGGAGACGACGAACTTTACCGATCAGCCGCCGCTGGGCCGGAGTTCCACGCGCGATTTGAAAGTGACGGAGCGATTCACCCGCGTGGCCGAGGGGACCATTCAATACGACTTCACGGTGAGCGATCCGAACACGTGGAAAGATTCGTGGTCGGGGTCGTATCCGATTCAGAAATTCAAGGGTCCGATTTACGAGTACGCTTGCCAGGAGGGGAACTACGGCATGCCCAATATTCTGAGTGGGGCGCGGGCTTTGGAGCAGAAGAAGTAGAAGCGCGACCAGCAGCGACGGATTTGGATTCGCAGGCCTCGAGGGATCCCTCGGGGCCTTTTGATTTTGCAAACTACAAGCCCGACTCGTCTTTCTTCGATTCCTGTCTCGCCAAATGGTCAAGAGAGAGTAGAGGAAGAAGCGTCCTGGTGCCGGAAAAGCACTTGCAGGCGAGGACTTAAGAGCATCGTGATGCGTCATCACGATTGTGAGCGATTGGTGGCTATCCACTAGACTCCCAAAAAACTGGTGGATTATTAGTGGAAATCTACTCTTTCTACTCGATGGGCCATGCGCACTTACGAGCGTAGGATTGACGGTGGAAAAGGGGTTGGGGCCTTCGGGGATGGCTCCCAGTTTGTCCGCATCCCGTAGGGTTTCAGCAATCACATCAACATCAAGGGAGGGGAGAGATGCGCCTATACATAGGGATTCTTGTCCTGTTGTTACCCTCGTCGATCGCTTTTGGGCAAACTGATCGAGGAACAATTACGGGCCGAATTGTGGATCCAGCCGGAGCGGTTGTGCCGAATGCACCGATGGATCTCATAAACACGCAGACCGGTGCGAACTATACTGCGCAAAGCAGCGCTACGGGCAATTACACGTTTGCGCAGTTGCCGGTTGGCCGATATCAAATGACGATTGCCGTGCCGGGGTTCAAGACCGTGGTTCGAGAAAACCTTGGTGTGCAGGTTGCGCAAACGATTCGCGTCGATATCATTTTGGAAGTCGGTACGGCGACTGAATCCGTGACAGTCACGTCTGAGGCGTCGATGTTGAAGACGGAGAACGCGGCGTTGAGCACGAACGTAACAACGACGCAGTTGAATACGCTGCCGATTCTTGGGATCGGCAATGGCACCGCTAGCTCGCACGGTGTACGCAATCCGCTGGCCGCGTCGCAGTTGCAGGGCGGTGTGTTCTTCGCTCCGAATTCGCAGATGCGAGTGAACGGAGCGCCGAGTAATACGATGGCGATTCGCGTGGACGGCCAGGATGCAACTAACGGCGTTGTGACGTTCGCGCAGGCGGAACAGCAGCCGAGCGTCGATGCGATTGAAGAAGTCGCGCTGCAGACGTCGAACTACGCGGCTGAATTTGGACAGGCCGGGTCAGGGTTGTTCAACTTCACGACCAAGTCGGGGACCAATAAATATCACGGTTCGGTGTACGACTATTTTGTGAACGAAGCGTTGTGGGCATCGCAGCCCTACAATCAAATTCGCCCGGTGCAGAGGCGTAACGATTTCGGTGGAACCTTTGGCGGGCCGGTTCGGATTCCCAAGCTTTACGATGGGCACGACAAGACGTTTTTCTTCTTCAACTACGAACAATTCCGTGAGAAATCCACAGTCAACAACTTTCTGGACACGGTGCCGATCGATGCCTATCGGAATGGAAACTTCTCCAGCGTTCTTGCCAATACGGGACGGACGATTCCCGGGCTAGCCACGGACGCGCTGGGAAATCCACTCCGCGAGGGCATGATTTTCGATCCTCTGACAGATCAAACTACTTCGAACGGACGCGCGCGGTCGCAGTTTCTCGGCAACATCATTCCCGTGAGCCGTTTTGATCCATCGGCGGTGAAGGTACAGAACCTGGTGCCGAAGGCGAATAACGGCAGCGGCCTGATCAACAACTACGTGAATCCATTCCCCAGCAGCCGGGTCACGCCGATTCCGGCGCTGAAGCTGGATCATACGCTGAACGACAAGATGAAGGCGTCTTTCTATTGGTCGACCACGGAAACCGCAGTGCAGTATTGCCAGCCTCTGTGCGGATCGGAAGGCTTCCCGCTACCTATCACAGCGACGCGCGGCACGTTCATTGAATCCTACACTCTGCGCGCCAATTTCGACTATACCGTTGCACCGACGATGCTGTTGCACTTCGGCATTGGCTACCTGAATGTCGACTTCAAGGACACGGGCGCGGTTACCAACTTTGACCGTGTGAAAGCGTTGGGCATCCCCGGACCTCAGGCGGGTACCAACGGCGGGCGCTTCCCGGTGTTCAGCGGGTTGAACGGTGCTGGCAGTCAAGGCGGACTACAGAACCTGGGACCAGGCGCGCAGTCGCAATCACGGGAGAACAAGCCGACCGGCAACATTAGCCTGAGTTGGGTTAAGGACAACCACACCTTCAAGTTCGGCGGCGAAATCCGATTAGAAGGTTATCCGACCAAAAACTTCACCAATTCGAATGGTAACTTCGCCTTTAGCGCTGACCAGACCGGCAATCCTGCGGCGCAGGGCTTAAACCTATCCGGTCGGTTCCTGGGCTTCCCTTACGCCAGTTTCCTGCTGGGCAACGTGAACAACGTAACGCTGGCCCAACCTCCAAGTGGACGGGCGGGGCGCAGTTTCTTTAGCTGGTTCGCGCAGGACACCTGGAAGATAACTCGCAAACTCACTTTGGACTACGGGCTGCGTTGGGACTTATTCACGTACCCCAAGGAACAGTATGGCCGGGCACCTAGCTTCGATCCCAGCTTGCCGAATCCATCTGCGGACGGGCATCCAGGAGCCGTGGTGTACGAAGCCACTTGTAATTGTCGTTTCGCAAAGAATTACTACGGCGCCTATGGGCCGCGTACCGGCCTGGCGTATCAAATTAGCGACAAGACGGTATTTCGCGCCGGTTTCGGAATTAATTATTCCATGAGCCAAGGCGCTTTGGGCCAGCAAGGCACGGGTGTGGGTTCGACGTTGTCCTACAGCAATCCGAACTACGCCTCGTCGGCAATGGTATTGAGTCAGGGAATTCCCTTGAATCCGGTGTGGCCGGATTTCCGGGCCGGTGTATTGCCGGTCCCAGGCTCAGTCACAGGTGGACAACCTCCGGCGGTGGATTCCAGTTTTGGGCGTCCCGCGCGCCAATATCAATGGTCGGTCGGCTTACAGCGCGAGGTGATTCGCGACCTAGTGGTCGAAGCCAGCTACGTCGCCAATCGCGGTGTGTGGTGGCAAACCAACTCGCTCACCAATCCAAACGCTCTGCAGACCAACATTCTCGCGGCCCAAGGTCTCGACTGGAACAGCGCTACCGACAGGACGCTGCTGACCCGCAATGTGAACGACCCGCGGGCGGGTCGTTTTTACAACCACTATCCCTACGCGAGCTTCCCCGGCACCGCGACGGTGGCGCAAAGTCTGCGTCCGTTTCCGCAGTTCGGCAACATCTTGAACTCGGCTGCGTTGGGCAAGACCTGGTACGATTCACTGCAGCTAAAAGTTACCAAGCGCTTCTCGCGTGGACTGGACCTGAGCGCTAATTTCACCCATTCCAAAGAATTGCAATCGGGCGTGGAAAACGATGGCGGCGGCGCAACGGCTAACGATATCTTCAACCGCGGCATCAACAAACAGTTCTCCAGCTTCTCTCGTCCGAACTGGATGGTGTTGGCGCTGAACTATACGCTGCCGAAGTGGGGCGAAAACCGGCTGGTGAATTTCATCGTGTCGGATTGGACGGCAGGTGCGGTGTTGCAGTACGGCAGCGGTCAACCGATCGCGGCCCCAGCCACCGTGACGAACAACAATACCAGCACGCTGTTACGTGGTACATGGTCTACTCGCGTGCCAGGTCAACCTCTCTACCTGGTTGACATCAACTGCCACTGCTTCGATCCGTCCCGGACTCAAATCCTGAATCCTGCCGCGTGGACCGATACCCCGAGTGGCAGCTTTAGCCCATCAGCGCGTTACTACAACGACTTCCGCTACCGACGAATTCCGCAGGAGTTGCTCAGCGTGGCGCGCAATTTCCGTTTCAGGGAACGCGCGACGATCATGATCCGCGCGGAGTTCAATAATGCGTTTAACCGGACGCAGAATCCGAATCCGAGTAACAGCCTTTCCCGTACGGTACCCTTGGCTGATTCCTTGGGACGGTACACATCCGGTTACGGGACCATCAATACCACGGGCAACGTAGCCGGCCAGCGGCAGGGAACGCTGGTGATGCGCCTTACTTTTTAACGGAGTCGCATCGGAGAAAACCCGCCACAAACAATGGAGTGGCGGGTTTCTCTTCTCTCGGGAGCGCTTACCGCCGACGAACCCGATTTGGATCCGGGGGTAGTGCTGACCGGCTCGATTCGTCAGCTTCGATTTCGAAGAGGTCAGGCTTGCGGCCTTCGAGTTGATGTCTTCTTCTTCCCAATCGAGGGGGTTCGTTTGGGGTTGCCATGATCGTGTTCTCATCGATTAGAAGGTCAGGGAAGCCTTGATACTCCAGACTTCCCTTGGGACGCGAGGCGTTAACGCAGCGGACGGCGATTGTTGTTGTCGATGCGGACACCGTTACCTACGTACTGATAGCTGGCGGACTTCACCTGGTTGACTCGTGAGTCGATGATGCAGGAGTAGGTCAGGTCGCGGGATTCGGAGTAGCTGCGGGCGCTACCGCGGCCTTGGATGCTGTCGTTGTTCTGGCGGTTGTTGCGATTTCCGTTGTTGCCGTATTGGTCATTGCGTCCGGCGAAGCCGTCGAAGTCGACGTAGGATCCACGACCATTCTTTTGCAGGAATTTCTGGCGGACCACGTCCTGGCAGGCGCGAACGTCATCAAAAAATGGAGCGGGAGCGTTCTGGATATTCGTATCGGCCGCCCAGCTTACGTCAAAGGAGTAGTTATCGCCTCCGCCTTGGCGATCTTCGATGGCGATCATTGCGGTGTAGTTGTTCTGGCGGCCGGGTTCTTGCGCGAGGTTGACCTGGGTACGTCCGCTTGTTTGGCGGATCTGGAAATTGCGGACGGAGTTATACGGCAGAGGCTGGGTGCATTGGCTGCCTTCATCGCGGCCCCTGGCCCCTTGCAAAGTCGTGATCCAGATTCGGTCGCCGCGCATGTTGATTTCCGCGCGGTTATCGACCCACACACGGATCTGGCAGCGGCCTTCGCGCTGGCGCACATCCCAGCCGGGCATTTGGCCCACACGCATTTCGAGTTGTACTTGTCCAAACGATTGGCTGGCGCTGAACACCGTGGCCGCAACCAGTAGCACGCGACGGAGCATTGTTTTTGACATGATTTGTTTCCCTCGCAGCCTTAATATGCACGTATAGGGCCATTGGCCGTTGCCGTGCACTGCCTGTCATATATGGGAAAACTTTCGCGAATTCACGCTGTCGCAATTGTGGTCGCAGGTCTCGGTGTGATTCCTCAAGGCGTGCAAGCGCAGGATTCTAGTGGCGACTACAATCCACCCAGCCGCGCGGCGCGGTTGAGTTGGGTGGAGGGCAGTGTATCGTTTCAACCGGGTGGCGTCGACGACTGGGTTCCGGCGACGCTGAATCGTCCGTTCACGACCGGTGACCGCCTCTGGTCAGATGCGGGCGGACGAGCCGAGCTGCATTTAGGTTCGGCGGCGTTGCGGCTGGGTAGTCGGACCAATTTCACGTTTCTGAATTGGACGGATAACACGACCCAAGTACAGCTCTCGGCGGGGACACTGAGTGTCCGTGTTCGCAACCTGGCCGGACAGGAAGCCATTGAAATTGATACTCCCCAGGCGGCGTTCAGCTTGTTGCAGGCGGGTGACTATGGAATTGACGTGAATGAGCGGGGCGATTCGACGATGATCACGGTGCGAGGGGGCCAAGCGGAAGGGATCACTAACACGCAAACCTTTCCGCTTGGTGCGCGCGAATCGGTACGGGTGTATGAGACGAATGGTCGGCAAGAGTTCGAGCGCCGCCAAGTTCCGGTGGCGGACGCTTTCGACAATTGGTGCCAGGGGCGGGATCGGCGGGAAGATATTTCGCAGTCGGCGTTACATTTCGCGCGACAATCCCGGTTACGCGGACCTGGACGACTACGGGACGTGGCAACAGGACCCGCAGTATTCATCCCTCTGGATGCCCCCGTGTCGGCGGGCTGGGCACCGTATCGCTACGGGCAGTGGGCGTGGATCGAGCCGGGGGGCTGGGTGCCGGGTCCGATCGTGGTGCGGCCGGTATATTCGCCCGCGCTAGTGGCTTGGGTGGGTCGAACTTCCGGATTGGGGTTTCAATTGGTGGACCATCCGTGGGCTGGTTCCCGATCGGACCGCGCGAGGTGTGGGTGCCGCCGTATCGTGATAGCCGGCAGTACATCGAGAGGGTAAACGTTACGAACACGGTGATTGTGAATCGTACGGTGATCCACAACATTAACGTGACGAATGTGAACTACATGAATCGCAACGTCGCGGGAGGCGTAACGGCAGTGTCACGGGATGTGATGGTCGGGGGGAGATCGGTTGGTGGCTCGGCCGTGCGGTTGTCTCAGGAGGATGTTGCGCGGGGGCAGGGCGGGGCGTAGGCGGCGGTGGCTCCGCAGCGCGGAGCGGTGGTGGATGGACGCGGACGAGGAGCGGCTCCACCCGCGGCTGTGGTCAATCGTGGTGTTGTCGCTCGGAGAATGCCGTCTGCGGCACCGGCTCCGGTTGAGCAGCGGCAGAAGGCGCTGGAAGCCGACCCTGGACGCCCGCTGAATCGGGCGGCGTCGGATCGGCTGGGACAGAGGACGCGGCCCGAAGTACGGCAGGTGAATCCGCAAGGTGGGAAGCAGGTGCAGCAGCCCCCACAACAACAGCAACACCAACAGCGGTCGCAACCACAGCCACGGCCAGCGGCTCCAGTGGTGAGGCAGCCCGAGCGTGGGAAACAAGCTGCACCCGAGACAAGCGCGCCGAGACCTGCGCCGACAGGGAATCGCGTGAAGGGACGCCGCGACGCCAAGGGTCCGCAGGACAAATAGGAGAACCTACGTTTCACGCAAAAGCCGCAAAGACACACAAAGTTTCTTCTTTGCGTATCTTTGCGGCTTCGCGTGAATGAATTGCCTGGCCGGAGTTTTTAGAGGCTTGCTTCGTCTTCCTCGATCTCCGCCAAGTCGGGCTTGCGCCTTTCTAACTCGATATCTTCCTCTGACCAGTCGAGAGGCTGGTTTTCCAGGGGATCCTCGCTTTCGCCTTCGGGGCGTGATCCGCCGGCGGGTTCTTTCTTGTCGAAGTCCTTGTCTGGGATGGCCATGAATTCACCTCTTTATTCGTGAACGTGATGCACGGGCTTGTCGCTTTTGGCGAAGTCCGCCGTGGCTTCAGCTGTGGATGCGATATCTTCGGCGGCGTGGTTTTCGAGCACTAGCTTGGCCTTGTCGCGCCATTCGGAGTTGTCGCAATGGACGGAGATCAGAAGGCCGCCTTGCCGGACCAGGCCTTCGTAGCGCTTCACTTCATACTCCGGAATGCCGATTCCGACGAGGGCTCCGGTGGCTCCGCCGAGGACCGCGCCTGCGCCCATGCCGGCGAGCGCGACCATGATGGGTCCTGCGGCGAGAAACGGTCCGATGCCCGGGATGGCCAAGGCTCCAATGCCGACGAGCCAGCCGAGGACGCCGCCTGCGAATGCTCCTGTGGCGCCGCCCGCCGCCGCGCCTTCGGGACTCTTGGTCGATTTCTCAGTGCCCAGATCTTTGTTTCCGATGTTTTCCGGGAGCAGGACGGAGATATCTTCGGCGCGGAAGCCCGCGGTGCGCAGCGCGCCGACGGCCTCTTCCACTTGGAGGCGAGTTCTGACAATTCCGAACACTGCAATATTTTTTGACATGCTGCTTAGTAGAGTTCGGAGAACTACAGATGTTTCGGAGAAGCGACAAAGAGGTGGGCCATCCAAGTGCATGAAAGATGTTGGTCGAGATTAAGGAGAAGACATGACAGATTATTCAGAAGGCAAGTGCAGTATCGGATCGAAGGCCTCGTGCTTTGTGCTGGGGTTGGTTGCCGGCGGCGCGGTCGCGATGCTGATGGCTCCGTATTCGGGGAAAGACGCGCGCGCGCGGTTGAGAGCGGGTGCCGCCAACGGGGAAGCGAAAGTGGATGCTGGAGCCGAGTTCCTGAAGCGGCGCACAGAAGAATTCGTCGCGCAAGCCGAAGATGTTTTTGCCAGCGTTAAGAATCGGGTTGTAGGGTAGGTCCGATTCGCGACCGGGTGACCGCCGGAGGTCACCCGAGCGACTAGCTGGTCAGACAGTCGCCCAATTCCCTGGGATTCGGTCTTTGGCCACTGCCGTGCTCTAGCAATGTCAGTTCCAAAAACTGATTGAGGCGGCGATGATAAAGCGTGAACGAAGCGGGTTTCGGAAGGTGTTGGAGGCCAGAGAGGCCGAATTGGCACGGGCCATGCGCACCCCCTGGAGTATCATCCACCGCGGCTACGGTTTATGGGCAAATCGTTGCCTAAAACGCTTGGCCCGTCCGCCGCATTTTGGTGGTGCCTAGCTCTGCTGCTGCGAATGAAATGGAAATAGTGCACTGTCGAGCAGTTCGTTACAAGTGAAGAATAGATTGGAACAGATCGAGGCCGCGATGACGAAGATTGAACGGAATGGATTTCGGAAGGTGTTGGAGGCGAGGCAGGCTGAGTTGGTGCTGGGCAGGAGTACGCGCGACGCGTTTGCGATCGAGGCGAGTCCGGATGAGTTGGACCGGATACAGAATGCGCAGGAGCGCGAGCTTGCCATCGGTGCGTCGGATCGCGGGTCCAAGGGATTACGCGAGGTGGAAACGGCATTGAAGCGCGTTGGCACGGATGCGTTCGGGGTGTGCGCCAATTGTGGGGAAGAAATCAGTGCCAAGCGGATCGCGGTGGTACCGTGGGCACTTTACTGCATCACCTGTCAGGAAGCTGCTGACAACGCCGCGAAAGAGCCCTGGGATTCGAACACTTTTGCTGACGCGGCTTAGCGCTGGTTGTCATGAATGAACCGCTTGCCGCGTTTCGGAGCAACCTAACGCGCGAGGCCGAAGCAAGACTGATCCGGCAATTGCAGGATCGCAATCCAAACGCTTACGAGCAGCTCTACGACTCCTACAGTAGATTGATTTATTCCGTGACGCTGCGCATCGTGCAAGATGCCAGTGTGGCCGAAGACATTGTGCAAGAGGCTTTTTTGCGCGTGTGGAATTGCGCGCATCTGTTTGATTGTGAGCGCGGGGCGTTCGGGCCATGGCTATTGGCGATCGCGCGAAATCGGGCCCTGGACTTCTTGCGCACCAGCAAGAATCTCCGCAATGCCGGACCTAAAGTTTACGGCATCGAAGATCCAAACGCCTTTGCGGACGTGGATCGCAGCGGTTCAATGCCCGACAAGATCAGCGTCCGCACTGCGTTGCGCAAGCTTGGTGGTAATCAGCGCGTGGCGATTGATCTGGCGTATTTCGAGGGATACTCGCAGTCCGAGATCGCTGCCAAGTTGGGGCATCCCTTGGGAACGGTAAAAACTTGGATGCGGAGTGCATTACGCACCCTGCGCGGGGAACTTCGTGACGTAAGTGGTAGCCAACAGGCCGTAGAGGCCGAACGGTCCTGGAGTGACTTCGATTGATTTCTGAAGCGAGCCCGGACGAGTTGGACCGCATCCAGAATGCCCAGGAGCGAGAGCTGGCAATCGGGGCCTCGGATCGAGGGTCGAAGGGACTGCGGGAAGTGCGCGCGGCCTTGAAGCGGGTCGACGAGGACTCGTTTGGGCTGTGCGCAAATTGTGAGGAAGAAATCAGCGCGAAGCGGATCGCTGCAGTGCCGTGGACGCCCTACTGTATTGCCTGCCAGGAAGTCGCGGACAAAGATGCCAGCGAGCCGTGGGAAACGGAAAGCGCGTTCGCCAGCGCGGCGTAGGCTTTCTGCGAGTGTCGGAGTGGAGAAGGGCCGTGAGCAGTCACGGCCCTATCTCTTTTTGGAAACTACTTCACGGGGACGGCTACGCGGTTGGCGGGCACGATTTGGGGTTGGTAGGCGAAGACTTCGCGGCTGCGAGGATCCACCAGGACTTTCACCCACTGCACATCGTTGGTGCCGTTCTGCGCGTTGTCGCCGAAGGTTTCCACTCGCGTGAAATTTTCCAGGCGTTGACCTAGCGCGTCCTGCAAGGGCTTGTCGACCCGGAAGTAGTGCGAGTCGCCGTGGACGTAGGCGACGGGCTTGCCGAAGGCGACGGTTTCAGCGCGGACGGCGAGCAGGAATTCGCGGAAGCCATCGATGGCGGGAACGGTTTCGGCCAGCGTCTTGGAGTCACGAATCGGCGCTCGGGTGGAATCGGAGAGATCGAACCCGGGGTCGGCCTGGCTGATGATCATGACGGCCACCGACTCCTTCTTCTTCGCGTCGGCGAAGGCGTCCTTGAGCCACGCGATGTTCGCGGCGTTGCGGTAGCCGTACTCGACGGGGTCGGGGCTGGTATCGCAGAGGTTGTTGCAGGAGCCCTGCACGTTGAGGGTTACGTACGTCACTTTCCCGTAGGTCCAGCGACGGTTTTCGACGCACGGCGTGAAGCGGTTGTAGCCTTGGCACAAGGGCGTGGCTTGGACATCTTGCAGCATCTTGCGGACACCCAGAGTGAAGGGAGTGCTGAAGAAGAGAGTACGCTCCTTGTCGAGTTGGGCGATGGAACTGAAGCCGACGACGCGGTCACAATCGGTCCAATCGTTGTCGCCGGGGGTGAATGCGGCAGGCGCCCATAGGGTGTTGAGGTAAGCGAGAGCTTCGGTGTAAACGGAATCGTTGCAGGCTCCGCCGCCGGCTTTGAGATCGCCATCGTTGACGGTGAAGGCGAGGTTTTGATCGTTCATGTCGGCGATCATATTCCACACACCGGGGACTTGTGCGACGGAGTAAGGGACGTCGCCCCAGAGGCCGATCGCGTAGGGGGCGGCGGCGTTGGAGCGGGCGGCTCGGGAGTCGCTGTCGTCAGATTTGGTCTTATCTTCCTGGAAGGCTTGCGCCGATGTCAGGAAGAGAGCGCAGGCGGCTAGCGCCAGCATGCTGGATGTTTTCATTCCGTGAGTTTACGGAGGGAAGGTTTCGGTGGGATGAAAGTTCGGTGAATGAAGCGGCGTGATTTTAATGGCCACAGATGAACACGGATAAACGCAGATTTACGCGGGGCGGATCATTTCGAAGCGATCTTTCGTGCGCACGTAGACGGGGCCGGCCAGGCGACCGATGGGGTTTAATTGGTCGATGTCGATTTCGCCGATGTTGTTGGCCAGGCCGTCTTGCACGTGGAAGCGGACGACCTCGCCGAGCACCATGGTGCCTCCCAGGAATTTGTCGCTGACGGGGACTAGCTGGTGGAGTTTGCACTCCATGTTTACTCGCGATTCTTTGACGCGCGGGGGCTTCACGATTTGGCTGGGGACGGGGGTTAGGCCGGACAGTTGGAACTCGTCGACATCTGGAGGATATTCACCGGCGGTGGAGTTCATTTGCGCGGCGAAGTCTTCGCTGCAGATGTTGACCACGAACTCGCCCGTGGCTTCGATGTTCAGCAGGGTGTCCTTCTTCGGTGCGGCACCGCCTCGGGTCATGGGGCAGAAAGCGATGATCGGCGGGTTGGCGCTGGCTACGGTGAAGAAGCTGAAGGGGGCCAGGTTAAGGATGCCATCCTTGCTGATCGTGGAGACGAAGGCGATGGGACGCGGCAGGATCGAACCGGACAGCAGGCGGTAGACGTCGAAGGGGTCACGGGTGCTGGGGTCGATGATCATTTGCTGTATTATACCGGGGTGGGACTGATCAACTGGCAAGGATGGGTGCGGCGACCGCAAAATGTGTGGCTGCGGCGGGCGATGTTTCAGGTGCACTTGTGGTCGGGCATCGCGCTGGGGCTGTATGTGCTGGTGATCAGCGTCAGCGGCAGCGCTGTGGTGTTCCGCAACGAGATTTATCGCGAGGCGGATCAGGGTCCGAAGATCGTGCAGGTGCGCGGCGAAAAGCTGTCGGATGTCGCGATGAAAGCGGCGGCGGTGAAGGCGTATCCGCAGGACACGGTGAGTTACTTGTGGCCGGCGAAGGAAGCGGATCACGCGACCGAGATTTGGCTGGACCACAACGGCGAGCGCAATCAGAGATTGTTTGATCCTTACACGGGCGAGGATTTGGGGCCGTCCGTGCCGTATCCGATTCAGATTGTTTCCTGGTTCATGAAGCTGCATACAGACTTGCTTGCAGGGGATACGGGCCGGGCTGTGAATGGGGCGGCGGCGATTGCGTTTACGATTCTGTGCATCACCGGCGCGATCGTGTGGTGGCCTGGGCTCGACAAGTGGAAGCGGAGCCTGATCTTCAATCCGAAGTCCGGTTGGAAGCGGCTGAACTGGGATCTACACAGCTCGATTGGATTCTGGAGTTTCGGCCTGGTGTTCATGTGGGCGGTGAGTGGGATCTTCGTGGTGTGGCCGCTACCGTTTGAGAAAGTCATCAATCATTATTCGCCGCTGATCCAGTATTCGATCCCGGAAGAAGTGCCGGATGAGCCGCAGGCAATGATGCCTGCGCCGAACGTTGCGGCGCAGGTGACGATTCTGCCGCCGGGATCGCAGGGCAAGGGCGGGTTCGGGAAGGGCAAGGGGAAGGGTCGGCCACCGATACGCAGGAGTCCGGGGGACCAAGTGATCCGGTGGATTTATTATCTGCATTTCGGAAACTTCGCCGGGGATAAGACGAAGGCACTGTGGGTGGTGTTGGGGTTGTTGCCGTCATTCTTGTTTGTGACGGGGACGATTATGTGGTGGAATCGCGTGCTGAGTCCGGCGGCACGGAGAGCGAAAAAGACTGCGGCTAGTGTGAGCTAAGTGCGACCCCGCGCTACCGCACGGGGCTTGTCGGTTTACTTGCAGACGAAGTTCGCAGCGTCTTCGATGCTGCCGGAGCCGTTGTAGCGCGGCTGCGTGGGATAGGCGCACAACGGACGAGTGCGGCCGGGCCAGGGGGTGGCGTTACCGGCGGTCGCTACGATCTGCGCGGGGGCGCTCGATTTTTCGACCCAACTGGTCAACGCTGTGAAGGCGTCGAACTGGTCGGTGGAGGGGCCGCCGCTACAGTGGTTCATGCCGGGGACTGCGAAGAGGCGCGCGAAATCCGCGGCTGTGTTGTTGTTCACCTTGTTCAGTTCTTCGTACCAGCGGATGGTGTCGTTGATGGAGAAGACGGGGTCGCTGACGCCTTGGACGATGACCAGTTTGCTGCCGCGATTTTTGAAGGCGGCCAGGTCGGTGGAGTTGGCTTTCATGAATTCCAACACGGGAGTTGTGTATTCGCCCGACGTGCCGGTGAGCTTGGTGGCGACTGTCGGGATGTTCACGCTTCGTAGGAACGCTAAGGGAGCGGCTCCTGCGGATGGAACTACGGTGGGCGGGGTGGTGAAGAGCGCGGATACCGAGGCGCTGCCGAGCGTCGCGATGATGGCTCCGTTTTGCGGCGCGTCGTAGGCTCCGATTTTCCAGCTGCGCCAGCCTTGGTTGTAGTTCGCGCCGATCTTGCCGCCGATGCCGCGGTCGAAGGCCCAGTCGGAATAGAGGAGATTACCTTGTGCGTCCTTGGCTCCTGCGTAAACTTTTTGCAGCGTCGCAATTTGGATGGCGCTGAGGCAGGTTACACGTTTCGGACCCTGGCATTGGATGGCAGTGAACTTCGGTGCGACGACTGCGGGCGTGCAGGCGCGGAAGTTGTCGATGATGCCGTCTTCCAGAGTGTCGAGCGAATCGCAGGCAGAGAGGATGGCGTTGGACGCCATGTCGAGGTCTTCATCGGTGAAGGTCTTGTTGAGCAAGGGCTGGCCGTTGCTGTCGTAGATGCCGGTGGCGGCGTTGATTTCAGCGAACGATTGCACGTCCCAGGAGTGGCCGTAGACGGCGGCTTTAGCGAGATTGAAGCCGGGAGCGCACGCCAGGACTCCATCGAAGTGCTGCGGGAAACGTTGCGAGACGACCATGCCTTCGCGGCCGCCTTCGGAGCATCCGACGTAATACGAGCGCTGGGGAGCGCGTCCATAGAAGGTCTGGATCAGGGCTTTGGCGGTTTGGGCGACTAGGTCGTAGGAGTTGTAGCCGAAGTCGTTACGGGCTTGGGGGTCCAGGCCGAAGGTGACGTTGCCATTGCGGGCGGGGTCGTTGTTCGCGGCGTTGTCGTGGCCGGAGTCCTGAGAGACGACCGCGTAGCCGAGGGTGAGTGCGTTGGAGGGTTGGCCGCCTTGCAGGCTTCCGAGTGCTGCGCCCAGATTGCCGTTCGATCCACCACCACCTTCAAAGAAAAAGTTGCCGTTCCAGGTTGCGGGCAGGCGCAGGTGAAATTTGATGGCGTAGGCTTGGCCGTTGGTGCCGGTGCGTTCGTTGATCGCTCCCAGGACTTCGCAATGTGCGGGGATCGCGCCGCCTTTGCCTTTCGCTGCAGCAGCGGCGTTGGCGGTGGCGGAGGTGATGCGGGTGCTGGGGCGGGTGAACTGTTTGAGGGACGAGCAATTCTCCGTTGCGGCCGCAGGGGGCGGGGCTTGGCTGCTGGCGATCCAGACGAAGGCTAGGGTTCCGGCTAACGCGGCCGCGACGGCTTTCATTTACTTGGCCTTTCCTTTGCCGGCGTTGTCGCTGGAAGGAGGTACGACGCCCTTGGCGCGCATGTAAGGAACCATGGTGCCGTAGGTTTCGTTGTCATGCGAGTTGTTGAAGGCCAGGACGCCGAGCAGGGTCCGCTGACCGCGGAGGAAGGGGCGGGCTTCGTTGGCGTTGGCTTCGGTGAGGGAGTTGAAGGCCTGATCGCAGAGGGCGCTGGATTCGGTGAGCGCCTTGACCAAGTCGGCTTTGGTTTTCAGTGTCGCGGCGGTGCCTTGCTTGGGGGCGTTGAGGGCCATCGAGCAGATCATAGTTTGGATGTCGGCACCGTGGGCGACTTCGCCGCCGAAATCGCGGACGTCGGGAGAAGGCTTATAGGAGTAGAATTCCTCGGGCATTTTTTCGGCGGCACGCAGCAGGTTGTTCTTGATGCCGGTGTGGTCGCCTTTGACTTCGGTGATGATCGAGGGCGCGGGAGCCTGGGCATTCAAAATGGTGAACGCTGCGGCAGCGGACAGAGCTAGGATGAACAGAGATTTCATGCACAGATTGTAGCGCAGGAAAGCGGTTTCGACAGCGCTGCGGGTTAGCGTGCGATGGGGGCGGGGACGTCCGCGGTGCTCTGGATCTGGCGGTTGAGCTGGAGGAGCGAAGCGGTGCCGTTGTGGAGGAAGGGTTCGGCTTCGGCCGACGGCAGCGGGCGGCTGAGGAGATAGCCCTGGATGTGGTCGCAACCGAGGCCGCGCAGGGTTTGCAACTGGTGTTCGGTTTCTACGCCTTCGGCGACCACTTTGAGTCCCATGCCGTGAGCGAGGTCGATGATGGCCTGGATCACGGGGATGGTGGTGGTGGCGCCCGCGATGTCGCGCACGAAGGACAGGTCGATCTTGACGCTGGAGACCGGGAGCTTCTGCAGGTAGCTTAGGGAAGAATAGCCTGTGCCGAAGTCGTCAATGGTGATGGAAACGCCGAGGTCGCGGATTTGGCGCAGACGCTTCAGGGATTCCTCGACGTGCTCCATCAATGTGGTTTCGGTGAGTTCGAGTTCGAGGAGGCCGGGGTGGAGACCCGATTCGGTCAATGCCGCGCGAACGATATCCACGAAGTTATCTTCCGAGAGTTGACGCGCGGATACGTTCACCGCCATCTTGACGGGTTGGTAGCCGGCGTTCTGCCACGTGACCCCTTGCCGGCAGGCTTCGTTGAGTGCCCAGGTGCCGATGGGAACGATGAGGCTACTGCCTTCGGCGACGGGGATAAACTCGGCGGGTGAGACGTCGCCAAATTCGGGGTTTCGCCAACGGATCAGGGCTTCCATGCCGACCAGATTGCGGCTCATGTCGGCTTGCGGCTGATAGTGCAGTTGCAATTCGTGATGCTGCAGGGCCAGCGAGAGACTGGTTTCCATGCTCATACGGCGGCGCAGCACGGACCCGATTTGCGGGCCGTAGAGTTGGACGCCGTGACGGCCCCGGCTCTTGACTTGATAGAGGGCAAGGTCGGCATGGCGGATCAGCGTGGCGGCGTCCTGCCCGTCCTCGGGGTACATGCTGATACCGATGCTGGCGGCGATCTGGGCGTCGCGATCGCCTAAGGAAATTGGTTCGAGGAGTTTTTCCAGAATTCGGCGCGCGCCGCGTTCGGCTTCTTCGGCGTCGGCGACGGAGCTCATGACGACGGTAAATTCGTCGCCGCCGACGCGGGCAACGGTATCGCCCTGACGGATGGAGTGCGCGAGTCGCTGTCCGACGGTGCGCAGCACGGCGTCTCCGGCGCGATGACCGAACTGGTCATTGACCTGTTTGAACCAGTCGAGGTCGATCATGAGCACGGCGGCGACACCGCCGGCGCGTTCGGCGTCCATCAAAGTGCGTTCCAAACGATCCTGCAGCAGGCGGCGGTTGGGGAGTTCGGTGAGCGCATCGCGTTGCGACTGGAACGCCAGCTTGTCGTAGAGGTGCCGATGTTCGATAACCACCGACGCCAGGCGCGCGGCGCTGCGCAGGGAACTGGTTTCGTTGCCCTCCAGTTTGCGGCGGTTGCGGAAGTAGACATCTACGGTGGCCAGCGTTTCTCCGGAACTGGAGAGCACCGGGTGCGACCAACAGTAGTTGAGACTCTGCGCGAGTGCGGATTCCCGCAAGGGTTCCCAGAGAGGATCGGAGGAAATGTCGGAGTAGACGGGTTCTCCTGTCCGGAATGCGGCGCAGTTGGCACCGACCTGCCCGGACTCCCCTGCGCTATTGACGCGCGCGAAAAAGTCCTCCACAAAGACTTGCGGGACGGCGAGGCTGACGATTTCCTTCAGTTGACCATCGTCAAATAAGGAGACTGCGGCCGTGGAGCCGGGGAGTTGCTGTTGGACCAGAGCGCAGAGGGTTTCCAGGATCTGCGCAAGCGGTTCGTTCTTGCCGGTCATTTCCAGTACCAGACTGCGATGGGCGTCCAGCCGTGCGGTCTTGGCCAACTGGTCATTCTTTTCGCGTTCCTGATTCTGCTCGTTACGACTGCCCAGCAGCGCCCAGGCGAAGGAGCCGAGGGTCAGCAACAACAAAAGTAGTTCGAAGATGAGACGGAAGAGCGTGCTTTCGACCAGCGCAGTTTGAGTGCGAGCATGGTTGGCGACGTCATGGCGAACCGCCTGCAATGCGGCGGTGGCGCTTTCAAACGTCTCGGCGGTCTGTTCGGAATCGAGACGCCGCGCTTCGGCGGGTTGGTCGACCAGAAGCAGCGAGACAACCTGATCGCGCGACTGCAGGTAGGCGAGCCAGCGGGTGCGGAACTCCTCGATTCCCTGAAGGGCTTCCTGGGGCAGATCCAGATCGGCCAGCACACCGAAGCGATCCCGCACTTCCGCGTCCGCTTCCCGGGCCTTGCGGATGTAGGGGTCGCGATGACTTTGCGGTTCGGCGGTGAGCGCGTAGACGAACTGGCGGCGACTTTCCTGGATGAGATATTGCACATCGTCGTGCGCCGTCGAGGCCAGGACAACCTCGCTGCGCAACCCCCGCACGGCGACCACGGCATTGCGGACACCGATGCCGGAGACGACGATTCCGACGGACGCCAAAAGGCCCAATAAGGGAAGGTATTTTAGCTGTCGCTGAGTAGTCATCGTCGGGCCGCGCGCATTACCGAGGCGAACAGCCCAGGCGGACCCACTCCTACCTCTCTAATCGGTTCGCACTCGGGTCTCCTGTAGCCTGAGTGAGGTGTTCGTCGTAACCCTAGGCGAGCTTGTACGCGTCAATGGGAAATAGGCGAGGGTTCTTTTTGAGCAAACAATTGAGTTTTGGTGTTGAAAACAAGAGCTCCTTTACACGGCGAGGGTGGCTGGGGCTCACCTTTGCGTCGGTGATTCCGGCTTTTGCGCGAACGGGGCAAGATTTTACATTCCCGCACGATTTTGTTCTGGGAACGTCCTTGGACCTAAGGCTGACGGGTGCCTCGGCTGCGGAAGCGGCAGCGGCGGAGCGTGCGGTCCTGGACGAAGTAGAACGGCTGCGACAGGTTCTAGACATGCGCGATCCGGCCAGCGAGCTACGGCGGCTGGGGATCCATGGGGCCGCGCGACGGTCCGCCGATTTGCAACGGGTGATGGAAGCCTACCGGCTATGGGAAACGCGAACCGGCGGAGTGATTCGGCCGGAGTTGGCCGGCACGGTGAACTTGAACGGGCTGGGCAAGGCATACATTGTGGATCGGGCCGGAGAGGCTGCGCGGGCGGCGGCTCCTGGCGCGCGCGGAATCGTGCTCGATATCGGCGGAGACATCCGGGTGTTTGGACAGACGGAATTGGGGATTGCGGATCCGCTGAACGCCCATGACAATGCTGAGCCGTTGACGATGGTACGGATCGCGGATCGGGCGCTGACCAGCAGTGGGACGTATGCCCGCGGGGCGCACATCCTGGATGGTCGGACGGGGTTGGCGGCGAATGGATCGCTGGCGGCATCGGTGACGGCGGAGGATTGTTTAACATCCAACGCGCTATCGATGGCGTTGTGTGCCTTGTCGCCGGAGGAAGGGCTGCGGTTGCTGGAGGAGACTCGCGGGGCCGAAGGTTTGGTGGTGACGCGCGCTGGCGGGGTGCTGCGCAGCAGTGGATTCAGAAGATACGAACAGCCTTCGTTTCGGCAGGCCGCGTACGCGGGTTGGGCGAATGGATCGCAGGTATCGATTTCGTTGACGTTGGTGGACCCGGCACCGGCAGCGGGTGGTGGCGGTGGATTTGGCGGACGTGGACCGGGCGGGTTCGGTGGACGCGGCGGCGGTGGACGGATGCGGCGGCCTTACGTTGCGGTGTGGGCCGAGGATGCATCGGGCAAAGTGGTCAAGAACATCGCGCTGTGGGCGTCGAAGCCCCGGTGGCTTCCGGAACTCCACACGTGGTGGAGCAAGAATGGATCGGCGGCGCAGCGGATCAGCCAGATGGCCCGTGCGACGCGTGCGGCGGGGCAGTATAGTCTTGCGTGGAACGGAATGACCGATGCAGGGGAGCCGGCAGCGGCGGGTGTGTATAAGATTTTGGTGGAAACAAATCGCGAGCATGGCACGCACTATCAGGAGAGCGTGACGATCGATTGTTCGGGCAAGCCGGCTTCGGCGGTCGGCAAGGCGACCCCGGAATTTGAGGGCGTGAAGGTAGACTTCGGCCCGGCGACAGGAGCGGTGTAGAGTTTTGGCTCCTGGACAGTTGAAACGCGAGACCCTGAAGTGGGCTCGCACAATTCATATTTATTTGTCGCTCTCGGCGTTCGCGATGTTGCTGTTTTTCGCAATCACCGGGGTGATGCTGACGCACGATTCCTTTGGCCTGGATCAGGTGCAGGCGACATCGCAGACGGGGAAGATCGACGCTCCGGTGGCCAAGGGCGGGGAGCAGGATGCGGTGATCGCGGCGACTCGCAAGGCGTTTGCCATCACGATTCCCCTGACGAATTTTAATCCGAGCGAGGATGAGATCGAGCTGGCGTTTGCCGGTCCTTCAAAGCGGGCGCAGGTCTTCGTGAAGCGAGCAACCGGCGAGGCGGAGGCAACGTTTGAAGCCCGCGGATTCGTGGGCCTGATGGCAGACTTGCACAAAGGTGCCGAGACCGGCTGGGCATGGCGTGGGTTGCTGGATGTGGTGTCGGTGTGGATCGCATTAAGCTCGATCACCGGGTTCATTATGTTGCTCGCGTTGCCGAAGCGGCAGGCGCTGGGGCTGGTGTTTACGGTGGTGGGGACGATTCTCACGCTCGCGGTGTACGCGATTTGGGTACCGAGGTAGTGGCTCGTTTATAGACTTCGGCGAATGGGGTAATCTGGGACTAGTTCCCCAGATGTCACTCTTCTGTAATTCTCCACTACACGCTCCGGGACCCTTCGATAGGTGATGCGGGTCACGATCGAAGGAAGCTGTTTGCTGATGCGCAGTGCCGGGGTGAAAACGTACATCTGGCATTGGCTGAATGCGCTTCGTGCGGCGGCTGATGGCGATGAAGTTCGAACATTCCCCTTTATTCCTGTCGTCCAGGAACTAAATCATGCGGGTAGCGTCCTGACGCACTGGCAAACGGTACCGCGGCTGGGCCTCCTGTTTGGAGCGAATCACAGTCCGTTTTTATTGGATGCCCTGACTCTGCGGGACGACATTTTTCACACTTCGAACTTGATGCGTCAGATTCCGCGACGCGCACGCCTGACTACGACCATTCATGACGTGACGGCGCGGATCATGCCGGAGGTGCATCAGAAGGGCACCCTGATCGCCGAGCAAGAGTATGCGGACCGTATACTGCCAGCTGTAGCTGGAATCATCGCGAGCTCGGAGAATACGCGCCGGGATATCATTCGCACGGTGGGCATTCCGGACAAGAAGATCCACGTGATCTATCCCGGTATAACGCGTGAATACTTTGACGCTACGCCGACCCCGCGCGCTAAACCATATGTGCTGTATGTCGGGACGATTGAGCCGCGTAAGAATATCGATCGGCTGCTGGATGCGTGGCAGCAGATGCGTGCGTCGTTGCGGGATGAATTCGATCTTTTGATTGCGGGCCCGGAGGGTTGGGCGTCGGCGGCAACCATGGCTCGTGTTCGTGCGGGAAGCTATCTGGGCTACGTTCCCGAGGCGGAGATGCCGGGCTTGTTCGCGGGCGCAACGGCTTTTGTTTATCCGTCGCTCTATGAGGGATTCGGTTTTCCAGTGGCGCAAGCAATGGCGGCCGGCACGCCGGTGGTGACGTCCACCACGTCGTGTCTGCCGGAGGTGGTGGGCGATGCGGGCTTGCTGGCGGACCCTTACAGCGTCGCAGAGATCTGCGCCGCGCTTGAGCGCGTGCTGCTCTCCGAGTCGTTGCGCGAGGACTTGGTTGCGCGCGGTCGGATTCGCGCGCGAGAGTTTTCCTGGGAAGCGAATGCAATTGCGTCATGGGAGTTCTTCCGGCGCGTTCGCGGATGATTCGTGGTGATCTACCATGAAGTCTCGGTTTGCGATGGATGAACTTCTGCAACTTGCGCATTGGGCGGCGCACAAGGCCGATGAGCCTGCGCTGTTGGCTCCCGACTCGAAGTCGATCAGCCACGGCGCGCTGCACGAATTGGTGAAGCAGACTCGGGATGCGTTTCGCAGCGCGGGCGTGGCGGAGCGTGAGCTTGTTGTCTTGGCGATGCCGCAGGGGCTCGGGGCGATGGTCTCTTTCCTGGCAGTGGCGGGCGAGGCATCGTGCGCTCCTCTGGACCCTTCCCTCACTGCGGACGAATATCTTCGCTACTTGCGGCAGCTTCGTGCAGGCGTGTTGGTGGTTGAGGACGAGGCGCACGCCGCGGTGAAGGTGGCTCGCGAATTGGGCTTGCTGGTCCTGCAGATGAACGCGGCGTTTGCGGTTCGCGTGGTGTATGCGCGGACATCGGGACCGGGCAGGTTGGTGGATGGGCCGCTGGTGTTGCTGACGTCGTCGACCACGGGCGATCCGAAGCTGGTACCTGTGAGCGAGCGCAATCTGGCTGCTCGTTTGGACAGCGACGTGCGCGCTCTGGGGTTGACTGAGGCTGATCGGTTGCTGGTGGTGATGCCGGCGTTTCATGCGTTTGGTTTGCAGCGGTCGCTGGCGCAATTACGATGTGGTGGAAGTGTCGTGATCCCTCCCGGGTTTGATTCGGCGAAGTTCGGTGCATGGTGGCGGGGGTTTCGTCCCACATGGCTCGCGGCTGGAGTGCCGGCGTTGCATGCTTTGGCGGCGAGTGCGACTTCAGTCTCGGCGCGATTTGTTTTGGTGGGAGGGGGCACGCCGGAGGTACGCGTTAGCGAGGCAGTGGAGCGGTTGGTCGGGGGGCCAGTGCTGGTGGGATATGGATCGAGCGAGACGGGTCCGATCACACGTGGGCGGCTCGCGGGTGTGCAGGCGGGATGCGTGGGCACGCCGTGTGGTCCTGAGGTTCGTGTCGATGAAGGAGAGATTCTGCTGCGCGGGGATGGGGTGTTTGCAGGCTACCTTGATGACGCTGCGGCGAATCAGGACGCGTTTCGGGACGGGTGGTTTCGCACCGGGGATCTGGGGCATTTGGATGATGGGTTGTTGTTTCTCACCGGACGCATCAAGGAACTGATCAGCCGCGGGAGTGAGAAGATTCGGCCTGTCGAGATCGATCAGATCTTGATGAGTCATCCTGCGGTCGAGGACGCGGCGTCGTTTCCGATTCCGCATCCTACTTTGGGCGACGATGTCGCTGCGGCGGTGGTGTTGTGCAGGCAGATTACGGATGTGGAACTGCGACGGTTCGTAGGCGAGAGGCTCGCGGCGTTTAAGGTTCCCCGGTTGATTGTGTTTGTCGATGCGATTCCGAGAACGGCGTCGGGGAAGCCGAAGCGGGCGGTGTTGTCGGAGCGGTATCGAGATCAGGCTCCGGTGCAGAGAGAAGAGCTGAGGGAGGCGGATCGACAGGCCGCGGCGACGTTGCTGGAGATTTGGGGACGGACGTTGGGAACGCCGGTGCCGTCTGGGGATCATGATTTTGCGCAACTGGGTGGGGACTCCTTGAGCGCGGCTCGGATGCTCGCGGAAGTGGACGCGGTGTTCCACGCGAACGGGCAGGTAATGAAGCGCGCGGATTTTTTCGATGAACCAACGGTGGGGACTTTGGTTCGGATCGTCTCCGAGTGCAGCGCGGACGTAGCCGCCATACCGGGCATCCTGAATTTGAGCGTGAACAGCGGGTCGGGCGAGCCGGTGTTTTTCTTCCCTGGTTGGCGAGGGCGGCAGGGCGGGCCGGTGGATCCTTACTACTTGCGGCATCTGGCGGCCGGCATGGGGAATCGCTTGCATGTTGTGACGGCGTCGATACCGCAGCAGGAGAATGCTCGGCCGGTGGAAGAGCTGGCTCGAGAGTCGATTGTCGCCATGCGAGCGGTTCGTGCGACGGGGCCGTACGCAGTCGCCGGGCATTGTTTGGGAGCGGTGGTCGCGTTTGAGGTCGCGCGACAGTTGAAGGCTGCGGGCGAAGGGGTCGCGCGGGTTCTGTTGTTTGATGCTGTCGCTCCGGGGTATCCGAAGATGGAGATGTCGCCGTCGAAGGCTCTCGCTGAGGTCTTGCGAATCGTGACGCGGCTCGATTGGCGCGAGGGTTGGTCGCATGTTCACAGCTTCGGGCGGTTGCTGCATCAGCGCTTCGCTGGCAAGGCGGATGCGGGCACGAACAATTTCCGAGGCATCGCGTTGTGGCAATATCAGCCGAAGCCAAGCGAGGTTCCGCTGGTGCATTTCATCGCGGCGGATCATCCGGTGAGCCGGGTTGTGGACGATCCTCGTTATGGTTGGCGCGAGTACGGAAAGGCGGGCGTCGAATTTCAGCCGGTTCCGGGCGATCATGATTCTATGTTTGATCAGGAGAACGCCAGGGGATTGGCTCGATTGTTACTGGAGAAGGTGGCGTGACAGACCCTATCGCGGTAGTGGAGTTGATCGAAGGATTTCAACGGTCGCAGATTCTGTTCGCGGCGGTGCGGCTGGGGATTTTCGATGGTGCGCGACCGAAGGGTTCGGATCTGGAGCGGTTGCTGGAGGCTTGCGCCTCGCTCGGTTTGCTGGAGAAGCGTGGAAGCGAGTTTGTCAACACGGAGTCCGCGGATCTGTATTTGCGTAGCGCGAGTCCGCAGTCGCTGGCTGGTTTCATTAAGTTTGCGAGTTCATCGCTCTACCCTCGCTGGGGCGAGTTGGACTTGGCTGTGATGGAGGGTAAGGCTCGTGCCAATCCGTTGAGCATTCCCGGTATCCTTGGGCGCGCGTATCGGCGGCTCACAGGAACGGTGAGCGCGGATGTGAATCGGGACTTCAACGCGGGGATGCATGGGCTCGGCATGATCAGTTCTCCGGCCGTAGCAGCGGCGTTTGATTTGTCGGGATTCCAGAGTGTGGTGGACTTGGGCGGGTCGACGGGACATCTGGCGATGGCGATCGGAGATCGTTATCCGGGGATGAAGCTTACGGTGTTTGAGTTGCCGCATGTCATTCCGGTCGCTCGGAAGTTCACTGGGGAACGAGTCGTGCTGCATGCTGGGGACCTGTTTGTCGAATCGCTGCCGCCTTCCGATTTGTACGCGCTCGGCAAGGTTCTGCACAATTGCAATCCCGAGCGTTGCGGGCTGCTACTGCGCAAGATTTATGAGGCGTTGCCCAAGGGTGGCGCGCTGCTGGTGGTGGAGCGCTTACTCGATGACGACCGGTGTGGACCTGTACACGTAGTCGCGAGTTCGCTCAATATGCTGGTAGCGTCACATGGTCGGGAGCGAACGTTCGTCGAGTATCGTGATCTGCTGGCGAAGGCTGGCTTCGCGGATGTGCAGATGCGGAAGACCGGCGCTCTGGTCGATGCGATTCTCGCGCGGAAGTAGCTAGCGCGGGAAGTCGAGGTTCTGCGAGAAGAACGGTAGCACCCGGGTTTCAAAACGGTCGCGGACGTGGTTTGTGTGGTCGCCTTCATAGGTTTCGAAGACGTGTTTCACGCCGAGGCGATTGAGCGAGGTCACCATGTCTTTGTTGCCGTTGATCAGGCCGTCTTGCAGGCCGACGTCGATCATGATGGCTTTGTACTTCTTGAGGTTGCTCCAGTATTGATCCACCATCGCGAGCGGCGAGTTCGCGTACCACTTGGCTCCGATGTCGGCGCGATATTCGCCGTCAACCACGGGGAGGTCGTAGAAGTTCGGCGGGTTGTTCGGATTCGCCGACCACGCGGCAGCGAGCGCAGGTGTGGTGCCGCCTCCGGCTTTACCTTTGCTGTTGGTCGTTACAGCACCGCCCAATCCTGAATTCGGATTGTTCATCAGACAGCAGGAACTCATCGGGTAGAGGCTCGAGAAAACCTCGGGATGCTTCATGCCGATGCGGAAGGCTCCATAGCCTCCCATAGAGTGTCCGGCAATTCCGCGGCTGCCCCGAGTGGCGACAGTGCGATAGTGGCTGTCGATGTAGGTGACCAGTTCCTCAGCGACAAACGCTTCCCAATCGCCGGTGGTGGGCGAGTTCGAATACATGCTGCCGTTGTGGACGGTGAAGGCGTCGGGATGCACCAGGATCATCTCCTTGGCGCCAGCGGCGAGGGCGCCGTCGACCGATTGCGGCACAGTCATCATGTTCCAATAGGCCTCTGCTCCGATGCCGTAACCGTGCAGGAAGTAGACGACGGGATAACGGCGATTGGGGTTCGCGGCGTAACTGGGCGGCAGGTAAACGAAGACATCGCGGTCCGCGGAGTCGCCTTCGAGATTGCCTTCAAGGGATTTACCGTGGACGCGAATCTTTTCGAACTTGCCTTTGAAAGGCGCGTCGGAACCCTTGATGCCTTTGCCACCCTTCGGCGCGGCGGGTGCGGGCGTTTGCGGGTTTTGAGAGAAGATGAGGCTCGCGCTTAAGAGAAGAGCGGCGGTCGTGGACAGCGTAGTCAGGATGCGTTTGTGTTTCATAGTTGCCCCCTTGGCGAACGACAAGTCTACAACGGTGGGGCGGGGGACGCCAGGGAGTTGCTACTTAAGTCTTGGGACGAAGACGAAAGGTCGAGGGCGTTTGAATTTGATCTTGGCGAAATCTGGGTGTGCCGGGTTTAGTAGGTAGTTTCGTTCGTGGGGGATGACTGCTGAGGGAACCGACATGACTGCCGTCACTTTTCCCGCCGCCCACCTGGAGCCTAGTCCCTGCGTTACACCGGAAAAGTTGGGGCGTTCCAACCTATACGGAGATCATCTAAAATATCGTGAAAACGTCGAATGTGTCCGGAATGTCGATCTCAATCAGCACCATGCCGATGGGGAGTCCGGCGCTGTGTGCCAAAATCTCCAGGGCGCAAAGCGAGGCTGTCGAGGCGCAGTAAAGTAGCGGCGTTCCCCTTTTATTCCAGCGTCCGCCATAGAGCTCGGCTCCCATTCCGTCGTTCGCGGAATGGGTCGAACTGCAAATTCGGTTAGATGGTCAATCGGTTACCAAATACCGTGTTCCATTTGTCCTAGGACTTGGTTTATTTGTTCCGCTCCACCAGGCGTACGTAGGATGTAGATGGGTCTTGCGAAATCGAGAGCGCGAACAGGGGTGCCGAGCCAACGCATGGCCTCATCACGACTACCAAGGACTTCAGTCGTTCTTGCGATTAATTGGTCGATAGTTTGCGCGGTGGATACTTTCTCGGTCAGCTTCACATCGAGAATGGCGCTGCGTTTCTGCACGACTTCATTGTACCGACTCCGAACCCCTAACTTAGATCGCTTCCGAACGGAGGGCCTTGCCGCAGGCGAACGTTTCTTTTGTTGAAGCGGAGTTTATCGGAACGCCAGTGACTTTGCCGTATTCGATCAGGAACAGGCCGTCGCGCGTGAGGCCGGTCTGTTTGCAATGTCTGCGAGTTCACGGCTCGGACGTACCAGAAGTGGGTCCCCGCGTCACAAAGATGCCGCCTTTGAGAGCGGCGGTCGCGGACAGCGCGGTCAGAAGACGTTTCATGGTTTTCCCCCAAGGTTGGTTAACGATGATCATTCTACACCTCGTTAAACTCGATATTTTCCTCTTGACGTGACAAATAAGTCACGTTACGATGTAGGCACGGATGGAGGATGGCACAAGATGACAATCGAAGATTTGGTGCTGGACCTGGAACAACACGTAGAGATCAAGGCGGACATCGGCGATGTATTTAAGTCCGTCCTGCATCGCTTCGGCGAAGGCAGCACGCAGCCCGATGGCTCGACTATGAATATGATTCTGGAGCAGTGGCCCGGTGGGCGGTGGTTTCGCGATCGGGGCAATGGGGTCGGGCATTTGTGGGGACACGTGCAGGTGATCAAAGCTCCGGTGCTGCTGGAACTGAGCGGGCCGATGTTTATGTCGTATCCGGCGATCAATCATATTGAGATCAAGCTGGACCAGATTGCTGGCGGCACGAAACTCTCGCTGCGGCATCGCGCGATGGGGTTGCTCGATGCCGGTCACAAGCAGGGCATCGGCACGGGATGGAAGCATTACCTCGATAGTATTCAGAAGGATTTGTCGTAAGCTCGTTTGGAATGGCTAAAGATCTCGACGACGTCTGGAAGGCGCTGTCGGACCCCACGCGGCGGTCGATTCTCGATCTGCTGCGGACGGGTCCGAAGACCACCACGGAGATCGTGGAAGCATTTCCGCACCTGACGCGTTTCGGGGTGATGAAGCATATCGATGTGTTGCGCGCGGCGCATCTGATCAATACTCGCGAAGAAGGCCGGCAGCGGATCAACTCGCTGAACGCCGTGCCGATTCGGCAGATTTACGAGCGATGGGTGAGCCGCTACGAGAATTTCTGGGCGAACCAATTGCTCGGCATCGTGGACGACTTCGAGCCTAAGCGCGATAAGTCCAAATAACCTTCCCCAACCGGCGGATTCGTCCGCCCATTCAAAACAGACAGGAGAATAGCGTGTACACGAAAGAAGCAATCCGATTTTCACTTAATTTGGCGGACCAGGGAATTCAAGGGGCGCTGGCCAATATCGAAGATCTTCCCACGACGTTTCCGACGCCGAATGGTGGCTGCCATCCGCTGTGGGTCGCGGGCCACTTGGCTTATATCGAAGGCTTGACGCACCAGCTGCTGGGGATTGGCGAGAATCCGTTGGCGGATTGGGGCCAATACTTCGGGCAGGGAACTACGCCGACTCTCAATGCGGCGCAGTATCCGCAGTTGTCAGAAGTTCGCGCGCGCTACACGGAACTACGGAACGGCACGTTGCAATTCCTCGATTCGTTGAGCGAGGCGGAACTGGACACGCCGACGACGTTTCAGCCCGCAGGTCTTGAGGAACACTTCGCGACGTATGCGAAGTCGTTTCTAACGGTGGCGCTGCATCAGATGAGCCATCGCAGCCACCTCACGGACGCTGTGCGGGCGGCGGGGCGGATGAGCGAACTCACGGCTCGATTGCAGAGCGCGGCTTAAAAGGAAACGGGCGGCCAGATCCTGAGCCGCCCTGCGAGGATTTTGTCAGGCGGGTTCCGCGTTGGGAAACGCTATGCCGATTCGAAAGGCCTGTCCATCGGGCGTTTTGACGCAGTAACGGACAAAGCCTTCCTGATCGCCAATGCGCACCGACAGGTTCAATGGCAACGAACGACTGCACACGATGCCGATTCCCTGTGCGTCCTGGTCCTGGATCCGCACTTCTAGGCTCTTGAGCTCAGAGGGGCCGTCGAGGAAAAAAACCTTCGCCAACGTGGATTCTGAGTCCCGGTTTGAGAAGCGTCGATCGTGCAAGATATGACAATGCTACGGCTAGAGCGGACGAATTGCTGTCCAATTTTGACCAACTAGCGACGTCCGGCTTAGATCGCCTCGGAGATCGAGGTGAACGGGAAGTTCTCGGCGATCAAGGGCGGCGCGATCATGATGCCGCCCTCCAGGCCTCGGATGCGGATGGAGCGTCCGAGGGCCTTGGTGTTTTGGAGCAGACGGACTGGGCTTTCGTTGAAGCGGAAGTTCACCAGGGCGTCGGTGACTTTGCCATCTTCGATCAGGAACAAGCCGTCGCGGGTGAGGCCGGTTTGCTGCAGGGTCTGCGTGTTCACGCCTCGGATGTACCAGAAGTGCGTGACTAAGATGCCACGCTTCACCGATGCGATCAGGTCGGCTTGGCTGGTGTTCGAACCTTCTAGGATCGTGTTGCCGGGGGCGGGGGTCGGGGTCTTCCCGGTCTTGTTGGCCCAGTAGTCGTTATAGGAAAGATTCTTGACGACGCCTTTTTCGATCCACGTCATGGGGCGCGTGGGGAGAAGGTCGCCGGTCCAGGGGGACGAGGGGAGGCGCGGGTCGAAGGGATCGGAGCGGAGGGTGATGAACTCGGGGAACAGTTTTTCGCCGAGCAGGGTTCCGCCGCCGCGCTTGCTGAGGAACGATCGGCCTTCTTCGGCGGCTCGGGCGTTGAAGGCGTTGCTCATCAGGCGGACCAGGTCGCCCGTTGCTGTCGCGTCGAGGACGACGGTGTAGTTGCCAGGTTCCAGGCGCTTCGGGTTTTTCCAACGCAAACACTTTTCGATGGCGTCTGCGGCCACTTTTGCGCTGTCGATTTCGGAGAACTTCGTCGACGGGTGGCCGGCCCAACCGGAGCTGGAACCGTCGGCTGCGCGAATGGTCGTGGTGAGGCCGGAGTCTGCGCCTCGATGGAACGCTCGCAGGCCGCGCTTGTTGGCGATGGCCGTGACGCGATGGGTGCGCTCGACTAGGCCAGCCGCGACCAAGCTCTTGGAGCGCGCGGCATCGATGATCGTCTTGATGTGCGGGATCATCTCCGGCGAACGCGCTTGCGCGGTTTTCTCGTCGTAGTCGTTGGTCTCGCGGAACTCCTGCTTGCCGGGGTCGGGCATCCACTCGGCGCTAGGCGGCGCGAGGGCGGCGATTTCTTCGGCTCGCTTCACGGCGGCGGCGAGCGAGGCGTCGTCGATATCGTTGGTGCTCGCCGAACCGGTAGAACCATCGCGCGTCGCTTCGATGTTCGCCGTGAAGCGCAGGCCAAGCGCGGCGGTGGTGATGCCGTTGTTGGCGAAGCGCGTGTAGGCTTGCTCGGATGTGTCGATGGTGATGCGGCAGTCGGGGAAGGTCGAAAGTTTGAGGGCCTTTTCGGCCAGTTGCATGGCTTCTTCGCGCGTAAGCATGTGGGTCCCCTTAGTCCGTCAGAAGCACGTTGACTTGCCGGAAGCGCGTCGGGGAGCATCCATGGCTGATGGCGTTGATTTGTGTCGGCTCGCCTTTCGCATCGCCGGTGGTGCCGTATTGACGCCAGTAGGCTTGGCCGGCGGTGCCGTCGCAGGCTTGCCAGAAATCGGGCGTGCGGGCTTGATAGGAAACGCGCGAGATCATACCTCGCTTCTTTCCGCCTTTGATTTCCCAAAAAGCGTCGCCGCCGAACTGGAAGTTGTAGCGCTGCTGATCGATGGAGTAGCTGCCTCGGCCATCGATCAACACGCCGTCATCGATGCCGCTGATCAGGCTGTCGAGTGTAGTCGCGTCGGGACCGGCTTGCAGCCACACGTTGGGCATGCGTTGGAAGGGAACGGTTGCCCAGGAGTCGGCTTGCGAACAACCATGGGATGCCTTCTCGTTGATGAGGTGGGCCTGATCGCGCGTGGTCTGGAAGGTTTTGAAGATGCCTTTGTCTACGATGGTGAAGCGAGTCGTCTTGACGCCGTCGTCATCGTAACCGCAGGTGGCCAGGGCTTTGGGCGAGGTGCGATCGCCGATGAAGGTGACGTGATCGCTGGCAATGCGCTTGCCGAGGGTCGCGGGCGTGAGGTAGCTGGTGCCCGCGTAGTTGGCCTCATAGCCGAGCGAGCGATCGAGTTCCGTGGGATGGCCGACGCTCTCATGAATGGTGAGCATGAGGTGGTTCGGCATGAGGAGCAGATCCTTCTTGCCGGGCTTGACGGGCGGGGCAGCCAGATGCTCCAGCACCTCTTCGCGAATGATGCGCGCGTTCTCTTCGAGGTTCATCTGCGGGACGTATTCCCATCCGGCGGAGGCCTGCGTGGGGACGTAATTGCGGGTGCGCGAGATGCCCTTTTCGGAGTCGACGGCGGTGGCGTCCACGTTGCCGTAGGTCTGCAGCACGTATTGCTGAATGCTGGAGCCTTCGGAGGATGCGAAATACTTGTCGTCACTGCGGAAGGTGAGGGACGCCGTGCCGCTCAGGATGCGGACGTTCTTCTTGACCTCTGAGGTCGCTGCGGCGAGGAGATCGATCTTCTCTTTGGCCGAGATCTCGAAGGGATCTTTTTCAAATGGTGTCGTCCAGCGATCACGATAGGTCTTGTTGGGTGCGAGCTTGACGGGCTTGGGCTGGATGGAGGCGTTGGCTTTGGCGATGATCACAGCCTCGCCGGTAACGCGCGCGATTTCCTCGGGCGTGACGATGGGCGATGAGGCGAAGCCCCACGCACCGTCGACGATGACGCGCACGCCGAAGCCGAAAGACGCATCCTCACTAATGTTGGGGACCGAGAGCAGCTTGCCGCTGCCGCGTTCCGTAGTCATGCGCATGCCGATGCTCTGCGAGCGCAGGCGCACGATGCGGATGTCGCAATACGTCGCTTTGTGTTTCTTGCCTTCGCGCAGGGCTACGGCGCCCAACGCTTCGAGCTTCGATTCTGGGGTCTTGGAGGCTGACGGGGCCCCGAAGAGTTGGTTCGCAAGGGCCGCGGATGAGGCCGCAAGGAACTGACGCCGATTGAGCATCAAACACCTCCGGGAAACTGCTTGAATTCACAGTTTACGCTACTTCGTCGCTTGCGGCACCTGCATGTGCTGCCACGATTTTTCGTTTTCCAGGCATACCTCGTCAATCAGTTCCGTGTCGAGCATGAGTTCCTGCTTCAGGGACGCGGTCCAGGGGCGCGAGTACATCGTCGGATCATTGACGGTGAGCTCTACTTCCAGAGTCCCGAAGTTGGGCCGACGGATGCGTTCGATCATAGTGGCGGCGCTAGTCATCGGCGCGCCGCGCATGTCGATCCACAGGTCATCACGGAAACCGGTCGTGCGGACCACAAGTGTGTCGCGCTCCCACGTGGAGGTGGAGTAGCCATTCCACGTAGGATTTTGCTCCGGCGGGGCGGGGCGTCCATCGATGAAGATTTGCCGGTACATCGCGTTCACTTCGTAAAGCAGGACCAATAGTTTCGGAGTGTGCACGGCTTTTGTGAGGTGGGGCATCACCCAAGTACGCGGAGGATTGTCGGGCAGGCAGCGCACGTGGGGATCGTCTTTACTGAACCGCTGCTTCATCATTTCGGCAGCGGCGGGCAGAAGCGGAAGTCCGCCGGGAAGATTCTTGCCGATGTCGAGCGCAAGCGGTGACCCGCCGATTTCCGTGTTGCCGCAGAACGCGCCTGTCGCCGGCACGCATTGATTGATGATGGCGGTGTGCCAGATGCCGGAGAAGTCAGGCTTCCCATCCGCAAGGCGCGGCGCAGGTGCGGTCAAATTCGCCTTCCCGTTCGCCTTCCTGGGAACACCCGCGGTGGGGTAGTGGATCCACTGCCCCAGGCTCAGCGCAGCCGCTCCGAACGCCGCGATCGCGACCAAGGCGGGCAAGTTCAGGCGCTTCTGTTTCTGCCGTTGTGCAAAGTTCACGTTCGCTCCTACTTGACGATCTTGGTGAGCACCAATCGGTACTCGCGAATCTTGGTATTTTCGCGCGACCCGGAGACCACGATCTCGGTGTCGGTAAATGTCCCCTGCGCCAGATTGTGGAACGGCTTGCCGTCGTTGGCTTTCACCTCGGGGTCATTCACGTCTTCATGCAGAACAAAGAAGTGAATCTGATTTCCGCGAATGACGCCGTCAACGATCTTATAGGTTGGCTCTCCCGGGCGGCCTTCGATGGTGCCGGTGACGGTGTTGCCGGTCTGGCGAAGGACAAAGACGTCTTTGCCGTTGTTGGACCAGCGCCCTGTGAGGTCGGCTAGAAGCGGTACGGCAGCGAGAAGAAACAAGATGCCTGCTCGAAACATGATGTCGACCTTTCCTGGTGGAGGCTCGGAACCTGAAATATCATAGCTCACCGGGAGCTGCGAATTTGTCGAACGGGGTTTTGCGAATCGGGGTGGGAGCGTTGTACAATTGGATTGTCCGCTCGTAGTAGTCCACCCTTGTTCCTCGGTAGCTCAATGGTAGAGCACTCGGCTGTTAACCGAGTTGTTGCAGGTTCGAGTCCTGCCCGGGGAGCCAAATCCAAGTTTCCTCGGCCTTGGACGTGTGGCATCCCCCAAAGATTTCTAGTCGTCGGCCGCCGGATAGCGGAAGCCCTTCACCTTGGTCTGGATGGACCAAACCTCTTCTTCTTACCGCTAAAGGTGATGCTTTTTGCCCTAGTTCGTGCACCACGAGTTGTGGAGCATCACTGCCGTCCGGACAGGATTTGCTCGATGTTCTCCTTGGCGACGGGCAGGTTGTCCATGTTCTGTCGTAGCCATGCGGTGAAGTCGGTCTCGATCGCCTGCGTCCAGCGACCGTCGATCTGGCCAGCGGTGTAGACGCCGGCCCGCAGACGCCGGTGGCCGAATTCGTCGCGAAGGCGGGTGATTTCCGACGACTGCACGACGCGTTCGGCGAGCTGCGGCGGAATGAAGATCACCGCACCGTCGCGCCCCAACACAACATCCCCTGGCATCACCAGAGCTCCGCCAATCCGAATGGGTATGTTGATCCCCATCATCGTGGAATTGAGGCGGATGCCGGCGGCGGCGTTGCCGATGTGGTGCGATGGGTCGTAGGAGCGGACAAACGAGGTGAAGTTTTCCAGCTCATTCAGGCCGTTGATATCGCGTACCGCGCCATCGTAGACGATGCCGTTTCCACTTTTGGCGTAGATGGCGCTGGCTACGTTGTCACCCACCGAAGCCCCGTTCTCCTTGAGGCCGAAGTGATCCGATACGTATACGTCGCGGGGCTGCAGCATGTCCACCGGCCACGCATTTGTGCCTCCGATGCGGCCGTCGGCTTTACCCTTGGCTTCGATGACGCTCAGGACATCCGGACGCCCGGGGAGCCATTGGGAGGTAAGCGCGCGGCCCACCAGGATCTGCCCCGGATGGATGGAAACCCAGTTATCGTCGATCTGATGGCCGAAGCCGGCTCCCGTTACCGTAGCCCATGCTTCTTCCAGCGTTACCTTCTTCATGCGGTCCAGAATCGAATCCGGGACCTTGGGGCGGCCGTCGGGGAAACGTTCCCCTTTCCAGTCGGGCGTGTATTGGATCAGCAGTTCCTTGGTCAGAATACCGGGCTGAGCCGAGAGCAGCGTGGCGCCCAGCCACAAACCTGCAATCGTGGTCAATGAAATTCGCAGTACAGTGTTCATTCGGTTCCTTTCCCAATCGCGGTCCAGTAACGTGTCGAGCAAAGTATAGCCGGACAGGCCGCGAATCAATCCATGCCCGCCGGATAGCGGAAACCCTTCACTTTGGTCTGGATGGACCAAACCTCTTTCTCGCCGACCATATAAAGCACGTCGTTGTTCGTACCGCCAAAGGTGATGCTGACCGGATACTGCGGGCTCCAGATCGTGCCGACGTAGACGCCGGTTTTATCGAAGACCTGCACACCCATCAGCGTCGCCACGTAAATGCGCCCATCGGTGTCCATGGCCGTCCCGTCAGCGCGCGAGTCGAAGCGATTCGCCAGTTCCGGGGCGCTCAGTACGGCGTCCGTCAGAGTGAACATGGCGAACTTGCGCTTGTTGGTCAGTGAGCCGTCGCTTTGAACATCGTAAGCGTAGAGGAAGTTTTCGCCCGGCTGAAGCCAGGTGTTGTTCACGTAAGCCGTCTTGCCGTCGGGTGAGAGCTCGATGCCGTTCGGCATGGCGTACTCGCCCGCCGGAATGACCACCTTCGCCGTGCCGTCCGCCGCAAGGTAGTAGACCTGCTTGCCCGGCTGGCTCTTGGTGGTCTCCGCGGTGAACTGCGGATCGGTGATGTAGAGGCCGCCCTTACTGTCCATCACCATGTCATTCGGGCCGTCCACAGCCTTGCCTGCGACCTTGTCGAGCACGGTCCGCAACACCTTACCTGTGGCCGGATCCACCTCGATAACGCGGTGTCCAAACATATCGCATACCAGGAGTGTGCCGTCCTTCGAGGCGATCGTTCCATTGGTCTGCATGCCCTTGGCCAGCACCTTCCACTTACCGTCCGGCTCCATCACAATCAGTCGACTTTTTGCCGGACTCCCGGTCCAGTCACCCTTGCTGGGATCCTTGAAATACATGTCGGAGAAGTACAGCTTGCCCTTGAGCCACGTCGGGCCCTCTGTGAACGTGAACCCATCGGCCAGCTTAACCGGCTTGGTTTCGGACGCAATCACTTGCTGGTAAAGCTCCGTCTGTTTCTTCACCCGTTCGATGTAGTCGGTGCGCACGGGCCAGAAGAGATCCAGAGCATCGCCGCCGAACTCGCTCATCTGCGCGGAGTGCACCATGCCGCCTGGCAGTAGAACGCTGGTGGAGTCCTTGTCCGACATGGGCACGGTCGCGTCCAGCACGCCTTCATCGAGCGAGCCGCGCAGCACGGTCATCAGTTGGTCTTCAGGGTGATTGTGGATCGGGAAGACGGAGTGCGGGTCCATGCGGACAAAGCTCAGCATGGCGTTTCGTCCCCAGATCAGACGCGAGTTCGCTCCGCTGCGCTTGTAGCTGAGGGACGCGTCCGGGTCGGTGATGGGCGTGAGTTGGAAGTCGCTCAGGCGGTAGACCTGGCCGGCCACCAGGTTCGCATCCATGCCTTGATCCGGGAATCCAGCTTTGGCACCGTCAGGCACGCTGACACCAGCGAGTTTCAACAGATCCAGACGCACCGGAGAGAAGACTTCCAGTGCCTGAAAGCCGTCGGGTCCAGCCTTGAGCGTTCGGGCTGCGCCCGGGGTGAGGTACAGGACGGAGTCCTTGGCGAGTTCCAATATTTTGCCGCCGACTTCGACCGTGGCTGAGCCTTCGCGCACCACCGTGATGACTTCCTCGTTAAGTTGCTGGGAAGGATAGACGGAGTCCTTGTCCATGACCAGGGTCGCTAGCAGTGCGCCCTTGCCCCACGTCAGCGACGCGGTCACGCCAGGAGCGATGGCGGCCTTCGGAAGCGCGCTCAGTGGCTGGGCTTTGGCCACCTCTGGCAGAGGCACCTCGGTTTGCGGCACGGACCGGCTGCGCATCTTCAGGTTGTATTTTTCCTCAAGCTTGGCGTTGGTATCGCGCCACGGTTCGGTCCCGCCACTGCCTGAAGAACATGCGGTGAACGAGAACACGATCGAAGCCGTCAGAATCAACCATCGAGAACTCATCATGAACACTTTCCTTTCGATCATCCAAAGTTGTATTGTAATCCGAGTGTAAGCGTTTGCAAGTTTTCCACCCGTGCTCCGGCCCGGGACGGAAGTTCGCCATACGATTGTGAAATACACCGTGGGAGGTCTGTGAGGAACATGGCTCTATCGAGACGGACGATGATCAGCCTGGCGTTGGCTTCGGCGGCGGCGAGAGCGCAAGTTGCGGACATCCCGCCGACTGTTTCCAGGATCTACCCGGGACCGGACGGCAAGTTGGTATACGTGCCGGATGAACAGGGGAACACCATTCAGGATTTCTCCCACGCCGGATACGGCGGCGGAGGGGTGCCGATTCCTACCATCCAGGTGAAAGAGACCGTCTGGCCGGTGATGGGCGACAACACCGCGAACATCCAGGCGGCGATCGACAAGGTCTCCGCGCTGCCGCTGGATAAGTTCGGATTTCGTGGCGCGGTGCTGATCAAGATGGGTTACTACAAGATGGCGACGCCGCTGCGGATTCAGGCGAGCGGCGTGGTTCTGCGCGGAGAAGGCATGGGCGATACCGGCACCGTGCTGATCGGTACGGGCAACCCGCGCGCCGCTGCGGGAGGTGGTCCTGGCGGGCCTGGCGGCGGCCAGCCGACGCTGATCCGAATCGCCGGTGCAACCGGTGCAACCGCCCAGGAAGAGACGAAACAGGCGGTGCTGGACGAATATGTGCCGGTGGGCGCGCGGAGCTTCCGCGTCGCATCCGCCAGCAACTTTAAGCCGGGTGACCAGGTCATCGTACGGCGCATCGGCAACCAGGACTGGATCAACGCCGTCGGAATGAACGGAGACACCCAAGCGAGCCGCTGGCGCCCCTTCAACGTGGAATGGGATCGCGTGGTGACGGATGTGCAAGGCAACACCGTTACCGTCGATGCGCCCATTTCGTGTGCGATCGAGAAGGCGTGGGGCGGCGGCGAAGTGATGAAATACGACGCGTCCGGACGCATTGAGAAAGTGGGCATTGAGAACCTTCGCGGCATGTCGGAATTCGACCCGAGCAAACGCACTCGGGCCTACGGCAACATGGATCGGCCCAACTATCAAGGCGAGGAATACTACGCCGACGAAGATCACTACGCGAACTTCATCACCTTCGACAACCTGAAGAACGGCTGGGTGCGTAACGTCACCGCGCTTCACTTCCTCTACAGCATGGTGGGCACACAGCGCGGGGCCAAGTGGATCACCATTCAGGACTGTATTTCTCGCGAGCCGGTCTCGCAGCGGGCGGGCGCGCGGAGATTCACGTTCGGGCTTCGTGGGCAGCTTACGCTGGTACAGCGTTGCCACTCCGACAAAGGACGCCACTCCTTCATGACCGGCCAGCCCACGGCCAGTTCCAACGTGTTTCTGGATTGCATCGCGACGAACCCGTACTCATCCAGTGAGCCGCACGAGCAATGGGCTTCGGGCAACCTTTACGACAATATCCAGGCACCTTTGACAGCGCGGTTCTGGAAGAATATCAACATCGGATGGGCGGCCGCGAACACCGTGTTCTGGAATTGCGAGGGGTATTTCCTTGTCCAGAAGCCGCCGACGGCGCAGAATTTCTCGTTCGGGCACATCGGAGTGGATGCGGTGGTGTTCAACATCCCGCTCCAGGATCCAGCGAAAGAGGGCGGCTATATCGAGTCGCTCGACAAACACGTGACGCCACGCAGCCTGTATCTGACCCAGCTTCGGGAACGGCTGGGTGACGCGGCTGTGCGAAACGTCGTCGGCGGCAATCAGAGCGCGTAAATGCGGCCGGTGGCTAAGGCAAAGGGAAACAGAGGGAGTTTGTGATGTTCCAAACAAAGCAGCGGAAGCGGCAGTTTATTCAGATAGCGTGCGTACTGGCGGCGGTGGTGACCGCAGTTGTGACGTCCACAGCGCAGTCGCGCAACGATAAATGGTGGCCGGGGTATGGGAACGGTCCGGATAACTCACGCTACTTCGCCTCGAAGCAGATCACGAAGGCGAATGTGAATCAGCTGCAGGTAGCCTGGACGTATCCGTATAGCGACACCGGCGGGTATCCCATCGTAATGCGAGGCGTCATTTATGGCCGCGGACGCAACGGATCGCTGGTAGCCGTCGAGGCCAAAACAGGCAAGGAAATCTGGATCCGCGAAAACATGAACGGCATGGCCAGCCGAGGGCCCGTCTACTGGGAAAGCCGGGACGGGCGGGACCCGCGGTTGATCTTCCCGATGAACAGCCTGTTGCAGGAGCTGGACGCGAAAACCGGCAAGTCGATCATGACGTTCGGGGTCAACGGCGTCGTCGATCTGCGCACCGGTATCGACGGCCGCGATCCGGCGACCATTTTCAACATCCAGTCCAATACGCCCGGCGAAGTTTTTGAGAATCTGGTGATCGTCGGCAGCGCGCCCGGCGAGGGCTACATGTCGCCGCCCGGTGACATTCGCGCCTACAACGTTCTGACCGGCAAGCTGGCGTGGACCTTCCACACTGTGCCCCGGCCTGGTGAATTCGGCTACGATACCTGGCCCAAGGAAGCCTACAAATACATCGGCGGCGTCAACAGCTGGGGTGAGATGACGGTGGACCCGCAGTTGGGGATCGTGTACGTCCCGCTCGGCTCGCCGAGCTACGATTACTATGGCGTGGACCGCCCTGGCTCCGGCGTGTATGGCACCTCCATCGTCGCGCTGGATGCGCGCACAGGTAAGCGGCGCTGGCATTTTCAACTGGTGCATCACGACCTGTGGGATATGGACCCCAGTTCCGCGCCGTCGCTCACGACCATTCGCGTCAATGGACGAAATCGCGATGTGGTCGCGGTGACCTCCAAGACCGGCTGGCTCTATGTGCTGGATCGCGCCACGGGTGAGCCGATCTGGCCGGTGGAAGAACGTCCTTTCCCCAAGAGTGACATGCCCGGCGAACAGAGTTGGCCGACGCAGCCGGTGCCGACCAAGCCCGAGCCGTACATCAAGCACACCTTCACCGTTGACGACATCAGCCCGTACCTGGCACCCGACGAGGCGGAAACCCTTAGGAAACGTTTGGCTGCGGCAGTGAACCTGGGCATCTTCACTCCGATCAGTTACAAAGACACCGTGCACGTACCGACCAGCAACGGCGGCACATTGGTTGGCGGCACGGCTGCCGAACCTCGTACCGGAGCGGTCTACATCATCGCCCACGAAAATCCAGGCATCCTGCGGCTGGTTCCTCCGAGCGAGAACACGGGGCGGGGAGGTGGCGGAGCTCCGCCGGTGCAACCCGGCCAGGCTGTCTACCGGACCAACTGCCAAAGCTGCCATGGGCCGGATCGCCTGGGAACGGAAGCTGGCGCGCCGTTGATTCACGCGGCCGACTCGCCAGCGAACAACATTGTCGCTGGCACATCTCGTGTGGATGCCGCGACTATCCGCGCCACAGTGGGCGCGGGTAAGGGCCGCATGCCCGCGATGCCGCATATCACGGGGGCCGACCTGGAGAATCTGGTCGCGTTCCTGACAGCTCCGCCGCAGGGCCGTGGCGGCGGGCCCGGACGAGGTGTAGCGCCTCTCGGGTCGGGCGCACCGCGCGAGTTGGTGGTGGGATCCGGCTCTGCCTGGAACCGTCCCGAAGTCGCTGGCGGCGGACGCGGGAACGCCGTCACCTCCTATCCGGAGGGAATTCCGGCATACGATCAGCCGAGGATCGTCGAATACAACACCGTCGGCAATCGCATCGCTCCACCATTCACGACGATCGTCAAGTACGATCTGAACAAGCCCGGTATCCAGTGGCGGATTCCCTTCGGCGACGATCCGGCGCTGGCTGCACGGGGCATCACCGGCACGGGAACGCCGGGAACCATCAATAGCCTGGTTGTTACCGAATCCGGCCTTGTATTCGGCGCCGGCGGCGACAACCAGATTCGCGCCTGGGACAGCGATACGGGCAAGCAACTCTGGTCGTCCCCCTACGGCGGGAGCTTCGCTGGTTCCCTCGTGATGTACGAAATGGACGGACGGCAGTACCTCCTTGTCCCCGCGGCGAGTTCGGCCGGTGGACGCGGACGCGGCGGCCCTCCCGCTACGGCGGGATCCCAGCCCGCGCCGCTCGGTTGGGTGGCCTACGCCTTGCCGGCCGCAAAGCCCTAAACGGCTTCAGCACACGACCCGGGAAGTGCGGAGCCAGGACGCGAGTTCGCCGACTGGGTCAGCGGGAACGCGAGTTCCGCGCGGACACATTGCTCTGGGCAGTCGGCGTAGCCACGCAACTCGGCGAAAGGTCCTTTAGGGTGAATTTACAATTCGTCTCGTATCCCCACCCCAGGCTGGACGCTTCCGCGCGAATTCCTGGCAAGCACAGCAGGGATGGACGGATCGACTATACTTCGCTAATGCGCTCTGTCTTCACGGCCTTAGTTGCCCTGACTGTGTTGGCCCTGTTGTCAGCCCAGACTGCGCCTGCCCCGCGTCGCGTCTCGATTACCCCCGCGGGTGTCCTGCCGGGTCAGCCGCAACTCTTTATTGCAGCCGCGGATGGCAGCGATGAACGTCCGCTGCTGCAGGCCGCCGGTACCGACTACAATCCTGCCTGGGCGCCGGACGGCAACTCGATTGTCTTCACCTCTGAACGTAACGGATCGGCGGATCTCTTCCGCGTGAATCCGGATGGCGGTGGGCTTGCGCGCCTAACTGCGGAAACGTCCTACGACGATCAGGCGGCATTCTCTCCCGACGGCAAACAACTGGTCTTCGTCAGCACTCGCGGCAAGGGGACGGCGAACCTCTGGACTCTGGACCTCACAGCAAAGAAGGCGAAGGAACTCACCTCGGGAACGGGCGGCGACTTCCGTCCAGCGTGGTCACCGGACGGGAAGTGGATCGCATTCAGTTCTGGACGAGGCGTGATCCCGCCGTTCTCCGAAGGCCGCTGGGAGCGTCAGCAGCTAGCGGACATCTATATCCTTCACCCAGATGGCTCCGGGCTGAAGAAGCTGACCACCGGCGGGAACTTTTGCGGCAGTCCGAAATGGACCAGCGACAACCAACGCGTCGTCGCTTACTGCATGACCGCACAGCAGACGATGGCGGCGCGCGAGGGGAATCCCCCAGCAGGCAGCGGCACGCGTCTGGTCAGCATCGACATCGCGACGGGTACGTCCACCGAGATCCCCGCCGGCGCGGGTGTCAAGATCAATCCTTCGCCGCTCGCCGCAAATGACATCGGCTACGTTCGCAAAGACGGCACGGACCCGGGAATCGACTACGTCAGCGGGCGGCGAGGACCGCGCGGTCCCGTTCGGACCGCCGCTTGGTCGCCGGATGGCAAACGCGTTGTCTATTGGAAGCTGGGGCCTCCAAAGTTCCCTGCCAAATCGTTTAGCCGCAATCCGAATTACGAACTGAGTTTTGACCTCGCGCTTCCAGCCTTAAGTCCCTCGGGCAAGCAGATGCTGGTCATGACTCATCCCAAGTTTGGCGTGCCGGTGGTAAGCCGGTTTGTCATCAATCCGGCACTTGCGGTGCTTGCCGTGACCTCGGCGGGAACTGCGATAGGAACAGGCACGTACGAAGTCCTGTACCAGGACAAGACACGCAATCTTCTGCCGGGAGGCTGGTCGCCCGCCGGTGACAAAATCATTTTCAGCGTGGGCATGTTCCCCGCATTCTTCGACGGCTTTCATTCCAAGTTTCTGAAGCCTGCCGACCGCGTGGACGATGGGGCAACCGTCGCGATCATCAACGCAGACGGTAGCGGTTTCCAGGAACTTACCTCCGGCTCCGCCAACAACGCGTTCCCGTCCTTTGCGCCGGACGGCAAGCGCTTCGTCTACAGAACCTTCAGTGCGGATGGCATGGGCCTGCGCATCATGAACCTCGAAACGAAAGCCGTTACCACACTCACAAAGGAGTACGACAACTTCCCGCTGTGGTCGCCCCGTGGTGATCTCATCATGTTCGCCCGGCTCTCCGGTGGCACTTATCAGCCCGGCGGCTCGTATGATATTTACACCATCAAGCCGGATGGAACATCGCTGAAGCGCCTGACCAAAGGTCCAGGGAATGACGCGCACATGTCGTGGTCGCCCGACGGCCAGTTGATCGTCTTCGCAAGCTCAAGAATGGGATTCAAAGATGAAGTCGCCTACGCCGACGCGCCGCAGCCCTATGGCGAGATCTTTGTGATGCGTTATGACGGCTCCAACGACGTCGAGCAACTCACCGACAACCAGTGGGAAGAAGGTACTCCCGGTTGGGCGTCGGCATACCCGGCCCGATAGGGAACGCGCGGGTTGACGGTAGACAGGGTGATCAGAAGAGCCGCTTTCTCCAGGCCGGGAAGTTTGGGTCCGGTTCACGGCGACTTCGGAAGCAAACTACCCGATCTAGTGTTTAGAACTTCATCCAAGTTGGGTACCCAGCATGGACGCGATTATTACTGTCGACTGTATTCCAGCCTGTACAAAGGACTTGATTCAGTTCGAGCAGGGGGGAGATTGATGCTGCGAAAGTTCTAAATGCGTCCAGTGTGGGGAGCCAAACCAAATCCCCTTTCAAGTCATCCTTGCAGCCAGGCGCGCCTAATGATTTAATTGATGTGCCACAATCTGGTGGGCCAACCGACCATGAACCGAAACGCTAGCTTGGTGATTGCCGGAGGACTGTTCCTTCTATTAACGTGGGAACAAGCTGTATCCGGACAGCCGTCCAAAGCAGAAGAGAACTATCAGAAGACCGTGGTCCCGGTGCTTTCGAACAATTGTTTTGCCTGCCACAGTGCGGCCCTACAAACGGCAGGGCTCAACCTGGAAGCGTATCGCGACTACGGTACGGCGATGGCCCAGAAGGACGTTTGGAAACGGGTGTTGGCCAGGGTTAGCAGCGGCCAGATGCCACCCGCTGGTATGCCTGCGCCGTCGGCTAAAGAATCCAAAGCGCTCACTGGTTGGATTGAAACGCTCGTCGGCCAGTCGAAGGTCACAGCGATTCCCGACGGCGACCCTGGCCGCGTCACGGCGCGCCGCCTGAACCGCGCCGAATACAACAACACCGTTCGCGACCTGCTGGGCATTCACCTGAAGCCGGCTAACGAGTTTCCTGTCGATGACGCGGGCTATGGCTTCGACAACATTGGCGACGTGCTCACCCTCTCTCCGCTGCTGATGGAAAAATACCTGTCGACGGCTCGAAAACTGTCGCGCATTGCTGTCTTCGGGGAGCCTGTTCCAGCCAAGCCCACGCTGCTCGCGGTGTTCATGCCAAAGAAGGGCACCGATGAACCGCCCACCGCATCCGGCGGAACAATCTTGCCCTATTCCATGCGCGGCGCGATGTACACCAAGTACACCTTTCCGGTGGATGCCGAATACGAATTCCGTGTGCGTGTGATCAACCATCGCGACGCGGGCATCGATTACCAAGCTCCCCGCGACAAGTTCCTAACGGAGCTCGAATTGGCGCGCCGCACGCCGACTCCGTTTCAGGAAGGTGCCCCACCTCCGCCGCCTCCGCCGCCACCTGCGGCGGCGGGCACAGCCACAAAAGCTCCACCAGTTCGCGCCCCACGGCGTCCGCCGACGGCGGAAGAGTTAGCTGGCCGCGTGGAAAAATCGCGGCTGGCTTTCCCACCGGAGCGCATGGCGCTCACGCTCGATGGCAAGCAAATCCTCGAAGCGTTCATTGAGGGCAACACGGACTACGAATACGACCGCGGTGCCTTCGTCGTGCGCGTTCCCGTAAAAGCGGGCGAACACTCCATCCGCGCATCATTCCCCGGCCTGGCCGATTACGACGATCCGCGCCGCAACATCAATCCCGATGAACGCCGCCGCATGTACGTGGAATTCACTGAGCTGGCCGGGCCGTACAGTCCGAGTCCAGCGCGTCCGGAGAGCTACCGGAGGCTGTTCGTCTGCGGGCAACGTACTGCCGCGTGTGCAAGGACGATCGTGGCCAATCTCGCTCAGCGAGCTTATCGGCGTCAAGCCTCTGCGACGGAGATCGACCAATTGGCGGGACTCGTCAGCCTCGCCCAGCGGCAAGGCGATTCCTTCGATGAGGGCATCCGCGTGGCCGTGCAAGCCGTGCTGATGTCGCCAAGCTTCCTATTCCGGATCGAGACAGACCCGAAGCCGCGCCCGGGCGTTGCTGGCGCGCCTCATCGTATTAATGACTATGAGCTGGCCTCGCGCCTGTCCTATTTCCTGTGGAGCAGCATGCCCGACGATGCGCTGTTCCGCCTGGCGAAAGCGCAAACGTTGCGGCAGCCGGCCGTGCTCGCCGCGCAAGTGAAGCGCATGTTGGCCGACGCCAAGGCCGCCGCGCTGGTCGACAATTTTGCCGGCCAATGGCTGGGCATCCGCAATCTCGATCGCCGTCCGCCGGACCCGAGCCGCTTCCAAACCACCGACGACGAGTTGCTCGACTTCATGCACACGGAGACCAATCTCTTCGTCGCCGCGATGTTCCGCGAGGATCGCAATATCCTCGATTTCATCGATGCGCCGTTTACCTACTTGAACGCACCGCTGGCCGCGCACTACGGCATTGCCGGAGTGAAAGGCGAAGACTTCCGCCGCGTGGAACTCACCGGCCCGCAGCGCAGCGGCTTGCTAACGCAGGGCTCCATTTTGACTGTGTCGTCGTATCAGACGCGCACCTCCGTTGTCACCCGCGGCAAGTGGGTTTTGGAAAATCTCCTTGGCTCCGCGCCACCACCACCGCCGCCCGATGTTCCCACGCTGGTGGAAAGCGACATCGGTTCCGGTGCGTCACTACGCCAGAAAATGGAGCAGCACCGCGCCAACCCAAGTTGCATGGTGTGCCACATCCAGATGGACCCCATCGGGTTCGGCCTCGAAAACTACGACGCGGCCGGAGCCTGGCGCACGCACGATGGCAAGTTTCCTGTGGACGCCTCCGGCACCATGCCGGACGGTAAATCGTTTGAAGGCGCGCAGGGGCTGAAGCAGATTCTGAGGTCGAAATCCGATTTGTTCACGCGCAACTTCACTGAGAAGCTGATGACCTACGCGCTGGGCCGCGGCGTGGAACGGTTCGACAAGCCCGCGATCGACGGCATTGTCGCCGACGCGGCCTCGCACGGCTACCGGTTTTCCGTGCTGGTGAAGGATATTGTCAACAGCAAGGCCTTTCTGATGAGAAGCGGTGCAGGGTCAATCAGCAACGAGGGAGCAACGCAATGAAACATCTGAATCGACGAACATTCTTGCGCGGCACCGGCGCCACCATGGCCTTGCCGTTTCTCGACGCCATGATCCCGTCGTTCGCCCGCGCGGCCGCATCCAAATCGCCGTGTCGCATGGCGTTCATTTACGTGCCCAACGGCATTGTGATGGACCAATGGACGCCGAAAATCACTGGCGATATTTCGGCGTTACCCGCCGAGTTCCCCCGCACTAGTGCCCCGCTGGCAGCGTACCGCGATGAAATCATGATGTTCGGCGGCTTGACCAACAACGGCGGACGCGCGCTGGGCGATGGCCCCGGAGACCACGGTCGCGCCGGCGCCGCCTACCTGACGGCGACGCATCCGAAGAAGACCGCCGGCAAGGATATCCACACGGGCATCTCAGTCGACCAGATCGCCGCGCAGCACATCGGCAACCAAACCAAATTCGCGTCGCTGGAACTCGGCTGCGAAGACGGGGTGCAGGGCGGCAATTGCGACAACGGCTATAGCTGCGCCTATAGCAACAGCCTCTCCTGGCGCTCGCCATCGGCTCCCATGCCGCCGGAGGTTCGTCCGCGCGCCGTGTTTGAGCGTCTCTTCGGTGCGGATGACTTTGGCAACGACCCTGCCGTTCGCGCCCGCCAAAAGAAATACGAAGCGAGCATCCTGGATGTGGTGATGGGCGACGCGCAGCGGCTGAAAAACGCCCTCGGCTCCAGTGACCGCGCCAAGCTTGACGAGTATATGTTCGCCATCCGGGACATCGAAACCCGCGTGCAGCGTGCCGAAAAGGAGAATGCGGAAGCGCCACGGCCTACTATGGCCAGCCCGTCTTCCAGCATCCCCGACAACATGACCGACCATTCGCGCCTCATGTTCGACCTGCTGACTCTGGCGCTGCAAACCGACATGACGCGCGTGGTCACCATGGTGATGGCGCTCGAACAAAGCACGCGCGCCTATCGCGAAATCGGTGTGCACGAAGGCCACCATGGCCTAACCCACCATCAGGGTGACAAGGACAAAATCGAAAAGGTGGCGCAGATCAATCGTTTCCACGTGGATAAGTTCGTGTACCTGCTCGACAAGCTGAAGGCCACGC
>JBDSXJ010000026.1:0-16850 GCA_039926185.1 Bryobacteraceae bacterium | reverse complement strand
CACCAACGCAACGGGAAGCCAATATTCGCAACAGTTGAATGGTTCCGAAGGCTTGCCCGCGCCGATCACCGCCACGCGCGGGACGTTCACGCAGTCCTACACTTGGCGCGTGAATACCGATTACACGGTGGCACCCACGATGCTGCTGCATTTGGGTGCCGGATTTGTGTTCTATCCCTTCAACGACAACGCTCCCACGTTGGATTACGATTCAACGAAGAGTCTTGGCCTCGTAGGCGCTACGGTGCTGGGCGCGGCGGGCGGCCGTTTCCCTCAAATTACCGGCTTGTGCCAAACGGGCGCCTCGCCGGCTTGTACCGGCTTCGGCGGCACAGCGAACATGGGACCGGGCGCTCAAGCCCGAAGCTTTCTAACTACGCCCACCGGAAATACCTCGCTCAGTTGGGTGAAGGACAACCATACCTACAAGTTCGGCGCGGAGGTCCGTGTTCAAGGGTTTGAAGGAAAGTACTTCACCGGCACCAACGGACAATACGCCTTCTCGTCGGGACAAACCGCCCAACCTTACATCGGATCCAGCACCGTCGGCGGGGGCAACCTCGGGTTTCCTTATGCCAGCTTTTTACTTGGCCAGGTGAATAACGGTTTGATTAATTCCTTCTCCACCGCACGCACGGGGAAGACACAGTGGGGATTCTTCGCGCAGGACAACTGGAAGATCACCCGTAAGTTGACCCTCGACTACGGCTTGAGATACGACTATTCCACGTATCCCCGCGAACAATACGGGCGCCTGCCCACCCTGAGCCCCACCCTGGCGAACCCGACGGCGGGAGGCCATCCTGGCGGCACTACCTTTGAAGGCGACGGAGCGGGCCACTGTAACTGTTCGTTCGCCAAGAACTACCCCTTCGCCTTTGGACCCCGGATCGGTCTCGCCTACCAGATCAACTCCAAGACTGTTCTGCGCGCCGGCTACGGTCTCATCTACAATGGCACTCCCGGCGTGGGACAAACCAACGCCGCGTCGAATAACCCTTTCCTCGCGCCTAACTTCTACACGGCAGCCCTGACCTTGCAGAACGGTATCCCGTCGAACTACGTGTCCCCCTGGCCGAGCTTCGACCCTGGCAAGTATCCTTTGATCAGCAATCCGGCGGGCTTGGCGGGCCCTCCCGTGGTAGTGGACCAGAATGCCGGTCGGCCCGCCCGCCAAGGCACGTGGAGCATCGGCCTGCAGCGCGAACTTTCCAGGAACCTCGTGGTCGAAGCCTCCTACGTCGGCAATCGGGGCGTGTGGTGGCCGAGTTCCGGCCTGAACAATTACAACGCGCTGACGCCCCAGATCCTTGCCAGTTACGGATTGGATGTCAACAGTGCCGCTGATCGGGCCATTCTCCGGGGGACCGTAGGCACGGCTGCAGCGGGTCGTTTCCAGAATAAATTTCCCTACGCTGGGTTCCCGACCACCGCCACGGTCGCGCAATCTCTCCGGGTCTACCCGCAATTCGCAAGTGGGCTAAGTCCTTTATGGTCGCCGCAGGGCAAGACCTGGTATGACTCGCTTCAAATGAAGGTCACGCAGCGTTTCTCGCATGGTCTGGACTTCACCTATACGTTCACCTATCAAAAAGAACTCGTTCTGGGAGCAGACTCCGATTCGGCCGGCTTGGGCGGATCAGGGGCGGTAAACGATGTGTTCAACAGGAATACCAACAAACAGATCTCTTCTTTCTCGAGGCCTCTTGTCAGCGTCATCGCGGTCAACTATAGATTGCCCGCTTTGGGCGGGAACAAATATTTATCCTTCGCGGCACGGGATTGGACGTTGGGAGCCGTCCTGCAATACGCCAGCGGGGTTCCCATTTTGTCCCCCTCGGGCCAAAAGAACCTGAACACACTTTACTTCCGGAACACCTTCGCGAATCGCGTCGCGGGAGTAAATCCATTCCTCAAGGACCTCAACTGTCATTGCCTTGATCCTGACAAGGACCTGGTTCTGAACCCGGCCGCATGGCAGGATCCCGCCGATGGCCAGTTCGGCACCGCCGCCGCTTACTACAACGATTACCGCTACCAGCGCCGGCCCTCGGAAAACATCAATTTCGGGCGCGTATTCCGCATCCGCGAAAAAATGAGTCTCAGCATGCGGATGGAGTTCTCCAACATCTTCAACCGGACGCAAATGGCAAATCCGACCGTGGGCAATGCTCTGGCCGCCACCACCCGCAATGCCAGCACGACTGTCCTGACGGGAGGCTTCGGCTTCATCAATCGGGGGTCGGTCTTCAGCACTCCGCGCCAGGGAACAGGGGTGGTACGCTTCTCGTTCTGAGGTGGTGCAAACTCCGTTGACAGCACAAACGTGAAAGCATCGATGAACTCCGCACACGCGCTTTCGATTTAGATGCCCATGCCTACTGACATACTCTCGATTTCGACCATCGGTTGACACCCGCCCAGCAACTCGATAACCTCCTCTCATAGGGCTGTATACAAGCGAAACTATGCGTAAACTGTTGTTGGTGATTGGAATCCTCGGTGTGGTCGCGACGCTCAGCGCGCAATATCAAGGCAGCCGCCTCGTCTGGGTCGAGCAGAGCTCCGGTGAAACCTTGCTGGAATTCGATTCCTACGACAACTTCTACGGCAAACTCGGGATGCTGAACGCGTCGGGCGAGGTCAAGACCGACGGACATCCCTTCTTCACCCCGCTCGGCACCAACGGCCGAGCCTGCGTCAACTGTCACCAACCCGCGTGGGGCATGAGCGTTTCCGCTGAGGCCATGATGGACCGTTGGCGCTTCTCCGATGGCAAAGATCCCGTCTTCGCCGCCTTCGACGGTGCCAATTGCCCGTCGCTGCCCCAGGACCAGCAGAGTTCCCATTCACTTCTCCTCAAACGCGGCCTGTTTCGCATCCCGATTGCCTGGCCTCCGAAGAACGCGGACGGATCCAACAAGCCCGTCGAATTTTCCATCGAAGTCGTCAGCGACGCCACCGGCTGCAACACCAGCAAAGAGCATGGTCTGACCAGCGCGACCCCGACGGTCTCGGTCTATCGTCGTCCTCGCCCCACGGCGAATTTGCGCTACGTTGTCGCGAGCACTGGCTCGCCGACCGTCAAGTCTGGCCTCCCGGCTGACCTCGATCCCGAAACCGGCAAGCCCGTCGCCATGAACCTGATGAGCGATGCGCGCGAGGCAACTTTGACGACCCAGGCTCTCAGCGCCATCATGGGTCACGAGCAAGCCACCAAGCAGCCGACGCGCGAGCAGCTAGAAAAGATCGTCGCCTACGAATCACAGGTCTACGTGGCGCAAGCGGCCCATCACTTTGCGGGCGCCTTCAATGCGCCCGGGGCCCCGCAGCTGCTCGGCATGCCCGCCCTGCGCGACGGCAAGCCCGGCCTCGCTGCCACCAACGATGACGTCTTCGGAAAATTCGATAGCTGGAAGACCAGCCGCTTCGATCAGGCCTCCGTCGCCCGCGGTGCCGATATCTTCACGCACCGTGAGTTCATGGTCCGTGACACGGCGCACCTGAACACCACCGGCAATCCCGCCAAGAGCACTTGCGCGACATGCCACAAGTCGCAGTTGACCGGTCAGGATGTCTCCGCAGGTTGGATGGACGTCGGCACTACGAACTACGCAGCCAAGAGCGAAACCCCCGCCATGGCCAAGTCCGAGCTCCCCGTGTTCAAGATCACCTGTGCGAAGGATGCCACACCGCACCCTTTCCTTGGCCGCACCATCTACACCACCGATCCCGGCCGAGCCCTCATCAGCGGCAAGTGCGCCGACGTCGGCTCCATCGTGATGCAACAACTCCGCGGCCTAGCCGCCCGTGCCCCGTACTTCGCGAATGGTTCCGCCAAGGACCTCCGCGGCGTAGTCGACTTCTACGACAGCCGCTATGAAATGGGCCTCAGCGAGTTCGAGAAAGAAGACCTGGTCGCCTTCCTCGGAGTCCTGTAGCGCACGCCTCAGCGCGCGGCATTGTATCAAGGTGAGGAGACTCATCTCGACGCCCGTCGGAGCAAAAAAAAGGAAGAAGCGGCAAGCACACTGCCATGTGCAAAGTCCGCTTCTTCCGTGCCCATAGGTGGTATCCGACCAGGATGATTGCGAATCCTACGAGGAGCTGGACCGGAGAGGGGCCAATCGCAACTCCGAGGGGATAGAGGATTCGTAGCCATCCCGAAGGTCGGAACCTTCCAGAGGCATGCTACAGAACGGTGAGATCCAGGAGGCCGCGCAATGACAGCCTCCCGAACCTCGAAAGTGTTACTTAGTCGTCGGCGTCTCCTTGGTTTTGTTGCCTTTCTTGCCCTTGGCTGCTTTACCCTTCGGGGCTTCCTTTGCTGCCGGAGCCTTGGTCTCAATCGATGCCACAGGCGTCGGTGTTACTGGACTCTTCTTGGCTTTGTCCTGCGGGGCGGCCAGCATCGTGGCGGCGAGCGCGATTGCCAGCGTGGGAACCGTAAATCGTTTCATGGATTGTTCTCCTTGCGGGTAGCTTACTCAGCCATCCCTGCAACTCAAGAATGCGCCTGAATCGTTGCAGTTGCGATAACCCAGCAAGGGTATGAAACGCGACTTCCAGCGGCTACTGCCTTTACATTACCGACCGCTCAGCATGGCCGCGATGTGTTCGGCCGTCTGGCTGCGTAGCGAAACTAGCATGCTCGGCAGAATCCCATTCACCACCAGGAACATGGCTACTGCCGTCAGCGCCCAGCGCTCCCGAGGCATGGCATCGGGCATCGTTGGCGTGGCCGACGCCGCGCGCCCCATGAACAGCGTGCTAAATAGTCGATACACCGTAATCGCATTGAACGCCGTCGCCAGGGGCAGGGTAAGGCCCAGCCACGGATGCGACTCCAGCGAGCCGTGGAGAAGCAGATCTTCCGCCGCGAAACCCAGTGTCCCCGGCAGGCCTACCAACGCCAGCCCGCTCAGCGCGAAAAATACCGCCATGCGTGGAGCTACGTTCATCAAACCCAGAAACCCCGCCGGCGAGGCGACCGCCGGGTACCGGGCTTCCAGGCCTCGATACACGCAATACAACCCGGTGGTGGCCACCACCACCACAAACCAATGCACCAGCGCGCCCGTCACGCCTTCCGTGTTGCGACTCTCCAGGCCAGCCAGCAGGAAAGAAGCTTGACTGACCGTGAGGAATCCCAGGATGCGGCGTGGGCGCGTTTCAGAGAGCGCCACCAGGGCCGCGTACAGCGCCGTGAACAGTGCCAGCACGCTCAGCAAAGTCAGCGCTTGTGTCGCGGCATCTGGCAGAAGCGGGATCGCGAAGCGCACCATTAAATACGCACCCAAGTGGCCGTTGAACAGCAATCCCAGAGGCAGCATCGGCGACGAGTCCAGCCCGCTCACTACCCAGGAATGCAGCGGAAAAATGCCCTTGCGAAACAGCACTGCGAGCGTCAGCACGCCAAATGCGAGCATCCGCATGCTGCTATCGCCACCCGCGCTGATCAATCCGACACCGGCAAACAAGACCAACGTCCCCGCCGTCAAAGCGAGCTTCGGACCCGTCTTCATCCAGATCCAATACGGCACCACCGTCAACGTCCACCCCGCCGCAAACACCGGCAGGTTAGGAGCCGCGTAGGCCAGCAGCGTTCCGCCCACGATGCAGCCAAGGCTCGCGAACCGCCCCGGCTCGCGATCTCTCTTCGGCATGCTGGCCAGTGTGATGATGGCGAGGAACACGTACAGCGCCATCGATGTCAGGGCCAATGTGTCCAGAATCATGCCTTGGTCTCTTCCAGTGCGTCTGCGGTCACACTCGAATACCCCGGCTCGGCAACCCGCGTGCCCGGCTCCAGGCTTCCCAACATGCGCGAAAGCTTCATCACCGGAGTAACGGCGAATCGGTCAACGAAGGCTTCATAGAAGCCGCGGTCCAAAGCGAAGCGGTATGCCCAAGTTCGCAGTCCTTCCGGCAGCAGGTTGTTGTAGTGTTCTCCTGTCGCGCCCAGGTGTCCGCCCGCCGCCGCATGCACGCGATGGTAATCGTGCAACATCGACGGAGCACGCAGGAACTGCAGCGTCCGAACCATCGCATGCCCGACAATGTGCACCAGCGCGAGTTGCGGAAATCCTAATCCGATCTCAACAAAAATAATCCCCACCTGCGTCATCGCCGCATACGCAATCGAAGTCTTCGCATCCGCCACCACACGATGCGCCATGGTGCCCAGCAGCGCACTCAACGCTCCGATGCCAACCACTGCCGAGGCCGCAATCGGCGACGCCATCAACAGCGGCTCAATGCGTAACAACAAATACGCACCCGCGTGGATCGAAATCGCACCATAAAAAATCGCGCTTGATGGCGTTGGACCTTCCATCGCTCGCGGCAACCATCCGAAGAAGGGAACTTGCGCCGACTTCGCACATGCCGCGAACAGAAACAGCAGCGCCGTAATCGTCGCGCCTGTTCCCGTCATCGTCGTATCCTGCATCGGCCAAGTGCCGTGGAACACGCGACCACTCTCTGCCGTCCCAACCCAGTAATGCAGCGCGAACACGCCCAGCAACAACCCCACGTCGCCCAACCGATACACCGAAAACACGTGAATCGCATTCACCACCGGATCGCGCCGTTGCGAGAAGAACGCAATCAGCAACGCCGAGGTGATGCCGACAAGTTCCCACCCGCCGATCAGTAGGTCAAAAGTGCCCGCCGAGAAGATCAGCATCGATCCAAACGCGAACACATTCAACAGCAGGAAGAAGCGATCAAAGCCGCCTTCCCTATGCAGATAACGTCTCGAAAACGTAGCCACAATACCGACCAGCAAAGCCGTCATACACATCAAAGGCAGCGACAACTCATCCGCTACCAGATCCAATTGGAATGCGTACTCACCAGCCTGAAACCACGGCCCCCCGTTGAGGCTCACCGTCCCGATCCCCTTGCTGGCCATGTTCCAGGCGAGCACCAGCGAGGCTACGGTCATCGCGAAGAACACCGCGCTGGTAAAGTGCGCCAGCAACCGCTCACGCGGATGGATTCCCAGCAGCCAGGCTGTTGCCAGCAGCAAGAAGGAGACCCCAGGTGCGGCGACGATCACTAGCAGCAGTTGCTCCAAGCTCATGCGCGCGCTCCTGTCTCGATCCGGGCAATCCCCAGATGCTCGCGATGCCCAGCGTACCACTCCATCGAAGAAGCAGCCGATCCGAGCCTCTCATCCTCCCCTTCTACAGCTTCCCAAACTCCATCGCGATACATTTTCATGACTCCCGTAGCGGGGTCCATGGATGCCACGCGGATCCAACGTTTCTCTAGAAATTCCCAGTTCAGCGCGTTCGACTTGACGGTCTGCTCAATGCGCTCCGGCGTGCTCTCAATCACGAAGAGTATTCGGACCGGTTCGTGTATCTCCACCATTTGCAAGGTTAGTCCGGTACGCAGGTCGCTCTCGTATCCGTTCATCACCCCGAGCAATCCAGTCACGTTATGGGGAAGCTTGCTCCCGCAACCGAAGCGTTCATTGTCGACGTAGGAGAAGTAGTATTCCAGGTTGATGCCCGCGCAGACCACGAACACGGCTCCTAACAGACCAGCCAGGCTTGAGTTGTTGGGATCGTTCGCCATGTCGTAGGAGACCAGAAATGCGCGCCGGTCCAGGAACAGTCCCCGCGTCGAGGACCGCCGGCCCACGATGCACACCGCGTTCGACGAATGGCCATACTCAGGGCGGGGTTCCGCCAAATGTTCGGCCCGTCCTTGCACGTGCCGTAGGCCTTCACTCGGACCGTCCAGCCAGCGTGTTGATGCAAAACGGCGCGTCCGCTCGTGCGCGCTCAGAGCCCGAGCTTTATCGAGCGCTGCCCGCACATCCGCTAGGTCGCGACGGTGAGTGTGCGGCACAGCTTCTAAATCATAAAGATCGATATCGTCGTTGCAAGTGTCGTGGTTACCGCCCACAAACCACGTGTCGTCGGGAACGATGATTCCTCGCGCTTTCAACCCTGCGCGGACGCCCGGAAGGTTGGCCATGGCAGCGAACAAGCGTCCATTGGGCCCTCCCCGCCGTCCTCCACATGCTCCGCAGTTGTATGCCGATTCATGCGGATTATTAAGGCTCGTCGACCCGTGCCCCAATACCACCACCAACCTTGCCATGCCCCGCCGCAACCCCGCCATCGTCAGGACCGCCGCGACACGATCCACCTTCTCTTCCACCGTGAATCCCTTGAGTAAGTCGAAAGTCTCGGTATGTCCCTCGGCATCTTTTCTTTCAAACGCGAGTTCCGTACGCGGCTCCGGCAGGATGCTCGCATTCAACCACGCGATCAGCTTTCCGTACCGCCGTGGACTGAACACCCGTGCCGCCATCGGGACGATGCTGAATACCCCGAGCACCGTGGTGCCCACCCAGCCACGCACTAGCGTCCGCGACGACACCGACCACTCTCGTGCCACCCACGCCCACATCCTGCGCATTCGCACGCGCCGGGCATGACTGCCCCAATGTCCTTCCACTGGCCGCTCCGTCACAGCGTGCGCCGGCTTCACCACCACCGGGCATAGCGAAACTCCGTGCGCATCGTCCAGTCCCGTGTAGTTGATCGCGACCCCGTAGAAGCCAACGGCTCCAAACGTCTCAATATGCGGCGCAATCTCTTCCAAGTGCCGCCGAATAGATTCCTCGCGTTCGTCGAGACAGAAAAATACCTGAGCAGAGAGCTTTTCGGACTGGGGCAGGGGCTTGCGTCGACGATGTTCCTGCATCGGCAACAAAATCTGCCGTTCGTGCCGACGCTCATACGCGATGTGCAGTATGCGCCGACGCTCTAACTCGTCGAACAAGTCCAGTTCAGTCCGCAGCGCCGCAATGCGCGAAGCCGGACCCTCCACCTGTCCCGCCGCATCGAACAACGTCGCCGCACTCGCCAGCCTTCGCCCAAAGGGATCGTCCGAGGTGCCACGCGCCGACTTCCATGCCTTCAGCCGCCCTGGCATCAGCGCGTCAACGGCCGATACCGTCAACAACATCCGCAACGCCAGAAAATCCATCAGCGTCGCGGGCACGATCTCATGCGGAGCAAGTTCCGGCTCTTCCTGCAGCCGATAAATCATGCCAGCCCATCCGCCCAGAGCCAAGAGCTCCGTCTGCACCGCTGCGTCCCATTGCGATTCCGGGATGCCCAGAATGTCAAAAATCCGGCACACCACGTCCACTGCGGGAACACCAGCGATTTCTTTGCAGCGCCCCGGCAAACTCCCGAGTTCCGAAGGCAGCAGGCAGAACGGTTGCTGCAGCAGCGTCATCGCCGCGCCCAGCAAGCCCTCCTCCCGATTCGGCATCGGCCAGTAAGACAGCCCCTGGTCGGTAAACACCGCGCACAACCGGATCAGCCATGGATGAATCACCGTGTCGAGGTCCGTGCCCGTTGCCGCCAGCACACCATCCCGAGCGCGACGGTGTTCCGCGTCTGCCTGCTTCCGCAGCGGGGTCTCGCGCAGGCAAACTTCGAATAGCGACCGCGCAGCCTTCGTGTCCAGCAAGCCGCCTTCGTCCAGGTCCCACTGCACCGTCTCGGCTTGAAAATGTTTGATCCCCGGAACCAGCAGTCGCCGACGCAATTCGCGACGCGTCATCCCCGGCCAAACGTCAAAATCTTTTTCCCTCGCTAGCACGGCATCGATATCGTCGATCAGGATGCGCCCCGAGCCCACCGCCTTGCGGTACTCTTCCTCGCGCATGTACGGCTCGGTGCCATAAACCTTCGACGCCTCGACAACAGCCTGTTCGAAGGGCATGTGTTGGAACGCGTGCAGGGTGTTGTGGTGGATGAAAACACCAATCGGCCCTTGGGCGGGAAGCATGTGCGCCGTGTGGCTCACCGTGTGTTCTAGCGATTCAGCACGGCTAGAGCCGTGTGCACTGCTTGAACGGGGTTCCATGCCTACATATTAGGATCACTTCTATACGACAGTCCGACCATCCCCTCCCCGTGGGGTTTGAGATGTGTTTCTACAGGGACCCGATTCACAGTGGGGATAGTCCCCTGCCGGGGCTATATCCGTTTTGCGTTCCCAGCGGCATCCTGGTTTGATGGCATCCTCCGCCGATATCGCGACGCCAACCCGCCAGCCAGGTCCCATTCCACGGGGAACCATTGTGGGCTTTAAGACCTATTGGAAGAACGACTTACTGTCCGGCTTCCTGGTCTTCCTGATTGCCCTGCCATTGTGCCTGGGCATCTCCCTGGCCAGCGGCTACCCGCCCATTGCCGGCATATTTACGGCCATCATCGGCGGCATGCTGACGCCGTTTTTCTCGAATTCCGAGCTGACCATTAAGGGACCCGCCGCCGGACTCATCGTCGTGGCTCTCGGTGCCGTCCAGGCGCTAGGCGCCGGAGACCCCGTTCTCGGCTACAAGCGAGCCTTGGCGGCCAGCGTAGTTGCGGGTGTCATTCAGATCCTGTTCGGACTCCTCAAAGTCGGCTCCCTGGGTGAATTCTTCCCCATCGCCTCCGTCCGCGGGATGCTGGCGGCCATCGGTGTCATCATCATCTCGAAACAAGCCCACGTCGCCCTCGGCGTCGCCCCCCACTCCAAGGAAATCCTGGGGCTCCTCGCAGAGATTCCCAACAGCATCATGGACATGAATCCGGAGATCGCTCTGGTCGGCGCTATCAGCCTTTTCATCCTGGTTGGGCGCCTGTTCCTCAAGAATAAATTTGTCCAGTCGATCCCCGGCCCCATGCTGGTGCTGCTGGTCGCGACGCCCCTCGGCTTCGCCTTCGGCATCGAAAACACCCACCTCTACACTTGGGCCGGCCACAATTTTGAGATGGGCCCCAAATACCTGGTCCACCTGCCTGGCAACCTGATCGGAGCGATGGCCTTCCCTGACTTCTCCGTCATTTTCTCCGGCGAAAGTATCAAGTGGATCGTCATGTTTTCACTCGTTGGCAGCCTCGAATCCCTGCTCAGCGCCAAAGCAGTCGACTTGATCGATCCCTACCAGCGCCGCACCAACCTCAATCGCGATCTGCTGGCCATCGGTTGCGCCAACACGCTCGCCGCCTTTGTTGGTGGCCTACCGATGATCAGCGAAATCGTCCGTTCCTCGGCCAACCGCAACAACGGAGCCAAAACCCGCTGGGCAAATTTCTACCACGGTGCGCTCCTCCTCGTCCTAGTCGCCGCCGTACCGCAGTTGATCAATCTCATCCCGTTGGCCGCCCTGGCCGCGATGCTGGTGTTCACCGGCTACAACTTGGCTTCGCCGAAAGAATTCCGCCACATGCTGCACGTGGGTAAGGAACAACTTATCGTGTTCCTCTCCACCCTGATCGCAACCTTGGCGACGGACCTCCTGGTCGGCATCGCCGTCGGCATCGCGGTCGAGATCCTGATCCACCTGATCAACGGAGCCCCGATCGGTTCGATGATCCGGCCGAAAGCAGTCATCGAGTTCACTAAAAAGGGAGCCCCTGTTGTCCACGTTTACGACGCCGCAGTCTTCACCAACTGGATCCCGCTCCGTAATCAGATCTCCACTCTGGACAAGCACCCGTCCGTTCGTGTCGACCTCTCCAAAGCAAAGCTCGTGGATCACAGTTGTATGAAGAAGCTGGAAGAGATGGCCCAGGATTGGAAGCTCGAGACCCGCGAGCTCATCGTCACCGGGCTCGACAACCATCGCAAGCTTTCCGATCATCCCCACGCGGCGCGCGTTTTACGGGTCGCTTAAAATGCAACTTAATCCACCAATGAAACTTACAGTTCTGCTGTTCACGCTAGGCTTGTGCCTGCCCGCCGTGGCAGCCACCGATAGCAATAACAACGCCTGGTTCATGCACTTTGTGGACCATCCGATCAAGAAGTCCCGCTGGGGTCTTCACCTGGAAGGCCAGTGGCGTCGAACCGACGTCGGTCTGAAATGGCTGCGTGCAGCATCGCGATGGCCTAGTCTTCGAACACAACCATACCCTGCAGATCGCGATCTACAGCAAAATGCCCTTTAAATTGGTAGCGTCATAAGTTGCGATCCATACTCTTCGTTGTTGCGCTACCTGTCTTGGCGCAGCAGACCATCTTCAATGTTCCTTCCGCGGACATCGCGGTAAAGAAAGATTGGTTTTATCAGCATCAGACGACTACCCGCGTGTGGAATCCCGGGCGCAGTTGGATTCAGACCAACGCTTATGGCTATGGCATCGGGCATTACATCGAACTTGATGCGACGCTTTTCAACCTCGACCTGGAGGACCCCAAGGATTCCACACTCAGCGTCGGCTTCAAAACGAGCATCCCCTTGGTGAGCGCGACGTCCCGGATGCCCCTTCGCGTGGTGGTCGGGGACATGTTTGAGTTCACCGAACGGCCTTTCAACCAACCCGGGTCGGACCAACGGCTGCGCAGTCCGCACGAAGGCAATTGGATCTATGCAATGGTCAACACTGAGCTGCCTCGCACCAGAACGCGCATTACCGGAGGCATTTCCGACGGCACAAAAATACTTTTCGGAGAGCGAGCCAATGGCTTCCTCGGAGGCATCGAACAGCCGCTCTCCAACAGATGGACATTCCAAGTGGACTGGTTCTCTGGCCGACACGAACTTGGTTATTGGATTCCGGGCATTGTCTACCGCTTTCACGACCGCTGGATGGTTTCCCTGGGTATGCAAATGCCAAATCACGACGAGGTCGGCCAGCGCGCAATCATCTTTGAACTCACCCGCTTCTAAATCTCCCGCAGGCTTAAACTGAGAAGAGCGTGCAATCCCCCATGCCCACAGACAAAACGCCGTTTGTCGAAACGCACATGTTGCGCGGCCTCATCGCGGGCCTGGGATTAGTCATCCTCCTGTTGGGGGCCGCAGGCGTGGTCGCGGTCCAAGGCACCCGAGCCATTGAAGACGACACCGCCCGCGTCGTCCGCGAGCAACTGGTCATGGCTCGTCTCCTCAATGCTGCCCAGGCCGGCCAGAACATGCTCGCCGCCGTGCTTCACCAGCTCTCCCGCGCGCCCGAAACGGCTGACGAACATCAACTCCTCAAGGACCTCGAAACCGCCGACAACGCCCTGGACCGCGTGGCCCAATCCGCCTCCGCCACCCCCGAAGCCCGTCAGTGGAACGCGCTGCATCAAGCCGAACGCTCCTTCTCCACTGGCGTGCGCGAATCCATCAAACTTCGCGCCACCCATGCTCAGGACAATTCTCTGCGTCAACTGTTTGTGGCTCACGATGCAGTCGTAAAACTGGAGCAGGAACTTCTCGAAGCCAGCGAACTCCGCGTAGCCGACACCGAACGCCGCATTGAAGACGAATCCCGCCAGTTGGCCGCCCGCTCCGTCCTCTTGCTGGGATCGTGCCTAACCCTCGCCCTGCTGTGCGCCGTCCTCACCGTGATCTTCGCGCGCAAAAGCATCCGCAACCTCGAATGGCACGCCCACGAACTCGGTCGCGTCTCCTGGCACATGCTGCAAAGTCAGGAGGAAACCGCGCGCCGGTTCTCCCATGAACTGCACGACGAACTTGGCCAATCCCTCGCCGCCGTGCGCGCCAATCTTACCTCGACTCACAGCTCGGGCAGCGCCAAAGAATGGGAGCATCGCCGCGAGGATTGCGTCCAATTGGTCGACTCCGCTATCGCCAATGTCCGCGAACTCTCTCAGTTGCTGCGCCCGGTAATCCTCGACGACTTCGGCCTCGACGCCAGCCTGCGTTGGCTCACCGAGCGTTTCTCCCAGCGCACCAACATCCGCGTCGACTATAAGTCTTCCTTCCACTCCCGCCTGCCCGATGAGACCGAGACGCATCTCTTTCGCATTGCCCAGGAAGCCTTCACCAACATCGCCCGTCATTCCGGTGCCTCCGAGGTTGAAGTCGTACTCAGTGCCACCGATGGTACTGTGAAGCTCGCCATTGTCGACAACGGACGCGGTCTCAGCAGCGACGACGAACAATATTCGCCCACCCTCGGCATGACCGGCATGCGAGCCCGCGCTCGCCAAGCCGGAGGGAAATTTCGCACCGCACGCCCTCCGGGCGGGGGACTCATGATCGAAGTACAAGTGCCCCAGGGCAAACTCGAGGAAATCCATGCTTCATAAACCAACACGTATTCTGCTCGCCGACGACCATAGCGTAGTGCGCCATGGTTTCCGCCGTATCATCGACGCCCAGGAAGATATGGAAGTGGTCGGCGAAGTTTCGAATGGCCGTGAAGCCGTGGAGCAAGCCACCGCGCTCCAGCCCGACATCATCATCATGGATGTGACCATGCCCGAGCTGAACGGCATCGAAGCCACCCGCCGAATCGCCGATTCGGTTCCCCGTGCCCGCGTCCTCGCGCTCTCCATGCACCGCGATTCCGTCTACGTCCGAGAAATCCTGCGCGCCGGTGCCCGAGGCTATCTCTTAAAGGACTCCAGCGAAGGCGACCTGATCGCCGCCGTACGCGCGGTCGCCAGCGGCGAAGGCTACCTCAGCCCGGCCGTCTCCGACGCCGTCCTCAGCGACTATCGCAAGCACGTCACCAACCCCATCGACATGCTCACCAGCCGCGAACGCGAAGTTCTGCAACTGGTCGCGGAAGGCAAAACCAACAAGGAAATCGCGACAGGGTTGAATCTAAGCGTGTACACAGTAGAAGCCCACCGCGGCAAAATTATGGAGAAGTTGAATCTCCACTCCGCCAGCGAAATGGTGCGCTTCGCCATCCGCAACGGCCTAATCGACTAAGTGTAGGGCAGGCACCTTGCCTGCGGCGGCCACCCTGGCCGCCTCTTAATCAAACTGAAAAATCGAATCCAGCCGGGTAATCTTAAACATATCCCGAACCGCCCCCATCGCCCCCACGATACGCACCGACCCTCCAGCCCTTTTCAATTTGCTGTAGGTATCGATAAACCGCCCCATCCCCGTAGAATCGATATGCGTGATATCGGTGAGGTCGAACGTCAGATGCAAAAACCCGCGCCCCAACAGCGACGAGACAAGTTGCTCCAACTCCACACAGCCCGGCCCTAACAACAAGCGTCCGGCCAGCTGGATATTGGCGGTGGTGGCATTCGATTCCTGGTGCTGAATGGTCAAACTCATACGGGAATATTCGAGTGTAGCGCACGCCAGACCAGCCGATAAGGTGCATGTTACCCCCAGAGGAGGGGACGAAACCGCACATGTTTGCAATCATTGGGATTGTTGTCGTTATCGCCGCCGTAATTGGTGGCTATTTGATGGAGCACGGGGCGTTGGAAGTCCTGGTGCAACCCGCCGAATTGGTGATCATCGGCGGCGCTGCGCTCGGAACGCTGCTGGTGGCGAATCCGCTTTCCACCATCAAAGGCGTTTTCTCCGGCCTGATCGGTGTCCTCAAAGGCAGCCCCTACACCAAGGCCATGTATCTTGAAACCCTCAAGATGCTCAACGAACTTTTCATGCAAGCGCGCAAGCAAGGCATGGCGCGACTGGAAGAAGATGTCGAGAATCCTTCCAAGAGTCAGATCCTCAGCAAGTATCCCAAGTTCCTGAAGAACCATCACGCAGTCCATTTCGTGTGCGACACCTTGCGCATGGCCATCAGCGGCGGCGTTCCCGCCTTCGACCTTGATCAAATGATGGAGATGGACATGGAAGTCCATCACCACCACGCGCAAGAGCCCATTACAGCCCTCAGCACCGTGGCCGACGCGCTCCCCGGACTGGGCATCGTCGCCGCCGTGCTGGGCGTCGTCATCACCATGGGCTCGCTCGGAGGACCCCCCGAAGAAATCGGCCACAAGGTAGCAGCCGCCCTTGTAGGAACCTTCCTCGGCATTCTCTTGTGTTACGGCTTCCTTGGGCCCTTGGCCGTGAACATGTCCAAGATGAATGACTCGGACGGCGACTATCTCCGCTGCCTCCGCATGGGTGTCATCGCCTTCGTCAAAGGCTCCGCCCCGATCCTCTCCGTCGAGTTCGCCCGCCGCAGCGTGCCCGGCGAGTTACGCCCTTCCTTCAAGGAAATGGAAACAGCCTGTAGGGGCGGCGGAGCCGCGGAAGCGAAAAAGTAAGCCATGAGCGAACAAGTCCAGCCCATCATCATTATCAAAAAGAAGGGTGGCCACGGAGGCCACCACGGTGGAGCCTGGAAAGTAGCCTACGCCGACTTCGTCACCGCCATGATGGCGCTCTTCATCGTCCTGTGGCTGCTGAATTCCGAACCGCAAGTGAAGGAGGCCGTCGGAGCCTACTTCCGCGATCCCTCAGGCGCAGGCAAGCTGCGCGGTAGCGCCTCAGCCGGTGCGGGCGAATCCCTCACCATCAAAAAGGACGACATGCAGAACCTGAAGGAGAATCTGGAGCAAGCCCTCAAGCAAAGCCCCGACTTCGACAAGCTCAAGGACAACGTGAAGATGAGCGTTACCGGCGACGGCCTGCGCGTAGAATTGCTCGAATCGGAGAACGGCATGTTTTTCCAATCCGGCAGCCCCGCCCCCAGCACAACCGGAGAAGAACTCATCGAGAAACTCGCCGAAGAGTTAGGCAAACTGCCCAACGACCTGCTGATCGAAGGCCACACCGACGCCAAACCCTTTGGCGCAAACACTGCCTACACCAACTGGGAACTCTCCTCCGACCGCGCCAACGCCGCCCGTCGCTTAATGGAAAAGAGCGGCCTGCGTCCCGGCCAAGTAGTCCAAGTCCGCGGCTTCGCCGATCACAGCCTGCGCGAACCCCAAGACCCCAACGCCGCCTCCAACCGCCGCGTCTCGGTCATCGTCAAATACCAAAACGCCCCGCCCCCCGACGAACCCGTCAAAGGCGAACACGAAAAACCCGCCCAACATCACTAGCCGACGTGGCGCGCGCACTCTTGCGTGCCGCGTCGAGACTCGTCTCGACGCCT
>JBDSXJ010000025.1:0-45547 GCA_039926185.1 Bryobacteraceae bacterium | reverse complement strand
CGATGTCGGTTCATCGCATCCTGGGGGTGTAGAAGCTCCCAAGGGTTAGGCTGTTCGCCTATTAAAGCGGTACGTGAACTGGGTTCAGAACGTCGCGAGACAGTTCGGTCTCTATCTGTGGTGGGCGGAGGAAAATTGAGAGGGGCTGACCCTAGTACGAGAGGACCGGGTTGGACAGATCTCTTGTGATCCAGTTGTCACACCAGTGGCATAGCTGGGTAGCGAAATCTGGTCGGGATAAGCGCTGAAAGCATATAAGCGCGAAACCTTCCTCAAGATGAGTTTTCCCAAGCGCAAGCTAAGAAGGGCCGTCGAAGACTACGACGTTGATAGGGCGGATGTGTAAGTGCAGCAATGCATTGAGCTGACCGCTACTAATAGCCCGTTCGGCTTGACCATAAAATTTTACTGTGAATTCAGAGCAGTAGTAAGTAAATTCAGCAGGGCAAAACGCACATAGATGTGCGAGACAAATAGCGAACGTTTGTAACGGCAAGTTTGAACATAGTGGTTGTCCCGTCAATATTCAGCCTGGTGTGAGCGAAACCGCTCCACCAGGTAAAACTTTGGGTGATCCTAGCGAGAGGGTCCCACCCGTTCCCATCCCGAACACGGTAGTTAAGCCTCTCAGCCCCGATGGTACTGCACGCGCGAGTGTGTGGGAGAGTAGGAAGTCGCCCAATTAAATTAGAGACGCCCTGGTGAAAGCCAGGGCGTTTTACTTTTTGCTCCGTCTTGGTGACTGTCCGCCGTCGCCTAGGCTATGGCGGATGACCCGCTGGCGCGGCTCAAAGTCGCCCAATTGATTCTAGAAAGGCCCCAGCGAAAGCTGGGGCCTTTTGCTTTACAATGGTGGTCTCGGATGCCGACGATTAGTTCGTTCTACGGGATTTTGATTCGGATGTATTATAACGATCACGAGCCGGCGCATTTTCACGCGATCTACGGGGAGTTTCAGGCGACGATCGATTTGGAAAGGCTCAGCGTTTTGGAGGGCCAGTTACCGCGGAGAGCTCTCGAATTGGTATTGGATTGGGCGGAATTGCACCAGGCGGAGTTGCGGGACGATTGGAATCTGGCACGGGAGAAGCGGGCTCTGCAGAAGATTGCGCCGCTGGCGTGAAAAGGGACCTACGATGATATGGGATGTTGTTGAAGTCAGGCCAGAAGAGGATTGTTCTTTGTGGGTGCGTTTTGCGGACGGTACGAAGGGGCACTATCGCCTGAACCCGGCTGACCTGACTGGCGTGTTACAGCCGCTGCGGGACGTTGCGTTTTTCAGGCAGGTCTTTGTCGATCACGGGGCGGTTGCGTGGCCAGGAGATATTGATCTCGCCCCAGACACCATGTACCAGGAGATTCGGGCGGCTGTGCTGGAATCCTCAATTATGAATGGTTGAAAAAGAGAGGCATGTCAGTGGACATGCTCTCGATAAATTAGACCAGTTAAACTTGAGGGATCTTCAATGTACCGCGCGATTCGGGCGGCGGCGCTGGCATAGTTCGTATTCGCCTGGGGGCGGAAATGGGGTCACGTCACCTACCCACCCGATTAGCCATTATTCGCTCGATAAGCAAGAATGTGCCCCGAACTATGTAGAAATGAGGAACGCCCACGGCAGCGAGGATGAAGAAAACGGGCGCCTTCGGAAGGGGCCACGGAAACCAAAAGATCAAGAAGAGATGTAACAGGACGACCAGAAAAAGGGTTGCCCAGAACCAAGCGAACACACGCAGATCCCATAGGTATCGAACGACAGTAATGACCAAGCAAGTGGCCATCCATGCCACAAGACCCCTCCCGGCATCGTCCGCCAACGCGATGAATAGTACAAAAATGGGCGAACACGCGAAAGCGACTAACAACCCCCATCTTCGCGTGGCCCACTCTGTGGAACGCCGTGGTCGGGTCATCTATTGGCCCTTCATGCACTGATCATAGTGCCTGGAAAGTTGATATAGGTCGACTATAATCGTGCCGCCGGTAAGTATTCCCCCCAAGACTCCCGACATTCCCGCTGAGCCCGCCACCCCCGTCTGCGCTTGCTCGATCACCTGCGCCCCCCAAGCAACTGCGCCTACTTGGTTGCCTATAATGCCTGCGATGCCATTAGCGGTATCAATTTGGGTGCCTAAGATATCGTTTGGATTGGGATTGCTTAGGTCTTCCCATATCGACCCTGCAGATCCTGCGAGCCCAACTACTATATTGAGTACGCCGTCTGCGAGAGTCGACTCGGGGGCAGCGACGGCGACGAAGATACCCGCTGCGTCCATCAGCAAACCTACCTTATCCCCCTTATACGCTTCCCAAAAACAATACATTTTGGTGGGCTTGCATCCGGTAGATGTCGCATCCCATTGAAATCCCTCTCTGCAGGTATGGGAAACTACACCCGCGTCATTGCCGCCCGAACACTCTTCTGGTGCAGACAACGATTCCTTGTTGTACTCCGCGCATGAGGCGCTGGGAGAGCCAGTCACTCCGCCGACGAGCGCTAGGACTCGATCAATCTCGGCCGTCGTGGGTGTCCCGGTGTCAGTCAATTCCCAGTGATCAACCCGAAATGTTGGTGTTAGAGGCGTTGGATTAGAAGGCAAGTTGTTGAAGGTGTTGGCTGCTCCCGCGCCCGGACGAAAGGGAGTTTCTCCCCCGGGATCAATGTAGTTCACGGGATCGCTGTTCGCATACGCATACCAGTTCAGGCCGCTACCTGCCGGATCAGGAGTAACAAATCTGCCACTCCCAGCGTTGTGATAACGCTGGTCGGCGTAGTCGAGGCCGGATTCGGCGTCGCGGAAATAGCCGGTGAACTTTTCGGTATTGTTCGTGGTGGCCGAGGGTTTTTCCTGTCCGAACGGAAAGTAACGCTTGCCGCCTGTGACGTTGCTGCCGAGGCGGTCCGTTAGGATCGTGCTGCCTTGGGCCGTGAGCATTTTGCCGCCAAAGTAGAGATTCGTGGACGCCGTGGAGAATGTGTCGGTGCCGGAGTTGTAGGTATAGGTGCCGAGGCGCTGGTTGCCGAGGTAGAAATAGTATTCTTCTGCACCGCTCGGGTTCTTTTTCCAGATGCGTTTGTTGCTGGGGTCGTAGTAGTAGGACGCGCTGTTGGAGGTGACGAGGCGGTTGGCGCGGTCGTAGGTGCCCATGCCGAGGTCGTTGCCGTTGGCGTCGTAGGTTGTCGTTGTGAGGCGGTTGGTGGCGGGGTCGACGGAGAAGGTCGGGCTGGGAGCGCTGCCTTTGGTGACGTTCTGCTGGAGGAGGTTGTTGAAGCCGTCGAAGACGTAGGCTTGGCCCCAGCCTGATCCGGTGGTTTCGGCTTGGAGAAGGCGGTTGAGGGCGTCGTAGGTGTAGTTGACTTCCTCGCCGGTGACCCAGTCCTTCATCTTGCTGATTTTACCGTTGTTGGTCGTAGAGGGGAAGGTGTATTCGAAGTCGATGGTGGCCGAGCCGCCTCCGGTGGGGGTGTCGGTGAGGCGGGTGAGTTGGTAGAGGGTGTTGTAGCTGCGGGCTTCGTTGAGTGAGGCGTGGGTGTTGCGCGGCACTCGGATGCCTGTGCAGACGATCTTTGAGAACCTCGAAGCCGGGATGTCTGTGAAAGAGATTACGGACGTCTTTGATGTGACGGAAGCGGAAGTGAACTCGGTGATCCACTTCGTCGCGCAGAGTTTGGAGAAGGTTCCTGCGTAGGGATGGACTCGGGAGTATCATGAGGATGGATTCACGACCACATGAGCGAGAAACAGCACGCACACGAGTTGCTTGACCGCTTGGGACCGGCCCAGCTCTCGGCGGTGCTGCATCTGCTCGAGAGTATCGTTCCGTCTCAAGAGGACGGTGACACGCTCAGCGCTGCGGAACGGAAGGCTGTTGTTGAGGCTGACGAGTGGCTGAAGCAAAACAAGCCAATCCTGCATGAGGACGTGGTTGCTCAATTTGGTTTAACTACTGTGGGTTGGGAAAAGATGGGGCAGTCCGAAACCCCGAATGGGTAAGCGGATCGCGTGGAGCGCGCCTGCTAAGGACGACCTCCGTTGAAACCTGCGCAAAACGGACTGACGCCTTTGCGACAGGGGCCATCGAACAACCTGTAGCCTTACAGATTCTCAAAACGCTCGCGCGTTATGCGGCCACGGGTGAGGGTAACACCAAGCGGCTGCAAGGCATCGAGCCTCCGCTGCTTCGACTGCGGGCTCAGGATCATCGGATTTTCTTTCGAGAGAAGGCAGATGGTATGGAGATCGTGCGTGTGCTTGATCGCAAGGACGCGTATCGATAGCGTTTGCCCGCTCCCTTACGGTCGCGGTTCTGTTTTTCCGATCTAGCCCCAGTTGTTTGCGCAGGGAGAAAAGGCGGACAGGGTGTCCGCCGCAGGCCGGGAGCCTGCCCTACTTACTTCGGATGGTGTCGAGGCCTAGGGATTGGCGGAGGGACTGGCGGGCGGTGGGTTGGCGGGGGGCGGGTGGGGGCGCTAACTGTGGCCGCTTGGGGGCGGGGCGGACGGGGAGGTTGGCGGTTTGGTAGGCGGCGTAGGCGGAACCGTGGGGTGCGCGTTCGATTGTTGTTTTGTTGCCGTAGGTGGTGAAGATGAGTTTGCGGTCGTGGCTCACGGTGACGATGGGTTTGGTGGTTTTCATTCGAAGCTCCTATTTTTTGACGGGCGGCTTGATGGGGTCGAGGCCCAGGTGGAAGCGGAGGACGGGGTCGATGTAGGTGCCGGGGTTTTGTTGGATGTTGCGGATGAAGTTGGCTCGGATGGCTAGGTCGGCGAGTTGTTGTCCGTAGGGGCCGCTGGTGGGGCGGGAGCCGCCTTGGAAGGCTAGGTATTTGAGTTGTTTTTCCATGGCTACTGTGTCGCACGGGAATGATAGAGGGGGGAGTGGAGGGGAATGGTAAGTGGTGATTTTAAGGGGAATACTTGGGTCTGTCCGCTTGCTAACGCGCGCGGCTCTTTGCTGTCCGAGCTTTTGAAAGGTAGTCGAGCAGGTTGATTTTTGGGGTGGGGCCGAGGGAGTCCAGTCTTGTGATCAGGCGGAGTAGAAAGAAGATGAGGGCTCGGTTGGCCCCGGCGATGGAGATGGAGCGATGGTGCTGGAAGGCTCCGTGTTCGAGGGCGCAGCCGAAGTCGATGCGGTGGGGTGGTGGGAAGGTTGCAAGGGCTCGGCGGAGGTTGGTTCCAAATTTGTCGGGTTGCCAGACGGAGGAGGTCGCCAAGAGGCCGGCTAGAATCTTGCGCTTGCTGGAAGATAGTTCGCGGACGGAGGCGGCTTTTTCGCTCGCGTCCTGGAGCCATTGTTTAGAAATTGTGGGTTTCACTTCAAAGACGGCGTAGACCGACTCGACGGGGATGTGGTCGCCGGAGATGTGGGGGAAGAGCGGCGAGGAGTGAAATGTGTCGAAGATGGCGATGTCGATTTGGCGGGAGCGGCGACCGGCGGAGTTGATGATGAAGGCGGGTGCGGCTTTGTAGCGTTTGGGGAGATAGTGGGCGAAGAGGCTGAGCCAGTGATGTTCGGTGGCGGCTCCGGCTGCGGAGGGGTGTTCGAAGAGGCGACCGACGGAAAGTTCAGCGAGCATTTGGGATTGGACGCGGAGGAAGATGTCGTGGAGGTCGATTTGGCCGGAGTCGGGAGGGCGAGGCATGCGAGGGAAGGGTAGCGCGGGCGGTGTCGGGAAATTGCCCGGGCGGATCGGTAAATAGAAGAAAAATCGGGTTGCCGATTGACTTGGAAATGGTGTGTCGCGAGCGATGGGTGTTGGCTTTTTTTCGGGCAAAGGGGACGAACGCGAGCGCGAACTTTTGACCGCCCCTTACAAGCCCATGCGTTCGAGTTTGCGGTAGAGGGTTTTGCGTTCGATGCCGAGGATTTTGGCGGCTCGGGATTTGTTGCCGTTGGTGGCGGTGAGGACGCGGCGGATTTGTTCGGCTTCGGTGTCGGCGAGGCTGTCGCTGGCTCCGTCGCGGGTGTCCATTTGGTCGATGGCTTGGCGGACGGCGTCGGCGTCGATGCGGCCGCCTGTTGCCGGGCCGGGGGCTAGGATGGTCAGGCGCTCCATCATGTGCTGCAGCTGGCGGATGTTGCCGGGCCAGCTGTATTCCTGCATGACCTTGAGTGCACTGTCGGCTAGGCGCGTTTCCAGGTTGTAGCGCTCGTTGTAACGCTTCAGGAAATAATGAACCAGCAGCGGGATGTCGCTGGCGCGTTCGCACAGAGGGGGCACTGTGACGCGGACTACGTTGAGGCGATACCAGAGGTCTTCGCGGAACTTGCCGTCCTCGACTAGCTTCTGCATGTCGCGGTTGGTGGCGGCGATGACTCGGACGTCGATTTTTTTGGCCTTGGAAGAGCCTAGCTGGCGAATCTCGCGTTCTTGCAAGAAGCGCAGGAGCTTGAGTTGGAAACCGTGTTCGATGTCGCCGATTTCGTCTAGGAAAACTGTTCCGTTGTTGGCGGCTTCGAAGACGCCCATGCGGTCGCGGTCGGCTCCGGTGTAGGCGCCTTTGAGGGTGCCGAAGAGTTCGCTCTCTAATAGTGATGGAGCGATGGAGCCGCAGTCTACGGGGACGAAGGGTTGGGTCACGCGGCGGCTGTTGCGGTGGATCATGCGCGCGATCAATTCTTTGCCGGTGCCGGTTTCGCCTTCGATCAGGACTGTCGCATCGGTAGGCGCCACGCGCGAGATCGTTTTATAGATTTCGATCATGCGGGTGGAGCTGCCGATCATTTCGGTGTCGGGCAGGTCGTTGATGGGCTCGGCGTCTTCGTCGTTTTCGAGAGGCTGGAAAGATTGTTCGGCGCGCTTGATGGTTTCGACCATCAGTGCCATCTCGAAGGGCTTGGCGAGGTATTCGAAGGCTCCGCCGTCGGTCGCGGCTTTCACGGTTTCCATGCTGCCGCGGCCGGACATGAGAATCACTGCGCAATCGGGGTTGTTGCGGCGGGCGGACTGGAGGACGTCGATGCCGGTGCGTTCGTCCAAATAGATGTCGGAGATGACGATGGGGTAGGACTGCTCGGACAGTCGCGCGATGGCTTCGCGTGTGGAGGCGACGGCATCGACGGTGTAGCCCTCGAGTTCGAGGCAGGTGACCATCGTGGTCCGAACTGCGTGGTCATCTTCGACGACGAGAAGTTTCTGCATGGTGTGGCCTGGGAACGTGGGAGCTATTGAGCCGACATTACTATTGTAAAGCAGGAGCCTTTCCCGGGAATACTGGTCACGTCAATCTTACCGCCGTGGTGGGTGACGATTTGTTGAACGATGGAGAGTCCAATGCCTGTACCGGCTTCGCCGGACTCTTCGGCTTTCTTGGTGCGGTAGAACTTTTTGAAGATGCTTTTGAGCTCCTTCGAGTCCATACCGATGCCTTCGTCTTGGACGGCGAGGCGGAGTTCGGGGCCTTTTTTCGTGGCGAGCACGCGGATGTGCGTGTCGGCGGGGGAATACTTTACGGCGTTGGTGAGCAGGTTGTAGAAGGCGTATTCCATCAGCTCGCGATCACCGGTTAGGGTGCCGTCGACTGGGGTGTCGAGGGTGAGCTCGATGTTCTTGCGCTCGGCGATGGGGGCTACGCGGGCAATGCAAGTGTCGACCAGGACGGCGGCGGGAAAGACTTCCTTTTTGAGCTCCATTTCTCCGGCGCCGATTCTTTCGACGTCGAGAAATGTTTGAATTATTCGCGACAAGCGTTTGGATTCCGAATTAATCATGGCGCTCATCTCGTTGCGTTTTTCTTCGGGCAGCTTGTAGCGGGTCATGATTTCGCTGGAGCCTTGGATGGCGGTGAGCGGCGTGCGCATCTCGTGGGCGGCCCAGTGGATGGCTTGCTGGTAGCGGGCTTTGTCGGATTCGGATTTGCGCAAAGATCCTCGAATCACAAAATGCTGGTAGGTAGCGGCTCCGGCTGTGCACAGCCAAGCTACGGCGGTGGGGGCGACGATCGGGAAGACGATGTCGTAGCCGAAGAAGATGCGCGGCAGGTAGAGAGGCAGGATGAGGAGCGGGAGCATCGAGATATAGGCGGGCCAGCCGGCGAGGAGCGCGAAGATGATGGCGGCTCCGGTGGCGAGGGCGACGCAGATGGCGAAGATGGTGGAGGAAGACGCGTCGGTGAGGAAGCGGCCTCGGCGGATGGTTTCGTAGGCGTAGGCGTGGGCGGAGACGCCGGGGATGGTTTCGCCGGATGGGATGCGGAGGCGGTCGTTGGCGGCGGAGAGGGATGTGACGCCGAGGAAAATCGTTTTGCCGCGCAGTTCTTCGAGGTGCTGGTCGAGCTTCGAGATGGAGATTTGCGGGATCGTGCCGACTTCTTCGTAGCGGATGAACATGGGTCGCGTGGCTTCGTGGCGGGCGGCGGGGATGCGGATGTGGGCGACTTCGATGTCGTCTGGGGATTCGAGGATCTCGGCGTTGTGGGCGACGCGGAAGGCTTCGAGGGCCATGGCCCAGCGGCGTTCGCCTGCGTAAACGGTTTCGAGCGCGAGTTGGCGGGCGACGCCGTCGGATTGGCCAGCGTCGTAGTCGGACTGGTCGGATTCGTAGTGCACGTGTCCGACGGCCGCGGCTGCTGCTTTGAAGCGCGGGGCGGGGTCTTCCCATTTGCCTTCGCTATCGACGAGGCTGCCGAGGACCAGGTTTGGCGTGGCGCGGAGGGCGGCTTCGAGGCGGTCGTCTTGCACGCGGTCGGCGTAACCGCCAAGGATGACGTCGAGGGCTACGGCTTTCGGTTGGACATCGCGGATTGTTTCGAGAGTCGCGGCGATGGTGTTGCGGATTTGGTCGCGCTCGCCGTTGGCTCGGAGGGTGGCTTCATCCATGGCTAGGACGACGGCTTCGGAAGGGGTTGCGGGCGGGGGATTCGACTGGCGGTCGTAGGCCTGGTTATCGACGCGGCCGGCCATGCGGTTCCAGCCGGCGAGCATGCCCAAAGCAAAGCAGGCCGCTACGACGGCGATGTACCCTGCGATTTGTGCTCGGCGGGCGGCCATGCTGCAAGTATACGAGACGGGCCGTTGGAATCGTTCACGCGCGTGCGGCGAACAATGTAGGGGCGTTGATGAGGCTAGAGACGCGGATTCAGCGGCAGGCGTCGAGATGAGTCTCGACGCGGCACGCTGAGAGCGTGCGTTACTTCAGGTCGATGTTGTGGACCTTCAATGTGCGGGCGGTGGCGAGTTCGAAGGCGGCTACGGCTTTGCCCAGGTCGGCCTCGGCGCGGCGTTCCTGGCTGCGGGCGGTGATCATGTCGGTCTGGCGTTGTTGAACCAGGAACAGGGTCGAGGTGCCGGCGCGGAATTGGCGTTGTTCGCTTTCGTATTGGGCTTCGGCGGAGGTTCTCGCGACTCGTGCGGAAGCGAGGCGGGCCTTTGCGGATTCGACCGATTGCATGCCGTTGCGGACTCCGGCTTCGATGGCTAGCTCGGCTTGTTGCTGTTGGTCTTTGATGCGACGCGCTTCGGCTACGTTGCTCGCGAGGTTGGCTTCGGCGGTGCGGTTGCGCAGGGGCAGGGAGATGCGGAGCTGGACTTGCGTGGTGGGGAAGCGGCTGTTGAAGAGATTCGTGAGTGAGGTTCCGTAGCCGCCGACTAGCAGTGGGGGGACGCCGCCCGTGGTTCCTCCACCTGTGGTCGGGAGGGGTTGAAGGCCGGCCAGTGCGGAAAGTTGGCTGACGCGATCGTTCAACGTGGTGAGACCCGAGGTGAACGGGTTGGGTGCGGACGCGAGTTGGGTGCCGGCCAGTCCGGCGTTGGAGTGCAGGAAAACGGCGTCGACCTGCGGCTTGGTCTGTTCCTGGAAGAAACGATTGTCCTCCTTATTGATCTCGCGGGAGATGCGGAGCTGCGCGAGTTCGGGGCGCGCGGCCAAGGCTTCGTTGATCGCGTCGGCGAGCGGCACGATGGGCGGTGCGGTGTCGATGGGCGTAGTGGGCACGATGGCGAGCGACCAGAGCGGATCGTCACGGTCGGAAAGGATCAGGGTCTTGAGCACGTTCTCGGCAGTGGTGAGAGATTCCTGCGCGGTGAAGGCGGCTTGTTCGAAGGTCGCCATCTGGCGTTGCGCGGCTACGACGTCGATGGCGGCGAGCAGTCCTTGCGCTTGCTGGCGGCGGTTGCTGCCGTCCTGGTCGCGGGCGATTTGTACCGCTTCGAGTTGCACTGCGAGGTTGGCGTTGGCGTAGGCGAGGTCCCAGTAGGCTTGTTCGGCTCGGGTGACGACTTCCATGACGCGCTGGCGGAACTGTTCGTCGGTGAGCGAGGTGTTTTTCTTCGCGATGGCGATTCTGCGGCGGTTGTCGTCATAGCGGAGGCCGCGAAATAGGGGCTGGGTGTAGCTGAAGGTGAGCGCGGTGGGGAACTGCGGGTTGAGTGTCGCAAACGAGTTGTTCGTCGTGGTGCGCGACGAAGAGAGATCGAGCGCGTAGGAACTGCCCAGGCCGGGAAGGTTGCCGGTCAGTTGCGGGTCAATGATGCCGTTTTGGTTGGTGACGGCTCCGGTGGTGGAACCGCCGAGGCTGGATGAAACGGGGGCGACTGCTTTTTGATAGGAGGCAACGCCGCCAATGCGGGGGTCCCAGACGCCTTCGGCGGAGGTCACGTTGTAGCCGGCGCGTTGTTGGTCGATGCGGGAGATGTCGACATCGCGATTATTGGCAAGGGCCATCGCGAGCACTTCCTGTAGGGCGAGCGAGCGTTCCCCGGCGATGCCGATGCGCGGGGGCAAATTGAAATCGCGCGGCGCAGGTAGGCTCGCGCCTTCTTGTGCCCAAGCGCAGATGGGCAGAGACAGCCACAGAATTTTACGGAACATTAGACCTCTTCGGTGTTGCGTTGCAGGATGGTGGTTGCGGGTTGCAGGCGGTTGCCCAGGAAGCTTAGCTTGCGGTTCAGAGCGAGCATGAAGCGGGATTCCTTGGCGTCTTCAAATAACGAGTAGAAGACGGGAACGGCCAGGAGCGTGAGCAGGAGACACATCGATTGACCACCGACAACCAGGATGCCGATGGCTCGGTTGCTGGCGACGCCGGCTTTGGTGGAAAGCACGACGGGTAACATGCCGGCGACCAGCGCCATGGTGGTCATCAGAATGGGACGGAGGCGATCGCGGTTGGCCATGATGATCGCGTCATACATGTTCATACCTTTTTCGCGCAGGCCGTTGGTGTGATCGATTTGCAGGATCGCGTTTTTCTTCACGATGCCGAATAACAGCAGCAGGCCGAGGCCGCTGAAGACGTTGACGGTTTGTCCGAACATCCACAGGCTCAGGATGCCGAAGGGGATCGAGAGCGGCAGGGTCAGGAGAATCGTGAACGGGTGCAGGAAGCTTTCAAACTGCGCCGCGAGCACGATGTACATAAAGATGCCGGTGAGGGCGACGGCGGTTAAGAAGTAGGTGGCGGTGCGGGCGAGCTCGCGGGTTTGGCCTGCGGCCCCTGAGCTGTAGCCCGCGTCCATTTTGATGTCGGTTGCGGCGATGCGGGCGATTTCGCTGGTGACGTCGCCCTGCGAGCCGCCGGGCATCAGGTTGGCGGAGATGGTCACCTGGCGCTGGCGATTCAGGCGATTGATGCTCGACGGGGCTTCGCCTTCCTTGATGCGGACAACTTGATCGAGGCTGACGGGTCCGGACTTGGCGGACGCGACGGTGAGTTGGTTCAGAGCTTCGCGCTTGTTGCGGTACTGAATGTCGGCGCGGAGGCGGACGTCGTAGAGTTCACCGGCCGAGGGGAAGGTGGAGACGACTTGTCCGGCGAGCAGCGTGTTGAGGGCTTGTGCGATGTCGCCTACGCGAACTCCAAGGTCGGCTGCACGCTGGCGGTCGATTTCGACGCGCAGTTCGGGCTTGCCGTAGACGAGGGACGTATCGGCGTCGACGACGTTGGGGATCTGTTTGACCTTGGCGAGCAGGGCCTGCGAGTATTCGCCGAGTTTGGCGAGGTCGGGTCCGCTGAGGGTGTATTGGAGGTCGGCGTTGCCGCTCCAGTTGCCGGCGCCGACGCGGGTGCGCAGGTTGCTGGGATAATTTTTCAGGACATCGCGAGCCTTCACGATGTAGACTTCCTGGGCTTCCTTGCGTGGGCTGCCGAAATCAGTGAGCTTGACGTAAATGTTGGCCGAGTTTTGCTGACGCTCGGTGCCGGCACCGACGGTGGTGAGTGTGGCGACGACGTTGGGGTCGGCGCGCAGGTCGCGGGCCACGCGCTCCGCGATGGTGGTGGTAGCGGCGAGCGAGGTACCTTCGGGGGCGGTGATATCGACGTTGAATTCGCCCTTGTCATCGACCGGGGTGAAGCTTTTGCCGACGACCATGAAGAGGGGCACGATGCTGACAACGACCAGAGCGCAGATGGTGACCATCGTTTTCCGGTGAGCCATGGCCCACTTGAGAAGGAATGTATAGCTCCGATCGATGGGTTTGAAGAAGCGGGATTCCTTGGAGTCGTGCTTGACGCCGTCTTTTTGAACGGGCGCTTTGAGGAAGCGCGAGCTGAGCATCGGGGTGAGCGTGAAGGACACGATCAAAGAGATCGCGACGGCGAAACCTGCGGTGAAGCCGAAGGAAGACATGAAGCGGCCGACGATGCCTCCCATGAAGCCGATGGGGAGGAAGACGGCGAGCAGGCTGAGTGTGGTCGCCATGACGGCGAGGCCGATTTCTTTGGTCGCTTCGACGGCGGCTTCCATAGGAGCCATGCCCTTCTCTTCGATGTAGCGGTAGATATTTTCGAGCACGATGATCGCGTCATCGATGACGACGCCGACCATTAAGGTCAAGGCCAGCATGGTGATCTGGTTCAGCGTGAAGTCCATGGCTTTCATCAAAGCGAAGGTGGCGATGATGGAGGTGGGGATGGCGACGGCGGCGATCAGCGTGGTGCGGATGTTAGCGAGGAAGAAAAAGATGATGACGGAGGCGAGGAAACTGCCTTCGATCAAGTGGCTCTGGATGGCTTCGACAGCGAGTTCGATGAAGACCGATTGATCCTTGATGATTTCAAACTTGATGTCCTTCATCGAGGCTTGCAATTCCGCGATGCGGAACTTCACTTCCTGGGCTGTGGCGACGGTGTTGGTGCCGGATTGTTTGGAGATGACCAGGGTGACGGAAGGACTGCCGTTCAGGCGGGCGGCGGTGGTGGGTTCCTCGACGGCGTCTTCTGCGTGGCCGATGTCGCGGAGTTTCACGACGTAGGGTCCGCGGGAGACTACTGCGATTTCGTTGAACTGTTCGGCGTCGACCAGGCGGCCTAGGGTGCGAACAGTGAGTTCGTTGGCGCCTTCTGTGACGCTACCAGCGGGCATTTCTACGTTCTGTTGGCGGAGCGCGGTGGCAACGTCGGCAACGGAGAGGCCGTAGGCGCGCATGCGGTCGGGATCGACCCAGACGCGAATTTCGCGGCGCAGGCCACCGACGAGTTGGATTTCGCCGACGCCCTTGACGTTCTCCAGGCGCGGCTTGATTTCTTTGTCGGCGATCTCGGTAATTTCGCGGATGGAGCGGCTGCCGGAGATGACGAGTTGCAGGATGGGGTCGGCATCGGGATCGCGCTTGACGACGACGGGGGCTTCGGCGGTGTCCGGAAGATCAGGAAGGGTCTGGCTGACCTTATCGCGAATTTCCTGGGCGGCGATGTCGCCGTTCTTGTCCAGGGTGAAGGCGACCATGACGCTGGAGAGGCCTTGCACGGAGGTGGAACGCACTTCGTCGATTTCGCTGATGGTGTTGACGGCGTCTTCGATGCGCTTGGTGATTTCGGTTTCGATTTCCTCGGCAGTGGCGCCGGGATTCACGGTGGTGATGACGACCGTGGGGACGTCGACTTTGGGCAGTAGATCGACGCCGAGGCTGAGGTAGGAGAAGACTCCGACCACGACCAAGGACATGATGAGCATGGTCGCGAAGACCGGGCGGCGAACGCAGAGGGCGGCTAGTTTATGCATGAAATCCTCTTAATTCACGGTGACGGACTGGCCGTCGTAGAGGTCGGTTAGGTGGTCCTGGGCGAGAACAGCGTCGTCCGGGATGCCGGAAAGAATGCGGATTTTGTCGCCGAGCACTTCGCCGATCTGCACGACGGCAACGCGCGCCTTGCCCTCGACAATCATGAAGACCTGCGAGGAGTTGGTGGTGGCATCGGTGAGTACGGCGTTCCGCGGAACGAAGAGTCCCTTGGTGCTGCCGGGGAGTACGATACGCGAGGTGGCGAACATGCCGGGCTTGAGGGCGATGTCGGTGTTGGGGAAGGTCGCTTCCACGATGAAGGTGCGCGAGTTGGTTTCGACGGCGGGGTTGATGGCGGTGATGCGGCCTTTGAAGATTTTGTCGGCGAAACCGGAGACGTTGGCTTCAACGTTCAGGCCCAGCTTCACGTTGGGCGCGTAGAGCTGCGGGACTTGCAGCATCAACTTAATGGGGGTGATGCGGAGGATCGTCGCGATGGTGGCGCTGGTGGCTACGTATTCGCCAGCGGCGATGGGCCGGGCGCTGACGTAGCCGGCGAAGGGCGCTTTGATATCGATGTCGGAGAGAACTTTTCGTGCCAGCGAGACTTGGGCCTGGTAGGATTGCAGCGAGGCTTCCTGTGTCGCGACGCCCTGGAAGTTCTGGCGCGCGGTGTTGAGGGCCGCTTCATATTGTTGGCGGGCGGCGTTGGCCTGAGCTTGCGCGGTTTCGGCGGCGGTCTTGGCTCGGTCGTAGGCGGTGCGCGAGACGTCCCCGCTGTTGATCAGGTTGGCGTAGCGCTGCGCGTCGGCTTCGGCGAGACGGGCTTGGGCTGCCGCGGATTCAGACGATGCGCGGGCGGAGAGCACTTCCGGGACGGTGTTGGGGTCGAAGGACTGGGTAGCTCCTAATCCGATTTTCGATTGCGCTTGGCGAACGCTGGCTTCGGCTTGTGCCTGGTTGGCGAGGGCTTGTTGCAGGCGAAGCTTGGCATCGCGATCATCGAGGCGGGCGATCACCTGTCCCGCTTGCACGACGCTGCCGACGTCGACAGGGGTCGCGGCAATGACGCCGGGACTATCGGGCGCCACGTTGGAGGATTCCTGCGCGGCAAAGCTGCCGGTGGCCTGGACCGAAGCGGAGACTTCCTGCGTGGAGACGCGTACCGAGGTGACGGCGGCTACCTGCGCGGCTTTGGTTTCGGTGTTGGCGCTGACTGGGTTTTCCGACGCGGATTTCCCGCAGGCGGTCGTGAATAAAAGGATTGCGGCCAGGGATAAAACGGGGAGCATAAGAGATTGGATGCGTGTCTTCGTCATTAAGATCTACTTTTCGAGGCGGATTGTTTCTTCTTTTCGAGTCCTGCTAATAACATTCGTGTGAACTCGTCGGTGGCGGGTTCGTCATCGCTGAGAATCCAGGGGGCAGAGAAGATGTATTTACTCATGCCAAATTGCAGGGCGGGGGAGAACAGGGCGACGACCATGGTGCCGGGGTCGCCGTCGCGGAAGGCTCCTTCGCGCTGGCGGGTGGAAATATATTCCTTGAGGAAATCGCACGTGGGCATGCCCATTTGTTGCTGCATCATGTCCGCCAGAGAGTGGCCTTCGAGCCATGCGTACAGCAGCAGGCGGTGAAATTCGGCTCCGTCGCGGAAACTGCGGATGATGTGGGTGACCAGGCTGTGGATGAGGGCGCGATCATCGCGCTGCGCGGCGAATTGCTGCATATCCTGCATCCATTGGTCGGCACCGGCTTCGTCGGCGTGGGATTGCAGGATGGCTCGGTACAGGTCTTCTTTGGTGGCGAAGTGGTGGAAGAGGATGCCTTCGCTGACACCACAGGCGGCGGCGATATCTTTGGTTCGGGTGCCGGCGAAGCCTCGTTTAGAGAAGAGTTCGATGGCGTGGTTGAGCAGCTGCTGGCGCCGGTCGGTGGAGGACAGACGGGTGCGGCGGGGCTCGGAGAGGAGAGTGGTGGAGGGTGAAGCAGACATCAAGTGAGTACTTACTCAATTGTAGGGGAGGGAGGCGGATTCGTCAAGGTACTTCAATCCATGTTCTGACGCACCGATGGTGGCTACATGTAGCTATAATGTCGTCATGGAGACGGGTGTTCGGGAATTCAAGGACAATCTCAGCAGCTACATTCGACGAATTGAGGCGGGGGAGCGCGTGGTGATCACGGCGCATGGGCGGCCGGTTGCCGAATTGGTTTCGCCTGTTTCGCACCGATCTGGCGAGGGTAGTCAAATCGACAGGTTGATCGCCTCGGGGGTGATTACGCCACCGGTGGAGGATGGCGATCCGCTGGAAGACTGCCCGGAAATCCGCCTGCCTCGTGGAACGTCCGCAGCACTGATTGCGAGTGAGCGTGACGAAGAGTAGCGTTCCTGTTACGCGCTACATCGAAACGAGCGCTTTGGTCGCTGCGGTACTGGAGGGCGATACCGCAGCGCGGGCCTCGATTCGCGCCCGGGGGGTGCGGGTGACGTCGGCTCTCACGTTTACTGAGGCGAATCGTGCAGTGTTGAGGTCTCGGCTCTTGGGCAAGATTACGGTTCCGCAGCAGAGAGCGGCGCTGCTCACCTTACAAAGGTTTGCCCGGCGATGCCACGTGGTGAGTGTCACAGAGGCGATCCTGGTTCAAGCCGGGCGCACCTTTCCGGTAGAACCGATTCGGACTCTGGATGCGATTCATCTGGCGACTGCGGGGGCGCTGGGTGATCAACCGGCTCTGCTGACGATTGTCACGAGGGACAATCGAGTGCGGGACAACGCGAGTGCGCTCGGCTATTTGGTTGAGTAGACCGTCTCACACTGGCAAACTTACAGTCGCCCAGCAGACAATTCATCTGCTGGGCGGTAGGTCGTGCTTTTGGGCCGGGATTACCGTCCGCCCACCGTCTTGCTGTTGCCGACGGATTCGGGTTTGTGATCGGGAGCTGTTTGTCGGTAGTCACCGCCGACGGTTTTGGCGTTGGCGATGGTGCTGCGGTCGGCTGCGCGTTGGATGTTATTGGGGGTGGCGTCGGCTCCCACGGTTTTGGCGTTGCCCACGATGGCTTGCGGCGCCGGTTGGGTGGATGGATCCAGGGTTCCTTCGGCCATGAGCGGGGTAGCCGCGAGGATGAGAGCGATTGTGAAGTGCGACATAGCGTTGATTCACCTTTCATCCCCATTCAACCGGAATTACGGATTTGGGAATATCCGTAAAAATACGTACGCTTCGTCCTTGGCTCTCTAGCTTGACTTTATCTCAAATTAGATCTAATCTAATCTTCACGGCATGGACGTCGAGGCGATCAAGCAGTCTCTGGATGCGAGCGGGTTGCGGTGTACTGCGCAGCGCTATGCGCTGATGGCGTACCTGATGGAGCACAACCAGCATCCGACGGCGGTGGACATTTTTGAGGCCGTGAATCGGCTGGATCCGCGTTCGTCCAAAGCGACGATTTATAACAATCTGCGGGATCTGGTGCAGGCCGGACTCGTACGCGAAGTGGCTGTTGAGGGCCGCGCGGCTCGGTACGACATCAAGGGCATGCAGCACCACCATTTCATCTGCGATAACTGCGGCAATGTGGAGGACATGGAATGGTACGACGTCCCCAAGCCGCCGGCAAAATCTCTTGGCAAGCGGACCCTTCGTGAGTGCGAAGTGATCTTCCGCGGGCTATGCAAGACGTGCGCGTAGCCGCTAGGCGCGCCACAGAGTTCCACAGTAGTCATGAGTATTTAGGAGAAGGAGTATAACTTGTCAACCGAAGCGAAGTGCCCTTTTAGACATACCCAAGCCGCAGCGCCGGCGAATGCCAGCTGGTGGCCGAACCAGTTGAATGTGAAGATGCTGGGCGTGAACTCGCCTCTGTCGGATCCGATGGATGAGGGGTTTGATTACTCGAAAGAGTTCAAGAGCCTGGACCTGAACGCGGTGGTGAAAGATCTGACCGCGCTGATGACGGATTCGCAGGCCTGGTGGCCGGCCGACTTCGGTCACTACGGCGGGTTCTTCATTCGTATGGCGTGGCACAGTGCGGGTACCTATCGCATCGCGGATGGTCGTGGCGGTGGTGGGGCGGGGCAGCAGCGTTTCGCTCCGCTGAACAGCTGGCCGGATAACGGGAACCTGGATAAGGCTCGCCGCTTGTTGTGGCCGATCAAGCAGAAGTACGGCAAGAAAATTTCGTGGGCCGATTTGATCATTCTGGCCGGCAACGTGGCGCTGGAATCGATGGGGTTCAAGACGTTCGGCTACGGTGGCGGACGTGCGGATGTGTGGGAGCCGGACGAAACGTATTGGGGTTCGGAGAAGACGTGGCTCGGCGATGAGCGCTATAGCGGCGATCGTGACTTGGCGAATCCGCTGGGCGCGGTGCAGATGGGTTTGATTTACGTGAACCCGCAGGGACCCAACGGCAATCCTGATCCGATTGCTGCGGCCAAGGACATTCGCGAGACGTTCGCGCGCATGGCGATGAACGATGAAGAAACCGTGGCGCTGATCGCCGGCGGTCACACGTTCGGTAAGACGCACGGTGCGGCTCCCGATTCGAATTGCGGTCCTGAGCCGGAAGGCGCTCCGTTGGAGCAGCAGGGTTTTGGCTGGACGAGCAAGTTCGGCTCGGGCAAAGCGGGCGATGCGATCACCAGCGGCCTGGAAGGCATCTGGACGACGACGCCGACCAAGTGGAGCAACAACTTCTTCGAGAACCTGTTCGGCTTTGAGTGGGAACTGTTCAAGAGCCCGGCCGGCGCGCATCAGTGGACGCCGAAGAATGGCGGCGGTGCCGGGACGGTTCCGGACGCGCATGATCCGGCGAAGAAGCATGCTCCGACGATGCTAACGACCGATCTTTCGCTGCGGTTCGATCCGGTGTACGGGCCGATCTCGAAGCGTTTCTTTGAGAATCCGGACCAGTTCGCCGATGCGTTCGCGCGCGCCTGGTATAAGTTGACGCATCGTGACATGGGTCCGCGTACTCGCTATCTGGGTTCGTTGGTTCCCGCGGAAGTATTGATCTGGCAGGATCCGGTGCCGGCAGCGGATGGCGCGCTGATCAATGACGCGGACGCTGCGGCGTTGAAGGCGAAGATTCTTTCGTCCGGATTGTCGATCTCCGAATTGGTCACGACTGCATGGGCGTCGGCCTCGACGTTCCGCGGATCGGACAAGCGCGGTGGAGCGAACGGCGCTCGCTTGCGCCTGGAACCGCAAAAGGGCTGGGAAGCGAACGCGGGCACACAGAAAGTGATCGCGGCGTTGGAAGCGATTCAGAAGGAGTCGGCGAAGAAGGTTTCGCTGGCTGACCTGATCGTACTCGGCGGCTGCGCGGCGGTGGAGGCTGCGGCGAAGAAGGCCGGACACGACGTGAAGGTTCCCTTCTCGCCGGGTCGCACGGATGCTTCGCAGGCACAGACGGATGCTCACTCGTTCGCTCCTCTGGAGCCGAGCGCGGATGGGTTCCGCAACTTCCAGAAGGCGGGCTCGCAGATTCCGGTCGAGGAAATGCTCATCGATAAGGCACAGTTGTTGACGTTGACTGCTCCGGAGATGACGGTCCTGGTCGGTGGCCTGCGCGCGTTGGGTGCAAACGCGGGCGGGGCCAAGCACGGCGTGTTTACCGACAAGCCGGAGACGCTGACCAACGACTTCTTCGTGAACCTGCTCGATATGAGCACGGAGTGGAAGCCGGCTGCGGATGGCGCATTCGAAGGCAAGGATCGCACGACGGGCAAGGTCAAGTGGACCGGCACGCGCGTCGATCTGGTGTTCGGATCGAACTCGGTGTTGCGGGCCATCGCGGAAGTTTATGCATGTGACGACTCAAAGGGAGCGTTCGTGAAGGACTTCGTGGCGGCGTGGGCAAAGGTGATGAACGCGGATCGCTTCGATCTGGCCGCGTAATTCCACGGGTTGGTTCAAAGAAGGGTGGCTGCCTAACCGGTGGCCACCCTTTTTTGCGTAGTAACGAGAGGCTTCGCTGCAATGTTAGGCTAGAACCATGCGTTTTCTCGCGACTGCTGCTACTGCTTCCTTGATGATTGTGTTGGCTGGATGTGGATCGGCCCCGGCGCCGGCTCCCACTGCGGAGACCAAAGCGGCTCCTGCGGCGGAGACTCCTGCGGCTACGCCCGCACCGACCGAGACTGCTCCGGCGACAACGGCTCCGGCTGCTGCGACGCCCGCGCCTGCGGGTCCGGTCGCGCTGACGACGGATGAGCAGAAGACGATTTATGCGGTGGGCTTGGCGATGAGTCGGCAGCTCGGACAATTGGGATTGTCGGACGCGGAGTTAGACATTGTGAAGCGCGCGTTGTCGGATGCGGCGATCGGTAAGCCGGCGGTGGACATCGATGTGTATGGTCCGAAGATCGACGGCTTGGTGCAGAGTCGGCAGGGCGGACTCGCGTCGAAGGAAAAGGCTGCGGGTGCGGCGTACGCGTTGAAGGCTGCGACGGCGAAAGGCGCGGTTAAGACGGCGAGTGGACTGGTGTATCGGGAACTCACGGTTGGCTCGGGCGCGTCACCGAAGCCGACGGATAAGGTGAAGGTTCACTATCGCGGCACGCTGCTGAACGGGACGGAGTTCGATAGCAGCTACAAGCGTAATGCTCCGGCAGAGTTCCCGCTCAATGGCGTGATTCCTTGCTGGACCGAAGGCGTGCAGAAGATGAAGGTCGGCGGAAAGTCGGCGCTGGTGTGCCCGGCGGATATTGCGTATGGCGATGCGGGTCGGCCGGGGATTCCGGGTGGGGCGACGTTGTTGTTTGATGTGGAACTGCTGTCGATTAATTAAGAGGGCGGCCAGGGTGGCCGCCGCAGGCAGGGTGCCTGCCCCACATACGCTACGGTAGGATTTCGGTTTTCTTGACGTAGTCTAGTTTGGGGAATCTCGACACTAGGTAGTCATTCGTCGCTTCCTCTACTCGGCCGACGTCGATGTAGTGGCCTTCGGGCATCATCTCGCCGTAGCCGGAGTAGAGGCGGTCGACGACATCTAGTCCTTGCACGACGCGCGCGAAGGGGACGAACTTTTGTTCGTCGAGCGCCGGGTTGTCACGCAGGTTGAAGAACATTTCGGTGGCTCGCGTGGTCGGGCCGTCCTGCGCGAAGGTGAGGGTGCCGCGCACGTTGTCGAGCACCTTGGGGTCGTCAAGGATGAAAAACTGACGCCACATGCGGTGGGTTTCGAACTTCTTGTGCACGCCGAACTGCGCGATGAAACCGGGGACGACTCGGTAGAAGCGGCCATCGTCGAAGTATTTGGTGACGAGGAGCTCGTAAAAGCGATCGACGCCTCGGGGGGCCCAGGCACGCTCGGTTTCGACCACGATGTCGCCGATGGAGGTGACGAACTTTACGTGGAATTTCCCGGGCACCTTCACGGGAGCTTTGTCGGCGCATCCGCACAAGAGCAAGCTTAGGGCGAGGATGGTCCGGGGGCGCATGCTCGATTATAGTCTCGGTGCGAGGGAGATCTTGGTCTGAGGGCGCGTTTGGGCAGCGATGCGCCGGTGGCGGCCAAGCAGAAATAGTGCACCGCTACCTATGGAAAAAGTGAGTGAATTTCGGCAGGACTTGGTCGCGCACAAATTTGTGTAATGTTGCAAATCCCGCCAGTCGCAGCTCGAAACTGTCTCCTGCCCCGTCCATCGGACGCCCGAAAAGAATCTCGATCGGTTCTATGTGCAGTTGGGCTCTGTGCCGCTCTGATCGAGGTATTGTTAGCTCGGTCGCAAATCCTTTCTCCCTATGTTTCAGAATCGGGACACCACCGTCGATGCGAATTCGCAGATTGGTCGCATGCAGCGGAATCGAAACGTGTTTGTCCAAATTGCCGAGTGTATTCAGTATCCACAAAGGATGTTCTTTGTACCGATCACCAAGGACATACGGTTGAAGGCTCTCAAGAATCGACAGCGCTTCAGGGATGATGTCTCGAGTCTTAGCTCCAAAACCACCCGGAACCTTTTTGCTTAGTATCGGGAATTCTGTTTGGCGGCGCGGATTCACGCTAACTAGCAGCGCTAACTGCCACGCCAAGTTATCTAGAGCGGATCTGAGGGAGTAGGCAAATTCCCCCGCGATGAGGCCCACTTCTTCGGGGAGTTCTTTCATCTCTATTCGATAGGTGAGGTGATTCTTTTTGATATCGAAGCTGGTTGTAACGACGTAGGGCTTTGCTTCGCGCAAGTCATCCACCACTTTTACTAGCGCTTTCAAATGCGTCTCGGCGCGGTCGATCTTGAAGTTGGAGTCGCGAAGACCGTGAATGGTTGGACGGAGGTAAGCCCGAGGCATTTCGCAATGCTAGCAGTGCAGATGCCCAGGGTGAAGTGTCCTTGACCGGGTTACCCTCGACTTCCTCCCCATAAACATAGCACTGGAAACTACTCGAACCTGTGATACACTTCGGTTTCATGGCTCGCTACTCCTACTCCTTCCGATTTTGGTTCCGGTTTACCGGCTGACCACGAGTGGGCGTGCGCAGTTTACAGTTTTTAAAACCCACTCGGAAGAGTGGGTTTTTTCATTTTAGGGACACGATAAAAGAGGCAAAAGGTGACTCCGATGATCATTTCTATGCGGCGGAATGCGACCAAGCAGGAGGTCGAGCAGGTGCGGGCTCGGATTGTGGAGCTGGGGATGAAGGTCCACTCGATTGAAGGCGAGGAGCGCGTCGTTATTGGGGCGGTGGGCGTGGGGGACATCACGAACTGCATCGAGCAGATTGAGGCGATGCCGCAGGTCGAGAAAGCCGTGCGGATTTCGGCTCCCTATAAGTTCGTCAGCAAAGAGTTCAAAGCGACGCGCACGGTGATCAAGGTGGGCAAGGTCGAGGTCGGCGGGTACGATAATTTCCCGGTGATCGCGGGGCCTTGTTCGGTCGAAGGCGAGGCGCAGATTCTGGAGTGCGCGGAGATTGTCGCGAAGCACGGCGGGCAGATGTTGCGCGGGGGGGCGTATAAGCCTCGGACGTCGCCGTACGATTTCCAGGGGATGGCGGAAGAGGGGTTGAAGTTGCTCGCCAAGGCTCGGGAGATCAGCGGGCTGCCGATCGTGACGGAGGTCATGAGCGGGGAGGATGTCGCGTTGGTCGCGGAGTACGCGGACGTCTTGCAGATCGGTGCTCGCAACATGCAGAACTTTTCGCTGCTGAAGACGCTGGGCAAGTGTGGGCGTCCTATTTTGCTGAAGCGCGGGATGAGCGCGACGGTGAAGGAACTCCTGATGTCAGCGGAGTACATTGTGGCGCACGGGAATCCGGACGTGATGTTGTGCGAGCGCGGGATTCGCACGTTTGAGACGGTCACGCGCAACACCTGCGACATCGGTGCTGTCGCGGCGTTGAGCGAGTTGACGCATTTGCCTGTCATTCTCGATCCCAGCCATGCTACTGGAAAACGTAGTCTGGTTCCGGCGGTTTCGCGAGCGGGCGTGGCGGTGGGGGCGGATGGACTCATTGTCGAGATGCATCCGAATCCGGAAAAGGCGTGGAGCGATGGGGCGCAGTCGCTGACGCCGAAGCAGTGGGCGGATATGATGGTGGAGTTGCAACCTTACATCGCACTCTGGAAGAAGTCGCGCGCGGCGGAAGTCGTGCATGCGTAAGTGGCTCCCGGTAATGGTCGGGCTGGGCCTGCTGATGGGCGGGGGCGCGTATTGGTTTCACTCGCGACCGTATAACTCGTCGCAACTGGTGCAGATGTTACCGCCGGACCGGTCGGTGCATGTGTACCTGGATGTGGCGCTGCTGCGGTCGGCGGGGCTGTTGGATTTGATCGCGGGGTCGAAGTCGCTGGAGGATGCGGACTATCAGAAGTTCGTGGCGGAGACGGGTTTTGACTATCGCACGGATTTGAACGGGCTGGCGATTGCGTTTCGCGATGGGGATGTTTACTACGCGGCGCAGGGGAAGTTCAATTGGGAGAAGATCGCGGCGTATGCTCCGGCGCATGGCGGCAAGTGTGAGCGGTTCCTGTGTACGACGCCGGGGTCGGAGAAGGGGCGCGACGTTTCGTATTACATGCCTCGGAACAATATTCTCGCGCTAGCGACATCGCGGACGGCGACGGCGGGGGATATGGTGGCTCCGGGGTCGTGGGAGAACGGGCCGCGGGTTCCCGATGTGGGGTTGTGGGTGGCGGCTCCGCCGTTTGCGTTTACGGATTTGAAGAAGCTGCCGGATGGGACTCGGTCGTTTGTGTCGCCGCTGGCGTCGGCGGTGGGGACGGTGTTCACGTTGGGAGCGGCCTCGGGCGGGAAAGACGGCTTTGAGCTGCGAATGGAAGTGACGACGAAAGACGCCGCTGCGGCAACCAAGTTGAAGGATCAGTATGCGGAGGTGACCTCGTTGCTAGTGAAGATGTTGGAGCGGGAGAAAATTCAGGCCAATCCGTCGGACATGAGCGGGCTATTGGTCGGCGGAAAGTTTGAGGCCAAGGAGTCGATGGTGGTGGGGACTTGGCCGGTGTCGAAGGGTTTTGTGCAGGGGTTGGTGGCGAACGCTGGCGTGGTCGAGAAGAAGTAGCTGGTGTGGTGTGGCGCACGCACTTTGAGGTTGCGGAAAAAGGGGCCTTGGTGCGCTCACAGCGACAGGCTGAAGCCTGTCCCACCTGTTCTCAACAACCGGTGGCTGCTTGGTGGGACAGGCTTCAGCCTGTCGGCCTTTTTTTCGCAACCTCAAAGTGCCGCGTCGGCACTCATGCCGGCGCTTGCTGTTTGCCGTCAGGCCGCTGGGGTGTCGAGATGAGTCTCGACACGGCACGCAAAGTGCGTGCGCCACATTGCGACGCAGACGATTAGCGCTTGGCGGGGATGAGCGCGACGGCTCGCGGGTTGGGGCCGATGGGGAGCACCAGGGTGCCGGTGGATTCCTGGCTTTGGATGGCTGCGGGGGCGGGGGCGTTGGAACTGCCAGCGAAGTCGATGCGCAGTTGCTGGGCTTCGAGGGGAACGCTGATTTCGATGGGCGTGCCGGGGACCACTGGGTTGGATGGGAACAGCGGTCGTCCTTCGAAGGTCACTTCGAGCACGCCGGTGCGCAAGGGGATGATGCGGAGGATGCCGGTGTCCTTCACTTCGTAAGTCAGCGCGTCGCCGGATGCAACGGAGGTTTCCTGGCGGATTCGCCCGGCGGCGAATGCTTGTGGTGCCACTGCGGCTGGCGGTGGTGCGCCGCCGAGTGCCAGGACTGGGAGTCGATCCTTGGCGCTGGTTTCCAGTTGGGCGCGCAGCGGCGTGGTTTCCGTTGCGGTGATGGTATCCGCTAGGGCCGAGGCTTTCGCCTGCGGTGGTGTAGGATCGGGTTGCGGGGCTTCTGCTTCATTGGACGCACGATCCTCACGAGCTACGGATTGCTGCGCGGTGGCCGCGGGAGCTGTCGTCGGGACGACTTGATCCACCTCCCGCGGCAGTTCTTTTGGCGCGACCACGGCAACCTGCACGGGCGCTTCCACCGTCGGCGGACGCGTGATCCATAGTGCAAGCGTCACGGAGGCGAGGGCGATCGCTCCGGCGGCCCACGGCCACCAGAGGATCGTTTTCACGGCTTCGGGTTCCGGCCCCAGCGCGGCTATCAATCGCTGCTTGGCACCGGGGAGTTCGATGAGTTCCTTCAGTTCCTGTTCAGCTGCCAGCTCTTCGTACAGATCCTGGTCTTCGAGGGCGGCGTCGAAAAGCAACTGGCGCTCCAGCTCTGTGAGCGAGCCGGTGGCATAACCACTGAGCAGCTTACGAGCTTCGTCGCGGGTCACTTTTCGGTCTCCTTCATCTTCTCGATGAGCTGTTTGCGGCAGCGGAAATCCCAAGTATAGAGCGTGTTCAGCGAATCCACTTTCAAGTGCTTCTGGATCTCGGGAAAGTTCATACCTTCAAGCTTGAGGCGGAACAAGTCGCGGCAACGATCGCCCAGGCTCTTGAGTGCGGCCTCTAGTTGGTCGAGCTGTTCGTTGCGCGAGGCCTGCTGGAACGGGTCGGCGTCGCGGGTCGCGAGGGGAAGATCCTCGACCGACACCTGTGTGTTCTCACCACGGCGGATGACTTTTCGGCGCGCGCCCATGATTTTGAAGCGTGCGATCTCGATGGAAAGCGGCACTAATTCTTCCGCGCGATCCACCGAGCTGTACTTTTCATGCAACACAAGGAGGACTTCCTGCGCGATATCTTCCGCGGCTTCCCTCGATACTCTAGATGCCGCGAAACGGAAAATCCTTTCGCGCAGGCGCTCAAGTATGGGGGGAGATTCCACGTCGTTCCCATTATAGGAGGAACCTATTTGCACCCGAGCGTTTCACCTGCCAGAATGAGGCCATGCAGAAGCGCGTACTTGCGTTTGTATTGGCCGGTGGCAAGGGCAGTCGGCTGGCCCCATTGACAAAAGAACGTGCGAAACCGGCGGTGCCGTTTGGGGGGCGCTATCGGATCGTGGACTTCGTGCTGAGTAACCTGATCAATTCCGGTATCTACTCCACTTACGTGTTGATTCAATTTCGCAGCCAGAGTTTGCTGCAGCACTTGAGCGAAGGCTGGGCGACGTCCGGACTGTTGAAAGAGCACTTCATCATTCCTGTGCCGGCGCAGATGCGGTCGCCGGGCGAGAGTTGGTATCAGGGCACGGCCGATGCGCTTTTCCAGAACATCAACCTGATTGAGCAGGCAAATCCCGACTACGTGGCGATCTTCGGCGCGGACCACATTTACCGTATGAACATTCGGGCGATGATCGAGTTTCACGCCGAGAAAAACGCGGACGCAACTATCGCGGCGATCCCCGTGGAGCGGAAGTGGGCTTCGGAGTTCGGCGTGATTGAAGTGAAGGACAACGGGCGGATTGTCGGGTTCCACGAAAAGAATCCGGATGCGCCATCCATGCCCGGCGATCCGTCACGCGTGTTTGCGTCGATGGGGAACTATATTTTCTCGGCCAAGGTTCTGCTGGAAGAGCTGAAACGGGAGGCCGCGAATCCGAATACGCATCACGATTTCGGGAAGGATATTCTGCCGTCCATGGTGTCGCGTGCTCCGTTATTCGCGTACGATTTTCAGACCAATCGTATTCCCGGCGATCCCGATGGCCAAGAGCCTTACTGGCGGGATGTGGGGACGATCGAATCGTATTACGACGCCAGCATGGATCTGCGAGCAGTAAAGCCAGCGTTGAATCTTTACAATCGCAACTGGCCGTTGCGAACTGCGGGTTATTCGGATCCGCCGGCGAAGTTCATCTTCGACGATCAAGGGCGGCGCGGGCAGGCGATTGACTCCATCGTTTCGGGCGGCTCGATTCTGTCCGGTGGCATGGCGAGAGGCTCGGTGATCGGGCGCAATGTGAAGATGCATTCGGGCGCGGTCGTGGAAGATTCTGTGGTGTTCGATAATTGCGATATCGGTCGCAGAGCTCGCGTGCGCAGAGCGATTCTGGATAAGAACGTTCACGTGCCGGAGGGCGCGACGATCGGTTTCGATTTGGAACAGGACCGCAAGTTGTATCACGTAACGGAAACAGGCATCGTGGTGGTGGAAGGCCACCGATCGCAAGTTGAAGTAGCGTCCGTGCCGATTTAATTGTATGATGGTTAGGTCGCACATCCCCCGCGCGACGGTTTAAAACCCTTGTCAGGGCGCGTAGCTCAACTGGCAGAGCAAATGACTCTTAATCATTAGGTTGTAGGTTCGATTCCTACCGCGCTCACCATTCAAAATAAAGGACTTAGTCGAAGTCCGCTTAATTCTCCGGGGGTACTCTCAGGGGTACTTTTATCCGATCTTCCCAAACCTCGCCTTTTATTTCCTTGTCGGGAATCCTTCGCTTCCTGGCTCCGAACGTCTTAACATGACGTCACTTACGAACGACTGTTAAGAGCTTGCGGCCTGGTAGGATTTGTGTCCATCCAGTTCTCTGCGACTTGCCTTCCCCCTCGCTTCTCCCTCACTCTGGATGCTGGGCCAGCTGAATAGCCCAAATTCTCTGGAATGGTTGAACGTATCGATATCGAGCGGGCTCTGGAAGACCTCATCTCCAACGAGGGGGGCATGCGGTTTCAGGGACTCGCAGTCGTACTTGCAAAGATCCGTTGGCCGGAGTTGATTGCGTGCGAGCGACACAACGATTTGGGCCTGGACGCCTACGCACACCCAATGCTCGCGCCAGACCAGATAGGTAAGGGTTTGGCGTGTTCTACAACAGCCACCTTCTCCAAGCTCAATAGCGACGCCAAATCTGCAAAGGAGCACTATGGACCTATCTCGGTTTTAATATTCGCCACGCCCGGCAAAGTCTCGAAGGACTCAGAAAAGAAATGGGCTGACAAGATTCGTACGGCTCATGGTTTTGTGCTCGTCGTTATTTCGCGCGAGGAGATCATCACACTCCTACAATTCCCGGATAACGCCTGGATTTGCAGAACTCATCTGAAAATTTCCGTTCCCTATAAACCATCGGATGTTGACTCCTTGCGCCAGGTGCGTGAGGCCGGTGCGGTAGTGGCAGCGGAGTGGGCCGCTCACCCACGGTTGGCTGGGAAGCCCAAGATTGATCTCAATACCGTCGTACTCGACGAACAAGCACGTGAGACCCGAGCCACGTTTGCTACTCCTCACCTCCGAACGTTACTGCTGCGAGGCCGCCGACTTGTCCTAGAGGCCCCTGCTGGTCGCGGAAAGACGACAACCTTGATTCAACTCGCGCAGGCTGACGGAATCCTCGAAGGTATACCTCAGCTCATCGATTTGCCGCGCTGGGTGCGGTCTGGTCTCGACATTCTTGAGTATGTCGCTCGAAGTCCAGCTTTCCGCGCTCGGGGCATTGACGCGGGGACTCTTTCCCGACTTGGGCAAGCTGAGCCCTATCTGTTTCTGCTCAATGGGTGGAACGAAATCTCTGACGTTCATTCGGTAGACGCGGCGAACGCGTTGCGCGAGCTCGAAAGGACTTTTCCTGCGGCGGGCATCATCGTCGCTACGCGCACGCACCACATTCTGCCGCCATTGCCGGGTGCCACGAGAATCCGTCTCCTTCCGCTTACGTCAGCCCAGCGCTTCTCTTATCTGGAACAGGTGCTGGGAGAAACGCTGGCGCACGAGCTGCATTTGAAACTTTCGCGCGACGGCGTCCTTGATGACCTCACCCGAACTCCGTTTATCCTCGCAGAAGTGACGGCCATCTTCCGACTGGGACGTGAAATACCCCGGACCAAATTGCGATTGCTCGAAGAGGTCATCGGTCTAGTAGAACAATCGGACGACCACCGCGCTAATCTTCAGGACCAACCGCTTTGGGGTCGCGCACAAGACTATCTGAGCGCGTTGGCCATCCCGCTCACGGCGCAGGGCGAGGTCATTCTCGGGGAGTCAGCCGCCCGGATCATTTGCCATGCGGCCAGCGAACGGCTGCAGAATGCCAGACAGATTAGCGGGCATCCCGAGCCGAGTCAGATTCTGAACGCGCTCTCCTCCCACCATGTCTTGGAGCGCGTAGAGTATCCAAGCATCAGCTTCCGATTTGAACATCAGCAATTTCAGGAATGCTACGCCGCTCGCGGCCTGAAAGACCTACTCCGCCAGGCCGTGGCATCCGGGAATCCTGACGCTCGCTACGCCTTTGCGAAAGGGTACATCAACGAGCCCGCCTGGGAAGAGCCGCTTCGCATGATTGCCCAGGACTTGGGTGACGCCCTTGACGATGTTGTAGCCGGAACACTGCTTGTCCAAGCCGCGTTGATAGTCGATCCCGTTTTTGCGGCGCGACTCTCACAACTCGCGGGTCCCCACGTATGTAAGGAAGTGGGTGGAGGCATCAACTCCCGGCTTCGCCAGATGTACGCTAGGACCAACTCCCACTATCAGCGGTGCGCCCTGGCCGCGATGCTGGCAAGCGGTTCGGAGGAATTTGCGGACGTCCTCATCCCACTCCTCACCCACGCCGATCAGCAGGTTCGCCTGGCCACCTATCGGGCTGGCTCTGAATTTCACCTATCCATTCTCGGACCAGAATGGCAGACCGTGGTCGCCACATGGCCAGAGCAACAGCGGCTGGAGTTCGTCTCGGAACTCACGACGCACCAGGGAAAAACCGAGGTGGCATCGGCATTTGCAAGAACCGATCCGAGTCCGGCTGTCCGTCTAGAAGCGCTGCGCGCATTGAGCTGGGTTGGCCAGCTCGACGAGGTCACTGAGGTCCTCGGAGCATTGTCCGACCAACAGTTTGACCAGGCGGTTCAAAAGCTCCATCCAGACGAAATCCCACCATCCCTTCGTGCGCGCTCAGCCGCGAGCTATCGAGCTCTTCTCACGGCTGCGGACGATCCAAAGCTGCGATTTCAGATCTCACTCACACTAGCCGATTTAAATGATGCCGAAACTCCTGCGCGGTTAAAGGCAGAACTGATTGGTATGCCGCCCGCCACTGTGAAGGAGATCAGCGACTACATACTGCGGCCAGCCGCCGAAATCCTCCAGCGGACTGATCCCCAATGGCTGAGCGAATGGGTTACAAATCGCGTTATCGACGGAACGTTGTGGCGTGATAACTGGGTATCGCTAATGTCAGAAGCGCCGCTAGCTTTATGCGAGCAAATCTTAGGGCGCGCTCGTACTGGAGATCTGCGTCACAACGGTGGTGGAGGCTCTCTTGCGGTCCTCAGAGCAACCACTGATCCAGCCGTTGGGAAGGCGGTTTTCGCTGCGCTCCGAGACCACCATCAAGAACTTATCGCCGACCCACAGAATGAGCAGAAACAAGCGATCGACTTCCAACTGCGCGGGCTCCTTAGGGGCATTTCACGCTCAGTTCTGGTTGAGGGACTCGCTGATCTCCTCGCGCAGTTGCCTCAGGATGACCATTTGGCCATCCTGGCCGAATTGTTCAGTGGCATGGGCACAGTTGAGGACGACGCTAGCGATACCCTGCCAGAGGGGTTGCGTCAGTGCCTACGCGTGTACTTCAAGGCCGCCGTGACCATCGTGCTGGATCAGGATGACCTCAGGGGCGAGACTAAGGCTCGGCTCTCATGCGCTCTTGCAGAGGTAGGTAATCTTGAGGATTTGCCCGATCTGGTTGCTATGATGCGCCAGGACATCAACAGAGTTCGAGCTGGGCGCGCTGCAATGGCCCGCGCAGAGCGTTCGGGTAGGGCTCAGGGCGGTTACATGAGCTGGTCAGGTTGGCACACCCACGCCGTTGTCCGTCTGGCTGGCAGGGAAGCAGAGCGGATTCTATTCGATATGCTTCGTGAACCGGAATATGAATTAGATGCGGCATGGGGGCTCCAGGTCATCGCCAAGCATGTAAATCCAGGCCCCAACCCGATCATGGCGGCGCGCTTTGCCCAGCCGACGCTCGATTACAAGGCGGTCGGCAGAGCGCTGTCTAACAGAAGTGCGATCTATGACGCGGCTCTCCGCGTGAGATATGCTGACGCAATTAGAGATCGAATCCTCAATCTTTTTGGGGAGAGTAAGGACGGCGATCACAAGAGAGTTCCCTATCACCACCGACTGAAAGAACTGGCTAAAGTTCTCGCGGCGTTGGACGCGGAGAGTTCGGCAGACCTTATCATGACTATCGCTGAACTTCCAGCGCAGTCCGATGGCTGGTTGCGCATCGCCTTGCTAGAGAACTTAGTAGGCGCGGGAGTCGTCTTGCCTCTCGACCGCGTACTCGGAATAATTGCGCCGGTTCTCGACCAATTCCGCAAATATAGCCTCAACAATGATCACGGTCTGTTAAATCGGTTGCTGTGCATCCTTCCGTTTGTTGACGCTCCCGCGCTGGGCATCGAGCGAATGCGAGCAATCATCGCTGAGTTCCGGCTGCACCACTATCAACAACGCCACCTACTTATGGCTGTAAGCGCCTGTTCCGATGAGGCGGGTCTCACCTTTCTTCTCGACTTTGCCCGCGAAAGTGACGCTGGCTTCCCGCGTTTTGCCAAGGAGTGGCTGGAAGCGATTGCGGCCAACGAACTCCCTAGTGCACGCGCTGTTCTTTGGACCTTCATTGACCCTACAGTTAAAGATGATCTAGGCGACCGAATGCTGCCCGACTACGCCCTCGATTTTCTTGCCGGTCGATTGACCGACCTGGCTCGCGCAGAAGTGTCGTTCTCGGAACGGATCGTTCGCCTCTGTGCCCAACCCATTTCTGGGCAACGACGGATGATCCTCGCAAAGATCGTGTCATGGTTAGGCTCTTCACAGGCTCTGCTTGCAGGTCTCGCTCTCATTGACGATACGTCACTTCAGCCGATGCCCTACGAACTGAGACGCGCGCTCGAAGATGTCTTTATGGAAAAGCGTCCCTACAATGGCAACCCGCAGTCCTACACCCTTGTGCCACGCGCGGCGACGGATATCAAAGAGCGCCTGTTTGAACTTGCAAGAAACGATCCCCGGCGTGCCCAAACGGCTTACAATCTCTTGGCGCAAATTGAAGAATGGCGTTTGGAATATGGCCGACCGGCTTCTGAACCACGCCATCCACGGTTTGACTCCGGTGAGCACTGGCCTCCCCTAACGCTCGTCAAGGAATAGCCGTCGGCACTCGGATTTGACTCGCCTCCGCGCAGCCCATTGGGTGACCGGAATGTCCAACAATGTTTCGATAGCGACCAAGTCGGTCCACGCAGTTTGGGATTCGGTGAGTATGAGAACCGACAAGGCTGAGTGATATAAACTTAGGAAGATGTTGCGACGCTGGTATGTCGGATTGAGCGCGGCCCTTCTGGCCGTTGCATCTTTACAAGCGCCGTTCGCCCATGTTCATTCGGGCGATCCCGATCATCATCCTGCCTCAGGGTTTATCCACGCTCACTTTGAACTGGACCACCATCACGAATCGTCGCAAGTTGAGATGGAATCTCACGACGATGACGAAACAACGATCAACATCGATTGGGCTCCGACCGAGGCCAAACGCGTAACGGTCACTCACGTTGGTCCAATCGCATCCGTAGCGCTGGAGCCCACGTACCTTAGTCTAGGCTCTGCCCCTGAATTTCGGGCCCGCTCACACAGCCCACCTCGGCGGTTGTTGTTACCCGCCCGAGCCCCTCCTCTCTAATCCCGCCTCTCTGAGTGATTGGGTAGTCGTGTGTCTACTCGATCCTGTCTTCCTCAAATCCAAGACGCTCCGCGTTTAAACAAGGTTGGGATTTCATGTATCCAAGGACCGTGCAGTTAGCCGGGATGGCACTCCTCGCCGTCTGCTCCAGCGCGTATGCGCAGGAGTGGACGGAAAAAGCTGTTTTGACCCTATTCGATCAGCAGAGCCCGCTGCGCAGGGAGGCTCAATCTGCAACCGCTGCGGCGGTTGAGGCCATACGAGGTAGGACTCTCTGGCCGAACCCTGTCGCGGCGTACAGTCGTGAGACGGTCGGATTTACGGAGTTCGCTCAGCTTGAGCAGCAACTCCCGATCTCTCGACGGTTGGGCTTCGAGCGACAAGCAATGGAGCCCGCTCGCGTATCGACAGAGGCGCAGGGGCTGGCGCGCATCTGGGACGCCCGCGCTTCCTTGCGTATGGCGTTCTATCGGGCCCTTACTGCCCAGCAGCAAGCGGATGTGATCCGCGCCGGATTGACGCAGATCGGTTCGATCATCGACCTTCTTCGAGTGCGAGAGCAACAAGGGGAGGGGTCGCGCTATGACCGCGTCCGAATAGAGCGCGAAGCTGCGGACCTTCGTGCTGACCTCGCACTTGCTTTGGCTCGGGCACGCAGCGAGCGAGCGATCTTGGCGTCTCACTTGCCCCCGCAGACCGATCTCCTCGCCCTCAGTGGCACCCTTGCACCTCGCGGTGTTCCTGGGGTGAAGGACGATGTCGTACGTCGAGCGCTAGAAAGCCGAGCAGAGATACGTGTCGAATCCAGCCGGTTGACGCAGCTAGCGTTTCAGCAGCAGGCTGCCGACCGGCTCCGTATTCCCGAGCCCTTGATATCGGTCGGAATGAAGCGAACTCAAGTCCTGGGGAATCGTAACGACACGGGCGCGGTGATCAGTGTCTCGATTCCACTGCCTGTCTTCAACAAAGGACAGACCGAAGTGGCGCGCCTGATTGCTGAACAGTCACAAGTCCAGGCCCGTCGTGATTTGCTAGCTCAACAAATTACGGCCTCGGTTGCTGGTGCCCTTGACGTCTATGTGGCTCGCCTGGAAGCGCTGAACGCGTTCGACCGGGAGACACGTGACGTTGGCAGAGAACTTCTGGAAACCGCGCGAGTGGGGTATGAGGAGGGCGAACTGGGAATCCTGCAAGTTCTGGATGCCTACCGAATCGAGCGTCAGACGGCGCTGCGCCGTCTGGAGTTCCAAGCGGCGGTCAAGGAAATTGAAATCGAACTCTCGCGGAACGCAGGCTACGAGGTGACCCAATGAAGCGAACTCTTTTCACGTTGCAACTGGTGTTGTTAGCGGCTTGCTCCTCGCAGCCAGAGACGAAGGTGACCACGGGCAATGAACACCCAGAGCGCCGAACGGAGAACACAACGCTGTGGTCCGACAAGACTGAGCTATATCTTGAGTACCCAGTGCTGGTCCAAGGCGAAGAGAGCCGTTTCGCGATCCACCTCACGAGGCTCGGCGATTTCAAACCCGTTCCAGCAGGCCGAAGTGAAGTTCGGTTGACGTACGCCGACGGGACATCGGAATCTTTCACAACCAGGGCCCCCTCGAAAGCCGGAATATTCGGCGTCACGGTGAAGCCTTCGCGTGCTAGCGAAGCGACCGTCGAAGTCATACTGGATTCACCGAATCTAGGCGACAAACACCGCATCAAGAACATCCCGATATTCAAATCGCTCGCGGAAGCGCCGACGGGAGAATTGCCTGCCACCGAAGAGACCCTCTCTTTCCTAAAAGAGCAACAGTGGGCCATGGACTTCGCTACCAGCCCCGCTGAAAGCGGCGTTATGCGCGAAAGTATGGTTGTTCCCGCCGAAGTTAGCCCAAGGTCGGGCGGACAGGTGGACGTCACCGCACCGATGGCTGGCCGACTCATCGGCGAGGCTTTCCCAGTCTTAGGTAGCCGAGTTACACAAGGCCAAGTTCTGGCCTCGCTCATCCCTCCCACTTCCGTACCGAATGATCGAGCTTCTCTGGATCTCGCGAAAGCGGAGGCGGACGCGGCCTTGGCGTACGCCCGCAAAGATCACGACCGGGCGTCGCGATTGGTGGATGCCGGTGCAGCCCCGCGCAAGCGCTTGGAAGAAACAATCACGGCAGAGTCTATCGCGGAGGCCCGCCTGCGGGCGGCGGAAGAGCGTATCCGTCAGTTTGATGCCTCACGATCCGCAGAGGGGGCTGCCTCATCCTCAGCCATAGCCATTCGGGCACCAATTGCGGGCACTATCATCCAGGCATCCGCCTCGCCTGGAGCCAACTTGAAGGGCGGTGAGATTTTATTCCGCATTCTCGACACAGAACGCGTGTATGTGTCCGCTATCGTTCCAGAAGCGGAGTACCCCAAAGCGCGTAGCCTGAGCGGCGCGGAGATAGAGATACCGGGTGACGCCCGCCCGCGCCCCGCAGGCAGGTTGGTGTCGGTTGGTAAAGTCGTAGACGCCGCCAGCCGCACCTTTCCCATCGTCTATGAGTTCCCAAATGGCGATGGCCGTATTGCCATCAATCAAACAGTGACCATTCGGCTGTTCCTCGGCGGTTCCCGCCGTGGCGTGATGATTCCCGAAACAGCCTTGGTGGATGATGGTGGGCGGTTTGTTGTCTTCCTGCAAAGAAGTGGAGAGAAGTTCGTCCGCAAGCCTGTTGATGTTGGCTATCGTCAATCCGGTATGGCAGAAATCACTTCTGGTGTAGAAGCCGGGGACCGAATCGTAATTCAAGGCGCGTACCTTATCCGCCTCTCTGCACTTTCGACTCAGATCCCGGCACACGGACACGTGCACTAGGAGCCGCCATGCTAGATGCCCTGATTCGTGGTTCCCTGCGTTACCGTGCGTTGGTTCTCTTCCTAGCCGTTGCGTTGCTGCTAGGAGGAGCGTACACCGCCACCAAGATGCCGCTCGATGTGCTGCCTGATCTAACGGCCCCGACAGTTACGATTTTGATGGAAGGACCCGGCATGGTCCCAACCGAGATGGAAGCGCTGGCAACCTTCCCAATAGAGACCGCAATGAACGGAGCGGCTGGCGTTCGTCGCGTCCGGTCCGCGACTGCCGTTGGAGTGGCGATCATCTGGGTGGAGTTCGACTGGGGACAGGATATCCTACGCGCGCGACAACTGGTCACAGAACGGTTAGCTCAAGTTGCTGCGTCCTTGCCTCCCACTGTAGAGCCGCCTTATCTTGCGCCCATATCGTCCATCATGGGTGAGATTCTCTTTATCACTCTTGAATCAGATCATCACACGCCGCTCGAACTGCGAACGGTGGCCGAATCCACGATCCGAAGGCGCTTGCTCGCGGTTCCCGGTGTATCTCAGGTCATCCCCACGGGAGGCGAGCAGAAGCAGTATCAGGTCCTTGTGGACCCACGCTGGTTGCGGGAGTACGAAGTGAGATTGCAGGATGTGGAGTCCGCTTTGCGCTCCGCGAATCAGAACTCCTCCGCAGGATTTCACGTGGCTGGTGGCCAAGAGTATTTGATTCAAGGCGTAGGCCGCGTGCGGACTGAAGAGGAAATCGGAGCGGTGGTCATCGCTTCGAGAGGCGCTCGTCCGATCCTGGTTCGTGATGTTGCGCAAGTCCGCATTGGTGCAGCGCTCAAGCGGGGCGAGGGATCGCACAACGGTCGGCCTGCTGTGATTCTGGGCATCCTCAAGCAGCCTGGGACAAATACGCTAGACCTAACAAAAGCCGTAGATCGAACGCTGGATGACATTGAGCGCACGCTGCCTACGGGTATGAAGATCGACCGCAACGCATTTCGCGGGGCCGACTTCATCGAGCGCGCAATCGACAACCTCACCCGCGCGTTGCGCGACGGTGCAATCCTCGTCGCCATCGTCGTGGTCCTGTTCCTCTTCAATGTTCGTGCCGCACTAGTGACGTTGGTCGCTTTGCCGCTCTCTCTAGTGGCAGCGGTGCTGGCGATGAGTTGGTTCGGATTCACGATCAACAGCATGACCCTCGGTGGTTTGGCCATCGCGATTGGTGAACTTGTAGATGACGCCATCATCGACGTGGAAAACGTGATCCGCCGTCTGCGCGAAAATGCAGGACGACAATCTTCGCTGGAGGTGATCTACAAGGCATCGAGCGAAATTCGTAGCTCTGTTGTCTTTGCCACGATCATTGTAGTTCTCGTTTTCCTTCCTCTTTTCGCCTTGACTAGCGTTGAGGGGCGGCTGTTGCGCCCTTTGGGATTCGCTTACATCACCAGTCTCCTCGCGTCTCTATTGGTCGCTCTCACAGTGACTCCGGTGTTGTGTTCGTATCTCTTGCCACGCGCCAAGGCGATTCTAAATGGCAAAGAACCTTGGCTTTCTCGAACGCTAAAAGCTCTCTACATGCCGGTTTTGAGCGTCGCCCTGAAGGCTCCCGTACTCGTGGTCGCCGTGGCCTTGGCCCTGGTAATCGCGGCGGGGGTCCAACTGACGAAAGCCGGACAGGCGTTTCTGCCGGAGTTCAACGAAGGCTCGCTCACGATTAGTGCGGTTACGATTCCCGGAACCAGTCTTGCGGAATCCGACGCATTGGGCGCGGCGCTCGAACGAATCCTCCTTTCGGTACCCGAAGTTGTCTCCACCGCGCGACGAACGGGCCGAGCGGAACTCGATGAACACGTTCAGAGTGTCGAAGCTGCGGAATTGGATGTGCGGCTAAAACTTGGATGGAGAACCAAAGAGGCCGTTCTCGCAGATATCCGGGAGAAGGTCACGCTGATGCCTGGAATGAACGTGTCCATTGGTCAGCCCATCTCTCATCGGATTGACCACATGCTGTCGGGAACACGCGCGAACATTGCGGTGAAGGTCTTTGGCGACGATCTCGCGATGCTCCGATCGCTTTCCAAGCAAGTGCAAACCGCGATGACTGGAATCCCTGGCGTAGTGGATCTTTCTACTGAACAGCAAATGGATATCCCTATGCTCCGCGTTAAAGTCGATGCAGCACGCGCGGCTCGATTCGGACTGCAAACCGGCGAGGCCTCAGAGGCAATTCAGACCGCGTACGTCGGCAAGGAAGTGAGCCGCGTTCTGGAAGGTCAGCTCAGTTTCCCGCTAGTAGTTCGCTACGGCACTGAGGAGAGTCGGTCTGTCCAATCGATCCGGGATACTCTGATCGACACTCCCAGTGGTGCTCGCGCCCCACTTGAACCGCCCCAGGTTTACCGGAGGCTCCAACAGATGAGAAGGTGGAGCCATGACGAAAGAGAAGACAAAGCAGTATTCGTCGGAAGTACGAGAACGAGCGGTGCGAATGGTTTTGGAGCATGAGAAGGAACACCCATCGCGCTGGGCGGCGGAGTGTTCAGTAGCTTCCAAGATCGGGTGCAGCGCAGCAACGCTGCACGAATGGGTGAAGCGAACCGAAGTCGACCGGGGAGTGCGCGCCGGGGTCCCCACCGACATCGCGGAGAAGCTGAAAGCCCTGGAGCGAGACAACCGGGAGCTGCGGCAAGCCAATGAGATTCTGCGGAAAGCGTCGGCGTATTTTGCGATGGCGGAGCTCGACCGCCGACCCAAGCCATGATCGGATTCATCGACGATCATCGAAAGGAGTATGGGGTCGAGCCGATCTGCCGTGTGTTGCCCATCGCCCCATCGACGTATCACGAGCATGCCGTGCAGCGCCGCGATCCGGAGCGCATGAGCGCGCGTGCCAAACGAGATGCTGTGCTGAAGATCGAGGTACAGCGCATCTTCGATAGAAACTTCGGCGTCTATGGAGTGCGCAAAGTTTGGTGGCAACTTCTGCGCGAAGGCTTGGCTGTGGCGCGCTGCACGGTGGAGCGATTGATGCGGGAAATGGGCCTAAAAGGAGTGATTCGAGGCAAGCCGGTACGCACAACCATCGGCGACAAAGCGGCACCCTGTCCGCTGGATCACGTGAATCGGCAGTTTCATGCTCCGATGCCGAACCGGCTGTGGCTGGCGGACTTTACGTACGTAGCGACGTGGTCCGGCCACCTCTACGTTGCGTTTGTCATCGATGCCTATGCACGGCGGATCGTGGGATGGAGGGTTAGTCGCACTGCCCATGCTAGCTTCGTTTTAGACGCTTTGGAGCAGGCTCTCTACGAACGCAGGCCCGTACAGGGCAGTGGCCTGGTCCATCACTCGGATCGCGGCAGCCAGTATGTCTCGATCAAGTACACCGACCGGCTCGTCGAGGCGGGACTCGAACCATCAGTGGGGAGCGTGGGTGATTCCTACGATAACGCCTTGGCCGAGACCATCAACGGACTCTACAAGGCGGAACTGATTCATCGGCGCGGACCTTGGCGTTCTTTCGAGGCCGTCGAGTTCGCTACCCTTGAGTGGGTCGACTGGTTCAATCACCGTCGGTTGATGGGGCCCATCGGCAACATCCCTCCCGCGGAAGCAGAGCAACGTTACTATGCCTCGCTGGATCGCCCAGCTTTGGTGGCGTAACTCAGATCAATCGGCCTCCGGGATTCCCGGGGCGGTTCAGTCATCAAAACCGACTCGGTGATCTATCGCACCGACTCACCTAGTGAGCGGATCACCCCTAACAGTGCAACCTATAAGTTGCGTAGCTCACCGACCTACACACCCGTCAACAATGGCGGCTTCACGACCATCAAGGTTTGGATTCGGAAGAGCGCATCGGGTGACGGCGCGGCTTACACGGGGAACCAACCCCGGCTGATGTTGTCCCGGACGGACGCTATGGGCGTGACATCGGATCAGGTGTTGGCGACAGCGGTGGGTTCTACCGGGTCGTGGGAACAGCTTTCGGGCATCACGCCGACTGCGGGCGATGACGGTGTGTTCCAGGTCTACCTCGACTGTGATGGCACGGCGGGTTGGGTGAACATCGACGATTGGAGTCAATAGCGAATGAGCACAAGAAACAAATCTATCAGCGGTCAGACTTACATCGTCGTTGGTTCCGGCACCAAGAAGGTCAAGTTCTGGTGCGGCGGCTTGGCGTTCGTGTGGCTAGGAGAGAAGGGAAGCGGCATCGGGTGGTTCAATTGCCCGGTGATGTTCTAGGCGGCTACATATTCGCATGGAATACAAGCTGTCCAAGACTGAAGCCGACGCCTTGAAGCGTTTCACCGATCAAGCCGAATCGACTTCGAGAGAGATCACGGCAACTGAGACGCGGCTTCAACAGTTGCGGGCGGACTTAAACGCACAGCAAGGTGCGTTCAAGGGTGGGTTGCACCTGATTATGTCTCAGCAGGGCATCGGGGCTGAGTCGAATCAGAAGGTGTCTTACAACTCAGAGCAAGGACTGTTGACGGTCGAGTAGGTGGCTGGGTGCCAACAACTGCGCCTTCGCCCTATCCGAATGCACCGACGTTTAACAAGTTCAAGAACAGCCCGGTTCCAGTGTTGCCTGTAGTGACCAGCAAACACCGCCGATAGGAATGAGCATGCGACTACTCTTACTGTGTTCATTCGTGCTCACCGCTCAAGCTGCCACCAACGTCACCGTGAAGGCGAAGTGTGATGAAGTCAAGGGCTATGTCGTGACGGACGTAGAAGAACCCCTGTTGCCAGTCGTCAAGGGCAATATAATGACCTTCACCAAGCCTGTGCAGGACACCTCCGAACTCATGCGTAAGTTGGGAAAGTTGCCACCCGGCTCGAAATCAGGTCACACGACCGTCTACACGTTCACTCAGGCGGGTAGCGTGTGCGTGGTGACCATCGCTCTAACGTCACCTATTCCACGCATAGCGGAACTGGCGGCAACGTCAGAACAAGGGGACGTGAATATGATCCGGCTCAAGTTCCCGAAGTAGCTCTCAGCACCGTCCCAGCGCGAAACATAGCCCATCCCTTCGGGGGTGGGCTTTTTGTTTTGAAAAGAAACTGTGTGGAAGTCACCTCCGACCACGATGAGAGGAGTCATGCAGCATGTCTAGCCTTGTGGTATCGAATGCTCGAAAAGAATTTGTGTTGAAAAGGAAAGTTCGACCGATAAGGAGAGGCAGAGCATGCTGTCCGCTCTTCACGATCCTCTTTCAAAGGGGATGCCCGCCGTTTTTGGAGTTCTTCGTATGTCCGCTTTCCCGTCCGACCACATTAAGCCCGGAGTATTTGTAGGCGCACCATTCAGTGACCTGTGCTGTAGGTTTCGAGTTCGCCACGTCGATGAAGTTTACGCGACCTTGATCCAAGTCGATTCCGATGGAAAGGAGGATCGTGACCAGCAATACCTAGTGCTCATCGGCGATCTCATGCCGGATTAGGTTTCAGCCGATGGATTGTCGCGACCGGGAGTTCACTCTTGAATCCGGCACGGCAAGGTTGTTTGTCAGTGGACGGCGGAGATTAGCTCCGCCGTCTTCGCGTTCCGACCCGCTTCGGTTTGTTCGGAGACGCGGCGTTGATGACGATGAGCGATGCTCCGACTAGCGCAATCAGTGTCGCGAAGTCAGTATACTTTTCGACAGTTGGACTTTTCTTTTCCCCGGTATAGCACCATACGACGAAGTGTTCACAGTTCTGCGTTTCGAGGACGTAGACCCAACCAACAGATAGAGCGTATCGAGCCTGATTCAGGATGAATTGCAAATGCTGGTCGGAGTCAGGACGGGCAACGATCTTCGCCTTGTTATCTTGCGTAAAACCCTTGATTGGTTCGAGGACTAGCCCCTGACCTTTGGACTTGGAGTTATGAAGAATGTACGGAACTCCGTTGACAAACTGGTACACCAAGCCGTAGTGCGGTGTCGGGCAGTCGGGATAGCTGACTTCAAGAATCTGTCCCGCCTCATAGACCTCGAATAGTTCTAGTAACTGTTCTGTTGTCAGGGCTGGCACACTGATTCGGATCGGCGCGGCTACGGGCATCGGAACCACCAATCCTTGCGGGGTCAGGACGTGCGGGGGAGTAAGTCTGAAAGGTGCTTGAACTTGCATCATCATCGTGAGTACTCTTTCCTTGCACTTGCTCCGACTCAAGATGCAAGAACAATTGTACGTCCCGATGTTGCGGGAAACTAGCCCTCCAAAGCTGGGGTTGGCTCTGGCAAGGAGTTGAAATTTATTCGATAGCGGGGCACGTCCTGACTGTCAGCCCTTGTTGGGTGCCATTCCAAAGCGAAAAGAAAACGATCCACACCTAACTGATCGGCTTCCGGTTCGGTTTTTCGTGAGACAACGACCTGGGATATATGGCGCACAGATTCGGACGACCTTAGTATGAGAGGCACATCCTCGATGATTCCTCCATAGACCTTCAAGAAAGAATTCCATTGACCTTCATCGTCGGCAATCAGAGTTGGAAGATTGCGTTCACCTAAAAAGGTCGTCAATTCCATTCTTAGTTTGTCCACCCCCATCGCCTCACTCATCTTGTTCCCCTGGGCGGACGTAGCTCCGCCGTCAGGTCTTCGCATGTCTTCCAATTCGTCGAACAATTGGATCACGGCTTTGGCTCCCGATTTAGTGAGAGCCGTATGCAGTGCCCAATCGCAATGGAACTTGAGATTCCTATATTGATCCGTCGAGATAATCTTTTCGACTTCCATTAGCTTGCGAATGCCGACCATCAGGTAGACGACATCCGGTTCCCTCAGTTCACGCTTCGGCTCTAGGTGTTCGCGTAGCTTGTCGAGGATTGCAGGATGTCCCATCCGATCCAGTGTATTCTACGAAGGTCTTGGCGGGGATGGGACTGACCAACAGTCACCGCACCCGTTGCATCGCCGACAACAAATCTTTTAGGCGTTGCTTAAACACCACTTCGCGTGGACTCCGCCCGCCCGGACGATCCGCGAACGCCTTGACCTTCGCCATGGTGACCTTGTGGACGGGCTGGTTCAACTGCACCTGAAGTTCCGTGATGATTCCGGGCGCACTTCCGCCTTTGGCGAACTCAAGCGCGGCTAGCGCGGCGGCTTCAAAAAGCGTGTTCGCTTCTACCTGTGCTTGATGCCTTTTGCCGTGAAGATCGTTGTACCAGACTTTGCAGGTTGCCACGGATCGAGGCTATCATATTCGCCTTATGTTCGCCATCCATCGACCCATAGGCGGGACTTTAAGCTTCGTGGATAACTTGTTGATAAATTGTGAACATTTGTGAAGATTTGTCAGCGAATTACTGCTTGACTCCCACTTTTTGTTCGCCTAGGATAGGGCATCGGCTGACGATTAGGTGGGGTCGGACGGAGATAGCCGCTGCCGACCCCGGTGTACTTCTTAGTGACATTCGATGGTACACCGTGGAACTCCGCCAATCAATCTGACAGGAGATACACATGTCTAAAGCAAAGACTGTTACCCATTCGCGGGATGCAGGCACGGGACAGTACGTTCCCAAGAAGTACGCCGACGCTCATCCGAAGACCACGGTGACTGAGCACGACAAAAAGAAGAAGTAAGAAGTACGATGGGGCGGTTCGCGGTAGCGTGAGCCGCCCCCAAGCTAAGGAACTAATGAACCTGCAAAGCCGTCTCGACTCACGCCTTTGGAATACGATCTCCGCTTCCTACGAAAACAGGGACTATAGGAACGCGATCTTGGACTCGATGCACTTTCTGAGCCAAGTTATAAGGGACAAGACGGGCTTGGATTCCGATGGCACGGGTTTAGTTGGCGAAGCGTTTGGCACGGGGACTCCCCTACTGAAGGTCACGCCGATGCAAACCGAATCGGACAAGAACATTCAGCGGGGAGTCGAGGCTATCCTACGCGGACTCTATCATGCAGTTAGAAATCCCCGAAGCCACGGCAAAGAACCGGATTCTCTCGATACTGCCGACTCTATCATCCTCTTCACGAACTATCTCATCGGCATCATTGACGTGTCAAAGAGTCCATTTGAACAGACCTCATTCTTAGAGCGCATCTGCAACGATCCTTACTTTCCAACACGGGATGGTGCTTTTGTCGTGCTTTTCCTAAACGAAATCCCAATGGGAAAGAGGCTTGACGTTGCTATCGGGATGTTCCGATCAAAGGGGCAAATCGACGCCGAAAGGCTAAAGACGGTTGGTAGGGAACTCCTTGGACTATTGACCGAACACGAAGTCACGCAATTCTGCGAGTTCGTGTCTGATGAGCTAAAAACAACGAGGGATGAAGAGGGAATCAGAAATACTCTGAGAATGACGCCCCCGGAGTACTGGAAGCGTTACGCCGAGGCATCTGCACGGCGCATTGAACACATACTTATTGAATCAATGCGGAAAGGGAAGCTTAATCGTCTGTCTGGAAAGTGTGTAGCTGGAGCGATGGGTACGTGGGCTGATGAGCTTTTACCTCATTTCTGGAATCAGGGAGACGCGATTTCGACCCTTTCGCGCAAGATCCTAAGCGATGACGAAGGCGAGCAGGATTATGTCTTCAACTACTTTTTTGACACCATGATTAAGCTGATGTCAGAACCGTCGGGCAGACTTAGAGTTTATCTGCAAGAGCGGCTGAAGGCTGGTGACAAACGCTTTCACGAAGCCCTTATCACACCTGGAGTGTTCGGGTGGTCTGAGGGTTGGGGTAAGCATTTTGAGGCGCTATACACGAACTTCGTTGAGGCTCAACCGACTCCCGCTACTTCCGATGGAATTGGAGATGATGATGTTCCGTTTTGAGCTACCCGCGACATAGATGTCCGTGTACATTCTATGTACAAAACATTCTTTTCAGTGCGAATGATGAGAATAGTGAGAATGTAGAATCAGTAACTTACAGATTCTAAATGGGTTATACCTGTCGTGGTTCGAATCCACGCTGGGGAACCACTCCTTTGGGTTGCTAACTAACTCGGCGCCTTGGTTGACAGCATTACTTCGCCGAAATGGCGGGGTTATCGCAAACATTCTAAACGCTATCTGTTTAGCCGCATCTCCGCCTTGCTACTGAGGACTGCCATTACGGCCGACAATTCTGCTTGTTTCTCCGGGAAGATGTGCGATCTTCTCTACTTTCTCCGATTGACATGTTGCTTTTGTTGACAGGGGGATCTCTGCCGGTCTCCCGAGACCATCTACACGGTTGTGCTCGATGTTAAGCCGCGGGTACGTGACTAAGCTCGTCACGAGTGGGTCAGTTTTCTGTTTTCTTGAACGCCCCATAAACTTTATGGAGTAAGTACTCGGTGGCAAGCTTTCTAAATTCACCATCGGCCATGAGTTTTCCGAAAATCTCCTCATTGCCCTCCATCCGGTCTATCACAAGGCCCTCGAAGGCTTTCTCGAAGACGTAGCGGAAGTCGTCCTTGGAGTTCGCAGCGGCGGCTTTCTTCAACACCTCGCTTTCGATGGCTTCTTCCTGAATCTGGTCAAAGAAGAGCTGATCGGCCTGGGTATTCATCGACAAGTGCGCGTGGGAGTTTTACAAATCTCTGCCCGCGAGTCCGGGAAGAGAGTGCCTGCATGGAAGCCGTCAGGCCGCAGACTATGCCGGCGTGTCGTTCTCACGGGGCGTAATGGCGGTGATGCTGCTCAGTGGAGGTCTGGCCGGTTTAGCCGGGGCGGTGGAGGTGTTGGGTGTCCACTTCCGC
>JBDSXJ010000024.1:0-84159 GCA_039926185.1 Bryobacteraceae bacterium | reverse complement strand
GCAGTGCAAACCCCATGCGGAGCAAGACCAAATAGGGGAGGAGGAGCGGCCCGCTCCGTTACACTTCCGGGTAGGTTGCTGTTGAGTTGGCGAGTAATCGTCAGCCTAGAGGAATGGCTGCCGCTTGCCCCACAAGGGTAGGCACAGAAACCGGCTTATCGTCGGCGAGGTCCCAACTTTATTTTCCGAAACTTTATTGCCCGAGGGGTAGGCAGCAACCCGAATTTCGTCGCTGCTCCGTGGGCTGGTCGAGTTGTGTACTGACGCACTTGAAGGTGGCCTGCGCCGTATTTTTCCATTGTGCGAACGCTCGACACCCGTCGAGTGCCGTTTTTACGATCAACGCCGTTTTTGTTTAGATTGAGTTGCGCGACGTGTCGCGAACAGACCGACCAGGCCAAGACCCATCAGCGCCATGGACGTGGGTTCAGGAACACCGCTACTGGGAGTATCGGGGTTATCGGGGTTGGTTCCGGGATCACCCAGGAAGAAACTGTCGATGCCCAAGTCCGCCCGATTCCCGAAAGTACTGTGGGCAACTACTTCAAGCGTCTGCACGTCGCTAGTGGCCGTAAAAAGCAAGGTTTGCCAAATCCAAGGTGCTGTCGCACCGAGTGCCGGTAAGTTCATGGGTGCGGAATTGTTTGATTCCGTGCCAAAGATTACCTCCCAATAACCTCCTGCTTCAGAAAACGAACTGTTGCTGATGCTTTGCTCGAAAGAGATCTCATACTGCTGACCGATCACTAGCCCCGTAAGGCCCACCTGCAAGGCACTCTCTACGTAAGGAGAACCAACTCTGCCATCCCAACCGATGCCATGTAGAAAATCGCCCCCCGTGCTGCTAGGCAACCACTTGAAACTACTGAATGTCGTGTTTGCATTGAACACATCTGGAGTACCCGCTGTTGTCGTCCAACCAGGCGGGGTAGCATTGTTGAAACTGTTCTTGTTCCCACCGTAACCTTCAAATCCGCCGTTCTGGAACGCGTCGAGCAATGCGGCCTGCGCATCCACTCCCGAAAAAGCCAAGAACGCGGTGATCGCTACCATGTGGGCAACGCCGGTGATTGTTTTATACATTGATTTATCCTCCGAGGGCTATCTGTGGGGTTGAAGAGGCGTCAGCTTCTTCAGCGTATTTTGAACGAGTATAGGCGCGAGATAACCACCTAACAAGAGAAGGAACCCCTCTGAGTACTAAATGGTTGGTTTAAGTACGTATAGTACGTCGATGATTAAGTTTGGGTTGCAGGGAGGAAATAGCTCCAAGGCTACGTTTTGGATCTGAACAAGACAAAACCGCGCGGGAGCGAACGAGGCTTGGGATTTCAAGAGCGTCTGGGCGAGTAGGGTTATGACGCTGGTCCATTCAGGAACGTCCCTTCCTGTTGCGTTGGCGAGTAATCGCCAGCCTAGAGGCACGTTGCCCCGGCGTGGTCCTTTGGATTTTGACGGTGCGGGCTAGCCCTTACGTGCCTTTTCAATGGCGGCGACGTCGAGTTTCTTCATCGTCATCATGGCGGTGAAAGCACGATTTGCTTCGGCGCCGCCTGCGGCCATCGCATCGGTGAGGGTTCGCGGGGTGATCTGCCAGTTGAGGCCCCAGCGATCTTTGCACCAACCGCACTGGCTTTCCTGGCCACCGTTGTCGACGATCGCATTCCAGTAACGGTCGGTCTCTTCCTGATCGTCGGTCGCAATCTGGAAGGAAAAAGCTTCGCTTTGTTTGAAGGTTGGTCCACCGTTAATGGCAACGCAGGGGATGCCGACGACGGTGAATTCCACGGTAAGAGCTTGGCCTTTTTTACCTCCGGGGAAGTCGCTGGGGGCTGCGCGCACTGCCGTTACTTTACTGTCGGGAAATGTGGCGGCGTAGAAGTTTGCTGCCGCCTCCGCGTCGTTGTCGAACCAGAGGCAGATTGTGTTCTTTGGTGTCATAGCCTAGGCCATCGCGGCGCCGTCGATGGCGTCCCACTTGACTACGATGCGGCTGTATTCGCGGCTGCGGAGTTCCACGAATTCGCCGTCCATGTTGGTGACTTGGCCGCCGATGGCTTGCCCTTTCACCCACAGCGTGACGCCCTTCTTGTCATTCTTACTTGCTTCCAGCAGCGATTTCAGCATGGGTAGGTCCTTTCCATCGACGGCAACACCGGCGGCAAGTGCGGCGGCCAAGGTGATGTAGGTGCGTCGGGTCATGAGTTTTCAGGATATCTCAAGTGCGCTTTTGGCGGCGCTTTGCAGCTCCGCCGCCGAGGATGCCGAGGTCGGCCAGGAGGGCAACTACGACTACGATGGCTTGGAGGCCGGAGACGGAGCCGCTGGTATTCATGGCCCAGGCGTAGGCGAGGGTGGTCCAGGGGAGGAAGAGCCAGCCCAGGACGGGGAGCAGGAATTCGCCGTGGAACGCTCGGCCGAGGTAGCTGGAAAACACCGCGAGCGCAGCGATGGCGACGCGGGGTCCTAGAAATAGAAAGAGAAGTATGGCGCAGCAAGGCATCGACCTAAGTGTAGGACGACTTGCCGCGCCCGTTTCGGTTTCACGCGAAGGCGCGAAGATCCGCAAAGTTTCTTTCAGAGAGCTCTCTGTTTTGATGGAGGGTTATCGACGTCCACCAGCCGAGCATCCTTTCGATGATGCCACCCGACTTGAATCTTCCAGTGCCTCGGTGCCCCGAGACTTTTACCGTGCGCGCGAGTTTTTCTAGAACCTCACGGCTTTGGCCAATCGGTACTGTGCAAGACCAACACCCGACTGCTTGACTAGAAAGTAGCGCGCGGTTTGGGGATCTGGCTCAATTGAAACGCTAAGTGTCTGAGCCTAAAACCAATCGAATTTCTTGAGCAGAAGTAACAACCCCGCGGTAGTCAGCAGCATGAGGCCAGCGGCTATTTCGGTGCCGTGACTAGTTTCTGCCCAGGGGAGATCCTTGGTGTTCATTCCGTAAAAGCCAGAGATCACCACGGCGGGCAGGGCGATGGTTCCGAGAACGGTGAGCACCTTCATGACCTGGTTGGTGCGATTGGCGACGCTGGAGAGGTAGATGTCCATGGTGCCCGCGAGGAGGTCGCGATGCATCTCGACCATTTCCAAGTCGCGGACCACGTGGTCGTAGATGTCTCTGAGGTAGGGCCAGAGTTCGCGCCGGATGAGAGGGGTCTCGAAGCGTTGCAGTTGGTTTGCCACGTCACGCATGTTGGCGAGGATGCGGCGGAGTTCGATCAGACCGCGTTTGAGTTCGAGGATCCGCTGGAGTGTCGCCGGAGATGGCTTGTCGAGTACGAGGTCCTCAATCTCGTCGATGGTTTCATTGAACCAGTCGAGGACGGGCACGTAGCTGTCGACGATGCCGTCTAGGATTTTATAGAAAATGTGGTCCGGGATGTTTTTGCCGGTCGCGTGCAGCGCCTGCAACTGGGTTCGTACGCTGGGGCAATCGCCTTCTTCGACGGTGATGATGTAGTCCTTGCCGAGGAAGATGTCGAGCTCGGAGAATTCGAGGTCGCCGGACTCGTTTGCGTGCACGGTTTTGGCGACGACGAAAAGGTAGTCGGCACCCTCTTCGACCTTGGCCCGTTGGTCGCGGTGGCGGCAGTCTTCGATGTGGAGGGGATGGATGTGGTATTGCTCGGCGAGCGCGTCGAGTTGGGGATCGTCGGGATTGGTAAGGTCGTGCCAGATCACGGCTTCATTATGGCGTATGCAGGGGAGAATCCCGCGTTGGCTCGACGACTCTGAGTTTCACGCAAAGGCGCAAAGATCGCAAAGTACGAACTGTGTGGTGGGGTGACGCGAGTCATGAGGTCGCCGAAGCTGGTTGAGGCCGGGCCCTTTTACGTGTGACGGGAATTCTCAATTGCACGGGAGCGTCTCGCGTAAAGTCCGCGACGATCTCAAGGCAGGGCGACAGCGTGTTCTGGGTCGAGTCTAGCAGCCGTGTTCTTCGCAATGGGAAAGAGTCAGGCCGAAAAAGGACGATGAGGAGCCGTCTGAGCGGGATCGCGCGACGGACAGTTAGGTCGGGTATTTTCGCTGTAGCAGCGGAAATAGAAAAACCCGGACGCTAGGCCCGGGTTCCTGACAATAGTTGGCGTCCCCAATGGGATTCGAACCCATGTTATCGCCGTGAAAGGGCGGTGTCCTAGGCCGACTAGACGATGGGGACGCAAGGGAGGGAGCCGCTCGGCGGTGGCTCCCTGTACTGCAAACTTAGAGGGACTTGAGGAAGGCGAGGATGTCGGCTTTTTCGCCGGCGGTCATCAGATCGCCGAAGCCGGGCATTCCGTTGCCGCCTGCGTTCAGGAACGCGATGATGCTGGCGTCGGTCACTGCTTCGCCGTTGGCTAGCTTGGGGTGCTTGGAGACGCCCTTGAGGCCGGGGCCCATTTTGCGCTCTTCGGTGTCGGCGTTGTGGCAGACGGCGCAGTTGGCTTCGAACAATTCCTTGCCCTTGGCTACGTCACCGGCCGGGGCTCCCTTGCCCTTACCTTTGCCGCCGCCCTTGCCTTTTTCCTGGGCGAGCATTCCACCGGCCAACATGATGCTGAGGGCGGTCATTGCGATCAGTGATTTTTTCATCCGTATGTCTCCAATTGGGATAGTGCAACTCCCAAGCTCCTAGTGTCGCGCACTGGTGCGCTCTCTCGCAACTTTTGATGCTTGTGCGGCGGGAATAGTTCCGTGATTCTGATCGCGGGCCAGTTTGGCCAGCGTTGGCGGGGGGCAGGGGACAAAATGTCCCGTCGGCTGACGCTGCTGTGGTGAATTCGTCATGGTTTCAACAGCTTCACGCTTGGCAGGTGGAGTGCTTCTATAAATGGCGAAACGGTCCTACTCCTTTAAGGGCGGTTCCAGGGAAGGGCGTGCTCGACGCAATGCGCGGTGCGCCCTGTGGGAGGAACCTTGGAATCGCCCCTTTTCTTTTGACGGCTTACCCGCGCGCTGACGCACGCCGCTCGAAAGAAAAAGGCCCACCCCCGGAGGAGGGATGAGCCTTTGGGTGAAACGCGGCGACTAGCAGCAGCCGAGAGCGCACAGGATGCAGCAGACACAGTCGGCTGCAGCTACACGCACCGGTTCCTGGGACGCTGCGAGCAGAGCTGCAGAGCCCAGGATGCCAATGGCGAGTTTCGTTGCAAGTTTCATAGGGTTCTCCTTTCTTGTGAATTTGTGTTCCCGGCGAGACGTTCCGAAGAACTCAGAGCCTGAGAACACCGATTCGCAAGTAGGTACTGCTGTTGTCGGTGAGCGGTGCGAAGGGATCGGCTGGGATGCTGTCGACCGCTGTGAAGGAAGATTGTTCGGGCAGAATGGCCGCAGTCGAGATAACGGCGGGTTGTGCTGTGGCGATCGCTGTGGTGCGAACGTCGGCGACGCAATCAAAGCATGGTTGCGCATCGACAGGGGTGGGGTGCGGGCAGTTTTTGGTTTTGCGGCAGCAATCGTGGGCGGCGGATTTCTTGACGACCGGGCAGTCGGCGTAGACCGGAGTCGAGATGACGACGGTCAGGAGCGCGAGGAATAGCCGGACTACCATTGGCCCAATTATCTCACGCAGAGGCGCAACGTTTTCTTTGCGCCTCTGCGTGAGGTTAGTTCTTAATTCGTATCGCGGCGGCCCAGGTCTTCGGCCAGGATGATGGCCTCGGCGAGTTCCTTCATGGGCTTGCGCAGGCGGCGGCTTTCGTTGCGCATGCGGAGGTAGGCTTCTTCCTCGGTCACGCCCTGGCGCTGCTGCAGGATGCCTTTAGCGCGTTCGACGACCTTGCGGGTTTCGAGCTGGCGCTTGGCTTCGGCGGCTTCTTCGGTGAGGCGAGCATTCTCTTCTTCCAGAAGGCTCTTGCCGATGGCGGTGCCCATCTGTTCGCCGATGAACTGGAGCGTGGAAATTTCTTCTTCGGCGTGCGGATGGCGTTCGCGGTGATGGACGTTGATGACGCCGATGGTTTTGCCGGCGCTGACTACGGGCACCGAGAGGAAAGCCTCATAGGTGTCTTCGACGAGGGCGGGGAAAATTTTGAAGCGCGAGTCGGCGGCCGCGTCGGCACCGAGCGCTACAGGAGCCTGGTGTTCCGCCACCCAACCGGTGACGCCTTCACCCATCTTCATACGCAAGTGACCGACGTCTTTGGTATGGGGGACTAGCGATGCCCGTAGGACGAACTCATCGCTCTCGCCGTCGACCAGATAGACCAGGCACGCGTCACAGGTCGTGATTCGCGCTGCCAAGCCGACGATTTCTCCAAGCATCTCATCCAGCGATCGCTCTGAGCTGACGATCCGGCTGATCCGGTGCAATACTGAAACTTCGTTTGAGGTAGATTCCATTGGTTCCGCCGCTATCATGCTTCAAGCCTACGGCGCGCACGGCACAACGTCCAATCGAAGTTTCTTATGGAGTCGAAATCAGGGCTTTATTCTTTCCGTAACCATAAGCCATAAGGCCAATTGCGGCTACGGCGGCGAATACAGCGCCCATTAAGAAGGTGGCGTAAGGTCCCGTAGTACTCCACAAGGCTCCGGCGATCAGGCTGGCGAAGAGGGTGGAAATTCCTGTAATCAAATTGAATACACCGAAGCCGGTGCCGAGCAGATCGGGGGGCGTGGCGTCGGCGACGAGTCTCGATAAGGTTCCTTGCGTGAGGGCCATGTGCAGGCCCCATAAGGCCGCTCCGCACAACACGATGAGCGGGGATGGGGCGGTGGCGAGTACGAGGTCGGCGATGACCAAAACGCCAAGGCCGCCGATCAGCAGCGAGCGGTTGTGGCCCCGGTCGGATGCGGTTCCGGCGGGGTAGGCGACCAGCATATAAGAGACGGCCATGACGACCAAGACGATGGGAACGAAGCCGATGCGCAGGCCGGAGTGCTGGACGCGTAGTACTAAGAAGGCTTCGCTGAAGCGGGCGAGGGTGAAGACGGCTCCCAGGGCGGTGACCGTCCAATAGTGACGACTGAAGCGGCGCATGTTTTTGAGTGTCAGCGGAGTCGAGCGTAAAGCGGAAGTAGTGGATGGAGGCTCCTTGACCCACAGAATCATCGCGAGCACGGCGGCGAGGGCGGGGAGAGGGGCGATCCATAGGACTTTTCGGACATCGTCGTGGAGCAGCCACATTAATAGGAGGGCGACGGCTGGTCCGCTGAGCGAGCCGAGGGAATCGAGGGATTGGCGGAGTCCAAAGGCTGCGCCGCGGCGGTGGGGCGGGGTGAGGTCGGTGACGAGGGCGTCGCGAGGGGCTCCGCGGATTCCTTTGCCGAAGCGGTCGAGGGATTGGGCGGTGGCGACCCAGGCTACGGTGGTCGCGAGGGGGAAGGCGAATTTGGTCATCGCGGCGAGGCCGTAGCCGAAGAGGGCGATCGGCTTGCGTTTGCCGAGGCGGTCGCTGAGGGCTCCCGAGAATACTTTTGTAATCGATGCGATGGATTCGGCGATGCCCTCGATGAGGCCGATGGTCGCGATGTTGGCGTGGAGGACGGATACCAGGAATACCGGGAGCAAGCTATGGACCAGCTCGGAGGCCAGGTCCATCAATGCGGACGTCGCGCCGAGGGCCCACACGCTCCCAGGGAGTCGGCGGAGATCGGGAGTTGTGGTGTCTGACACCGAATTATTTTGTCGGGAGGGCGGCTACGCCGGGGAGTTCGAGGCCGGAGAGGAATTCGAGGGATGCGCCGCCGCCGGTGGAGACGTGGGAAATTTTGTCGGAGACGCCAGCGGATTTGATGGCTTTTTCGGAATCGCCGCCGCCGACTACGCTGATGGCATCCGAATCGGCGACTGCGTGTGCCAGCGCCATGGTGCCTTTGTCGAAGGGAGGCATCTCGAAGACACCCATGGGTCCGTTCCAGATGATGGTTTTCGCGGTGGCGATGACGGCTTCAAACGCGGCGATGGACTTGGGTCCGATGTCGAGGCCCATCATGCCGTCGGGGACGGTGTCGACGACTTGGTTGCCGGAGGTCGCGCTGAATTCAGGCGAGACAACGTGGTCGACAGGGAGCATCAGTTTGTCGCCAGCTTCGGCCATGAGTTGGCGCGCGAGGTCGAGCTTGTCTTCTTCGACCAGCGATTTGCCTGTGCCTTCACCGCGGGCGCGCAGGAAGGTGTACGCCATGGCTCCACCGATGAGCAGCTTATCGACGACCTTCATCAGGTTCTGAATGACCTCGATTTTGTCGGAGACTTTCGCGCCGCCGAGGATCGCGATGCAGGGGCGCGCGGGGTTCTTGGTGGCTTTGGTGAGGTACTCGATTTCCTTGTCCATCAAGAGGCCGGCCGCGGCTTGCTTGACGTAGGCGATCATGCCGACGGTGGAGGCGTGCGCGCGGTGCGCGGAACCGAAAGCGTCGTTGACGTAGATGTCGCAGAGCTTGGCGAGTTGTTGCGAGAAGGCGGGATCGTTCTTTTCTTCCTCGGCGTGGAAACGGAGGTTTTCGAGCAGCAGCACGCCGCCGGGTGCGGGCAGCATGGATTCGACGGAGGGGCCGACGCAATCGGGCGCCATGATGACGGTGCGTCCGAGCAGGTTCGCGAGCGCGGCAGCGCAGGGCTTGAGGCTCATCTCGGAATTGGGTTTGCCCTTGGGGCGGCCGAGATGGCTGGCGAGAATGACTCCGGCTCCGTGATCGAGCGCATATTGGATGGTGGGCAAGGAGGCGCGGATGCGCTTGTCGCTGGTGATCTCCTGGCCGCCGGGGGCGAGGGGAACGTTGAAGTCGACGCGGATAAAGACGCGCTTGCCGGCGAGGTCCAGGTCACGGATGGAGGTGGTGTTCACCATTTGATTGTCGGATGGTTGGTGGGGGAAGTCCAGATGGATACGGTCGGCGACTCGCGCCTACTGCGCGACCGGCGTGGCCGGGGCTTCGGGGACGGCGCTGTCGGAAACAATTTTCCAGGAGCCGTCAGCCTGTTTCTTGTAGACCATGAGATAGTGGCCCTTCTCTAACACCACCTTCTTGGTAGTGGGGTCGGTCGCATGCACTGCGTAGGAGCCGCGAGCGTATCCGAGATCGCCGCTGGCTTCGACAGAGGTGGTGTCAATGGCCAGCGAGAAATTCGGGTCCGTGCCTGCCTGCTTGAAGCCATCCGCGATCGCCTGTCTACCCGTCATGACGGGGGTGTTGGCGAGCGTCACGGTGGCATCATCCGCGTAAAGGGAGGCAACTTTTTCGGTGTCCTTCGCGGCCCATGCCTGCTGCGCAGCGGTTTCCTGAGCACGAATGGCCTGCTCGTCAGCGGCGTGGGTGTCGGGCGTGGGGGCGCTGCTTTGCACGCAGGCTGTTAGGAATACGAACGCGGATGCGGGGATCAAGAGCACTTTCATTGCGGGGTCCTCCGGTTGCGCGGTTTATCCAAGTGTACATCTGGGGCGGGGGAATTCGCCTTGCTTGGTCCGGGGCTAGTGGTGCAAGCGTGAGTTACGTGGAGGCACTGGAGCGGCTACAGATACTACGGGAGTTTGAAATCGCGGAACCGGTTAACGAATGGGCGAATTAAGTTTGGCGGAGGAAGAGGGATTCGAACCCCCGGTACCCTTTCGAGTACAACGGTTTTCAAGACCGGCGCCTTAAACCACTCGGCCATTCCTCCATTTTTATCTTACCTTGATTCCTTCCACTTACGAGTTGTTGTGACTAAGCCGTCTGGCTGGTTTTGGCCGCGCGGGGTACGATTGTGACCACTTGCTGTCAGGTTAGGGTCAGGCGAGCGATTGAGGCGTGACGACCTCGATGTCCACAAACCGCGCAAAGTCGCTGCCGTTAAGGGTGAGTATCCGGGTCATACCATAGACCTTCATGGCCGCAACCAGTCGTGCATCATGGACCTGCACCCCGCTGATGCGGTTGGAAAGTACCAGGAGCTTCCATTGAGCACAGACTTCCGGTGTTTCACCAACAATGGAGAAGAAGCCCTCGATCTGGGCCAACTCCTCTTGTGCTTGTTCGATGCTCAACCCGAAGCCGTTGCGCTCCAAGGGCCTTGTTGCGCCGTTCCAAAATTCCGCCATGATCTGCGGTGTGATGATTAACGTTTCGCCAGAGCCGAGGAGGGCTGATACGGCATAAACGGAGAGTGAGTGAAGAGGGTCCGCCGGATTAATGATTCGCAGGAGAATATTCGTATCGACGAAAACGCTCATCCAGCATCTCGGACGAGGTTCTCGCGGCGATAGGCTTCAGCGGGGAGGATCGGCAGAGCAGAATGGTTTCGAGCCCATTCTTCAAATGCTTTGGCTTTGGCGGTTGGCCCAGACTGAGGAGATGAAGTCGTTGTAATTCGTTCCCGTAGAACCCGCTCTGCGTAGGCTTCGATAGATAGCCCACTTGCTCGCGCCTGAGCAAGCAGTCCGGCTTCGATATCGGGTGTGAGTTCAAGCCTTACGGTCATACGGGTGTCCTTGTTTCTATTCTCGCAGGTTCAGTCTACGCCGCAGCCCAAAGGGAGGTCAAGGCAGCGGTTCACTCGATGTGGCGGATGGGGCTAAGCTATGTTTGCCAAGCCTCGCGGGCGGACTCTTCGAGCCAGGGGAAGCGGCGTGCCAGGGCGTCGAGGCGGTCCAGCAGAACTAGGGTTGAGGCGGGGCGGTCTTCGACTCTACGAGCAATGCAGCTGGCGATGAGCTCTGCCACTTCGGGGTCCACTTCGATGAAGCTGCTGACGGTCGGGGCATCGAGATTCAGGGTGGCTTCCACCCAAGGGACTCCGGCACTGTGGGGCAGGCGTGCGGCTAACAGGAAATACCACAGCGTACCCAGGGAGTAAATATCACAGCGGGCGTCCACGGGGCCTTCGCCGTTCAGGCGTTCGGGGGCGGTGTAGTAGGGGGTGCCGCTTAGGTCGAGGCCATCGTTGCCGTTGCGATCGTGTACCGAAACGGCGAGACCGAAGTCCAGCAGCTTGACGAAATCGTAAAGGCCACCCATGGAGCAGACCATGACGTTGCTCGGTTTCACGTCGCGATGGAGCAGACCTTCTGCGTGGGCTTCGGACAGGGCAGAGCAGATCTGGCGGACGATATGGATGGTCCGTTCGAGGGGCATTTTGCCGGAGCGTTGAATCCATTCGCCGAGATCCATACCGGGTAGATACTCCATCGCGCAGTAGAATGTCCCGTCTTTGGCGCGACCGAAATCGTAGATCTCGACGGTGTTGGGATGGCGCAGGCGGCTGGCTACGCGGACTTCGTTCTGGAATTTAGCGAAGGATGCTTTGTCGGTGCGGTCGCGGCGCAGGAGCTTGACGGCTGCGGTCCGCTGCAGAAATGCGTGGTGGGCGAGGTACACTTCGCCCATTCCACCTTCGCCGATTTTTTCGATCAATGAATAAGCTCCGAGGCTGCCGCGCCGTTCCACGGCTCTTCCCATGCGAACGGCCCAGCTGGTGGAGACCAAGGCCCAGACAGCGGTAAATCCGATGCCGATCAGCAAGCCCAACAGGGCGCGATCGAGCATGTTGGAGAGCAGGAACGCTTCGGAGATGTCGACTTCGGTTGCCACGCCGACGTCCAAGTCCGGAAGCCAGCTCCAGGCCGACAGAACCAGTTCCCCTCGGTAATCGCGGTACGGGGTTGTGATGACGCCGCTGTCCTCCTGTTTGGGTCCGGAGCGCGCAGCGGCGGCGGTTCGCACTAACAGCGTTACGGGCCAGACGGCAGGCTGTTCGTTTGCGCCGATAGGAGAATTGGCCAGGGAACGGCCGGGGTCGCGCAGGTAGATTAGCGGTTGTCCCGTGGGTGTGGCTCCAAGGTCCCACTTTTTGATTTGATCCTGAAACCGGCTGGGAGAGAGCATCAGGCCCTGGAGGGAGAAGACGTAGCTTTCGCCAGTCTCCAGGATCCGGGTATGTTGTAGGGTCAGATCCAAACCTTCCATGGAGCGGTAGGCGACGAAGATGCCAAAGGGCTTGCCGTCCTCAATCAAGGGGACGTGGAACGCTACGACTTTTTTCAACTCGTTTTCTGAACGGCGCGTTCCGAGGGGACTATCGATGCCGGGGATGCGCGTCAGCGTCCGAGTGCTCGCAAAAATGCGGTCGCGCAGTTCGGTACCCAGGGAGGAAGCGGAGGGCTGATTCACCAACTTTCCCGTGATCGCAATGGGCCTGCCCTGCGCGTCTTCCAGATAGTAGTCGAGGAATTCTCCGGATTCGACCAGAGCTCCCGCGTAGTGGTGAAAGTGTTCCAAATTCGTAGCGGAGGGATTGCGGATTACGGCGAGCGCGGCCTGGCGGCACAAGCCCGGAGCGACTGTCTCGTCTACCTCCAGGCGCCAGGCAGCCAACTGATTTTCCAATGCCACGGCGCTGCTGCTTTGGATCGCGCGCAAAATGCCCGAAGTTCGAGAAGAGACCGCGTTGTGGATATTCGTGCGCACGATCCAGCCGGCCAAGGCAAGCAACGCGAGCACCACCGCGCGCGTGGTCCAGCGCGCAGCGCGGCTGGTGGTGAAGGGGGCCAGGAAACGAAGAATCGGCGCGAGGCGGGAAATGGAAAGAGGCTCACTGGCTCCGCGGGGTTGAATCGCCACGTCCAGCACGGTTTGCGGAGAGGCGTGCTGGAGCAGGTCTTCCACCTGGCGGACAATCTCTTCGGTGGCACCGCTGCGTTGCAGGTAGGCTGCTCGTTCCGGGACAGGCAGTTCCAGTGCAGCCAGGAACAGTTGACGAACGCGCGCGTGGTTCACTGGCATGGGATCACTTGGCGCCGGTTTGGCTGAGTTGGGAACGGATGGTCGCGCGGATCATGGTCCATTCGGCTTCGACGGCGCGTTTGGACATTCCAAGTGTTTCGGCTACCTCCTCAACGGTGAGATCCCCAAAGAATCGCATTTCTAAAATTTTAGACTGATTTTCGTCCTTGGCCCGCAGGTTTTCGATTAATTCGTGGACAAAGAGGACGTCGTCCGGATTGACCATAGACAGGGCAATTGATTCGTCGAGCGGCATTTTTAGGCCGGCTCCGCGGCGCTGGGCACCCTTTTTGCGGGCGTGATCGACCAGAATGCGGCGCATGGCCATGGACGCCAAGCCGCAAAAATGGGCTCGACTTTTCCAGTTTGCCTGCCGCTGATCGATCAAGCGGAAGTAGGCTTCGTTGACCAGGGCCGTGGGTTGCAGGGTATGTCCCGCCGATTCTGAACGGAACAAACTGGCCGCTCTGGCTCGCAGGTCATTGTAAACAATAGCGAAGAGCTGGTCGACCACGGCCCGGTTGCCCAGTCCAATTTCGCGAAGCAGATCTGTGGTGGCCAGGTTCACACGCGCGCCAGAAGATTCTTGACAGCCAGTATACGACAACCTTTGCGGACTCCGGTCACGGATTGCGCGTATAGAGATAGGGATAACTCACCCACAGGAGGCCCATATGTCAGCTTCGCAGAACGAATTTTCAGTTTGCTATTTTTCCATGAAACCCGTTAGACCGTCTACTACTTCCTCACGAGAGGTACTGATCATCGAACACGATGAGGCAATTCGCAGACTACTGGTCGAGCTAGTGCGGAGAAATGGTTGCAAGGCATTTGGGGCCGCGTCGCTGAGCGAGGCGAGTATGGAACTGACGCAGCGCGATTACGCGTTGGTGATTTTCGACACGCATCTGCCGGGCGGTCGGGCTATGAATATTCCCCGCTTCCTGCGAGAGCACCCAGGCATGGCGCTGACGCCGATCGTGGCTGTTTCTTCCGACGACACGCCCAAATACATCGAAGACATCATCGATTCCGGAGCGGACCAGTTCGTGGTGAAGCCGATCCGGCGTGAAGAGGTTCGCCAGCTTCTGTCACTTTACTCGCTGCTCTCCGTGGTTGAGTCGTGATGAAGACGCTGCTTCGACTCGTAAAGCCGTTCTTATCCCGAGACGGGGCTAAATCGAGCGAGCTCGCCACGGTGGAGAGCCGCACTCGCGACATTCCACCCGAGTCCCCGATGCAGAGCATACAACTGGTGGGGGCAGCCGCGATCGAGGTGCAGATTTCGCAGCTGCAAATCGGAGCGGAGCACTCCGAGGAACGGCTCACCCAACGACTGAAGCCGGGACTTCGCTTTGTGCTCTCGCGGCACGCAGACGCACAGACTGTGGAGGTGGAAGCGGCTGCCATCCTGCGCAGCGCGTTCGGGGCGATCCAAGCCGGCAAGATCAACGACTATCCGCAGTTGCTAGGACACTTGCAGCAATCCTTCACCAGCTTCGGTAGCACCTTCACGAGGCAGCGAGAGGGCTGGCCGATGGTGGGCATGCAAGAACTCGCCAGCATTGTTGAGGCGCTGGGCGGAGAATCGCGGCACGCGTTGCGGCGGCACTACGTGGACGGGCACGACTTGGGAGAGATCTGCGCGGCGTTCGGTCTAGACCAAGAAACCTTTCGCGGACTCCAAAAAGAAATGCGCGCGTTCTGGGCGAAGCCTACGCGTAAGCCCGATCCATCTTTTTAGGCAGCTCTTCTACTTGGCCGGGTACCCTTGCCAGACATATTCCAGCGCCTGGGCGAGGGTCTGCCGCTTTACTGCGCCGTCGGTGTGGCCGGCGTTGCGTGCGAACGTGAACTGGTAGTGGTAGCCCTTCCCGGCGAGGGCTTTGGCCATGTTCTCATTCGCGACCACCCAGTCATGCATTTCGTCGCGCATCACGTTGGGGTTGTAAAGATCGCGGTCGCCGACTTCCATCCAGATGCGAATAGGCTTCACGGGGCTGTTCGGGATGATGCTCCGCGTATATTCCCAAGCGCCGCCGGGGGTTTGGGGATTGTGCGGCCATTGCTGATTGATCCAGGTTCCGGAATAGGCCAGCACGCGGTGATACCACTCATTGTGAAACCACGCCATGGTGAATGCGGCGGCGGCTCCGGAACTGCCGCCCATGGTGGCTCGGCCGTCGGGATTCTTGGTGAGCTTCACGTTGTACTGCTTCTCGACCAACGGCAGCACTTCGGTTTCGACGAACTCGGCATAGAGTCCGGAGAGCGTGTCGTACTCGAGTCCGCGCTGGCTGCCTTGTGCGTCGCCGCTGCCGTTGCTGATGGAGATGGCGATCATGGCGGGGACACGCTTCTGCGCGATCAGGTTGTCGAGGACGGTGAAGAGCACGGGGTCCGGTCCGTCGGCCCCCACGATGAAGGGCGCTTCGGTGCCGGGGACGTATTGGGCCGGGACATAAACGGCGACGCGGCGCGTGTAGGGCGCGGGGTGACTAGTGGTGACATTCAGCTTGGCCGGGTTCGCGGGATCGGGAGTGCCGAAAGTTCCTTGGTCGCGCGCGATGCCGGGGTAGATCTTGCTGTCGGCCGAGCTCATGGTGAAGTTATAAACCATACCGTGCGGCACGGTTTCGACGACAACGGTTTCAGGCGACGGATTGTGCGTAGCTCCAATGATGAAGTTGCCGTCGGCGTTGATCGGCGGTAGCGTGCCATCGGGCAGTTCCTTCGCCGTGACGTAGCCGGGAGTGTTGGGGTCGCGGGTGGGCGGTCCGGGGCGCGCCGCCGGTGCTTGGGCGAACGCCAGATTTCCGATCAGCAGGCTGAGGCAGCCGAGTCGACGTAGATGGGCCATGAATTCGATTCTAATCTAGCGCGCGGGGCGGCGGGGCTGCTGCTTGACGGAGACGAATTTGATGCTGAGTTGTCCGATGCCCTAGTTTGCGCTACGATTCTCATCAGACACACGCCGCGCGCGTTTGTCGCCTCGATCTACGCTGATCCTCCTGTAAGCGGCACGTCCCGCATGTTTCTCCGTTGAGATTCATTTGAACCGAACTGGAGGATTTCATGCGCGTAACACTCGCCCTATTTCTCGCGATCCCGCTGTGTGCGGAGCCGCTTGCCTATCAGAAACCGTCCAAGGCGATCCTGGATATTCTGGAAGCCCCGGCGCTGCCGTCGTTGGCGGTGAACCAGACGGGGACGTATGCGACGTTGTCGGACCAGGCTCGATATCCGTCGATCGCGGAGGTCTCGCAGCCGATGCTGCGGCTCGCGGGGATTCGCATTAATCCGCGCACGAATGGCTTGCATCTGGCGGGGTTCAGCAAGTCGATTACGTTGGTGAAGCTGCCGGAAGGCACGAAGACTCCGCTCGCATTGCCGACGGGAGCGCGTGCGAGCGGGTTGCGATGGTCGCCCGATGGGAAGCATTTCGCGTTTACGAACACCACGAACACGGGGATCGAGTTGTGGATGGGCGACCCGGTGACGGCGAAGATTTCGAAGGTCGCGGGCGTGCAGGTGAACGCGGTGATCGGCGATCCGATCGATTGGCTGAAGGACTCGTCGGCATTGCTGGTGAAGACAGTGGTGGCGAATCGCGGCCCTGCTCCGGCGGAGACCGCAGTGCCGTTCGGGCCTGAGGTGCAGGAGAGCTTGGGCACGGCGAGCGGTGTCGCGACGTATGAAGACTTGCTGGCGTCGCCGCATGATGAGGATCTGTTCGAATACTACGCGACCTCGCAGTTGGTGAAGGTCGAAGTGGCGTCGAGCAAGGTTACGATCATCGGGAAGCCCGGAATTCTGAACGCGATCAACCTTTCGCCGGATGGCGGGCACATGATGGTCACGCGCGAGCATCGGCCATTTTCTTATCTTTATCCCTATAGTGCGTTCCCGACGGAAGTCGAAATTTGGAACCCGGCGGGCACCGTGACATACACGGTCGCGAGTGTGCCGCTGGTGGAGCGCGTTCCGCTGGGTGGCGTGTCCACGGGACCGCGCGGGATTCGGTGGATCGGGAATGAGGCGGCGACGGTGATGTGGACCGAAGCGCTCGACGGCGGCAATCCCAATGAAAAGGTGCCGTTCCGCGATCGGTTGGTTTCGCTGGCCGCGCCGTTCAAGGGGCAGCCGGTGCAGCGCTTCAAGACTGAGGAACGGATGTCGGGCGTGCAGTTCGCGAAAGATTTTGCATTGATCTCGGATCAGGCCCGCATCTCGCGCGTGGTGCGTACGTTCCAGGTGGATCTGTCGAAGCCGGATGCGGAACCGAAGCTGATCTGGAGCCGCAATTCGCAGGACGCGTATAAGGACCCGGGTCGTCCCTTGGCGGATCCGGCGAATCCGTTGATCCTGCAGAGCGGCGACAATATTATCCTGAGTGGCGCGGGTTCGTCGCCGACCGGGGATCATCCGTTTCTGGATCGATTCAATCTGACGACGAAGAAGACCGATCGCATTTTCCAATCGGCGGCGGATAAGTACGAAACGATTGAAGAGGTTCTGGACAAGGCCGCGACGACGTTCATCGTGCGGCGCGAGAGTCCGACGGAGCCGCCGAATTTCTACTTGAAGACTCCCACCAAGGAGATCGCGCTGACGGATTTCAAAGATCCTGCGCCGCAGGTTCGGCAGATCAAGAAGCAACTGGTGACGTACAAACGTCCGGATGGCGTCGAGCTTTCGATGGAGTTGTATTTGCCTCCGGACTACAAGCCGGGGACGAAACTGCCTGCGGTGCTGTGGGCGTATCCTCGCGAATACAACGATGCGGAGACGGCGGGACAGATCCGCGGCTCGCAGAACCGGTTCACGACGATCACTGGATATTCGGAACTATTCTTCCTGTTGCAGGGCTACGTGGTGCTGGATAACGCGACGATGCCTGTGGTCGGGACGATCGATGTGGTGAACAATACCTACGTCGACCAGGTGGTCGCGAGCGCGAAGGCTGCAATCGACAAGGCGGCGGAGATGGGTTTCGTGGATCCGGAACGCGTGGGCGTGGGCGGGCATAGCTACGGTGCGTTCATGACGGCGAATTTGATGGCGCATTCCGACTTGTTCCGCGCTGGCATCGCGGAGAGCGGCGCGTACAATCGCACACTGACCCCGTTCGGTTTCCAAAGCGAGCGGCGGTCGATCTGGGAAGCTCCCGATACGTACCTGAAGATGTCGCCGTTCATGTACGCGTCAAACATCAAGGCTCCGATCTTGTTTATCCATGGCAAGGCGGATGACAACTCGGGCACGTTCCCGATTCAGAGCGATCGCATGTATCAGGCGGTGCGCGGCAACGGCGGCACGACGCGGCTGGTGTTCCTGCCGGATGAGGCGCACGGCTATCGGGCCAAGGAGACGATCGAGCACGTGAATTGGGAGAAGATTCGGTGGTTCGATATGTACGTGAAGGAAGCGCCACCGCGGGTGAAGAAGTAGGGCGTTCGTTATGCTTGACGTAACGAATAATCTGAACTAGCCTAAGGCTAGGTGATCGTCAGCTATCGCGGAAAGCAGACTATCGATTTCGTGGCTGGGAAGCGTGTTCGTGCGTTTGCCGCTTTCGAGCGGTCGGCGGAGATCAAGCTGGCGCAGCTGGATTCCGCTGCATCGATTGCGGATCTCCGCCGTCCTGGAAACCGTTTGGAAGCGTTGACAGGCGAGCGCAAGGGACAGTACAGCATTCGCATCAATGACCAATGGCGGGTCTGTTTTGAATGGCCCGCGGGATCTCGCGGTGCCGTGGCCGTCGAGATTGTGGACTATCACTAAGGAGAAATGAGAATGCCCCGGAACCCTGTTCATCCCGGTGAAGTGCTCGCCGAAGATTTATCCGCACTCGGTATGAGCGCCGCGGCGTTGGCGCGCCACCTCCAGGTCCCGACCAATCGCATTACGGAGATCCTGAATGGTCAGCGAGCCGTCACCGGAGATACGGCTCTGCGCCTGGCCCACTTCTTTGGCACGAGTGCGGCGTTTTGGCTGAATCTTCAGAGTCTTTACGAACTGCGCCTAGCGGAGCAGAAGGTGGGGAAGACAATCAAGGGGTTACCGACGCTTCAAGAGTCGGGGCTGGTGAACGCGTGAGCTCGTAATTGACGAAGCGGACCGTCACTCCACGGTTTGCTGCTGGCGACGTTTGGTTGGCGCGAGGAGGTCATGATTCGTCGCCTCGCGACGAACGGTGTAGACTCGAACCATGGAAATCATCGCGGGACTTTCGGCACTGAAGACCGCAGCAGACCTTGCGAAGTCCTTGTGGGACGCGGCCAAGGCGGGCTCACTTCGGCCTGATGAGTTTTCTGGGCGTATTGCGGAAGTGTACGACTATATCATCGACTCGAAAGAAGCGGTGTTGGGAGCGAGCGAACAGCTTGCGCGGTTGGTAGACGAGAACGGTAGACTCAAGACGTACGTTTTTCATCATTCCGTGAACTGGAGAACGCTGGCGGACGGGACGCAAGATGGACCGTTCTGCCCCACTTGTGTCTCCGAGGGCTTTGACATGCGCCTTGCACTCAATGATGTAGCGGATCAGACGGGAGACGAGATGCATTTTCGATGCCTTAAGTCTCACGTCGCACGCGGTGAGGGGCGGGATCCGCACTACCGAATTCCGCGTCAACTAATTCCTCCCGACAGATACTTCATCCGCTCTTAAGGATCGACCCGCGTTATCTGAGGGTATGTTTCTTGCCCCGAGCTATGATGAGTAGATAACCTGCATGCCCGAACGCGTCTACGAACATCAAGAAATCGAAGCCAAGTGGCAACTCCGCTGGGACGCTACGCCTGGCCTCTACAAAGCCGACGAAGACTCCTCGCGACCGAAGTATTATGTGCTCGAAATGCTGCCGTATCCTAGCGGCTCGCTGCACATCGGTCACATTCGCAATTACGCGATCGGCGATGCGCTGGCTCGGTACAAGTGGATGCAGGGGTTCAACGTGCTCCATCCGATGGGGTGGGATGCGTTTGGGTTGCCGGCGGAGAATGCGGCGATCAAGAACAAGCGGCATCCTTACGAGTGGACGCACGCGAACATCGCGGAGATGAAGCGGCAGCATCGGCGGATGGGGTTCAGCTACGACTGGGATCGCGAGGTCACCACTTGCGAGCCCGAATACTATCGCTGGAACCAGTGGTTCTTCCTCAAGATGATGGAGCGCGGGCTTGCCTATCGCAAGTTGGCTAATGTGAACTGGTGCCCGGAGTGCGCTACGGTGCTCGCGAATGAGCAGGTGATTGACGGGTGTTGCTGGCGGCATGAGACTACGCGCGTGGAGCAGAAGGCTCTGTCGCAGTGGTTCTGGAAGACGACTGCGTACGCCGATGAATTGCTGCGCGACATTGACGATAAGCTCGAGGGCGGGTGGCCGGATCGTGTGCTCGCGATGCAGCGCAATTGGATTGGGCGGAGCGAGGGGACCGAGGTCGACTTCACGCTCGAAGGCACCGAGCAGAAGATTCGGGTCTTCACCACGCGTGTCGACACAATCTACGGCGCGACTTGCGTGATCCTGGCTCCGGAGCATCCGATTGCGCAGCAGTTGATGGATGACGAAGGCAAGGCTCGCGCGAAGGAACTGATCGACATTCGCAAGCAGCAGGATCCGAGCGACGTCAGGAAGGTCGGCTACTTTACTGGGGGCTACGCGATCAATCCTTATAACGGCGATAAGGTCCCGGTGTGGATCAGCAACTTCGTGCTGATGGACTATGGCACAGGCGCGATCATGGCGGTGCCGGCGCACGATGAGCGCGACTTCGAATTTGCGACGCAGTATGACCTGCCGATTCGGTCGGTGGTGCGCGCGATTGACGGCGGGCTTGAGGCGATCCCCACGGCTCCGTTCACCGAATACGGCATCACGGAAATCGCCGGAGAGTTTTCGGGCTTGACGACGGCGGATGCTCGCAGGGCGATGAGCGCGCATGCGGAGAAGCATGGCTTCGGCAACGCGTCGATCACGTATCGCATTAAAGATTGGGGCGTTTCGCGGCAACGTTATTGGGGCACGCCGATTCCGGTGATCCATTGCGAGGATTGCGGTGTCGTGCCGGTGCCGCTGGATCAATTGCCAGTGTTGTTGCCCACAGACGTGAAGATCACGGGGCAGGGGAAGTCGCCGCTGGCGGAGGCGGAAGACTTCGTGAATGTGAAGTGTCCGACGTGCGGCAAGGCGGCTCGGCGGGAGACGGACACGATGGACACGTTCGTCGATTCGTCGTGGTATTTCTATCGCTACTGCGATCCGAAGAACAGCGACGCTCCGTTTGATTCGAAGAAGATCGCCTACTGGTTCCCGATCGACCAATATATCGGCGGCGTAGAGCACGCGATCCTGCATTTGATTTACTCGCGTTTCTTCACGAAGGTGATGCGGGATCTCGGGTTGATCACGAACGATGAGCCCGCGGCTCGGCTGTTCACGCAAGGCATGGTGATTCGCGACGGCGCGAAGATGTCGAAGAACAAGGGCAACGTGATCAGTGCCGATGAGACGATCACCAACTACGGAGCGGATACCGCTCGCGTGTTTGAGTTGTTCGCTGCGCCGCCGGAACGCGATATGGATTGGACCGACGCGGGGGCGGATGGGGCGTATCGTTTCCTTGGTCGCGTGTTCCGTTTTGTAACGCGCAATGTGGATCGCGTGAGTGACGGCGACCCGGCGTCGGATCGCAAGGCGTTGCGCAAGCTGCATCAGTTGATCCACCGGATCACAGACGACTTCGATTCGCGCTGGCACTTCAACACGTCGATCGCCGGGATGATGGAGTTGGTCAACGTCCTGTATGAGGAAGAATCGAAGTTGTCGCGGGCGGCGCTCGATCAAATTCTGCCAGCGTTGGTGTTGCTGCTGGGCCCCTTCGCTCCGTTCGCGGCCGAGGAGATGTGGGAAGTGCTCGGTCGCACGGGTCCAGTGTTCCGGCAGCCATGGCCGAAGTACGATGTGGAGCTCGAAAAAGAAGATGCCGCGGACGTCGTGCTGCAGGTGAACGGTAAGCTGCGGGGACGGTTGTCGGTGCCGTTCGGAGCCGACCAGGCGGCACTCGAACAAGCGGCGCTCGCTGACCCTAAGGTGAAACCCTTTATTGACGGCAAGCAGGTGGTAAAAATCATCGTAGTCCCCGATAAATTAGTCAATATAGTGGTACGTTGAAGTCATGGCGACCCGGACGCTGATTTCGGTGCAAGAGTATCTCGCGACTGCCTATAGTCCCGACTGCGACTACGTCGACGGGGAAGTGCAGGAGCGGAACTTGGGCGAATGGGACCATGGCAGTGTACAGAGTTTGTTGTCCGCCTACTTCGTAGCACGCCGTAAGCAATGGAAAATTCGAGTTTCCACGGAGCAGCGAATTCAGGTGAGTTCCGCGCGCTATCGAATTCCTGATGTCTGCGTGGTTTTAGGTGAACCTGACGGACAGATCCTACGCAAGCCCCCCTTCCTATGCGTTGAAGTGTCGCCGGAAGATCGGCTTAGCCGCGTGAAGGCTCGGGTTCAAGATTTCATCAGTTTCGGGGTTCCTAATATTTGGATTATCGATCCGGAGACCAAAGAAGCCTTTGAAATCGCTCCAAACGGCGATTGGCGCAAAGTGCAGGACGGCACGCTCCGAACAACGAATCCGGTTTTCGAAGTGCCGCTGGCTGAAATCTTTGAGTGAGCCGCCGATAAGCCAGATGCCAGCCGCCATACGAACCGTCGGTCTAACCAAAACCTACCAATCAGGCGCGTCTGAACTGGTCATTTTCGAGGGACTGAACCTCGAAGTGGAGCAGGGCGAGAAGCTGGCTCTGGTGGGCGAGTCGGGGGCAGGGAAAAGTACCCTCTTACACCTTCTTGGCGGTCTGGACACACCCACGAGGGGTGAGATAAACTACGGACAGGACGACATTTGCAAGTTTTCGGGCGATGAGTTGGCGGAGTTCCGAAACAAAAAGCTCGGATATGTTTGGCAGATGCACTCTTTGCTGGCCGAGTTCACGGCAGTGGAGAACGTGATGATGCCGTTGTTGATCAGAGGCGAATCGCAGAGTGGGGGCCGAGCATCTATTAAACAGGTTGCTCTGGCAAGGCTGGACGAGGTGGGATTGCGGAATCGAGCGGATCACCGGGCAGGCGAACTCTCAGGCGGGGAGCAGCAGCGGGTCGTGTTAGCTCGCGCACTTGTCGGCAACCCTAGCGTCCTGCTCGCGGACGAACCCACAGGGAGTTTGGATCAGAAAACGGGGGAGGCGATGATGGACCTTCTCGATGAGCTGCACACGTCGCGGCAGCTGACTTCGATTCACGTAACTCACAATCTCAATTTTGCGCGGCGCGCCAGCCGCGTGTTGGCTCTTGAAGGCGGGTGTTTGGTGGAGGCACATGTTTGAACGCTACACGGAAAAGGCTCGTCGGGTTATCTTTTTTGCCCGCTACGAGGCCAGCCAGTTCGGAAGTCCTTGCATCGAGACGGAGCACTTGTTGCTCGGGTTGCTGCGGGAAGACAAGGCGCTGACGAATCGCTTCTTGCGGTCGGCTGCGTCAGTGGAATCGATCCGCAAGCAAATCGAGACGCACACGACTCTGCGCGAGAAGGTATCGACGTCGGTCGACCTGCCGCTCAGCCATGAGTGCAAGCGCGTGCTCGCATATGGCGCTGAGGAAGCCGAGCGCCTGAATCACAAGCACATCGGTACGGAGCACCTGTTGCTCGGGCTGTTGCGAGAGGAAAAGAGTCTCGCCGCGGACATCCTGGGTGAGCGTGGGCTGCGGCTCTCGCAGGTTCGCGAAGAGATTCAACGCACCAGCTCTGAGAAGAAGGACGCGAATCGCCCGAAGGAAAGCTCGCTGCTGAACGAATTCAGCCGTGACCTGACGCAGGCGGCGATGGACGGCGTGCTCGATCCGCTCGTGGGTCGCGACAACGAGCTGGAGCGCACGGTGCAGATCCTGTGCCGCCGCACGAAGAATAATCCGGTGTTGATCGGCGAGCCGGGCGTCGGTAAGACGGCGATCGTCGAAGGCCTTGCCCAGCGCATCGCCGATGGCGACGTGCCAAGCTTCCTGGCCGACAAGCGAATTCTGGCGCTCGACCTTTCTTTGATCGTTGCCGGAACCAAGTATCGCGGTCAATTTGAAGAGCGCTTGAAAACCATCATGAAAGAATTGATGGAGAACCAGAACGCGATCATCTTCATCGATGAGTTGCACACGCTGGTCGGCGCGGGCTCGGCGGAAGGTTCGCTGGATGCGGCCAATATTCTGAAGCCGGCTCTTTCACGCGGCGAGATTCAGTGCATCGGCGCTACGACGCCGGCTGAGTTCCGCAAGTCGATTGAGAAGGATCGTTCCCTGGAACGCCGGTTCCAAGCCGTGAAAGTTGCGCCTCCGAACGAGGCCGACGCGGTGAAGATCCTCTTTGGAATCAAGGAGCGCTACGAGAAGTTTCATGCAGTTGCTTACACTGACGAGGCGATCGAAACCTCGGTGTTCGCATCCTCCCGCTTCATTCCGGATCGTTTCCTGCCGGACAAGGCCATCGATCTGATCGACGAGGCGGGTGCGCGCGTCAAGCTGCGCCAGACCACTCTGCCGTCCGAGGTCGCCGAGATCCAGAAGAAGATCAAGTTCATCGTCCACCGGATGGAGAACGCGATCGCCAATCAGGAGTTCGAAAAGGCTCGTTTCTATTCGGACGAGGAACGCAAGGAACGCGAAAATCTTCGCCAGTTGCGCTTCAAGTACAACTTGGATGATACGTCCACAGGTGTTGTAACCAAAGACGATATCGAAGACGTGGTGGCACGCTGGACAGGCGTTCCCATGACGGCGATTCGCGAGGAAGAAGTCTCCAAATTGCTCCGCGTGGAAGAAGAGCTCCACCGCCGCGTGATCAGCCAGGACAAGGCGATTTCGGCATTGGCCCGGGCCATCCGCCGGTCGCGTGCGGGGCTCAAGTCGCCCAAGCGCCCAGCTGGCTCGTTCCTGTTCCTGGGACCCACGGGCGTCGGCAAGACCGAAGTTGCCCGCGCGCTCGCCGACTTCCTGTTTGGCAGCGAGAAGTCGCTGATCCGCTTCGATATGTCCGAGTTCATGGAAAAGCACTCGGTCTCGAAGTTGATCGGTTCGCCTCCGGGTTATGTGGGATATGAGGAAGGCGGCCAGCTCACCGAACGCGTGAAGCGCGCCCCGTACTCGATCATCCTGCTGGACGAAATCGAGAAGGCGCATCCGGATGTTTACAACATCCTGCTCCAAGTCTTCGAAGACGGCCAGTTGACCGATGGTCTGGGCAACACGGTCGACTTCAAGAACACCATCATCATCATGACTTCGAACCTGGGAGCTCGCTTCCTGGACCGCAAGAGCCCGATCGGGTTCTCGGCCAGCGGCGCGATCGCGGCCAAGGTCGAGGATCAGGTGATGGCCGAGGTGAAGAAATCCTTCAACCCGGAATTCCTCAACCGCCTGGACGAGGTGATCCTGTTCACCAGCCTGGAGGAGGAAGATCTGTTGAAGATTACCTACCTGCTGACGGAGCAGATCAATACGAATCTGGCCATGAAGCAGATCAAGATTCACCTCAAGGAAGACGCCGCAAAGTACATTGTGCAAAAGACTTGCACCGATCGCAGCTACGGCGCGCGTCCGCTGCGCAGGGCCTTGCAGAAGTACATCGAGGATCCGCTCAGCGAAGCGCTCATTCAAGGCACGCTCGCCCGCCCGGCGGAGTTCGACGTGTACATGGGTGAGAACGGCCTCTACTGCCGGCAGCTGGTGGAAGAGCCGGTGGCCGCAGGTGATGGCGAGGGTGGTACGGCGGTGGCGAATGAGCCTCCGGCCGCCATTCCGCTCTACATGTTCGAATAGCGGCTTTTAGCCCAAGATTAACGCCGACCAGATCCGCTCTGGTCGGCGTTTCTGTTTTAGGCCAGCGGCACAAGTTTGGACTTGCGGATACGCCTATCGCGCGTGAGGAGCGGAATCCGATGGACCAGGCTGGTGGCGGCGATGATTTCGTCGGCTGGGTCGCTGTGAAAATCGAGTCGCGTGGATTGGCGGCAAACTGCGAGATCCAGAGGCCAGATTTGAACTCTTGACAGTGCGCGATTGAACTCTGCCGACTCGGTGTCGAGGTCAATGCGGCCTAATTGTGCAAGTTTGGAGATCTCCCATAGGACGATTGCGGAAATGCTCCACGGCTCCTCGGACAGGAGCTTGCGTTCCTGTTTTGAGAGCTCCCCTTGGAGAGCATCAATCAGGATGTGAGTATCAAGATTCAGCATTCCACTTGACTCCCGTGGAGAGGGTGTCACCTTTGACCCGGATCTTGCCCTTGAGGCTGCCGATCAACTCCGCGCAGTCCGAGCGTGCCGGTAGAACGCGGGCTACAGGTTTACCGTGCTTGGTGATCACCAGCCCGTCGGAATCGAGGCGGTCGAGTAGAGACAGGCACTGCTCTTTGAACTGCGAGGCGCTCATTTGGATTGCCATAGTTTCATCGTAACATCCAGTCAGATTATCTGTCTGGTCATATTTAATGACCATAATCTGTGGCGGTTCGCTGAACAAGAACCGACCCCGTTTGCTAGACTTTAGGCAATCCATGGCGGATTCTCCACAATTTCAGAAGGCCGAATACGCGGAAGGCGGGCCACAGTGCGTTGGGTGCAAGGCGGCGATTTCCGGCGAATATTTCCGCTTGAGCAATGGCCGCACGGTCTGCCCGGCATGCGCGGCGAACGTCCAGGCTGTATTGAAGAGTCCCAGTCATGCGGCGTTCGTGCGCGGGATTTTATACGGGTCGCTTACGGCGGCTGCCTGCTGCGTCGGGTATGCTACGGTGCTGATGCTCACCGGCTTTGAAATCGGACTGGTCTCGATTCTGGTCGGCTACTTGGTTGGGACCGCAGTACGCAAGGGCTCGCAGGGATTTGGCGGGCGGCGCTGCCAGATTGCGGCCGTCGCGCTGACGTATTTGGCGATCACGTTCAGCTACATCCCGGTCGGGATTCAGCAATACAATGCGCAGCTCAAAGGCGAGAGCAAGGACAAAGCTGTGAAGCAAGCTGGTCCTCCACTGACTGCCGGAAGCTTTGGTATGGCCGTAGTGGTGCTGACGGGACTCGCGATCGCTTCGCCGTTTCTGCAACTCACCAACGGCATTGGCGGACTGCTGGGAATCTTCATCATCTTTCTAGGACTGCAGCGAGCCTGGGCCATCACCGGTCGCGCCGATCTTGCCGTGCACGGACCGTTCCAGCCGGAGGAGACGGCTGCCGTTGGCTGACGTCTACTGCTCAGATTGCGGCGGGCGCGTTCCGGCGGTGGCGCTGACGTGTCCGAGTTGCCATCGACTGATGCATGCGGATCGTCTGGAAGCGCTAAGCAGGGAAGCGACTGCCAGCGAGGCGACGGATCCAGCGACCGCACTGCGGTTATGGCGCGAGGCACTGCCGCTGTTGCCCGTGGATTCCAAGCAGGCGGCATTCGTGCAGACGCGCATTGCGGAGATGAGCGCGCGGGCTCGCACCGCCGCGCCACCGCCAAAGGCCCAGCCCGCGTGGATCAAGAGTCTGGGGCCACTGGCAGCGGTCGGGGCGGGGCTTTGGAAGTTTAAGACGGTCCTGCTGGTCGCGCTGAGTAAAGGGAAATTTCTGTTGTTGGGATTGAGCAAGCTGAGCACGTTGCTAAGCATGCTCGCATCCGTCGGCTTGTATTGGAGTTGGTTCGGCTGGCAGTTCGCGTTGGGATTCATCGGCGGCATCTACATCCATGAGATGGGGCACGTGTGGGCGCTGCGACAACTGGGGCTGCGTGCGAGCGCGCCGATGTTCATTCCTGGCTTCGGAGCGATCGTCAGCCTCTATGACAGTCCAGCGAACGTCTACGAGGACGCACGCATCGGCTTGGCGGGACCGATCTGGGGCGCGGCGGCTGGCATCGGTTTCCTGGTGATCGCGACGTTGACCAATAGCGGACTGTGGTTCGCAGTGGCGCGATCGACGGCGATGATCAACCTGTTCAACCTGACGCCGGTATGGCAGCTCGATGGCGGCCGCGGGTTTCGTGCGCTCGATTACAAGCAGCGACTCATGATCGGCGGGCTGATTCTCGCGCTCTGGTGGGTCACGGGCGAGGGGCTGCTCTTCATCCTGGCGCTGGGCGCCGCCTATCGGATCTTCTGGCAGAAGGATCACGCGGTCGAAGGCGACTCGCGGACGCTGATCGAATTCGCCGGGTTGCTCGCGCTGTTCGCGGCGATGATGGCGCTGATCCCGGTCCGGCAGTAACGGCCTGCGTTACCCTGGAGCTTATGCCCGATCGACTGGAAGAATTACGCCGAAGACACGCTGCTGCCGAGGCAGGGGGCGGGGCAGAGCGGCAAGCGAAGATCCATGCCGAGGGCCGGTTGACGGCTCGGGAACGCTTGGACTTGCTGCTGGACGAAGGCTCGTTTGTCGAAACCGACAAGCTGGTGCGGCATCGCTGCACGGATTTCGGCATGGACCAGCAGATGGTCGAAGGCGACGGTTTCGTCACTGGGCATGGTTTGATTCACGGCCGGACCGTGTTCGTGTTTGCCCAGGACTTCACCGTGCTCGGCGGATCACTGTCGGAAACCAACGCCAAGAAGATCGTGAAGATCATGGACCTGGCGATGAAGACCGGCGCACCCGTGATCGGCCTGAACGATTCGGGGGGCGCGCGCATTCAGGAAGGCGTGCTGTCGCTGGGTGGGTACGCTGATATTTTCCTGCGCAATACATTGGGCAGCGGCGTGGTGCCGCAGATCTCCGCAATCATGGGCCCGTGCGCGGGTGGAGCTGTGTATTCGCCGGCGCTGACCGACTTCACATTCATGGTGGACAAGTCGAGCTACATGTTTGTCACCGGTCCCGATGTGATCAAGACTGTCACGCATGAAGACGTGACGAAAGAAGACCTGGGCGGTGCGATGACCCACAACTCCAAGAGCGGCGTGGCGCATTTTCTCGCGCACGGCGATGTGGAGTGCCTGCAGTCGATTCGCGAGCTGATCACGTACTTGCCGCAGAACAATCGCGACGATGCACCGCGTGTGGAATCGACGGATTCAATCGATCGTGAAGATGCGGCTCTGGACGCGGTCGTACCGCCCGTATCGAACGTTCCGTACGACATGAAGGACGTGATCCGGCGCGTGGTGGATCACGGCAAGTTCTTTGAGGTGCAGGAACACTGGGCGCGGAATATGGTGATCGGGTTCGCGCGCATGGACGGGCGCAGCGTGGGCGTGGTCGCGAATCAACCTGCGTTCCTTGCGGGATGCTTGGATATCGATTCCTCCACGAAAGCGGCTCGCTTCGTGCGCTTCTGCGACGCCTTCAATATTCCGATCTTGACGTTCGAAGACGTGCCTGGATTCCTGCCGGGCACGGCGCAGGAGTGGGGAGGGATCATTCGGCACGGCGCGAAGCTGCTCTACGCGTTCGCCGAAGCCACGGTACCGAAGATCACGGTGATCACGCGCAAGGCGTATGGTGGAGCTTACTGCGTGATGGGGTCGAAGCACCTGCGCTGCGATGTGAACCTCGCGTGGCCGTCGGCGGAGATCGCGGTGATGGGCGCTGAGGGCGCGGTGAATATCGTCTATCGCCGCGAGATTGGCGCGGCAGCCGATCCGGAGACGATGCGTCGCGAGAAGATCGATGAGTTCAAGGATCGTTTCGCCAATCCGTTTGTCGCCGCCGAGCACGGGTTCGTCGACGACGTGATTGAGCCTCGCGAGACGCGCAAGTACGTCATCCGCGCGCTACGCATGCTGGAAACGAAGGTCGACACCATGCCCAAAAAGAAGCACGGCAATATTCCGCTATAGCTGCCAGACGATCTCGCCGCGCACGATCGTGGCGACTGGTCCACCCTTGAATACCTTGCCGTCGAAGGGAGAGTTGCGGCTTTTGGACGCGCTCTTGTTCACGTCGTAGGTCCACTCACGATCGGTCGAGAAGATCGTTACATCGGCGGGAGCCCCAGCGGCGAGCGTGCCGCGATTCAGTTTCAGAATTCGAGCGGGGCCGGTGGTGAACAGTTCCACCATCTTCACGACGCTAATCTTTTTCGGATGTACGAGTTCCTCTAGCGACAGGCCGATGGCGGTTTCGAGTCCCAAAATCCCGAACGGGCATTTCTCGAACTCCTGCATCTTTTCGTCGCCTGGATGCGGGGCATGATCGGTCGCGATGGCGTCGATCGCGCCATTGACCACGCCTGCGATCATCGCGTCCACGTCGCCGCAGGAGCGCAAGGGTGGCTTCATTTTGTAATTGCTGTCGTAGGGCGGAATGTCGCGATCGGCCAGAGCGATGTGGTGCGGAGTGACTTCAGAAGTCACCGCAAGACCACGAGCCTTCGCGAACTGGACCATCTCCACGGAATGCTTCGAAGAAATGTGTGCGACGTGATAGTGCGCGCCGGTGACTTCGGCGAGCAGGATATCCCGAGCGACCATGACGTCTTCTGAGCAGCCAGGAATTCCGCGTAAACCACGACGTACGCTTTCGAAGCCTTCGTGCATGTCGCCGCCCGCGCTGAGGTGCAGGTCTTCGCAGTGATTGATTACGGGGATGCCGTAGCTGCGCGCGAACTCCATGGCGCGGCGCATTACGCGCGCGTTCATCACAGGACGGCCATCGTCGGAGATCGCGACGGCGCCAGCGTTCTTCATGGATGAGATGGAGGCGAGCTCCTCGCCAAGGCTGCCTTTGGTGATCGCACCGATGGGGAACACATTCACGATTGCGTGGCGGCGAGCCTTCTCCACGATGTAACTGGTGACCGTCGCATTGTCGTTCACCGGCTTGGTGTTCGGCATCGGGCAAATGGAGGTGAAGCCACCCGCTGCTGCTGCTCGTGATCCCGATTCGATGGTCTCCGCGTGCTCGAAGCCCGGCTCGCGCAGATGCACGTGCATGTCGATGAAGCCAGGAGCGACGATCAAGCCAGTTGCGTCAAATATGTCTGCGCCGGGTGCGGAGAGGTTCGGTCCGACGGCAGCGATCAAGCCGTCTTCCAGCAATACGTCGGCGATGGCGTCATGCCGCGACGCGGGGTCAATTACACGACCATTCTTAATGAGCAGCTTCGGCATTGGCTCCACCCGCCAGCACGCGTTCCAGAACAGCCATGCGCACCACGACTCCATTTTCCACTTGGTTCAAAATCGCGGACTTCTGCGAATCCGCTACTTCCGATGAGATTTCACGGCCTCGATTGATGGGTCCCGGATGCATCACGATCACGTCCGGCCGCGCAAGCTGCAAATGATCCAGGCGCAGGCCGTACGACCCGAAGTACTCGCTGGCGGGGAAGGACGCCTCGTGCTGACGTTCCAGTTGCACGCGCAGCATCATGATCACACCTGCGTCGGCGATTGCTTCATTGATGTCGGTGGTCAGTGTGACGCCTGGCGCCAGGTCTTTTAGTTCGCGCGGTAGCAATGAGGCCGGCCCGCACAGGACAATGTCCGCACCGTATTTCGATAGCAGATGCACGTTGCTGCGGGCGACTCGGCTATGCGCGATGTCTCCAATAATGGCGACCCTCAAGCCTTCGAGCTGGATGCCGTGATCCAGGATCGTGCGCGCGTCCAGCAATGCCTGCGTGGGGTGTTCGTGCGTGCCGTCCCCCGCGTTGATGATCGGAATGCCGAGGTGGCGTTGCAGAAAGTGCGGAGCGCCGGACGCCGAGTGGCGCATGATGATCGCGTCAGGCCGCATCGCGCCGAGCGTGTTGAGCGTATCGACAAGAGATTCGCCCTTGGAAACGCTGGAACCCTGCGCGGTGATGGAGATGGTATCGGCACCCAGGCGCTTGGCAGCGATCTCAAAGCTTGTGCGGGTGCGGGTGGAGGCCTCAAAGAACAGGTTCACCACCATGCGTCCTTTAAGGATGTCGAGCTTCCGCCAACTCTTCTCGGCCACGGGCCGGAACTCGCGCGCGCGATCCAGGATGATCTGGATCTCTTCGCGCGACAGTGGCTCTATTCCTAACAAACCGGCTGGCGTTCCAAGGGTGTGCAAACTTGACTCTCCAAAAGGCGGGGGAAACGTCAGCGTAACACAACCGACGTACGCGGCGACAGCATTCTGGTTCGAGTAGGATAGAGCGCAGATTTTGCTTGAAAGGCAGAGAAAGAAGGCGTAAAATCTCGAACAAATATAGATTCTGGAGAATCCATGAAATATGTTTGCGGTGTGCTCCTTTGTGCCGTCGCGGCGAACGCCCAGCCCACGCTGGTCGGCAACTGGCTGGGCACCCTCGACGCGGGCGCCGCGAAGTTGACGCTCGCGTTTCATGTGACCCAGAATGAGCGCGGTGAGATGACGGCCACGCTGGATAGCTTGGACCAGAATCTGAAGGGCGCACCGGTGAAGGAAGTCGCGATGCAGGGCGATCGCGTGCGCTTTGATATCGCTGGTTTGCGCGCTGTGTATGAAGCCCAGATCACGGCCGACGGCTCGGCTCTGTCCGGGACGTTCACTCAGCTTCGCGCGTTGCCCTTGCGCATGCGGAAGGTGGATAAAGTGGAGGCGCAGGCCCGTCCGCAGGAACCCAAGGCACCGTTCCCCTATCGCTCTGAGGATGTTTTCTATCAGAGCCGCGGCAGCGCGGTCGCGGGCACGTTGACAATCCCGTCCGGTGAGGGCCGGTTTCCGGCGGTCATCCTGATTTCCGGCTCCGGTCCACAGGATCGCGATGGCACCTTCGCTTCCCACAAACCATTTCTGGTGATCGCGGACTCCCTCACGCGCCGTGGCATAGCGGTGCTGCGCGTGGATGATCGTGGGGCGGGGAAATCGGCTGGGGAGCCATCGGCGTTGACGATCGAGCAAATATCCGACGACGTTTTGCAGGCATTGGAGTTTCTTAAAAATGATCCCCGTTTGGATGCCCGGCGTATTGGGGTGATCGGGCACGGCGAAGGTGCCATCGTGGGTTCCTTGGCCGCTGTGCGATCCAAGGACGTTTCGTTTGTCGTGATGCTGGCGGGCGTCGGTGTACCTGGGGATGAGGCGCTGGCGATGCAGGCCGAAACGCTGGCTCGCGCAGCTGGGGTCCGGGAAGACGCGATCGCGCAAAATCGCGCCGTGCAGTCCGTGGTCTTCAAGGTTCTGCGCGCCGACAGTGATCCCAGGACCGCGGTGTACAAGCTTACGAATGAATATCAGGCAATGCGGACCGGCTTAAGCGCGGCGCAACGCACGGCGCTCGATCTGGCCGGAATCGAAGCCACCTTGGAACGCCGTTTCGCCGCCGTTAGCGCGCCGGAAATCCGTTCCATCGTGTTGTCGAACTCCGCGGAGATTCTTCGACGCGTAACGGTTCCCACGCTTGCTCTACATGGCGCGCAGGATAGCCAGTTGTCGGCTGCGCAGAACCTGCCGGGCATCGCGACCGCACTTGCGGTCGGTGGCAATACAAACTTTTCCGTCGCGACCTTACCCGGCTTGAATCATATGTTCCAAACCTGTGGAACCTGCCTGCCGAACGAGTATGGCGAACTGGAAGAAACATTCTCGCCCACTGCGCTGGCCATCATGGGCGACTGGATCGTGCGCCAGTCGCTTCCCCGCTGACTCTAGTTCTTTCCCATCCGCGTGCGCAGGCTCTTGATGAGTTTCTCTGCGTCGTCCACCTTGCGCAACGTTTTTAGCGAGAGGACAAATTTATCACTGGCTTCGATCTCATCGCGAATCGAAGCCGTCAAGTCCGCCAAGGCACGAGCATCTTTGAGATTGCTGCGATAGTCAGCCTCGGCGATCGCGTCGTTCCAGCGTCTCCCATTGGGCAGGAGCACGTCCTCTGAGGGCTTCGACGGAACGATCTGCGCGAAAGAACCGGCAAGAAAGACAAGCAAAAACATCGCGACGTACTTCATACTGAACAGTATGACTCGGTTTTTCGGGCGTCTCGCGGTCATCTTACTATTCGCCTCACCCGCCTTTGCAGTGGACCTGGAAATTCGCTTCGGCGTGTTGGAGCGCTTGATTGGTGAGCAAATGTTCACCGCGGACGGACGCCGTTACGTACAGGGCAGCAAGGATGAGAGGTGCCGCTATGCGTTCCTCGAAAAGCCCAGGCTCTCTGCGGTCGGTGACCGGCTGCAACTCAAGGTGAACTTTACAGGCAAGACCGCGTTAGGCATGTTCGGCAAATGCGTCGGTGTTGGAGACGCGTTTGAGTTGACGGTCACCGCGAAACCTATCTCCAAAAATGGAGAAGTCGATTTCGAGCAATTCGTCGTGAGTACACCGCGTGATTCGTTTTACATACGGCGTGTTCGGGCGGTATTGGTGGAGACTCTGAACAAAAACTTCCAGCTGAACATCATGCAACAGGCGCGAAAGTTGATCGAAGCTCCGCAGCAGACGGGGAAATTCCAGCAGGAGATTCGGGATATCAGCATGAGCGGCGTGCGGGTTGCACCGGATTCATTGGTCTTGGCGATCGATTTCAGGGTGATCGTGAAATAGTGCCGCCCCAGTGCGCGATCATAGAGAGATTCATGCAGCCAGTAAATATTGGAATTATCGGACTAGGCAACGTCGGCTCGGGCGCGTTGGATATCTTGGCGGGCAATGCCGCGGCGATCGAGCAGAAGCTCGGGTTTCCGCTGAAGGTCGTGGCGGTCTGCAGTCGCGGAATTCAAACGAAGAAGCTACCGTCGGCCTTTGATGGGGCGTTGCGGACAACGTCCTGGCGCGAAGTTGTCGAACATCCCGCAGTGCAGATTGTTGTCGAACTGATTGGCGGCACCACAACTGCCCGCGAGATTCTGGAAGCCGCCATTTTGTTGGGCAAGCCCGTGGTGACCGCGAACAAGGAATTGATGGCGCTGTCCGGTGCCGACCTGTGGCGCAAGTCAGAGCCTCGCGTGCATTTCGCGATGGAGGCAAGCGTCGCGGGCGGCATCCCGATTCATGCGGTGTTGCGCGAAGGCATCGCGGCAGATCGCATTACGACGCTCTACGGGATTCTCAACGGCACTTGCAATTACATCCTGACGGAGATCGAAGAACACAGCACCAGCTTCGACGACGTTCTGTTGGCAGCACAGCAGGCCGGATACGCAGAAGCCGATCCGTCTGCGGACGTCGATGGCTTCGACGCGCGCTCCAAGCTGGCGATCCTCTCCACCCTGGCGTTCGGCGAACTCGTGAACCCAGGTGATATCTACACCGAAGGCATTCGCCGTATCACGCCTGTCGATTTTGAGTACGCGCATCAGTTGCATCACACGATCCGCTTGATCTGCGCGGCTCGGCAGACTCCGTCTGGGTTGATCCTGTCGGTGAGGCCTTCGCTGATTCCGCAGTCCACGATTCTTGCCGGAGTTCGCGGCGCTTACAACGCGGTCTGGGTGCGAGGCGAGTTCGGTGCGGATACGTTCTACTACGGGCGAGGCGCTGGTCCTCATCCGACGGGCGTCGCGGTTGTCAGCGACCTGATGCGGGTGGCTCGCGAGATGAAGCAGGCTAGTAAGGATCGTGTCTCCCCGTTTGCGCACGCGCATCTGGCGGATTACAAGCCGGTGCCGGTGACGGTCCACGAGTCGGCGTATTATTTGCGCTTCCGCGTGGAAGACAAGCCGGGCATCATCGCGCATCTGGCGACGGCGCTGGCAGCGGAGAACATTTCGATTGACGCGGTACTGCAGTTGCCGAACGCGAATTGGCGCAACCTTCCGTTCGTCATAACCGTCGAACCAGCGACGGAAGCTGCGATACGGGCAGCAATAGCTCGCATGGCCGAGATGAAATTCTTCGTCGAGCCGCCGCTCGCGATGCCGATCGAAAAAGCGCTCTAGAGATCGGGAGTTATGGTGTCTGACACCGAGCTCCTTAGGTTCTGTACGAACCGTTGATCTTGATGTAGCCTTCCGTAAAGTCGCAGGTCCAAATACGAGCCTTGGCTTTGCCCTTGCCGTTGATCACCAACCGAATGTGACAATCAGGCTGGTCGAGCAGCTTCGTAAGCTTCGCTTCGGAAAACTTCGCCGCGAGCCCGCCCTTGCACACCGTGAGGCCCTGCATGTAAATATCGACGTCCGAGGGCTTGAAGGGAACCCCAGCATAGCCGGCGGCGCAGATGATGCGGCCCCAGTTCGGATCCGAGCCCGCGACCGCCGTCTTCACCAGCGGCGAATTCGCAATCGACCGAGCGATCTTCTTGGCCGCCTCGACGTTGGCCGCGCCTTCGACATCGATCGTGATGAGCTTGCGCGCGCCCTCGCCGTCCGCTGCGATTTGTTTGGCCAGCGACTCAAGAACTTTGGTCAGCGCCATTTCGAGCGCCAGCATCGATACCCTTACGCCAGAGGCCCCGTTCGCGAGCACAGCGACCGTGTCGTTGGTCGAGGTGTCGCCATCGACAGTGAGACAATTGAAGGTGTTCTCGATCGCGTTCCGAAGCACCGTCTGCAGTTCGGCGGGCGTCACAACAGCATCGGTGGTCACGAACCCCAGTGTCGTAGCCATGTTCGGCTGGATCATGCCCGAACCCTTGGCCATGCCTGCGATGCTGACTTCTCCGTTGATCTGCGCGAACGCCGTCTTCACGCGAGTATCCGTAGTCATGATCGCGTGCGCGACCGTATCGAATTGGTCAGCAGCCAGCAGGGAGACCAGCTTCGGCAGCGCCTTCACGACCTTCTTCGCATCCATTTCCACGCCGATCACACCGGTCGACGCTGGCAGGATCTCCGCTGGCTTCGTCCCCAGCGCTTTCGACGCCGCTACGGTGCAAGTCGCCGCAACCTGGTCGCCAGTGCGCGTGGCGCAATTCGCATTGCCCGCGTTGATGAGCCACCCTCGGGACTTTCCGCGCGTGGCCTTGATGCTTTTGCGAGCCAGCGTGACCGGAGCGGCCACAACCTGATTCTGCGTGAACACCGCCGCCGACGAAGCCGGCGTGTCCGAAACGATCAAGGCCAAATCGTCTTTCGCGACCTTGCGGATGCCCGCGTAGGTGGCGGCGTAGCGAAATCCTAGCGGCAGTTTCATTGCAACACCTCGCTCGCTTCCAGACTCAACCCGTTTAAGAACGCTGCAGTATCCATGCGTTTTCTTCCCTCCAACTGTACTTCCAGTAACTCTAGCGAGCCTTGCCCGCAACCTGCAAACAATCGCCGCCCGTCAACTCGAAGTGCCCCGGGTGGCAAGGCCCGCTCCGCTGGCTTCGCTTTCCAAATGTGCAGACGCTGTTCCCGCAGGAAGCCGTAGCATCCGGGCCACGGCGTGAACGCTCGCATGCGGTTGATCATCTCAGGCGCGCCCATAGACCAATCAATGCGGCCGTCCTCTTTCTTGATCACAGGAGCCCAAGTCGCCTGCGAATGGTCCTGCGGCTCGGGCTGAATGGTGTCGAGCTTCGCCAGCGTTTCCACCAGCAACTCCGCACCTGCCATCGCCAGGCGTGGGCCTAGCTCCACAGAAGTCTCTTCCGGGCCGATTTCCAACTCCTGTTTCAACAGCATGTCGCCGGTATCGAGGCCCGCGTTGATCCGCATCGTCGTGTTGCCGGTGCGAGTTTCGCCGCGTGCGATGGCCCATTGAATCGGCGCCGCCCCTCGATACTTCGGGAGCAGGGAAGCGTGCAGATTGATAATCCCAGCCGGAGGAATATCGAGAATGGACTGCGGAATGATCTGCCCATAGCCGACCACGATCATCACGTCGGGTTTCATCGCCGCGAGTTGCTCGACGACTTCGGGAACACGCACCCTCTCAGGTTGGAACACCGGCAAGCCCAGTCGCAGCGCCGCTTCCTTGACGGGCGGCATGGACTCCTTTTGCCCGCGCCCCTTGGGTCGATCCGGCTGCGTGAACACAGCCAGCACACGATGTCCCGCTTCCACCAGCTTTTCAAGCGATGGGACAGCGAACGCAGGCGTCCCCATGAAAACCAGGTTCACGGCCTACGTCCACTCGTCGGATTTTTGGAGCTTGCGGATTTTGCGGCGGATCAGGTCCCGTTTCAGCGGGCTGATATGGTTGATGTACAGCTTGCCGTTGAGGTGGTCCGTCTCATGCAAAAACGCGCGGGCCAGCAGGTCTTCGCCAGTCAGCTCGAACGTCTTGCCTGTGACATCCTGCGCGCGCACCGTAACACGTTGCGCGCGGGTCACCGTCTCACGAAACGTCGGCAGGCTCAAACAGCCTTCTTCACCCGTCTGCGAACCTTCGGTCTTGATGATCTCCGGATTGATCAGGACAATCTTCTGCGCAGGATCTTCACCGGTGGAGGTGTCAATCACCGCGATGCGTTTGCCCAGGCCAATCTGCGGAGCCGCCAGACCCACCCCGCGAGCTGCGTACATGGACTCAAACATGTCGGTCACTAACTTGTGCAACTCCGGCGTATCAAACTCAGTGATCGTTGCGCCTTGCTCTTCCAGCACCGGCTGGCCGTATTTTGTAATCGGGTAGATCATCTTCTAAAAACTCTTCACTTGTTCCAGATATGCGTCGTAATTGCGCTTGGTCTCGCGCAGGGAATCGCCGCCGAATTTTTCCAGGACCGCTCCAGCCAGAACCAGCGCGACCATCGCCTCGCCCACCACACCCGCGGCGGGCACCACACAAACGTCGCTGCGTTCGTAGGCGGCTAAGGCCGACTCCCGCGTCTCGAGCTCCACACTCTCCAGCGGTCGGCGCAAGGTGGAGATTGGTTTCAGCAGCCCGCGGACCAGGATGTCCTGCCCGTTCGTGATGCCGCCTTCCAGTCCTCCCGCGCGATTCGCTCCCCGAGTGAACTGGCGGTTTTGCTTGTCGTACTGGATCGTATCTTGCACTTTCGATCCGTAAGCCACGGTGCCTTCCGTCGCGAATCCGATTTCAACGCCCTTGACCGCTTGCATGGAAACGATCGCCTGCGCGAGCTTTCCGTCCAGCCGCGTGTCCCACGCGATGTGCGAGCCCAAGCCCACCGGAACACCGTGTGCGACCACTTCGAATACCCCGCCGACGGTGTCACCGGTCCGATAGATTTCGTCCACCACTGCTTTCATGCGCTGTTCCGCTTCCGCGTCCACGCAGTTGAGCAGGACCTCATCACGATTGTTCAGCTCCACGATCTCTTGCCAGCTCGCCTGACGTCCCAGATGTTCAGGACCCACTTGGATGACGTGGCTGAGAATCTCGATCCCCAGTTCCTTCAACAGTGCCTTCGCCAAAGCACCCAGAGCAACGCGACCCGTGGTCTCGCGAGCGCTCGCCCGTTCCAGGATGTAACGCGCGTCATCGAAATCGTACTTGATCGCGCCAGCAAGATCCGCGTGACCGGGACGAGGCCGAGTCACCTTCTTGCGCTTCTCGCCCGAGCCTTCGAAATCTTCCACGGGAAGCGCTTCGGTCCAGTTCTTCCAATCTTTGTTTTCGAGGATGACCGCGATCGGCGCGCCGATGGTTTTGGAATGGCGCACGCCACTGACGATGTGCGCTTTATCGGTCTCAATCTTCATGCGACCGCCGCGTCCGAAGCCCTGTTGGCGACGCCACAATTCGCGGTCGATGGCCTCTAAAGACACGGGTACGCCCGCTGGTAAACCTGTTAATGTCGCAACCAGACATTCGCCGTGCGACTCACCTGCCGTTTCAAAACGTAACATGGAAAAGGGGAACTTCCATGGTAACCCGAACCCCTTCATCTTGGTAGAAGGAGGCCTTGGTAAAACTCACTTCCACCCTTCTCAGAATTCGCGCAAGGCAAAGGGAAGGGTCCTTATAAGGAGCCGCTCAGAAAATTAGGCGAAAAGCAGTGGTCGAGTTTTACGATGAAGGTGGGATTCCGAGAAGGCAGACCTAGTCGCGTTCCTGAAGGCGCAGGACGGCGTTGCAAGTTCCCCTGACGGTCCCCACCGCGTTTCCGCGGTACGGACCCGGGTAAAGAAGTTAGGCTAGGCTCAGAGTCGAGTTAATCCGCGAGAAGATCGCGCTGATTCCAGGAGCGATCGTGGTCGGGAAGACCGCGCCTGCCGCGACGGCCACGAAGCCAGCCATCAGTGCGTACTCGATCAAGTCCTGACCGCGTACATCGTACTTGAGAAGTTCTACGCGAAGAATTAAACGTTTCAGGTTCATAATTGCCTTTCGACTGGCTTCTGTTTGCCAGCCTTCTATAGTCCAATCATGCTCTAGAACCAGGAATCCTTCAAGCGGCATTTGATCCTAGTTACAAACTACAGATTTCCTTAACACTTTAGTTCTAAAGGGCAAACCTGAGTTTATCGAGGTGAGATCACTGAGCCCTTCTCAGGGGTTCACTTGAGCTGGATACCGGATCACGGTGAAGTTTCGCAACGAAATACTGTCCGTGGTCGTCGCCGCCATCTGTCCTAGGAAGTGAACCGTTAACGCCTGGCTCGTGTCTTCCGAAGCGCCGCCTGTGGTTGCGGTAAGCGCCAAGGCGGTTCCCCAAGTTGTTGAGTCCCAAAGCTGATCGGTCCCGAAGATACTGAAGTCCGTTTGTCCGGTCATCCGCGTTTCGCTGGCACCTCCCGAGCGCGCCACTACGGTGGTCGTACCGATTCTGACTTCACTGGAAAACCCTAGGGCCGACCCCGTGTGCGCCATCTGAAAACGCACTTCGAGCCGATCCCCAGACCCTAGTACTCCGGCCGCGATAGTACAGGTGCCCAGTTGTGTAATCGTCGTGGCCGAAGTCGTCGCCCCGACACCGCTGCAAACCACCTGCGCTCCGGTGAGCGTTCCCAACGGATTTCCCGGGTCGCCATAGCGATAGTTCGCCACCAACTGATCCCCGCTCTGCGGAGTGGACGCAACGTAGAAGGTTATGGTGTTTGTGGAGAGCGTGTAGTCGACGCCAGCGGACATCCGCAACCCATTGCGAAATACAGTAAGACTGCTGGCCGGGTCCGGCGCATGCGCCAGAACAAAACTCGTATTGCTGCCATTCACCGTTCCGCCCGGGGTCTCGCTATCCGCGAACGCCCCGCCCACTCCACCGCCACCCCCGCCGCACGGCCCCGAACTCCCATCGACGTGAACACAATCCGCCAAGCTGCCCGAAGCCCCGTCAATTTGCCCCGAAGAATTGATCACCGCCGTGCGCCCCAGCGTGTAGCCCACCCCGTGCATCGGCCGCACTTCCAACTCATTCGCCAGCCCGATCACGTCGCCGATCTGCACCGGCGAAATCACCGGCGGCGGTCCGATCACGCTGCCGCTGGCGATGCGCACATCGCGCACGCGCAGAATGTTGGTGCTCGGCGGAACAGCCCACGTCTCCGTGAACTGGCTGATCCCCGCCGCATTGTAAGTGATGTTGTACTGCGCCCCAGCCGAGGCATTGGTCGTCGGCACCAACCGTGTCCGCAGTGACCCGTTGACAATCTGCAGCGTCAAATTCGCCGTAGCGATGTTTGACGTATCGCCGCCCGAAAAGCTCTGATACGCGATCTGCATCGTGCCGCTGAAGCGCGTTCCATCCGCCCGATACAGCACGTCCTGAATATTGGTGAGCGCGGGCTGCGCCATCGCCATTCCCGTCACCGCCGTTATGATCACCGCAACCCGATTCCAACGAACCATTTCGCCTCCCGCCCGTCCTGTGTGGGCCGGCTCCAAGGTAACGGCAGGTCGGAAGAGTGGCCGGGCAGGGAATCGCGCGAGGACGGCAGATCTTCGGGCTTATGAGTCGTTTAGAGAAACGGAGCCAGTATCAATGTGCGACGTGACACGTCAGCGCGCGGGTAAAACTCCAACTATTCCGGCGCGATCTGTTTCAGGCAGGTGTTGATCGACTTGGTCAGCGCCACCAGCCGCGCACTGCGCTTCCCGCGTGCCTCGCGGGAACAATCCGGCTGGAAAAGTAGATTGCGAGCACTGCGCGAAAACTCCAGCTGCAGCCCGTAACCCAGCTTGCCCCGATTCGCGATATTCCTGGGATCGGTGCCACACATTTTCTCCGGAGCCGCCACAGCCTGGATGTCATGCTTCGCCAGCGACGCATTGATGCTCGCCAGCATCGCCGCGCGCCCTTCCGGCCAACTCCCGCCCACTTCGACGACCGCGTCACCCTTCAACTGCGAGCCGTGGAACGTCATCACAAAATTCGTCCGCGGCAACAACCCGACCAGTGTCGGTTCATCAAACAGCGTGCTGGTGATGTGCAGGTTCTCTTTGTTCGCTTTGCGCAGGAACCCGGCGAATTCATACCACGCCCAGTTGCCCAACTCCGCAACCGCGCGCAGGATCTCAGAGGTGCCCGGCTCAATGCCACCGGCATGCGGTGCCACCAGCAGGCAGCGCCCAATGTTCGCGTCGCCAAACGCAATGCGAATATCGCGTCCCGGGACAATGCCCCGGTCGAGGATCTCTTGAAAGCTCTGTGGTTCCGCCAAACGAACACGATAGCAGGTTTGCCTATTGGTCCGCCAGAGTTCCGCCGATGGCCACCAAGACCTATGATTCGCAAAACAATGCTCTTGGGCTGTCTCGCCGCCTCCGGTTTGTGGGGCCAGCAAGTGCTGTTGCGCGTGCGCTTTGCCCAGGTCGACGCGAGAGCCGAACGCCTCCTTGCGCCGAGCTTGCTCGAAACCTCGAATCATGATTTCCGCACGTTGCGCGGCGATGTGGATCTCGTGACGTTGCTCGAAAATTTACGCGCACGTGGTGGAGGAGTCCGGCTGGTTGCTGAGCCCACTTTGCTGACTGCCGGAGCCAAGCCGGGCAAACTGCTCGTCGGCGACACCGTACCGATTCCGGTGCTGCGCGCCGGGCAAGTCGTAGTTCAAAATCGCGAAATCGGTGTGCAGCTAACGATGCAGCCGACGATCAACGCGGAGGGCATTCGTCTTTCCATCAGGCCGTCCGTCTCCGTGATCTACCGCTCTCCTGCCGCACAAATGACGATTCCGGAACTCGGAACGCGCACCACCGATGTGGAACTGGATGTTGCCCCGGGACAGAGCATTGTGATCGATGGCTTGTTCGACGACCTGACGAAAGCTTTGTTGCGCAATCTGCCGCCGAACAAGATTTCGGAAGCCATCCTGAAAAACGGAACGGACCCCAATACCAAGCTGTTGGTGATCGTAACGCCAGAGGTTCTCTAACTACTTCACGCCGCGAATGACGTCTGTGCCCATGTACGGGCGCAGCACCTCAGGGACCACCACACTCCCGTCCGCCTGCTGGTAATTCTCCACAATCGCGAGCCACGTCCGACCCACCGCGAGCCCGCTGCCATTCAACGTATGGACATGCTCCGCTTTACCCTTGCCCGACTTCGCGCGAATCGAAGCCCGCCGAGCCTGATAGCCCTCGAAGTTCGAGCACGAAGAAATCTCCTTGTACTCGTTCTGCCCCGGCAGCCAAACTTCGATGTCGTACGTCTTGGTCGGATTCGCCCCCATGTCGCCCGTGCACAACGTCACCGTGCGATACGGCAACCCGAGCCGCTCCAAAATGTCCTGCGCATCCGCTGTCAGTTTATCCAGCTCCGCGTAGCTGTCCTCCGGCTTCGAGAACTTAACCAACTCGACCTTCTGAAACTGATGCTGCCGAATAATCCCGCGCACATCCCGCCCGTAAGACCCCGCTTCACTCCGGAAGCACGGCGTGTACGCACACAACTTGATGGGCAGGGAATCGAGATCCAGTACTTCATCCCGATACAAATTTGTCACCGGAACTTCCGCCGTCGGAGCCAGATAGTAATCGGTGCCCTGCAGCTTAAATAGGTCCGCCTCAAACTTCGGCAGTTGCCCTGTGCCGTAGAGACTGGCAGAGTTGATTGCAAAAGGAGGCAGCACTTCGGTGTAGCCGTGCTCCTTCGTGTGCACGTCCAGCATGAAGTTGATCAGCGAGCGTTCCAGCTTCGCGCCCAGCCCCATGTAAACCGCGAACCGCGCGCCCGTAATCTTCGCCGCCCGCTCAAAATCCAGAATGCCGAGCTCCGGCCCCAAATCCCAATGCGGCTTCGGCTCGAACGAGAATTCCGTTGGAGCGCCCCACCGCCGCACTTCGAGATTATCCGCCGCGCTCTTCCCCACGGGCACCGACTCGTGCGGCAAGTTCGGAATCCCCGACATCAGCTCACGAAACTCAGCATCGAGCCCCGCCGCCCGCTCATCCAGCTTGCTGATGAGTTCGTCCAATTCCCGAACCCGCTGCTGCTTGTCCGCCGTATCCTGCCCAGCCCGCTTCAGCTTGCCGATCTCCGTCGATTCCGCGTTCTTCTGCGCCTTCAGCGCCTCAGCTTCCGAGACCGCCGTCCGCCGCTCCGCATCCATCTTGCGAAACGCATCGATGTCCACAGTAAACGGCCGATCCGCCAGCCGAGCCGCGATCGCGTCCAAATGATTCCGAAAATATCCAAGATCGTACATTGTTCAAGGTCCAACAAAGAGCCGCCATGCGTAAGCATGCGGTCAGACGTTCAATCGTCTAGCGATCCCCGATTGCAACCCACTTCTGCCCAACCTCAGGTCCGAGATACTCCGCCCGAGGCCGAATCAGCCGGTTGTTCTCGTACTGCTCCATAATGTGCCCCGTCCACCCCGACATGCGGCTAACCGCAAACACCGGCGTAAACAAGTCGACAGGAATCCCCAGCGAGTAATACATCGAAGCCGAGAAGAAGTCGACGTTGGCGTTCAGATTCTTCGTCTCTTTGATGTACTGCTGAATCTGTTCCGAGGCCTGATACAACTCCTCATGCCCCGTGCGCTTCGCCAGATCCTCAGCCATGCCCTTCAAGCTGATCGCCCGCGGGTCCAGCGTGTGATACACACGATGCCCCATGCCCGGAACCTTCTGCTTGTTGGCCAACATGTCCTTGACCATCACCAGCGCATTCGCCGCCGTCCCAGCTTTCAGCAACAGCTTGATCACGTCTTCGTTCGCCCCGCCATGCAGCGGTCCGCGCAACGCGCCGATCGCCGAAGTCACAGCCGAGTAAATGTCGCTCAGCGTAGCCGCCGTAACACGAGCCGCGAACGTGGACGCGTTCAATTCGTGTTCCGCGTGCAGGATCAGCGCGACGTCGAGCACGCGTTCCATCACGCTGTCTGGCTTCTTGCCGTTTAGCGTGTACAGGAAGTTGCCAGCGAAACTCAACGAAGGATCGCCCGGGACAACCGCATTCCCATTGCGCAACCGGTCGAACGAAGTCACGATGGTCGCCGTCTGCGCCATCAGCTTGATGGCCTTCTTGGCGGCTTCCGGCACGGTCACATTGTTCGCATCCGGATCATCCAGCGCGAGCATCGAAACCGCCGTCCGCAGCACGTGCATCGGAGCAGCCTTCGGATTCGCCTTCAGGAACGCTTCCACAGCCGCAGGCAATGCCCGGTTCGCGACCAGTCCAGCCTTGAGCTCGGCGAGTTCCGCAGCGTTGGGCAAGCGCCCATGCCACAACAGGAACACCGTCTCTTCAAACGTGGCGTTCTCCGCCAACGTCTCAATCCGGAACCCCTGGTAGCTCAACAACCCCGCGTCGCCATCGATAAAGCACAGCCGCGATTGTGTTGCGACCACTCCCTCAAGACCCGCACCTGTCGCCATACTGTATGATTCGCCCCTGTTCTTGGATTCGCAACACACGCCACGTCCGGGTGGGTCACGCGAACCTTTAGTTTAGCATCGCCGCTACGGTGGATTTCACCCCTTTATCGCACTATGCTGAAGGGCATGTGGCGCTCGCTCCTGTTGCTGTTGGCCGGGATCCTGGCGGCGGTTCCAGTGGTTCACGCTTGCAGTGTCAGCGCCATCATGTGGAGCATTCGCAGCGTGGCTGCGGATGGGTTTTACCGATTTGTGCGGGATGGCATGGTGGGCTATATCGACGCTCGCGGAAAGATCGTCGTTCCGCCGACGTTGCCGCGAAACGCAGACTTTGCGGACCGCGAGTTTCACGAGGGGCTCCTGGTTGTACCTAAGAGTGAACGACCGGAGGTCCGTGGTGCTCTGTATCTCGATCCGAACGGCCGCGCTGTTTTCCAGACAAGCTTCTGGGGCAATGGCGACTTCTCGGAAGGATTGGCTCCTGCATCCCCAAAACTCGACACCTGGGGGTTCATGGATCGATCTGGGCAGCTCGCGATTCCGCCCCAGTTTGTTTCGGTGGGCGGGTTCTCCGACGGCCTAGCTCGTGTAGACGTTTCCAGAGAAGAGAACGCAACAGGATTCGTCGACAAGCAGGGGGTCTTAGTGATGAAGCCCACACTCAGGAACGCTCGCGATTTTCATGAAGGTCGTGCGGCGGCGATTCTCGAAGGACCGTGTCGCCTGATGAATGGTGGCTCCTGTGCACCGCCGGAGTACCTGCCTACCAAACGCGGAGTCGATTGCCGCTGGGCTTTTATCGACAAAACCGGTCAACCGATCTCAACTCTGCGCTTCGACGAGGCGAAGGACTTTTCGGAGGGACTTGCTCCTGTTCGGATCGGCAAGCTTTGGGGCTATGTCGACCTCTCCGGCCAACTCGCGATATCGCCGCAATTCGAGGCCGCCGAGCCATTTTCGGAGGGCTTGGCTGCTGTTCGCATGGCCGCTGAATCCCGATACATCATGTCAGGATTCATCAACCGCGCCGGGAGGGTCGTGATCCAACCAAAATTTGATTTCGCGGGTAGCTTCGCAAACGGTCGAGCGGTAGTATCGCGGGTGGTCGGAAACCATTATGCCCAGCGGTTTATCGACACAGCAGGCAACTCTGCTTTTCCCGGCGAATTCGCCAACGCCACGTCATTCCACAAAGGTTTGGCCCTTGTCCGAATTGGCTACCGTCAATTCGCGTGGATCGATCCATCCGGCAAGCGCGTGTTTACCTACGAAGAGAAGTAAGTGCTAAAGGTCGCCCGGACGCAGCCCCGTCCTCTTCCCGATCTTCGCCAAAATAGCCGAGCCCAACTCCTCCGAGTCGTGAAACGAAAACGGGTAATCGGCCCATCCGTCCCTCTTCAATATCCTGTGTGATCCCACGGTACGGTCGTGCCGCCATCCGATACGCTTCAGCGCGGCGAAAACGCGCCGTGCCTTCGCGGAAGGCCAAAGACTCATGCAGCGATGTCGAAGACAGCCTCTCCTGATCCTGCGGGTAACTCGCCGTGCGCGATCTTGTCACGTACGATTTCCTGGGCTGCCGATTTTGCCCGCTGAATGGCATCCTCTTCCGACACGCCGTACAGCAGCACGTTCAGTTCCGGCACCTCTGCAATCCAGCGGCCGTCGGTCTCCCGATCCAACTCGATTGTGAGTTTCATGCCCTCAGTCTAGCACCGCGCCTACGCCGCTCCGTGCGCCCTATCCTCACCCTCCACAATCCGCACCACCCCACTCCCCAACGCCCCCGTCCGCGCCCCCGGCAAAATAATCCCCGTCAAATTCAACGGATCCGCCGGAGCAATCTCAAACCCCACCGCACTCTTCTCCGACCGCCGCAAATGCCGCAACAAATCCAGCGCCTCCGGCCGCGCGAACTGCTCGCCCAAGAACCCCGCCACGAACCGCCCCCCGCGAATCTCCCCCCGAGCTTCCATCCGCCGATACACCTGCAACAACTCCCGCCACGTCGGAGCCAGCGTCTCCCGCGCCAACATATCCCGAAACACCACCCCCCACCGAGTCAACAACTGCTGCGCAAAAAATTCTGTCTCCTGACTCCCGTCTCCTGACTCCCTCTTCAACAACGCCCACCGCCCCGCCGCATGCCTCGGCCTCGCCGACCGCCCTCGCCCCTCACCGCGCCGCCGCTTGGGATCGATCAACGCCCGCAAGTTCTCAAACCCATCGCCCGTGACCAGTCCGCCCGCGACCAACTCCCACAACCCGTCCTCAACCTCACTCGCCAGCCGACCCGTCGCCCGCAACACCTCATTGAAGAACAGCGCGCCCCTAGCCTCCAGCGCCACGAACACGTCGCGAGCCGCCTCCGACAACACCGGCATCTGCTGCGACGCCGGCGGCAGCAACTTCGCCGCATCCTCGCGCAAGAAAATCGCCAGCGGAGCTACCCTCGTCGGCCTGACCCTTCGCCCAGTCGGCGTTTCCAATGCCGGATGCGGCGACAACCGCCCCCACATCACTTCCCCCGCCAAACACAACCGATCCAGCAACTCCGGCTCATACTTCACGACGCGTTGCGGCAACACCGAACTCTCCCAAGCCGCCGCCGAAATCTCATACCCCTGCAACTGCCGCAGCACCTGCAGCAGCCCATCCGCTCCATGCAGCCGAGTCCCCGATTCCGTATGCTGCCACCGCGTGAGGAAGCGCATGAAGTCCGCCGCCGTCACCGGCTCGATCTCCTTGCGCAACCGCCCCAGCGTCATCCGATGAATGCGAGCCAGCACCCGCCGATGGCAGAACTCTTCCGCATCGCCAGTGAACCGCCCGCGCAGAATCCCACCTTCGTTCTCCAACTGCGCCAGCCCAATCTCAATCGCTTCCACCGGCAACCCGAGCCGTTCCGCCAACCCCGCCGCCGTCGTTGGCCCGATCGAATCCATCCACCCCCGCAACACCGCCAGCACCGCACCCTCGTCCGGCAACGCCCGAGCAACGTCCACCCGCTCGCTAGCGACCCACCACGTCACTCCCCCCCGCAAAGAGCCGCGACCGTCAGGAAGCGGACAGGCCCTCCCATCCCGCACCAACACCCCAAACCACCCCGTCCACTCCTCCACCACCGGCAACACAACCAGCGTGAGTAACGCATCATGCAACTCATGCTCGTCCCGCACCACCGGCCAAGACTCCTCCGTCACCTGCTGAATCGCCGACGCATCCAACTTGCCAAGGTCCTTCGCATCCGCAACCGACAACGTCCGCCGCAATTGCACCGCCCGTGTCCGCCGCTCCTCCAACGGAGCATCATCCAAAAACGTGTACGGATTCGAATTCAAAATCTCATGGCAAAACGGCGAAGGCTCCCGAGTATCCACCGCCACGGTTTTGATCGTGCCGACGCCGATCCGCTCCAGGATCTCCTTCAACCCATCAACATCCATCGCCTCATGCAGACAATTCGAAATAGTCTCATTCACCAGCGGATGATTTGGAATCTGAATCGGCCCCGACAAGTTCTCCGCACACGCAACTTGATCCGGAAAAACGCTCGCCAGCAAATCATCCGCCCGCATGCGCTGAATCGGAGGCGGCACCTTCCGCCCCCCGCTGAACCGAGCCACCGCCAGCGCTCGCGACGCATTCCATTTCCACCGAGCCGCAAACATCGGCGAATCGAGCAGCGCCTGCGTCAGCACGTACTCCACCGTCTCAGCATTCAAGAAGCCAAACACCACCTCGAGCGGAAATGAATGCTGATCACTCAACGACAAGATCAGCCCGTTGTCCGTCGCCGCAGCCTGCAACTCAAAGTTGAACGTCCGGCAGAACCGCTTCCGCAGCGCCAGCCCCCAAGCTTTATTAATCCGAGCACCAAACGGCGAATGAATCACCAACTGCATCCCGCCGCCTTCGTCGAAGAACCGCTCCGCCACCACGCAGTCCTGCGTCGGAACCACACCCAGCGCGATCTTCCCCGCAGTCACATACGTGACCAACTGTTCCGCACCCGCCTTGTCCAGGCTGCACTCCTCAGCGACATCCGCCCCGTTCCCCACGTCCTCCCGCAACTGCGAAACCGCCGCCGACAACTCCCGCGTGCGCCCCGGAGCCTCGCCCAACCAAAACGGAATCGATGGAGCCGCTCCCTTGGCATTCTCCACGCGCACCCGACCCGGTTCAATCCGCCGAATCTTCCACGACGTCGTGCCCAGCAGGAAAATATCCCCCGCCATACTCTCGATCGCATAGTCCTCATCCAGCGACCCAATCACCGTGCCCTCAGGCTCCGCGATCACCTGATACTGCGCCGTATCAGGAATCGCCCCGCCATTCAAGATCGCCGTCAGCCGAGCATTCCTTCGCCCCCGCACGCGCCCATGCACCTGATCGCGATGCAAGTAAGCGCTGCTACGCCCGCGCGAGGTCGAAATTCCCTCGGACAACATCTCAATCACCGAGTCAAACACAGGGCGGGGAAGTTCCCGATACGGAGCCGCCGTCCGCACCCGCGCGAACAACTCGTCCTCGGCCCACTCTTCGCAAGCGCACATCGCAACAACCTGCTGCGCGAGAATATCCAACGGAGCCGGAGGGATCTCAATCTTGTCCAACTCCCCTTTGCGAATCGCTCTCACCAGCGCTGCACACTCCACCAACTCATCCCGAGTCGTCGCAAAGAACCGAGCCTTCGGCACCGCGCCCACCCAGTGTCCCGCTCGACCCGCGCGCTGCAGCCCAACAGCAATCGATCGCGGCGATCCGATCTGACAAACGAGATCCACCGTCCCAATATCGATGCCCAGTTCGAGCGAAGCCGTCGCCACCACCGCCCGCAGTTCGCCGTTCTTCAGCTTCTGCTCCGCGTCTAACCTGAGTTGCTTCGCCAAGCTGCCGTGATGCGGCAGGACCGCCGACTCACCGAGCCTTTGCGATAGATTGTGCGCCACCCGTTCCGCGAGCTTGCGCGTGTTGACGAACACCAGCGTGGTCCGATTCTCCAGCACCAGCGCCGCAATGCGATCGTAGATCTCGCCCCACGCTTCATTGCTCGCCACCGCGCCCAGTTCATCGCGAGGAACCTCAACCGCCAAATCCATCGCCCGCCGATGCCCCACCTGCACCACGTGCGCCTTGTCCGAAAGAAACCGCGCGACCTCGTCAATCGGCGAAACCGTCGCCGACAACCCAATTTTCTGCAGCGGCTCTTGCGTCAGCGCCTCCAGCCGAGCAATGGACAACGCCAAATGCGACCCGCGCTTGTCATCCGCGACCGCGTGAATTTCATCGACGATCAGCGTGCGCACATGCGACAACATCTTGCGCCCGCCCTCAGAGGTCAGCAGGATATACAGCGATTCCGGTGTCGTGACCAGAATGTGCGGTGCCGCCTTGCCCATCCGCGCCCGTTCCGCCGCCGGTGTGTCCCCCGTCCGCACCGCCGTCCGAATCGGCGCCAAGTCCGGCCCCAGTTCGCGGATCCCCTGCAAGGGAATCTCAAGGTTCTTATGAACGTCGTTGCTCAGCGCCTTCAACGGCGAGACGTAGAGCACCTGTGTATGATCCGGAAGCACACTCACGCGCGCCTGCCGCACCAGCGAATCAATCGCCGTGAGAAACGCCGCCAGCGTTTTGCCCGAGCCCGTAGGCGCGGAAATCAAAACGTCCCTCCCTGCCTGGATCTCCGGCCACCCCAGCCTCTGCGGCTCCGTGATCCCGGCAAAACGCGCACCAAACCACGCGCGCGTCAGCGGATCAAAAGCGGCCAACGCGTCGTTCATGCTTTCAGAATAGGCTAGATCTTAAAGATGTGTTCGTTGGACTTCTTCTCCTTGTGCCGCGACATCAACCAAGTGAGAACAACACCGCCGACAATGACTATCGGAATGAGAAAGACGGACCAATGTAGGTCGGCCATAGTGCCTCCATCGCGGGCGACAAAGCCCGCTGTCGCTGAGACTCTTGCCGTTCGCCGCCGCATGCCCGTCGATTTGGCAGTATCAGTCGAGGCACGTACGCGGTGAATTTACTTCGGCCCTATTATTCTCCTGCCGATGGGGGATGTCAATGGGGTCTATAATGACCCTACCTATGGAAGAACAGAGCTACGCCAAACACACCAAATTCGATCCCCCGTTTCACTTCGTATTGGCGCCGCTGACCTTAGTGATCCTGATCGGTTCGGTGGTGAACCTTTTCCAATCCCTCGATGACCATTCGCGCCTCTACAACGCGTCCCTGATCACAGCCGGTGCGTTCGCGCTTTTCCTGAATACCTTCCTGACCCGCATCTACCCGCTGAAAGCCCAGGACCGCGCCATCCGAGCCGAAGAGAACCTGCGCCACTTCGTGATCACCGGCAAACTCCTCGACCGCCGCATCACCGTGAAGCAAATCGTAGCCCTGCGCTTCGCCTCCGACGCCGAGTTCGTAGCCCTGGCCGCCAAAGCCGCGAGTGAAAGCCTGCCCCCCGCCGAAATCAAGAAGGCCATCAAAACTTGGCGTCCCGATCACGATAGGCTGTAGCGTGTGCGATGCGGAGGTGAAATTTGAGAACCGCTGACTTCAAAGGAAAGCTCTCAGCGACTGGCCAAATTGTTGTGCCTGCCGAGATTGCTGCTCTAGTTTCCAAGGGCGAGTCGTTGGAGGTCGTTCTCGAGTGTGGACGATCCGAAGATGACGACTGGCGGCAAACTGGCCGATGGCAATTTGAATCCGCCTACGCACCGGATTATTCCGTGTACGAATCGCTAGCAGCCCGTGGCAGAAAACTATGGATGGTTGGGGGCGGCAAGCCCGGTTTAGAGGATGCGGTACCTTGAGAAGAGTCCAAAAGGAAGGGCGGCGCATGACTCCGGCGGGTTCGCCGACGAGCGGGGATAGAGAATTCTCGTGATCACAAACAAAGCTGTACACCTGCTTTACCTGATCGTGGGATTTGTTTTTATCCCCGTTCAAAGAGTATCGACGTTTTTGCTTGGCTTGCTGGTGTCTCTGACATTTGGCCTCTTGCTGCTGCCGATCAGCGCTATTTGGATAGTTCTATTTCTCGGCCCGCTTCTTGGGCTCTCTTGGGTTTTTGAGCGCGTCCCATTCTCGAGGCCAATTGCTTCGGTTATTGGAGTTCCTTTGGCAGTACTGGGAAACCTTTATGTACAGCTGATGCCTTCAATGGGAGAACTAGATAGCAGATATCAAAAATTTGTTATTTGCCAGACATTCCCATATACCTGGCGGTATACGCAGCTCTTAAGGGGCAAGATCAAATACGTTAAGCGGGAAGATGTCCTGTCTAGAGTCCTTAGGCAGGTGGCAACAACACCACCTCTCGATCGATACCTGGACGAACTGAGAGCTGATGTGATCTCAAGACCAGAGAATCAGAAACACGAATTGGATTGGTGAGTCTCTCTGCGGTGGGAAGTGGCTGGAACCAGATCCCCAGTAACGAATCGGTAAGCGAACATAGGCGAAGTTCTAAACGATTGCCCCTTTACTAGCCGCACACAGCCGAATCAAAAAATGTCTGTCTGTCCCTAGAAACCTGATTGTCCAAATTGGTTCTTCAGGCCACCGGCCAGACTTGTGCGCGCTAGTCGCTCCTTTGGTTGAAGATCCAGTAAAACAGCTTCAACGTCGAGAGGGACTTGTGCTCTAGTGGTGCGAAAATGAGGCAAGGGAGTCTATTCATGTTGCTTTACCCGCGGTACGGACATATCAAGCTTGAACGTGACGAGGTGTCGAGCGAGCTACGTGAGAGAGCCGACCTTGCCTGTAAGTTCATCGTAAATCGCCTGCCCATATCGCCAGTTCCCGGTATAGTCTGGGTCGAAGAGGTGGGCCTCGATCACATAGCGCGCGAGATTGGCGGATTGCGCCAGGAGCACGACGAAGAGGCACATCCGCGCTACTCGCGAATTGACGGGCGTGTCCCTACCGATGGGGGCTACACCCCCAAAAACCGACATCTCGTGGAATTGTGGGTCTCAGCCGCCTGTCGTTTGGATCGATATGACGTCGAATTTGTGGTGATCCACGAATGGCGACATGTTTGGCAAAAGCTGTTTAAGCCACAGATCTTTTATGAGGACAAGACCACTTCGGAACTCGATGCATATGAGTTTGCCTATGCAGAGGTCGGGGAGTTCCTGCGACAACATGATCGATTGACCCCTCAGATTCAAGAAGAAATTCGCGAGCAGGCAATAACGAAGCGGCTTTGGCTTGAGACCCTACCCTAAATCAATCCCGAGCTTCTTCATCTCTTCCGCGTAATACCGCTTGTGAAGGATGTCCCACTCTTCCGTGCCTTCGCCGAGTTCTTTCTTCATCGTGCGAATCTTAGCGCGGGCGGCCTTGTCGACCTTTTCCTCGGTCTGGAGCAGTTCAGTCACAACCTTAACCATCTCCAGCCGAACGTCGTTCGATTCCCGCTTCAACCGGAAATCCCGACTCTTGCGCAACGCGGCCACAATCTTGTGCGAGATGTCGTTAATCTTGTCCCGGGATAACTTCATCGGATCGCCCGTATCGCGACCCGCGGCCCGCACGATTTTCCGCTGCGTGATCAACGTGTTCTTGATCTTGCGGAACATATCCTGGTAGCTGACGCCTTCGCGACGCATATACTCGCTGTACTGATCGAGCATGTCGCGCACTTCGTCGTTGAGTTTGTCTTCAATGCCAAGGTCGTCTTCAATGACCTCCGCAATGAACCCCGATGCCGACTGGCTGTTGGTGGTCTCAATCCACTGCGGCGTCAGTTTGACGATCACCTGGCGCGATATGTAGTCCACAAACTCTCGAGCGAGAAGCATCCTGTTGGATCTAGTCTATCGGCCCCGCGCGAACACTGTCAATTCGGCGCACCGTGCGCACCCTGACTCATACGCCATTTGGGCATTTGGTTATGCCGCAAATTGTCGTCCTGGCCTTTTCTTTGGGTTTCCCTAATGGCGTGCTTAGTTTGGGCCGAAATACAACTTAGGCGTTGCCCTGCCCGTCCCAAGGCAATCCCAGAAAAGGAATCGTTCCCTCTGATGAAATACTCACTGTTCACACCGGCCTTCTACTTGGCTCTCACCGGTGCGAGCATGGCTGGTGCCATGTCCGTGACCGTGACTCCTTCGATCCCGTCCCCAGCCCCGGTTGGGACGATGGTCACGTTTAACACCGCGGTGTCAGACGCAAGTCCGAAGCTCTGGTATCGGTTCCGCGTGCGCCCGCAGAACGGAGACTACCAGACGGTCCGCGACTTCGGTCCGGTGCCTTCGCTGCAGTGGACCGCCAGCGCCCATGAAGGAGCGTTCGACGTGGAAGTGACGGTGCGGGACCTCGCGTCCGGTCAGACCGAGCGGTCGTCCGCGCTGTTTCAATTTACTCCCCTAGGCGCGGCGGCACCCGTCGTCTCGCCGACCTCCCATCCACTGGTCTTTCTCTATAGCGCCCCCGCCTGCGAGTCGCTCAAACGGATGCGAGTTGAATTTGTCGGCCCGGACGGCATCGCCCAGTACACGGCACCTCAGGATTGTGGTGCCGGTCTCAGCATGAATTTCTACCTGGCGGGACTACGCGCCCGATCTACGTATGCGGCGCGCTACCTTTTGGTGTCCCCCGATGGCTCTTCGGAAAGGGGAGACGAGGTGGTGAAGTTCACCACCGGAACATTGCCTGTCTCACTTTATGATGCCGACGTGAAAATTCCGAGTGTCGATTCCTCGGATCGCATTCTGCTGGGCAGCCCCTTCACACGCGCGGCCGTCGCGCACGATCTGGCCGGCAATGTCGTCTGGTACGGACCCTCCGATCTCGCTTACATCACGCGCGTGGAAGCGGGCGGCTATTTTTGGGGCCTGTTCGGCTCCACCACCAATGATCCTGCGCTGCAGCTTGTTCGGAAGGTCGACCTCACGGGAATGACGGTGCTCGAAACCAACGCCGCACGTGTCAGTGAACAATTGGCCGCAATGGGAAAGCGCCCGATTACTGCCTTTCACCATGAAGCCGTTCCGTTGCCCAATGGCCGCCTCGCTGTTCTCGGTGGTGTGGAAGAAATCATGACCGATGTCCAGGGACCTGGTCCCATCGACATCGTCGGGGACATGATTGTGGTCCTGGACAAGGATATGAACGTCGTCTGGTCGTGGGACGCCTTTGACTTCCTGGACGTCCGTCGTAAGGCGGTTCTGGACGAGAAGTGCCCCCAGAGCTCCTGCCCGCCGATGCTCCTTGCCAAAACCGGCAACGATTGGACGCATGCGAATTCCATCCAGGTTACTCACGACGGCAATCTGATCCTCTCGATGCGCCATCAGGATTGGCTGGTCAAGATTGACTACGCCGACACTTGGGGCAGCGGGCGTATTCTGTGGCGCTTGGGCAAGGACGGTGACTTTACCGTCAATTCCAACGATCCTTCCCCGTGGTTCTCCCACCAGCACGACGCGGGCTTCGAGGCGGAACCGCCGCTATTCTTCAGCGCGAACCGCTATGCCCGCATGTTGCCCCGGTTAATGGTCTTCGACAATGGCAACACGCGCGTCGCAGCCCAGGGTGGCGGCAATAGCCGGGGCCAAGTCTACGAAATTGACGAATCGGCCCGTCAAGCCACGCTCGTACTCAACGCGGACCTGGGTGTGTACGCGTTCGCGGTCGGTTCGGCGGAAAAGCTCACCGACGGTAACTACCACTTCGACGCCGGCTACATCCGCGAGACCGCGGGCGTCACCGCGCGTGCCTTTGAAGTGACCCCGGATGGCACCATTACCTACGATGCGGGCGCCAATACGCCGCTCTATCGCAGTTTCCGCCTCGCGGATATGTACACCCCGCAATAGCTACAGAACGCCAAGTTCTCTCAGATCCGCTCGCAGCGGTTCGATGGACTTGGCGTAAATCTTCTTGTAGCCCGCGCACATCGGGTCGAGATCCTCAAATTGATGCCGGACAGCGTGCCGGTTGCTCGGGCACCCCCCGTGGCATAACGACTGATACTCGCAAACCGCGCATGTCGCATGCGGCGTCGCCTTCTTCGCCGCAAAGTTATGGCGACGAACCCGCCCCGCGATGTCCGGCCACGAATCCGCATGGATGTTGCCGAGCTTCCACGTTCGCTCCACAAAAAAATCGCACGGATACACGTCGCCGTTATGCTCCACCACCGCGTAGCTGTGGCAACTTCCGTGCATCGTGCAGGTCCCTGGAAGCTGCCCCGCCAGTGCCTCCGCGATATTGTCAAAATGCCGGACCCGGACCGTGCGCCGTTCTGGCCACCAAGCCTCAAACAACTCGCTCAAGAAGTCACCGTACTCTTCGCCGGTTATCGAAAACGGTTCCAACCGTCCATCTGCCCGGTATTCGACCAACGGGATAAACTGCATGAACTCCAACCCGAGATCCCGAAAATAGCGGTAAACCTCCGCCGCCCTCCGAACATTCGCCTGGCTCACCACCGTCAGAACGTTGAACTCCACCCGCTCCCGCTTCAACCGCTTGACCGCGGCCATGACCTGCTCAAACGTTCCTTGCCCGCCCTTGTTCACGCGATACGCATCGTGAATGTCCTGCGGCCCATCCAGCGAGAGTCCGACTAAAAACTCGTACTCCCGAAACAGTCTGCACCACTCCGCATTCAGCAACGTCCCGTTGGTTTGAATGGAATTCGAAATCGCCTGCCCGCGCCCACCGAACTCCTGTTGGAACTCGACCAGCGACCGAAAGAAGTCCAGCCCGGCCAACGTCGGCTCGCCCCCTTGAAACGCGAATGCGCTCTTCGGATGGGAGTATTCCAGATAGCCCCGAACCAATTGCTGCAGCGTCTCCCGCGACATGATCCGAGACCGGCTGGCTTCGTAGGGATCGGCCTCGCGGTCCAAGTAGAAACAGTAAGTGCAATCCAGATTGCACAACGCCGAGGCTGGCTTAATCAGCAGCGATGCAATCTGCGGAGCCGGTCCGTCAACCTGCAGCCCCGCGTCTGACTCGGCTGCATTGAGGATTGGAAACGGATTCACAGTTCCAGCCTACCGCTCTCTAGCTACGGAAAGATGGGAGTCGGATACGCCCCCGGCTCGTTCGGGTAGACCTTCGAACTCAGGCTCTGCGTGTCGTTCCACGCAGTCTGCACCTCGATAGGCAGCGTGGGCAGCATCTGTTTCACCCGTTTGAGCAGATCGGCAACGATGTCAGGATTTGTCAACGAAATATCGAAGGCCTCCTCCGGGTCGCTCTCCAGATCGTAAAGTTCGGGCCGCAGGAGCGGGTAGTTGTGCAATCCGATCATCGGATACGGCGCGTACGCTGGAGCATTAAACCTCGACACATGCAACTTATACGGACCGAGTCGCGCGGCCTGCAATTCCCAACCTATGAAATAGAGGAACACTTCCCGACGAGCTTCGGTTTCGTGACCCGTCAACACCGCGCTGATGTCCACGCCGTCCAGCGCATTCCCGGGCAACGGAGCATGCGTGAACGCGGCGATGGTCGGCAACAGGTCCATCGTGGTCGCCATGCTATCGACGACCCGTCGACCCGGCCGCCGTGATCCACCACCCGAAGCAATCTGCGCTGGGTAGCGTGCAATAAACGGCACGCGCATCCCACCTTCGAACGTCTCGCCCTTGCGACCGCGCAACCGTCCCGGGCTGCCTTGATACCAAGGACCGTTGTCGCTGGTGAAGATCACCAGCGTGTTCTCATCCAGCCCATTCTCGGCCAGCGCCGCCAGCACCTTCCCCACGCTCCAATCCAGCTCCTGCACCACATCACCGTACAATCCCAGACCCGACTTCCCCAGGAATGCCGGCGAAGGCGTCAAAGGAATGTGCGGACCGGCATGCGCCAGATAGAGGAAGAACGGACTGTTCTTTGACCGACGGATAAAGTCGACCGCCTGATCCGTGTAGCGCATGGTCAGTGACGGCAGATCGACCGGACTCTCAATGACCTGCTTGTTATGCATCAGCACCGACGGCAACATGTCGTTGCTGTACGGGATGCCGTAGTATTCGTCGAACCCGCGCGTGGTGGGAAGATATTTGTCGGGGCAGCCCAGATGCCACTTGCCCACGCACATGGTTTTATAGCCCACCTGCTTCAGCATCTGCGCGATCGTGACTTCGCTCTCCGCAAGTCCCCCGGGGTCCTTGGACTGCAATACCCCTGGCACGCCGCATCGCACGCCATAACGCCCCGTCAGGATCGACGCCCGTGAGGGCGAGCATACCGGATTGGCCGAATAAAACTGACGGAATTGAACTCCCTCTGTTGCCATGGCGTCCAGATGAGGAGTCTTGATATGTGAGCCGTAAGAGCTGAGGTCGCCGTAGCCTAAATCGTCCGCGAAGATCAGCACAACGTTCGGCTGTTGCGCTCCATAAGCGGTGCCCGCTGCAATTGGTCCGAGTGCTGCTGCAGCACCTTTGATGAATGTCCGGCGATTCATGCCACGACGAAGTATACACGTCGGGATTGAAACAAAGCCAGCACGTTGGTACTTATTTTGTAAGGGATGGGTATGGCCTATGGGTTCCATGACTATGGGCCTGTCGACGGATGCCGACGCATGCAGACGTCCTCATGTACCATGGCCCCATGCGGGTTTCCACAGTCGCTCTCGCTCTATTGCTTGCACTTCCTGTTGCCGCGCAATGGTTCCATCTCCCGACTCCCGGGGTTCCTCGCACCCGCGATGGCAAGCCCAACCTCACGGCACCCGCTCCTCGCGTCGCAGGCAAGCCGGACCTGTCAGGCATCTGGACCCTGCAGCATCCACCATGCACCGGGGAGTGCGACTACGTCGCAGGCCCTGAGTTCCTGAACCTCGGAGCGAAGCTCCCTGGAGGCCTTCCTTACCAGCCGTGGGCCGCAGAGCTCGTGAAGAAACGTTCTGCCGACCTTGGTCGCGATGATCCCGTTGCGTTCTGCCGTCCTGCAGGTGCTGTCCGGATACTCACCTTCCCGCCTCCGCGCAAGATCCTTCAATTGCCAGGGCAACTGGTGATCCTCTCCGAACGCGATGTTACCTTCCGGCAGATATTCATGGACGGCCGCAAGTTGCCGGTCGACCCTGCGCCCACCTTCAACGGCTTCTCTGTCGGCAAATGGGAAGGCGACACACTGGTGGTACAGACCATCGGACTACGGGAAGGGACCTGGCTGGACCGCAACGGCAGCCCTATTACCGAGGCTGCGAAGATGACCGAACGGTTCCGCCGCCTGAACTACGGACGTTTAGAAATCGAACTGACCATCGACGATCCGGGCGCCTACACCAAGCCTTGGACTGTTAAGTTGAACCAGGATATTCTTCTTGACACCGAATTGCTCGACTATCACTGTTCGGATAACGAGAAAGACGCTGCCCACGTAGCCGCAAAGTAGCTAGCTCTCAATCCTTCGCAGCCGTAGCCACTGATGCACCGTTCCACCCGGTTGGTCATGGGCACGCTCGATGGTTAGCCACGCTCCGTCGGCATCCACTGTCCAACGATCTTCAATCCGGCGAGCGCTACCGCTGACCTCAGAGGTCGTCTCCACCACCAGCGTCTGTTCCTCCCAGAACGCGCGCAGCAACCGTGCGCGACCCCGAATCACAATCTGCTCAGCTGCTCCGCCGATCGTGACGTTCCGGTCCAGCACGATATCGCCATTCGCATCCTTCTGCCGGGTCCGCATGTGAAGGTACGGCTCGCGGTGGGTGATCATATCGACCCGCAAGCGAGGAGGCGGTAGAAACCCGAAGTCGCTCTCGCCTCGAATCAGCTTCCAAGTCCCGCTCAGATCCGACGGCACTATTTGGAACTCGCGAGCCCGTTCAGCGCCTTCAAGACCTCACTGCTGTGGCTGCTCGGCGAAACGTCGGTCCACACTTTCGCGACCTTGCCCTGCGGGTCCACCAGGAACGTGTGCCGCGCCGCGATCTTGTATCCCAGCAAATTGTGCAGCGAGCCGTACTTCTCCGACACGACCTTCTCCGTATCCGCGAGCAGCTTAAAGGTCAGACCTTGCTTGGCGCAAAACTCCTTGTGACTGCCCGTGGAATCGACGCTCACCCCGACAATAACCGCATTCCGCTGTTCATACTGCTTGAGGTCCCGCTGGAAATTGTGCGCCTCAATCGTGCAGCCAGAGGTCCCGTCTTTGGGATAAAAGTACAGCACCACCCACCTGCCGCGGTAGTCCGCCAACTTCACCACGCTGCCATCCTGTGACGGGAGTTGAAAGTCAGGCGCCGCCTTGCCCACCTGCGGAAGACCAGTGTCTGCCGCAAGCAAGCCTACCGCCAGGATCGCAATAAGAGAAAGATTCAGAGCTCGCATAGTGGAATAGATGCGGAGGCGGCGCTGAAGGAGTTACGAAAATGCCCTAATTCGCAGCCCCGGCTGATTCGTCAGAGACCGCCTCGCCCGTGTGCTTCTCGCGGAATTCGTCGTCGATCTCTTTCCGTCCCCGGAACCCCTCTTCAGCCCCGTGCCAATACCGGATCGCGTCCTCGCCCAGCTTCCAACAAAGGCACACGTCTCTGCCCTCGTAGCGGGCCATAAAGTCCAACAGCCCGATATCGAGGTCCTTCACCTGTGCGCCTAGCTGCTCCACCTCAGCCATCGCGTCCTGAAGCTTGCGCACATGGCCATCGCGCTCTACGCGCAACTCCAATTGCTTGCTGGGATTAATGCGCGCTCCACCGGATTGCCGCACGCGCTCGAGCGTCGCCTCGATCACGCCGTGCACCCGTTCGTATTCTGCCTTGTAAAATAGCGCGTCCCGCAAGTGTCGTTCCACTTCAGGCAACACCCGTTCGGCCTCTGTGAGCCTGAAATATCGCATCTTCTCTAGTGTATGCCGGACCCGATGCTACGATGACTAGGCGGCGGAGTTCCAAGCAAGGCGTGCGTCGGGCTTTCGGGTTCGATCGTACCCCTCCGGGGTTACCCCGGGGTGTTGGATGGATCTGACTTTACGTCGCGTGAGCGAACCCTGCGCTGCACGCAGAACTGCTCACGCAGAGTGAGACTCGTTGGACTCCTCCGCCTTTGTTATGACGAACCGCCGGATCGAGAAGGCAGTGGCGAACGCGTTGCTCGCGGGCCGACTGCAAGAGGCTCTGGGTAACAAGTGGCGCTGGCTCCGGACCCTCGCCCAACGGTTTGAGGCAGCGTTCGGCGACGCGCGCCCGCGCCAGCTGCACGTTGCGGCGTTCCTTCGTGAGGACCGCGGCTTTCAGCGCGCAGTCGAAAAGTACAAGAACGAAATTACGATTCGCTTCAGCCCCGCTCGCATGCATCCAGTCCTCGCTGCCAACGCCTGGGGACTTCCGGCCATCGAGTCCGTAGGGGAGCTCGCCGATTGGTTGTGCCTCGCGCCCAGCGAACTGGACTGGCTGGCCGACCTTCGCGGCATGAACACAGAGGGTCGCGTGGAGAACTACCACTATCGAGCGGAGTCTAAACGCTCCGGTGGCGTGCGTCTCATCGAAGCGCCGAAGCTCCGCCTGAAGGCGGCACAGCAACGCATCCTTGCGGACATCCTGGACAAGATCCCACCGCACCCTTCTGCTCACGGCTTCGTTGCAGGCCGTTCCATCCAATCTTTCGCTGCGCCGCACGTCGGCAAGCCGGTCGTGCTGAAGCTGGACCTGGAAAACTTCTTCCCCAGCGTCGCCGCTCTGCGCATCCACGCGCTATTCCGCACTCTGGGCTACCCCGAATCCGTAGCCGATCTGCTCGCCGGTTTGTGTACCAACGCAGTACCGAAGGCAACGTGCCGTATTCTTCGTGCAAACGCGGAGTTGTATCACCGGTCCCACCTGCCGCAGGGCGCGCCGACGTCACCCGCGCTCGCCAACGTGTACGCGTATCGCGCGGACTGCCGCTTGTCAGGTCTTGCCGAGTCCGCTGGTCTCGACTACACGCGCTACGCCGACGATCTCGCGTTCTCAGGAGCCCGAATCTCCGCGGCGTTCCGTGCGCACGTCTGCGCGATTCTCTTGGAAGAGGGCTTACTCGTGAACCATCGCAAGACTCGCATCATGCGCCAAGGTGTGCGCCAACGGCTGGCGGGTTTGGTCACTAACCAGTGTCTCAACGTGGCGCGCGAAGACTTCGATCTACTGAAGGCCACGCTCACCAACTGCGCCCGCCTTGGACCGCAGTCGCAGAACCGGGCTGGCCATCCTCACTTCCGGTCCCACCTCGCTGGTCGCGTGGCTTTCGTCGCCTCCGTCAATCCAATCAAGGGCCTCAAGCTTCGCGAGATCTTCAACCGCATCGATTGGTCCCACTCAACCTGATACCCTGTCACATTATGGCCACCATTCGAGTCAATGGACGCCAGCGGGATGTGACCTCTGCGCCGGACACTCCGCTGTTGTATGTCCTGATGAACGAACTCGAACTGAAAGGCCCTCGTTTCGGTTGCGGTCTCGCGCAGTGCGGATCGTGCTCGGTGCTGATTGATGGCGTGGAGACTCGCTCCTGCGTCACGCCCTTGCGCTCTGTCGGTTCGAAATCGATCACCACGCTGGAAGGACTGCCCGCGTCGAATCCTGTCGCGCAAGCCATGCTGGCCGAGCAAGCCGTCCAGTGCGGCTATTGCTTCAACGGCATGATCATCAAGGCGACGGAGCTGCTGTCCAAGAACAAGAAACCAACGGAGCCGCAGATTCGCACCGCAATGAATGGCCACCTGTGCCGTTGCGGAAATTACCCGCGCATCATCCGAGCCATCCAACGGGCCGCAGGTACGACCGCATGACGTCGCGACGAGACTTCCTCAAGGCGGGCGGGGCGCTTCTGGTGGGCTTCCAACTCAACGCGCAACGTTTGCCTGTGGCCGGTCCGCCGAACGCGAACCAGATCGACACGTGGCTGGCGATTCATGCGGACAACACCGCGACCTTCTACGTCGGATTCGCCGAGCTAGGGCAGGGGAACTCGACGGCGCTGCTACAGATCGCGGCTGAGGAACTGGACTTCGAACTCGATCAGCTTCGCACCGTCAACCTCGATACGCACCTCACGCCGAATCAGGGCGGGACGTATTCGAGCGCGTCCATTGCTCGTGGAGGACCGCAGGTCCGGACCGCTGCCGCGGAGGCTCGACAGGCGCTGCTGAAGATGGCCTCGGATCGACTGAACGCTCCCGTCGAGCAACTCACCGTCGCCAAAGGTGTTGTTACGGGGAACGGCCGGTCCCTCAGTTATGGCGCCTTGATCGGCGACAAACAGTTCAACGTTGCGTTCACCGGCAAAGCTCCCGTGAAGGCGCCCGCCGATTACAAGATTGTCGGCAAGCGGCCAGCGCGCAAAGACACGCCCGCCAAGGTCAACGCGACCTACGAGTATCTCCAACACGCCCGCATTCCTGGCATGCTGCACGCCCGCATTGTGCGCCCGCGAGGTCAGCGAGCTTACGGAGCTGGCGCGAAGATCGTCAGCATCAACGACGCTTCGATCAAGAACATCCCTGGCGCGAGAGTGCTTCGTAAGGGCGACTTCTTGGGCGTGGTCGCAGCCACTGAGTGGGATGCGATCAAAGCCGCGCAGCAGTTACAGGTCACGTGGGACACCACACCCTCGCTCCCGGCGTTCGACAAGTTGTTTACGCAGATGCGGGCGGAGAAGGTGGAAGATCGCCTGGTGCTGGAACGAGGCTCCATCGCCACTGCCGACGCGACACACTCCGTCATGCGCACCGTGCGAGGCCCTTATCAAATGCACGGACCCTTCGCCCCCAACGCGGCGCTGGCCGATGTGAAGGCCGATTCGGCGCTGATCATCACTTCTTCGCAGGACGTCTACACCACGCGGCGGCATCTGTCGCGCATTCTGGGCCTCGCGCAGGATAAGATCCGCGTGCAGTATGCCGAGGGCGCAGGCACCTTCGGACACAGCTGTTACGACGATTGCGCTCAAGCAGCGGCGCTGCTCTCACAACTCGCCGGAGCACCCGTGCGCCTCCAGTTCATGCGTCACGACGAACACGGTTGGGACCTTTACGGCCCCGCCCACATTGGCGAATGCAAAGTCACCGCCGATGCGCAGGGCAAGCTGACCAGCTACGAGTATCACGGCTGGCAACACAACTGGTCGAACGTCGAGACCACGGAGCAACTCACCGGCGTCCCGGCTGCGGAGTGGCCGGGCGGCGCGGCGTCGCAAGTGAGCCCGTTGAATCTCGGCTCCATGTACGTCATCCCGAATCTGAAGCTGGTGAACCATAAGATCAACGTCCAGGGTTACCCGCGCGCCGCTTGGTTGCGCTCGCCGCTCGATCTGTCGTTCTCCTTTGCGTCGGAGCAAGCGATCGACCAGCTTGCGTTCCAGCTGGGCATCGATCCCTATGAGTTCCGCAAGCGTAATATGACCGACCCACGCTGGCTCGGCGTGCTCGACGCCGTAGTGCAGGCGGCGAAGTGGTCGCCCAAACCTAAGCCCGGCGTCACGGGGCCGAACGGTAAGGGCCGAGGCATTGGACTCGGTACGCACCTGCAATCGTGGGGAGCCGCGGTGGCCGACGTGGAGGTCGACCGCAAGACCGGCAAGGTGCGCGTGACGCATATGTACGGTGCGCTCGATGCCGGCATGGTCGTAAATCCTGGAATCGTCGAGGCGCAGATCACAGGACAATTGGTGCAAACCGTGAGCCGCTTACTACTCGAAGAAGTGAAGTTCAACCAACAGGGCGTGACCACGCTCGACTGGAACACCTACCCGGTGCTGCGCTTCGAAGATTGCCCCGAAGTGACGCCCGTCGTGGTGCAACGCATGAACGAACGCTCTAGCGGGGCGGGGGAAGAGACGATGGCCGCTGGCTCCGCCGCCATCGCGAATGCGTTCTTCGACGCAACCGGAGTCCGCATGGAAGATTACCCGCTGACGCCCGCGCGCGTGCTCGCGGCCCTGAACAAGAAATGAAAGACTACAACCTTTACGACGACCGCAGTCAGGCGCTGCGCTACATTGACCGGTATCCGAAGAGCTTCACGCGCACCCCCGCAGAGCCGCTGATCGAACGCCCGCTCACGTTGTCGGAGCGCACTGGACCCGTGAACCTGTTCAACTGCGGACCGCTGAACATGTCCGAGGTCAACGGCAAGCGCGCCACGGGGCAGTTGATCGAGGTCAAGGGCCGCATCCTCGACGAAGATGGCTCGCCGATCCGAGGCGCGGCCATCGAACTGTGGCAGGCCAACGCCGCAGGCAAATACATCCACGCGATGGACAACCATCAGGCTCCCGTCGATCCGAACTTCATCGGGCAAGGTCGGCTGGTCACCAACGAAGAGGGCGAGTACGAGTTCTTCTCCATCAAGCCCGGAGCCTATCCGGTGCTCGAGTCGGGCTGGTGGTGGCGGCCACCGCACATTCACTTCTCGATCTTCGGCGTCTCCTGGATGGACCGGTATGTTACGCAGATCTTCTTCCCAGGCGAGCCGCTCAACGAGACGGACCTTTTGCTGAACGGAGTCGCGGACCGTGCGACGCGCGATCGACTGCTGTTCGATTTTACGGACACGAAGATGGGCGACCTGAGCTACATCGGCTACCGCCGCGACTTCGTGTTGCGCGGGCACAAGCGCACGCCGGAGGTGGACTAATGGTGGTCTCTCCCTTCGGAACCATCGGCCCGTTCTTCCCGTTTGAGTTCGCAGATGAACTCAGCGATCTTACGCAGGGCGAACACATCGTCCTGACCGGGCGCGTTCTCGAAGAGAAGGGCGCACCTACGCGCAACTCCATCGTCGAGATATGGCAACCCGACGCCAAGGGCATTCTGCATCACCCCGACGATCCCCGCTACGCCGAGCGTGACCTGTCGTTCCGAGGCTTCGGTCGGGCGCGCACCGATCCTGACGGTTGGTTCAAATTTAAGACCGTGATCCCCGGTGCGAGCGCGGGGCGCGCGCCGCACATCAACGCCATGGTGCTGGCGATCGGATTAACGCGCCGCGTGGTGACGACGATCTTTTTCTCGGATGCGCCGGACCCGGTGCTTGATTGTGTACCGAAAGAGCGCCGCCACTTGCTGATTGCGCGCAAGGAAGCGGACGGAACCTATCGCTTTGACTTCCACTTACGTGGTGAGAACGAGACGCCGTTTTTTCAGGACTGACGCCGGAGCGCCCTTCTAGCTGCCATCACCATCTGCGCGGCGTTCTCGGGCGTATCGGCCAACGCCGTCAGGTGGCCCATCTTGCGTCCCGGGCGGGCGCTCATCTTGCCGTAGAGGTGAATCTTCACGGAGGGGAAGGCCGCCGCAGCGGACCAGTCGGGTTCTCCCGCCGACCACTCATCGCCCAATAGATTCGCCATCGCCGAAGGACACAGCTGCGCGGTCGATCCCAGTGGAAGTCCGCAAACGGCGCGAAGCTGTTGCTCAAATTGACTGGTGACGCAGGCGTCGACGGTGAAGTGCCCGGAATTGTGCGGTCGGGGCGCAAGCTCGTTGATGATCAGCTCGTCATTATGCGTGAGGAACAGTTCGACGCACAGCACTCCCACTACGTCCAGATGTTCGAGCACCGCGCGCGTGATCTCGCGAGCGCGCTGCTGCACGTGAGCGGGTACGTTCGCGGGAGCCAAGGTCAGATCCAGGATGTGGTTGGTGTGTTGATTCTCCACGACTCCGAAGTCCGCATATTCGCCGGTCACGGATCTGGCTGCGACGACAGACATCTCTTTGGCGAAAGAGATGAAGCCTTCGAGCACTGCATCGCGGCGGCCGATGGTCTCCCACGCGGCGGCTGCTTGGTCGGCGGCTTCGATTCGCACTTGACCCTTGCCGTCATAGCCGAAGTCGGCGGTCTTCAGGATGCAGGGGCATCCCAACTCCGCTACGGCGTGTTCCAAGGAGGGCAAGTCGCTCACGATACGAAAGGGAGCTACGGGCAAGCCGTGCGATTGCAGGAATGTCTTCTCTCGAATCCGTTGCTGCGTGGTGTGCAGCACCGAACCTGCGGGGCGCACAGGTGTGTGTTCCGCGGCAGCGGCTGCCGTGGCTGCGGGGATATTCTCGAACTCAAACGTTATCGCGGAAACGCCACGTGCGAATCGCCGGACTGCATCGAGGTCCTCATAGGGGGCGGTGACTTCGAGATCGCTCACCTGACCCGTGGGCGTGTCGGAATCCGGGGAGAGCGTGTGAACGCGATAGCCCATGCGCCGAGCGGCGATGGCGAACATTCGACCCAACTGTCCACTTCCTAGAACGCCGATGGCCGCGCCCGGCAGGATTGGTTTCATGCGAGGACGTCTGCCGAGACTTTGTCCGTCTGCTCCCGCCGGAATGCGTGGAGTTTCGCGCGCAGATCGGGACGTTGATTGGCGAGGATGGCGGTGGCGAGCAGTGCGGCGTTGGTCGCTCCCGCTTTGCCGATGGCCAGAGTTCCTACGGGGATGCCGCCGGGCATTTGTGCGATGGAGAGCAGGGAATCCATGCCCTTGAGTGCGTGGCTTTCGACAGGGACGCCGAGCACGGGGAGAACGGTGTGTGCTGCGACCATTCCAGGCAGGTGCGCGGCGCCGCCGGCTCCCGCGATGATGACTTCCAAACCGCGGGATTCGGCGGTCTTCGCATAGTCCGCCATCTTATCCGGGGTGCGATGTGCGGAGACGACGCGGCACTCATGGGGGACGCCGAAACGTTCCAGCATTTCGGCTGTGTGGCGCATGGTTTCCCAGTCGGATTTGCTACCCATGATGACCCCGACCAGAGGTTTTGCTTCGCTCATATTGTGATGGGTGTAGGACTCGGCACTACGAATTCTAGAGGATAACACGCGGTTTGCGGCGCGGGCGGTTTTGGCGGACGGAAACGCGATGTGATTGGAGGGGCGGGAGTTGGGCGCGCGGATGGAGTGGAAAATTGGCTTTGTTTGGCGTTAACTACTAACGCTAATCAAAGGCGGTCAGAGGGGCGTGAATGCTTGGGCCGCGAAATTTCGCAGTCAGGAACCGGAAGCTAGCTTTTTCTTAGCCTGTGTTCGTTTCCATTTTGCTTCAGCCTTGTCGATGGTGGCCTTTGGTACGGCCATCACCGAGCGGAATAACCTGTCGAATGAACGCGCTTGTTCAGGCGCGTCGCACTTGGCGAGAATGTCCGCTGGGATTGATGCGGGTTCTGAGATCGACGCCTTCATCGGATCTATCATACCGCGAACGGCAAGAGACTGACTTTGGGTACTGTCCTAAAAGTGCGGCTTCCAGCACACGCCGTCATCGCTGATATACTCTTGGACATCCAGGCTGGGGCTCAGTACCCAAAGCTTTCTTGCGTCGGCGGAGGTTCCTTGAAGGATCGCACCCGTAGTTATCTCGCTAAAGTACTTGCGACATTTTTCTTCCTGCCGGTGTGTGCTATGCACGCCACGATTATCGTCGTCGATTTTACCAGCGAACGAATCATTGTGGCCGCAGAGAGCAGGGAGATGCGAGCGTCCGACAAAAAGTTGATTACCGATGCGGCGTGCAAGATCGCCCAGCTTGCTCCAAATGTCTTTTCCTCCTTCGCAGGCAGAGCGCTTAATCGGCGGGAAGATGGGGAGATTGTCTGGAGCTCCTGGAGATTCAGCCAGCAGGCGTTCTCCAGATCGGCGAGTCCCTATGATCAACAGCGGCTTCATCGCGTGAGTGCGGATTGGGCTGAGATCCAACGTCGTCAGTTGGCCGGGAGTATTGACTCCATAGGCTCCAGCGTTGGCAATGGGAGGAACGTAGTTCAGGGGATATTCGGAAGTGGGGACCCAGACGGGCTCCGCGTGATCTTGTCCGGTCTTCACTACGCTGCTGGCGGGGCCCTTTATAGTGGTGCTCCTCTTCTCGTGGTGCAGCAGATTACTCTGCTTCCAGGGGATCCACAAATCACCAGATATGGTTCCAATATCGACCTGTTCGACGAATTCATGGCCGACAAAAGTTCCAGGGCGCAGGATTTGAATGCTCGATTCAGGGCATCCCATGCCGAGGGGTCCGAAGATTACGAAGTCCACCGAATCATCGCTGGAGTCGAGGCGGCAATCGCATGGACTACTGACGGTTTCATCGGCGGCCCCGTAGATGCATTCATTTTGCCCAGAGGCGAACAAATCCGCTGGGTCTCTCGGAAGCCAAACTGCGTGGACGAGCAGTAGGTGCGTAGACGCAAGTAGAAACATCGGCTATACTCCTTCTAGCCGATCATGTTGTCTAGTGATCTACGATAGATGTGGTTCCCGCCGCACCTATCCTACTGAGCTTCCAACCGCATCTTACCATCGTCTCGCTCGTGACTGTGGCTTTCCCCCTCAAAAAAACACCCTGAACCCGTCAACGCACTTTTAGGACACTACCTAACTTTGCGCAGGATGGGCTGCGCCTATCGCCCCAGTGCAAGTATCCCAAACCGGACTGGAAATGCTTCCCCCGTCAATAGAGCCATTTTTGAGAACAAGAAAAAGCTGCTCCGCATCGTTCATCATCGCTGGATTGTTAGTTAAGCGCCTTAGCCAATCAAGATCATCCTGACTTAGAAGCTGCTTACACCATGGACAGGTTTGGTCAATACGCTGAAGTGTGTATTGCAATACGCGCCCTGAGCGGGCGCATCGTATGTACGGATACCATGCGGTCCGCGATAACCAAGATGGATCTATCGCAGAGCCGGATTGCGCGCTAGTTCCGTTTCCCTCTTCAATATTGTCTGCTGGGTCTGCGTCTCCAGCGGCGCTCTCCTCCTCAAGTAGTGAGGTCTGAACGCCAGCGCTTGTTAGCATCACGTCAGCAAGATGGATAACTGGAACTTGCCACAATTTTGCGTGGGCATGGATGTGTTTGTCGGTTGAGTAAATTGCAGTGACTCCCTCGGTTTTTGCTGTTGCGACGATCTGGCGATCATACTTCACCTTCTGCCATGGGGAGTCCGATAGCCCTTCTTTTTTGTCTCCAGCTTTAATAGCAGCTTTCGTTCTCATGGCGATTTCTATCGCCTCTCGCTTACCAAAAGGATGTATTCGGAAACAACTATTTCGTTCGATCTCCTCGATGTAGCGTTCAGCGTGTTCAGCCACAGAAGTTAGCGCTTCACCCAATGCAGGGGCAGGGAGGAGAACGCATTCCCCCTCGCTCTCTACTCTCGCTATCAACGCCCAAACTCTCTCTCGCGCACGGTCAATAGGGTCGCCGGTGCGATAGTCCTTGGGGATCCCCGCGCCTGCATGGATCGCGATAGATAGAATGTTGGCGTCGAACACGACCATCTTATTCCGTTACTCCTCTTCTGGTATCCCAAACAGGTCGGGTTCGACCCCAAATTCTTTCCCAAGCGCCCGCAAATTATTTATCGCTTCCGAGAGTGGACGCAACTGGAGTGGCGTAAAATTGTCGAGGACTAAACTCAGAAGTTTCCACTTGCCATTCTCCCGGCGTATCCATTTAGCGGCCCCTCTCACCCGTACAGGGGTAAAAAGGTGATTAGATATTTGTCTTCCCTGCTCCTTGGTTGCGGTACAGATGTAGACATCACCCTCGTTTCGTAAATAGACCGAGATAGTTTCGTCTCTGCCGCCGACCTGGATCAGTTCGCCCTGAATTTCCGATACTTCAGAAAGTGGCCCTATAATCAGGTCTTTAGCCGCCAGTTTCCCCGGAAATTCTATCACGATTCCAGGATGCGGCGACCTAAGCACCGCGCTGGTATCGTCCTCCGCAAGAAGCTCGTTAATAGTCTCCACTGCTTTGAAGACTTTCCGGGAAAAATGTCCCGTCTTGATCTGGAGCAACCTTCGCTCTACTCTACCGGCAACATGGGGTTTAGCAAAAATGCGAGGCTTGGCGCTACCCTCGTCCACGCTCAAGAGATGGATATTATCCTGGTTCCCAAATAGCTCTATGAGGTGCGGAAGATATTGATGAAGACGCGCCATCGATAGCGTCGTCGGGGTTAGGTCACGAATCTCAAACTCGAAAATGCCACGCTCAGCCATATGCTAGACTCCTGTCTAGGCACACACGTATATTGCCTGCTGCACGTTTGAGGTTCCAGCCGCCGAACGTACGCCGAACGAAATCGAAATTTAAAAAGCCGTGGAGCGCCAACTTCACGGCTTTTACTTTTTCCCTTGCATCGAACGAGAATTATATCGAACGAAGGGACCTAAAAGGTTAGTGCCTGTTTTTCCCGCGACCCTGCCTAGGTTTCACTAGACGGGCCGCGTCTCTGATTGGACGCTATCCTTGCCCGTCAGTTCGTCCCACGTCAGACGCTTCCCAACTACTTGACGTACGGCGATGTCGAAACGATCCGCGTCGTTCATGTCCTTGCGGTAGTTGAAACGGAACGCTTGCTCATCGGCGTAAGCTTGCAAGTGGAACGGCTCCACGCTCACATACGTACCCTTCAGCGAACGCTTGAAGCAACTCCAGAAGTTCTCTAGGCCGTTCGTGTGTACCACGCCTTCGACGTACTTCTCGGCATGGTCGATGAAGTCGTGCGCGAATCCTTCGTTCGTGATCTTGCGGTACGACGCGAGCGAGTCACTGTAGATCGTCGATCCGACTTCGACGTTCTCTTTGATGTGACCGTGGATGTGCTGCGTGCGCGTGTTCGGCAACATCTTGATGCGAACCTTCTTGCTGTGACGTTCGAGCAGCCCCATAACAACAGCCTTGCCCTCGAATCCGCCCGTGCGCTTCTTGCCCATGCGAAGGCGGGTTTTCTTGTCCAGGTGCATGTTCTGGACCTTGCCACCGACGAAGGTTTCGTCCGCTTCAACTTCGCCCGTGAACTTCTCAGCATCGGCACCCTGCATTGCGAGACGCAAGCGGTGCATCATGTGCCATGCGTTCTTTTGAGCAATCCCGAGAGCGCGCGAAACTTCGTAGCTGCTGATACCGTTCTTGCAGCCTACGATGAGCCACATCGCTACCATCCACTTGTCTAGGCCCAACGCGCTATCTTCCATCACCGTGCCAGTCTTGAGCGAGAACTGACGCTTGGGATGCGCGCTAGAGCACTGCCAGCGCATCTGGTTCTTGAGGAACGAAACCTTCTTGCTGCCACACGTCGGGCAGGTTACTTCGCCATTGGCCCAGCGACGCGGAACCATGTAGTCGTAGCAGTTTTGCGTGTCCGCAAAGTAGATGACTGCTTCCTGTAACGTCTGTGGTTCGGGTGCCATGAGACAAGTATGCCCGAAGTCGCTTGATTAGTCAAGGTAGTTATTGCCCTTTGTTTTGTCACTACAGTATTTGCCACAGATGAATGGGATGAACGCAGATAAGACGGCATACGGTTCTTAGGTAACACGAGGCGAGTCAACCTCGGACTGACTGCGGGGGGAAGTTGTTGTAGGATTGGGGCGTGCGGATTTGGATCACGGCGATACTGTTGGCTTCTGCGGCGCTCGGGCAGGACTCTGGCGGTGGGACCATCAAAGGTCAAGTTGAAGATCAAACTGGGGCGGCTATCGCGGGAGTCTCCGTGCGGTTGCTGAGTTCGCAGTTATCTCCGCGAGAAGCTAAAGCGGGTCCGATTGGAGAATTCACATTCGAGGGCGTAACGCCCGGGCGGTATCGGCTCTACTTTTCTTCACCTGGATTTGAGGAGAGGGTGCTGCGCGCCGAGATCGCGAAGGACCAGTCTTTGGATCTCCGACGCGTCCGGTTGCTCGTGACGACATTTAGTCTGTTCGGACCTCCTGTACAAATACGGCTTGTATCGGACGAGGCAACTACCGGGGCGGTCGCGGCACGAATCGTCGACGGTGAATCGGTGACGGCGCTTCCGAATGCTCGTGTTGTCCTACGATGCCCGACTCGGCGAGACTGTAGCACCAAAACCACGAATTCGAATGGAGACGTTCGTTTCGAGAATCTTGTCGAAGGTGAGTATAGGATGACCATCTCCGCGAAGGGGTTCTACCCGTGGGACTTTTCCTTCGACGTGACCGCAGGTTTCGAATTTAGTTACCGCGAGGTGGCACTGGAGCGATGCGTCGAGCCTACTTGCAATCCCAAGAAGCGCCCGGGTGGGGTAATGCTCGAATAGGCGCGGCTACTTGCCGAGCGAGGCGGCGATCTTGTCGTGATACTCGGCTGCCTTGGCCAAGATCGCGGCACGGTTCATCGTGAGGCTCGCGCGGTTGCGGACGATCATCTTGCCGTTGACCATTACGTCGGTTACGTCGGAGCCTTTGAGCGCGTAGACGAGTTGGGCGTAGACGTCGTACATGGGGACGGCGCGGGGTTCGTCGGTGCGGATGCTGATGATGTCGGCTAGCTTGCCGGCTTCTAGCGAACCGATCAGGTGCCCGAGGCGCAAGGCTCGGGCGCCTTCAAGGGTTGCCATGGCGAAGGCTTGTTGCGCGGTCAGGGCTGTGGGATCGCCGGTGGAGACCTTCTGCAACTTCGCGGCCAGGTCCATTTCTTCGAACATGTCGAAATCGTTATTCGATCCTGCGGGGCCGTCGGTGCCTAGGCCGACGGAGAGGCCTCGGGCGATCAGCTTGGGGATGGGGGCGACGCCGCTGGCTAGCATCATGTTGCTCGATGGGTTGTGGGCGATGCCGGTGAGGGCGGTTCCCAGGGTGGCGATGTCTTCATCTTCGAGCCACACGGTGTGTGCGGCGACGGTCCAGCCGGAGAGCACGTTCATCCGGTACAGGGCCTGGACCGGGGTCAGCTTGCGTTTCTCTTTCGACTCATCGAACTCTGTCTTGGTTTCGGACACGTGGATCAGCAGGGGCTTGCTGTACTTGTCGGCCAGCGCTCGTGCGGCTTGCAGGGTTTCGTCGGGAGTGGTGTAGATGGCGTGCGGGGCGACGGCGGGGGTGATGAGGGGATCGCGGTCGTATTTCTTGAGGAACGCTTCGGCTCCGGCGAGCTGCTCTGCGGGGGTTTTGAAGTCGGGGGCGGGGAAGCCGATGATGGTTTGCCCTAAGACCCCGCGCATGCCGGCGGCCTTGGTTTCTTCGGCGACGGTGTCCTCGAAGTAATACATGTCGGTGAAGGTCGTGGTGCCGGAGAGCATCATCTCCGTAAGGGCGAGGCGGGTGCCCCAGCGGACGAATTCGCGGTCGACATTTTTCGCTTCGGCGGGGAAGATGAATTTTTCGAGCCAGTCTTGCAGCTTGAGGTCGTTGGCGACGCCTCGGAGGAGGCTCATCCCGGCGTGGGTGTGGGTGTTGACGAGTCCGGGAGCGAGGATTGCGGTGGGTTGATCGAGGTGGGTGGCGGCGCGAAAGCGGCCTTCGATATCGGCGCGCGGGCCAACGCCGACGATGCGTTCGTCCTTGATGGCGATGGCTCCATTTTGAATGATGCCGAGGGTGGGATCGCCGGTCACGATGGTGCCTGCGGACCAGATCATGTCCGCGTTGTTGCTGGATGGAAGTTGCGCGAAGGACAGGAGAGCAGTGCAGCTTAAAAGAAAAATCACCCGCATGACCACTACAGTAGCGCAGCGGCGAGGGAATCGAACTCGCGTGGAGGCAGTAGGTGGAAGCGCAGGTCGAGCTTGGTGAATTGGGATAGGGCGGTGGTCAGTTCCGCAGTCGGGGCTTCTGGCGACGCGATGGATAGAGCTCCGTTCTCGGCTAGAAACGGCAGCACTCGCCAGTGACGGACGATGTGTTCCGGCAGGGACCGGGCGGTGTTGGGGCGGACTTGTAGGCGATCCACTTTGGCGAGAGGCAGGCCTTGTTGGAAGCTGAGGGCTTCGTAAAGGGTGTGGACCTTTAGCTTGCCTATGTTGACCAGGTGCTCGCCCAAGCGTGTGCCGGGGGGGCAGGATTTTAGTGCGATGGCCAGTGTGGGCGCGTCGCAGTAGCCTCGGCTGGTGAGGATCTCGCCGAGCGGGCGCTTGTGGCTGAGCAGAACGGTTCGGTTGGGGTAGGCGTGTTCGGTCTTGAGCCATTTGAGTGGTCGGCCATGGAGGCGGGCCCAGGTGAAGCGGCGGATGGCTTCGATGGTGGCGGCCGAATTCAAGATGTTGGCGTAGACGGCGCGGACGGGGACGCCGATGGCCAGGGCGAGCCCGTAGATGCGTGCGACACAGGCCATGCGGACGGCGGTTCGGAGCGCGAGCAGGGCGAAGGTGATCCCGGCGAGTTGGGTGGCTTGCTGCGGCGCTCGGGCCCAGATGCCGGTGGCGATGCCGTATAGGAAGACGAAGTTGGCGAGCATGCTGAGCGGGTTCGCGAGCGAGCCTTTGCGATCGCGCCACAGCCAGTAGATCTCCGCAGGGGTGCCGCGCCAGCCGAACTTCTGCCAGCTTTGCAGGGAGATGCCCATGACCCAGCGGGTGCGCTGACGCAGAGCGGCGCGGAAGTTGCGGGGAAAGTACTCGCGTGTGGCGACGAAGTCGGACCTTCCGTGCATGGACAGCGGCACGAAGGCTTGGGTGCAGCCGAGGCGTTTGAGGCGCAGGCCGTTGTCGTAATCCTCGGTCAAGGCCTCCGGCTCGAAGATGTGGTTCGAGGAGCTTTCGGCGAGTTTCTCCAGCGCGTTTCGGCGGTATCCGGTGCCGACGCCGCAGCTGGGAACGAAGCCGCCCAGAGCGGCGCGCACGGTCATGTCTCGTGTGTGATACTCGGCGAACTCATCGATGTAGATGCCGTGGATGAGTTCGGTTGCGGGCGTCTTGAGCGCGAGCACCGGAGTCTGCACGAAGTCGTAGCGCGCGGCGTAGTAGTTGATCCAGCGCAGTTCTTCCGGATGAACCAGGTCTTCCGCGTCGTGCGTGACGACGACCTCGAAGCGAATGCCGGATTCCTCTTCATAGAGCAGCATGTGCTGGTAAACCCAATTCAGGCAGTCGGCCTTGGAGGTGGGTCCATCGTGCGGGCAGACGGCGAGGTGGACGTTGGGGAATCGGCGTTCGACGCTGCGGACGGCTTCTTGGGTTTTGGCATCGTTGGGATAGCAGCCGGCGAAGATGTGGAATTCGGAGTAGCGGATGGACGCGAGGTTGTGTTCCAGCATCCTAGCGATAACCACGTCTTCGTGCCACAGGGGAACGAAGATCGCGATCATGCCGCGCGGAGCTGCTTCCAGCTGGCGGGCTCCCGGAGGAAAGAGACTTGCCGCTGGACGCAGCTGCAACTTGAGCCATGCCCAGATCCACACTACGTCTATGAGCAGGTCATCGAGGCCGCTGACGAGAATCGCGGTCGCCAAGGGGACAAGCAGTGACAGGACCGCGCGATCCAAAGCGGCGAGATTCATTTACAAGACAGTGGCGCGGGGGCGGGGAACTTCTCAGAAATGATTGAGCGGTCCGGTACCGGAACCGAGTCCTGGAGCCCACTGAATCGCTCGGGTGATGAAGGTCTTGGCGCGCGCAACGGCGTCGGGCAGGGGAGTGCCTTTCGACAATTCAGCGGTGACGGCCGCGGAAAATGTGCAGCCGGTGCCGTGGGTGTGTGATGTGGAGATGCGGCTGGCCGCGTACTCGTGGAACTTGCCGTTGGCGAAGAGAATATCGACGGCTTCGCCGCGCAGGTGGCCGCCTTTGACCAAAACATTCTTTGGCCCGCGGGCGGCGAGGGCCTCAGCGGCTTTGCGCATCGAGGGAATGTCGGTGACGGAGAAGCCGGCGAGGTCGGAAGCTTCGGAAAGATTGGGCATCAAGAGGAACGCGCGGGGCAGCAGCAATTCGATCATGGCCTGACGGCCGTCGGCGTCGAGCAGTGGGGTTCCTTTGGTGCTGAACAATACTGGATCGACGACCAGGGGGAACGGGAAGGATGCGGCGGCTTCCGCGATGGTGGCGACGACTTCAGCGTTACCCAAAGCTCCGGTTTTCGCGGCCCCGGGAGGAATGTCGTTGATCACGGCGTCCAGTTGTTGACGGACGAGGTCGGCGTCCAGGACATGCACGCGATCTACGGTGAGGGTGTTTTGCACGGTGATAAGCGTGATGACGGCCTCACCGTACGCTTCGAGGCGATGGAAGGTCTTGAGGTCCGCTTGGATACCGGCTCCGCCGCTTGGGTCCGAACCGGCAATGGTCAACGCTACAGGAGTCACGGTCTCAGTGTACCGGGCGGATGGGTCAGCCGTTGCCGGAATTGTCCAACATTGCTTTCATTTTGTTTGCGCCGATTTTACTAGGAAACCTCGCCTGCGCTATCCTAGTTGCTTCCCAGATCATTGAAGGAGTACGAATGGCCTCGATTGACGTCCCGCTAAAAGACGGACGGTTTGGCGCTACGCGCCGCACGGACAACTGGTGGGTTGAGCCGCTTCTGATTTTCCTCGGATACGCCCTGTTTTTGGGGTATTCCAACTACGCCGTTTTCAATCCCATGTGCGGCCCGACGCAGCCCTGCTACGAGGTTCCGGGCACGAATTACCTCTCTCCGATGTACTCCCCGTTGCTGTTCACGTCGGCTCCGGCGTGGTGGCCTGGGTTCATTCCGTTTTCTGCGGCGATGCTGATTTTGTGGGCTCCCGCAGGGTTCCGCTTCACTTGTTACTACTATCGCGGCGCTTATTACAAGGGTTGGTGGGCCGATCCGCTGTCGTGCGCGGTGGGCGAGCCGGGGTTCCGGGGCAAGAATTATCGCGGTGAGCGCAAGTTTCCGCTGATTTTCCAAAACATTCATCGCTACTTTCTGTATCTGGCGATCATCTTCATAGCATTGCTGGCCTACGACGGTTGGCGCGCCTTGTGGTTCCCGACCGCGGATGGCGGCGAGACCTTTGGCGTTGGCTTGGGAACGATCATCATGATTGCGAATCCAATTCTGCTGGGCTTGTACACCTTCGGTTGCCACTCGCTACGGCATCTGATTGGTGGCCGCAAGGATGTGATGAGCGATTCGTCGATCACCAAGAGCTGCTACGACTGCGTGTCGCACCTGAATAAGAACCACATGAAGTGGGCGTGGATCTCGATGTTCTACGTTGGCTTGGTTGACCTGTACATTCGCTTGTGCGCGATGGGGACAATCACCGATTTGAGGATTCTGTAACCAATGGCTGACTATCCGATTCATGAGTTTGACGTCCTGGTTGTTGGGGCGGGTGGCGCGGGATTACGCGCTGCAATTGAAGCGTCCAATGCGGGCGCGAAGACCGGTGTCGTCACCAAGAGCTTGTTGGGCAAGGCGCACACTGTGATGGCCGAAGGCGGCATGGCGGCGGCGATGGGTAACGCGGATGATCGCGATAACTATCGCGTGCACTTTGCGGACACGATGCGCGGCGGGCAGTATCTGAACAACTGCAACATGGCGATGCATCACGCGAAGGAAGCTCCGTCGCGTGTGAAGGAACTGGAAGCCTGGGGCGCGATTTTCGATCGCACCAAGGACGGTCGCATCAATCAGCGGAACTTCGGTGGTCACCGTTATCCTCGCTTGGCGCACGTCGGCGATCGTACGGGGCTCGAAATGATCCGCACCTTGCAGGATCATGGTATTCATCAGGGCATGGAAGTGTTCGCGGAAACCACCATCGTCAAGTTGCTGATGGACGGCGGACGCTGCTGCGGAGCGTTTGCGTATGATCGCGAACGTGGCCGCTTCATGGTGTTCCACGCGAAGGCTGTTGTGCTCGCGACGGGCGGTGTGGGTCGTAGCTTCCGCGTTACTTCGAACAGCTGGGAGTATACGGCGGACGGACAGGCGCTGGCTTACAACGTCGGTGCTTCTCTGCTCGATATGGAGTTTGTGCAGTTCCATCCGACCGGGATGGTGTGGCCTCCGTCGGTCAAGGGCATCCTCGTCACTGAGGGCGTGCGTGGCGAAGGCGGCGTGTTGAAGAACAAAGAAGGCAAGCGCTTCATGTTCGACGACATTCCGGATAACTACAAGCCGCAGACCGCGGATAATCCGGAAGAAGGCTGGCGTTACACGCAGGGCGATAAGAGCGCTCGGCGTCCTCCAGAGTTGTTGACGCGCGATCACGTGGCGCGCTGCATCAATCGCGAAGTGAAAGCAGGGCGGGGCAGCCCGCACGGTGGCGTATTCCTCGACATTGCCTGGATCAGCGAGAAGCTGCCGAATGGTCCGGAGCACATCAAGAAAAAGCTGCCGAGCATGTATCACCAGTTCAAGCAACTGGCGGATTTGGACATCACGAAGGAGCCGATGGAAGTCGGTCCCACTACGCACTACATGATGGGCGGCATTCAGGTGGATGCGGATTCGCAGATGTCGAACGTTCCGGGCCTGTTCGCCGCTGGCGAATGCGCTGCGGGATTGCATGGCGCGAATCGGTTGGGTGGCAACTCGCTGTCCGATCTTGTGGTGTTCGGCAAGCGTGCGGGCGAGTACGCTGCGATTTACGCGAAGTCGAATGGCGCGACGAAGGTCAACATGGCGGAGATCGAAGAGACCGCCAAGTGGTGCCTATCTTCGTTCGAACGCGGTACGGCGGGTGAGAATCCGTTCTCAGTGCAAAGCGAATTGCAAGACGTGATGCAGAACCTAGTCGGCATCGTGCGCGTGGAATCGGAAATGCAGCAAGCGCTCGAGAAGATCGAGATGCTGCGCAAGCGCGCGGTGAGGGCTGGCATCACCGGCAACATCGAATACAACAACGGTTGGCATACGGCGATGGACTTGGAGAACATGCTGTCGATCTCCGAGATGATCGCGATGTCGGGCCTGGAACGTCAGGAAAGCCGCGGCGGTCACTTCCGTGACGACTATCCGGACAAGAGCAACGAATGGGCGAAGTGGAATCTCAAGATTTCGCGTGGATCTGACGGCCGGCCCAAGATGGAAAAGGTCCCGGTCGTGCCGCTGAATGACGAGATGAAGCAGATCATCGAGGAGCAAAAGTCGTAATGGCGAGCGCAACCTTTAGAATCTGGCGTGGTGACCGTGGAGCCGGCAAGTTTGTCGACTACACCACCGAGTTCGAGACCGGCATGGTGGTGCTCGACGTAGTCCACAAGATCCAGGCGAACACGGCCAACGACATGGCTGTCCGGTGGAACTGCAAGGCGGGCAAGTGCGGTTCGTGCTCGGCTGAAATCAACGGCAAGCCTCGCTTGATGTGCATGACGCGGCTCAATATGTTGGATCTCACGCAGCCAGTGACGGTCGAGCCGATGAAGACCTTTCCGCATGTGAAGGACTTGGTCACGGACGTCAGCTGGAATTATCGCGTCAAGATGAAGATCCAGAAGTTCACGCCGCGTAAGCCGGACAACGCCGATGGGACCTGGCGCGTGCAGCAGGCGGATGTGGATCGACCGCAGGAATTCCGCAAGTGCATCGAGTGTTTCCTCTGCCAGGACGTATGCCACGTACTGCGCGATCATGATAAACACGACGAATTCATCGGGCCGCGCTTCCTCATTTATACGGCGCAGTTGGAGATGAATCCGATCGATACGGGTGACCGATTGAAGGCGTTGAAAGACGATTTCAATATCGGCTATTGCAACATCACCAAGTGCTGCACCAAGGTGTGTCCGGAAGAGATCAAAATCACGGATAACGCGATTATTCCGCTCAAAGAGCGCATTGTGGACGAATACTACGATCCTCTGGGGCGGTTGTTCAAGATCTTCAAGTAGCGGGCGACCAGAGTGGTCGCCGCGGGCAGGGTGCCTGCCCTACTTCATGCCGGTACTACGATCCTCTGGGGAGGCGCTTAAGGTGAACCCCGCGTACCCTGAGTTTTACAAAGGGCCGATGGACGTTCATGAAGTTGGAGACGAAGAAGCCGAAACCGAGCGAGTTCCGCCAAGACCTTTTACGCGGAATCCGCTGGGGCACGATCCTGTTGATCGCGATGTTGCTGACGATCGCGGCGTATCGCGTGCTGAGTTCCGCGCCGGCAACGGCGCGGGAGACTGAGGTTGAGGTTAAGGCTACGGAGGAAGTGACTCCGATTGAGGCACCGATTCAGGTTGCGGAACCGGTTCTAAAAGGTCCCGACGCTCCCGCCGTTCCGGAGCCGGTGAGGGTGCGCAAGCCTGCGCCGGTCAAGACTGCTCCGCAGGTGATTGAGGAGCCGCAACACTTACAAGCTCCCTATTTCGCGCCTCTGCCGAATACTGCTCCGAAGGCGAGTTCCCACGCGAATTCTTTCGTCGCGGGTCCCTTGCCGGAAGTGACGGAAGCTCCTGCGCAAACGGTGGAACTGCCAAGTCCACGGACGCCGGTCATGGCTCCGCCGCCGGATGCGGACAACAATTCTAAGCAGGGGAATCGTGCGGTGCGTGCGGTGCGAAGTGTGGGCCGGATTTTCCGCTTGGGCCGCAAGGATCCGGAATCCAAGCAGCCCCAGCCAGCGAAGTAGTTACTGCTTGTCGTTGCCGTTCGAAGAACCGGCAAACAAGCGCTTGCCGTCGGCGAAGGTCACGCTGGATACGTTCGCGGTATTCGATCCATTGCGCGCCTGCCAGGCTTCGACATGCAGCGGTGTTCCGGGCGGCAGATCTTCTTTCTTCCAATTACGGCGAATGAGGGCGTTTGCCGCGCCGGTTTCGAGCGCCCAGGTCTCGACCTTGCCGTTCTTCTCCACATCCAGATAGATCCAGGCGTGCGGATTGGACCACTTCATCTCTTTGACCTTGCCGTCCAGTTTGATCGGCTTGTTCTGGTCGAACTCGGCTGTGAAGGAATGATGCGCGCCAACGGTGCCAGCGGCGATCAGGAGAGCAGCGGCTAGGTTTCTGATTTTCATCGGACTAGTTTCCCTTCTTCTGTTGAGCGCGATATTCGTCGCGAACATCTTTCAAGTGTTGCAAATCCCCGTTGTCTTCGAGGCAGGCGACTTCGAGCAACTCTTCTTTGTCATCGCCGTTCAAGGGGAACTGAATGGTCCATGGCTTGGTATAGGGAATGGGATCGCTCACCGTGGCGGTGTAGGTGATCACGCCCGGACTCTGCGGGCTGAAGCGCTCGACGATGTGTGCCGCGTGGCTCAATACTTCCCCCACTTCGTTCAACCAAGCCTTGCCGTTCAAGTTGGTTGTGTCCACCACCAGAGTATCGCCTTCCCAGTGTCCGATGGAGTCGCCCTGCCACAGTCGGATGGTATCGGGCAGGTGGGTTCCCGTTAGCCGGACGATGCGCCACGACATGCGTTCATGCAGGAAGACGACGTATCCGGGGACTTGCAGGACGTGGAAGGGAGATGGGACGTACAGCGATCGCGGAATGCCGGCTACAAAACAATGCGCCGTCGGATCGTCGTAGCCGCGACGCGGGAGTTCACGTTCCGTGCGTTCCTCTTTGGACCAGGCTTTGTAGGGCAGCAATCGATCCACAGGGTCGATGATGACGCCTTGGGTGCCGGGTGTCATGCCGTCGCGGGCGTGCTTTTCGAGGCCATAGTTGGCTCCACCGGGGCTGGAGTTAAAGTATCCGGAGATGTCCGGTTTGCCGTCGGCCTGGCGCTTGAGGGCGGCGCCGGTCTTGATTTCGGGGAGCGTGCCACCCGCGCCTAAGGGGGCGATGGGTCCCAGCGGAGAGGGCGGGGTTCCGGGCTCCGGATACCATGTCCGCAGATCGCGCTCAAACAAGCCTGAGGACTCTTCGGATTCGGCCTGGCACTGATATTCCAGCACCCGATCGACGCCCTTCTGACGGATCAGCGGCACGGTGATCTTCCAAGCTTTGGTGAAGGTCTTGGGATCTTCGATGGTGGCTTCGTATTGAATAGTATCGGCGTCGAGCAGCTTGTAGCGTTCGGTTACCTTGAGCGCATCACTATGGAAGTCGCCCGCCATGTCGAACCAGGTCTGGTCGTTAAAGTCGGTGACTTCGACGACCAAGGTGTCACCGTCCCACTTGCCGCGCGAACTGCCCATCCAGGATTCGTAACCCGCGTGCGGATTCGTCTTCCCGTTGGTGTAGATGAGGCGGAAGACCTGCGTCCATTCAAAGGTCATCGCGACGTGCTCGGTGGTCTGGAAAATCTGGAACGGAGACTCCATGTACATAATGCGCGGGACGCCGGGCAGGAAGCATTTCGAGAGAGGGTCGGCGGTTTTGCGGTTGGCGTAGTTTTCGAGCTTCTTGGTGAGCGCGGCGGGCTGGTAGGGAATGGTGCCGGTGTCCACAACGCTCTTGCCGGCGGGCATGTTGAAGCGGGCGGCGTGGTCCTGAAGGTCGTAGGCGGCGCGGCTGCGGGCTTGCCACACGCCTTGGAGGTCCGGTTTCCCGGCTGCTGTGCGCGGAATGCCGGTCTGGGCCGAGGCGATGCTGCTGAGCGCAGCAAGCAAAATCGGCAGGGACAATGCTCGGGAAGGCCTTAAAAACATAGCAATATAATACACGAACGGTGCTCCCCCTCCTATTGGATAAATGGCGGGTTGATGTTTTTACCCGGCTAGTATTGACATGGTAATAAAATCCGGGTATATTTTCTCCATGACACACGAAACCACCATTTGCACCGCGTTCCAAGGGATGAAGTTCCTGGTCACGGGACCCGTGGCAGAGGTCGTGTTAGCCCTGAGGAATGCTTCGGAAGATATTGGCATCCTTGTATTTGATGATCGCACGGGGCGTCAGATGGACCTGGATATTCGGGGCGTGATGCCTGCGCCAGAGGTGTCTTCGGAGCCTCGGGGGCGGGGGCGGCCGAAGCTCGGGGTGGTGGCGCGCGAGGTCACGTTGCTGCCGCGGCATTGGGACTGGCTGTCGGCTCAGCCGGGAGGGGCCTCGGTGGCACTTCGGAAACTGGTGGAAGATGCTCGCAAGGCCAGCGGCGATAAGGACAGGGTTCGGGCGGCTCAGGAAGCTGCTTATAACTTCATGTCGGCCATGGCGGGGAATCTGCCGGGGTTCGAGGAAGCTGCTCGGGCGCTGTTTGCACATGACCGCAGAGGCTTCGCGGAGCGGATCGCCGGGTGGCCGGTGGATATTCGGGATCATGCGGTGAAGCTGGCGTTTGCGGATCGGTTGCCGGCGGAGAGCTAGGCCAAAGCGCGACAC
>JBDSXJ010000023.1:0-57721 GCA_039926185.1 Bryobacteraceae bacterium | reverse complement strand
CGCGTCAAACTTCTGGTGGCCATATAGTTTGCTCCTTTTCCGTGCGGTGGATTTTGAATGCGAAGACGTTTGTGTTCGGCATACTCCTCGGGAGTCATGGCACCGAACTCGTCGGCTCTCTCGGGCTCACCTACAACATCGCGCAAGAATCTCACAGCTTTGTCTCGCATAGCGATGACCTGATCGAGCGTCTTGGTCTTCAGCACGGGTTCATTGTGACCGAGCAGACGAAGGAGGGCGGCTACATGTTTATCACTCTTGATTTACGGAGGTAACGACTCTTGGTGCGCGTGACCGTCGCCGTTTGAGATATGCCGCAACTGCTCGGCGAAGGTTGAAACAACGCCAACTCCGTTCATGGAGCGGCATTTGGGCATAGTTCGGGAAGACCGCAGGATAGACTACATTCCATTTCTTTCCTTGCTCCTTCATAGCAGCTGCGGCTGAGACCTCGGGAGAAGCCTTCTTGCCGGGTGAACGGCGGGGCACCAGCACGGCGATAAAGTGCCGGGCCATCCTCTCCGCTTCCTTACGGGTGATCGGTTCGGCAGATTCCTGGCGGATGGCTGCGGCGGCCCGATTTAGGATCGGCCTCCAGGCATGTGGATTCGGCGTTAGTCCCTCGTAAGCCATAGAAACTCCTATGCCGCCGGATCGAGGACGATTCCTTGGAGGGAGATTTCGAGCAAGTCGCAATGCTGTGCGATTCCGTCCCTGGCCACCACATTCTAAAGCACTTAGTGGCAACCCGAAACTTCAGTTAATAAGCGCGGGAACAATATGGGAACGTCAAGCTGTTTCCTTGGTTTGCATCCGCAAATCGCCTTCCATCATCCTCCACATCTTTTGTGCCGTGCTGCCCGTCTTCGCTATATGATTCTTGCCTAGCTTGGCGTAGCGCTCGGTCATACAGATCGCCGCCGTTCATCATGTACCAGCTCGCGAACGTGTGCCGGAGATCGTGGAATCGAAAGTCCTCAATCTCCGCCTGCTTCAAGATGGTCTCGTAACTTCTATCCATCCTCTGGCGTTCGCGCTTGGCTCCCGGCTCGGGAGGGAAGATACGTTCCTCCGAAAGAACGGCCGGGTACTTCCTGAACTCGGCGGCTAGCTCCGGCGGCATTGGAACATACCGGAACTCCCCACCTTTCAGCTTTGGACCTACAGCGATCAACTCTTCCTTGTACCTTAGGTCATTCCATTTCAAGCCGAAGATCTCTGAAATCCGCATGTCGGTGGTTAGGGCAGTCAGAACAATCAATCGCGAACGAAAGAACGTCTGATTGATCCCCTTCCCCGCTCTCCGGTACATCTTCTCGTCCAGGACCGTTTTCAAACGGGAAACTTCCTCGACGCTTAGATACCGATCTCGCTGATCATCGGGACGCTTCACCTCCACCTCGTCTGCCGGATTCCGATCAATGCCGGTTTCCTTGGACCAGATCTTGGATGCCCTTCCCATCATGTGATGCATGACTACGAAGCCCATCGCCCGTTCCTAATTCGCCGCGGTGAACTGTCACACCGCATTGCGCCGTTAGTCGCCTTACCGTCGGATGTTAGGCGCGGTAAACCCGATGCTTGCGCTTCGCGTTCACTTCGTGCCCCCGATACCGCAACCACACGTGCAGACGTCGATATCCGAATCTCGGCTTCTGCGGTGCGAATTCGATCGGATCTTCCCGCAATGCATGGTCGGTGAGAAAGGGCTCAGGAAGTCGAGTTCTAGAAAGTTACAACCGTCTTCGGAAGGATTGCCTAAACCTAAGACTTACTGGTCCATTAGAAGAATAAGACCAAATTGCGATCCATCGCTCGAAGGAGTGGGTTGCGCGTGGCCTGCTTCGCGGACCGAAGTTTCCACAGAGACCGCGCAGCGATCGCCTTAGCCGAACGCGGAGAACGACGGCTTCGGCGATCGCACCTCGCGGAGCTGAACCTCGCGCTACGCAGTTGCCTGCCTGAGATTCAACTGGTTTTCACGCAGCAGGTCTACGACACGCTGCGCTCCAGCGGCACGCCAATACGCCGGCTGGACTCGGAATTCGATTGCCGCATTAAGATCGTGATTGAGCTGCTTCAGGTACGTTTTGTTTGCGTCAGATCAACTTTCACTGGGTCCAGCATACTCGCGGGAACCTAAATTCCCGATAAACCCGACGTATAGGAATCAGACGTATTTGACCATCGTCTTGAAACCGTAGTCCATGTGATGCTGCATATGGCAATGCAGCAGCGAGTCGCCGCGATTATTGGCGACAAATTCGACTTCGGCGGTTCCATCGCGGGGGACGCGTACGGTGTCCTTGAAGATTCCTGAGGTGACTTTATTGCCCACCTTCACGAGTTCAAAATTATGGCGGTGGAGGTGTACGGGGTGACCATCTTCGTGACCGCTATGGAACACAATGCGGTAGCGTTTGCCCGCCTTCACCTTGAGCGGATCTACGTTGGGCCAGAGCTTGTCGTTGACCATCCATTGATTGAAGGCGTGTCCTTCATCTGCCATCATGTGGAAGCTCAAATCGAACGTTCCTTCAACAGGAGGGCGCGGAGACGGAGTCTGGCTGCCAAATAGCGTGTAGTCCCAGGGTGTGTTTGGCGGAGCAACCCACTTGGCCGGACCTTTCTCGTCTTCATATTCGATCACGGTTCCCAGGCCCTTTGTCCGCTCTGCTTCATTCGTGGAGCCAAGAATCCATACACCGGGATTATTCATTTCAACAATGGCATCGACGCGTTCGGCTACCACCATTTGCAGGATGTCGACCTCCGCCGGGTTCGGCACCGGGTTGCCATCAAGCGCGATCACACGGAACTTGTGTCCGGCCAGCGCAAGAGTGATATCGCGTGTAGCATCGGCGTTCAGTAGGCGGAATAGCACACGTTGACCCTTCTTGACCTTTACGGGTTCACCATGGCCCAGCGAATGATCACCTAGCGTCGCGCTGGCATAGTCGACAGTCCAATCGTTGTTGGGATCGCCGCGATGCAGAATAGTGGGTTCCCAATGGCGGCTCGCGAGGAAAATCTCTTGATCGTAACGACCGGGATCGTTCTTCGGTTCAACGTAGAGAAATCCGAATTGGCCCGAGTAGGCGCCCTTGGTGACGTCTGCCATCGCCATCGCGTGGGTGTGATACCAGCGAGTGCCTGCGGGATTCGGAGTGAAGGTGACGCGTTGATGGCCGTGGGCCGCGACGAAAGGACTACCTTCCTCTTCAGCGCCGTCAGCCTTGGTGGAAAGAAACATTCCGTGCCAGTGGACCAACTCCGGCGTGTCTGTGTCATTAAAGATATCGATGCTGACCGACTTCCCTTCCTTCATCCGCAGCAGAGGTCCAGGGATGGTGCCGTTATAGCCGGTTGTCCGAATGACTTTGCCTTTTGCAATTTCAGCCGAAGCCGGTCCGATGCGAAGCGTGTAATCCGGCTTGGAAGCAGCAGCGATGCGACTCGCGAGGCTTGCCGTAGCTGCAGCGCCAGAAGCGATAGATAAAAAATTGCGACGGTTCATGACTGACGCGTAAAGACGCTTGTTCCTGATCGAGGGTTTACGACCATCTACTAACAATGGTTCGCTCTTTTCATTCACACAGAAACGTGAAAGCCCGGCTCTATTTGGAACTCCACGTGCTGCCGATAGCCCAACGTGGTATCGCGGGTAACGGGAATTTGCTTATGGGTGATCGGCTTGCTGTTGGCAGCGGGCAGCCTTCGTGCGCAGATTTCGCCCGGACCACTGTCGCGAGCCCATCAGGATCTGGAAGGCTCAGCGAAGTGCAACAGCTGCCACGTCTTTGGGCTTGGGCAAAAGGCTCTCAAGTGCATGGATTGCCACCAGGAGATAGGGCGCCGCGTAGCTGCCAAGACAGGGTTTCACGCAGGAGCGTTCAAAGCCACCGCAAATCAGCTGGATTGCGCGCGCTGCCATGCGGAGCACAACGGCAAGCAATACCAGATCACGAAATTTGATCGAGCAAGCTTTGATCACGCTAAAAACGGCGGGTTTGAGCTACAGGGGAAACATACATCACTCAAATGCGACGGCTGCCACACGGCGGCGCGCGTGAAGGTAAACGTTAGCGAGATCCGGGTCAAAGACAAGAGCAAAACGTTCCTAGGGATGGGGCGTGAATGCGCGCAGTGCCATCAGGATCCGCATAAGGGCGAGTTCGGCGTTGAGTGTACCTCGTGCCATACCCAGACCAAGTGGAAACCGGCGGAACTGTTCGATCACAGCAAGTCTTCCTATCCGCTGACCGGGAAACATGCGGTTGCGAATTGCTCTGGGTGCCACAAACCGGTGTGGGGCGAATCCATGCCACGGTTCCGCGAGCTGCGTTATTCGAGCTGCGATAACTGCCACACCGATCCGCATCGCGGGTCCTTTGAGAATGCTTCCTTTCAAGGTGGCTGCGCCAATTGCCACATCACAGCCGGCTGGAAGTCGCTCAAATCGGATGCCGGCTTCAACCATAGCCGCACCAAGTTTCCGTTGCTCGCAAAGCATAGCGACGTCGCGTGCTTCAAATGCCACACGAATAGTGACTTCAGTAAACCGGTGGCTCACGTTTTGTGCGCCGATTGCCATAAGGACATTCACCAGGGCCAGTTTGCGAAGCGCGCCAGCGGAAGCGATTGCGCTGCCTGTCACAACGAGCAGGGCTTCAAACCAGCTCTATTCACCCTGGAAATGCACCAGCAGAGCGCCTTCCCACTGCAGGGCAAACACGAATCGGTCAAGTGCGAATCCTGCCACAAGCCGGCTGGTCTGGACACGAAGTACAAGCTGACCACGACGACCTGCCAGAGTTGCCACACCGATCCGCATGGCGCACAATTCAAAGCCGAACCGTTCGCGGATCGCTGTGAGATGTGTCACACCCAGAACAACTTTCATCCGTCTACCTACACGCTCACCAAGCATCAAGCGAAGTTTGCGCTGACGGGCGCACATCAGGCCGTAGTCTGTGCGGACTGCCATCAGCCCTTGCGAGGCGCTGTTTCCGTGGCCGCGCGGCAGTACCATTTCAGCGTGCAGAACTGCACCTCGTGCCACATGGACCCACACGAAACTCGCGAATCCTGCGAGACCTGCCACGGCACCTCGCAATGGAAAACGCTTCGTACGTTCAATCACAGCGCGACACGATTCACGTTAGAAGGCGCGCATCAAACCGTGACATGCACCGGCTGTCATCGGCCCGTGAAGGCTGCGTCAATTAACGCCAAAACGGCTGCGTCACCCAACTTCGCGAAAACACCCACGCTATGTCATGAGTGCCATGAAGACATTCACGGCGGACAATTCATGAGCGCTGGCCAGGACAAAGAATGCACGGCATGCCATACCATTACGAATTGGAGCTCGCGAACCTTTGATCACAGCAAGACCAAATTCGCGCTCGATGGAGCGCATGAAAAGGTCCGTTGTGCGCAATGTCATACACAAACGCTCAAGATCGACGCGCGTGAGACACGGCTTTATCGCGACGCTCCGCTAGAGTGCAAAGCATGTCATTCCGACGACAAATCAATTGGTAAAGCAATTGCACAGTAGAGCCGATCATCACCACTGGTACCGTTTCTAGTTTGTGCCTAAGGTGAAGGCCCAACTTTTCTATCTAAGTTCTTCTACTCCTCTCGACTTCTGGGCAGCATTCACCGATTACTGACAACGTTCAAATATTTCGCCACTACGGAGAGGTGGTCGCGAAAGGTCGAGAGTGAATTTACGGGGTACATTGGTAGCCGCTTGGGTGAGCGCTGCCATGTGGATAGGGGTCGCGCTGGCGATCCCGCTGAGCACTGCGCAAGTAGTGCGGAACCCCCACGGACCAACGAACATCGCCTGCGAAAACTGTCACACCGTGACCAGTTGGACGCCACTTCGCGCGCAACCGGAGTTCAATCACAACCAACAAACTCGCTTCCCGCTTCGGGGCATGCACGAAAATGTTACGTGTAATTCTTGCCACGTATCGAAAGTATTTACCGAAGCCCCGACAGAGTGCGCCAGTTGTCACGCAGATTTCCACAGAGGGACTTTCGGAGCGCAATGCGATAGTTGCCACACAGTTCGCGGATGGAAAGCCGCACCACAGGCCGTCAGCGGTCATCAAAATCGATTCCCTCTCCTGGGTGCTCACGGAGCGGTGGCTTGCGACTCATGTCACAAGAGCGCCGCGGCCGGACTCTATGTGGGATTAAATACTTCCTGCTCGAGTTGCCACCTACCGCAATTCCAGCAGGCTCGCACGGTGAATCACGTGGCTGCTGGATTTTCGCAAACCTGTGAGAACTGCCACAACATTAATCAGTGGGCGGGTGCGCGGTTTGACCATAACACGACGCAGTTTCCTCTAACAGGCAAACACGTCTCCGTTACGTGCGCTACCTGTCATACCGGAGGCGAGTTTAAGGCGCAGCCAACCTCGTGCGTTAGCTGCCATCAGCCGGAGTTTTCCCGAACAACGAACCCAAACCACACCCAGGCGGGATTTCCGGTTACCTGCGAGACCTGCCACACTACGTCCCAATGGCCTGGCGCCCGGTTCGATCACGGTACGTTCACACAATTCGCCTTGACCGGAAAACATGCCAGCGCTACCTGCGCGTCGTGCCATGTGAACGGACGCTTCGCAGCCACGCCGCAAGCGTGCAGCGGCTGCCACCTTCCGGATTTCAATGCGACCAAGAACCCCGATCACCGCGCGTCGAATTTCTCGCAACAGTGCGAAACCTGCCACACCACCACGCAATGGGCCGGCGCGAAATTCGATCATAGTCTGGCGCGCTTTCCGCTGACTGGGAAACACACCAGTGTAGAATGCGCCTCGTGCCATAAGAGCGGGCAATTCACAGGCACCCCGACCACTTGCGTGAACTGCCATCAGGCGCAGTTCGACGCGACGAAGAATCCGAACCATAAGGATGCTGGGTTCCCGGCGACGTGCGAAACCTGTCACACGACAGCGCAATGGAACGGAGCAAAGTTTGATCACAGCGCGACCAAGTTTCCACTCACCGGCAAGCACACGAGTGCAACGTGCGCCTCCTGCCACGTCGGCGGCACGTTCACTGCATTGAATACAGCTTGCGCCACCTGCCACATGCCGGAATACCAGAAAACAACGAATCCGAATCACGCAGCAGCAGGCTATCCGCAGGCGTGTGAATCGTGTCACACCACGACGCAGTGGACCGGGGCGGTGTTCAATCACAATACCTCCACCAAGTTCCCGCTTACGGGCAAGCACACCAACGCGTCGTGCAGTTCCTGCCACGTGGGTGGAACATTCGCCGGACTCGGGACCGCCTGCTCTACTTGCCATCTGCCGGACTTCCAGAAGACGACGAATCCGAATCACGGGGCCGCCGGGTTCCCGCAGACCTGCGAGTCCTGCCACACGACCACCCAGTGGTCCGGCGCTAAGTTTGATCACAGTACATCGACGCGGTTTCCTCTCACCGGTAAGCACACAGCCGCGGCGTGCGCATCCTGCCATGTCGGTGGAAAATTCGCGGGCCTCGGGACAGCCTGCTCCACCTGCCATCTGCCGGACTTCCAGAAGACCACGAATCCCAATCACGCGGCGGCAGGATTCCCGCAAGCTTGCGAGTCCTGCCACACGACGACCCAGTGGACCGGCGTGAAGTTCGACCACAGTACATCGACGAGATTTCCTCTCACGGGCAAGCACACAGCCGCTGCGTGCGCGTCTTGCCATGTTGGTGGAAAATTCGCAGGACTCGGGACAGCTTGCTCCACCTGCCATCTGCCGGACTTCCAGAAGACCACGAATCCGAATCACGCTGCCGCGGGGTTCCCGCAAACATGCGAAACCTGCCATACGACTATTCAATGGAATGGTGCAAAATTCGACCACAATACGTCCACCCGATTCCCGCTGACAGGCAAGCACACGGCTGCTTCCTGCAGTAGTTGCCACACAGGCGGACGCTTTGCGGCATTGGGCACCGAATGCTCCACCTGCCATCTGCCAGAGTTCCAGAAGACAACCAACCCGAACCACGTGGCTGCCGGATTCTCGCAGAACTGTTCCTTCTGCCATACGACGACGCAGTGGCTGGGCGCGCAATTCGATCACGCCAAGACGAACTTCCCGTTGACTGGAAAACATACGTCGACCACTTGTGCCTCGTGCCATATCGGCGGCAAGTTCGCGGGCCTGGGGACCGCATGTTCAACGTGCCACCTACCGGATTTCCAGAAAACGGCGAACCCGAATCACGCCGCGGCAGGTTTCCCGCAGACCTGCGAGACCTGCCATACGACTACGCAGTGGGCCGGAGCAAAATTCAACCACAACACTACGAAATTCCCGCTAACGGGGAAACACACCTCAGCCACTTGCGCGAGTTGCCACGTTGGCGGTAAGTTCGTCGGCCTAGGCACGGCTTGCTCGACGTGCCATCTGCCGGATTTCCAGAAGACGACCAACCCAAACCACGCTTCCGCAGGATTCCCGCAAACTTGCGAGACCTGCCACACAACAACGCAGTGGACCGGTGCAAAGTTTGACCACAACGCCACAAAGTTCCCTCTGACCGGGAAGCATACTTCGACCACTTGCGCGAGCTGCCACGTTGGCGGGAAATTCACGGGACTTGGCACTGCTTGCTCCACTTGCCATCTACCCGACTTCCAGAAAACGACAAATCCAAATCACGCCGCGGCGGGATTCCCGCAAACATGCGAATCCTGCCATACGACAACGCAGTGGGCAGGAGCGAAATTCAACCACAACGCCACGAAATTCCCGCTGACAGGGAAACACGTCTCCACCACGTGTGCGAACTGCCACGTCGGCGGCAAGTTTGCGGGGCTGGGCACAGCCTGTTCCACGTGCCACCTGCCGGACTATCAGAGCGCCAAGAACCCGAGCCATGCGGGATTCCCACAGACCTGCGAATCCTGCCACACCACCACCCAATGGCAGGGGGCCACCTTCAACCACAGCACCACTAAGTTTCCCTTGACGGGCAAGCACATCGCGGTAGCCTGCGCGAGTTGTCACGTCGGCGGAAAATATACCGGACTCGGCACCGCTTGTTCTACGTGCCACCTGCCGGATTTCCAAAAGACGACGAATCCGAATCACGCCGCGGCGGGTTTCCCGCAGACCTGCGAGTCGTGCCACACGACTACGCAGTGGACCGGTGCCGTTTTCAACCACAACACCACGAAGTTCCCGCTGACGGGGAAACACACATCGACCACCTGCGCAAGCTGCCACGTCGGCGGTAAGTTCGCGGGCCTGGGTACGGCCTGCTCGACATGCCACTTGCCGGACTACCAGAACGCGAAGAATCCAAGCCACGCTGGCTTCCCGCAGACTTGCGAATCCTGCCACACGACCACGCAGTGGCAAGGGGCGATATTTAATCACAACACCACGAAGTTCCCCTTGACGGGAAAACACACTGCAGTCGCCTGCGCGACGTGTCACGTTGGCGGAAAGTATGCGGGTTTGGGTACCGCGTGCTCCACCTGCCACTTACCGGACTTCCAGAAAACAACGAATCCGAATCACGTCGCTGCTAAGTTCTCGCAAACCTGCGAAACTTGCCACACCACCACCCAGTGGACCGGTGCGGTCTTCAACCACAACACGACGCGCTTCCCGCTCACCGGGAAACACACCACCGCAACTTGCGCGACCTGCCACGTGAACAACCAGTTCGCTGGGCTGGGTACGGCGTGTGCCACCTGCCATTTACCCCAGTACACAGCGGCGAAAAATCCAAGCCATGCTGGGTTACCGCAGACCTGCGAGACCTGCCACACGACCGCAGCGTGGACTCCGGCGAGCTTCAATCACAACACCACGCGTTTCCCGCTGACTGGAAAGCACACCAGCGTCGCGTGCGCCAGCTGCCACGTCGGAGGCAAATTCGCCGGCTTGGGCACCGCCTGCTCCACGTGCCACCTACCGCAGTATCAGGCGACTAAAAATCCGAATCACGCCGCCGCCGGGTTCCCGCAGGATTGCACCTTATGCCACACCACCACGGCGTGGACCGGAGCAACGTTCAATCACTCCACGACTCGCTTCCCGCTGACCGGCAAACATACGACGGTCGCCTGCGCGACTTGCCACGTGAATGGTCAGTACGCGACGCTCCCGACTACCTGCGTCTCCTGCCACCTGGCGAAATTCCAGGCCACGAGCAGTCCGAATCACGTCACAGCGGGCTTCCCGCAGACTTGTGAAACCTGCCACAGCACCACGCAATGGACTGGTGCGGTATTTAATCACTCCACCACCGCGTTCCCGCTCACGGGGAAACACACCACTGTCGCCTGCGCGAGTTGCCACGTAAACAGTGTTTACAAAGGTACTCCGAAAGACTGCTACAGCTGTCATGTAACGGTGTACAACAGCACCACGAACCCGAACCATAAGGCCGCCGGGTTCCCCACCACCTGCGCCACTTGTCACACCACAGCGCAGTGGACCGGAGCTACGTTCAATCACACATGGTTCCCGATCACATCGGGCGCGCATCGGGGAGTTGCCTGTGCGTCGTGTCATCCCAACACCACCAACTACACGGTGTTCAGTTGCACCACTGGCTGTCATCCGGCGAATAACACGAACAACAAGCACAACGGCGTGCGTAATTACGTCTACAACAGCACCAACTGCTATAGTTGCCACCCGCAGGGGAAGAGTTGATGAGAACGACTCTTCTCACAGTGCTGTTCGCCGCATCGGTGTGGGCGCAACAGGCGGCCGACTATCGAGCCGAATTCCAGGTGCGCTATGTCGCCACAGGCTCCGTCTACCTGGCCGGCGGGCGCGAGGAAGGTCTGCAAGAGGGCTTTCACCTCACGGTAAAGCACCGCGAACCGGGTGCTCCCCTGCTTTCTGCGAAGACGGTAGCGAGCCTTGTTGTAGTAGCAGTCGCTGCACATTCTGCCGTTTGCGAAATCGAAACATCCGACAGCGAGATCCAAGTCGGCGATTCCGCCGAGGTCGCCCGCCAGGATCTCGATATCATCCAGAGCATCAAGCAGTCGACCACAGCTCGCCGCTACGCGCAGATTGTCACGTTCACGAATGGCGATCCACTCGAAGATGAACAGCGCGACTACGTACCCAAGCCTCGCCCCACGGAACAGAATCGTGCTTCTGGTCGCATCAGCTTGGAGAACAACACGATCTACGATCGCCAAACGCGCATCGGTACCTACCAGCAAGGCGTCGTTGTCCGAGCCGACGTTGCCCGCATCGGAGGCAGCTTCTGGAATCTCACTGGCTATTGGCGCGGTCGGTTCAACAGCCAATCTGTCCAGCCAGCCGTCACGCGCAATTTGCGGGACGTGTTGAATCGGACCTATCATTTGGGCCTCTACTACAACAATCCCCAGTCGAAATACGTCATCGGCGTGGGCCGTCTCTTTGTCCCTTGGGCAAGCACCTTGAACACCATCGACGGCGGCTATATTGGGCGCCGCCTGAATCGATATTGGACCGCGGGCGCCTTCGGAGGATCCACACCCGATCCGACAGCGTGGGACTACAAGCCTGGCCGCCAGATCGGCGGAGTGCTTCTGACCGCCGCAGCGGGCAGCTTCACCGGGCATCGCTACACCACTACGGTTGGGCTGGCGATGACGCGCCTGCACTGGAAAGCGGAACGCGAGTACGCTTTCACGGAGAACACCTACACCTGGAAGACTCGCCTCACGGTTTTTCACAACATGCAGGCGGACCGTTTGACTCCCGGACGACTCGGCAACACCGCCAGCGGAGCCACCGTGAGCCGGAGCTTTCTCACCGTGCGCTTACAGCCGACCCAGTGGCTCTCCTTCGACGTCGGCCACAACTATCTGCGGAACATCCCGACCTTCGACGCAATTCTGCTCAGCACCGGCCTGCTGGATCAATACTTGTTCACCGGCTTTAGCGGTGGCGCTCGCGTCGAATTGCCGCGCGGGGTCACCGTCTATGGCAGCCTAGGCGAGAGCAAGCGAACCGGCGATCGCCGTGGATCGCTAAACCAAACCTTCGGGGTCACCTTCCGAAACTTTTACGACACCAAAATCCGCGCCGACTTCCGGCACTCTGTCTTCAACAGCGGCTTCGGTCGCGGTTGGTATCAGCTCGCCTCCTTCTCGCGGCAGTTCGGCGAGCAACTTCGATTGGACGTCCAGGGCGGCGCACAAGCTTTCTCATCGCCGCTCACGCAAGACAACCGAGGCATGTGGACCAGTTCCACTCTCGACTGGTTTCTGGGCCGTCATTACGTCATGAACGCAGGAGCCACGCTGTACCGGGGGGAAATCCAAACCTATGACCAAATTTATTTCTCGCTGGGCTATCGCTATTAGTCTGGTGGGCGCCGCCTCTGGCGCTACACCGGCCAACGATCTACTGGAGCGCACCGGCGAGCGCGTCAAACTATTCTGGGAGCAATTTTCCGCGGTGACGTGCACCGAAGAATTAGTGCAGGAAAAGCTCAATGAAAAGGGCAAGACGGCGATTCGCAGTTACTCCCGCTATGACTATCTGATCGTCCTCGGCTGGAACAAGGGCGAACTATTGGTGGATGAATCGCGCGTAGAAGTCGAAGCTCCGCGAAAGGGCAAGCCCTCCGGCTCACTGCTAGCGACACGCGGCTTCGCGACGTTGATGTTCATTCTGCACCCTGATTTTCAAGAAAGCTACTCGTTCGCCCTGCCCGTGCAAGAGCCGAGCGGCCTGATGCGCATCGACTTCCTTCCGCGCAGTGGTGCGCGATCTCCCGGAGCGTTGGAGTTAAAAGGAAGAGAGTATCCGATCCTGTGGGAAGGATCGGCGTGGATCGATCCAGCGACTGCGTCGGTGACGCGCATTGAAGCTGCCTGGAAGGAACCGCCGGAAGCTATCGGATTGCAGTCTCTCAAAAGCGATGTCTCTTACGGACCTGTCGAATTGCGCGCCAAGCAAGCATACTGGTTGCCGACTTCAGCCAAGGTATCTTTGCAATCACTGCATCAAACGTGGCGGAATGAACACCGGTTTACAAAGTACCGCCTGTTTTCTGTCGATGTAAAGGACGAAGTTGAGGTGCCGAAATAATGTCTACCTGGAGCGCATCCATACCCTCAAATCGCAAGGAACTCGCGCGCAAAGATACCGAAGAACTACTCCACCGCATGCGCGTCTGGCTGGCGGTTTTTGCCGCCTCCGCCGTGACCGTTGCACTGTCGGTGTATGGATTTGATTACTACCGCTTGGACTTGGACCAGCGCGTCGAATCCCCGCTTCACCGTGCGCTGCGTCCGAGCGGCTTCATCGGTCTCAATCTCGGCATCCTCTCCGTGGTTCTTTTCCTGATCATCTTTCTCTATCCGTTGCGAAAGCGTTGGCGCTGGCTTGGGTCCATCGGAAAAACCAAACACTGGCTGGACTATCACTCCGTCATCGGCATCACCGCGCCGATCCTGATTACATTCCACTCGTCGTTCAAATTCGCGGGACTCGCAGGTTGGTCTTACTGGATCATGGTGATCGTCGCGGCTAGCGGTTTTATCGGGCGCTATATCTACACGCAGATTCCACGGAGTCTGCATGCGACCGAACTGTCGGCTGGGGAGCTAGACGACCAGAGCGCGGCGCTAGCGAGCGAGCTCACGGGTCAGGACATTTTCGCACCAGAGCAGCTTTCGGCGCTACTGGAGGCTCCATCTTCGCAGGATGTTCGACGAATGCCGCTGCTCACAGTCCTATGGACGCTGTTGGCGCTCGATCTCAAGCGGCCGTTCCTCGTCGGTCGCCTACGCCGCCAGATTCTGGTGGGGAGTGAGATGGTGACGACTCTAGGCGGCGCATTGCGCTCCCGCCATACACAGCTGGAATCGATTATCGACAAGGCTCGTCAACAATCGCGATTACGCACCAAGATTGCATTCCTGGATCGCCTGCGCCAGATGTTCCATCTATGGCACGTGATCCACCGGCCCTTCAGTATTTCTTTCGCCGCACTAGTTTTGGTTCATATCGGAGTGGTGATCATGTTGGGGTATTTTTAACGCCATGATGGACGACGCGCTCCTTACAAACGCATTCGTAGCCCTCATGGTCGCGATCCCGGTGATCCTCTACACACTCAGCCAGCGAAGGCGCGCCCGGTTGGCTCGCGAAGCCGCTGAAAAAGGGAAAGTCTACTCGGACGGGCCCAAAGCCCAACACCCACGCATCGATACGACCTTTTGTATCGGCTGCCAAAGTTGCACCACGGTCTGCCCAGAGGGCGATGTGCTCGCGATGCTCGGTGGCAAGGCTGTGATCGTCAACGCCTACAAATGCATCGGTCACGGTCTATGCGCTGACGCTTGCCCAGTCGGCGCGATCCAGCTGGTGATGGCCAGCCCGAGCATGGGAGCGAACCTGCCGTATTTAACTCCCGAATATGAAACCAGCGTACCGAATCTTTTCATCGCCGGCGAACTGGGCGGACTTGCGCTAATCAAAAACGCAGTCCACCAAGGCCGATCCATTGTCGACACTGTAGTGGAGCGCTTAGGCTCCGGTCGCGGAATCACCGGTGTCCATGATGTGTTGATCGTGGGCGCTGGCCCCGCTGGAATCAGCGCCTCATTACAGGCGATCAAGCACGGGCTTGACTACCTGACTCTCGAGCGCGATGAGGTCGGGGGAACGGTCGCGAAGTATCCGCGTCAGAAGCTGGTAATGACCAGCCCCATCGAATTCCCGATGTATGGAAAATTCAAGAAGACCGAACTCTCCAAAGAGAACCTACTCGCTTTCTGGCACCAAGTGATGGCGCGCGCAGATTTCAAAGTCCACGCGGGCGAAAAGGTTGAAGACATCCAGCGCGGCGCAGATGGAATATTTTCCATAACAACCGATCAGGGCCAATATCGCTCCCAGGCAGTGGTGCTCGCATTAGGGCGCACGGGCACCCCCCGCAAGCTCGGTATTCCAGGCGAGTCTTTACCCAAGGTTATGTACCGGTTGATCGAAGCGGACCACTACTTCAACAAGAAGATCCTCATCGTAGGCGGCGGCGATAGTGCGGTGGAAGCCGCCATGGGACTCGCTCGGCAAAAAGGAAACCAAGTGACGCTGTCTTACCGCAAATCGGAATTCAGCCGCCTGAAGGAACGCAACGTGAATCGGATAGAAGAATCGATTCGCAGCGGTAAACTGACGGCTCTGTTCAATTCTAATCCGATCGAAATCAAAGACAGTTCGGTCGTCATGGAAGTGAATGGTCAGCGCGAGGACTTACAGAACGACTACGTATGGGTATTCGCGGGCGGCGAACCGCCCAATGATTTTCTAAAGAAGGTAGGGATTTCGTTCGGAACCCACGATGTAACTGCGGAAGCTGGCAAAGAGGCCAGGCTTGCGCTCTCGGGTGATCCCGTTCGAGCATAGGTGCCAATGGACAAGAAGAAAGTAATTACGATCGTCGTGCCGCTGCTCATCGGCGGGGGAATCTTGTTTTCGCTGCGAGCGCTGCTGGAGCCGAAATCGGCGTCAGCGCCCGCAGTCTCAGCGACAGGAACTTCGGTCGTGCCGCCGAACGCTGCGCATGAGAAAGCGTCGCTTGAAGAAGAATTGCGGAAGAACCCCGGGCATCCTCCGATTCTTTTGCGCCTAGCGGAGTTGGCAAGCAGCGAAGGGAAAGCTCCCGATGCGATCCGCTACTTGCGGCAGGCTGTCGAGGCTGACCCCAAGAACGCCGACGCGCGCCTTGAACTCGGTCGCGCGCTTCACGATACCGGAGACATTGAGGGCGCCATCAAGGAGACAACTCAACTCGTCAAGGACCACCCGGACAACGTGGATGGCCTCTATAACCTGGGTGCCATCTACGCCAATCAAGGCAAGAATGACTTGGCCCGGCAGTATTGGAATCAGGCCGTTGTGGCAGGCCCCGCCTCAGAAAGTGGAGTGAAGGCCAAGGACGGACTGGCCAAGTTGGGACTTTAGCCCTTCTTTTCGCACCACTTTGGAAAAGCTACAGTCCAAGAGCAGCGCGCGTCTCGGATTTAGCGGCTGCCATTCCGTTGGAACTGGGTGTTGCTGACATGCTCTCGATAAATTAGACCAGCTAGAATTGAGGATCTTCGGGACGTCGCGTTAGAAGAAGCGATGAAAGGAGATCAAGGATGAAGAAGAGTCGATTCACAGAAGAGCAGATCATAGGGGTGCTGAAACAGCACGAAGCAGGGCGGAAGGTGCCGGAGCTAGCGCGCGAGATCGGGGTGAGCGAAGCCACGATCTACACGTGGAAGTCGAAGTACGGCGGGATGGACGTCAGCGAAGCCAAACGCTGAAGGGTCTGGAGGACGAGAACCGGCGACTGAAGCACTTGGTGGCGGACCTCAGTTTGGACAAAGAAGTCCTGAAGTCGGTGATTGCAAAAAACGGGTGGAGCTTGCCGGCATGAGGCAAGACGTGGCGATCGCCTGCCAGCAGCACGAGGTGAGCGAACGCCGGGCCTGCAAGCTCGTGGGTGTGGATCGCGGCAGTTATCGCTACGAACTGAGACCAGACCGCAACGCGGAGTTGCGCAAGGCGCTGGTGGATCTGGCGCGGAAGAAGACGCAGTACGGATACCGGGTGCTGGGTGAACTGCTGGGGCGCCAGGGCCATCCGGCGAGTGCGATGCGGATTTACCGGCTGTATCGCGAGGAAAAGCTGATGTTGCGGCGGCTAAAGAAGAAGCGGGTGGCTCGGGTGCCGGTGACCTCGCACGTGGTGCGAAGCAATCAGGAATGGGCCATCGACTTCGTCAGCGACACGCTGGCGACAGGACGAGGAATCCGGCTCTTAGCGGCGGTGGATGTTCACACCAGGGAATGCCTTTCTCTCGAAGTCGATACAAGCATGTCAGGACGAAGGGTGACGCGGTGTCTGGAAGCCGCCATCGATCGACGCGGGAAACCGGAGGCGATCCGGTGCGACAACGGTCCCGAGTTTACCAGTCGCCACTTCGTGGGCTGGTGCGCAGAGCAGAAGATTCAACTCATTCACATTCAGCCGGGCAAGCCAATGCAGAATGGGCACGTGGAGAGTTTTAGCGGGAGTTGAATGCCACCTGGTTCCACAACCTGATGGATGCCAGGGCTAAGATCAGAGCGTGGCGTGAGGAATACAACGGTGAGCGGCCCCACAGCAGTCTGGGTTACCGTACGCCCAACGAGTTCGCGGCTGCTGGAATCCTCAGTTATGAATGGTTGATAAAAGCGAGGCATGTCAGCTCTAAACAAAATTGTTGGACGGCCAAGCGGCAACGCAATGTGCTGCGAGATCTGGAGCTTATTCGGTCTCTTCAGCAGTTAGCGTGGGAAGTCCTCGTTTTATGGGAGTGCGACGCCAGTCAGCACGGTCTGCTGAAAAGCCAGATCAAATCTTTTTTGAAAAAGTCCCGCTAGAGGCTAACAAGGGCTTTGGTTTTTCAGTACGGTTCTAGTTGTTCAGACGAGCAGATCAACGGACCGAGTCGACTCCGTGGTGATGCGGAGTTTGTTTCGATCCAACTCCCACCGAAAGCGCGAACGATAGTCGCGAAAGCTCTGAATCAACATGGTTTTCGGTCGACGCAGCTCGCAGAAACGCGGTTTTTGACCTTTTCCCTAAAACAAACGAGCACAGAGTATGTTGCTTATTCTAAGAAAGAACAGCACGCCTCTTCGAGGCTCTCGAGGTAGCCATACTATTTTATTGCACTCGACCGGAATGCTGATTTGGGCGATCTGCCGCTCCAAAAGTATGCCGATTCAGCCCAGCCAGAGTGTTGCAGGAGGCCTGTCAATTGCCCTGCCGCATCCCGGGTGCGATCCCCAGCATGGCGAAGTTACCAAGTGCGGGCCGACTTATCGAAAGTCGCAGCGGCATTGCGAGGGTAAGAATTCTTTAGTCTTCGCGCCAGCGGCACCGATAACGCCAGAACGCTTGGCTAAACAGCTTAGTCGTCTCTAGCGCCCGGCTACTTTTCCGAATGGTGCCAACGAGTGAAGTCCCGTGGGCCGGCTCCAAGGTACGAAGAAATTGCCCAACCACGGCCGATGTCCCTAAAGGAGAGGAGGCGCCCCCCGGGTGACGGACTGACGTTTGCAATCAAATTCTTCGGTCCCCGCGTTGAGGTCTTTCGTTGACGCTTGGCTAGCGATTAGAGCTGCGAAGCCGAGCGACTTCCGTGGGCTGAAGATCCCGTATCATCTAAAGTACCGTGGTGAAAATAGAAAGAGGCAGTTCGGGAGGCGTACATCATCCTGGTCTTTGGGAGGCGAGTCTACCTCCAGAGATCATCGACCGCGTCGCCGAACGAATTTGTATGATCAGCGCGATCGTGGCCACTACCACGGTTGCACTCTTCGTGCACGGCTATTTCCTACAACCGGAGTTTGCGACAGCGCTGCAACAGCCCTCCTTGCGGCTCACGTGCCTTGCCATGGTATTCATTTCTTCGCTGCTCTTCCTAGTGCAGCGGAACGGCTGGTTCACGAAGCAGCGGATGCTGAATCTCTCCCTGCTTTACCAGGTGTTCGTGAGTTTCTCCATCGGGATCATTGAAACCTCTGTCTCCGCAGTAGGAAATCCCCCGATTCGGGGGCTTACATTCCTTGGCCTTTGGTTTTTCATGAGTGCATTCCTGCTGCCAAATGCTCCGCTGAAAATGGCGATCATGGGCGCGAGTTCTATCGCGGCATGGGGATTTGGATACTGGATCAACATCAACGTCAATGGGGTGCTTCCGTTACAGGACAACCGCCTTGCCCTGCTACTGGGCCAGATGCTGGTCACCGGCACGTGGATGCTCTTGATCAATCGAGCTGCCGTTACAATGCACCTAAAGCAGGAGCGCGCGGAGCAACTGGGAAGCTACCAATTAGAAGCGAAGATCGGCTCGGGCGGCATGGGTGAGGTGTGGCAGGCAAAACACAAACTCCTGGTGCGCGATGCCGCTATCAAGTTGATCCGTCCGGACGTGCTCCGGGCGAGTACAGGCCGCGAGGCACAATCGCTATTGAGACGTTTCGAGCGCGAAGCAAGGGTGACAGCACAGCTGCAATCTCCCAATACTGTGGCGCTGTACGATTTCGGCCATACACGCGACGGTTCCATTTACTACGTAATGGAATTGCTCAAGGGGCTCGACTTGCAAACGCTGGTAGAACGCTTTGGACCCATGCATCCAGGGCGGGTAACGAACACATTGATTCAAGTGTGCGAGTCGCTGGAAGAGGCGCACCGTGCTGGCTTGGTCCACCGCGATGTGAAGCCGAAGAACATCTTTCTGGCTAAGCTCGGTTTGCAGTATGACTTCGCCAAGGTCCTGGATTTCGGACTCGTGCGCGTCCCGCGACACAGCGAAGATACTTCGATCACCATGCAGGGTGTTACGGCAGGTACACCGGCTTACATCTCGCCGGAGGCGGCAATCGGGCACGAGGATATCGATGGCCGCGCGGATTTGTATTCGCTTGGCTGCGTCGCGTATTTCCTGCTGACAGGTAAAACTGTGTTTGACGAGCCTTCGGTCGTGGCTCACGCCATCGCACATGTGCAGTCCCCCGTGATCCCTCCCAGTGAACGGATCGAACTGCCTATCCCAGCGGACCTGGAAAAGATCGTGCTGCGTCTGTTGGAAAAGAAAAAAGAGGACCGCTTTCAAACGGCGTTCGATCTCGCGCGCAGTCTGCGAGACCTGGAAACTGTTCCAGAGTTCTGTCCTTACACAGCCGCGGAATGGTGGGCGACCAACCTGCCGGAAACGATGACTCCGTCCGTGCTGGACCATAGCCCACTTCCGCTCGCCTCGTCCCAACCAGCCATGCGCGTGGGGTGATGCGACGTTCCTTCGGAATCCCCGACAATAGAACTCAGTGTCGCAAAACAACGATCGAGCGATCCTAGGGCTTGTGCGCGCCGCCATGTGCGGGGCCGCGATTTTGCTGGCGCAACAGGTCGCCGCCAAGGCGGTCCGCGACTCGCTTTTTCTGGACACGTTTTCAGCAACGGACCTGCCAAAGGTCGTGGGCACCGCAGCTATCCTTGCCGTACTCAGCGGGCTTGCCTTCGCTCGCGGCCTTCTGCGTAGGAGGCCCGCCTCCATTCTCATTTGGACTCTATGTGGTAGCGCTCTCCTTCATCTGCTCGAATTTTTCCTGATTGCTCGATTTCGGGAACCGGTCGTCGTGTTTTGCTACCTGCACATCATGAGCGCCAGTTCCATCGCCTTGTCGTTATTTTGGAGCGTCGCGAATGAAGCGTTCAGCCCGGGTGAAGCAAAGAAGTACTTCGGTCGCATTACGGCGGCGGGAACCGTGGGCGGGGTCGCGGGCGGATTATTGGCCGCCCGAGCCGCCTCCTGGTTTTCCATTGATTCTCTGCTGATCTTGCTCGCCGTGTTTCAGGCTGCTGCGATCTTCGCGGTGATGGCCTTGAACCGAGAGCGGCCGACCCCGCACGGCGAAGACCCCGAAGGATTCATCTCAACTGTGCGTGGTGCCGTTCAGCGGGCTCCCTTCCTAAAGGCATTGGCTCTACTGGTGCTGCTCTCCACCGTCAGCAGCGCGATCGTCGATTTCCTCTTCAAGAGCGGTGCGTCTCGCACCTATGGCCGTGGTCCGGAACTTGCTGAGTTTTTCGCCTACTTCTACACTGCGACCCAAGCGGCATCGTTCTTACTTCAGGTTGCCGTGACACCGCACGTGCTGCGGCTGTTTGGATTGGGTCGCACCGTGACGGCGCTGCCCGGGGCGCTTGCGATCGGCGGATTGGCATCGCTGTGGACTCCAGTGCTGGTGGCTTTTGGCTCCACTCGATTGGGCGATGCGATTCTGCGAGGTTCTCTGTTCCGTGCGGGATATGAGCTATTTTTCACAGCGATTCCCGCAAGTGAACGTCGCTCTGTCAAGATCGCCATCGACGTTGGCTGCGATCGAATGGGCGAGCTCGTCGCTGCCGCTATTATCCAAATCTTCCTATTGATGGGCTCCGATGCAACTGTGCGCCCCCTTCTGGTGGTCGTGACAGTATTCGCTTTCATTTGCATCCGCATCAGCCTTCGGATGGACACAGCGTATTTGCACGCGCTGGAACAAGGGCTGCTGCATCGGGCTATCGAGCTAAAGAGCGACGACATACAGGACTCGACCACTTTTTCCGCGTTCATGAATTCCTTGCCGCAAATACCGGCAGCCCAGATGACCCCGGCGACAGCGCCCCGCGCGGCATCAGCGGACCAACCAACGATCCCCCGCCCTGTGGACCCGTCATTGGACCGCTTGAGGGTGTTGCGAAGCGGCATCGCACCGGATGTGCAGAAGGCGCTCAGTTTGGAGCATCCATTTGATCCTCTGACGATTCCGCAAATCATCCGGCTACTCGCGTGGGATGAAGTGACGGTCCACGCACGGCAGCATCTGGAGCACTACGCGGCTCGGGTGGGCGGACAGTTGGCCGATGCGATGCTCGATTCGAATCAGGACTTTTCCATTCGACGCCGGCTCCCGCGTATTCTGGTGCGCGTTCCAAGCCAACGCACCGTGGAGATGCTGACGGAGGTGCTGGACGATCCGCGCTTCGAGCTTCGCTTCCAAAGCAGTCGCGCGCTGGAAATGCTGCATCGCTCGAACACGGCACTGCAGTTCGACGAAACGCGCTTAATGGAAGTAGTGGAACGCGAGCTGTCTGTGTCGCGGACGATCTGGGAGGGCCGCCGTCTTCTGGACAAACGCGATGAGACCGACTCCCAGTTCGCGTTCCTCGACGAGGTCCTGCAAGATCGTGCGCATCAATCGCTAGAGCATGTCTTCAGCCTGCTGGCCATTTCCTTGCCGCGGGAGCCATTAAAGGTGGCGTTCCGGGCGCTGCATAGCGATGACCGGCTCCTGCGGGGACTTGGGTTGGAATACTTGGAGACCGCGATGCCCGCTGGAGTATTCAGGCTCTTCAGCGCGATGATCGAGCCAGATTCTCAACCTGTGACCGGGCGACCCGCGCATGACGCCCTACAAGCCCTGATGGCCTCCCAGCAATCGATCCAGATGCAGCTTAGAATCGCATCCGGCGATGCTCCCGAGCCAAGCCCGCAGCCACGCCCAACCACAAACAGGTAAAGGCTACGTTGACCCAGGCGAAGGTCGACAAGGCAATCTGCAGTGACGTGCCGAGCGCCACCAAGCCAGCCTGCAGTAGATCTCCTGAGCGCATGAAAAAGGTGTCGATTGCAGCCTTGGCCTTATATTTCGCTTCACGCGAGGTCGGTAAAAACAGCGTTTGCCGAATGGTGTTCTGCAAAGAGTAGTCGGTTGCGTTCTCCAGCGTTTTAGCCACGCGCACCAGAGGCAGTAGAGGAACGAACGCCAGGACCGAGTAGCTGAACAAAGAGATGCACGGCAGAATATAGAGGGATTGCCGAACGCCGAGGTATTTGAAGAGGCGCGATACGGCGAAGGCCTGCAGCAAGAAACCGAGCAGATTGACGCCAGCGAAGAAACTCCCATAGAAGCTGCCGACGAACTGCCTTTGCGCTGCCTGGTCGCCCGGGTGCAGTGCCTGTGCCTGATTCGCGACCAGGCTGCTCAATAGAAACTCTCCACTGGAGTTCACGATGTTCAGCAGCACAATCAGCGCGGCGATCAGCAGCAGATACCTGCTGCGAAAGATCATCGCAAATCCGTCTTCGGAACCGAGTTTCTCCTCCGCTTGCTTCGCCATTTCCGGAATGGCCGACCGCGATCCAATGCGATTCACGAAGACGAGAATCGCTCCACATACAACCAGCAGTACTGCGCCGATCATCTGCAACTGATAAGGGCCTAATGCGAACAGACTGACCATCCGCTCGGCAGCCTGCGCCCCCAGCCACGCGCCCAGGCTGCTGCCGATCCCGATCAGCGGGAACAGCCGCTTGCCTTGGCCTTCCGTGTAGAGATCGTTCGCGAACGCCCAGACCTGGCTAATGACAAAAACGTTGAAGATACCCACCCAGATATAGAAGGCGATTCCCTCTCGCGCCCCTGTGCTTCCGACAATCGAGAACACGACAAGATTCGTAATGAAAAATCCGAGCATGCCGAGCAGCAGGCGGATTCGAACTACCTTGGTTCCAATGTAGCCGTACAGCGGAACCAGAGCCATCAGGAGCAACGCTTGCCCACCGCTGGAGTATGCTTTTACGACCGCGCCCCCTTCCGTGAGGATCAAGGCTTCGCGCGCGGTCTTCAGCAGATAGTACGCGAAGAGCAGGAGGAAAATGTTTAGGGTGAGAAAAACCACGCCGAGACCTTCGCCAGCGCGCACATCGGCTAAGTGGCTGAGCGCGACTTCCAACTTGCTTTTTGGATGTTCGCCGATCGTGGTGAAATTTGGGAAGCTCTTGCTGGCAGCAAGTTCTGGTCGCGATTGGAACTCGGGACGATCGTCTGTGATTTTAGCCATGCGAGTGTGCCGGGAGTTTACCAGAATCGATCCACACCGACTACTTGCGCGCCGCTCGTAGAGTGGCGCAAGAATACTTCTATGCGATGAAGCGGCGTTGTTTTGGATGTTAGCGTCAGAACGCTGTATCCTGACGGGCGGTTCGGCACTTGCGCCGTGCTACCGGTTCTCGGGGTCCGAGTACTTGTAGAGTTGTCGAAATCGGACCATGACAGCGTAACATCGGCCGCGGGTGTGTAGCCTAAACGCTTTCCGACTTCGTCCCATCCCACGGAACCGGCCTTGACTTCAAAGCGATCCAGGGGCAGCAGTTTCCCGAAATAGACGCGACCGATCTTATCCCTCCGCTGGATCAGGCACTCGATCAGCCATTCCTCAGCCTTCTTATCGCTAAGTTCTCCCGTGCTGACGATGGCGCGGATATCGTCGTTGGTAAAGGCAGTGACTTGCTTCGCCCCCCAGAAGTCATCGTCCGGCAAACTGTTCCGGAAGGCAGAATTTGGATACTCGGGCACCCAGCGTTCGGGATCGAAGACCTTGGATTCAAACTTCCCAATGGACGGATAGTTGGGATAGTTCGCCGTTGCCCAATACGCAGGCATCAGTCCGAGAGTAAACAATTGCTTGGCAGAATCTTTCCATGTGAAGTAGTACGAGCCAGTTCGAGGGCTGTTGGCCCGCTCTGTGCCACTGCCTAGAGTCGACCCGAAATCCAACAGGTTGTGGCGCACATAGGAAACACCGTTCTCTTCCATGATTGCATCCAGGTTATTGATCGCCCGCGAGTCGTCATGATCCAGCCACGCGTCGATGACACGCATACCTCGCTGATCTCTGCGATGTTCGTGCGGAACGATGTCGTTGGGATCGTCAGAACGGGTGCCATAGTAACGCGGAGGTCCGATGGGACGGCCCGGCAGCGCGGCCGACGCGGTTGCGCGATAGCTGCCGTCAGGGGACTTAGGAACTTTGATCAGAAGTTCGGTCAGGTCGCGATCCGTCATGCTCCGCGGTTCACCGGTAGTCCCTGTGATCTTCACGTTCGCGCGCAGCTTGAGTTGTTCTTGCTTAAAGTGGATGACGTGATTCTCCGGTACGTGATACCCCATCGCGTAGTAGAAGCGCGAGGCAATCGCATCGGAGGCGGTGGCCATTTCAGGATTGCTCAGCGGATCGAATTTGATAAAGAAGCGGCGATTCTGCGAATCCAAAATCACAAAGCCCGGCGTGACGCCTTCGTTCTTGGCCGACACGACGGTCCATGTCCCGGGTGCAGGCACGAGATTCTGTCCGGGACCAGCTTTTAGCTGTGCCGGTGTCATGGGCTGATAGTAATGACGCGCTTCCCACCATGGACCCTGCAACGGCTCGCCCAGCGTGTTCACACCCTGGGCGTGAATCAGTGGACCGCTCTCCGGTTGCTTCTGTCCTAACGTTGCGAATTGATTGCTGAAAAGATCGTAGTAGTCACTGAGTTTGCGTTCAGGCAACATGCCGACGCGACGCGGCGGCGGTTCCTTCACCAATGGATCATCCGAGTAAAACTTCTGCGCGTGAAGATCCGTTCCAACCAAAGCGATCATCGAACTAAGTAGAATTCTTCGCATATCCGTTCTCTAGTAAATCGGCTGCCCAGCCGAAGTCCCAAAACGTCGAGCGTTAAATATGTCGTTGAACTTGAACCACATCTGAAAACCTTCGTGGCTGAAGCCAACATCAAAACGCATGAAAGTGCGATTGTTGGCATTAAATCTCAGCCCGAATCCAGCGTCCGATTCCATCGATGAGAAGCCCAGTTGGCCGCGCTTTGCCATCACCTTGCCCGCGTCGGCGAATACCGCGCCCTCAAGGCCCGCAAAGATCTCCCATTGATACTCCGCGTTGTATACCACCATGTTCCGGTCGCTGAAGCGAAAGAATCTATATCCGCGCAAGTCATCCGAGCCACCAAGAATCGGCTGCAGATAAAACGGCGTCTGTTGTCCCGCGTCGGACTCGGTGAAGGTTGCCTTCGCCCGCAGAGCGATGCGGTGCGTCTTATTCAGGAAGGGGATGTACTGCTGCAAATCAATATCGGTACGACGGAATCCGTACGCTCCCAATCCAATGTCGCGATACCAAGTGTGTTGGAAAACGTAGTTGCCGCCCGCCTTCGGACCCAACGGGTCGTCCCGGTAGTCCACCTGACCGAATACACTCGTGCGTTGATAGTTGGTCTGACGATCGATGCCCGGCGCGACGGCCGGTGAAAACAAAGTTTCGGCCGATGCAAAGCGCTTATCGGTGCCCGGTCCTGTATTGATCCAAAGACCGCCAGTCGACGCACCTAACTTGATTGCACGGACTGGCCGTAGAGTCCCGAACACCGATGTCGCTGTATCTTCCAGTCGATAATTCGAACGGTCTGACAGCTCTGAGTCCGGCCCTGGACCGTAGTAATTGAGGCCGCCGTAGTCACGACGCGTGGCGAGCAGGCTGAGCGTCACGCGATCATCCCATAGCTTGCGAAACTCGGTTTCCGCTTCGAGGTTCGTGTAATGTTTGGTGGACGCCTGTGCCGAAGCGCGCAGCATCATCTTCCCGCCCAACAGATCTTCCCGCAAATACTCCGGACCCACGGCGAACCCGCCACCGGTGACAATCCCTCCCAGTTTCACGCGCAGTCCGTTGTACCCCGAACTGATGCGCTCCAGCAGATGCTGTTCCTTGATTGCGCGCAGCCGGCCTTCTGTCTTGGAAACTTCTTCGGGCTTCAGTGTCGCGATCTTTGCGTCTCGCGCCTGCTCAATTTCCGCAGCGCGGGTAGTCGGAGCGTTTTGCGCACTCAATCCAATAGTGCACAACAAGAGGCACGAAGTGATTCCGAAGTTGCGAGGCGTCAATTGAAGAGCAATGCCTAAAGTTGTCATGGGTTCCGCGATACTTGCCAGAGTACGAGCTGAAACAGGGCACACCCGCGCGGTGCGCTCGATGTTTAATTATAAGTGGACCTTAGTCCATGTCAAGCCAATCATTGTTACAGCGATTCGGAGAGTGTTTCGCTACCAATACCACGCGAAAGTTACACCCCGATCTCCCGATGCGCGCGAGTAATGCGGCGTGATCTCAGCTGACCAGAATTTGCGACCGTTGGATTCCGCCTTCGCCTGACGCTGGCCTCGATGGTACATATAGGTACCTATCCAATAGCCGAACACGCTACCGACCATCGAGTCCGACATGAAATGCTTGCGGGCCATCGTACGACCGAGATTCACCGCGAAGGCCGCGCTATAGGCTCCAACCACCACAGCCTTGCGATCGTGATACTGGTGCGCCACCACGGACGCGAAGGACCATGTCATCATGGCGTGTCCCGAGGGAAACGAAACCCTCCGTTTGAAGAAATCTCCATCCCCTTGGCCGTCCTCCGGTCTCTGCCGACCTGTCGCCTGCTTGATCACCTGCGTGACGATGAGCGCATGCACGAGAGCTTCCCCGCCTAACCGACCAGTCATGCGCAACTTCTCATTGCCCGTGAAACGGCCGATCAAGTACGCCGTTCCCGCCGCACCAAACAGGGTGTAGGACGCACCCACCCGTGAGAACCGTTCTCCCACGCGGATCTGCCTGGGAGTATTCGGCAGCGCGCCGGCCACGTGCCGATCCGACGCGATAAGGCCCGCAAGACCGGCAGAAAAGGGGATCAACCATTGAGCATCTTTCTTCCTAAGTCGAAGTGGGCTGGTCCAAATGTCCCGCTCGCTGCGAAGAAAGGTCTTGAAGGTGGAGGGCCGAACGGTTAGCGGGACGACAGCAGGCGGTGAGTCGGGAGTTCCTGTCTCCGTTGCGCTAGACGGGATCGCCTGCCCCATGCTCACGCTGGTTGCAGCAAGCCCTACAAACCACAACTGCGCAAGCAGCAGGAATCGAACCACGCACTTCAGTATACTGGAGAGCCCGGCGACCAATGGGTGCGCCCCGACAGGCAACGACCGTGACCGAAGCAACCGTATCTATCATCCGAGCCTCCGCCGATGCCGGACGCGACAGCTCGGGCTTCGGCCTTCCCTCGGACCTTTTGCAGCGTGCCCGCGCGCGCGTCAAAGTAGTCGGCTGGCTCATTCTGCTCGGGATTGGGATCGACGTCACAAGTCAAACCACCAACATCCTGCTAGGTAACAAAGACACACTTTTACCGACGCTGCTCGCCGCGAACCTCGCCTGTATGCTCGCGGCCGCGGCGCTAGTCGTTGCGGCCTCCAGCACTAAAGTCCGAACCTCCGTTCTCCTGAACCTCGCGCTGGTAGTGGAAGTCCTCCTATGCTTCTCGATCTCCGTGATGAATCCCTGGGCCTTCTACCAGCAGACTGGCGCCCTGCCCTGGCTGCACTGGGCCACGCCACTCATCATTTTGTTTCCCTTGGTGGTCCCATGCCCGCCGCGACGCACGCTAGTCACGGCGCTTATCGCCGCGTCCTGCACACCCTTGGGACTGTTTTTGCTGCAAGCGAACGGCAGAATTCAGCCAACTCTCGATTCCTACATGTCTCTATCTCTGGGACCAGCACTGGGCGCGGTGATCGCATATTTCGCGTCGCGCGTCGTGTACGGCTTGGGAGTAGAAGTCGCTGAGGCGAGGCGCATGGGCAGCTACCATCTCGAGAAACTTTTGGGAAAGGGCGGAATGGGGGAAGTGTGGTTGGGCCGCCACCGGATGCTCGCTCGTCCCGCCGCAGTGAAGTTGGTCCGGCCAGAGCTCGTCAACAACGCAAAAGGGGGTCCTTCGGAAGCCCTGACGTTGCGGCGCTTCGAGCGCGAAGCCCAGGCCACTGCGGCGATGCGGTCGCCGCACACAGTGAACTTGTATGATTTCGGCGTCACTGCGGACGGAACCTTCTTCTACGTCATGGAATTACTCGACGGTCTCAACGCGGACGCCCTGGTGAAACAGTATGGCCCGCTGCCACCCGAACGGGCTGTTCACATTTTGCGTCAGATCTGCCACTCATTGGCCGAGGCCCATGAGGCCGGGTTGGTGCATCGCGATGTCAAACCCGCCAACGTATTTGTATGCCGATATGGCCGGGAAGTCGACTTCATCAAGGTTCTGGATTTCGGACTCGTTAAGCGATTCGGCGGGACCGGATCCGAAGACGTTACCCGAACTATCGAACACACGGTTTGTGGAACACCAGCATACATGGCTCCTGAACAGGCGCTGGGACGGGACAAGGATGATGCCCGGTCGGATATTTACGCTGTCGGCTGCGTGGCGTATTTCCTGCTGACCGGGAGCGCCGTCTTCAGCGGGACTACGGCCTTTGAGATTCTGATGCACCACGCCCGAACAATACCCCAACCGCCCTCGGAACGAACGGAACTTCCCGTGCCGGCGGCCTTGGATAAACTCATCCTCTGCTGTTTGGAGAAAGACCCCGCTCTTCGCCCACAGACAGCGGCGGAACTCTCCGCGCGGTTTGCAAGTTGCCTCCCCACATCGGCGTGGAGCGACGAAGAAGCACAGCAATGGTGGGATCAGCATCGGCCCGCAGCACCATCTGATTCAGCCTTGGATCTAGCTAATCCAGCTTGAACACAAGCATGATCGACATCAAAAATGCGGAGGTTCCTGAAAGAGGCTGATTTAGAGGCGACCGGTTATCGCCGCAAGCACATCGGCCAATTGCACTGTCGCGAAGCCCGTAGCTTGGTCGGCAAGCCCATATGGTATGACCAGTGTTCCGGCATGCAGCATGGCTCCACACGTATAGAGAACATTGGGCACATAGCCTTCCCGCTCGCTTTCGTTGGGTTTCAGTAGGGGCTGTTCCAGGCGACCAATGACCTTACTGGGGTCATCGCGATCCAGAAGGAACGCGCCAATACAATACTTGCGGAGCGGCCCTACTCCGTGAGTCAGCACTAGCCAGCCAGCGTCGGTCTCAATGGGCGATCCGCAGTTGCCCACTTGCACAAGCTCCCACGGGAACTCTGGCTTGAAAAGAATCTTGCGTTCATTCCAGAAGTGGACGTTGTCGGAGTACATGAGATAGATGCTCTCGTTGTCCTGGCGGGAAAGCATCGCGTATTGGCCATTGATCTTGCGTGGGAAGAGCGCCATCCCTTTGTTCTGCGCAGCTGGACCATTCAGCGTGATGAAGCGGAACCGAAGGAAATTAGTTGTCTCCACCAATTCTGGCATCACGACTCTGCCGTCATAGGCGGTGAATGTCGCGTAGTAAATGTAACTTCCGTCGTCGTTCTGAAAACGGACAAACCTGGCGTGACGACAGGCATCCGGAGTTCGTGGAGGAATGCAAGAATGTGGGCACCAGCCGTTCCCCCGTAGATGCCAAACTCCTGCTGCAGGCACACGATGTCGACGTTGCTGATATTGAGGAAGTCTGCGGCCCGCAAATAGGAGGAGAGGTCCTGTTCTTCAATCTCGAACCGAACCACGTCCGGATATTCGTACCCGTCCTTGATGTCATTCACGGACACACAAACACTGGCTCTCGAGATGCTCATTGGCTACGGCCGCCAACAGGTCAGTTGTGAAAGTGGCAATCCCGCATTTGCGCGGCAAGTGATCGCCAACAAAAGCGATTTTGAGCACCCTTCGAAGAGGTCTCCTTCATCCGGAGAACGGTTCCTCGGTTGGCTTCGATGTTCACAGGGGGCGTCGTCCCTGAATTACGCGCACCAGAACTACGACAATCGCAAGGACCAGCAGTATATGAAGAAGTCCTCCGATCGTATAGGCCGTGACCATTCCCAACAACCACAACACCAGCAAAATAACGGCAATCGTTTCCAGCATAAAAGGCTCCTTTTCATCGCGAACGCGGTTACCACTCAGGAGGACGGGAGCCGCGCCCTCACCCGCCCTCCGGACCGAAAGGGTTTACGCTTTGTTGACCTTTAAGAGATTCTTGACTCCCTTGACCCCTTCGGTTTCCTTGGCAATCCGTTCGGCCTCACCCTTCGCCAATTCTGTATCCACCTGTCCACGAAGCGTGACCACGTTCTTGTCTACGTCGACGTTAATTTGCCGGCTGGGGACCTCGGAATTGGCGGCCAGTTTGGTTGTGATTTTGGCGTGAATCCAGGCATCGTCCAAAGAGTCCCCGATGCTATTGCCGGCAGCTTTTGCCCGATCCCGGGATTCTCGAGCCAGGTCCTCGGTGTACTCCCCGCGGGGCACTTCCACGGGCTTCACGTCGATCTTGGCATTCACAATAAATCCTGGCTGAAAGGTTTGAGCCATGTCTACCGCACGGGTGCGGAGAGCCTCTGTGGGCACCGTGCCTGAGAGGGTGACCTTATGATCAGCTACATCCGCATCGACACTTAGAGCCGCACGACGAAGATCCATGTCTGCAACCAGCCGGGATCGAATCCCTTCCTCCACCTGTGTATCGGTGAGGGCCGTCTCCACTGGCTTGCTCGTGGTGCAGCCCGTCAAGACCACCAATCCAGCTGCCGTCAATAAAGTTAGAACTCGCATTTTGTCTCTCCTCATGTTGTAGATCTCTCACAGCCCTATCTGTTGCCCTTTGCTAGGAGCGAATCCTCATGGCCCGAACCACAAACCGATCCGGTGCGGGGCCAACGAAGTAAAACGGGTAGCAGGTTACCAGCGTCAGGACCTGACCCTCTCCCGGAGCTAGAACCGAGACGTCAGTGGGTGGCACGATCTTCGCCGAGAGGACGCGATAGCGATACTCGCCTAGCAACGTCGTCAACGTGATGACGTCGTTCTGCTGAATATTTCGGAGTGGTCGAAAGAAGGAATCGCGATGCCCCGCGAGGCCTATGTTGCCGGGCTGCCCGGGCAACGCGGTCCCTTCGATGTGACCCACAGCGCGCCGGAGAGTAGACGATCCCGTTCCCTCCATCACGATTACGGAAACACCCAGACGCTCGATTTCCACGCGTCCTACCAACCCGGGAATCACCGGTGGGGCCACGGGGGAGGCGGTCGATGCCAGCCTCCGGGAGAATTGCGCAAGCTCGTTGGCTTGGAATTTCCAAGCCGTGTACAGAGCCATGCCGGAGTATGCGAGGGCCAAGGTCGCCGCGACGAAGAGCGCATATTGCGAACGACGGAGAATTTTTCCTAGCGGCTCTCGCTGAACGCTCAGCCTCATGCCGCGCCGACGCTCTTGGATGCGCGGATCTCACGATAGCGTGGCTGCCACATCGCGTCCTGTACCTGCTGCGCGAGGTCGCCGAACGAGACTCTGGCTAACCCTTCCGCTACCGCGCTCTCGGCGACCGCAACGGCCACCGTTGAAGATACGCTGCGTAAATCGTCGATGTGCGGCAAAAGGGAAGCTCCCGGTTGGCGCACCGTAACCAAACTCGACACTGCGTTCGCAGCGGCGGCAAACATGCCGGCGCTGATCCTGCTGGCTCGCGAAACAATCGCGCCCAGGACCAGGCCCGGATACAGCATCGCGTTGTTGGCTTGCGCAACAACATACGTCGTGCCCCTATAAGTTACCGGGGGAAACGGGCTGCCTGTGGCGATCAGAGCCCGTCCTTCGGTCCATGCGATTAGGTCCGTGGGTGTTGCTTCGGCCCGTGCAGATGGATCGGACAGGGGGAAGATAATGGGCCTTTCGGTATTAGCGGCCATATCCTTGACGATCGCTTCCGTGAAGCTTCCCGGAGCATTCGACGCACCGATGAGCATCGAAGGTCGCACCTGACGCACCACTTCGGCCAACGTCAAGCCTTTGCTTTGCCCCGGCGGTCGCGCGTAGGACACCTGATGCTCTCGGAGCTGTCCGGCCATATCCGACGTCAGCAATCCCTGGCGGTCTACCAACCAAAAGTGCTTGGCGGCTTCTGCTTTGGAGAGGCCATCCCGCATCATGGCGTCACACAGCTGATCGGCAACACCAACGCCAGCAGTACCAGCGCCAAAGATCACGATGCGCTGATTGCGCAGCGGCGTACCGCAAACGCGGACGGCGGAAATAGCAGCCGCCAGGACAATCGCACCCGTTCCCTGCATATTGTCGTTGAAGGTGCAGATCTGATCACGATACTTTTCCAGGATGCGGCGACTATTTCCTGGCGCGAAGTCCTCCCATTGCAACATCGCATTCGGGAATAGATTGGTTACTGCCTTCACATAGTTATCAAGGAAGGCGTCGTAGCGGTCGCCGCGAATCCGGGGGTGACGATTCCCGATGTAGGTGGGATCGTTCAGTAACGCCTCGCGGTTCGTGCCTACGTCGAGCATGACCGCGATCACCCGGCGCGGGTTAATGCCGCCTGCCGCAGTGCAAATCGCGAGCTTGCCCACCGACACTTCGATTCCCCCAACGCCCCAATCGCCGAGCCCCAAAATCTGCTCCGCGTCGGTTGCGAGGATTAGGTCAATATCATTGGGTCCAACACCTAGATTGAGAAATGCTTCCTGGATCGCCTCCGGTTGGCCGATGGAAAGGTACACGCCGCGCGGGGGGCTGCACTCCAGATGAGCCTGCTCCAACGCCGGAGCCAAGTCATTGACGATGGGAATCATTTCCAGCACGTGCTCGGAGAGCAGGCGATAGAACAGCACCTCATTTCGGTCGTGCAGGGCGGTCAGGTAGGAGTTTTTGCTGAGTACATCTGGAAGCCGCACATACTGAATGTAGGCCTGCCTGACCTGCTGCTCGAGCGTGCTGATTTCGGCGGGCAATAGGCCTGTAAGGCCCAATGCCTTGCGCTCTACGGCTGAAAATGCCGCGCCTTTGTTCAGGCGCGGCGAATTCAAGACGGCTTGTCCACGAGCCGCTGTCTCCTGGAAATCATTGGAGTCCCGGTGCGTTTTGGTCACGAACGGCAATATCGGAACCGCTTTCTGTTTCATGGAGCTTCCTTCAGCCGGGAGACGCGGTAATCGTCGCGTCTCAAACTATCTGGTTTCGGAGGCACCAACGCGCTTGCGAACTGCGAGCAAGCTAAACGCTCCGCCTAAGGACAATAGGCCAACGAGCGCAATTAACGGCACGGAACTCCCGGTGTCGGGCAGCCTGACGTCGTCCGCAGGAACCTGGAAACTTTGCGCGGTCGCAGCCGGCTGCTGGGCGGGCGTCGCCGTTGCGGCACGCGGAGCTGTTTGGACTACCTGCGCGATTTCCACTTCCTCACCCGTCGGTCTCACGGCAATCAGCGGAACTTTTTCCAGTTGCGCGATGACTTCCGGAGCATCCGGCGTGGCGGATTCCTCGGGGAACGTCGCAACGACCGCTAGAACCGGGAGGTTGGTGTCTTTCGCCAGGGCGACGGCCTTGCTCTTCGGATAGACGAATTCCTCACCCCAATTGGCACCCGGGTAGAACCATGCGCGGATCGATTCCGGTTTCCCGCGGATGCCCTCATTAAAGTTCATCACGGTTTTGTTGGTCGCCGTCAGACGGTAGTTCGGGATCGCAAGAATGGTTGCGTAGATCTTGGTTTGTTCTTTGTTGAAGATCTGGACGATGTGCCGATTGGAAGAAGAATTTAGCAGCTTGAAAACGTAGGTTCCCGGCGGCAGCACGCCCCAACCCTGCAGGTGCACCGCAGGGATCTCCACGGGTGCGCTGAAAGTCACGGTCGTCTTCTTGTCGTAGTCGTCAGCCTTCGCTGTGGGGAGAAATGCTCCACCCAGGAGCGCCAATCCAATTGCCCACGATGCGGTCCTTAAAAATTTCATAGTTACCTCTTTGCTTCCTTGCTCTAGACTCATGCAGTGGTAGAAGCATGCGTGGGGCCGTTTGCCGAATCGTAAAATTTCGCCTGAAAGCGCCCATCCAGCCGAATACGCTTGACCTTCTCAGGTCACGTGACCAAATAGGGACGCAGCGGCTTCGGATCGATCAGGCTTTGCAGCACTTTCTTGGTCTCCGCTCGCATCTCTTTGTCAGGGATGCAGACTGCGGACTCCTTCGCCTGGTCTAAGTTGTGCCGAGCTTCGCCTAACATGCCCCCAAGCAAATTGCGCCGGGCGGCCTGGAGGTGCTCGAGCAATAACTCGCACGGCCCCTTGGTCTGCCGGCCGGCATCGTTTGCTCCGCCGATCTTCACAATGAGTCCATCCAGGCACTGAAGATTTTCGCTAGTCATACGTGCTCCCTTCGAGAAAAGGAAAACCCGCACCGTCCTCTGTAGGCGGTGCGGGAGCGGACGAAGTTTCCGGAATTTCTTCCGGTCCTTACTGGGCCGCGAGAATCACTGCCGGACGAATGTCCGAACCAATGATCTCTCCAGAAACTACAAGTTCAACGCGGCGGTTCTGCTGGCGGCCGCTGGAGGTGTCATTCGACGCCACCGGCAGCGTTTCGCCGAACCCTTTGGAGCTGACCGAAGCCGTCGGGATCCCGGTCTTGATCAGATAGTCGCTCACAGAAGTGGCGCGACGTTCGGACAGCGATTGATTGTATTCGTCGCTGCCGACGCTGTCGGTGTAGCCTTCCACTTGCATATGCAGGCCAGGGTGACCCGAAAGGATACCGGCGACCTTCGCCAGTTTCTCGCGTGCCGCCGGGCGCAGCGCGGATTCGCCCGTGCCGAACAAGACGTCTGACATGTTGACGATCAGGCCGCGAGCGGTGTCACGCGTCTGGAGGATCGCATTGAACTGCGTCATCAATTGAGCGCGCAACTGAGCTTTTTCCACGTCCGCCTGCGTCTTGGCTGCCGCGGCGCGATCCAGTTCGGCTTGCGCGCGCAGCTTTTGCGCGTCATTTTCTGCTTTTAAGCGATCGGCTTCATTCTTCGCAGCCGCCAGCTGTGCATCATTGATGCGCTTCAGGTTGTCCGCTTCATTCTTTGCCGTCAGCGCTTGCGCATCGTTGATGCGCTTCAGGTTGTCCGCTTCGTTCTTTGCCGTCAGCACTTGCGCATCGTTGATACGTTTCAAGCGGTCGGCTTCGGTTTGCGCGGCCGTCCGTTCGATTTGGTTCACTCGCGCCAAGCGATCCGCTTCCACCTTGGCTGCGTTCGCCTGTGCGGCGTTTACATTGGCCAAGCGATCCGCTTCCACTTTGGCGGCGGCGATTTTGAAATCGCTATCCCGCTTCAAACGGTCCGCTTCGTTCTGGGCCGTGATGTTCTGCGAATCGCGCTCACGCGAGATCCGTTGGGCTTCCGCCTGTGCCGCGAGGCGCGCACGTTCCGCGTCCTGCGAAACACGAGCAGCTTCAGACTGCGCAGCCGCGCGTCCGTTCTCTGCGAGTAGTTCCCGGGCTGCGCCCGCCTGACGTTCGTTGGTGAGGCGTTCTTCTTCGATCTTCTTAATGGTGATGATGCGCGCATCCTCCGCCATCTGGACGGCTTCCCGCGACACAGTCTCAATCGGCTTTTTGCCAGCCTTGCGAGTCAAGTAGCCTTCGGCGGTCGCCAGGCTCTTCACGGCTTTCGCGTAGCTGTCCGGGGCGTAGTTCGAAGCACCGGTCCAGCGTGCGATCAGTACCGCATTGCGCGCTTCGTAGAGCGACAGCGGGATATTGCTGTCCAACTTGACCGGCTTCACTTCGCTCGGATTCGCGTTGAAGATGTATTGTCCACGCTTCAGCAGTTCATACTTGGCATCCACCGCAGTGATCGCGCCGCGGGTATCCGCACGGATCACGTTTTCGAGAACCACCACATCGCTGGGCTGGGTCACGCCGAAATAGGGTTCGGCGGTGACGATCATGCCGAACGTTTGCAGTTCCGTCGTCACATTCAGCTTGCTACGATTTCCATTGAGCAGCACTTCGCCCATGTTCGTGGCGCGGCCTTCGGGCGTGATGGCCCACATTACGTAGGTCAGGTATTCAGACCCGAACATCGTCGCGGACTTCAGCTCATCGAACTCCACTTCCACTTCGATGTAACCCTGTTTGCTCTCGACCTTGGCTTCGCCGCTCGCCTTGGGCAACAGCGTTGTTCCCTTGAAGTCGAGCTTAGTTGCTCCGCCTCGGCTGCGGAAGTTGACCGCCTTCGTCGCGCCCTCCACGACGGAGACGCGGTAGATGGGAGACTGTCCAGCGGCCATGCGCGCATTATTTTCGGCGGCAATCTGAGCATTGGTCTGTTGCGTCGGATTCGGAGCTTGCGGCGTTTGCGCCGATAGTCCTCCCAATGTAATTAAAACTGCACTGATGATTTTCTTCATTTGGAATCTTTCTTGTTACTTCGTTTCGCGATAGGAATATTTGCCGAGCAAGGTGAGCAGCGCTTTGGCCGAGGCCGGTGCTCGCACGCCTGTCGTGACGATGGCGCGGTTCTCGAGCTTCTTGCCGTACAGGGTCTTGTTGTCGTCCAGATCCTGACGCAGCGTGGCACCTTCCAAAGCGAGGCCGGCAAACAAACCCTGGGAACGGGACCAGGAGAGAATCTCCGCATGCATTTGCGCATCGGTCTGCGCCGTCGCTGTGCGGCCAACCGGGCCCGCCGCAACGGAACCTTCCGCGCCGAGAGTGAACTTACTGCTGAGCAGTTTGTCGACGCCGCGCTGGTTCATGACCAACATGATCAAATCGGTTTCGGAACCGCCCAACTGGAAGCCAACACTGCCGCCTTCGATGCGAACCGTGCCCGGTGCCGACCAGCCGCCGCCCTTGTTGCGGCAAGAGATGTAGCCTTTGCCGTATTTACCGCCGACCAGGAAAGCTGCCGTCTTCAGGCCAGGAACAATCACGATGCAGTGGGCGTGCTCCAGCATTTCTTCGGGGATGCCCTTGTCGGGAGCGGACATGACTTCCGTCAATACAGCCGCGGATTCGGTCAGACGCTTGGCGGGTTCCTTGTCCGCTGCCAGCAGCGGAGTGATGGCCAAAAGCGCGGTGGTTACGATGTACTTCATGCTTGCCTCTTCCGTCGGTGGGAATCCCAGCGACACAATGACTGAGGCACGCGACGCGCCAACCACCGGAACGTTGCAACCATGGGCTCCCTGCTGCATTCCGCCCGCATTAGGACACGGTGCGACTGACGGCAGGCGGTCACCTGACCTTATTTGGTCAATTCCTGGTTGCTTTCGGTCTCGACCCGTCTTAATAGGACTTCGGCGGTCGAGACTATGGCACGCAAAGTGCATCAAGTATTGGCATGTCTACTCGCTTTCAGATTATTACCGCCGCACTCATTGGTGCCGCCTTGCCCGCGCTTGCCCAACCCGTATCTGTTGGATTTAAAGTGGGTCTGCCGATCACCGATGCTTTTGAAACAGCCAAGGGTAACTCTACGGCCTATGCAACAAATACGAAGAGGTACTTGGTGGGTCCCTCGATCCAGTTCAATTTACCGGCGCGTTTCGCCATTGAAGTCGACGCGCTCTATAAGCGACTGGGATATCAATATGATCAGTCGCTACCGAACGGGACCGTTTACGCCAAGACCGTTGCGAACTCCTGGGAATTCCCGGCGCTTGTGAAATTTACGATCCTGCCGGGGCCGATCTCTCCCTTTGTCGGAGCCGGCGGTGCCTTGCGCCACGTTTCGGGAATCAAGCAGCTTCGTCGAACCGTGAATGCGGGGCTCGCGACAATCAACCAGGAATTGGACTCAGCTCCGGAATTCAACAAACGCAACGATGTTGGCGCGGTCTTCGCCGCCGGCATCCAGTTCAAAGCAGGACGCGTGCGTATCACTCCTGAGCTTCGCTACACGCATTGGGGCAGTGAGAACTTTCGCGACCCCATCAACTCTTTGCTGCGCACCAATCGCAACCAAGGCGACTTCCTGTTGGGCTTTAGCTTCTAACCAGCTGTCCTAAAGGCACCGATACACGCATCGGCAACAACAATGCGTGTATCGGTGCTTCACACCCTCTAGCCTACCCGCAAGCCGCCGAAGCCACCCCACAAGCCGACTGCCTGAAGAAGCCAGATCACTACCGCGATCACCACAACCACGTTCAGAATCGATTTGATGCTCGACGCCATCGGGATGTAGCGATTGATCAGCCACAACACTAAACCGACGACGACCAGATTCACGATGATATTCATTAAAGGCATTTTGATCTCCTGGCAACTTGTAGGGCAATCCTCATGCCAAATTTCTGTGTGTGCACTTTTGAACATACGAGCACTCTCTAAAGTGTTAGACTGCAGGTGCTTTTGATGGCAACTCCTACTCCGAAAAGGAAACGATCTCCTTCGCCAACGCCCCTCCTCCTCGCTTCGGGCAAAGGCGGAGTCGTGTCCGCAATCCCCGAGAACAAGGTTGTCTTCGCACAGGGCGACCCCGCCAATGCGATCTTCCACATTCTAACGGGAAAAATCAAAGTCACCGTAGTCTCCAAGGCGGGTAAGGAAGCCGTCATCGCCGTGTTGGGCGCGGGGGATTTTTTCGGTGAAGCATGCCTGGCCGGGCAAAAGCTACGCATTTCGACGGCAACTGCCATGACAGACTGTTCGATCCAGCGGTTGGACAAAGCTTCCGCACTTGCGTTGCTTCAAGATGACCCCGCCTTTTCCGACCAAGTGCTGTCCTACATGCTCACGCGCACCATCCGGATCGAAGAAGATCTGGTGGACCAGCTCTTCAACTCCAGCGAGAAGCGACTCGCGCGCGCGTTGCTATTACTGGCGAATTTCGGCAAAGAAGGCACTCCCGAGAAAATCATCCCGAAGATCAGCCAGGAAACGCTGGCGGACATGATCGGGACGACGCGTTCCAGGGTCAGCTTCTTCATGAATAAATTCCGCCGCCTGGGATTTATCGAATATAACGGCTCCGTCGAAGTCCACAGTTCCCTCCTCAACGTAGTCCTGCACGACTAGCATTGACCATTCGACCGCTCCGGCGACGACATAAGGTCAAAAGTGAGCAGCGCCTCCATCGATCTGGGGTTATTGTTAAACCAACACCCTCTTCGTGTTCCTCATGCTCTGACTCTAGAAGTCTAGACGAGGCAAGGATAAGTCATGTCATCCCCCGCCCCACAGCCCGAAATCACCACTTGGCTGGCCGAAAACGGCCCCAAAAAGCTGGAACTGCTGCTTCAGGCGATCATCCATCATCCATCCGCTCCCATTCTGATTACGGACGACGAACGCCATTATAAGGACGCCAGCTCCGGTGCTGGGAAACTGCTGGGTCTGCCCCGCGAAGCCATCATCGGGAAGACGCTGGATGATTTCGTCGCCCCCGAACTGAAGCCGCAAATTTCGCAACTGTGGCAGGCGTTCCTGCAGCAAGGCAAACAGGCGGGCACACTGCAACTTGTGGGCGCGGACGGGATCCCTCGCCAGGTTGAGTACACGGTAAAAGGGAACGTCCTGCCCGTGCGCCATCTGCTGGTCTTAAAGGACGAGGCGACACGCGGCAAGATTCCGGCGTGGGTTCAGGACTACGCCCTCTTCTTATTAACCCGGGAAGGTAACATTGCCAGTTGGTATTCAGGGGCTGAGCGCGTCTACGGTTACACCGCAGAGGAAGCCATCGGCAAACCCGTATCTTTGCTCTATCCTGCCGATGATACGTTGGCCGGCAAGTTGGACGAGGAGCTGAGACGATCCGCCAAGGAGGGTCATTTCGGTGACGAACGCTGGTGCATGAAGAAGGATGGCACGCGCTTCTGGGCGAACATCATCACCATGGGCCTGAAGGATGAAAACGGTGAATTGCAGGGTTATGCGCGAGCCGTCCGCGACTTTAGCGAACGCCATGAGCGGGACGAGAAACTCCGGAACAAGCTCAAAGGTCCGCAACTGGTTCTTCCAGCAACGCCCGAGATCGTCGGCATCGTCTCGGGGGAGTTCGACCGCATTCCTGAGGTGAATGACGCTTTTCTCGAATTGGTCGGCTATAGCCGGCAGGATCTCGCCGGGGATCGAATGCGCTGGCCGGATCTATCTCCGCCCGAATACCTCGCTGTCGACGAAGTCGCCCATGAAGAGGCGTTGCGATTTGGAGCCTGCACTCCGTATGACAAAGAACTGATTCGCAAGGATGGGACTCGCGTAGCTGTTCGCGTGGCAACTGCGGTCTTGCAGCTTTCCCCGTTTCGTTGGATCAGCTTCATAAGGGACCTGAGCGCACCGGCGGTTGAACGGCCTCTCGAAGAGGAATCCGCAGAGGTGACCCAGCCGTTTGAAGAAATTGTTGGGCGTAGTTCGGCTGTGAAGCGGGTGCTTGGGCAGGTGGAAGTGGTCGCTCCCACAAGCGCCACGGTGTTGATTCTGGGGGAAACGGGCACAGGCAAGGAACTTGTCGCGCGAGCCATTCACCGCATGAGTCCGCGCCGCGACCGCCCTTTCATTACCTTGAACTGCGCCGCCATTCCGACGGGGCTGCTGGAAAGCGAGTTGTTTGGCTACGAACGAGGGGCGTTTACGGGCGCACTCTCACAGAAGATTGGACGCTTTGAGAGAGCCGATAAAGGTACGCTGTTTTTGGATGAGGTCGGCGACATCCCGCTGGAGCTGCAACCGAAGTTACTCCGCGCGCTACAGGAGAAAGCATTCGAGCGGCTGGGTGGAACAAAAACCATCCCCATTGATGTACGGCTGGTCGCGGCGACGAATCGCAACCTCACACAGATGATGGCCGACAAACTATTCCGGAGCGACCTCTACTACCGATTGAAGGTTTTCCCGATTACGACCTCGCCGCTGCGTGATCATCCGGAAGACATACCCGTACTCGCCCGGCACTTCATGCGAAAGTACGCAGTGGAGATGGGGAAGACCATCGATATGATCCCAGAGGACACAATGCAGGCCTTAGTGAGTTGGCCTTGGCCGGGCAATGTAAGAGAACTGGAAAACTTCATCGAACGATCCGTAATTCTTTCCCGGGGTCCCCAATTGCGCGCGCCGCTGACAGAAATACGTTCCGATATCGGTCCCCCTGTGCGGAGCCGGACACTGGGGCAAGTGGAACGGGAGCACATCATTCTCGTTCTGGGAGAATCGGGCGGCGTGATTAGTGAAGCTGCGAGTCGGCTCGGTATGCCCCGAACGACCTTGAACGCCATGATGCGGAAGCTAGGCGTCTCACGTAAAGACATTTAGCGCGTTTCAGGCAGCCTTCAGAAGCGGCTCACAGCGGATACGAGCACTGCCTCGCCATTGATGTAGTGTTAATATTGAACTGAAATACCGCTTTTCTGAACTCCCAGAATCCCGCACGAAGCAAGAATCGAGACATGACCGCCACCGCCTCACTGCCAGAAATCTCCAGTTGGCTTGCTGAAAACGGCCCCAAACAACTGGAACTGCTGCTCCAGGCCATCGTCTTTCATCCTTCTGTACCCATCCTCATCGCCGATAGTGACCGCCACTACAAAGACGCCAGTTCTGGGGCGGGCAGGCTCCTGGGGGTTCCCCGCGAGGCACTCATTGGGCGAAATATGGATGAATTTGTGTTCCCCGAGTTCAAGCCAAAGGTTTCCGAGTTCTGGCAGTCCTTTTTGCGGCTTGGAAAGCACGAAGGAACACTCCAATTGTTGGGTGTGGATGGCAAGCCGCGCGAGATGCGGTATGCGGTCAAAGCAAACGTTTTGCCCGTGCGCCATGTGCTGGTGTTGCGCGATCACGCAAGCGAAGGGGACGTCCCCGCCTGGGTTCAAGACTTGGCTCTCTTCCTTCTGAACGTCGACGGGCAAATTGCGACCTGGTATTCGGGAGCCGAACGGATTTACGGTTACACTACTGAAGAAGCCGTCGGCCAGCCCATATCCTTCCTGTATCCCTCCGAATACGCGAGCGAAAACAGACTGCAGGAAGCACTGAAGCGGTCAGCAAAGGAAGGGCATTTCGGCGACGAACGCTGGGGCATGAGAAAGGATGGCACGCGCTTCTGGGCGAATGTCATCACCATGGGACTGAATGACGAAAGCGGCGAATTACAGGGCTACGCGGTCGCCGTCCGGGACTTTAGTGACCGTCATGAACAGGACCGAGAGCTAACTGGCAAGCTCAGGTTTTCGAAATTGGGCTCGGTGTCCACAACAGAAATCCCCGGAATCGTTTCCGGCGAGTTCGATCGAATTCCTGAAGTGAATGACACGTTTCTGCAACTAATCGGGTACACGCGTGAGGATTTAAGCACCGGGCGCTTGCGCTGGCCGGACTTGTCTCCCCCGGAGTATTTTGTGCTGGATGAGGTGGCTCACGAAGAAGCGTTGCGATTTGGAGCCTGCACACCTTATGACAAGGAACTGTTCCGCAAGGACGGCACACGGGTATCCGTGCGCGTGGCCACCGCAGTGTTGCAACTCTCCCCGTTTCGATGGATCAGTTTTATACGGGATCTGAGTTCGTACCTGGAGGAGAAGCCCGTCGAAGAGGAAGCCGTCCAACTTACACAGTCGTTTGAAGAGATTGTCGGGCGGAGTCCAGCTGTCAGGCGCATGCTGGGCCAGGTGGAAGTGGTGGCTCCTACGAATGCCACCGTGCTGATTCTAGGAGAAACAGGTACGGGCAAGGAACTGATCGCGCGAGCTGTTCACCGCAGCAGTTTACGCCGGGATCGGCCATTCATCACACTGAATTGCGCGGCCATTCCGACGGGGCTCCTGGAAAGCGAGCTATTCGGTTACGAACGGGGGGCGTTCACCGGCGCTCTCACACAGAAGGTCGGTCGCTTTGAATGTGCCGACAAGGGAACGCTATTTTTGGACGAGGTCGGCGACATTCCCCTCGATCTGCAGCCGAAGCTGCTGCGAGCGTTACAGGAAAAGTCGTTCGAACGGCTGGGGGGCACAAAAACCATACCCATCGATGTTCGTTTGGTAGCTGCGACAAATCGCAACTTGCCCCAGATGATGGGAGACAAGCTCTTCCGTAGTGACCTCTATTACCGCCTGATGGTGTTCCCCATCACCACCTCGCCGCTGCGTGATCACCCGGAAGACATACCCGTACTCGCCCGGCACTTCATGCGAAAGTACGCAGTGGAGATGGGGAAGCATGTCGATACGATCCAAGATGACACAATGCAGGCCTTAGTCAGTTGGCCTTGGCCGGGCAATGTAAGAGAACTGGAAAACTTTATCGAACGATCCGTAATTCTTTCCCGGGGTCCCCAATTGCGCGCGCCGCTGACAGAAATACGTTCCGATATCGGTCCCCCTGTGCGGAAACGGACACTGGAGCAAGTGGAACGGGAGCACATCATTCTCGTTCTGGGAGAATCGGGCGGCGTGATTAGTGAAGCTGCAAGCCGGCTCGGTATGCCCCGAACGACCTTGAACGCCATGATGCGGAAGCTAGGCATCTCGCGTAAAGACATTTAGCGCGTTTTCAGGCAGCCTTCAGAACCGGCTCACAGCGGATACGAGCACTCCTGCGCGCACGCAGCAAGCGAATGCGGATCGCCACCGGCGTGACGCCTTCACGTTCGGCAATCTCATGGGGAGAGTCACCGCGTAGGTGCGCCTGCAGGAGGCTCCGATCCTTGGGAGTGCAGGTGCTCAGGATCGTGCCCACGTCGATTGCGGCGCAATCCAGCACCGTTGTAGCGACGTCGTCGTAAGCAGGCTGCCAAGCCTCGCGGCGAGCGTCTTTCCGCAGCCCGTGACGATATTGGTTCAACGCGATGCTATTTACCCAGGGAACCAGCATGCGTTCTTCACGGAGTTGACGAAGCTGCTCCCACCCTCTAACCCAAGCGGATTGGGCTACTTCCTGCGCGTCATCGTAGGGCACACCTCTCGATAGTAGAAAAGAGACAGTCCGACCGTGGCCGTTTTCATAAGCGTCGCTGAAGTGTGCCGGGTTCATAAGAATTGATTCCTGCAAATGTTTATGCAACTTGATCGCCATTGCGAAAAACCAGCACTTTCGCGATATCGGGCTCGGTAACTGTGACCGAGTTTGGTCACGCGGCCTCACATGGTCAAGCCGGATCCTGCCCGCGGGCCCGCCTGCGAACACTGACGGATTGGGCGTGCACGTGCACTGATGTACCTGACGCTATCGCGTCCAGGAGAACACCATGATGAACCCCAGCACAAAGGATCAGGTCGAAGGCAAGTTCCACGAGGTAAAGGGAGCAGTTAAGGAAAAGGTGGGAGAGGTCACCCGTGATCCTTCCTTGACCAAGGACGGTCAGGTGGAGAAACTTGCCGGCACGATTCAGAAAAAGATCGGACAGATCGAGAAAGTGCTGGAGAAATAGGCATGGGCAAAACTGTCGGAATCATTTTGATCGGACTGGGGATCGTCGGCCTGGCGTGGGGTGGGTTTAACTACACCACGCGCGAGAAGATTATTGATATCGGTCCAATTCACGCGACTCAGGAAGAGAACCACACGGTTCCCGTTCCTCCCATCGCTGGGGCCGCTGCGTTGATCGGCGGGATCGCGTTGCTAGCAGCAGATCGAAAGAAATAAGGAAGAGAAATCGACAATGCTAATTCTGATCATCATCTTGGTGCTGCTATTCGGCGGTGGCGGTGGATACTACGGGCATAGTCGTTGGGGAGCTGGCGGAGGCGCGGGAGTTGGACTCGGAACCATTCTCATGATTCTCCTGCTGGTCTACCTGCTAGGCGGTCTTCGGTAGTCAGGCCTTGATCGTCGCCGCACGGGCGTCGGCGATCAGAGCTTTCTCATGCCCGGGCGGGCTTGTCTAGCCTGCGAGGAACGTGCCGGAACGTTATGGTTGGTCCTTGCGGTCCGGGTTGCGTCAGGGATGGAAGCTGACCCAGCTTCGCGCATAGCCCACAGGGGCAGTTTGTTTTGGTTGCAAATGTGTTCACGCGCTCAGTTATAGCGTGCGGTTATGTTCGCCGCATGAGCGCGGCTTTTCAATACGATGACGGTCAGCCCATCCGGCCGGTAATGTAGTTTTGTGTTTCTTCCTGGCACGGGTTCTCAAAAATCGCTCCCGTGGTGTTGTGCTCCACTAGGCGCCCCATCAGAAAGAAACCGGTCCGGTCAGAAATACGAGCCGCTTGCTGCAGGTTGTGAGTCACGATGACCATGGTGCACTCTTCCCGCATCTGCATCATGACCTCTTCGATTTTTGCCGTGGAGATGGGATCCAGTGCCGAGCAGGGTTCGTCGAACAACAACACCTCCGGCTTCACGGCGAGCGCGCGTGCGATGCACAGCCTCTGTTGCTGTCCTCCCGAAAGCGACATCGCCGACTTGTGCAGACAATCCTTCACTTCGTCCCACAACGCAGCCTTGCGAAGGCTCTGCTCCACCGTATCGCGCAGCGCAGATTCGCTCTCCATTCGGTTCACGCGCACGCCAAAAGCAACGTTATCGAAGATCGACTTCGGGAACGGATTGGGCCGCTGAAACACCATGCCGACGCGTCTCCGAATTTCCATCGGGTCCATCCTCAGAAGGTCTTGCCCATCCAAGGCAATTTTGCCTTCCACCCGAGCCTTCGGCGTAAGATCGCTCATCCGATTCAAAGTTCGTAGGAACGTCGATTTCCCGCACCCGGAGGGACCGATCAATGCGGTAATTCTGTGCTTCGGAATCTCCAGGGTGATGCCGTGAAGCGCTTCGAACGCGCCGTAATGGAAATTCAGGCCTTCAATGCCGAGTTTGGTTTGCGTCGGCGTCCGGCTGAGCGCGGCATCCGCAGCGCGAACCAAAATAGACCGCGCAAAAAGAGCTCCCGTAGCCATAGTCGAAGAGCCTTAGGCTAACACTGCATTATTACAGAAAGATAACAACCCGACGGTCTTTAACGTTCCTGTGTGACCCAAAACAAAGCGGGCCTTTCACAGCGTTTTACGCTGGAAAGGCCCGCTTATTGGAAGTGCCGCCGGGATTAGAAATCGAAGCGGGCGTTTAGAGTGATCGTGCGATTGCCTGCGGCCGTAGTGATGAGGCCGAAGGAAGTCGAGTTGATGTTGGTGTTCGGATTGCCCCAGATAGGCTTGTTCAGCGCGTCGATGATATCGGCGCGGAAAGTGAAGGCCCGGGCTTCTCCCAAGGACACTTTCTTGGCCAGCGATAAGTCGAAGCCCAGTTGGTTGGGTCCCATGAAGCCCGGCAGGTTGGTAGAGGTGTTGCCGGTGAAGCCCGGCTGGGGGTTTTGCAGAACGATCTTGCCCGCCGCATCGACGACCACCAGATTGGTATTGCGACCAGCCAGAGTCGCTTGGTCGGCACCGTAGTTAGGCACCGGAGCGGTCTGCGACGAATATCCGACGAAGTACTGTACGGCCCCGGTGGGCGTGCGGTGAACATTGCCGGCATTGAGAGTGCCGACCATGTCCGCCGTATTCGATACGCGCGAACCCACGGTGCCAATGGCGCTGGTGAAGCTGAGAGGAGAGCCGGACGCCCACTGAATGACGGGAGCGAGCTGCCAGCCGCCGATGATGTGTTCCAGAACACCCTTGGCGTTATGTGCGATGTAGCCCTTGCTGCCGAAGGGGAGGTCCCAGGTACCGGTGAACTTGACGATGTGTGGTCGGTTGTTGCCGGTCAGAGTCTTGCTCAGAATCCGATTGCGCGGATCACGCACCGCGTCGGCACCAAGGCTCTTCGAGAACACATAGCTGAACTGGCCGCTGAAGCCGCGCGAGTAGCGCTGCGTGACGGTCGCTTGCACTGAGTGATACGTGGAATTGGTGTTATTGCCCGCCAAGTTCACGCTGCCGAACTGCGGATTGGCAACGATGAAGTTCTCCGGCAGACCCGAGCGGCGCAGAGCACCGCCGTTACCGCTGCCGAAGGCATTCGACGTATTGAGGAGATTTGCCAAGCCGCCCACATCGCCGTTGGCGATGAACACGTTGGTGGTCTGGAAACGACGCAGGGCATCCGAGCCGGTCAACGGCAGACCAGTGGCTGTGTTGAGTGTCTGTCCTACAGTTCCGACGCCGGCGAGTACGACACCGTTCAACATGCGGTTAAACAGCGGAGCGTTGCCGCCAGCGCGCGTGGTATTAAACGCGCTCAGGATGCCATTCTCAAAGATGTTGCTCTCATTGATCTGCGTGTTGCTGTAGAGCTTGGTCGCCTTGTTGCCCACCCAACCGACTTCCAGGGTGATGTTGCGGGCGATTTCGTGCTGAATCGCCAGGTTAAAACTCTGGATGTACGGAGTGACGCGGTCATCCGCGTATCCGACGATGCCCGTGGAACGGCTACCCGTGACATCCACCGGCGTGAATGGCTTGGAGGCCGCTGCCAGCGCCGTAACCTGATTGAGCACGGCTGGCGTGGTAGCGAGGCTCTGGTAACCAGTGGGAGCCGTGTTCACATTGAAGTTGAAGCCTGGAAGATTGGCTATGTTGCTGGAGTAGGACAGGAAGTCCGCTGCGCCAGCGTAGTTGATACCGTACCCTCCGCGAAGTACAGTGGACTTCTTCAGCCACGGGACGTTGTAGGCGAAGCCCAGCGATGGAGCGAAATTGTTCCAGTCATTGCCGAAAATCAGTTTGTTGGGTTGCGGCGAGAACTTACCGACGAATTCGGTGGTTGTCAGCGAACCGTTGTTTGCGTACGGAGCCCACTGCGCATTCGCGAAGTTGGTGCCCGAGATACCGAACAAGCCGGACTGGCCACCGTTGAAACGACCGCCCAAGCCGAGCGAATCGTACGGCGTGCCGTATTTGTCATAGCGCACGCCAAAGTTTAGTGTCAAATTCTTGCTGGCTTTCCAGCTGTCTTTGAAGAAGAAGTTCCAGTCGTTTTGGTGATGCTCACGCGTAAACAGAATGGAGGTTTTGTAGTCGGTCCAATCCTTGGCGGTCGGGCTGTTGACGAAGTATTGCTGCTGGACGGTGCCGATCGATCCGGCCAGATTCGCGAGCAGGTTCTGCGCGGGACCGATGTCCTGCGAGTTCAGGCCGGCGAAGGCCGCCGTAGTGATCCCGGTGATCGGTACGCTGCCCACACCCAAGGTGATAAAGGGACGCGTGGTTTGTTGACCGCCACCGTTGATGCCTCTGGAGTAGAAGCGATCGAGCTCGCCGCCGAACTGCACGGAATGCGCACCGTGATTCCAGGTAAGCGTGTCCGCAAACTGGCGCAACGGGCTATAGGTGAGGCGCGGCGTCGACACATTGAAATTCGCGAACGTACCCAAGCCTAGGCCGCCCGAAGCTACGTACAGCAGATTGCCGTCGGGGGTGGTGGGAAACAGCGCACGAGCGTCTTTCGATTCTGCGGTGATATTCGTTTCCGAGGCACCGAAACAGCAGCCCTTGTCAAACGCGTCGAGACCCTGCCACGTATCGCGCTTCTGACCGAAACGGAATTCGTTGAGCAGAGAGGGCGAGATGACCTTGGTCCACTGGATCGTGTAAAAATCTGGCTTGCGGACCACTTCACCGAAGTAGCCGTTGGGATAATCGGGCAAGCCAGCCTGCGCCGTGACGCCGAAGTCTTTCTCGCGCGTCATAGTGAAGCTCAGCTTGTTCGAATCGTTGATCTGGTAGTCGAAACGCGTCGTGAGGTGATCGCGGTTCGGGTTCGCGCTTTGGCCCGTGGCACCATCGACGCCGTATTGGCGGCGATACCAACGGTACCCAGCGGTGTTCAAGCCGTCACCCACGCTGTAATCGTTGGGCAGGGGCATTCGGTTCATGTACTGCGAAAACCATCCGGTGTCCAACCTGGTGCGATTCGGATCCTTAACGTCGGTGAAGACGTTGAACTGGTTCGTAAACAGCGACGCTCCGTTGGTGGGGTTCCGCGTCAGGATGTTGCCGTTCAAATCGACGGAGGGCGTACCGGACAATGCGTTACCGTTCCGACGAGTGGTGCCGCCGGCCGCGCCTTCGGTGAGATACCGGAACACGCCGTTGCGGGCACTCTGCGTCAGTACAGTCGCCGTGGTTAATACCTTCTCGACGTAGCGCTGGTTATCGATCAGCACGAAGAAAAACGCCTTGTTCTTCACGATGGCACCACCCAGGCGGCCGCCGTACTGGTTGCGATTCGTGTAGCTCTTCTGCGCACCGCGCAGGTTCGCGAAATAGTCATTGCTGCTGAGGGCGGAGTTGTTGTTGGTGTAGAAAACGGCTCCGTGATACGCGTTGGTGCCGGCGCGCGTACGCATCTGCACCTGGGCAACGCCGCGGCCTTGAGCCGCATCCACCGTATTGGTGCTGACGCGGACTTCTTCCACCATGTCCGGGCTGGTGAAGATCGCGGAGTAAGCACCGTTGGAATCGTTGTAACGGCCGTCATTCGTGATCACACCGTCGCGCGTGGTGTTCACTTGTCCGGTTCCCGTGCCGGAAAAATTCGGAACTTCTGCACCAAACGCATTGCGAATGGTCACAACTCCGGGCGAGGTTGCCGCGAGGTCGAGCACGTTGCGATTTAGGATCGGCAGCGTCAGTACGGAACGTTCAGAGAGCACCGCGCCAACTGATGCGGTGGTGGTGGTCAACGTGGTGTTGGCTTCCTCAACCACTTCAATCGAGGTCGCAGCGCTTTGGATTTGCAGTGTGAAGTTCTGCCGGACCTGTTGACCTTGGCCAAGCTGAAGGCCGGTAAACGTGCCCGTCTGGAAACCCATCGAGGCGGCGGTTACGCTGTATGTGCCTGGCTGCAGGCTGGGGAATTCGTAGTTGCCGGTATTGTTCGTCTCGCGCTTGGTGACGATGCCGGTATTCACGTTGGTTGCCGAGACTTGGACGTCTGGCAGGACGGCTCCCGTCGGATCGGAAACGGTTCCTCCAAGAACCGCATTTACTTGTGCCGATGCTTCCGGCGACAAATACAAAAAGAAGGCAAGACACACCCCTAGTAGCTTTTTCACTTGGCCCCCAATAACCCCAAACTTATGTAGCCGCCTCCGCAGAGAGTACGGCCTCTAAGGGAGATTAGTCGCGAAGTAAGAGGGAGTCAATCATTTTCGATTGATGGAGGCAATCAACAGGATTGATACATCGAAATTACTTGGATTTCACAGCGATTACTTCGATCTCAACGAGAGCACCTGCGGCGGCGAGAGCGGCGACTTGCATGGCGCTGCGCGCAGGTTTGTTCGGCTGCTCTTTGGTTCCGAAAAACTGCGTGTAGGATGCCATCATGCCGGCGAAATCGAGCCCGTTCCCCTTGGCTGGATCGCCCATCAGGTAGACGTGCATCATCACGACGTCTCCCATGCCGAGGCCCTGCTCCTTAAGGATCGCTTCGATTTTTGCGAGGGCGCTGAGGGACTGGGCTTTGGTATCGCCGTACACTGCGGGAGTGCCTTTCGCAGCATCGGCGGGCTTTTCCGGATTCGGAAGCTGGCCGCTGACGTACAACGTATCGCCGGCCCACACAGCGGTCGCGATGGCGGCGGTGGCGGTCTGGAGGTGTTTGACCGTCGTCTGAGCGTACGCCACGGCGCTTAGCGATACAGCGATCAACAGAGTGCGAATCATTGGTTCTCCTAACCTACAGCCCGTTTTTTCTCGGCTCGTGCTTGCTGTTCGGAACGGATACGCGTAGTCATCATTTCGAGGGCGCGATGCGCGGCTCCGACGGCACCCTCCTGCCAGGCACCGACGCGACTGCAATGATCCCCTGCGAAGTAGATACGATCGTCGGGTTCGGTGAAGGCTTTGTAGGCATCGCTGTAGAAGCCTGCTCCACGGTTCACCCAGGAACCCTGATTGTACGGGATCTTAGCCCAGTATACGTACATCGGGTTGCGCAGTTGGTCGCCGAAGCCGGGGTGCAGCTTTTCGACTGCTTCGCGCGACGCGGCCAGCTTGGCGGGCACGTCAGGGAGTTGTCCAAAGCGCGAGTTTCGCTCGGCTCCGTAGCCGGAGATTACGACGCCGGTCTCGCTGAAATGTTTCGAGCTCGGATACCAGACGAGGTTGATCGGCCCGCTGCTCAGGAAGGAGATGCCACCGTAAATATTGGTTTCCGTCTCCCAGAAGCGTTTGGATTCCCACGCAACTTTTGAGGCATCCGCGTAGCCGGTGTCGGTGATGGCCTGCTGCACGGAAGGTGTGAAATCATTCGGGATGGACTTCATCAACGTCACGGGGAGTGCGCAGATGCAGTAGTCGGCCTCGATGGCTTTCTCGCTGGAGCCGCGGGCGTAGACAATTCGAACTCCGGTCTCGGTCTTGCGGATTTCCTTGACCACGCTGCGATATTGAATGACGCCTCCGAGCTTCTTCGCAAAGGCGTAGGGGATGCGGTCCATACCGCCGACGGGCTGGAACATGGTCGCCTGCATGTCGAGTTGCTCTTCGAAAAGCATCCCGTTCCAGAAATTCGCGTCGAGCAACGCGTGCAGGCCGAGTGGTTCGCGCAACTCTTCTTCTTGCGGGCCCGCACCCGGCAATTGCGCAACGCCGGATCGGCTGGAACCGGTGTAGGAATAGTTGCTCTTGAGGTCGCCGTAGGTGCGCAGGAACGAGAGCATACGCTCGCGGTCATCTTTGGTCAGTTCCTGGTCCAACGCATTCTGATTGATACACTTCGCAAGCAGTTCAGAGACGTGACCGCGCGTGTCGTTGATGGCTTGGCGCTGCTCGACGGGTTTGCCTCCGAAGGTGCTTTCGTTGAACAGATAAGTGCTGCGTGAGCTGTTGACCTCGACTTCGAGTTCCACGCCGAGTTCTTTGCAGTAACGCAGAATGCCCTTGTGAACCGAAGGCAGACGCGCGGGACCCGCGTTGAAGTAACTGTCGGGGCCCCAGTTGGCGGTCTGCTTGAAGCCGTCGGTGAATTCGACGGAGGTGCCGTCACGAACTGTCCAGTTGCGACCGCCGGGGCGATCGCGCGCCTCGAGAACCGTGCAGTCAAAACCTGCTTTTCCGAGTTCATATGCAGAGACCAAGCCGGCGATGCCGCCGCCGAGGATTGCTACCTTTATTCCCTTCCCTGACTCCGGAATGAGGTCCGGTGTCGATGCCGCATAGCCGATCGTTTGCAGCAGGCCAAGGGATTGCATCGTCGCGAATGCGGCACCAAATCCGCCGGCATGCCCAGCTCGGCGAATGAAATCGCGTCGGGTGTTTGCCATGAAAAGCACCTCTCAGAAATGAAAACCCGCAGGGTTTATATGAGTTAGGCGCAGCCTGGCGCGGATGAAATTGGGAGCGCGGAGCACGCTCAGGAAGGCTACAGGGCGGGACTACAGGCGTGGGTCATGCCACACCTTTCAGGAGTTCAGTCTAGGGGTGGAGGCCCAAATTGTCAAGGAAAATCAGGGCGCGCTACTTGTTGTCGCGAGCGGCTCCACCGACGCTTTCGGTGTAGTGTTGCAGGTCCTGCTCGCCTTCGACACACGCGTATTCCAGAGTCTCGTAACCTTCTTCGAGGTTGCGTCCGAAGTCGAATGCGATCTTCCAGGGCTGCGTGTAGACTTTCGGATCGGTGAGGGTCGCCTCGTAGTGAATGGTGTCCGCATCCTTGGGTGTGTAGCGTTCGACGACGTGGAGCTCGTCGCTGTGGAAGTTGCCCTCCATGTCGAACCAGGTGCGGTCGTTCAGGTTGGCCACGTCGACGACCAAGGTGTCGCCTTCCCAATGGGCGCGCGAATCGCCTTGGAAGAGCTTGATGCTTTGGTCGGGATGCTTGCCGCCCAGGTGCAAAATGCGGAAAGCGTGGAAGGCTTCAAAGTTCAGCAGGACGGCCCCTTTGGGGTGCAGGATCTGAAAGCCGAAGGGCGTGTAGAGCTGGCGCGGCACACCGGAGAGCGAGCAGTGGGCCTGCGGATCGTCAGCGAGGTGGTGGGCGACGATGTCTTTCTTTTTCTCCAGCGCCCAGGGCTGATACGGGATTTTGCCGTTGGGTGGATCGACGACGACGCCGGGTCCGGCGGGGACTTCAAAGGTCGCCGTTGCGTGGGCTTCCAAATCGAACGCGGTGAAGAAGACTTTCGTTTGCCAATAGCCGGTCATATTCGGCTTACCATCGGCGAAGCGCTTCACGGGGCCGGCTTTGGCTTTCGCTTTGCCTTTAGGGGAAGCGCCATTCTGTGCGGCGGCGGGTGCTTGGAAGGACAGGAAAGCGGATGCGAGGGCCGCGACGATCAGGAGAGCTTTCATTTGGCGAGCTTCCTTTCCTCAGCCGTGAACATGTGGCACTCGTATTCGAAGAGCTGGGCGTTGGGCTCGGTCAGACGGTAGAGCGTCATACGAATGGTCCACGGGCGGGTGAATGTCTCGGGATCGGTGATCGTGGCTTCGTAGTTCAGCTTGTCATCGGCAATGCGGGTAAGGCGCTCGATGACTTTTAGTTGCGCGCTGTGGTGGTTGCCCGCCTCGTCGAACCAGGTTTCAGGGTTGAAATTGCCGCTATCGATCACCAGAGTCTGGCCGACCCACTTGCCGCGAGAATCGCCGGACCAGAATTCAGCCTCGGCGTAGTGGCCATGGCTATTCATGTAGACGTGGCGGATGGTGTGGGCGAACTCCGAGGCGATGTCGATCTGCGCGGCGGTTTGGAAAATCTGAAACGGGAACGGCAGATACATCATGCGCGGGACTCCCGGCGAGAAGCATTTGTTGACGGTATCCAGCGTGGCTCGATTCAGGAAGTTCTCGTTCCGCTTCGCGAGCGCTTCGGGCTTATAAGGGATCTTGCCGTCAGGTGGATCGACAACAACGCTAGCTCCGCCGCGAACGCCTAGCGAGGCGGAATGCGCCTCCAGATTTCCGGCGGCGGTATTGCGAGCCTGCCAGATTCCCTGGAGGTCGGGCGGGCTCTTTTTCGCTGTTGTTTGGGCGAAGGCGGTGGCGGTGAGCAATACGAAGGCGACTACGCGCACCGCTATTTCTCTCCTTCACGCACCGGAGCGCCGTCACCGGAGGATCCGGCGAACATGCGACGACCGTCAGAAAGCAGGACGGAACGCGCGTTCATGGTTGGCGTCCCGTCTTTTGCGCGGAAGCCATCGACGGTGACGATCTCACCTTTTTTCAGGCTGCTCTTGGTCCAACCACGACGGAAGAGACCGTTCGGTGGAGCGGTCTCGCACTTCCACGTGGTGACTTTGCCGTCGGCAGCCGTAACGTCCACGTAAATCCACGAATGAGGATTCACCCAATCGACGCGGTTCACTGCGCCTTTGATCGTCAACGGCTGGTCAGCCGCGTATTCGGCGGCAAAGGAATGGTGCGCCGCCAACCGCGAACCGGTCAGCCCGGCAATCGCGACGAACAACAATGCGGACACGCGTCGATTCATAATGACTCCCAGCAACTGTTAGTGACTCGTGGCCGTTTCGGGCACGCGAATCGGTTCCAGCTGCGCCATAATCTCATCTTTACGATGATCCCACCAAGGCGGCAGATGCAACTTTGTGCCGAGCGATGACTCGGGCTCGTCCTTGGTAAATCCGCCGGGAACGTTGCAGCAGCTTTCGATCAGGATGCCTCCTGGGCTGCGGCAATACATCGAGTGGAAGTAGAAGCGGTCCTTGATCTCAGAAGCGTCGGTATAGCCGAGTTCTTCGTAGATTTCTTTCTGTTTGGCGAGACCGGCGTCGTCCTGCGCCCATAGCGCGATGTGGTGGACGGTGCCTGCGCCGAAAGTCCAACTGCCTTGGAGACGGTCGGGTTCGCACAGGAGAGTGACGGTTTTATTCGCGCCGCCGGTGCCGGTTTCGAAGCGGTGATAATTGCCGTCGACGCCGGTTTTCTTGAAGCCGAGGGCTTCTTCGAAGAAACGTGCGGTCTCCGGAACTTCGCGGACCGAGAGCACGCTGCCGTGGAAGCCGTGAACGGCGGTGTCCTTGCTGATTTCCGGATTGGTCCAGCCTTCGCGCTTATCGTTCGGGTCTTCCATCACTTCGTAGGCAAGCCCCGCGGGGTGCAGGAAGCGGATGAAGCTTTGACCGAAGCGCGATTGGACGCCTTCATGCTGCACTTTGTGGCGGTCGAGATGTTCTTTCCAGAACAGCAGGGAGCCGACGGGAACGGTGAACGTGGTGGCCTGGACTTGTCCCGAGCCCTGCCGGCCCATGATGCGGCTATAGGGGAACGTGGTCATCACCGAGCCCGGCTCGATATTCGCGTTTGAATAGTAGAGGTGATAAATCGGGATCTTGCCATCCATCAGAACGGTCTGTTTCGCCATTCTGAGGCCGACGGCCTGCGTAAAGAAATCAACGTCTTCTTGCGCGCCGCCTGCACACGCAGTGATGTGGTGGTAACCCGATAGGGGATATTCCATATTGTTAGTGGCTCCAGAATGCCATTGAACAGGCTAGCGAGTCCGCTCGACCAAAGTCGATAACAGACCCGTGATGCCCGGTATCAAATTCATTGATGGAGCGCGTGAGCAGCGCGCGCCGGAATCATTTGCTGCGTGCTGACCGGAATGTTGGTGGTGAAGAGTTCCGCGATCAGGGAGCGGAGCCACCGGCTGGCGGGGTCATGCGTATACCGCTCGTGCCATTGCTGCACGATGATGTAGGGGGGCATGGGCACGGGGAGCGGGAAAATTTTGATCGGCGTGCTTTGGGCGATATTTAGGGCAAGGCGCTCCGGAAGCGTGGCGATGTAATCGAGCGACGAAAGCACAGGCGTGAGGCCAAGGAAACTGGGCAGAGTCAATCCGATGGTTCTGCGAAGCCGGCGAGTTTCCAGTGTTTTCTCGAGGATGGAGTGGCCAGTCCCTGAAGTAGCGACGGCGAGATGGGTCTCGCTCAGGTACGCATCCAAGTCGAGTTGCGCTCCGATGCGAGGATGATCGGCGCGGACAGCACAAACGAATCGCTCTTTAAATAGGCGCTGTTGGCAATATCCCGCACCCATGGGAGGAACAAAGCCCACGCAGATATCGGCTTCACCGGATTCCAGTAACTTGGAGGTCGCATCCGACATGCGACGGAGGTCAATGCGGATTCCCGGAGCGATGGCACCGAGCCGCTTCATCAGCGGCGGCATGAAAGTGACTTGCGCAATATCAGTACCGTGGATCGTAAAGCGGCGGTCGGAAGTCTTTGGATCGAAGACTACGTGATGGCCCAGCGCGGTCTGCAGCAGGCCTTCGGCTTTCTGCAGCAACTGGATCAAGTCGACAGCATGCGGCGTAGGTTCCATTCCGGAGGAGGTTCTTACAAAAAGAGGATCGTTGAAATGCCGACGGAGTTTCGCAAGACTCATGCTGACCGCGGATTGGCTGAGGGCCAGGTTTTCGGCGGCCTGAGAGACACTGCGAGTCCGGCTAACCTCGCTCACGATGGCCAAGACTCGCAAATCAATGTTTGTCACGACGTTCCCCCCGCCCTTTTCCAAGTCTGGCGTCAGGATACCAGAATGCATGCAAAAGGAATAGGGCACCCCGGAAGGTCCTTTTGCCGAGTGGATTTTCAACGCCTTGCATCGGAGTGGCCGAGGGAGCAACCCTCTGTTGTATGCATTTTGCGATGATACGTTCGTGATGGTATGACGCCTGGATATCATTTGCTCTGATATTCGCTATCAACACCCAGGTATCGACTCTGCATTTGAGTGATTCTACCCTTAGTACGCGACGGAGGCGTTTGCGTGCGGGGTACCGACGAAAATGCGACAGGTGCAGAAGTCTATTGGAAGGCTGCGGGCGGGCAGTGGCTGGGTCCCGAGGTGGGCAGATGCTATCTGATCGCGCTGGTAGACAAGGCGACGGGGCGCGCCCAGGCTCGCTTCGCACCGATGAATTCGGCGGAAGAAAATCTGCGAGTGCTGCGGCAATACGTGGAGCAATGGGGCTGCCCTCGATCGGTTCACACCAATTGTGGGACGTTGTTCCGCGGCAATCCAATCTCTTCCAACGCCCGTTCCGTCGGGCGGGGGAACAGCCGCATTCAGGACGCACTTCGCGCCCTGCAAGTGGAGTGGATTGGCGAACACAAGCTCTTCACCACAGAACGGTTACAGCGCTTCTTGACCGTGTCTGATCGGCTTGAGCAGGTGTTTTCAAAGGCGCAGACCAAGAACGCCGATGCTGCGAATCGCTATTTACAGAAGAAACACTTGCCGCAATGGAACAAGGGACTCGCGATTCACGGAGCAAACAACGCACATCGAGCGCCGCCAGCCGATCTCGAGAGTGTGTTCAGCGAGGTCACGGTGCGGATCCTGCAACCCGGAGGCATTTTGCATTACAGGGGGAAGCACTACTCTCCGCTATGCAGCGCCGGTGTTGCGCTGGCACCGGGAATCGCAATTCGGATTGAAGAACGGCTGGACGGGACCACAAAGGCTACGGCGGACGGAAGGCCGGTTCGCCTGGGTGCGGGGAGCTTTGCGTCCACGCCAGCGAAGGTACCCGCGATTCCAAAGAACAAAGTGGATCGTCGGCGCAATGGGCGACCGAAAAACCGCGAATGGATGGCGGATTTTTTGAGCCGTCACCAACGACCACTGTGGATGGCCCTGAGGCCGGATCCGACGGGCGACGGGATCGAGCCATGAACGGTCTGGCCGACGGTTTCCACAACGGCCAGAC
>JBDSXJ010000022.1:0-67371 GCA_039926185.1 Bryobacteraceae bacterium | reverse complement strand
GCGACGACAAGATGAAGGCGTATCGTGAATCGCTGCCGGCGTCTTCTTACGAAGCCACGGGCTCGCTCGCGGGTTCTTTCGTTTCGACCAACATCGAAGACTATTACACGACGCCTTACGAGCTCGGCTACGGCCCGTTCGTGAAGTTCGATCATGACTTTATCGGTCGCGAATCGCTCGAGAAGATGAAGGACGAGCCGCATCGCCGCAAGGTGACGTTTGCTTGGAACGCGGACGATCTGGGCGAGATCTTCAAGAGCATGCTCGTCCCTGGTGAACAGAGCTACAAGTTCTTTGACCTGCCGTTGGCGAACTACGGTTCGGCTTCCTACGACAAGGTCACGGACAAGGGCGGCAAGAACGTTGGACTCTCGATGTTCACGGGCTATTCTTACAACGAACGCTCGGGTCTGTCCTTGGGCTTCGTCGATCCGTCGATCGTTGATGGCACCGAACTCACTCTGACGTGGGGCGAAGAGAATGGTGGAACCAAGAAGACCACTGTTGAACGCCACAAGCAGAAGGAAGTTCGTGTGGTTGTCTGTCAGGTCCCCTACTCTTCGGTTGTTCGCGACACCTACGCCGCAGGCTGGCGCTCGGGTGCGGTGAAACTGTAGGTTTTCGTTATTGCCATGAAACGAGTTGTAGTCCTCGATAACTATGACTCGTTTACATGGAACTTGGTTCATGCATTAGAAGCAGCGGGCGGTAGCTGCAAAGTCTACCGCTCCGACTGCATCAGCCTTTCTGAAGTCGAAGCTCTCGATCCCCACGCCATTGTTCTTTCCCCTGGTCCGTTCGGACCGCATCAAACCGGCATCTGTCCTGACGTTGTGAAAGTTCTCGGTGATCGCATTCCGATTCTCGGTGTGTGCCTTGGCATGCAGGTGATCGCGACCGTCGCGGGTGCAACCGTGAAGCCCTCCGGACATCCGGTGCACGGCAAAGCATCCATGATCCATCACGACGGCCGCGGCGTACTCGCTGGCCTGCCCGAGCAATTTTCTGCAGGCCGCTATCACTCCTTGATCGTCGATCCTACAACTGTGCCCGACAGTCTGGAGATCACCTCGTGGAGCGAAGACGGCACTATCATGGGTTGCCGCATGCGCGGGAAGCCCGTGGAGGGAGTGCTCTTCCATCCGGAATCATTCTTGACGGACCTAGGTCCGCGTATTTTTGAAAGTTTCCTAAATGTGGTCTGATCGTCAGCCCGTAAAGCTGGAGATCGCGAACCCGCGATCGATTTCCTATCGCGCAGGCCGCGCGCTGATTCGCACTTCCGATGCAGAGGTCGTGGTGGAGGGGCACGCTTTCGATATCTTCGAGGCCTTCTACAACTCATGCCCCGAAGGGCGCTTGCAGGGCTTTCTTGCTTACGATCTTGCGGCGGAGTTGGAAGACATTGGCCCATTGCCCCCGGACACTTCGGAATTTCCGCAGCTTTATTTTCGTTGGGAACCCCGCGCTACCGCACGGGGCTGGTCTAGCGACGAGATCAATGTGAATGAGCGAGGGGCTTCCTCAGTCACCACCAACCTCGAGCGCAGCCAATTCGAAGCCGCCGTCGCACGTATCGTCGCCACCATCCACGCTGGCGACATCTTCCAAACCAACCTCTGCCGCTGCATCGAAGCTCCTTGCGAACCCGGCACCGAATGGGATCTCTATCAACGTCTACGCACCATCAACCCCGCGCGCTACGAAAACTTTCTCCGCATCGACGACCATCGCACCCTCTTCTCCATCAGCCCTGAACTTTTCCTTAAAGTCGATAATCGTGTCGTCACATCCGAGCCCATCAAAGGCACTCGCCCGCGCGGGGCAACTCCCGCCGAAGACGAAGCCCTCATCCGCGAACTCCTTGCCAGCGTAAAGGACCGAGCCGAACTTGCCATGATCGTCGACGTTGTCCGCAACGACCTCTCGCGCGTGTGCGAAGTAGGCTCTGTCAAAGTCACGGAACACGCGCAGCTGATGACGCTGCCCACGGTCCATCACAGCTACTCAACCGTACAAGGCCATCTCCGCACCGACGCAGGACCCATCGATCTATTACGCGCCGCCTTTCCCGCAGCCTCGATCAGCGGAGCACCAAAGATCGAAGCCATGCGCGTCGCCATGCGCGAAGAAGGGTGCCGCCGGGGTCCCTGCATGGGTGCCATTGGTTGGCTCGACACGAATGGCGACATGGAATTCTCCGTTGCCATCCGCACTGCGTTTACCGAAAACGGCATCGTGCGCTACTACGCCGGCTGCGGCATCACCGCCGACTCCATCCCGAGCGATGAGTTCGACGAGAGCGGCCACAAAGCAGCGGCGTTCCTTCGAGCACTGTCATAGCACTATGATGAAGGGGATGAAATCCATCTTCGTAGCCTTTGCCTTCCTGCTGACAGCCACCCTCGCTTTCGCACAAAATGGCGAGCCACTGACCGGTAAGTTGAAAATCAGCGTGAGTCCCGGTCGTGCCGGAGTTTTCATCGACGGCAAGTATGTCGGCCCCGCGGCGAATCACAAGCGTGGCCGCACCTATAAGGTGGCTGCGGGCGATCACGAAGTCTTACTGGTGGATCCTCGCTACGAAGAATCGAAGAGCAAGATCACCATCCACGCTGGCGAGACCGTTTCGATTTCGCAGAAGCTGAAAGAGTTACCTGAACCTCAAGGTCCTTTCGGCATGATGAAGATCAAGGGCTTCGACAAATACGCCGCCGTCTTCCTGAACGGCAAGTTCTACGCCCACGCCGACGAACTTAGCAACTTCACGCAAGGCATGCGAATCAAACCAGGCGAGTACAGCGTGCGCGTCGAACCCATGAACGGCAATCCTCCGCAAGAGGAAAAAGTGAAGGTTGAAGAAGGCAAGACCGTCACCGTTCACTCTCGATAGGCTGCGCTGATCCCCTCGCGACGTCCGGGTCCCTACCCTGACTAGGGGATATGGATGCGAATAACCTGATCGCTATTGTTGTTACTAGGTGCGGGTCATACTCTATTCACAGGTAACAAGGGAACCACTCTACGGTTCCTTGCGTCCTAAGGACGAGTATTTTCAACTCCGAAGCAGGTGACAATGAGCGGTTCTCGCCGTAGGTCCACGAAGACTTCGATCGCGATATTTCTGACGGGAGCAACTGGGTTTCTCGGAGGAGCTTGCCTAGCATCGATGCTTGACTCCGGTCTCGAAGATGAGGTCGTCTGTCTTGTACGCGCTGACGATCAGGATACCGCTGAAGAACGCGTCCGCCGCTCGATTGCCCGGTTCGGTCAGCCCCACGAGCTTCCCCGCAACGTCACCGTCCTCCGAGGTGACATGCTGTCGGATGAGTGGCATTCCTCGCGCGCGCTCAACAACACCACCCACGTGCTGCACCTCGCTGCCAATACTTCGTTTGGCAACAGTCCCGGAATTCGCCGCACGAATGTGGAGGGCGCACTCTCCGTCGCGAAGGCCATGCGCGGGCGCTCGCTCGAACGCTATTTGCACGTCGGAACCGCCACCATCTGCGGCATCGCCCACGAAACCATCGTGCGCGAAGACGACTATCCCACCGCCAAGGCCGAGCATCTGCTTCCCTACACACGCAGCAAAGCGGAAGCTGAGATGCTGCTGACGGAGCGCTATGCCGACCTCCCGCTGCACATCGCGCGACCGTCCATCGTCGTCGGCGATACGCGCTATGGGTGCAAACCTTCGGGCAGTATTTTCTGGGTGCTGCGCACGCTCGAAGCTCTCAAGTTCCTCGGCTGGAATCCGAATAATCGCGTCGACGTCGTACCCGTGGACTGGGCTGCCTCCGCGCTGACCCGGCTGCTATTCAATCCGACGCTTGCGCACAAGCGCTATCACGTGTCCGCCGGATGTGGACAGTCCATCACCTGGCGCGAACTCGAGGCTGAGTATGCACACCTTTACGGTGGCCCCGCCGAAGACCGCTATGAGATCGGCGACATTCACGCATTGACATCGCAGCGCGTTCGACAAGCCGTCGGTCCCGGCAACGCTCGCTACTTGCGTCAGGCACTCGAACTCTATTCGCGTTTCTGCTCTCTGGACCTGGTGTTTGACAACACCCGGATCCTGCAGGCTGGGATCCCTGCCCCACCCCGCTTCACCGACTACATGCAGGCGTGCGTCGAATCATCCCCATCCTCCATCTACGAACAAATGCGTGTCGATCTCGAAGCGTCGTTAGCGCTGGTCTAACGTGAGCTGGCTGATCCTTTTCGCCGCGATCGTGTTTGAAGTCGGAGGCACACTCACCCTGAAATTCACGGACGGGATGACGCGACTCTGGCCCACCGTGCTGATGTTCGCGCTCTACCTGTGCAGCCTGTTCGGATTGACCCGCGCCGTGACCACGATTCCCGTCGGCACTGCCTACGCAGTATGGTCTGGACTCGGGACCTTGCTGGTTGCGGTAATCGGGGCGCTCTGGTTCAAGGAACCCGTCACGATTGTGCGGTGCCTGTCAGCGGTTCTTATCATCGCCGGAGTCGCAGGACTGTACCTCACAAGTCTTGACTAAAATACATGCAAGTATACCTGCATGCATTGACTTTGAAGCACCGCTGACGTACCATCGTGCTCATCTAATCCGATGAGTTTCCAGGAGGTTCGCCTTGTGTAAAAAAATCATACTCGGTCTGCTTGCGGCGTGTGCGATCGTCGCGATCCCCGTCCGCGCGCACCATTCGTTTGTCATGTTTGAAACGGCGAAACAGACTACGCTCGCTGGAACCGTTACCTCCTTTGAGTGGACCAATCCGCACTGCTACATCGAAATCGACGTAAAGGACGCTGCCGGTGCGGTGAAGCATTGGAGCGTCGAACTGGGCAGCCCCAGCATCCTGCAGCAGGGCGGATGGAAGTTCAACACCCTGAAAAAGGGTGCCGAGATTACGGTTACCTTGAATCCGCTGAAGAACGGCAATCCCGGCGGCTTGCTGGTGCAAGCAACACTCGCGGACGGAAAAAAGCTCGGCAACGGGCCTGGACGAGGTGCCCAGAAGTGAAGTTGTTCGCATTCGTGGTATTCACAAGCGCATGCTTTGCGCAGGTTGATTTGAGTGGTGCCTGGGCCCCATCGCGGGCTACGGGTCCCAGTGCCCCGGCCCCACCGACACCCATTCTTTTGAAGGCCCCCTACAAAGCCGCCTACGACGAATTGCAGGCCAAAATACGGGCCGCATCTGCCCGCGGCGAACAATACGCGGTTAAGGGTTTGTGCAGTCCGTACGGCGTGCCGACCATGATGACCGTCGCCTCTTACCCCGCCGAAATCATCCAGACTCCCAAGCAAATCACCATCGTTACCGAAGCCTTCAGCGAAGTGCGCCGCATTTTCATGGGCAAGACCCAAACTCCGATCGACGATGTGCCGCCGGGCTACTACGGACGTTCCGTTGGACGTTGGGATAAAGACACGCTGGTTGTGGACACCGTCGGCATCAAAACCACCGCGCCCGGTTACCAGAACATGCCGCATAGCGACCAGATGCGCATTACGGAACGCTTCCGCCGCCCAACTCCCGAAACGCTGCACGACCAAATCACCATCGAGGACCCCATCACGCTGGAGCAACCCGTCACCTACACGTTGGTCTTCCGGCTCCTGGCCGACTACGAGATGGTGGAATTCGTTTGCGATAACAACCGGGAGTATATCGACGAAAACAATATCGTCCGGTTGAAACTTCACGACAAATAAGCTTTGAGGATACGTATGAGACTGTTCGCAATCGCAGGCCTGATGGCCATTACCGGCCTCGCCCAATCCCTGGCCCCATTGAATGACAAAGGTGTAGCGGAGGGAGCGCTGTCGATCGCCGCCCTTGCCAAAGCCCGCCCCAAGCCGGCGTTCGACTTGACCGGCACTTGGTTGCATGGAGGAGGCGCGAACAATCCGTGGCAATTTGCCCCGCCCGCGGGGGCCAAGATGACGCCCGCCGCGCAGAAGCACTACGACGCCTCGAAGAAAGCCCAAGCCGAGGGCATGGCGTATCACGATGACATCGGCGCATGCTGGCCCGCTGGTCTCCCGATGATCATGACCCGCGTGTGGCCCATCGCGATGGTGCAGAAGCCAACCGCGATCTTCATGATCAGCGGCTTCATGAATAGCGTCCGCATCATTTACACCGACGGCCGCGCGCACACCGACCCCGATATCGTGATCCCCAGCTTCAACGGCGAATCCATCGGCCACTGGGAAGCGGACGCGTTGGTGGTCGACACCACGGCCTTCGTCGATGAGCATCATTGGATCGACGGCGGCGTTCCCGCCAGCGACCAGTTGCACGTGATTGAGCGCATCAAGCTGATCAACAACGGAGCCACGCTCGAAATCGAATACACCATGACCGATCCCAAGAGCTGGGTGGGTGAATGGAAATGGACCAAACGCTGGCGCCGTGTGGACGACCAGGAAATCACAGAAGCGTCGTGCCTGCCCAACTTGAATGAACACATGTTGAGCACCACCGGTTCGCAGAACGTGCGCTAGGAGAATTTTATGAAGAAACTACTTGTAGCTATTTTGTGCCTCTGCATCCCGGCTATTGCCCATCACTCCATGGCCGGTTTTGATCGCAGCCAGGCGCTCACGCTCGAAGGCGTGGTCAAGAACTTTGCATGGCAGAATCCCCACGCGTGGATCGAACTGGAAGTCACCAAGGATGGGAAAGTCACCACCTGGAATTTTGAGATGACCGCGCCCGCATATCTGGTTCGCGCGGGCTGGAAAAAGACCTCCGTCAAGCCAGGCGATAAGATCACCGTCGTCGGCAACCCTCTGAAGACCGGTGAACCGGGAGCACTCTTTGTTTCCGTAACCCTTGCGGACGGCACAAAACTCGGTCAGCAGGGCGGCGGTGGCGCCGGCAAGGCAGCCGCCAAGTAAACCTATCTAACTGGCCTTACACTAGTTAGAGTGACTTGCCACGCGCTCGCCCTCACCCTCTTCAGCGTCACCTTGACCGCTCAGGTCAATAGCGGCAGCTTGCTCGGAGATGTCCGCGACACCAGTGGTGCGCTGCTTCCCAGTACAACCATCGCCATAAAAAGCGGCGCAACAGGCCGGGAACTCACGGTGCTTTCTGATACAGAAGGCCACTACAGCATCTCTTCGCTTCCCCCTGGACTCTACTCCCTCACCGCGACCAAGACCGGTTTTCAGAGCTCCGTCAGGGATGGAATCGACCTGCATCTCGACCAGCGTCTCCGCGTGGATTTGGAACTCTCCATCGCCGGGACTCCGATCACCATCACCGTTTCTCCAGACGTCCAAACCGAAACCGCCAGCCTGGGTAAAGTGATCGTCGCGCGCGAGATCCGCGACCTCCCACTGCTCAGCCGCAATTTCCAGGAACTGCTCCTGCTCGTCCCTGGCGTCGCACCCGGAGCGGGCGGCAATATGACCAACTACGCGGTGAACGGTCAGCGCGAGTTTGCAAACTCCATCGTCATCAACGGCCTCGAAGTCACCGGGAATCGCAATAACGACTCCAATCTTCGCCCCAGCGTCGATGCGGTAGAAGAATTCAAAGCCATCACGTCCTCCTACAGCGCCGAGTTCGGACGCTCCGGCGCGGGCGTTGTGACCATCCAAACCCGCTCGGGTTCGAACGTCTTCCACGGCGCCGCTTTCGAATTCCTACGCACCAACAAGACCACCGCCAAACGCTTCTTCGCACCCGAGCCGTCGCAGTTGAAAGAGAACTCCTTCGGTGCAACCCTCGGCGGTCCGCTGCGTCCCGACAAGACCTTCTTCTTCGCGGCCTACGAAGGCAAGCGCACGCGCGATACATTCTCATATCTGACTAGCACCGTCCCCACCTGGGCCGGTCCCGACTTCTCAAAGTCCCGCGACCCGTACACCGGCCAAGCGATTCCCATCTTCGATCCCCAGTTCTACGCGGCGAATTTCTACGCGCAGCAGTTCCCCGGTAACGTGATCCCGGTCAGCCGCATCAGCCTCGCCGGTTTGAAGACGCTGCAAACACTCTTCCCCAAGCCCAACACCACCGGCATCCTGAACGGCTGGTTCAATAATTATCAGGTGCTGCAGCGCTACCGCTTCAACTCCGACACGGGCGACCTGCGCCTGGACCACTACTTCAGCTCCAAGCAGCGCGTCAGCCTTACGTACGACGTCACCGACTTCCGCAGCCTGACGGGCGACCCTTTCGAAGGAAAGATCCCCGTGGCTGGGGGTGGCGGAGCCGACAGCGGTGATCGCACCACGTCCGGCAACCATAGCGTGGGCGGTTCCTATGTCTACACCGTCAGCCCGACGCAGTTGAACGAACTCCGCGTCGGCTTCCTTCGCGCTACGGTTACGCAGGATAGTCTGGTGGGCGCAACCCAGATACCGCAAACCCAGCTAGCGTTCGGAGCCACCACCGGAGGCTCCACCTATAAGCCCCTTACCTTCAAGGATGACAACTTCAGTCTGGCCGACCACTATTCGTGGATCTTCGGCCGGCACACGATGAAGTTCGGCTATGAGACGCGACGTCTGGCCGCGCAGCCGAATTTCTCCCTGTTCCCGACCGGCTACCACTATTACTACGGTGCGTACTCCAGCCTGACCAGCGATCCAAATTATTCCTACTTCGATGCCAATGCTTACTACGGCAACGGCGGCAATGAGATCGCAGACTTGCTACTCGGGTTGCCCGGCTACATCGCGCAAGGTAAACAGTTTCAACCTGTGAAAACGCGATCCTTCGAGCATCACGCCTTCGTGCAGGATTCCTGGCGCGTGGCCCCGCGACTCACGGTTGAACTCGGTCTGCGTTATGAATTTCAGGCTCCCTATCGCGAAACGGACGGCTTCCAATCGAACGTCGACTACACCGCGCTACGAATGTTGCTGGGCAATGCGGCCACTCCGCGAGCCGACAAAAACAACTTCGCCCCGCGCGTCGGGCTAGCTTGGCGGGCTCAGGACAAGACAACCATCCGCGCCGGCTACGGCATCTTCTACACTCCGGAAAACAGCGCGCGTAGCGACGTTTTAACCAAGAACTATCCTTACTTCTCACAGCAAATATTCTTGAATTCGCCCTACGCAGAGCCAGTCTTCCAACTGGACCGCGGCATCCCATTTCCGACGCCGCCTGCGATTCCTTCTGGCGCGAGCTCGATCGGCGTTGGACCGAAAGATCAGACGCTCTACTTCGTCGACCCGAATTTCCGCACTGGCTATTCGCAGTCCTACAACGTAACCGTGCAGCGCGAACTGCCTCGCAAGATGGTGTTTGAAGCAAGCTACGTCGGTGCGCTGAGCCATAAACTCGCACTGACCACCGCGAATCAAAATCTGGGCGAACGCATTTCGAAGCAACTCGGCATTATTCGCGGAATCTTCTCGCAAGGCAACTCCGCATATCACGGCTTGCAGGTGAACGCCTCACGCCGCTTTGATCGCGTGGGCTTCCTGCTTGCGTATCGCTTGTCGAAGGCGATGGACAACGGACCCGCACCGTTTAATCTCGGGAAGAACAGGCAGTCGCCCCAGGACGCGTTCGATTTATCGAATGAGCGCGCTGTGTCATCGATCGATCTGCGCCACAATCTGACCGCGAGCTCGATGGTCCAACTACCGTGGGGCTTTCAACTCAATGCGATCGTGACGCTGCGTTCAGGACTCCCGGCCAACGTGATTCGGAACGGCAGCAAGGTTGGCTACGAAGGTCTGCGCCCGAACGTTGCTCGCGATCCAAACATCGATGCGCAAACGCTCACGCGCTACTTCGATACGGCGGCTTTCTCGGACAAGAATCTAGGAGCAACGCAGCCCGGCAACGCCGGCCGCAACATCGTGCGTGGACCGGGATTCGCAAACGTGGACGCGTCGGTGTTCAAGAACTTCCTGATCCGCGAACGTTTCACGCTTAACCTGCGCCTCGAAGCCTTCAACGCAACCAACACGCCGCACTTCGCAAATCCGAACACGGATCTATCGCAAGGCCAATTCGGCTCGATCACGCAAACGGTGGGAAACTCCAGAATCCTACAGCTCGCCGCAAAGGTGTTGTTCTAGGCGACCACGCCGCGCCGTACCGCGCTCAACACCAGCTGAGCCATGTTGTGTACGTCGAGCTTATTCATAACTCGCAGCCGATGCGTCTCCACCGTATGCATCTTCAGCCCCAGCTGATCTGCAATGACCTTGTTGGTTTTGCCTTCAGCCAGCATCTGATAGATCTCGCGTTCGCGATCCGTGAGCAGCTCGTACTTATCTTCCACTATCACGCCATCGAGGCCACGTGAGTAGGCTTCCAGCATCACCTTCGCAACCGACGGGCTAAAGAAGCTCTGCCCCTGCTGCACCGCGCGAATCGCCTGCAGCAAATCCTCGCCCGAAGAATCCTTCAGCACGTAGGCCTTGGCGCCCGCACGCACTGCACGCGTCACATAACGCTCTTCGCCAAACATACTCAGCGCGATGATAACGGTTGTCGGCGACTTTCGCCGCACCTGCGCGATCGCTTCGATGCCATGCAGCTCTCTCATGCTGATATCGATGATGGCGATATCCGGACGCAACTGCTCGCACAGCATCACCGTCTCGCGGCCATCGGTGGCTTCGCCGACAATCTCCAGGTCACTGGCGTCCCCTAGCAGGGAGCGTATGCCTTGGCGAACTAACGCGTGATCATCGGCTATCAGAACTTTGGTGTTCATGCTTTGGATGGGAGCCTAAAGGGGCAGGTTGAGATTTACGGTTGTACCTTTCCCTACATCCGATTCTAACTGGAATTGACCTCCCAGAATGTGGGCGCGTTCCCGCAGTCCCCGGATTCCGTGTTGGTCTTTCCCCGCAGAAACAGGATCCAGACCCCGACCGTTGTCGACCACCGAAATCGAAAGCCCTTGCTCCTCCCGCTCCACCGTCACGCGGACCAAACTGGCTCCGGAATGTTTCTCGCAGTTGTTCAGGGATTCCTGCACCGTCCGATAGATGCACGTATTGATGGCCTCGGTAAGCAAGTCTTCGACCGGCAGCTCATAGGCCAACACGGTCCGGATACCTGTCCGGCGGCTAAAGTCGTCGAGATGCCATTGGAGCGCGGCTTCCAGCCCTAGATCGTCCAGCAGGGTGGGGCGTAAGATGCGGGAAACATTACGGATGGTGTTCAACGCCTCATCCGCATGAGATCGGGCTCGCTCCAGCCGAGGAGCGTCCGCTTCGGTACCTTTCACGCGGGACAGCTCCATTTTCAGCGCCGTAATCACCTGCCCCACGCCGTCGTGAAGCTCCCGGGAAAGGCGCTTCCGCTCGTCCTCCTGGACGTTGATCAATTGCGCCGCAAAATCGCCCTCAGGCCCGTCTTTGGGTATCGCTTTCCAGGAAAACCAGGCCGTGGCACAGGCCAATCCTGCAGACCCCAGAGCGATCCACAGAATGCCGGTCACCACAGAAATTACACCGAGGCAAACGGCGCCCAATGCCAGTATCGCTACTCCGCGCTTGTGGATTGACATGTATACTCGGAACTATCGGCATTATACCGGCACATCGCGTTTATGCAGCATACAGAGCAAGGCGTTCTTCTCGCCGACGACTTTCCGCCGTTTCGCCAGAACCTGGCTGGCCGTCTAGCGGAACATCCTCACCTGTTCGTCGCTGGCGAAGCAAGCAATGGAAGAGAAGCCGTCGAACTGGCTCGTTCGCTCCGTCCCGCCATCATCGTCATGGATTATCGGATGCCGGAGTTGGATGGGGTCGCCGCGTGCACTCGGATTCTGGAAGACAACCCGAACATTTTCATAATTCTGACCAGTCTCTCCTTTGAACGCCAATATGTTCTGCGAGCGCTGGCTGCGGGTGCGCAAGGATATATGGCGAAAGACGACGCGCTCGATTCGCTCGGTTCCGCAATCGATGCCGTCCACGCGCAGCGGAGATACCTCAGTCCTAGCGTCGCCGCATTGATCGAGCGGACGGCACCGCCGAATCTGCTGCAGGTTTCTCAGCAAGTTCTGCGGACATTCGATCATGAGTCCCCGGCGTTACTGGCCTGTGCGCGCCGCATAGCTGAACCGGCTGCTGCAGACGCTGCCGTATTGGCCGCGTTCCGGGCGTATTGGATCACCCTTCGGGAATCGAATCCCGTCTCGGATCCGCAGACCTGGCTACTTCTTTCGCTGGCCGCATCGCTTTTTCCAGCGCGGGCCGCCGCGCCTGAGCGATGGTCCCTTACCCATGCCCATCCCCGAGACAGCGACCTTCGGCCCGGCTCCTTCGCCGGACCACGACTTTTGAACCACGTCTCGGCCTGCAGACCTTGTCACTTGGCCTGGACCCTGGGCTCGCACAAACCAGGCTCCATCGCCGATCCGGCAATCCTCCGTTCCTCGCTGATTCGGGATCTGCAAGCTCCGAATGAATCAGAGCTGTTCCTTACGTACACGCAAAGGCAGGCAGGCGTGGTGCGACTTGCCGCGTCCGAACTGAACCTGGTTCTAGGCTCGGAAGCCGGCAAAGGATGGATGCATCGCGAAGCGTCGGCTGGCTCCTGGTTGGGAGCTCTGCTCGGCGGCAGACCCGTCCAATCGGCCCGCCCATGATGAATTCGCACCAGTTTTCTGTAGCCTCCCGGTGGACCGAAGGCGCTCCGCAGCGCATCGCGATGACGGGATTCGCGGTCACCGTAGTGGGCCTCGCTACTTGGGTATCCTTGCTCGCCACCGGCGACTACACCCTGGTTAACGCGTTCTTCCGCTACCCCAGCCCCCTCTTCACAATCGCCATCTGCTCGGCGGAAGTGTTGCTCTGCTTCCAAGCCTGGAAGCGTTTGGAGCCAAGCGATGCATTGCGTCCTGCCTGGTTGTGGCTGTCTTTAGCGGCAGTGGCACATTTAGTTGGCCGCACGCTTTCCACGCCCGGATCTGCAAATGTTGCTGCCACGCAGACCATGTCCATGAATGAGTTGGGACGGATCGTCGCCGGACCGGTGCAGATGTCTTTGTTGTTCGCTGGACTGCTCAACGTCGTGGTGCACTGCCGCAGGTTACGTTTGCTGCGTAGACTACGGCCGCTGGATTACGCGCTGCTGGCGATCGTGGCCGGATTCGTGGCCAGAACTATCCACGGAATCTCCGCGTTCAGCGGTGCCGACAAGACCGTGAGCTTCACCACCGCCGCGTTGTGGACCAGCGATCCTCTGCTGCTGCTGTTGCTCGCGACCGCGGTTCTGATCCGCCGCTCTATTGCACCTCTTGGATACGGCTTGCTCGCCAACTGCTGGCGTTCGTTTATCGCGGGTATTGTGCTCACCGCTTTCGGTTCCGCCAGCACTTGGTGCCTCGACTGCCAAGTCACCCCAGTGTGGACCTCGTTCGGCTGGTACGTCTGGTTCGTCGCCGATTGTGCGTTCGCTCTGGGGCCCGCATTCCAGGTCGCCGCTCTCGACCATGCCCGCAGCCGGGCTCGTGTTTACAGCGCTTTCTCCGACCTCGCCTTCTGGCGCATCCCCTAAACTCGCCTTACAAATAAAAACCGGGCGCGAGGTCTGCACCTCGCGCCCGAACTGTTCATTGAGAGTGTCTGTGAGTGTCTGAGTTGGGTTTAACGCGCTGCCCGGAGTACTTTCGGGACAGCAACGTAGCCGACGATAGTGTCTTTCTTTACTTCGTTGACTACGATCTCGTAGGGTTGACGATTGCCACCGACGTACATTTGTACCGGCTCATTCACCGTCTTGTCTTTCTTTTCGATGCGCTTGTCATCCGCCATGATTTCGACGTTGTACTTGTTGCGCTTCGTATCGACCTTCTTGTAGGTCATCACCATGTTCGCCACCTTGACCGGAGCCTTGCCCTTGGCCAGCGTGAACTCGTAGTAGGTGCGTTCGCCCAGGTCACGCAGCGCCTGAAGTTCCTTCGAGTTGGTCGCGATCAAGCCGCTCTGCACGCCCAGATCGCCGCGCGCCGACTTCAGCTCGTTGATCGTCGAATCCAGCGTTGACTTGTTGGCAGCGACTTCCTTCTCCACCGTACCGACGTTCTCCTTCACGGAGCCTACGCTGGTTTCGAGGCTGCCCACCTTGGCGGTGTGCTCTTCGGTAACCGTCTTCACTTCGCCGATCTGTTTGGCGAATTGCGCGTCAGCGGCTGCCTGTTGTTCCTTCACTTGCGCGATCAGCTTCTCGGCATTCTTTTGCGCGTTGGTCAATGCCACCGCCGCGGCGCGTTGTCCAGCCGCGCTCGCCGTCTTGTTACCTTCCTGCATCTGCGCTGTCAGGTCTTCGAAGCCATGATTCATTGCCGCCGCCGAGGAGGCCGTCACGTCACGGAGCTCAGTGAACTGAGTCTGCACGGTTGTGCGCTGGCTCGCTAAATCGTTCTGGAGTGTGTTCACTTTGCTGAACAGAACTCCGTTCGCGATGATTACCGCGCCCATCACACCGCCCGCAATCCACTTAGCTACATTCGAACCCTTCTCCGGAGTGCTCGAGATATAATTTGTCGTTTCCATGTTGTTTTCAGCCTCCTTAGCGACTGTGCCCCTAGTAATGCAAGGCTCGTGCCAAAGTGGTACATCATTGAAAACAATGGAGTACCGCCGTAGTTTCGCCGGGCGTTCTACTCAGTAAAGATTGCGTGACTGTGGAAATTACCGCTACTTTCGCCCGAATGGGTGAATTTTTACAATGCGCTCAGGGGGCGGTCGCATTCAAGTTATGATAGAGGACTCATGGCAGCTGACTCCCTGAACTCAAAGCTAGTCGATGAATTCTCAACCAAGCGCCCGCTCTACGATGGCTATGCGTCCAAGCTGGAGGACCTGATCAAGCAAATACTTCAGGTCGGGGGTATCAACGTGCATTCGGTAACTTGCAGAGCAAAGGATGTTGCAAGCTTCGAGAAGAAAATTAATCGCGCCGACAATCCATATGGCGCCCTCGGAGAGGTAACCGATCTCGCTGGCGTGCGAGTCATCACATACTTTCACGATGACGTTGAAAAGGCCGCAAAATTGATCGAGAGCGAGTTCCAGATCGACGCCTTGAATTCAGTGAACAAAAAGACTCTTCTCGACCCAGACCGCTTCGGATATGTATCTGTCCACTATGTGCTCTCTCTGTCAGACCAGCGGTGCGCACTCACGGAGTACCGAAAGTTCCAAAGCCTGAAAGCAGAAATTCAAGTCCGCTCCCTCCTACAGCACACTTGGGCAGAGATTGAGCATGACCTTGGATACAAATCAGCCGCTGGAGTACCCGCCAGCGTACGTCGCAGATTCGCGCGCCTCGCAGGGCTACTGGAGCTAGCAGACGACGAGTTCGCGGCTATCCGAGACGGTTTAGTCGCCTATCAGCAAGAGATCCCGGACCAGATCAAGAACGATCCCGAGCGTGTACTCCTTGATCAGACGTCGCTTCGAGCCTTTATAGAGAAGAGTGAGGTTTTGGATAGGATCTCAAGTGGCTTTGTCTCAGACGGCAACATCAAGCGCGTTCCGATTTCCGATCAGGCGTTGTCGCTTTGGTTTCGGATCTTGACCAAGTTGAAAATCGACACCGCTGCTCAGCTCGACGCACTGTTACACCAAAACGAAGCAGACATCCGACGTTACGCTGACGTTTGGAAAGCTGCTCGACGCGGAACGGTCGTTCAAGAAGGTATCGGGATCGCGCTCTTGCAGCACATTATTATGGCGGCGAGACTTAATCCCGAAGAGATTTCAGAGATCCTTGAAGACTCTGGTAGCATCCGCGATCCCAAGAAGTTAGCGGGAGAAATACTTGCCCGTACCAAAATCGCAGGATTGCCAACGCTGGACCAAACCACAAATTAGCCTATACTGTTATACGCCCGTCTCTGTCGAGACGCAATTTTCGCCCACGCCACAGTACGGTTTTACCGAACAATCCCGAGCACCAAATCGCTGCTCCGAACAAATCGCGCAGTGGGATCAGCGGCCATAGCTGCCACGTGAGCATGCTATTGAGGATGTAGCCACCCGCGACGCTCGCCATCAGCATGCGTGCGGCCAGCACGAGGAGCGCAAGGGTGTAATTCCCCGTCAAGGCCGCGATCACTGCCCATACGCTAGCGAACGTCACAGGCAATCCCAGATAGCCCCAGAAGTTCGACACGCGAATCGTGCGCGACCAGCGGACCTGGTGGTGCCACACGTCGCTCCAATTGCCGCCCAGGTGCGTGGTGACGATCACGTCGCTCAACATACACTTCAGGCCCAGAGCATGAACGCGCTGCCCAAGTTGATAGTCGTCGGCGAGATAATCTTTGATCGCAGCGAAGCCGCCAATGCGGTCCAGCGTCTCGCGTCGAAACGCCATCGTTGACCCCATGGCGAATTCGTCGACGCCAACCAGGCGTGCGACCAATGTGGACGGCGCAAAGTCCGTCGCAATCCCAAGGCCTTCAAAGCGCGCCGCGAACGTGGAACCTTCCGCGCGATACAGGCAGGTCACCAACCCAACTTGCGGATCGTGCAGCGGTGCCGTGACGCGCGAGATATAGTCTGTCTCGACCCGAATATCAGCGTCATTCACGATCAGTATCGGATACTGCGCTTCCTCGGCCAGATCCATCAACACGCCGACCTTGCCATTAGGCGTCATGGTGCGCGCAGGAACAACTTCCGCTTTGGTGAACTCGGCGATCACGCCCGCCGCAGGATCTCCGTCGCGGACGCCGCACAGGAATTCGTAGTTACCCTGCAAGGTCGCGTGCGAAGCGATGGCCTCGCGCATGGACGGCTCGACGCCATGCACAGGTTTCAAAATGCTCACCGGTGACGGCTCGGATCGCGTGTCCCGACCCTGTCGCTTAAATACGAGGCATGCCACCACTGCGAACAGTTGGTAGCCGATGGCAAGGGCGCAGATGATCGTAATCATCACAAGGCAAGCAAGTATACGCCGACAGCGACGCACGCGACGCCGATCCAGCGGCGGCGGGTGACGTGTTCCTTCAGGATCACGCTGGCGAGAATCGTTTCCAGTACAACGCTCGCGGCCGAGGCAGGCACAGCGAAGCTGAGATCCGCCACCTGCACCAGCGCCATGAAGGCGAAGAACGAAACGGCCATACAAAGGATGGATAGGATCAGGAGCTTCTTGCTAAAGACGGTAGCGAGAAAGGATGACGCCGCGTGCACTTCGCCTTGACGCTTCATCTCGAAACTTTGCAGGAGGTCGCTGACTACGGTCGCGCCGACTACGACGCTCAACAGCAGCCAGGCTTTCATCGAGCCCCCTGTGGTGCACGACCGGCGTCGAGACGAGTCTCGACGCGGCACGCAGGAGTGCGTGCGCTACTCATCGCTCATACCTACGAGCACGGTGCCGGTGACGATCAACAGCGTTCCTGCCCAACGGATGGGGGTGATCGTTTCCGACAAGAATGCCCACCCAAGGCCTGCGCTCACCACGTAGCCGAACGCCGTCACCGGCAGCACGTAGGTAAGATCCGCCCAGCTGAGCATCGCCATGCGCGAGAGCAGCCAGGAAATCAGCAGCACGATGCCGAGCATCACATAGGGGTTGAAGATGGCGGACAGAATCGCCGCTGGAGAATCGACCTCCGGCGACGCGTGCATTCCCTGCGCCAGGAAAAGGTTCCCAAACGAATTGCTCAGAATGACGAACGCTGCGAACGCGCGAGTCTTCCAGCGCAGCTTGGCGTCCATCATTGTCGGGTCAGTTAGGCGTTCGCGCCGGCGCCGGCCTTCATGTCCTGCACGTACTTCTTGCGCTTGGAACGGAGGGCCATGTATTCACGAGCTTCCTTGTACAGCCGCTTGCGCTCGCTGTTGTCGAAGATCGCCTTGCGGACAATGCGCCACGCGGCCTTTGGACGGAAATAATACTCGCCGTAGAAGCGCTCCACCCAGTCCATCATTTCGGCTTCATCGAGAATGCCGGGGTAGATGACGTGCGGAAGCTGGTGGCCCTGATCGTCGCTCATCTTGCCGATGGTGATCAGGGAATTCTGCTTGGCGAAGTCGTAGAACTCGGTACCGGGATAAGCGTGCGCGATGGAGACTTGAATCGTCTCGCAATCGAGATGCTTGGCGAAGTCGATGGTGTTGCGAATCGTATCGCGCGTTTCGCCCGGCAGGCCGACGATGAAATCGGCATGGATCGTCAGACCCAGCTTGTGTGCCTGCGAAGTGAAGCGCTTCGCGCCTTCGATCGTGGCACCCTTCTTGATGTTCTTGAGGATTTGCTGGTCGCCGCTTTCGTAGCCGACGATCATCAGGCGGCAGCCCGCGTCCTTCATGGCCTTCAGCGTGTCTTCCGAAGTGGTCACGCGCGAGGTGCAGGACCAGGTGAAGTCCAGCTTCTCAAATTCCTTGCACAGCTCAATCGTGCGGGCTTCGCGATAGTTGAAGGTATCGTCGTCGAAGAAGATTTCCTTGAGGCCTGGGAAGTTTTCCTTGATGTACTTCACTTCGCCCACGATGTCTTCCTTAGAACGCAAGCGCCAGCGGTGACCGGAGTGCGTCTGCGGCCATAGGCAGAACGTGCACATCGCCGGGCAACCGCGCGAGGTGTAGAGCGACACGAACGGATTCAGCAGGAACGGAACGTTGTAACGCTTGAAGTCGAGATCGCGCTTGTAAACCTTGCTCACCCACGGCAGTTCGTCCAGATTTTCGATCATCGGACCTTCGGGGTTGTGTACGTTCACGCCATTCTTGCGGAAGCTGACGCCCGGAAGATCTTCCAGCGGCACGCCCTTCGCGTAGTTGGCGATCTGGTGGTCGAACTCGCGGCGCACGACAAAGTCGATGGCCTTGGTGGAATCGAGCGTCTTATCGGGCTCGGTGGTCACCGGCGGTCCGACGAAGCAAACCTTCAGCTTCGGGTTCGCGTCCTTCATCATTTCCGCGATTTTTACGTCGACGTGGAAACCAGGGGTGGACGTAAACAGGACGAGCAGTTCGAAATCCTTGCCCATCTCAACGGTTTGTTCGATGGAGACGCCGTGCGGCGGCGCGTCCAGAACTTTGCTGTCGGCTAACATGCCGGCTGGGTAACACAACCACACCGGATACCAATAGGATTCGATTTCGCGCGTGGACGGCCAGCGCGAACTGGCTCCGCCATCGAAACCTTGGAAGGAGGGTGGATTTAAAAATAACGTTCTCATGCTTGGCTTTCTTAATGACTCAAGACGTTCTTCGCGTAAAGACGTTGCTCGCGTTGATTCTGTTCCGCAGTGTTGCGCGAGTAGTTCCTGAAAATTACATCCAGTACCGCAGTGCCCACGCCCGGAATATAAACGTCGGTGCTGGTCTGGAAACGCGAGATGACGGAAATGCCATCGTGCAATTCATAGTCGCGCGAGAAGCGAGGCTTCGTCAATAAAAGATCGGGCTTCTTCGCGAATTCACCGGCCTCGCGCAAGGGCATTCCTGTTGCGCCATCCACCCACAATTCCCCACGGAATTTGTCGCCGCTTTTCTTGCGCGGATTTACTTCAAAGATATACGTCGTCCGCGTGTCTTGTTTGAGGATGGCCCCCACCTTGAACTCGTAGTCCACGGCAGTGATATTCATCGCACCGTACTTGGCTTTTTGTTCCTGCTCCAGGTAGCGTGCGATCAACTGGGTCTTCACGCGATTGTCGCCGGTGAACACCATCTTGTCGAAACTCATCTCGCCGTCGGCTTTAGAAATAGCCCCGACCACGTTCATCTGCCCATGTTCGCGTAGCTTGGTGAAGCGTCCGTCGATCTCCATATCCAGTTGAACGCCGGACATTGCCTCATGCTGCTTCTTCGTGGCGGACTGGTATCGCTCCAGCACACCCTGTAGTTCGGAGGAGAGTTCGGTCGGGAAAGCGGAGGTAGAAACGGGGGTTGCTACCAGCACGGACGCGAGAAAGAGGACCAATAAGCGCAAATAAGACCGTTGCGGGCGCAAATCACCCTATCCGTCATTGTACCAAATGAACCGGAAGCTCCAGGACATCGGGTGAGGGTTGCCATGCTTGGATCAAATAATTCAAGCGGTTACCGTCGGTTCGGACGGTCGCGAGCCCGTCCAAATCGGTGCGCAGGACCGTGATATGGCTCGCCTCCAGCCTTTGCACTACATCGGGGTGCGGGTGACCGAACGAATTTTCATATCCTGCCGAAATCAGCGCGACGGAGGGCGACACTGCGGCGAGGAAGGCCGGGGTGGTGGAGGTTCGGGAGCCGTGGTGGCCCACTTTAAGGACATCCGTGGGTTGTAGGCGTCCGGATTCCAGCAGGCGCAGCTCCTCGGCGCGCTCCAGGTCACCCATGAGGAGGAAGGATCGCCGGCCGTGGACGACGCGCAGCACCAGGGAATCGTTGTTGTTAGGTCCCATGGGGACGTAGTCGGGCGAAGGCGCCAGGACTTGGACAGTCGCGCCCGAGAACGGAACGGGGTCAGAGGCCTGGCGTTCCAGCACGCGAACTCCTTGGGCAGCCGCTTGCTTGCGTAAGGCCTCTGGTGGGTTCGCACCAGTCCAGAATTCGGTAGGGTGGAAGTTCTCCATCAATGCTCGCAGGCCGCCGATGTGGTCCTGATGGGCGTGGGTCGCGGCCAGAATGTCGATGTGGCGGATACCGCGGGTCCACAGATAGTTGGAGACGACGTCCTCGCCGATATCGAGATTCGAGCGGCGCTTGATCATCCCGTATTCCAGGCGACCGCCGCCGTCGATCAGCATGGTCTTGCCTTGGGGAAACACGACCAGCAGGCTATCGCCCTGGCCCACGTCAATAACCGTGAGCTCAAGTTCGCCGGGTTCGGTGGCCGCAGCCCAGGGACTCGCGATCAGCAGCGCGACCAGCGCGGCGACAGTGGTCAGCGCAGGCCAACGCCAGCGATTGCGGCGGACGGCGAAGGCCGCAATTAGGATCGAGGCCACCAGTGTCAGGCCGAGCCATTCGGGCGGATTAGGGACCCGCCAGGAAGGTTCGATGGCTGCGTGCCAAGCGGCGACGCTCGCAGACCAGCGGAGCAGCGTGTCGGTGACCACCGCTAGCCAATGCCAGCCGGTGAATAGGGCCGCGAAGCCAGCGGGCACCACCAGGTCCATCAGCGGCACGATCAGCAGGTTCGCGGTGAGGCCGGTGAATGAGACGCGATGGAAGTATTCGGCCATCGGCAAAGCCAGACCGATTTGAATGGAAAGTGAGATAGCGCCGAGTTCAATGGCGAAGAAGTAGGCTCGGGCGAGCAGCGCTAGCGCGGGGGCCGTGGGGATGCGGGTCCAGAGCAGGATGGTTTCGGCGATCAGGCGAAGTTCGACGCGCAGCTGTGCGGCTCGCGGAGCAATATGGGGGTCGATGCTCGTCGCGTGGATGTCGCGCAATCCCCGAGACAGCGGCGTGATGGATGTTTCGAGCAGGGGAGCCGCGAAGGCGGCGATAGCTGCGACGGAGAGAAACGACAACTGGAAACTTGCTTCGAAAAGCTGCAACGGGTCCCAGGCGAGTAGCCCGATGGCGATGGCCGAGAGCAGATTGAGAGGCCGGACGCGCCGGAAGAAAATTCTCGCGATGAGGTAGAGCGTGAAGCCCGCAGCGGCTCGGGCAACGGGCATGGTGAAGCCGGAGACCAACGCATAGAGCCACGCGGCCGCGGCGGTGATGGCCCATGCCGAGTTTTTCGAGATCGGCACGAAGTGGAGCAACGCCAGCAGCACACCCGCGAGCACGCTCACATGGATGCCGCTGATGACGAGGGCGTGATACGTGCCGGAGCGGCGGAAGTCTTCGGTCCACACGCGCTCGAGGTTGGAGGATTCCCCGATCAGCACGGCTTGCAGCATCGCCGATGCATACGCGTTGTCGGGATACATTTGACGGATTCGCTCCAGTGCAGCGATGCGAAGGCTGAAAATCCACCCGCGCACACGTGAGCCGCATTCGCCAGGCAACACTCGCACGGTTCCTTTCGACGGCACTAGCGCCGTCCAGAAAATATCCCGCCGCGCCAGGTAGGCGGCGTAATCGAAGGCTCCCGGATTATTGAAATTGTGCGGTGTCCGAAACCGGGCCTCGATTTCGACTCGCTGCCCATAGCTAAGGCGAGGCGGATCTATTTCTTCCGTATATTTCGGTACCTGCACTTGCGCGCGAGCCCCCGGTTCCAGTTCGAGTACGAATCGCGCACGGTCCTCGGAGAGAACAGTTGGTTCGACGACACAGCCCGAGGCAAGCATCGTCTCTCGCGGTGGTGCGTCGATCGTCGGTACGCGCGTGGGCCGGTGAAAAGCGAGCAGGAATGCTCCGGCGAAGAGAAGGGAGAGGGCGAGGTTGATGCGTTTCAGCCACGCGGATGAGGGCGGCAGCGCTAGGAGCGCGAACAGCGCACACGGCATCGCGGCATCGCGAACGCTGAAGTGGAACTGCTGCCCGAGCACGACGCCGCAGGCGATCGCGATCATCGGAAGTAGCAAGGGTTCCCGCAAGGGATGTAGTTGCTACTTCCCCCGATTATTCTCGCAACTTGATGAAGGTGGCCCTAAAGCACAAGCCCGGGCCGGACTTGTGGACGGCGTTGGGGAGCCTGGACGACGAATCGCTCTTCAATGCGGTCGACGTAGAGCGGTATCAGGCCAAGCGCGTGACTTGGGCCCGAACCCAATGTCCGTTTTGCATCGATGCGTTTTTGCGCGAGTACGGTGGAAGGCAGCGCACTCGCAAGCGCTACGAGGGTTCTCGGCGCGGTGTTTTTTCGGAGCTGAAGCGGCCGCTGCGGGGTGCGACCGATGCTGACACTCGGTCCTAGGATCGTGCGTAGATAGGCTCGCGTGGTCGCGGGGATGCGGGCTTTCTCTCCGCGCGCGATCTTTCGCCTTGCGCGGTCGGCTGTGCCGATACCCGCGTTGTAGCCGATCAGGGCGAGCGATTCATTATGGTCGTAGCGTTTGAGCAACCAATTGATCAACGCGACCCCGACCGCTAGATTATCTTTGTGGCGGCGGGGATTCAGCTCGCCCTCCTTCTTGTGAAGGATATTGCGTGTCACGTAGGCAAATGTCTGCGGCCGGATTTGCATCGCGCCGATTTCGCCGTGGCTGCCATCGGCTACTTCGATCTGGCCGCGGGATTCGACGAGAATTAGCTTGGCGGCCATATCAGGACGTACGCGGGGATAGTGCGCCAGCTCAGCCTGTAGGGCTTGAACATACTCGGCTTCCTGCAGCTTGGGCGCAGGCGTGCCGGAAGCGGTCGCGATGCAAGTCCACAGCACTGCGAGCGTGGCTATCGTGCGCGTTGGATTACTCTTGATCAAAAAACTCCTCCTGGGGTCCTTACCAGTAGGCTGGGCGCGAGCGTTCGGCTCAATCAACCTGGAGTACCGGAACGTACTCTGTAAATTTGATACCAGCCCAAGCGAAACGTTTCGGCTTTTCGAGGTGCTCAGCATCCTTTGATGCAGGTTGCGGTTCCCCCGCCGAGCATCATTTCGTTGATGTTACATGGGGTTGCATCGTTCACCCCATCACATTCGGAAGCCCTTGCTGCCAGATGAGTTTCCCAAGTCCCATTACTTTAGTTCGAGGTTCGTGAGGACTTTTGACAGTCGCGCGGTACGCCTGGCATCGGTGCGGGCGGTCATGAGTGTCAGGATCAGGGCGTATTGCTGAGTCTTGGTCAGCCCTGCGAATGCTCGGCTGGCGCGCGGGTTGTTTACGAGTGCGCTCGCGAGGTCCGGAGGGATGGTGGCTTCGCGCTGCGATTGGTAGGCGGCGGCCCAGCGCCCATCGGCTTTTGCGGCTTCGACTTCCGCCAGGCCGGACGGGCGCATTTTGCCTGCGGCGAGCAGTTTTTCGACCTTGGCGACGTTGACCTGGGACCAGACGCTGCGCGGTCGGCGCGGTACGTACTTTTGAAGGTAGTAGAGGTTGTCGAGCGGCTTGCGTTGCCCGGAGATCCACCCGTAACAGAGTCCGATATCGACGGCTTCATCGCTGGTGAGGGAGGGGATGCCCGAGCCTTTTTTCGCTAGCTTGAGCCACACGCCGGACTGGAGGTTGGCGTGTTGGTGGAGCCAAGCTTCGAACTCGGCCGCGTCGCGAAAAGGGATCTCCATGTTTCGATTCTATATTTCGGTGAAGATGAACGCGGATCGGATAGAATTGCGGCATCATAAAGGTGATGCTTCGCACTGTCTTCGTTGCGCTGCTGATTGCTTCCTCCGCCTTCGCGGCGGACTGGACGGAGTACCGCGTGGGGCCACTACGGGTGGTCAGCAACGCGGGAGACGCCGATGCTCGTAAGCAACTTGTCGAGATGGAGCAGATCCGGTATGTGCTGGCGGGGATGCTGGGAAAAGATCCGCTGCGGCATGAGGAACTGGATCTTGTTTGGCCGATCACGCTGGTGTTGTTCGATAACGACCGCGATCGGGCAGCCTATGCGTTGCCGACGCCTTTTGTAGAGGGCGGGTCGGGGAATCTTTCGACTACGCCCTCGCCGGAGTGGCGAAGTGCGATGGTGCAGCAGTTCATCGAATCGAACGCGGGGCGAATGTCGCAGGATGTGGAAACGGCGCTGGCGGATTTGTTCGCGACGGTCGAGGTGAAGACGACTCGGGTGGCGATCGGTGCTCCTGTGCCGTCGCTTCCCGGGGCAAGATTTCGCGAGTGGGCGAAGCTCCACATGCTGGCTACGCAACCGGAATATGCGGGCCGCCTGCGGGTTTACCTCAAGAATTTGCAGGGCGGCGATCCTACGCTGGCGGCCTTCAATACCTACAACCTGCAAGCCGCAGACCTGGAAAAGCGCATGAACGCTTATGCAGATCGCGGAGTGTTCCAGCCGCTGGATGTGTTTGGCGAAGCGATCACGCCGTCGAAGGAATTTTATGAGCGCCGGATCCCCAAGGAAGAGATGGACGCGCTGCTCGCGGAGTTGCAGGCTGGGGGGAAGACGTTTCCGCCTGCGAGTCCTCGCGGATTGTTGGCCGAGGGGACAAGCGACTCGTTCTATGCGGCTGCGGCTGCGAATCCGAAATGGGGCGAACCGCATGCCCGGATTGCGGCGCTGATGCAGGATCCTAAGTCGAAGACGGTTCCGTTGGAAAAGGCGGTGCAGTTGGAGCCTCGGCGTGTGGAGTATTGGGAGGCGCTGGCCCGAACGCAGGTTGCGGCGAACATGATTATCGAGGCTTCTAAGACGTGGCTCGGGGCGGAGCGGGCGGCGGGGACAGAGGCGGAGAAAGCTCGGATACGGCGCGCGCGGGCGGAAATTGAAGAGCGCCGTATTGAGGCGGCGCTGGCGGCGCAGCGGGCGGCGAAGGATGAGGCGGAGCGGGAGCTGCGGCGCGTGATCGCGGAGTCGGACGCGAGGGTGAAGGCGGCGGAGGGCGCGGCGAACAAGGAGAATCGGGCGCAGGCGACGTTCACGGAAGGGCAGGCCGCAGTTACGTTCAAGGAAGCGTTTACTGGGGTTCAGGTGGTTGGGCGGCTTTCGGAAGTGGAGTGCGAAGGCTCGATATTCAAACTAATTATTGAGGTCCCGAATAAGCCGATCGTCATGGTGCTGGTGCAGAAGAATCCCGAGGTGGATGGAAAGCCTGTATTCGTGTGCGGGCCAGTGAGTCCGCCGCGAGGGATTGAAGTGGTGCACGACGGGAAGGCCGACATTCGTTGGAACACGGTGGGCGAAGTGGATACGTACGTACTCCGGTGATGATTCGCCGGGCTGGGGTGGACGACTTAGAGGCGATTGCTGCGATCCAGGGGAGTTCGCCTGAGGCTTCACAGTGGAAGGCCGCCGACTATCTTCAGTACGACTGTTTCGTGTGTCCGCTCCCTGACGGTCGCGGCTCGGTGGGAGACTTTGCGGGGTTTATTGTTGCTCGAAGGGTTGCACCGGGCGAGTGCGAGATTTTGAATCTTGCGGTGGCTCCCTCTGCACGGCGCTCAGGAGTGGGACGGGCGCTGCTACGCTATGTGCTCGAAGCGTCACCTGGCACCTGGTTTTTGGAGGTTCGGGAGTCGAATTTGGGTGCGATCCAGCTGTACGAGAGTACTGGATTTCGAAGGTTCGGAGAGCGGTTGGGATACTACTCGGACTCCTCCGAAAAGGCCATTGTGATGCGCTTTCAATCGTGATACTGTCGGGGTGCCGACGGAGAAAAACGTCGACGACCCACCGGGTCAGCGAGCAAAATTCAGACCCGGCGTGGCCCTCGTAAATGGAAAGAAAGAGGTGTCACCGATGGAGCTAGTAGCAAACGAAGAGTTGAAGGCGCATCTGATGGCGACCGACGGGCATTTTCGCTCGTTGATCGAAGAACATGCCTTGTTCCACAAACAGCTGGAGCAGCTTGAAGCGAAGGGTGGAGAATTGACCCTGGCCGACGAGGAAGTCGAGCATCGCTTGAAGAAACACAAGCTACGCCTGAAGGACGAGATTAATATGATTCTCGCCCGGCAGACGCAGATGGCGTGAGCCATTTCAAGGAATGGCTGGCGTGAATCGGGTGCGCTGGTAGTTGAGAGAAAGAGGCCGGGTTGAAACAAACCCGGCCTTTATTGTTTTTGTCGCGTTATAATCAAACTTCCCCCGAAACGACCCCGCCTGTGGTAGCCTAATACCTCAGGGGAAGGAAAGGCGAATACACATGAGCGCACCGATGCCGGCAATGGATGACAAAGAACGCGTTCGCGCACTGGGCGCGGCGTTGAGCCAGATCGAGAAGGATTTCGGCAAGGGTGCCGTCATTCGCCTGGGCTCGCAAGCGGTACAGGCCGTGCCGGTGATCTCGACGGGGTCGATTTCCGTGGATTACGCGCTGGGGATCGGCGGGTTTGCCCGAGGGCGCATTATCGAGATTTATGGGCCGGAATCGTCGGGCAAAACGACGGTGGCTCTGCAAGTGGTGGCGCAGGCGCAGAAGGCTGGCGGCATGGCGGCCTATATCGACGTGGAACACGCGCTCGATCCGGCTTATGCCCGTAAGCTGGGGGTCGACATCGACAACCTTCTCGTCTCGCAACCGGACTACGGTGAACAGGCGCTGGAAATTACGAATGCGCTGATTACGTCGGGTTCGATCGATGTTCTGGTAGTCGACTCGGTGGCCGCGCTGGTTCCGAAGGCCGAACTCGATGGCGAAATGGGCGACAGCTTCATGGGTGTACACGCGCGGCTGATGTCGCAGGCGATGCGCAAGCTGACCGGCATTGTGAACAAGTCCAATACCTGCCTGATTTTCATCAACCAGATTCGCGAGAAGATTGGCGTGATGTTCGGCAGTCCGGAAACGACGACGGGTGGCCGCGCGCTGAAGTTCTACTCCAGCATGCGGTGTGACATTCGCCGCGTGAGTGCGATCAAGGACGGCGAGGTTGTGGTCGGGAATCGCACCAAGATCAAGGTCGTGAAGAACAAAATGGCTCCGCCGTTCCGCGAGGCTGAGTTCGACATGATCTTTGGCGAGGGCATTTCCAAAGAGGGCGACCTGGTCGATCTGGGCGTGCAGCAGAACCTGGTGGAGAAGAGCGGCTCCTGGTATAGCTACAAGGGAGAGCGCATTGGCCAGGGTCGGGACAACGCGAAGCAGTTCCTGCGGGACAATCCGGATGTATTTAAGAGAATGGATCTTGAAGTTCGGAAGGCGCTCGGATTGTTGAAGGCGGAGGCTCCGGTGAATGGGGCGGTGACACCGGCTGCAGCTCCGGCTGCAGCGCCAACACCAGCGGCAAGGACACAACGCACTTAGCTGAGTCATTTCGCACACTACGGTTGGGTTATATGGCACGGGCCGCCGCTTAAAGTATTGAAAGCGCGCGGCCCTTTGCTTGCGTAGACGACTGTCCTATGGGACAGATTGTTGCAGCAATGGCCACAATGCACGCGCCGCAGTTGTTTACGCGGCCGCCGGAAGAAGATCCGAAGTTGCTGGACGCGGGCATTGCCGCGATGGGGCGGTTGGGGGAACTACTCGATGAAACGAAGCCGGATGCGCTGGTGATTTTTGCCAGCGACCATCTGGAGACGTTCTTTCTGAAATCTGTCCCCACGTTTGAGATCGTCGCGGGGGAACGCGCGACCGCGGTGTTCGCGGGCAAGACGTGGTCACCGAAGATCCATCAGGGGCTGGCCGAAGGTCTGCTCAACGAATTGGTGCTGCGGGATTTTGATATGGCCTACTCGCAGGAAGCGGAGTTGGGGCATAGCTTCGCGGCGCCGTTCGAATGGGTGCTCGCGGGTCGCGATATTCCGGTGGTGCCGATTTTCGTCAACACTTACTTGCCGCCGCTGCCGCGGGCGCAACGTTGTGCGGCGTTCGGAAAGGCGATCGCGGAGATTGTGGGCAAGCGCAAGGAGCGCGTGGCGTTGCTGGCAAGTGGCGGAATGTCGCACTATCCGGGAACCTCCAAATATTACGACCCCGCGTTTGATTTCGACAGATGGTGCATTGGGGAGTTGGAGAACGGGCACACTGATTCATTCCTGAATCTGACGTCTCAACAGTTGGATGAGGTGGGCAATACCGAAATGCTGCCGTGGGCTCCGGTGCTGGGCGCGCTGGGAGAAGCTCACATGGAGTTGTATTCCTACCAGCCCACCTCACACCATGGCCACGCGGTGGCGCGGTTCCATCCGGGTCCGAAGGCAAATGCGAAGCCGAAGCAGGCTCCCTATAAATTCAAGAACGATCCGCATGAATTCTACGTGCATACTCCGGTGTCGGCGTATCGGCTGAACAAACTGCTGTACGATTCGCGGCACATGCCCGTGATGCGGCAGGAGCTGTTGAAGAATCCGGCGGCGGTGGTTGCTGAATACGGCTTGACGCCGGAAGAGTCGCGGGTGTTCATCGAGGTTTGCAAGCTGCCACACAACAATTCGGATCAGCCGGCGAAGGACGTCGATCCGTTGGTGGCCTTGGGCGCGCATCCGGTGGGCGCGTTGATGGCGATCCACGTACTGCAATCTGAACAGCGTCGCATGTTGCGCGGAGCAGCTTAAGAAGCCATGGGTGCCCTCCGTCCCTATACTATGGGGGACACCATGGAAGATCGCTTTCGCGAGTTGCTGGAGGCCGCGCCGGACGCCATCATGCAGGTGGATGAGGCGGGGCGCATCCTGCTGCTGAATCGCGTCACCGAAACAATGTTCGGGTACACGCGCGAGGAACTGCTGGGGAAGTCCGTGGACCTGCTGGTGCCGGCTGCAAAACGCGACAATCATTCGAACCATCGCGGGAACTATGCGCACCATCCATCGACGCGGCCCATGGGCGCGAAGATTGCGTTGGAGGGGATGCGCAAGGACGGCTCGTGTTTTCCTGTGGAGATCAGCCTGAGTCCGGGCGGCGCACCGCCGAAATTCCGGATCACGGCAATCATTCGCGACGTCACGGAACGCAAGGAAGCCGATGAGCGCATAAGAGTCATGCAGCGGGAGTTTCTGGCGAGCATGAGCCATGAGCTGCGAACGCCGCTGCACACCATCATCGGATTCTCGGAGTTGCTGGGCGAGGAGTTGCAGGGTCCACTGAATGAGAAGCAGAAACGCTTTGTGGGCCACATTCACAGGGACTCGCTGCATCTACTTGACCTGATCAATGACATTCTAGATTTGAGCAAGATTGAATCTGGGAAGCTAACGCTGCGGCCGGAGGCCTTCGACCTAGCAACGGTGGTGAAGGAATCGGTGGCGACCGTGCGGGGCATGGCGGACGCCAAGCACTTGAAGGTCGAGACGTTTGTCGACCTACGCAGCGCGCTGGTGGCGGACCGTCTGCGGGTGAAACAGATTCTGGTGAACCTGCTCAGTAATGCGGTGAAATTCACGCCCGACAACGGGCGAATCATTGTAGAGGCGCACGCTCACGCGGGGAACGTCTCGGTGAGCGTCAGCGACACCGGGATCGGGATTCCGGCCACCGAGCATGCGTCTATTTTCGATAAGTTCCACCAAGTGGGAGCGACAACGAAGGGCATTCGCGAGGGAACGGGGCTTGGATTGGCGATCACGAAGCATTTAGTAGAGGAACACGGTGGAGAAATCGCCGTGGAGAGCACTCCGGGCCAGGGGAGTCGCTTTACCTTCACGATCCCTCTGCAACTGTCATGAAAAAAATTCTCATCGCCGACGATAAAGCCACCGGCCGCGAACTGGTGCGCACAATTTTAGAGAACGACGGCTACGAAGTACACGAGGCTGTGGACGGGCTACATGCGGTCGCGCAGGCTCGCGCGATACGCCCGCACTTGATCGTGCTGGATCTGCACATGCCGGGCCTGGATGGATTTGGTGTGGTAACGGTTCTGCGGCAAGAGTCCGAATTCGCCTCTACCCCGATTCTGGCTTTAACGGCGAGCGCTATGATGGGGGACCGCGAGCGGGCGTTAGGCGCGGGTTTTACCGGCTACGTGAGTAAGCCGATTCGCCTCTCTGTATTGCGCGAAGAAATCCAGCGCTTGTTGAAGGAGGAGCGGTCATGAGCCGATCCGCTGTTTCGCTACTGATTATCGACGACAACGAGGGCAGCCTGGAGATGCTGTCCGCGGCGCTGGCCCAACCCGATGTGGAGATTCTGACAGCGTCGGATCCGGAAGAAGGCCTCGAGATCGTGCATGAAAAGCATCCGCACATCGTGCTGACGGATCTGGTTATGCCCCACATCACCGGACTCGAGGTGTTGGAGCGCGTGATGGAGTTCGACCCCTCGACCGACGTGATCCTGATGACGGCGCATTACTCGAGTGAAACGGCGGTGGAGGCGATCAAGAAGGGCGCGTCGGACTATCTGAACAAGCCGGTTTCGATCACCGCACTGCGCGAACGCATTGCGGGATTGGTAGAGAATGCGCGCAAGCGGCAGCGCGCGAATCAGCTTGAAGGCGAACTGCTCGCGAGTGCGGAGTTTGAAGGGATTGTCGGGAACAGTCCGTTGATGTGGGACATGTTCTCGCGCATACGGCGCGTGGCTCCGCACTATCGCGCGGTGCTGGTTACGGGAGAGACGGGCACGGGCAAGGATTTGGTTGCTCAGGCGTTTCACAAGTTAAGTCCGGCGCGAAGCGGGCGCTATGTGGTGCTGAACTGCTCGGCTGTGGTGGAAACGTTGTTTGAAAGCGAGTTGTTCGGGCATGTGCGCGGGTCGTTCACCGGGGCGGCGGCGGACAAAGCGGGGTTGTTCGAGCACGCGCATGGCGGCACGTTGTTCCTGGATGAGATCGGGGACATGCCACTGGGAACGCAGGCGAAGCTGCTGCGCGTTTTGCAGAATCAGGAAGTGCAGCGGGTGGGGTCGTTAACGGCTCGCAAGGTGGATGTGCGCGTGGTAGCGGCGACAAATCACGATCTGCGTGCGGCGATTCAGGAGAAGCGCTTCCGTGAGGACTTGTTCTATCGGCTGTCGATGGTGGAGATCCAAGTTCCGTCGCTCGCGCGGCGCCGCGAAGACTTGCCATTGTTGCAGCGGCACTTTATTGCTCGGTTCGCGATGCAGTATGGGAAAGAGATCCGCGGGCTCACGCATCGGGCACAGATTGTGTTGTCGACGCATACGTGGCCGGGGAATGTGCGGGAGCTCGAGAATGTAATCGGGCATGCGTGCATGATGTGCATGGGCGATACGCTCGACGTGCCGGATTTGCCGCCGTATTTGCAATCGCCGGGAGATCAGAGGGTGACCGCCGCGGTCGCGGTGGGCGAGTCGGGGGTGGCGTCGCTGGAGGATCAGGAGAAGTTCCTGGTGATGCGAGCCATGGAAGAGGCGTCGGGGAATCAGTCGCAGGCCGCGAGGATTTTGCGGATTGGGCGCGATGCGTTGCGGTACAAGCTGAAGAAGCACGGGTTGTAAGAATTCCTGCACCCGGAGCAGGCATCGAGATGAGTCTCGATGCGGCAAGCGTGGGCGCGTGCGCTACACCGACAGCACGGGGCAGGGCGTGTTGCGGATGATGCTGTAGGCGTGGGTTCGCAGGCGGCCGAGGGTTTCGTCGAGCAGGCCGCGGCCGATGATGACCAGATCGGCGTTGTGGCGCTCAGCTTCGTCGCGGATTGCGGCCTCGATCTTTCCACCGACCACGCACAAGGGCGCTTGGATATTCGAGATCTGCATCTGACGATCGATGGTTTCGCGGGCCTTCTGCTTCAGGAATTCTGAAAACTCGGTATCGAGCTGACGCTCCGGCCAACCTTCCACTCCGGGAACTGCGTGGATGACACGAAGTTTAGATTTTGTCCGCGCCGCAAACTGGGCGGCCCACTCCATGACCGGCACTCCCTTTGGAGTGCCATCCACTGCACATAGAACAGTCTTGATCTCGACGTGCGAGCCGGGTTCGCTGGTGTGTGCTGTGGTCCAGACCGGGCACTCCGCGTCGTGCAGAACTTTGGAGGCGACCGAACCTAAAAGAAGAGTTCGAAACCGCCCGAGTCCGTGTGTGGGCAGCATGATCAGGTCCACACCTTCGGAGCGCGCGAACTGGGTGATGCTATGAGCGGGATCGCCCAACTGAGCGTTGCGATGGACGGTGATTCCCGCCAGTTCGACGGTCAGCGCGCCTTGCAAACGGCTCGCCAGATTCTGTTCAAGTTCTGCCAAATCCAGCATGGGTGCGCCTGCGGGAACCAAGATTCCGCCGGCGGGTTCCCAGAAGGGCTGAATCACACTCATTAAAGTGACTTCCGCGCCGAACTGTTTCGCGAGGTTTGCGACCTGCGGCGCGGCGGCCTGGGATTGCTCTGAAAAGTCGATGGGAAAGAGAATGTGTTTGATGGCCAGCATACAGGAACTCCAGCAATCGATCGCCCATTCCCCGGGGCGCGGAAATCGGACTGTGCACCGAGGGCGCAAGTTGTGGCAAACTAGAGACTCTTAGGTATTGTGGTTCGGAGCGGCGGTATGGTCGGAACAAAGGTCCAGCAGTATACGTTTCTCGAAAAGTTGGGCGCTGGTGGGATGGGTGACATCTACCGGGCTCAAGACACGCGGCTGAACCGATTTGTTGCGATTAAAGTCCTGACGGGTTCCAGTTCAGGCGATCCCGAACGCCGCCGCCGTTTCATCCAGGAAGCGCAGTCGGCTTCTGCTCTGAACCATCCCAACATCATTACCATCCACGACATTATCACTGAGGGCGATGCCCAATACATGGTGATGGAACACGTGATGGGCAAGACTTTGGCGGATTTGATCCCCAAGGGCGGCCTGCGAGTCCCACAGGTTCTGAAGCTGGCCATGCAGATGACGGATGCTCTGCAGACGGCACACGCGGCGGGCATCATCCATCGCGACCTGAAGCCGGGCAACATCATGGTCACCGATACCGGCTTGGTGAAAGTGCTCGATTTTGGTTTGGCGAAGCTAGCCGATCCGACGCCGGTAACGCGCAATGACGACGCGACGAAGACGATGGGTCCCGCGCCGCTGACCGTCGAAGGTTCGATCATCGGCACGGTGAGCTACATGTCGCCGGAGCAGGCACAAGGCAAAAAGGTCGACACGCGTTCTGATGTGTTTTCCCTGGGCGTCGTGATGTACGAAATGATCACGGGGACGCGCGCGTTCCAGGCAGATACGACGGTGGGTACGCTGTCGGCAATTTTGCGTGATGATGTGCGGCCGATTGGCGAGATTGCTCCTGACGTTCCGCCTAAGCTGGAACAAGTGGTGACGCGGAGTCTGCTGAAGGTTCCGGATGATCGTTTTCAAACGATGAAAGACATGCATCTGGCGTTGGGTGCCTTGAAGCATGAATCGGATTCGGGCGTGTTGTACCGGTCGATGGTGATGTCGCCTTCAGAGATTCAGATCCCTGCCGCGAAGCCTCCATCGTCGAAGGGGAAAGTTGCTCCCGCGCCGGTGACCGGGAAGTCGAAAACCCCGATGATCGTGGGCGGAGCCGTTGTGGCCGCGGCGGTGATTGGTGGGATTCTGTGGACGCAAATGGGGCAGGCTCCCAAGGAGACCGCGACGGCTCCGGTAACGCCGGCTGTCGAGCCTGTCGTCGCAACGCCTCCCGTGCAGCAGGATCAAACGCTGACCAACGACGGCATCATCGACATGGTGAAGGCCAAGATGCCGATCGATGTTATTTACAGCCAGTTGCGCACGGCTCCGAACAAGTTCAACCTTTCTGCCGCCGAAGTGATCCGGCTGACAGGTCAGGGTGTGCCGTTGAGTGTGATTGAGGGCATGCGCGATCCCAAGTCGATTCCGTCGTCGGCGGTAGCCGCGCCGGCAACTGCTAAGAGCGCTCCAAAGGGTGCAACGACGACGCCGCCGACGACGGCAACATTGCCGCCCCCGCCGGCGACGCCGAATCCTGTGGTGCCGCCACCGGCCGCAGTCGCTGACGTGGTGATCCCGCGTCCGGTTCCGACTCCGGCCCCGGCGCAGACCAAACAAGTTGTGTTGCCGGACGGATCCCCCTTCGCAATCGCCTTGGCTGCCGACGTTCCAGACAATGCCAAGGAAGGCGTGCAACTGCGCTTTATCGTGGTGAATGACGTTCGTGTGGGGGACGCCGTAGTAATCGCCAAAGGTGCCGTCGCCACAGGGCAGATCTCGCAGGGCAAGGGGCGCTTGGTGGGCAAGATGCAGCTGCGCTTGCTGACGGTCGCGGGAGTAGATGGTAAAGTCGCAAAAATCCGAGCGTTGTCTTCACGGTCGAATAAAGACCAGCAGCGGCCTGTCGAAACAGGCACAAAGCCCCAGAACGATAAATCTGCGGCCGATGCTGGAACCCAGTACATCGCCTATGTCGACGGCGACATGACGGTCGCGGTTAAGTCGCGCTAGGCTTCAGACTTTGTGGCGCACGCACTTTTGCGTGCCGCGTCGAGACTCATCTCGACGCCCGGCCCCGGTGTCGAGAAAGTCTCGACACAGCACGCAAAGTGGGTGCACCACATGCTTGCACCGCTAGATTCTCGTCGGCGCTGCCGTCACGAACGTCAGTACAGTCTCAGACGGCACTTTTACTTTTTGCGGATCGAGTAATACCTGCGCTCCGGCACCTGCGCCCGCTCCCGCTGCGGCTCCGATCGCGGCTCCCTTGCCTCCCCCTGCGATGCCGCCGATGATCGCGCCTAGAACGCCTACGGCTGCGGCGGATTTTGCAGTGCGGGCCGTACGCGAGCCGCTTTCCTGCGAAACGTCAGAGCTATTGAGTTCCACGACCTTCCCGTCGATGGTTACCGACACCAACTGCAGAGTAAGAGCAGTTTTTCCGGACAGCTTTCCCGAGTCCTTGGCGTCAGCCAGGCGGACGACGGCTTTGGAACCTTTAGCGGCGATCACGTCGCTGCCGAGCACGATGGGATCTTCAAGCGTCGCGGAAAACTGATCGCCCGGGCGGTGCTGCTCCGAATCGATGCTGTCGACCATGCGAACGGTGATCTCCGTCCCACGCGCCAGTTCGCGGCTGGCGGATTGGCTGACCATCAGGGAGAGAAGGCGCTCACTGACGCCGGATTGTTTCAGCTCAACGATGCGGGCGGTGTCGGTGGAAAACTGCGAGGGCCGACGGCTGAGCAGGTCCATGATGAAACTGTCGCTGAAGTTGGCTTTCACCAGGCGGAGGACGGAGTCGGTATTCAGCGGCTCCGAAGAGGGAGCCTTCTTGGTGACAGCGGAGATAATGCGTTCATTGGCTCCGCCTTCTTTGAGCGCGATCAGGCTGGAGACGTCGCCGGAGAGCTTGGAGCCTTGCTTATCGATGAGGTCGGTGACGAACTGCTCGCTCAATCCTGCTTTGGAGAGCTTGATGACGTCGTCGTTCGTCATGTTAGCCGGTTGGGCAGCCAGCGTTCCGGCGAACAGCACCAGAGTGGAAACGAAAACGTGGGACTTCATAGCGATTTTCTCCTGTAGGTAGGATGCGGGCCGCAGGAACTGCGTTACCTAAAAGGAGAATGGCGGTGAGGGTGAGATTCGAACTCACGGAACCCGTGAAGGTTCAACGGTTTTCGAGACCGCCGCATTCGACCACTCTGCCACCTCACCGCGTGCTTCTCTATGGTAGCATTTTGGCTCTTCCCGCCCATAGAGCGGCCCTTAACTGTTACGCTTGAGGATTCAAGAATGTCTGATAAAAAGTTACAAATCATCCCTTTAGGCGGTCTGGGCGAGTTCGGTATGAACTCGATGGCAATCCGTTACGGCGACGACATCATTGTGGTGGACGCCGGAATGATGTTCCCGGACGACGAACTGATGGGTGTCGATATTGTCACGCCGGACTTCGCGTATTTGGAACAAAACGCTTCCAAGGTCCGCGGCCTGCTGTTGACGCACGGGCATGAGGACCATATTGGCGGCATCCCGTTCCTGCTGGGACAGGTGAAGCTTCCGATCTACGGGACGGAATTCACGCTGGCGCTGGTGGAACGGCGGCTGGAAGAACACAAGCTGGCGAAGGAGACTTCGCTGAATATCGTCAAGCCGGGCGATAAATTGGTTCTGGGACCGTTCTCCATCGAATTCATCCACGTGACACACTCGCTGGTGAGTTGCGTGGCGCTGGCGATTACCACTCCTCTGGGCGTGATTATTCACACGGGCGATTTCAAGGTAGATCCGACGCCCTTGGATAACATCCTGTTCGATCTGCATGCGCTGGCCGAATATGGCAGGCGAGGCGTGCTGCTGCTGCTGTCGGATTCGACGAACGTCGATCGGCCGGGATATAGCGAGAGTGAGCGGGCAGTGCGGCCTCGGTTAGCGGACCTCTTCATGCGCGCGCCGAAGCGACTGGTGATTTCCTGCTTCAGCAGTTCGATTCATCGCTTGCAGCAAATTTTGGATTTGTCCCAGGAGTATGGCCGCAAGGTCGCGTTCTTCGGGCGCAGCATGTTGAGCACCACGGAGATTGCCCATGACATGGGGCTGCTCACAATTCCCAACGGTGTGTTGGTGCGGCCGCAGGATGTGATGCAGGTGGCTCCGAACAAGCTGGTCGCGGTGGTGAGCGGAACGCAGGGTGAGCCGATGTCGGCGTTGTCGCGAGTCGCGGTCGACAACCACAAGCATCTCTCAGTGGAGCACGGCGACATTGTCGCGCTAAGCGCTCGTATTATTCCGGGCAATGAGAAGGCGATTTACCGCATGATCAACCACATGTCCCGGCGCGGGGCCGATGTGGTCTACGGCAGCATGACGCCTCCGATTCACGTTTCTGGGCATGGGTACGCGGAAGAGTTGCGGTTGATTCTGAATTTGGTGCGACCGAAGTATTTTATTCCGGTGCATGGTGAATACCGGCAGCTATCACGGCATGCGGCGTTGGCGCAGCATCTGAAGCATTGGGGCCTGGAAGATACGTTTATTTTGGAATCGGGTGACACGCTGGAGATCGACAAGGCGGGGGCTCGCAAGGGCGAGAAAGTCCCCGTAGGACGCGTTTGTATCGATTCGGGCACGCTCGACGAAGTGGTGCAGGACATGGTCATTCGCGACCGCCGTCATCTTTCGGAAGACGGGTTTGTGGTGCCGATCCTGGCAATCGATAAACACACGGGTAAGCTCGAGGGCCGACCGGAGATCGTGACGCGCGGATTCATGTCCCTGGAAGAGAGCATTCAGGTGCTCGAGGACGCCAGGGCGGTGGTCATGAGGACGCTGGAAGGGTCGTCTGTGGAAGAGAAGGGCGACTGGGGCGTGATGCAGGAGAAGATCCGGACGGATTTGAAGCGCTTCATCACGAAGGAAACTTCGCGTCGGCCGTTGATCATGCCGGTGATCTTGGAGATCTAGTGTACGCGTCACGCGGATTGCAGCTTATGCCGTGAGGCCACACCGGGTGTCGAGACGAGTCTCGACACGGCACGCACGAGTGCGTACGCCACAGGACCGCCACCCATTGATCCCACTTAGCCACGAGCGGCTACGCGGGTTGTTTGACGTAGCGCGAGACGGTCGCCCAGAGTTCCTGCGCATCGACAGGTTTCGATAAGAACGCCAGCATGCCGTGGGCCAGGCATTCTTCGCGCGTTTGGTCGGAGTAATTGGCGGTCAGCGCCAGAATAGGCACGTTCGCGTAGCCGGGAATTTTGCGGATTTCGGCCGTGGCTTCCAGGCCATTCATATCCGGCATTTGCAGGTCCATCAGGATCAGGTCGACCTTTTGCGCGCGCGCCGCTTCGATTGCTTCTGTGCCCGATGTTGCCCCGACTACTTGGAAGTTGCGGCGTTGCAGCACGTGGCGCAGGACTCTTAGGCCGACGGGGTTGTCTTCCACTGCCAGGATGAGAGGTCCGTTTGCTTGCGCTATGGCCATGGTCTCGGCAGGGGGTAAGGGTTCTTCCGCGCCACGATAGGGGAGCTCCACCGTGAATGTGGAGCCTCGGCCGACTGCGCTCTGAACGGAAATTTTGCCGGACATCACGGCGACCAACCGATGCGTGAGGGCCAAGCCCAATCCGAGGCCGGGGTAGGCTCGCGAGAGTCCTCCGTCACCTTGGCGGAACGAATCGAAAATGCCGTCCAGCTTTTCGGGAGGGATGCCGACGCCGGTATCGCGCACGGTTGCGATGAGGGTGTCACCTTCGAGAGCGACACGCAGTTCCACCGATCCGGCATGGGTGAACTTCACCGCATTGCTGATCAGGTGGCTAAGCAGTTCGCGGACGCGCGGGCCGTCGCCGATCATGGTATCCGGCAGGGCGGAATCCGTGGTCAGGAAAATCTTCAGCCGCTTCATTAAGGCTTTGGGCTGATGTTGCGAGAGCGTCGTTTCCAAGGTCTCGCGCAAGTTGAACTCGCTCTCATCGAGCGTGATTTGCCCAGCTTCGAGGGCTGCATATTCGAGGCTGGTGTTCAGGAGTTCGGTTAGCGATTCGGTACACAGGCGCGCGGCGCTGAGGTAGTCCTTCTGGTCTTCATCAAGCGTGGTTTCGGCGAGCAGGTCCAGCATGCCCACGATACCGCTCAGGGGTGTACGGACTTCATGGTTGAGGCTCGCGAGGAACGCGCCTTTGGCGCGATCGAAGGAGTTATCGGAATTCTCGCCTTGCTGCGGAGACGTAGGCGCGGTGTGCACAACCATACCCTAGATATCGGCGGGTGTGGTCTCGGGATATAGGGTGTTTCCCTGTGGGGGAACTCAGTTATTTCTTGGCTGGGGCCGGGGTGGGCGGCTTCACGGGCTCGGCTGGTTTTGTGGTCGGTGACGGGACTTCCTCTACGTCGCCGATGATCCGGGACTCCGCAGCGAAGTACTTATAGTCTTCATACTTAACGGTTTGGCGGATGCGCTGGCTGGAATCGGCAAAGTACAGGGTGTCCTCGGCGATGGTGTAGGTGGGGAACCAGTATTTGCCGTCGATCTGTTCGCGGTAGGTCTCGAATTTGGGGAACGCTTGGCCCTTTGCGATACCGACGCCGCGGCCGTAGGTTTTTACGACCTGCAGGTCGCGGTCATCCACCCAGACGATGCCGGAGAAGTAGCGTTCGCCCTTCACCAGGGTTTTGGGTTTTACGGCGAAGGCGTAGCAGTCGATTTCATCGAGCTTCTCTTTGCCCAGGTAGCGAATGAAGTAGTCGGGGATGTTTTCGGTCGTCAGGACGAACGGCTGGACGTTTTTCAAATCCTGTAAGTCTTCGGGAGTCAGCGTGATGTTTTTGAGGGATGGAACCGGCGCCCGGACGACCTTTTCGGTGCGGGTGCCGGCACCGGAGAAGACGATGTCGGCGACGGTTTCCCAGCGGCCGGTGGTGTTCCCCGAGCGGTCGAGTTCCTGGATGCGGGCGGTTTGGCGGTAAGTATAGTTCTCGCGAGCCTTGGCGAAGCCGGCTTCATTGGCGGCGAATTTCTGAATAATTTCGTCGATGCGGGCCTGGGAGAGTGGTTCGTCGGCGGCCAGCAGACTGGTCGCGCAGAGGGTGAGGGCCAAAAAGACTCGCATAGTGTTCACCATAGTAGATGCATCCAACCCTAGGTTCGGTTTCCTAGCAACTGCTTGGCGATGGTAAGTTTTTGCATGTTGCTGGTGCCTTCGTAAATCCGGCCAATCTTGGCGTCGCGGTACAGTTTTTCAACCGGATAATCTTTGGTAAATCCAACGCCGCCCAGGACTTCGATGGCTTTTGAGGCGACTCGCTCGGCGACTTGGCTGGCGAAATACTTGGCCATGGCGGCTTCGGTGACGGACGGTTTTCCGGCGTCCTTCAGGCGGGCCGCGTTGTAGACGAGCAATCGCGAGGCTTCTACGTCCACGGCCATCTCCGCTAACTCAAATTGTACTCCCTGGAATTCGGAGATGGGTTTGCCGAATTGCTTACGCTGCTGGGAGTAGGCGAGGGCGTGGTCGAGGGCTCCGGCGGCGAGGCCGGTCATTTGCGCGCCGATGCCGATGCGGCCTTGGTTCAGCGTTTCGATGGCGACTTTGTAGCCTTTGCCGACTTCGCCCAGAATGTCGGCTTTGGGGACGCGGCAGTTGTCGAGGATGAGTTCGCAAGTGGAGGAGGCCCGGATGCCGAGCTTGTCTTCTTTGTGCCCGATGGTCAAGCCGGGTGTGTCGCGCTCGACCAGGAAGGCCGTGATGCCCTTGTAGCCTGCGTCAGGGTTGACGGTCGCGAAGATCAGGAAGAGTGTGGATTCCGCGGCGTTGGTGATCCACAGTTTGCGGCCAGTGAGGGAAAAGTGATCGCCGTCCTCGGTGGCTCGCGTGGAGAGGGCGAAGGCGTCGGAACCGGAGCCAGCCTCGGATAACGCGTAACTTGCCAGGGCGTTCTTGGCGGCGCGGGGCAGGATGCGGCGTTTCTGTTCGTCCGTGGCCCAGGTACAGATGGCGTTATTGAAAAGCGTGTTGTGGACGTCCACGATGACGGAGGCGGACGGGTCCACTTTCGCGAGTTCCTCGATCGCGAGGATGGCTTGGAAGAACGTACCGCCCTGGCCGCCGTATTCTTCCGGGACATCGATGGCCATCAGGCCGAGGTCGAAGAGTTCCTGTAAAAGATCCTTGCGGAACACGCCCTCTTCGTCCATGGAGCGGACGTGTGGCGCGAGGCGTTCTTTTGAAAAGCGACGGACGGATGCCTGGAATTGCGACTCTTCGTCGCTGAGCACCGTGAGGGGTTCCGGCATGCTCTGATTATACGGTCAGGTGGCGCACGCTTTAGCGTGCCGCGTCGACACTCGTGTCGACGACTGTAGGTGTCGAGATGAGTCTCGACACGGCACGCACGAGTGCGCGCGCTACAGGCTTGCAATGCGCTCACCTACTGCGCAGTACTTGCGACCCAGACCACTCGTGCAAAAGTGGGGCGGCCACTCTGGCCGCTGCGGACTCCCAGTCCGCATGTTCCGCAGTATTCAACACTCCGGAGCGGCCTGCGAGGCCGCAGCAGCCATGGTGGCTGCCCCACTCCCGCCTTGAAGTGGGATGAAGCGGGGTATGACGAGCGAGGGGCCAGCGGAAGAGGCTTCGGCATGCTCTGATTATAGGGTGACGATCTTAGAACTGGGCCGCCGGTTGCGGGCTCGTGAACTCTCCGTAAGAGAACTGACCGCCGATACGCTGCGTCGCGTGCATCGGGCCAATGCCGACCTAAACGCGTTCATCACCATCATGGATGGGCATGCGTTGGAGCGGGCAGATGAACTGGATGCGATGCTGGCGCGCGGCGAGGATCTAGGTCCACTGCACGGGATTCCCATCGCACACAAGGACTGCATCTTAACCAAGGGCATTCGGACGACTGGCGGTTCGAAGATCTACCGGGACTACGTGCCGGATCGCGATGCGGAAGTGGTTACGCGCCTGCACGCGGCCGGGACCGTGATGATTGGCAAGACGGGGTTGCATGAGTTCACGGCGGGGATCAGCAATGTGAATCCGCATTACGGAGCGGTGCACAATCCGCACGATCTTACGCGCGTTTCGGGCGGCTCGAGCGGAGGTTCGGGGGCTGCGGTGGCCGCGGGGCTGGTGCCGATTGCGACGGGCACGGATACGGGCGGGTCGATTCGGATTCCGGCGGCGTTTTGTGGATGTGTGGGACTGAAGCCGACATACGGTCGCGTGAGCGGCGAGGGCGTGATGCCGTTGGGTCCCAGCCAGGATCATGTGGGTCCGATGGCGGGGAATGTGGCGGATACGGCACTTCTGTATGGCGCGATGGCGGGTGTCGAGGTTGGAGTGGTCGGCGGAGATGTCAGCGACATTCGGATTGGGGTTCCGCAGAATTACTTCTGGGATGCCCTGGAACCTGAGGTCCGCTTCTGGGCGCGGGGCGCAGTGCAGGTGATCGCGGCGTTGGGGGCGAAGGTTTGTGAGATGCGCGTGCCGGAGGTCGGGCCGTTGATGGAGGTGGCTCGGGTATTGCTGCTGTGCGAGGCGGCTGCGGGCTTGGGTCGGCATAGCTCGCGGGAGCAGGATTTCGGGGCGGACGTGTGGGCGCTGATGGAGCAAGGTCGGGATTTTTCGGCGGTGCAGTATTTGGAGGCGCAGGCCGCCCGGCAGGAGATGGCTGTGGAGTTCGCGGAGTTATGGGCGGACGTGGATTGCCTGATTATGCCGACGACGCCGAATTTGGCGTTCGAGATTGGCACCAACACGGATCGTCGACCGGAGACGACGCGGTTGACGAGGCCGTTCAACTTGCTCGGGTGGCCTGCGATTTCGTTGCCGTGTGGGGTCTCGCCAGCGGGCTTGCCGATTGGGGTGCAGTTGGTCGCGGGTCCGGGGCGCGAGGATGTGTTGTTCCGGGCTGCGGGGGCCTTGGAAGAGGGGTTGAAACGAAAGTTGCCGATGGTTGTGTAGAGAGCCTGTCCGCTTCCTCACGGTCGCGGCTCTTTCCCATCCGCAATGAGCCGCGCCCGTGAGGGAGTGGACAAACGAACAAACTTTGTGGAACTTGCCGCGTCTGAGGTAACAATACCAGCAGCCAGGCGATGTCAGAGTTCGAGCGAGTCCGGGACCGGGACCTTCTGCGGCAATTCCGCACGGGGGATCGGGAGGGGTTTGCCGAGTTGTACCGGATTCACAGCAAGCCGGTGTACCGGTTCTCCCTGTACATCTGCGCCGATCCGGCAAAGGCCTCCGAAATCACGCAGGATGTCTTTGTCTGGCTGGTGCATCATCCTGATACCTACGATCCGACCAAGGGTGAGTTGAGCAGCTTCCTGATAGGTGTCGCTCGGCAGCTATTGCGGCGGCGCTACAGCGAGGAACGGCGCTGGGTGGAGATGGACGAAACGCTGGTAGCGCAGGAACGTGAGAGTTTCACGGAAAGCGACGTGGCAATGGTACGCCGCGCGGTGGCAGCGTTGCCATTGCGGTATCGCGAAGTGGTCGCGTTTTGCGACTTGCAGGAAAAGTCGTACGAAGAGGCAGCCACGTTGCTGGAGTGCGCGGTTGGCACTGTGCGGTCCAGGTTGCACCGCGCCCGTTCGTTATTGGCGAAGAAACTAGGTAAGAAGGAAGTGCAGAGGTGTACGGCATGAGCGGAATCGATGATCGGTTGCGGGCCGCTTGGGCCGATCAACCGGGTCCAGGCACCGAGATTGAGATGGCCGTGCTCGCGGAGTTCGACCGGACCGTGCGGTCGCGCCGACGATCGCGATGGATGATGACAGCTGTCACCGTCGCGGCGGGAGTGGTCATCGCGTGGATCGGCGCTCGGTCTCCGCAAGTGGTCCGTGAGGTTGCTCCGGTGCAGGAACAGGCCTTTACCGCGCTGCCCTATGTTGTGCAGCCGGCGGCGTTTGAGCAAACGGAAGTGCTACGCATGAGCGTTCCGGTGGCGGAGTTGATTGCGGCGGGGTTGCCGATGCAGGCCGATCCCGGAACGCATGTGGAGGCCGACGTGGTCGTCGGTCAAGATGGCCGAGCCCGTGCGGTGCGGCTGGTGGTTCCGGATCCAACAATCTATTAAGGGAGTGTTTATGAAGCGCATTTATTTGTTTGCCCTGGCGGCTGGCTCAGTGATGGGGCAGCCTCTGGAATTCGAATTGACCAACCGGCTGGCACCGTTTCAAGTGCTGACCACCACCGCGAGCAGCGGTACCTATTCCCTGAGCATGCGGTCCGTGAAGGGGCGGCCATTTTCGGCGACCGAGGAGAATTGCACCTTGCAGGTGCTCGGCAATGGCACTCGTATCGAGAATAAGACGGTGAATAAGCTCTATCGCGACAACGAGGGGAGGACGCGGACGGAAGACGCGCAGGGGATTATCACCATCGTGGATCCGGTGGCTGGGTTCCGAGCGACCCTGAATCCCAAGACGAAAACGGTCACCAAGGTCACGAACGGAGTGAATGGCGCCTCGTTTGGAGTCGCCACCGCGACCGGGGTTCGCATAGCGCGCATGGGTGATTCGGGCAGTGAATTGAAGGAAGCCCTAGGACTGCAATCGGTGAATGGCGTGACTGCTCGTGGAGAGCGCGTGACGGTGACCATTCCCAAAGGCGAGATTGGCAACGATCGCGAATTGAAGGTTGTGAATGAACGATGGACATCTGAAGAGCTACAGATGCTGGTCAAGAGTACGAACTCGGATCCGCGTTATGGAGATACGACGTACGAGCTTATTGGGATCTCGCTGGCGGTGCCGGATCTGGCGTTGTTCCAAATTCCGGCGGACTACGCAGTGAGTGAGAACGTGAGAACTGTTCAGAGGGTGACTATTAAGTCAGCGCAACCACCTACACCGCCCAAGCCAGCCGTCGGTATCGCCCCCGGGGGAAAACAGTAGCGATTTGGCCGGAGGGTGCGCGATCTTAGAGGTCTGCGTCTGCAAATCCTGCGCAAAAAATGTGGGTGGCGAGCATGTGGCGTACGCACTCGTGCGTGCCGTGTCGAGACTCATCTCGACACCTTCGGCCTAACGACAAACGCCAGTCGTCGAGACGAGTCTCGACGCAGCACGCAAAAAAGTGCAATCCGTGCGACGCACTACACTAGAGGTTTATGGTTGAAACCATCCTCTGGACCGATTCCGGCGTGGTCATGATTGACCAACGCTATCTACCGCACCGCGTGGAGTACTTCACAGCGCACAACTATCAGGAGATGGAATACGCCATCAAGACGATGGTGATTCGCGGAGCTCCTGCGATTGGCGTCGCTGGGGCGATGGGTGTCGCGCTGGGTTTCCAGGAAGGCGCGGATTTCAAAACCGTTTGCAACACGCTCGCAAACACTCGACCGACGGCGGTGAATCTTTCCTGGGGCGTCGAGCGGATGCGTCGGTTGTACGCGACGCTGAAGGGTCTGCCGCGCGAAGAAGTGCTGGCGCGCTTGATCGAAGAAGCGCAGACGACGCGCTCGGAAGACATCGCGATTTGCAAGGCGATTGGCGAGCACGGCTCGGCGTTGGTGGTCGACGGCAAGACGGTGCTGACGCACTGCAATGCCGGCGCGCTGGCGACCGCGGGCTACGGGACTGCCCTCGGCGTGATTCGGTCGGCGGTGAACGCCGGCAAGAAAATCGACGTGTTCGCGGACGAGACGCGTCCCTTTCTGCAAGGGGCTCGGCTGACTGCGTGGGAACTGCAGCAGGACGGCATCGAGACTACGGTCATCACCGACAACATGGCGGGCTACTTTATGAAGGAAGGCCGCATCGGATGCGTCGTGGTTGGCGCGGATCGCATCGCAGCAAATGGGGACGTCGCCAACAAGATCGGGACGTATTCGGTCGCGGTGCTGGCGAAAGAGAACAAGATTCCGTTCTACGTAGCGGCTCCGGTGTCCACGTTCGATCTCAAAATGCGTAGCGGCAAGCAGATCGAAATCGAGCAGCGGCCGCATCGAGAAGTGACGCACGTTTTCGACGCGCACATCACGCCGGAGGGCATCGGAATCCAGAATCCTGCGTTCGATGTAACCCCGGCGAAGTACGTGACCGCCATTATCTGCGAGAATGGAGTCGCTCGCGCCCCGTACAAAACATCCCTCAAGGCGCTAGCATCCAAATAGCAACATGGGCACCACCGAACGACGCGCGCGGCAACGCGATGACTTGCGCCTGAAGATTTTGGGCGCGGCCACGGAACTGTTCCTGCAGAACGGTTTTGAAAGCGTCTCGATGCGCAAGATCGCGGAGAAGATCGAGTACGCTCCCTCAACGATCTACCTGTACTTCGAAGACAAGGACGCTATCTGTGCGGCTATTGGTGCCGAAGCGTTCGAGGTGCTGCTACAGGGGTTGGACGAGCGGGAGAAACGCAACCTTCCTCCGTTGGAATCTGCTCGCGTGGGGCTGCGCTACTACGTCGAATTTGGAATGGAGCATCCGAACCAATACCGTCTGGTGTTCGCGACGCCGACGCCAGAGGGCGCCGAAACTCCTGAGGTCAACGCGTTGGGGATGCAGGCGCTGGAATACTTGGCTCGGTGCCTGGCGCGGTGCCGGGCGGAGGGGCTGTTTATCCCCGGCGACGATATGGCAGACTCGCTGGCGTGTTGGGGTCAGCTGCATGGCCTTACCCTGATTCTAATTAACGATCATGGCAAGTATGGGTTCCCTTGGCCATCCAAGGAGGCCATGATTGATCGTGGCATCGATTTGATTCTAAGAGGGTTGTTAGTTACGCCCGCTCCCTGACGGTCGCGGCTCAGAAATTTCTCTTGACAGTTCGGACAATCGTCCGTAATATGAACAGTGTTCAGTGAACGGTGTTCATAATGACGATTCTGGCTTGGAAAAACCTTCTTCACGATAAAGTCCGGTTGGTGGTGACGCTGACGGGGATCGTCTTCGCGCTGGTGCTGATTGCGGTCCAGTTTGGGATGTTTCTGGGCTTCCTCGACACTTCGGCCAACGTGGTTGAGCACAATGGCGCGGACCTGTGGATCTCGGCTCCCGGCATTCCGCACGTGAATGGTGGGTCGCCGATTGACGAATCGAAACGCTGGAAGGCGCTGGGTGTTCCGGGCGTCGAGACGGCGGCCAACTATATGGTGTTCTTCCTGAACTGGAAGCTGCCCAACGGAGCGTTTGAATCCTGCCAGATTGTAGGCTTCGACATCGACAGTGGCCTCGGTCAGCCGTGGGATGTGGTGGAAGGCCGGCTCAACGACCTACGCGGGCAGGACACCGTCTTTGTCGACGTGCTGTACAAGAAGAAGCTCGGTGTCGAGAAAATCGGCGACACGCTGGAGTTGAACAACAAGCGCGTCCGAGTGGTTGGCTTCACCAGCGGCATTCGCAGCTTCACGACCGCTCCCTACGTGTTCGCGTCCTTCAAAAACGCACAGAACTATATGGGTCTGCCGGAGTCGAAGACGATCTTCATTCTGCTGAAAACGAAACCGGGCGTGGATGTGGTGGCGACCAAAGCCGCCGTGATTCAGGCGGTTCCAAACGTGGACGTTTTTACCCGCGAAGACATGCTGGATCGCACGCGAGCCTACTGGGTATTCGGCACGGGCGCGGGCACCACGACCTTGTTGGGCGCTGTGCTGGGCTTGCTGGTCGGCATCGTGGTGGTGGCCCAGACGATCTACTCCGCGACGCTGGATCACCTGCGCGAGTTCGGGACGCTGAAGGCAATGGGCGCGACCAACGGTCAGATCTATCGCGTGATCATCGTGCAGGCGCTACTCGCGGCGGTGATGGGCTACGTGCTGGGAATTTCGGTAGCGTGGCTGGTGGTGCAAGCTACCACTAATACCGACCTGCTGATCAAACTGCCGCCCGAAATTATGGTCGCAGTGTTCGGCGTAACGCTGCTGATGTGCATCAGTGCGTCGATGCTCTCTATCCGGAAGGCGACTTCCATCGATCCGGCGATGGTGTTTAGGGGCTAAGTAGGAATTGGATATGGTGCTGCTGGAAACGCGCAATTTGGTGAAGACCTACGGGGTGGGCGCAAATGCGGTGAACGCGCTGAATGGCGTGGACATGCAGGTCCGCTCCGGTGAGGTGCTGGTGTTGATGGGGCCCTCGGGCTCGGGCAAGACGACGCTGGTATCGATTCTGGGCGGGATTCTCAGTGCGACTTCAGGGAGCGTGATTCTCGATGGCCGCGAGATTGTCGGGCTGCCGCAGAAGGAATTGCCCGCCCTGCGGCGCGACAATTTTGGCTTCATCTTTCAAGGCTTCAATCTATTCCCTGCTCTGACCGCGCAGGAAAACGTCGCCATCATGTGCAAGCTGAAAAACGTTCCCAATCCAAACAAACACGCGGCGGAGCTGCTGACGCAGATCGGGCTCGGCGAGAAATTGAAATCGTATCCGGCGGACCTGAGTGGCGGGCAGAAACAGCGCGTCGCGATTGCCCGGGCGTTGGCCGGTGACCCGCGCATCATCCTTGCCGACGAGCCAACGGCCGCGCTGGATTCGGTGTCAGGTCGCACCGTGCTGGAGATCTTAAGCGGCCTAGCGAAGGACCGTGATCGAGGCGTGGTGATCGTGACGCATGATCCACGTGTGCTCGACTATTGCGACCGCATCATTCACATCGAAGATGGCCGCGTCGGCTCAGAAGAACTTTCCAAGAAAAAGTCAGAAGAGGTGTTTGCATGAAACGCATCAGTATCGCTTTGGTATTGTTATCCGCGGCGGCTGTGGAATGGGCTTACTATCGCCCGGTGCCGACGGAAGCGGCTACTCAAGTTCAACCCGTTGCTAAGGAGGCGCACGCGATCGTGGCACCTGGGCGTGTGGAGCCGCTGTCGGAAGAAGTTGCCATCGGCTCGGAAATCGACGGGCGGCTCGCGCAGGTGCTGGTCGAAGAAGGGCAAAGCGTGCGCAAAGGACAGGTACTCGCGACGCTGGTCAATGGTGACTATGCCGCGCGCGTGCAACTGGCGGAGTCCCTGATCGCGGAGCGACGTGCGGAACTGGAGCGGTTGCACAACGGCGCTCGGGATCAGGAGCGGCGCGAGGCTATGGCGTTCGTGGATGAGGCGAAGGCGGTGCTCGATCAAGCTCGCACGGAGCGGGATCGGCGGCAGTTCCTGCTCGACAAGGGAGCGATCTCGCGGACGGAGTTTGAGATGGCGGTTCGGGACTTTAATGTCGCGAGCGCGCGTGTGGAGGCGACCCGGCAGCGAGCGTCGTTTGTTCAGTCGGACACGCGGATCGAAGATATTCGCCGAGCGGAGGCCGAGATAGCCAGTGCGGAAGCTCGCGCCGCGGAGGCGAGAGCAATACTGGCCAAGACCGTGATCGTATCGCCGATCAACGGTGTGGTGCTGCGCAAGCATCAGCGGACCGGTGAAAATGTTTCGGCGCAGGCGAGTTCGCCGATCCTGACTCTAGGCGACACATCGCGGTTGCGGGTCCGGGTGGATGTGGATGAAACGGATGTGGCTCGCATCACTGCGGGGCAGACGGTCGTGATCAAAGCCGCGGCCTTCGGAGAGCGTACCTTCACCGGCACGGTGTCTCGCGTCGGGCAGATTTTGGGGAAGAAAAACATCCGCACCGGCGATCCTTCGGAGCGCGTCGATACGAAAGTTTTGGAAACCCTCGTTGACTTGGAACCCGGTTCCGATTTGCCGGTCGGGCTGCGTGTCGACGCCTATATCGGGCTGTAAGGAGAACCCGAATGCGACATCTTTGGATTACCCCGCTGTACGTGTGTCTGCTCGCGAATGCGCAGACGCTGACCTTGCCAGACGCGCTGGATCAGGCGGCGAAACAAAACCCGGGGGTGCAGATTGCTCGGCTACGTTCGATGGAACGGCAGGCGCAGACCGAGGCCGTGAAGTCAGCCTATAAGCCGCAGGTGAACATCGTGGTGGGCGGGACCTATCAGACGAACAACCTACAGAGTATCGGACTGCTCTTCCCTGGTTTTCCGAGCCGCATCGGACCGTTCCGCACGTTCAACGCTCGACCCGTTGTGACGCAGACCGTGCTTGATTTCAGCTTGCTCGCCAGCATTCGTGCGTCGCGTTCGGAAGCGGCGGCCGCGAAGCTCGATATCGAAGCGGCGCGCGAAGAGACGCAGGCGGCGGTGGTCTCGCTGTTCCTGCAAACGTTCCAGGCGCAGTCGCGGCTACGGGCGGCGCAGGCTCGTTTAGATTCTGCGAATGCCTTGCTGAAGCAGGTCAGCGATCGGGAGCAGAGCGGTGGCGCTTCCCAGCTCGATGTGGCTCGCAATCTGCAGCAGCGGCAGAGTGAGCAATTGGCTGTGATCGCCGCCGAAGAAGAGTTGCGGTTGTTGCGCCCTGCGCTGAGTGAATTACTGGGTGCAGCGGTCACTGCCGATCTTGCAGAACCTGTGTTGATCATGCCGACTCCAGCGGGTGAACGGCCCGACATTCGGGCGCAGGAGCTACGCGTTGAGGCCGCACAACATGAGGTCGTGCAGGCGAAGCGGGAACGTATGCCTCGTCTCAGTGCATTCGGAGATTACGGTGCCTTGGGAACTGGACCGGACCGCGCGATTGGCACGTATAACGTGGGTGCGACTCTAACGATTCCGGTATGGACCGGCGGTCGCATTGAGGCGAACATCGAAGCGGCTCGACAACGAGCGGAACAGCGGAAGGAAGAAACGCGACGTCTGCGGCTCGCTGCAGAACGGCAAGGCGAACAGGCGCAGATCTCCTACCAGCAGCAGACCCGTTCGGCGGCAGCGGCTGCCGAATCGGTAGTGGCTGCGCGCAAGGTTTTGGAATTGGCTCGGCTGCGATACGAATCGGGCTTGGCGACCTCTGTGGATACAGTGACCGCGCAAGCCGCGCTGGCAGAATCGGAGGAAGCGGAAATCCGGGCTCGTTATGGAGCCCAGTTGGCGCTCGCGCAACTCGCGTTCGCCAAGGGAGACGTGCGAGCGGCGATCCGTTAAGCGTCGGTCTTTGCAGCGCTGCCGGTACCGGGAGCCTTGCTGCCGCCACGGAAGCTGGCAGCGGAACCACGCGCGCTGGCATCCCCAACGTGACCGCCGGCAGGACGGCTGGCATCCTTGGCAGCTTGAATCTGCTCAGACGTTCGGACGTCGGGCTCGGTCTCTTTCGCGTTGATGTTTGCGCGCGATACTGCGCGCTTGTGCCGTTTTGCTAATCGCTTGTCCATAGTTCTACCTTACCTTACGGCTATAACGCACGCTTAAAGATGTAGAGCGTATGATCGCCGCCACCGATGGCGACGCGCCGCACCAGCGAAAAGTGTGGAGCCATCGCGCGCGTCCACTCCCGATGGCCGCGATAATAAATGTCGATCCCGCGCCACCGCGAATGCCCGGACCAACGCCGTACAGCCTTGGCGAAGTTCAGGCGCAGCGCGTAACGCAAAGACTCGCGCCAATAGAATCGGCTCAAGACGCACAGTGCAAAGGGAGCGCCTTCGCGCAACAACTCCGCCAAATCGCGCGCGAATGCGGTCGGGTCCTGCACGCAGTTCAGAGCGCCAAAATTCGACAAGGCTCCGTCGAACGGACCGGGCAATTTCGAAATCTCCTCGATGGGCGTGTGCAAGACGTCGATGCTTTTTTGTCGAGCTTGCTCCACCATGGGCCGCGAGGCATCGATGGCCGTAACGCGAACTCCGCGACGCATCATGTGCACCGCATCGTCGCCGGGTCCGCAGCCCAAATCGAGCATCGAATCGCCTGAGGAGAACAGCGGGTCGACGTGAAACCACACCTGCGACCGTTGCTCGGCTCCTTCCGTGGAGTCGGACCACAGCTCGGCGTAATTTTCCGCTAAATCGTCAAACGGCGAGCTCATGCTTCGCTTTTCATGATACGAAGGTTGGAACTCCCGTGGCTGCGACGTCGAGGTAGGGATTCTGGAGCCACCCTCCGGGATCGAACCGGAGGCCTGCTGATTACGAACTTGACTGTAGCGGGTCTAAGGGCTTTTAGGGTGTCTACTTTTGTCTATTTTTGAACAAGAATCCCGCGCTTCTTTCCTCTCTGGTGCTTCAGCGTCTACCCGATTGGCTTCCAGCGTGGCTTCCAGCAGTGAGGACTAGAAGAGCGGGTGAAGCCACGCAGGCCGCGAAGGTAGTACCAGACGAAGAATAGGATTGCCCCAGAGGCGAATGTGGCTATCGTGAACGTAGGCAGGTTCCAATTTGGCCAAGGCAAAGGCATAGGTGAGCGTGACGACGCTCCCCCAACCAACGGAAGTCCTTGCCCTTGGGACCTTCATGGTGAGTCTGCCCGCTGTTCTTTCTTCGATGTCGAGCAGATTCCGATTTTACAGCAGGTTTCCTCAGGTCGTCATCGGCAGGCCGGACCGGCTTCCGCATCGTTCGCTATTCCCTGTTACTTTGGTCAGCCGCTGATATGGTCAGCCCAGCTTTCACCGGGAGTACGCGCACGCGTAGCCCGAGTTCTACCCCCTTTTTTACTGCAAATTATCCTCATTAAAACCTCGCCAATCAAGCCGGAAGATCTATCCTTGGACGCTCAAAGGGTGGTCCCTGAGCTAGAAACCAAATTCTCGCTACGCTCAGCGGAGTCATGAAATCGCGCCTATCCTGAGGCGCTCTCGGCGACCAATGAGGAGGTGGCGGGCTATCACAGAACGGGCTTGAGGAACGTCACCGGGACAGAGCCGCGACTTGCCGAATCTTGGAATCCAGTTCCTCGAATTCGGCGCTTGGCTCGTGGCATTCGGCGCGGGTGGCGAGCATGCTTCGCTTTTATGATACGGGAGCGGGGAGCGTGTGGGTGTGACATAGGGCGGTCAGGAGCCCCCAGAAGATCAGTACATTTTGGCGAATCAGCACAGTACTATTCCTTGAAATCGTGGCGCGAGTCTATTGGAAGCTGGTCCGGAATACAGGAAAATCTTATCTGTGCATCGAGCCTATGTCCTTCTGTTCCTGTTGGCGCTTCCGGTCGTCGCCGATAGCTTCACTGCGACAACCTCGTCGCAGATTGGTCCTCCGTTCTTCCCGCCCAACGCTAGAACTTGCATCGATGTCGCGCAGACAGGTATGGCAAGTTGTTCCACTAGTTCAAACAATCCTTTCGCGGCCGGAGATGTGTTTGCCATAGCTGGCAGCTCACCAGACTCCATAGCCATCGTCGATGTTTCGGTCCGCGCTGGGTGCGGGACTGGTCATGTCCCCGATTGCCTCAGCCAGCGTGGCACGGCTAGCGTCGAGATGGACCTTGCCATTTATGGGCAACCTGCAGGCACCCTTGGCTTAGTGGAGGTGAGGGCTTTTACAATCGAGAGTGCCCTCGTAAGTGTTGGCCTAGTCGGCACGGGCGTCCTCGGACCGCACTTCGGTGACATGCGTAGTTTCGTCTATGAGCAGGTATTTCATCTCTCGCTATTTGCGAGTTTCGGTTGTTCCGAGTGTGGGTATCCAGATTACAGACGCGCTCAAGCTAGAGTCGTCGCGCCCTTCTACATCTACGACCTGAACATGAACCTGCTGCAAACTATCACCAGCGCGTCGCAGATGTCCTCCGTCCCGGAACCCGGTTCGGCGTTTCTACTGGGGGTCGGGTTAGTCGCGACCATCTTGAGGCGCTATGCCCATGTGGGGTATCATCGGCAGAGAGTAGCGACCTGCCGAATCTTGGAGTCCAGTTCCTCGAGTTCGGGGCTTGGTTTGTGACATTCGCTGAGGGTGGCTAGCCGGAGGATCAGATCCCGACTCCGTTTCGCCTGAACGCGCGTCGGGATTCCCTTGCCTGTTTTACCTTGATCGATTGCTGAATCTCATCAGCGCCGATGTTCGCCACGTAACCGGCAGCAACAGCAAGCCGGTGATGCATTTCCTTCACGGTGTTCCCTTCGGTCCAATGTAATCTCACTGGCAAAGTTCGCTTGAGGCTGAAGTACTGCCGTTCCCACGTTCGGACGGTCTTGGTACCCGATGGTGTCGATGCTGATAAACGTAGACCGCTATCCCCTCCCGAAAGGGTGAAGCCGGAATTGAAACCTCTGCGCTAAGGCCTAGTACCTCTGATCCGGTTTCGCCCCCGAAGGTCTTGGGATATAATTGAGGCCCTCAGTCATGGGTATTGAACGTTCTCCCTCCCCTTGTTCAAGAGCGTGGTCCTGGATGCCCAAGGCGTGGCACCTACACGTTCTTTTTTTGTTGCTGGCTGTGTCGGCGATTCCGGCCCGGGCGCAACTCTTGGTAAGTGTATCGTTGCCGGCGGGCAAGATCGGCCTTGCAATCACCGCACAGGCGTTCGCCTCGGGCGGGACGGCCCCGTACCATTTCACGCTACCCGCAGGAAATCCACCTTTCGCTCAAATCACCGATAACGGAGTGCTTACGGGAACTCCGATGACTTCTGGTTCGTTTGTTATTCAAATCAAAGTCACCGACAGCGCGACGGTGCCGGCGTCCGTTACTGGCGACTTCCCGTTCACGGTCGCTCAGCCTCCCCCGCCGCTTGTGATCTCGACGACCTCGCTTCCTGCTGGAGTACAGGGTGCCAGCTATAACGCGAGCGTGTCCGCGCAGGGGGGTACGCCGCCATATAACTACGTGGGCACATCTCTGCCTGGCAACCTGCAAGTAAATCTCAGTACAGGCGCGGTATATGCGCAGCCGCTCAGCCTCGCACCGGGAACCTATTCGTTTGGCGTGACCGTTTCGGATAACTCCAGCCCGCAAATGGTGGTGCAGAAGAACTTCTCGATCTCGGTATCTGCTGGCTTGGTGGTCTATGGAGGCGGGCTTCCCGACGGCACCTACGGACAGCCCTATTCGGCCCAAATCACCGGCGTAGCGGGCGTTGCCCCTTACTCGTTTTCGGTGGTGTCGGGCACACTGCCCCAGGGACTAACGCTGAATACAAGCTCTGCGATTGTGTCCGGTACGCCGTCCCATCGTGGTTACTACGCGTTTGGGGTTAAGGTCACAGATGCGACAGGCCTTAGCGGAACGGCAGACTATTCGATCAACATAAATGGCATTCCGCTTTCTGTGACTGGGTCGTTGCCTGCCGTGAGCCCTGTAGGACAACCCTTTCCCACCACGACGTTCGCCGTCAGCGGCGGTGCGCCGCCCTATGTCGTGACGCTGGAAACGGGAAGCGTCATCCCACCGGGGATGAGTTTCAACGGCACGACGCTATCGGGAACTCCGACCCAAGCGGGAGGCTACTCCATTAACGTTAAGGCTACCGATCAGGGGGGCAATACCGGATCCTTCTCCGCGTCGACTGCAATCCTGGGGATTTCCCCCGCGAGCTTGGATTCCGGCGCCGTGGGGAGCCCCTACTACGTGACGTTCTCCGGCGATGGGATGCCGCAATTGGCGGACTTTGGGAAGACAGCAGGATCGTTTCCTCCCGGATTGTCGCTTTCGGGACCGAATCTGTCTGGAACCCCGACGACCGCAGGGACCTTTAACTTCACGCTCGTGGCGACAGCAGGCGGACCGTATACGGCCACGAAATCCTACAGCCTGGTGATCGCTCCGTTGAGCCAAGGGACACTGACTATCACGCCGGCCAGCGTGGGAGCAGGGTTCGTCGGATTCCCCTTCAACCCGGTTACGATTTCGTCTACGAATGGAACGGCCCCCCATACCGTTACGATTCTCAACGGGTCTCTGCCTCCGGGCCTGACCCTCACTTCCGGGGGACTCCTCAGCGGAACACCCACGGGCACGGGCGGATTCTATTCCATCGATGTACGTGTGCAGGACGCGGTGGGCCGGACGGGGACGTGGAACTACACCATTGGCATCACTGGCTCCGTCTCGATCCAGCCAACCACAATCCCGAATGGAACTGTGGGACAGCCCTATTCGGTGCAATTCTCTGGAACGGGCGGCAGCGGTCCGGTCACGTTCAACGATCAGCAGGGAATTCCCGGTGTCCACATGGACGTCGTCACCGGGCTGTATTCCGGAGTTCCGATTCAAGGCGGAACATTTACGGTCACAATCACCGCAGAGTCGGGTCTGAACCGCGGACAGCGCACGTATTCGGTGACGATCGCGGGGAATGCGACCAATCCATTGAGCCTCAACCCCACGTATCTGCCGAATTGGACCGTGGGACTTGGCTACAGCGAATGGGTGTTCGCTTCGGGGGCAGGAATTCCGCCGACTATGACGACGCCGGTGACATGGAGCACGATTAGTGGGTCGTTGCCACCCGGCTTGACTCTGGACGGGAGCGTCGGAGACCGAGTCAATATCAAGGGAATACCGACTACCGCCGGAACCTTCCCCTTCACATTGAAGGCCATCGATGCGGCGGGCCGCTCCGGGAGTGTTGCGTATAGCATCACTATGACCGCTCCCCTGATCCAAATCAGTCCGACCTCTATTCCGGCGGCGACGGCGGGAGTCCCTTACTCAACCGCATTCACTGCAAGTGGAGGAACGCTGCCCTACACCTACCAGGTCACGCAGTATTCCGGCAATGTGGGGATCACCTTTTGGGTTTCACCGAACGGCACCATGCAAGGCACGTCGGCAGTTTCAGGAACCGCTGATTTCCAGATCAAGGCGACCGACAGTGTCGGGGCTTCCGGAACGCGCAGTTACACCCTGACGGTCAACGGGTCGAATGTCACGGTCAATCCCGCGCAGTTGCCGGGGGGGATTTTGGGGCAACCCTACGTCGCTGCGGTGAGTGCGACGGGTGGAACAGGTCCGTATGCATACTCTGTGAATAGCGGTGCGTTCCCGACGGGAGTTACGATGACCGGGGCCGGCTCGATTAGTGGGACTCCTACGCAAGCGGGCAATTTTACGGTTGGTGTCACCGCCCAGGCGGCGAATGGTGAGCTCGGTTCGCGAACCTATCAAATCAATGTCCAGGGAGCTGTGCTTACGCTAGGGCCTGCCTCGTTGCCCGACGCGTCCGAAGGTCAGGCCTATTCGGCCCAGATTACGGCGCAAGGGGGGACCCCTCCGTACACGTTCTCCAAACCGGAAGGGTATTGGAATGCCGGTCTCGTATTCAATTCGAATGGCTCGATCACAGGAGCCCCGCAGGGCGGCGCCTTCACTCTTTCCTTCACCGTCGCCGTCGTGGATGCGAATGGCTCAATGGGTTCCAGGATATTTCAGATCATCATCCGATCCAATGGCTCGACTGTTCTGCAGATCACGCCCGTGACGTTGGGTCCAGCTACGGTCAATCAACAGTTTTCGGCAACCATGAATGCATCCGGGGGAGCACCACCGTATCAATTCTCGCTAGGCGCCAATACTTCTCTGCCTCCGGGATTGCAGTTAACATCCGCCGGCGTGATCTCCGGTAAGCCCACTTCTGTTGGCGGCAGCATTTTTACGATCGAGGCCACAGACTCGCTTGGTGCGAAGGGTTCCAGTACGGTATCGATGAGTGTTGTCCCCGCACCGGGTCCAACCCCCGTGACGCTCTCGGCGAGTCTCCCGAATCCCGCCAAGGTCGGAATAGCGTATTCGGGATCCGTAGGCGCCTCCGGCGGCACGCCGCCCTACACCTATGCGCTGGGCCCCAACACCGCGCTGCCGGCCGGACTTCAGTTGTCGAGTAGCGGACTGGTTTCGGGCACGCCCACGACCGCTAGCGCGACGTCCTTCGTGATTGAAGCGACCGACTCGCTTGGAGCCAAGGGCTCGTTAACGGCTGGCATAGAGGTGATTGTTCCAACCGCTGCGCCGCCGTTATTGATCACTCCGGCCCAAGTGTCGCAACTCGAGCAGAATGTTTTCTTCCAAGTCGTGTTGTCGGTAACGGGAGGAACTCCGGGCTACGTATGGAGTCTGGCGCAGGGAACGTTACCTGCTGGCGTTACCTTCACGGCGTCCGGCGTTCTATCGGGAGCACCCTCGGTCGCCGGCCAATTCAACATTACAGTGCGAGTGACCGATAACGCAGCCGCGATCGCGACTCTTCCGCTGCTGCTCTCCATCACCGCGTCAACCGGCGTGAACACCCTGACCTTCGATCCTCCGCAGCTATCCTTCAGTCTGGCGCAGGGAAGTGCGACGAGTGCGCCGGCCTGTGTGTCCGTATTCTCCACCCAACGGACGGCCGGCGTGGCCGCTTCACTGCAAGCAACAGGCACATGGGCAAGTCTCTCCGGCAATAACCTTCAGACACCTTCCTTTGTGTGTGTAACCGCGTCGGCGTCGGGTCTGGTGGCGGGAGCCTATTCGGGTCAACTCAGAATGTCGAGCGCAGACGCGCTGCCAAACGTGACGACGATTCCAATTTCGCTCACTGTGCAGCCTACCAGCCCGGCAAACCTCAGCGTCACTCCCAGCTTCATCAGAGTGTCTATCACCAAGAATGGCAGCGCGGCGAGTAACTCCGTGCTTTTGACGAACACGGGCGGCAGTTCCTTGACCTATACCGTGCAGCAGCCCTCGGCCGCATGGTTGAAATCCGGACCGAGTGGGACGTTGAGTGCGGATAGCTCCGCGCTGTTGCCACTGCAGGTCGATCCTTCGGGGCTCGATGCCGGAGTCTACCTAGCGCATGTGACTGTTGAGTCCGCCGGAAAGCAGAGCAAGGTGGATGTGGAACTCAGTGTGAGCGCAGCACCTGGACTTCTGCGGCTCTCGCAAACCGCAGTGGAATTCGTTGCCTGGGCCGGTGGTCCAGCCAGCACCTCCACGATCGGTCTGGTGAATGAGGGCGCTTCGACTTTGATTCCCGCAGTTTCGGCGGGAACGACTGACGGCGGAACCTGGGTCACCGCGCAGCTAGCGGGAGGATCCCTTTCATCCGGAGCAGCCACTCCCATCGGGATCACGATCACCCCCGGTTCGCTTGTCCCCGGGCGTTATACAGGATGGATCAACGCGAGCAGCGACGACGCCGGCAACGGCCCACAGGTTGCCACCATCGGTCTCACGCTCCTTCCCTCGGGAACCGCCACTCCCCCAGACGCGCATCTTACGGGATTGGCGCTGACGCCGCTCACGTTGCAGGGTTCGATTGCGTTAAACGTCGCCCCTGGTAGTGGGCTGACATTCAGCACGGTAGTTTCCGGGACCAATGTCGGCTGGGTTCGCCTCAATCCGTCACAAGGCGCCGTTCCGTCTACAGGAGCTCTGAAGATAAACGTATCCGCCGATTTGGCGTCTCTAAGCCCAGGACTTTACGCCGCCAATATCGGGATCGGCCTTTCCGACGGCACCGCAAGATCCGTGCCAGTCGAGTTGTTTGTACCCCCGCGCGTCTTTTCCGCACCTGGTCGGACCGCAGCGGTGGTGTGTTCCACGGCGAGCCCCTTCGTTGCCCACCTACTCGCGCCGGTTCCGAACTTCTTTGTGAGGCTGGGCCGTCCGGCACCCATAAAAGTTCAGGCAGAGAATTGCGACGGTTCCCCCGCGGCGAACCTGGAAGTCTCCGCGCAATACGGAACGCAAACGGTCACGCTGCTACCGGAAGGTCCGGGGCTATGGTCAGGAAGTTGGATCCCGGCCGAAGGCAGTGGCACCGTGCAGTTGAAGGTCTCTGTGTTGGCGGTACGAAACGGGCAGAGGTCTACGGTGTTCCTACCGGTTCAGGGAACCCTTGGCGCAACAACGGTCGCCGAGCCGGCCATCTCAGCCGTTGTCGGAGGCGCGAATCCGGTGCTCAACGATCCGGTGGCGGTAGGCTCCTGGATCGCCATCTATGGGTCGAGCCTTGGGGCCACGACAGAGACTGCGGGAACTCTGCCACTTCCGACGACACTCGGCGGTGCCGAAGTTTTCCTGGGTGATTTGAAGGTCCCCCTGTATTACGCGTCGCCGTCGCAGATCAATGGACTGGTGCCAAGACAGCTGTCACCGGGGCTGCAATATCAGTTAGTCCTGCGACGCAATGGCGTTCCCGCAGTTCCGCTCGCGGTCACGGTAACCGAAGCGCAACCGGGCCTGTTCACGCAGAATCAACAGGGAACAGGGCAAGCGGCCGCTGTATTGGCAGGGACAAGAACGTTGGCTGCGCAAGCGACCCCGGTGTCTCGCGGTGCAGTGGTCGAACTCTACGCGACCGGACTGGGCCCGGTTCAGAATGCTCCGACGGACGGCGTGGCAGCATCGCTGACCCTACTCTCCCGTGTCCTGCTCGACGCCAGCGCCACGGTCGGCGGACGCCCGGCGCGAGTCTTGTTCGCCGGCCTAACCCCTGGAGCAATAGGACTCTACCAGGTCAACGTCGAGATCCCCTCCGACGCCCCCACCGGTGACGCAGTGCCGGTGATTGTCACTCAAAACGGAGTGATTTCCAACACCGCGACTATCGCGATTCGCTAGCTCGGAGGGGGGTAACTTGGTGAGCCAATTGTTGAAGGGGCAGCTGACTATAGCAATAGATTTCATTTTTTGGGGCGAGCTACTTCGCCCGAGCGCAACCGAAGAATTTCACATCGACGTTGGCGTACCCCCGCCGAGGAGAGTCTTCGAACCCAACGCACCACTACACACCGTGGAGCGCTCGGTACACGGTCATCTTGCTGGGGAGGTGACCATTCCCGCGCGATGTGGGGCGCTCACGTCTCTTCTCCCCATGATTCCCCAGATGGCTTCTTCGGATCGCCACGGAGAGCGCTTGGCTTTGAGGAATCGTGTGTCTGGATAGCGATCCTGGGTGCGTTGCTACCCAGCAACTCCCGCAAAGTCGATTTCGGGTCAGGAGTGTTCAGGATCTTCGCACGGAACTGTTCCCACCGCCATTCTCGTCCGAACTTTTTCTCTGCGGCTCGTCTCTCGGCGAGAACAGCACGTGCACGTTCCATACTCTCGCGATGGACGGCTAGGCGTTTCTTTCTGGATTCACCAGTCCATCCTTGCTTTGCGATTCGTACGTAGTGCTCCCGACCGTACAGCACCGATACAACGAACGCACCCCTGATGCCTCCGATTCTCTGGTTGACGTGGGGGAGGGCGAGCGAGCGTCGCGCCAAGGCAAGGGGGAAATTTCACATCGACAAAGACGTACCCCGCCTACCCGCTGCTGAGCATCCCCGGACGAAGCGTTAGCGCCAATGAACCGATACTCGGACAGTCCCAGCGCTATGGGCGACGTTGGATCATCTGCGCTAGTGGATTCGGATGTTGGGGCTCGAGCGACGCGCTCGACTTTGCTCGAGAGCGGTTGGTGCTGGGTTGGGCTCTGGTTCTCAAGCGGGATTCGGGGATGGATGGGTTGAGGGTACCTTTGTCTTTAGACTGAGCCTAGACTGAGATCGCACTGTGACGAGGTACAAACCAGGGTGTAAGTGATTGAGATACTGGAGCCACCCTCCGGGATCGAACCGGAGGCCTGCTGATTACGAATCCCCCAGCCCGTCGTCCATGGCGAACGATGGCGTGATTTCTCGGCCTTCCCTTGATTCTCTGAAAGCTACTGAGGTTGCTCAAGAACACACCCGCATCCCGTGTTGGCTGTCAGGATGGCTGTCAGCCGCCCGCCCTGCCCTAGAGCCTAGCCGCCTGCTCATACAGGTACCGCTGGAACCCCGCGAACATCCGCCCAATCTCTTCGGGACGGCCCAAGTCCGCAACAGCATCCGCGATGGCGTTGTTGTATTTCAGGCGAAGGAGAGGGGATAGCTTCTCTTGGTCTAACTCTTCGACGCCGACCTTGACGTACTGCGCTAAGACGAAGTCTAGGAACGTCTGTTGCTTGTTCGTGAACTGGGAGCCGATGCCTGCCTTGGCGCGCGCTGCACGCTCCTCACGGCTCAATGTGGGCAGGGCATACGCGATGTGGGCCAGAACGTCGAAAAGGTCGCTCTTCTCCGCGTCGATGATCCGCTGCATCTCTGCCAACTGCTCTTTGCCGAAGCCCTTCTCCGCCAATCCTTGGAGCAGCTTCGCGCGCGTGTCCGGGGAACTCCAAATCGTGCGGAGATCGGCTTCATTCTTGAAAAAGTCCGGGAGCTTGCCGAACAACAGTTCCATAAACTGCTGAGCGGACATCGGCGTGCCGTCCGGATGCCAGAACGAGGTAACCATCATGTGCTGAATGTTGCGAGCCTTCCCGTCCGCTAGCTTCACCTTGATTCGCTGGGGCCGCTGGCTGGGCTCCTTCGGCTCCCCATCAGGTTCCGGGCGCGGAACTTCGGGCCGCTCTGGCTTCGGTTCCGGTGCCACGGGCTCCAGCGGTTCGCCGTCCCATTCGGGATCGTTGAAGTGCTGGTGCGCGCGCACGAAGTCGTAGATGGTGAAGTAGTCCTTGCCGTCATAGAGCCGCGTCCCGCGCCCGATGATCTGCTTGAACTCGATCATGGAGTTTACCGGACGCATCAGCACAATATTGCGAATGTTGCGCGCGTCCACGCCCGTCGAAAGCTTCTGCGAAGTCGTCAGGATTGTCGGAATCGTCTTCTCGTTGTCCTGGAAGTCCCGCAGATGCTGTTCCCCCAGCGCTCCATCGTTCGCAGTGACCCGCTGGCAGTAGTTGGGGTCCTTGCTCGACGACATCTGATTGATGAGATCCCGAACCGCCAACGCGTGGTCCTGTGTCGCGCAGAATACCAGAGTCTTGTCATTAGGCCGCATCTGATCCAGGAATATCTTTACCCGATGGGCTTCGCGTTCCTTGATTTCGATGACTTTGTTGAAATCTGACTCGGTGTACCGCCGCGCCCGGTCGATCTCGCCTTCCACCAAGGCGTCGTCCGGGGTGTAGATGTAGTCGTCGAGCGTCGTCGAGATTTGCTTAACCTTGAAGGGCGTGAGAAACCCGTCGTTAATGCCGTCCTTGAGCGAGTAGATGAATACAGGCTCGCCGAAGTAGGCGTAGGTGTCCGTGTTGTCCTTGCGCTTCGGCGTCGCGGTCAGACCCAATTGCACGGCAGGCGAGAAGTACTCCAGGATGCCGCGCCACGTGCTCTCGTCTTTCGCTCCGCCCCGATGGCATTCGTCGATCACGATGAAATCGAAGAAGTCCGGCGGATAATCCCCGAAATAGGGAGACGGCTCACCATCCTTCGGCGGCCCGCTCATGAACGTCTGGAAGATCGTGAAGAACAGGCTGCCATTCTTCGGCACCTTGCCCTTCTTGCGAATATCGCTCGGCTCGATCCGCACCAGCGCGTCTTCCGGGAAGGCTGAAAACGCATTGTAGGCCTGATCCGCCAGAATGTTGCGATCCGCCAGGAACAGAATACGCGGTCGGCGCGCAGGCTCACGGCTAAGATTCCAGCGGCTATGGAACAGCTTCCAGGCAATCTGGAACGCAATGAACGTCTTTCCCGTCCCCGTGGCCAACGTCAGCAGAATGCGCTCACGCCCGGTAGCCACCGCTTCCAGCACCCGTTCCACGGCGATGTCCTGGTAGTAGCGCCCCTGAAAATACCCGCCCCTGTCTTCAAACGGAACAGCGGCGAAGCGATCCCGCCACGCGTTCTCCTCTGCGAACGTCCGATCCCACAACTCCTGCGGACTCGGATACTGCTGCACCTCGCCTTCGGTGCCCTCCGCCATGTCGATCCCGTAGATCCCTTGGCCGTTGGTGCAATACGTGAATCGAAGCGCGAGCTTCTGCGCGTAATCCTTGGCCTGCGCCGCGCCCTCCGTAAGCGGACGATCCCACGCCTTGGCCTCCACCGCCGCCAGCTTGTGATTCCGGTAGACCAGAATGTAGTCGGCCAGCAGAGCCTTCCCCCTGCGCCCCTGCCCTTCGATCCGCCCCAGCGTGATCGGGTACTCGCGCTGAATGCGGCTCCCCTCCACCACGCCCCAGCCAGCGGCCTTCAGCGCGGGGTCGATTTGCTCGGCTCTGGTCTCGGCTTCGTTCATGCTCCCGATTTCTTCCGTGTGGGTAGTTTCTTTATCTCCTGATCGAGCTGCTTCAGCGGGTCCGCTTCCGCCTGCGTCTCCACCAATTCCCGCCGCCGCGCCGCGAACGTCTCGTATTCCCGCTCTGCCTTGCTGCTGGCGGCCTCCCGGCTCATCTTGCCCAAGTTCGTCAACACCTCCCGCTCATTAAAGCGCAGGAAGTCGTCCAGCCGAGCCTCCCAGTCCTTCAGGAAGATCTGTCTCTTCCGCGTCGCCTGATCTTCGGCGAAATCCAGGAACATCACCACGATCCTGTTGAGTTCCGAGATCTCCCCCGCCTCCAGATAGTTCTTCGCCACCACCACATCCGGCCTGCGGACCGCATCGCCCTTCCAATTCGTCAGGCCCATATTCGCCTTGCCCGCGTCCGCCCGCACAGCGATGATCTCCGCCGCCGTATGTCCCGTCACGGCAAAGTGGAGCTTGTTCTGCACCGTCTGAAACACGTGCTGCGTTTCCGGCCCGGAAGCATAGTCCGACGCCAGCGCCAGAATATCCCGCACCCGCAAATACATCCGCCGCTCACTCGCCCGGATATCGCGAATCCGTTCGAGCAGTTCGTCAAAGTAATCGGTCTGCCCCGGACCCGGCGGGTTCTTCAGCCGCTCATCATCCAGCACGAACCCCTTCTGGAGAAACTCACTCAGCCGAGCCGTGGCCCACTGCCGAAACTGCGTCCCGCGCGCGCTACGCACCCGGTAACCCACAGCAAGGACTGCCTCCAGCCGGTAGTGCCGAAGGCTGCGCGAGACCCCGCGCCCACCCTCGGATCGAACTTGTAAGTAATCCTTACAAGTTGCCCCCTCCTCCAGTTCGCCCTCCACAAAGATCGCCTTCAGATGTAGCGTGACGTTCTGCGGAGTGGTCTGAAACAGCTCCGCCATCTGCGCCTGCGTGAGCCACAGCGTGTCAGCATCAAACCGGCACTCGACGCGCGTGTGCCCGTCCGGGGTTTGGTAGAGGATGAGGCTCGACTGTGGCGACTCTTCCGGCATTTTTATAATTGTCCACTAAATGCTTGGTGAAGGACGGACTTCTTCAGTTCGTCGAGCGCGGCGAGTTTTTGGCGATAAAGGGCTTCGAGTCGCTGGATTTCTGCGGACAGTCGGTCGAGGGCCTGAACGATATTGATTTGCCTACGAAAGGTCGGGACCCAGATTGGAAAAGATCTGAGGTACCCAAGGCCAACGAACTTTTGTGTTGCGCCCTTAGCCTCACCTTCCATTCTGGAAATCACCCAGTTGGTGCTTAAGTAGTATTTTAGGAAAGGCCCTGATTGATCGGAGGGAATCTTAAACAGCGCCACATTCTTGATCGCAAAGTGCGGCTCAACCTCCACCAAAGTGGGAGCGCCAATGGTCCCTATCATCGCGAACAAGACATCTCCCAGATGGACGGCACTACGCTCGTTGATCTTTCGGTAATCTTGCTCGCTGATCAGGCTGACGTTATCGAAACTCAATCCGGCTCTCTTTAGATTCTTTGAAGTGATAAGCGGGTGCCCGATCGCTTGATATTTGGGCGAGTCGTGAGTTCCGTCTCTTACGTCATAGGTGTCGCCGAGAGTCTTCTCCACCCATCCTTCGCCGCGCTGAGTGAAGACGGATTGCAGGTGGCTCTCAAACAGCGCACGGGCGTTTTGGAGGTTCTTTTCGACATTGGCCATGGCCGTCGCGATGCCGTCGAACGCCTCATCGAGGATGCCGACGATGCGCTGCTGCTCGGGCAGGTCCTCCGGAAACTCGACGGAGAAGTCTTCAAGTTGCGCTTTCGTGATTGCCTGTCGGGTTGCACCAGCGTCTTCACCAGTCTGGAGTAGGCGGTCCTTGTAGAGCTTCGAGGTCAATAGATAGTAAAGGAACTTTGAACCAAGTTTCCCTTGTATTGGCCGAATGATCGAAACGTGCTGATTCACGCGGGCTGGCAGGAAGTGTTGTGGTGCTAAACAGCAGCGTGCGACGGACGCCCCCGTAATATTGAGGAGGACATCATTCGGCGCGACCACCACATTTGCGAGTCGCGCCGCCTGAATTTCATCAATACGCGCCAGGTCCTTGTCGCAGAAGCCATCGTCGTGAACGTTCAAGCTACGAATCAGTGATATTCCGGACGTCTTGTAGGCACGCTCTCCGCCAAGTGGCGTTGCGCCGCTACCTATCTTCGTGGTGATGTCCTTGAGTCGGCACTTCACCCACCTCGCTTTCACAGCAGCCCCCGAATCCCCTGGAGTACCTCGGTACTCTCGACGTCCAGCGCGGCGATCTCATCGAGAATCTCCTGCGGGCTGCGGTGTGCTACTTCCTCGCCGCCATTGGGGTTCTTGGCCGACAAATCAAACGTGCCCTGGTCGATGCTCGCCGCGTCCACGCTCCACGACTTCGGCCCATCGACGAACGTCTTCTGCAACTCCACGAACTCCGCCAGATCGTCGTCGTTCAGCGGGTTGGTTTTCCCCAAACTGCGGCCAGGGTCGAGTTGGTAGAACCACACCTTGCCCGTCCTACGGCCCTTCTCGAAAAACAGCACCACGGTTTTCACGCCCGCGCCCTGGAATGTCCCGCTGGGGCAATCGAGCACGGTGTGGAGGCTACAGCTTTCGAGCAGCAGCTTGCGTAGGCTCACGCTGGCGTTGTCGGTATTGGAGAGGAACGTGTTCTTGATAACCACAGCTCCGCGTCCGCCCGCGCGCAGGATCTTGAGGAAGTGTTGCAGGAACAGGAACGCGGTCTCGCCGGTGCGGATGGGGAAATTCTGCTGGACCTCCTTGCGCTCCTTGCCGCCGAAGGGGGGATTGGCCAGGATGATGTCGTAGCGGTCCTTTTCCTGGATGTCGGCGAGGTTTTCGGTGAGCGTGTTGGTGTGGAGGATGTTGGGCGCTTCGATGCCATGCAGAATCATGTTCATGATGGCGATGACGTAGGCTAGCGACTTTTTTTCTTTGCCGTAGAAGGTTCGGTCCTGGAGGGTTTTTAGGTCCTTCGTGGTGAGCGTCTTGCTGGCTGTGAGGTAGTCGAAGGCTTCGCACAGGAAGCCCGCCGACCCGCAGGCTCCGTCATAGATGGTCTCGCCGATCTTCGGGGCACTGACGCGCACCATGGCTCGAATGAGGGGACGCGGCGTGTAATACTCGCCGCCGTTGCGCCCCGCGTTGCCCATATTGCGGATTTTGGCTTCGTAGAGGTGGCTGAGTTCGTGCTTCTCGGTCTGGCTGCGGAAGCGGAGTTCGTCGATGTGGTCCATGATCTCGCGCAGGTTGTAGCCGCTCTGGATCTTGTTCTGGATCTCGCCGAAGATTTCCCCGATTTTGTACTCGATGGTGTTGGGTCCGGTGGCGCGCTGTTTGAAGGCGTGCAAGTAGGGGAAGAGCTTCTGGTTGACGAAGTCGCGCAGGTCGTCGCCGGTGGGGGCGGTATTGTGGTCCAGCTTGCCGGCGGCGTCTTTGGGCGCGGCCCAGGAGTCCCAGCGGTAGGGCTTGTCGAGGATGAAGCTGTATTTCTTGCCTTCGAGGGCAGCTTCGTCGGCTTTGTCCTGCTCCAGGCCGTCGAGGTACTTGAGGAAGAGGAGCCAGGAGGTCTGCTCGGTGTAATCTAGCTCGGTGGTGCACCCCGCCTCCTTCCACAGCACATCGTCGATCTTTTTGAATGCCTGCTCGCACGTCGGGCGCATCCGAGGCAGTTTTTGCTCCTGACGTGGCGCAGCTTGCCCTGTTCTAGCCGCGTCCCGGTATTCTGATGTGCGGTCGGGGCGAAACTACCTATGTCAGTTCCTCGTGGCCGCGCTGGAACGTGGTCCTTAACCCCGTGGAC
>JBDSXJ010000021.1:0-42206 GCA_039926185.1 Bryobacteraceae bacterium | reverse complement strand
AGCAGCCGGCCCTGGCGTGGGCGTTCGTCAACGCGGTCGCGGTCCTCATTATCGCCTGCCCGTGTGCCCTCGGCCTCGCCACGCCGATGTCGATCATGGTCGGCGTGGGCCGCGGCGCTCAGGCCGGCGTTTTAATCAAGGACGCCGCAGCCATCGAGCGGATGGAAAAGGTGGACACGCTCATCGTGGACAAAACCGGCACGCTCACCGAAGGCAAACCCAAGCTAGTCACCGTTCGCGCGACAACGTTTCCCGAAGACGAGTTTCTCCGCCTCACCGCGAGCCTCGAACAGGCTAGCGAACATCCCCTAGCCGAAGCCATCGTACGCGGAGCCAAAGAGCGGAACCTCACTCTTTCCACGACCGAAGCCTTCGAGTCCACGACAGGCAAAGGCGTTCGCGCGACCATCGATGGTCACACCGTAGCCATTGGCAACGCCGGATTCTTGAATCTCGACCTCGGCCCCCTCGCCACCGAAGCCGAGTCTCTCCGTAAACAAGGCCAGACCGTTATGTTCGTAGCCATCGACGGCGCGCCCGCAGGCCTCGTCGCCGTCGCCGACCCCATCAAATCCACCACCGCCGAAGCCATCAAAGCGCTCCACGCCGACAGCGTCCGCATCGTCATGCTGACCGGCGACAATCGCACCACCGCCCAAGCCGTCGCGAACGAACTCGGTATCGACGAAGTGGAAGCCGACGTTCTCCCTGAAGGCAAAGCCGCTGTGATCAAGCGCCTCCAGTCGCAGGGCAAGCGAGTCGCTATGGCTGGAGACGGAGTGAACGATGCCCCCGCACTCGCCCAAGCCGACGTAGGCATCGCCATGGGCACCGGCACCGACGTAGCCATGGAAAGCGCCGGCGTAACTCTCGTCAAAGGCGATCTCCGTGGAGCCGTCCGCGCCCGCAAACTCAGCCGCGCCACCATGAGCAACATCCGCCAGAATCTCTTCTTCGCGTTCATTTACAACGCCCTCGGTGTCCCCATCGCCGCCGGCCTGCTCTACCCCTTCTTCGGCCTGCTCCTCAGCCCGATGCTCGCCAGCGCCGCCATGACCTTCAGTTCTGTCTCCGTCATCACCAACGCCCTTCGCCTCCGCAAAGTGGAGCTATAAGCGCCTTCGTGATACAGTGACCGCCATGAGCCGAACGCTAGCCATCCGTGCCACCGCCTGTGCAATCTTTCTATCCTGCGCCTTCCTGGCCCACACCTTCCAAGCAACGCCGCCGCCGACGCTGACCATTGAGAAAGTCCACGACGACCTTTACATGATCGTGGGCGACGGTGGCAACGTCGCGGTCTATATCACCGATGAAGGCGTCATCTTGGTTGACGACAAATACGAACAGGACCACGCCCAGATCATGGACCGCATCCGCAGCGTCACTTCCCAACCCGTGCGCTACATCCTCAGCACGCACTATCACGCCGACCACAGCGGCGGAAACACGCTCTTCAGTAAGGAAGCTGAAATCATCTCCACCCGTAACGCCCACGACGGGATCGTAAAACATCTGCAATCGAATGCCCCCAACAACATGGTTCCCGCGCGCGTCACCTTCACCGACGAGACCGCAATTTTCCTGGGCGGCAAAGAAGTGCGCGCCAAGTATTACGGACGAGCGCACACCAACGGCGATGCCTTCGTCTACTTCCCCGCCTATCGTCTGGTGCACTCCGGCGACACCTTTGCATCCGCGCCCACCGCTACGCCTCTGATCGATTACCCCGGCGGCGGCAGCGTCATCGAGTGGACCAAGACGCTCGACACTGTCATGGCGAATCTGGACTTCAACGAAGTCATGCCCGGTCACGGACCCATGAGTAACAAAGCCGGCATGAAAGCCTACCGCGATCGCGTAGAGGTTTTGCGCAGCAAAGCGCAAACGCTGATCCGCTCCGGCAAATCACAAGCGGACCTCGCCAAATTGATGGAAGCGGATTACAAGTGGGCGCCCGAAAGCTTGAACCAGCAGTGGAGCGTCCCCGGCATGATGACGGAGTTGAAGTAGCTAACCCTTGCGCGGATACTTCTGATACACCGACGCCTGCCCCATCGCGTCGATGAGCATCACCGAATAAGCCTGCGTTGTCGCCGCTTCCATCCCCGGCGATCCCATCGGCATGCCCGGCACCGCGAGCCCTTTCGCTTTCGGCTTCTCGCGCAGTAACCGCTGCACCTCGGCGGCCGGAACGTGTCCTTCTAAAGCGTAGCCCCCGACGACTCCGGTGTGACACGACATCACCGAGTCCGGAATCCCATACTTGCGCCGATACGGCGTCGTGTCCGGCACATTCTCCACAGACACCTCGAAGCCGTTCTTCTTCAGGTGCTCCACCCAGTTCCCGCAACATCCGCAGGTGGGCGTCTTGTACACGTGCACGTGCGGCGCCGCCGCCTGCATGCGAACCAACGCGGCAATCGGCACCCCCGCCAGGACTCCAAGGAATTGTTTCCGGTTCATACCCTAAGGATAATGCAGGGGAGGGGAAAGGAAGGACTGGAGCCGGGAACCGGGATCGAACCGGTGGCCTCAAGATTACAAATCTAGCGCTCTACCAGCTGAGCTATCCCGGCCTCTCTTATCTATCCTAACCGCCGCGCTGACGAATTCCAAACCCGCCCCGCCCCCGCGGTGGGCTATTCCTACCTAATCCCCCAAAAACTACTCCGTGGCGGCCCGCTCAGCGTAAATCCTGACCTCAAAAAAACTGCGATTTGCCTTGTAACGAAGCACTAACTTGCGTATCTCTTTATCGGTTGGACAAGGTACAGCCAGCCGAATCGCAAGTTCGATATGTGGAAAGGACTGGGAGATGTATTACTTTTTAATCCTCATCGTACCGGCTGCTGGTTTCGTCGCCAGCATCATGCGCATGGCCGCTGTCCACACGCCGCCCGTTCCAGAGCGTCCATCCGCCAATTTGACGAAGCCGACCGGCTACGACCAGCATCGCAGACCACTGGTCGGCTCTAACGCCTAGCCTCTACTTGGAGCCTTTCGCATGATAGAATGCCCAGGCCAGGAGAGGCTCCATGAAACCTACACTTGTACTGTTCGCCGCCACCACCATCGCCGCTTGGGCACAAGCCCCCAATAAGTGTGCGCAGCTCGGCCAATTCAAAAGCCCGGGCCTGACCCTGGAAATCACGCGCGCGGAAATGGTGGCCCCCGGCCAGGCCACGGGCCGAGGTGGTGCTCCCACCGGTCCAGTCCTCCCCGCCCACTGCCGCGTCAACGGAACCATCGATAAACGTACCGGCCCCGACGGCAAACTCTACGGCATCAAGTTCGCCATCGCGATGCCCGACAACTGGAGCTCGCAATACCTGCAGCAGGGCGGGGGAGGCCTCAACGGCACCGTCGCCGAACCCACCGGCACCCAATTCACCGGCACCCAACCCGCCATCGTCCGAGGCTTCGCCGTCGCCACCACCGACACCGGCCACGTCGCTGCAGGCGGCGGAGGCTTCGATGGCAGCTTCATGCAGGACCAGCAAGCCGCGCTCGACTTCGAGTACATCGCCAACGGTCGCGTAGCCGTCTTAGCGAAGCAGATCATCGAGACCTACTACGCCAAGCCCATCGCGCATTCGTATTTCATCGGCTGCTCCACCGGAGGCCGCGAAGCCATGCTGATGACCCAGCGCTACCCCCTGTACTTCGACGGTGTCGTCGCCGGAGCACCCGCCATGCGCACCGGCCATTCCAATCTGGCAACGAAATCCGTGACCGTCGCCCTCAACAGCGTAGGCGGCCTCACCGATCCCGACCGTCAGGCGATCATCACCAAATTAGCCGACACCTGCGACGCCCGCGACGGTATCAAAGACGGCATGATTTTCGACGTCACCGGCTGCAACTTCACGCCCGCGTCCCTGCAATGCACCGGAGCGAAAGCCGATGGCTGCCTCTCCGCCGCGCAAGCCGCCGCTCTCACCAAAGCCTTCGCCGGACCCAAAGACTCGCGCGGCAATCAGGTCTACCCCGGCTTCTTCTTCGACACCGGCATCACGGCGACCGGAGGCGGCATCCCCGGCCTGATCGCCACCGGCACCAGCCCTCTCGGCGCGCCCACCAAAGCCACCACCCAGGACATCGACGCCGAAGCCAGAACCGTTGACTCCAACCCCGTCAGCCGCATCGGCGACAGCTACTCCTGGACCAACCTCAGCTCCTTCTCCGCACACGGCGGCAAACTCCTCTTCGTCCACGGCGTCAGCGACCCCTGGTTCTCCGCGAAGGACACCATCGACTACTATCAGCGCATGTCCACCGCCAACGGCGGCGAAGCCAAGGTCCGCGATTGGAGCCGTCTCTTCTTATCTCCCGGCATGGGCCACTGCGGCGGCGGCTCCGCCACGCTAGACACCTTCGACCTGCTGACCTCTGCAGTCAACTGGGTAGAAAAAGGCACCGCCCCCGACGCCGTCACCGCCACCGGCCGAGCCTTCCCCAACCGCAGCCGCCCCCTCTGCGCCTACCCCGCCCACGCGCAATACAAAGGAACCGGCGACCCCGAGTCTGCGGCGAGCTTCGACTGCAAACAGTGAAACAGCTGTGTCAATTCCCAACCGCCTTGCGGTCTGGCTTGTGGAAGTGGCGTGCCAGATCGCAATGTTTCCTCCACTGCTCTTGGCTTTGTTCGGTCGTTCGAACGGGAATACTCTGGCTGACGACTTATTCCTTGGGTTTGCGTCTACCGTGTTCTTCGTCTTCTCTTCCGGTTATCTCGTAACGACGGCGATAGTGTCAGTGATCTCTAGAGAGTGGAAAGTGTGGGCCTACCCTCTAATCGCTGCTTCACTCTTCGCTCTTCATGAGCAAGTATTCTTCAAAGGTCTGGGTGCACCAGACGCTTCGGATCTAAAGATCCAGATAGCTGGCGCAGGCGTTGTCTCTGTCATTTGCCTCGTTGGAAATTGGTATGCACAAAAGAAATGGTGAGCCCTCTCGGTATTGAGAAGGCTCACTATCTCGCAACGCTAACAGACCGCAATGAGCCGCCATGCGTAAGCATGCGGGCAGACACTACGCGAACACTTCTCGCACCCGCCCAATCGCCCAATCCAAATCCTCTTCCGAAATCACCAACGGCGGAGCCATATGGATCACCCAAGTGCGTCTTCCCTCACATCCCCAACTCAATGCGCCACGCTGGCGATTACTCTCTTCCCCTGAGGATTGCGGCCAAGATGCGTGGACTCCGTCGTCCATGGAACACCGCAACGACTCGCAATGGCTGCTTCTCCGGAGCATACGCGATCACATACTCCCGGACCAGTTTGAATCGCAAAGGTAATGACGTCAGCTCAGGCCGACGGTAACCCAGATGAGGAAATACAACCAAGCCACGGATCGCGTCAAAGATTTCGCTGACGACCCGGTCCGCAGCATCCGGACTGTCTTCCGCGATGTATTCGCGAACTTCGTCGATGTCGGCAAACGCCTCCGGGTGGAGGACGTAACCTGTCATGCCCGCTGAGAGAGGCGACGCCGCGCTTCCGTCTTCTCCATCAATAGTCGGAGTGCTTCCTCACCATCCAAAGGCTGGACCTGACCGCTTTCCATTTCAGCGAACCGCCGTGCAAGTAAGTCGCGCGCATTCACTACTTCGTCAAAATAACCGATCACCGCGTCTTCCACCAACTCATCACTTGAGCGGCCAGATTCACGGACCATCTCGTCCAGCCTTGCTTGGACTTCGGGTTTGAAATGGACTTCCATAGGGGACTCCTACCTAGAGGCTACCTCACTCCCAACGCGAACACGTCCCTCACTCGCCCAATCGCCCACTCCAAATCCTCATCCGAAATTACCAACGGCGGAGCCAACCTTATCACCGTCGCGTGCGTCTCCTTGCACAGCAGCCCCAACTCCATCAGCCGCTCACAATACGCCCGAGCAGGAACGGTCAACTCAATCCCAATCAACAGCCCGCGCCCGCGAATCTCTTTGATCTCCGGATGCCGAATCGTCCGCAACGCCGCCAGGAACTTCGCCCCCAACCTCGCCGACCGCTCCGCCAACCCCTCGTCCCGAATCACCGCCAGCGCCGCCCGAGCCACCGCGCACGCCAACGGATTCCCCCCATACGTGCTCCCATGCGTCCCCGGCTCAAACACTCCGAGCACTTCCTTCTTAGACACCACCGCCGACACCGGATAGAACCCGCCCGACAGCGCCTTGCCCAAAATGAAAACGTCCGGCTGCACCCCGTCCTGCCAGCACGCAAACATCGCCCCCGCGCGCCCCAGCCCCGACTGAATTTCGTCCGCCACCAGCAACACCCGATGACGCCGACAAATTTCCTCAGCTTGCTTCAGATAACCCGCAGGAGGCAGCAAGATCCCGGCCTCACACTGAATCGGCTCGAACAAAAACGCGCAAGTGTTCGGAGTAATCGCAGCCTCCAGCGCAGCCGCATCCCCAAACGGAATGATCTTGAACCCCGGCGTGAACGGCCCAAACCCCGCCTGATACGAAGGCTCCGACGAGAACCCGACAATCGTCGTAGTCCGCCCATGGAAATTGTTCGCGCAAACAATGATCTCCGCGGCCCCGTCCGGAATCCCCTTGACCGTATACCCCCACCGCCGAGCCGCCTTGATCGCTGTCTCCACGGCCTCGGCTCCCGTGTTCATCGGCAGCACCATGTCCATCCGGCAAAGCTCCGCGAGCTCCTGACAGAACAACGGCAACTGATCATTCCGAAACGCCCGCGAAGTGAGCGTGACCCGCTGCGCCTGCTCCACCATCGCCGCCAGAATCTTCGGATGCCCATGCCCCTGATTCAACGCCGAGTACGCCGACAAGCAATCCATATACCGCTTGCCCGCCGCATCGTAAACCCACACCCCCGCCGCACGCTCCACAATAATGTCGAGCGGATGATAGTTGTGGGCCCCCCACTGATCTTCAATCTCGATTAAGTTTCGCAACTCGTTATTGTGCCACGAGAGCCTTTGTCGATGCTGTAGCGGTGTATCCTTTTGGCCTAAACTGAATCCCTCTTGATAGGAGGTAGGTATGCTGAAGAAGAATGAAGGCTCGGTTGATCGAATCGTTCGCACTTTTCTCGGTGCTGTTCTGCTCGGTTCAGTGTTCGTCGGCCCACAGACAGTTTGGGGTTACATCGGCATTGTCCCCTTGGTCACCGGTTTGATCGGCAGCTGCCCGGCCTACCAACTCTTAGGAATCTCCACATGTGCGAAGAAGGTTTAGCAAACAATCGTCGATTAAGTCGCGCGCCTACTTGGCGCGTCGCAGCGTGCCTGTGAGTTCCGTCCCCGTTGCGACCGTATTGAATACCGTTCCGTACTTCCTTACGTTGTCGTGCAGAAGCTCCAATCGATGATCGCTCTCGTCGGTTTGCACCGCGATTTCATACTCGATACGCGACATCCGGGGCGGCACATCCTGGCGGATGCCGTGCAGCCGGACCTCAGCACCGCCGTACTGAAATCGCATCATCGGCACAACCCGCTCGATGCCTTTCAGCATGCAAGCCGCAAGAGCCGCCAATAGAAGCTCTGCCGGATTGAACGCGTCCGTGCGCCCCGCGAGATCCGTATCCAGCATGATTTCAGCGTCCTTACATTTTGCGATGCTCCCGTGAGAATCCGCGCGGTATGCAGCTACTGTGTATTCCAGAGACCTTTTATCCGGCACTTCTTCGCCTCCCCCAAACTCGCCAGCACACTCCGAATCTTCCCATCCTCCAACATCAAAAACCCGCCAATCGTGCACCCCGCCGGCGTCGTCACATCATCTCGCAGCACTGCCAGATGCTTCACAACAAGGTCGCGCGGATAGTTGTGGTCACCCCACGGGGATTCAAGTTCAATTGGGTTTAGCAACCTGTTATTGTGCCCCGACAGCTCGAGTACCCGGAGTTGTCATACCAATTCCACACGCAGTTGCCTCCCCACCGCAGTCGCGGCGCGCTGCAGGGTGCTCAACGTGATACCAGTATTCGTAGGATCGAGCAATCGATACAGAGCCCGACGGCTCGTGTGCATCCGCGACGCCATGGCAGACTTGGTCAGGTGGTCCTTCTCCATGGCCGCTTTGATTTGATCCGCCAGGATCCTTTTCAGATGCTGCTCTTCGCAGATCCCCAGAATCCCTTCTTCCGCGAGAAAGGAATCGAGCGAAGAACCTAAGCGCTCTGCTTTTTGTCGCCATGTCTACTCCAACTCTCGCATCCGTTTGCGCGCCAACTGTAAATCCGCCGCCGGTGTCTTCTGTGTCTTCTTAATGAACCCTAGACCGGAGTAGCGACCGAGCCAGTAACATTTGTGCGAAGGATGAGGCTCCCCTACTTCTTCGCCTCCCCCAAACTCCCCGCAATCTTCGTCGCCTCCTCAATCGCCCGCGCCAACACACTGCGAATCTTCCCGTCCTCCAACATCAACAACCCGCCAATCGTGCACCCCGCCGGCGTCGTCACATCATCCCGCAACGCCGCCGGGTGCCGACCCGACGCCTGCACCATCTTCGCCGCGCCCACCGCCGTCTGCGCGACCAACGTCAGCGCCAGGTGCCGAGGCAATCCCACCCGCACCCCCGCATCCGCGAAGCTCTCCATGATCAAATACTGAAACGCCGGACCACTCCCGCTCAGCGCCGTGATCGCGTTCATGTACGTCTCGTCAACCTGCAAACACTGCCCCACCGCCTGAAACACCTTCTGCGCCCGACCCATCTGCGTCTCGCTCGCATGCGTCCCCGCGCAAATTACCGTCATCCCCTCGCGCACAATGCACGGAGTATTCGGCATCGCCCGAATCCACGGATTCGCCGTCGCCAGCAAGTCCTCTAGCTGAGCACTCGTCAGCCCCGCCATGATCGACACCATCAACGTGTCCTTCGGCAACCCACTCTCCCGCAAATGCGCGAGCACCTTCGCCGCCTGCGCCGGCTTCACGCAAATCAGCAGCATCCCCGTATTCTTCAGCCGATGCTCATACTCCACCTCAACCGGTACGCCCAATTCCTTCGAGGCTCGCTCGCAAGTAGCCTCTGTCTTCGCCGACCCCCACGCCTGCGATTTCCCGATCAACCCGGAATCCAGCAACCCCTTAAGCAATGTCCGCCCCATCACCCCCGCGCCAATCACCCCGAGCGTCTTGCCTTTGCTAACCAATTCCTGTTTCATAACCGCCTAGTGTCTCACTATCCGCGTTCATCCGCGTTCATCTGCGGCCATACACCGAAAATCCCAAGCCAATCAGGCGCTCCACCCCCAGGTTCCACCCCGACGCGCCCATCACCGCAAACAGCGTGTCGTAGGAAGCCACGACGATCAACACCGTTGGGTAAAAGCTCCGGCCGCGGTCGAACCCGACTGTGGTTGCAAATCCCCCCAGCACAAGCGCCAGAATCGTGCCGATGACGTATTCCATGGGATTACTTGCCCCCCTGTTGCTTCATCGTACCCTTGGCCTTGGCCACGGAAATCAGCGTCGGATAGAACTGAACAAACGTGCCGTCCACCGCCCCGTGCTGTGAGTGGCACGCAATGCACCCCGACTTAGGCCCCAGCGGTTTCGCCGTCTCCGCGCTCCCAAACACAAAGAACTCGCCCCGATCCGGGAACCTCGCCTGATCCTTCACATGCGCTTCGATGGTCATGATCCCCTCTTGATAGTGACCTCCCTTGTTCATCGAACCCTTCGTCGCGGACGTCCGAACTTCCTTCACGAAGATCGTCTTGTCCGGCCACGTCCCTGTCTGCAAAAAACTCTTGTAAGCCTGCGGCGATACGAAAACGTTGTCGAAACTCTGGCCCAGCAGCTTGCTGGCCGCGGCATCGACCAGCCCATAGCTCATGCCCAGTCCGGAGGTGAGGAAAATCCATTCCCGATAGTTGCCTGGGAGGATCAGTCGATTGTCCGTCGTGTACCTGGGTTCGTCCACCTGCTGGGCCGCGAGGCCCAAGCACGCGAATGAGAATGCAAGCAGAAGTCTTTTGTTCTGGATCATGCATCGACGATAGCCCTCAAGCTGCCTTTAAGGATTGAACACCGCTGCTGAACTTCTTGAATAAAACAGCTACAGTAAGCTGGTGAACGGGGCGTCGTATCAGTGGCAGAGTGAACCGCATTGGTACCTATGGGACGGCGGCTTCCTCCTGCTCGCCCAAGCCCAGGGCATCGTCCCACCCCACGCGCATCACGCGCTCCAGATTGTCGTATCACTGGATAAACCCGTCGCCATCGCCGGTTCCGATGAGCAATGGCGAACAGGGCGGGGAATCATCGTACGCCAGGACGCCATCCACTCCTTCGACTGCAGTGGGGCACTCGGCGCGATGTTATTCGTCGAGCCCGAATCCAGCGAAGGCGCTTGGCTCCAGTCTGCTCTATCGCAGGACGTCACCGTCGTCCCGGACGCAAGGCTCGCCTCATCCGTTGCGGAACTCCGCCGCCTCCTGGAACAACCTTTTGAGAGCCTCGAAATCGGCGCCCTCATCCGTCATTGCGTGCAAGCCCTCAGTCCCGGCGCTCCCCCCGCCCGCCGCATGGACCCCCGCGTCACCACCGTCCTGAGCCGCATCCGAGCCTCTCACGATCTGCGAATCTCGCTAGACGAAGCGGCCGAGATGGCCTTTCTCTCCCCCACGCGCTTTGCCCACGTCTTTAAGGACCAAATGGGTCTCACCTTCAGCCGCTACATGCTGTGGCGCAAGCTGACCCGTGCGATGCTCGCCATCAGCTCGGAGCGCACCATCGCCGCCGCCGCTCAAGCCGCGGACTTCTCCGACGCAGCCCATCTCACACGGACCTTTTATCAAATGGTCGGCATGGCCCCGTCCGTATTAATGCGCGGCAAGTTCGCGGAGATCCCTTCGCCCTTCAACCTGAGCGAATAGCCGGATTATCCAGCCACAATAGCCGCTTCGTTCAATCCCGACTGCCGGATGTCATGGCAAACTCCTTGTGTTGACGCGAGTCAAACACAAACTTCAAGGAGAATTACCATGTCAAACAAATCGAACGCCTGCAAATGCGCATCCTGCGCCGGAGCAACCTGCAAGTGTGGTTGCCAGGACGCGAAGGTACAGCGCCGCGCCGCTTGCCGCTGTGGCGAAACCTGCAACTGCGGCCCGAAATGCAGCTGCAAGACCGCATAGGAAGCGGATGATGGACGACCACTCAATTGTCCTGGTTGTCACCGGCAGCGCCTGCTTAACGATCACACTCGCCTTGGCCTGGTGCCTGGCGGGTGTTCGTTCCTCGGCGTTCATGAAGAGGCTGTTCCCAAATTATCAGTACCTGCTCAAAGCGCACATGGACTATCTGATGATGACGGGTCTGCTCATGATCTTCTTCCTGCTGTTCGCCCACCTCCGAGTGTCGCCATCCCACAGCGTCCTCGCGGCAATGGCCGTCGGATCGATGATGAATCCCGTTGGATTCCTCGCCCTCTCCATGAAGCCGGACCTCCGCCAAAACCCGACCAGCGCCTTCGGCCTCGTCATGACGACCAGCTTTGTGCTGACCACCTTCGGCTACGTAAGCGCCGCGTGGCTCGTCGCGCACGCCGCCATCCATGCTCTGTAATAGCCCGATCCAATTCATCTCGTTCATATGTGGTCATAAATCGGAGTACGCTCCTCCAAGGCGACGGAGTTTCCCCCAACCGCCTAGTGTTTGACGGATTTATCCCAGCTTTCCCTGCAACCTAGGTCGTTGATGCCAAAGCGAGCAAGAAGAAAATGGCGGTCGCTTGTGACCATGGCCACAAAACTGCATCATGCTTAATAACCATGACTCGAAACCGACCGAGAATCCTCCTGTGGGGACTCCTCACCACCTCTGCTTGGGCCCAATCCCCGCTCACTCTCAATGAAGCCGTGGAGCGAGCGGTCAGTAAACACCCCTCCATCGCCGCCACCAAGAGCAGCATCGACGTCGCCGACGCGCGCCTCCGCCAAGCCCAGAGCGGGCGCCTGCCCAAAGTCAACTACAACGAGTCCTGGCAGCTCAGCAACAATCCCGTCTTTGTCTTCAGCTCTCTGTTAACCCAGCGCCAGTTCGCCGCGAGCAATTTCGCCATCGGTGCCCTGAACAACCCCTCGGCCCTGAACAATTTCCAATCCGTAGTCTCCGCCGAGCAACCCCTCTACGACGCGGGGCAGACCAAGCACGCCACGGCCGGCGCCCAACTGGGCAGGGAAGTCGCCGTTGAAGATCAACGCAAGACCGAACAACAGGCCATCGGACGAGTCGCCGCCGCCTACTACGCAGCCCTCCTCGCCGCTGACATGCGACAAGTGGCCGAGGCCGCAGTCCGCTCTTCCGAATCCGATCTCGAGCGGGCCGTCAACGTCCGCACCGCCGGCCTCTCCACCGATGCCGACGTGCTCTCCATCCGTGTCCACCTCGCCGCCATGCAGGAACAACAAATCCGCCGCCGCGCGGATTTGAGCGTGGCCGAAGCCGCCTTAAATGAAGCGATGGGTGAGCCGCTAGACACGCACTTCACACTCACCACGCCCCTTACCGTGCCGTCCTCCACGCCGACCACCGCCAGCACCATCGATCGACCCGAGGTTCGCCAAGCCAAGCTCGCTGGCCTGATCGCCGAAAACCAGGCCACCACCGCACGCGCAGCCTATCTCCCCCAAGTCTCCCTGCGAGCCGCCGTTGAAGCCGACCGCCAGCGCTTCGTCACCCGCGCCGGAGGTAACTGGTTCGCCGGAGTCACGCTCCGTTGGAACCTGTTCAACGGTTTCGCCGACCGCGCGCGCATTGAAGAAGCCACCTACGCCGTCACCCGAGCGCATGCCTTGGAGCAACAAGCAACCCAGGGAGTGGCGCTCGAAGTCCGGCGAGCCCAAGCCGACCTCGATGCCGCCCGCCAGCGCATCACCGTCGCCGAATCCTCCGTCACCCAGGCGGAAGAAAGCCTGCGCATCACCAAGAACCGCTATGAAGCAGGCCTCACCACGGTGACCGAACTCCTCCGTAGCGAGACAGCATTCGCCGAAGCCCAGTCGAGGCGAGTTGCCGCCGTACATGACCAACGCTTGGCTGGCGTCGCCCTCGAATTTGCCACGGGCACATTGAATCCGAATTCTGAGGTGCTCAAATGAATCGCGCAGCGATCGCAGTGGCCGCCACCCTGCTCGCCAGTTGTGGAAAGACCCAGCCGGAGGCGACCCAGTCCACACCCGCGGCTGCCCCCGTCACCGTGACCATCACGCCAGCCGCCTCGCGCGACCTGCCCAACGTGTACGAAGCCATCGGCACCGTGCGAGCCCGTACTTCCTCCACCATATCCAGCCGCACCATGGGTTACGTCCGCGAAGTCCGAGCCCGCGTCGGCGACCAAGTGACCGCGGGACAAGTGCTCGTAACCCTTGACTCTCCCGACCTTGACTCGCAAATTCGTCAAGCCGAAGCCGCACAAGCCGAAGCCCGCAGCGTGCAACCAGAAATCGAAAGCGCTGTCGCCGCAGCCAAGGCCCAACTCGATCTCGCCCAGTCCACCTTCGCTCGCATGCAGGATCTCTTCAACAAGAAATCGATTTCCAATCAGGAGTTCGACGAAGCCTCCGGTCGCCTGAAAGTCGCCGACGCGAACCACAACCTGGCGCAAGCCAAGCGCGCCCAGCTCACCGCCAGGATCGCGCAAGCCGAACAAGCCGTCCGCTCTGCCCAAATCAATCAGAGCTTCACCACCATCGTCGCCCCCTTCGCCGGCACCGTTACCGAAAAGATTGTCGAACCCGGCATCCTCGCGACGCCCGGAGCCCCGCTCATGACCATTGAGCAATCCGGAGCCCTGCGCCTCGAAGCCTCCGTCGAAGAGTCCCGCCTCTCCACCGTTCGCGTGGGGCAATCCGTCGAAGTCTCCATCGACGCCCTCGAAGGCACGCTCACCGGACGCGTCTCAGAAATCGTCCCCACCGTCGACCCCGTGTCCCGAACCTTCATCGCCAAGATCGAAATCCCCCAGCGCCCACAACTGCGCGCCGGACAATTCGGCCGCGCCCGCTTCCCGCTGGGATCACGCGCCGCACTCACCATCCCCGCAGCAGCCATCACCACTCGAGGCCAATTGCAAATGGTCTTCACCATCGACTCAGGCATCGCACGCAGTCGCATGATCACCACCGGAGCCCCCTCTGCCAACGAAGTCGAAGTTCTCTCCGGCCTCTCGCCCGGCGAATCCGTCGTCACCCCCGTGCCCCCGTCCCTCACCGACGGAGCCCGCGTTGAGGTGCGCCCGTGAACGAACCCCGCAAGCTAGGTTTCGCAGGTCGCCTCGCAGCAGCCTTCATCGACTCCAAGCTGACCCCTCTGTTCATCGTCGCCTCAATCGCCGTCGGAGCCTTCTCCGTCTGGCGCCTCCCGCGCGAAGAAGAACCGCAAATCAAAGTCCCCATGATCGACGTCATGGTCGCCATGCCCGGCGCCTCCGCGCGCGAAGTCGAAGAGCGCGTCACCAAGCCCATGGAAAAACTGCTGTGGGAAATCCCCGGCGTCGAATACATCTACTCCACCTCCAGCCCCGGCCAGTCCATGGCCATCGTGCGCTTCTACGTCGGTCAGGATGAGGAAGCCTCCATCGTTAAGTTGAACCAGAAAATGTTCGCGAACCTCGACCGCATCCCCCTCGGCGCTTCGCAACCTCTCATCAAACCCCGCTCCATTGACGACGTCCCGATCCTTGGCCTCACACTCTGGAGCGACCGCTACGGCCCCTTCGAACTCCGCCGCGTCGCCGCGCAACTTGACGACGCCATCAAGCAGGTAACCGACGTCTCCGAAGTCACCCTGATCGGTGGCGAGAAACGCGAAGTCCGCGTCACTCTCGATGTCGCGAAACTCAACGCCTATTCCGTCACGCCCCTGCAGGTGCTCGGCAGCCTCTCCTCCGCCAACCAACGCCTGAACTCCGGCCGAGCCTCCACCGGCAATCGCGAATTCATCCTCGAAACAGGCGAGTTCCTCCGAACCGCGAAAGACGCTGGCGACGTAGTCGTGACCGTCGCCAACGGCAAGCCCGTCTACGTTCGCGACATTGCACAAGTCTCCGACGGCGGCGAAGAGCCCGCCCAATACGTCACCTACGCCGAGGGCGGCGCCTTCCATTCCGCCGTCACCATCGCCGTCGCGAAACGTAAAGCCACCAACGCCATTGACGTCGCCGACAACGTGTTGCGACGCGTGGAAGGACTGAAAGGCAGCATCATCCCCAACGACGTCCACGTCGCCATCACCCGCCAATACGGCGAAACCGCCGCCGAAAAATCCAACGAGCTGCTCGAACACATGGGCATCGCGGTCCTCTCCGTCGGCCTCCTGATCGCCTTAACCCTCGGCTGGCGCGAATCCTGGATCGTCTTCACCGCTATCCCCGTGACCCTCGCCCTGACGCTGACCGTGTTTTATCTCTACGGCTACACGCTGAACCGCATCACCCTCTTTGCGCTGATTTTCTCCATCGGCATCCTGGTTGACGACGCCATCGTCGTCGTCGAAAACATCGTCCGCCACGCCCGCCTGCCGCAAAACCAAGGTCGTCCCATCCAACAAGTCGCCGTCGAAGCCGTCGACGAAGTCGGCAACCCGACCATCCTCGCCACACTCGCCGTGATCGCCGCCATCCTGCCCATGGCCTTCGTCGGCGGACTCATGGGCCCTTACATGCGACCCATCCCCATCGGAGCCTCCTCCGCCATGGTCTTCTCCCTGATCGTCGCGTTCTTAGTCACCCCCTGGGCCGCTGTCCGCATGCTCAAGACCCACGCCGCCCACTCCCACGAATCCGAAGATCGCGTCACACGTCTCTACCGCCGCATCATGGGTCCCCTCTTGCACCAGCCCGCCCTCCGCTGGAGCTTCCTCGGCGTCGTGAGCTTCCTGCTGATCGCCTCCTGCGCTCTGGTCTACACCCAGTTCGTCAAGGTGAAAATGTTGCCCTTCGATAACAAGAGCGAGTTCCAAGTGATCATCGATACCCCCGAAGGCACCACGCTCGAGGAAACCGAGCGCGTCACTCGCCTGCTCGCACAAGAAATTCTGAAGCAGCCCGAAGTCCGCAACGTGCAAACCTACGTCGGCACCGCGTCTCCCTACAACTTCAACGGCCTCGTTCGACACTACTTCCTGCGTACAGGAGCCAACGTCGCCGACATCCAGGTCAACATCTCTGGAAAAGATGAGCGCAAGCTCCAAAGCCACGACATCGCCAAGCAAGTCCGTACGAGCCTCGAACCCATCGCCGCGCAACATAACGTCCGCCTGAAAGTCGCCGAAGTCCCGCCCGGCCCGCCCGTGCTCGAAACCCTGGTCGCCGAAGTCTACGGACCCACTGCCGAAGGCCGCAACCAGCTCGCCGGTCAAATCCGCCAGGTCTTCGAGAAAACCCCCGGCGTAGTCGACGTCGATTGGTATGTCGAAGACGACATCGCCAAACACAACATCATCATCGATCAGCAGAAAGCCGCCCTCCACGGCATCTCCAGCCAGGACATCGCCCGCACCATGCGCCTCGCCTCCAGCGGCGAACTTGCTGGCCTGCTCCACATCGACTCTGAGAAAGAGGATGTCCCCATCACCGTCCGCCTCGACCGCTCCACACGCTCCGATTTTGAACGTCTCCTCGCACTGCGCGTAACCGGCCGCAGCGGCCAACCCATCCCCCTGCGCGAGCTCGTCTCAGTCACCACCACCACCGAAGACAAGAGCATCTATCACAAGAACCTGATGCCGGTGACTTACGTCACAGCCGACATCGCCGGCGTGATGGAAAGTCCCGTCTACGCGGTCCTGGCCCTTGGGCCGCAAATCGACAAGCTCCGCCCCGACGGCTACAGCATCGAACAATACGTCGCCCATCAACCCTTCGACGACTCCAAATATTCCATGAAATGGGACGGCGAATGGCACATCACCTACGAAGTCTTCCGCGACCTCGGCCTGGCCTTCGCCGCCGTACTCATCCTGATCTACGTGCTGGTCGTCGGCTGGTTCCAGTCCTTCCTGACGCCGCTCGTCATCATGGCCGCGATCCCATTCTCGTTAGTCGGCATCCTCCCCGCCCACGGCCTGATGAACGCCTTCTTCACCGCGACCTCCATGATCGGTTTCATCGCTGGAGCTGGCATCGTCGTCCGTAATTCCATCATCCTGGTTGATTTCGTGGAACTGCGCTTAGCCCAAGGCATGCCCCTCGACCAAGCCGTCATCGACGCGGGAGCCGTCCGCTTCCGCCCCATGGTCCTCACCGCCGCAGCCGTCGTCGCAGGCTCCGCCGTGATCCTGTTCGACCCCATTTTTCAAGGCCTCGCCATTGCCCTGATGGCCGGCGAGATCGCATCGCTCGCGCTCTCCCGCATGACAGTGCCGATCGTCTATTTCATCGTCAACCGCAATCGCAAAGGAGTAACACCATGACTGTAGAACGCTACTTAAGATTGATCGCTGGCTTCTTCGTAATGCTCAGCGTCGCCCTTGGCTACTGGGTTCACCCAGGCTGGTTCTGGTTCACCGGCTTCGTCGGCCTGAATCTCTTTCAGTCCGCGTTTACCAACTGGTGCCCCATGATGGCCATCCTGAAGAAGTTCGCCAATTAGTCCTCTGTTGACACCGACCCACGTGGCGCACGCTCTCAGCGTGCCGCGGCGAGACTCATCTCGCCGCCTGCTAAGGCGTAGTAAACCCCTTCTTCAACCCCTCCCGATCCACCGCCCGACCATTCAAATACACCCGAGAAATCCTCCGAGTATTCGAAATATCCTCCAACGGATTCCCATCCAACACCACAAAGCTAGCCGACTTCCCCATCTCGATCCCCCCGAGCTTATCCAACTTCATAATCCCCGCCGCCGTCCGCGTAGCCGCCACCAAAACATCCGACGCCTTCATCCCCGCATTCACCATATCCACCAACTCCTGATGCGCCGTCCACCCCACCGCCACACCCGAGTCCGTCCCAAACCCAATCCGCACGCCCGCATTGACCAGCTTCATCAGATTCCGAGCCTGCACGTTATACAACTCCACATTCGGCTTCGCCGCCGTATCCTTCATCTGCTGAATCCGAGCCGCCGGCAGCGCCTCCCCCGCAAACGCCCAGTCCGATGCACTCGCCCCCCGATCCGGCAAATTCGGAATCACGAACACCTCCGGCCGAGCCTTGATCAACGTCAGGAACTCGTCATCAATATCGATATCCCGCACCCCATGCGCGAACCCATCAATCCCCGCCCGTAGCAAATCCTTCGCGTCCGCCAAATAAAAGATGTGCGCGACCACTCGCAGTCCACTCTTGTGCGCCTCATCGATAATCGCCCGATACAACTCCGGCTTCAGCTTCTGCACCGTCCCCGCACGATCATCCACCCAGATCTTCACGAAGTCGACCTTCTTCGCCGCCAACTCCTGAACCGTTTTCCGAGCCTCCGCGTCCGTGCTCACTGCATACGCCACAGGTTTCCAGTAAGCCTGTCCCGGCCCCGCATTCGGCATCGCGATCCCGCGCCCCGCCGTGTGCAGCAACGCCATATCTGGCCCCGAACTCGCCCGCACCTCATACGCAATCTCGCCCTTATCGATCCCCATACTCTGCACCGCCGCGATCCCATAAAACGCGTAGCGCCGCAAATGATCCTGCAAGTTCTCCTTCGTGTAAGTCTCGGTATCGATCTTCCCCGTCTGCAACACCGCCCATCCCAAATGCGCATGCGCATCCACTAACGCCGGGATCACCGTCTTGCCCTTCAGATCGACAATCGTCGCCCCCGCCGGTGCCTGAAATGGACCTGTCGGCCCCACGCGAGTAAACTCCCCATGCTCGACCAGGAACGATGCGTTCTCAATCGGCTCGCTCCCATCCCCCGTAATCAGCCGAGCCCCCGTATAAAACGCAGGCTTGTCCTCCGTCGCCGATGGCGAACATCCGACGAGGAAACCAGCAAAGACAAACAACAAGGTTCGTTGCATTGCGTAAGGAATCATATTTATCCCATTCATCTGTGGCCAGACTCAGCCGCCATACTCTTCTGCCCACTCCGATACCGCCCCGGCGGCAACCCATACTCCCGCTTGAACGCCCGATTGAAAGCCGCCTCCGACTCATACCCCACATCCGCCGCTATCTCCGCGACCCCGCGCGACGTCCGCTCCAACGACCTCGCCGCTAACTGCAATCTCCAGCGAGTCAAATACGTCATCGGTGGCTCCGACAAATATTTCGTGAACCGCTCCACCAGCGCCGACCGCGAAATCCCCACTTCTTCCGCCAACGCCGCAATGGTCCACGGATGCGCAACCCGGCCATGCAGCAATCCCAAGCTCTTCCCCACAATCGGATCACGAGCCCCCATCAGCCACCCCGACTGCTGCTCCGGCAACCCCATGATGTAGCGCCGTAACGTGTCCACGAACAATGCCTCGGAAAGCTTGGCCAGCATCGCCTCACTGCCAATCCGCCCTGACCCCGTTTCCTCCACCAGATGCAGATTCGAATTCTCCAGCCAACTCCCGGAACGGTCCGCGCGAAGACTCACCTTGAACATCGGTGGAAGCCCACTCAAAATCGGCCGGCTCAGGTACGGATCACACGTCATGTACCCGCACACCAATCGAACCGTCTCTCCACCACCGCCGGCCCGCAAGGGCGTCAACTCGCGCGAGGCGACCTTCTCGAAGAGTCCGTAATTCGGAAATGGCCGTGACGCATCTTTCCCACTGCTCATGTGGTGCGGATCACCATGCGGAAAAATGACAACGTCTCCCGCCTGCAGGTGTAGCGCTTGCCCGTCGGGCAATTCCGCGACAGCTGTTCCTTCAACCACCAGATGGTAGTTCACCAAGTGCGCGGCGCCTGGAGCCACCATCTCTGCCAGAGCCTTCCCGCCCGGCGTTGACGTCCCCCACGGAGCGGAAAACTCCGCGTGGAAATACACCGCACCGTTCAGCTTGACGCTACTCAGAATTTCGGAAAAGGCGTCCATTTTGATCCTCGGGCCGCGTGTCCCTCGCGGATTTAACTCCGACCATTGTGCCACGCGCCAATCCCTGGCCGCGCTGCAAACTTCTTCAGCGTGTCTGCAAATCGATTCCGATTCCCAAGCCGCGCGAGCAAGTTATGCAGACGTTCAAGCATGGTCGTTCCCGCCAGTGAGGTCCACAATCGCATTCAGGAGTATTCACCATGAAACGCATCATCATCTTCCTTTACGGCGCCGCCAGCTACCTGGTGTTCTTCGCCTCATTTCTCTACGCCATCGGATTCATCGGCAATTTCGCCGTGCCCAAATCCATGGATTCAGCAGCCACAGGTTCCTGGCAAACCGCTCTCGCGATCGACCTCGGCCTGCTCACCCTGTTCGCTCTCCAACACAGCGTCATGGCACGACCTGCCTTCAAGCGGTTCCTCACGCAATGGATCCCCACCCAAGCCGAGCGCAGCACCTACGTTCTCGCCAGTAGCCTCGCCTTGCTCCTGCTGTTTTGGCAATGGCGTCCGCTCGGTGGGACCGTCTGGGAACTTAGCAACCCTATTGCCACCGCTCTGACCTACGCATCGTTTGCGTCAGGCTGGCTGCTCGTCTTGATCTCGACCTTCGTAATCAACCACTTTGATCTGTTCGGCCTCCGGCAGGTCTGGCGGCACTTGCAGGGGCAACCTCAATCCGCTTTGCCTTTCACCACGCCGCTTCTCTATCGCATCGTCCGCCATCCGTTGTACGTTGGTTGGTTCCTGGTCTTTTGGAGCGCCCCTGTCATGACCGTGACCCATTTACTCTTCGCACTGGTAACCTCAGCCTATATCCTCACGGCCATCCAGCTTGAAGAGCGGGATCTCATCGCTGTGCATCCCGAGTACGCTTCCTATCGAAATCAAGTCCCCATGCTTCTTCCCGGCCGGCCTCGCCACGTGGTCATTTCCACCGCGCACCGCGACCAGTCCGCGTTGGCCGCACACTAATACAAAAGTCTAAACAGGAGAAACTATGAATCCAAATAAAGCACTCTGGGAAAAAGGCGACTTCACCGCCATCGCCGCGTTCATGCGTGAGTCTGGCGACGCCGTCGTCAAATCCCTCGCCATCAGCACCCCTCTGCGCGCCCTCGATCTAGGCTGCGGTGACGGCACCACCGCCGTTCCCCTCGCCCGCGCCGGAGCCGACGTAACGGGCATCGACATCGCCGCCAACCTGGTCGCCGCGGGCAACAAGCGAGCCGCCGCCGCGGGCCTCTCCCGTCTCAAATTCCAGGGAGGCGACGCCAGCAACCTCGAAGGCGTCCCAGACCATTCATTCGACCTCACACTCACCGTCTTCGGAGCCATGTTCGCCCCCAAGCCCTTCGACGTCGCCAAAGAAATGGTCCGCGTCACCAAACCCGGAGGCCGCATAGTGATGGGCAACTGGATCCCCGGCGACCCCACCTTCGTCTCGCAGGTCCTAAAGATCAGCTCCGCCTTCACCCCGCCTCCGCCCGAAGGCTTCATCAGCCCGATGCTGTGGGGCGTCGAAGCCAACATCCTCGAACGCTTCGCCCAAGCCGGCATCCCCGCTGACAAAGTATCGATGGTCAAGGACACCTACTACTTCGCCTCGCCCGACCACACCCCGAGCCAGTTCATCGACCTCTTCGAGCACTTCTACGGCCCCACCATGAACGCCGTCGAAGCCGCCACCAAGAACGGGAAGGAAGCCGAACTCCACGCTCAACTCATCGACCTGGCGAACTCGCAAAACAAGAGCAAGGACGCAGGAACCCTCATCCCCGCCACCTTCATGCGAGTCACAGTGTCCCTCTAGCCCGATTCTTTACACTTTCTTTATACGCCGCCTTCCCATCTTGGCAAGACCTTAACGCCCCTGCGCGTAAGCTCGAACCGTGGGACAACGTCTGACAGAGCAACACCCGGGCCGGACGCAGCAATCCCCCATCTGCGACCCCGGCCCGCTCCACATCTTCGTGCTGGATGGCGCGAACACTGCCGCCGCAATCTCCGCCGCCCGAACCCTCGCCCGAGGCCTCAACGCGGAACTGACGCTGCTCGCCGCGGTCGAAGTTCCGCTCCCTCTCAACCTCGACGAACCGCCCGTCTCCATCGCCTTCCAGGAAAACCGCCTGCGCGAACTCCTCGCCCGCAACGACGCCTCCGGTCGAGTGGACCTCGTCCTCTGCCGCGATAAGTCCACCGCCATCGTCCAAGCTCTGCCCCCCGAATCCATCGTCGTCCTCGCCGACCCCAAACGCTGGTTCGGGACCGCCCACAAATTAGCCAAAACACTATCCAGGCAAGGACACAAAGTGTTCTTTGCAGAACAGGTCAAACCTTCATGATGGTCGACTCCAAAGCCGCCTCCACGACCCGCGTAGTCGTCGCGAGCACAGTAGCCCTATCCTTCATTTCCTTCTGGCAGGCCGCCGCCGTCGTCTTGAACGACATGGCCTCCACCATGTTCTACATCGGTGGCATCACCGAACAGGCCATCGGCAAACCCGCCCCCTGGATGGTGCTCGCCGTCATGCTCTTCAGCTACGTCGTCCGCTCCATCTATATGGAGAGCTGCGGCATGTTCGTCCGCGGCGGCGTCTACGTTGTCGTGCGTGACAGTGTCGGCCCGACGATGGCGAAGCTGTCCGTCTCATCGTTGGTCGTCGACTACATCCTCACCGGACCGATTAGCGCCGTCGCAGCCGGTCAGTACCTCGGTCGCCTGGTGAACGAAATCGCGGAGACCATTGGACAAACAACGCGCATCGACCCCAATGGATTCGCGGTCTTCTTCGGCCTCCTCGTCACCGCATACTTTTGGTACAGCAACCTCAAAGGCGTCCCGGAATCGAGCCACAAGGCCCTACGCATCATGCAGGTCACCACCGTGATGGTTGTGGCACTCCTCATCTGGTGCCCCATCACCATCGCCCTCAACGGAGGCGCAGCTCTTCCACCCGCCCCCACACCCGCGAACTTGCATCTCACACCCGAAGCCCTGGGTTGGCTCGACGGTACCTTCTGGTCGCAGATGTCCTTCGTCATCTTGATCGTCGCCCTGGGCCACTCCCTCCTCGCCATGAGCGGCTTTGAAACTCTCGCGCAGGTCTATCGTGAGCTTGCCTACCCCAAACTCCAAAACCTCCGCATCACGGCGAACATCGTTTGCGGCTACACCGTGGTCTGCACCGGCGTCATCTCCATACTCGCCGTGATGATCATCCCCGATGCACTCCGCCCCAACTATTACGACAACATGCTCGGCGGACTCGTCATGCATCTCGCTGGACCAAACTTGCTCAAACTCGGCTTCCACGTCTTCGTCGTCATCGTCGGCGTTATGATCCTCTCCGGAGCCGTCAACACATCCCTCATCGGCGTCAACGGCGTCATGAATCGCGTAGCCGAAGACGGTGTCCTGCTCGATTGGTTCCGCCGCCCGCACCGCAAATTCGGCACTACCTACCGCATCCTCACCCTGATGGCCCTGCTCCAAATCATCACCATCATCGCCAGCCGAGGCGACGTCCTCCTGCTCGGCGAAGCCTACGCGTTCGGCGTCGTCTGGAGCTTCGCCCTCAAAGCCCTCGGTGTCCTGGTCCTGCGCTACCAGCGCCACGATCAGGAATACAAGGTGCCCCTCAACTTCAAAATCGCCGGCCGCGAAGTCCCCTTCGGCTTGATCACCGCGACCACCGTCCTCTTCCTCGTCGCCATCGCGAACTTGTTTACCAAGAAAATCGCGACCATCTACGGAGTCTCCTTCACCATCATTCTCTACACCCTGTTTATGATCTCGGAGCGGATCAACGCCCGCCGTAAACAGGAGCACCGCGCCGACCTCGAAAAATTCACCCTCGAAAACGAATCGTCCATTCAACCCGGCACTCTCAACGCTCGCCCCGGCTGCGTCCTCGTCGCCGTCCGCGATCACAATCGCCTTACACACCTCCAGAACATCCTCAAGAAAACCAACCTCCGCAAGCACGACATCGTGGTCCTCGCCGTGCGCCAGATCTCCGCCGCCGCAGCCGAATTCGAACTCCAGGAAAGTCAGCTCTTCGCCATGCCCGAACAGGAGCTCTTCTCCCACGTAGTTTCACTGGCCGAAAAACAAGGCAAAACCGTCGAACTTCTAGCCGTCCCCGGCGTTGATCCCTTCGATGTCATGGTGCGCACCGCCACCAGCCTGCAGGCCTCGAAACTTGTCGTGGGCGTATCCTCTCGCATGGCCTCCGAAGAACTCGCCCGCCGCATCGGCCTCGCCTGGGAACGCCTGCCGCAACCTCGCCACGCCTTCTCCTTAGAAATCAGCAGCCCCGACCGCGACCCCGTCTTCGTCAACCTCGGACCCCACCCCCCGCGCCTGTGGCCCGAAGATGTCGAGCGCGTCCATCAGCTCTGGCTCCGCCTCACCGATGAGACCGGCCTCGGTTCCAAACTCCATCACCGCGACGTCGTCGGCGTCGCCCTCCGCAGCCTCGAAGAAAAGCTAGACACCCACGCGCGAGCCGATGTCCTCCGCCTCGTGGTCGAAGAGTCAAACACGCCCCATCGAGAAACCTAACAACCGGCTCCCCTCATCCGTCAACTAAATCTCACTCACTCTTTAGCTGAATGTGGGGCAGGCACCCTGCCTGCGGCGGCCTCCCAGGCCGCCTTCTTCACGGAGCAGTAAACCCTTTCCTCAACCCCTCCCGACCATTGAGAAATCCTCCGAGTATTCAAAATAGGGTCTCCGACTCGGAAACCTAGCCGCCGTGCTACCGTGTCGCTAGTGGGAGCACGTTGGAAAACTTGGCCTTCCGGAGTCGCTGCCATCGCGGCCGCGACCGCGGTGGCACTCATCCTGCGGCCCTACCTCGCCCCCGTTAACCTGGCGATGATCTACCTGCTCGCCGTAGTCGCTGTGGCCGCCCGAGCCGACCGCATCACCGCAGCCATCACTGCCTTCGCCAGCGTTGCAGCCTTCGACCTCTTCTGCGTTCCGCCCTACGGAACCTTCGCTGTCACCGACTCGGAATACTTGCTCACCTTCGTCGCGATGCTAGCCGTCGCCTTGGTGATCAACCGTCAAACCGATCGCATCCGCCGCCAGCGCACCGAAACCGCCGACCGCGAAGCCCGAGCCCAAACCCTCTACCGCCTCTCCGAAGCCCTCGCCAATGAAACCCGAGTCTTCGAAGTCGCCCGAGCCGCCGCCGCCCTCGCCTCAGAAGCCCTCGGAGCGCAAGTCGTCATCTTCCTCCGCGACGGAGCCTCCATCTCCTTCGACCGTCGCACCTCCGACCACCTGCCCGTGCCGCGCTCCGAAATGACCATCGCCGAGTGGGTCTTTCAACACGGCCGCAAAGCTGGCCTCGGCGTCGACGATTTGCTGAAAGCGACCGCACTCTACGTCCCCCTGCGCGGCACCCGAGCCGCAGTCGGCGTCATGGCCGTCGTCCCCCAAGGCACGCCGCTCTTCGACAAAGGCGAACGCGAAGTCTTAATCGATCTGATGGCCAATCACACCGCCCTCGCCATCGAACGCACCGCCAGCCAAAACACCGCCGAGCGCTCCCGCATCCAAATGGAAACCGAACAGATGCGCAGCTCCCTCCTCAGCGCTGTCTCCCACGACCTGCTCACCCCGCTCGCCTCCATCACCGGAGCCGCCTCCACCATCCGCCGCCAAGGCGAAAAAATCCCGCCCGCAACCCGCGACGAACTCCTGCAAAGTATCAGCGACGAAGCCGACCGCCTCAGCCGCCTCGTCCGCAATCTCCTCGACATGACCCGCTTCGAAACCGGCGAAGTCGAACTCCGCCGCGAGGCTTACCCTCTCGAAGAAATCGTCGGCCTCGCCCTCCGCCGTCTCGACGCCTTACTCAAAGACCGCAAAATCACAGTGAAGCTCCCCGACTCGCTCCCCTTGGTCAACGGCGACGAAGTCCTCCTCGGCCAAGTCTTCGTCAACCTATTAGAGAACGCCGTGAAATACACGCCCCCCGCAACCCCCATCGAAATCACCGCGCGCGAAACCGATTCCACCATCGAAGTCACCGTCCGCGATCACGGCCCCGGCTTCGCCCCCGGCCAGCAAGAGCATCTCTTTGAAAAGTTCTACCGAGGCAGGGCAGGGAACGCCACCGGCACAGGCCTCGGCCTTGCAATTTCCAAAGCCGTCATCGAAGCCCACGGCGGCACCATCGAAGCCTTCAACCATCCCGACACCGGAGCCGTCTTCCGCTTCCACCTGCCCGCTATCCGAGTGGGACAGCCCGCATGAAGCCCACCATCCTCGTCATCGAAGACGACCCCCAGATCCGCCGCTTCCTCCGCGCAACGCTGATCGCCGAAGACTACCGACTCCTCGAGGCCACCACCGCCGAAGAAGGCCTCCGCGAAGCCGCCGCCCGCCTGCCCGACCTCATCCTACTCGACCTCGGCCTCCCCGACAAAGATGGCCTCGATGTCCTGCGCACCATCCGCGAATTCAGTAAGTCCCCCATCATCATCCTCTCCGCCCGAGGCCAGGAGCGCGACAAAATCTCCGCCCTCGATCTCGGAGCCGACGACTACGTAGCCAAGCCCTTCGCCATCGGCGAACTCATGGCCCGTGTCCGAGCCGCCCTCCGCCGCTCCACCGTCCTGCCCGCCGATCAATCCCAAACCTTCGGCAACATCGAAGTCGACCTCGCCAAACGCATCGTCAAAGTCGCTGGCGAAGAAGTTCACCTAACGCCCAACGAATACCGCCTGCTCCAAGTCCTCTTGAAGAACGCCGGCAAAGTTCTCACCCAACGCCAACTCCTCAACGAAGTCTGGGGACCCAATCACACCGAGCAAGCCCAATACCTCCGCGTCTACGTCGCCCAACTCCGCCGCAAACTCGAAGCCGACCCCGCCCGCCCCCGCCACTTGCTAACCGAGCCCGGCGTAGGCTATCGATTAATAACAGAGACCCCCGAATGACCCAGCCCACTTACGCCGCCGCCCAACGAGCCGCCGACCGCATCCACGACTACTTCCGCCGCAACCCGCTCGCCCCCAGCGAATGCCTAGCGACCTTGCCCGATCCTGCGACCCTCGCGTCCCTCATCGATACCGCCTTCTGGACCAGCCTCCGCCGCGAAGAAACCTTCACGCCGCGCATCACCCTCGCCTACGCCGGTCCGCATCAAGTCTCGAAGCCCATCTCCTTCGCCACCCCTCTCCCGCTCATCCCCACCGACCTCACCAAAATGGCCGCCGCCGTCGAACGCGCCGGCATTCACCTCTGCGTCTGGCGTGTCGACGATGAACTGCAAGTCTGGGGCATCGCCCGCACCATCCCGCAATCCTGCATCGTCATCGAAACCCTGCAGCCCGGCCTGCTGGTCGTCAAACAAAGCCCACCCAACGACGCCGGCAAATACCGCAACATCGCCGTCCTCCAAGGCGACTCGATCAAAATCATCGACCCCAACATCGAATCCGCCCCCCGCTTCCGAGCCCCCACCAACGAAGTCAACGCGCTCCTCCAACTCGCCGTCTCCATGCGCCACCACGGCCGAGGCGGCATGCTTCTCTTGGTCCCCGACACCTCCGAACACTGGCGCGAATCCATCGCCACCCCCATCAAGTACGAAATCACGCCCGCCTTCCACGGCTTTTCCAGTCTCCTGAAAAAGGATGAATCCGGCCGCGCCACCCGCACCTGGGAAGACGCCATGGCCCGAGCCGTAGACGCCATCGCCGGCCTAACCGCCGTGGACGGCGCAACGATCCTCAACACGCAATACGACCTCCTAGCCTTCGGCGCCAAAATCGTGCGACGCAAAGGCGCACCCCAAGTCCCCGAAGTCACCATCAGCGAGTCCGTCGAAGACGGCCACCCCACCACCGTCGACCCCACCGAACTAGGCGGCACCCGCCACTTCTCCGCCGCCCAATTCACCCACGACCAGCACGACGCCCTGGCCCTGGTAGCATCCCAAGACGGCCGCTTCACCGTCTTCGGCTGGTCCGAAAAAGACGCGAAGGTCCACGCCCACCGCATCGACGCCCTCTTGCTCTAGCCGATCTGCGTTTATCCGTGTTCATCTGTGGCCGCATGTTTCCTCAAACTTTGCGTGCAAAGAGCAGCAAAGACTGGCCAGCAGGGAACCCCCATCCTCGCTGGAGCCACGCACTCTCCGCCTTCAGCGCCAGTCCTAGAAGAGCGTTCAGCGCGGCCGGTACGGGTTGCAAGCCAGATGTTGGCTCACCCTTCTGAAGTGGCTCCCACAGCCAGAACTTCACCAGCGCGACGGGCATCAGCAGGCTATTGAGGTAGGTACAGCGAACCACCTGCAGACCATGAGCCTGCGCGAGTCGGACCAGGCGTTCGCGGGTGAAACGCTGCCGCTCGTGGGTGAATGCGGAGTGCCGACTGCGCAGGATATCGAGCGCCGAAACTCGCAAGACAAGCAGTCCTCCCGGCGCAAGCACACGACTGAATTCCACGAATGCGCTGCGCTCCTGCCCCGGTTCAAGATGCACCAGCACGTCCAAGGAAAGAACACATCCGTAACTTGCCGTTTCAAAAGGCAAACTGCGCACATCGGCTTGCACGAGCCGCTTGAGCCCGCCCTTCCGCGCAAAGCGAAGACCCTCGGACGCCAGATCGGATGCATCTACTCGAGTAAAAAAGTGTTTGGCGAACGCCGTAGCGAAGTAGCCCGTGCCGCACCCGGCCTCGAGAACTCGCCCAGGTACATCGCTACCCCATTCTTGTTCCAGAAGCCGGAAGAGGATACGCTGCATTCCGACGAACCACCAGAACTTGGCCTCGGTTCGAACAATGTTGTCGAACTCGGCAGGATTCATCATGCGCGAGCCGCAGCGGGGATATGCCCGAGCGGGCAAGCCGCTGGAGCTTGCGTGGCTACTTGTCCGGGATCTCCGTAGTATCGAAGCGTTCTGCGAACACCGTCGCGGAAGCTGGTCGTTGCGCGCCAACCAAGTTGTTCGTAACACGCCTCCGTGCAAGCGATGTAACTTCCGATATCGATCGGCTTCCGGTCGGCGGGGAATGGCCGCAATTCCGGTTCAGGCAAGTCGCCTTGCCGTGCGAATTCCTCAGCAATCGCGCCGACTGTGAGTGGTTGGGAGGAGCCAATATTTAACGTCCGCCTCTCAGGGTTCTGGACCATCCCTGCTCGAACGAATGCATCGCAGGCATCATCCACGTAAACCGGGTCACGCATTTGCAGTCCGTCGCCAAACACAGTGATCCGTTCCTTCCGGATAGCTCGGTGTGCAAAGACCGGCAGAAAGCCCTGACAGGGCAAGCCAATCGCCATCCGCGGGCCATAGATATTCGTTAGCCGCAACACCATCGCATCCATCCGCCCCAACCGTGTCAGGAGCAAGTGCTGTTGTTCCGCAGCGTGCTTGTGAATCCCATTGAAGTCTACCGGACACACCGGATGATTCTCATCTACAGGCAGGGCTTGTGGGATGCCGTAGACCTGACGCGTGCTGGCATAAACAACGCGAAGCCTGGACTGGTGTTCCGCGCAAGCCGATAGAAATCGCAAGTGCGCCGTTGTGTTAATGCAAAGATCGCGTTCCGGGTACAACATCGAGTGCACATGACTGACTTCGCCTGCGAGGTTGAAAACAACGGGCGAAGAATCCAGCAATTTCCGGATCGCTGGATCGCCAATGTCGCGTTCCACAATTCGGATTGTCTTGCTTTGATCCAATAGATTGAAGGGATTCCCTCCGCACCCCGGCACTCGGGCATCCACCACAACAACTTCCGCGCCAAGTCCCGCGAGTCGGATCGCCAGGTTGCTACCGATGAACCCTAGCCCCCCGGTGACCAGCACCCGTCTGCCTGAATAAAATGCCTTCATAGGAAAAAGCGGCGAATCTGCTCCGCCACTCGCCTCGCATCGTCCTCGGTCACATGCGGCCCGATCGGGAGCGACACAATTTCCTTGGACGCGCGCATTGCTTCCGCTGGTTCCGCAGCCCAGGAACTATTCGCCGCAAACGCCGGGTGCTCATGCAGCGGATGCGGGTAGTGTACGCCCGTGTCGATTTCCACTGAGCTTAAGAACGACCGCAATTCTTCGCGCCGCGTGCTGCGGATCACATAGAGATGATGTACGCTGTCGCCGGAATGACCCACCGGTGCTATCTCTCTCACGTCGCGCAGACTCTCATCGTAGACCGCCGCGACGCGTCGGCGTTCGCCGTTCCAATACTCCAAATGCGGCAGGAACGCACGCAGATAAGCCGCATGCATCTCATCGAGCCGGGAGTTGATCGCCGGAACGCGCGCCCACTGATCGTGCTCTCGCCCTCCATCGCCCAGAAGACGCAAGCTCTTTGCGATGGCCTGGGAATTCGTCACAACCGCTCCTCCATCCCCCAGACATCCGAGGTTTTTCGTGGGGTAGAAGCTGTAAGCGGTGTAGGGAGAGAAGGACGTGAGCGGCAATCCTTTGTATCGCAGGCCGTGAGCTTGGCATGCGTCCTGAACCAGCGCCACGTTTCGTTCCCGGCACAGTTCCGCCAATTGATCTACAGGGCACGCGTTTCCGTAAAGGTGGACACCGATTACGGCTGCGGTTCGTTCCGTCCAAGCTGCCGCAGCGGTCTGCGCTGTCAACTGCAGCGTCCGTGGGTCGACATCCGCAAACCGGATGCGGGCCCCCGCTGCAAGTACGGCTTGCGCCGTGAATAAGGATGTATTCGCGGGCACGATCACATCCTGGCCTTCCGTAACACCTAGGTCACGGAGGCACAGCTCCAACGCGGCCGTACCGCTTCCGGCACCCACTGCGTGCGCGCCCCCGAAAGCGTTCGACAACTCTTGCTCCAAGGTTCGAACTTGCTGGCCGTGGATGAACTGTCCGCTGTTAAGTACCCCGGAAAGGTTACGCTGCACAGCATCGTTTGCCCTCTCCAACACCGGGCTGATGTCAAACATCCGCAAAGCGTGGACCAAAGAAGACTGTTTTGTGTGTGCGGTTAGCAACGCACGAGGATACACTTTCTCCCTCCATGCGCATATCCCCTGTGTGCTGTATTGCTCTTCTTCGGGTACGCTTGCTACCTTTACAGGCAAATTTGGGTGTTCGTGGGGTAACGGGACGTTTTGTGATCACACCTATTCAACAAGGGACTTTCGCCCGCGGCGTGTCCGGGAGCTTCCAGTTCTCTGGAAGTCTGACGGTGTTCTTCCCCGCCTACAACGACGCTCCGTCGTTGCCATCCTTGCTGGAACGAACGTTCGACACAGTTCGCCGCTTCGTCGCTGATTTCGAGGTGATCGTTGTCAACGACGGTAGCTATGATGACACCGCCCGCGTACTGGAGGATCTGGCGGTCCAATACGCGCCCCATTTGCGCGTGATCACCCATCCTCGCAACTTGGGCTATGGCGCCGCGCTGCGCACTGGGTTTCATGCGGCTACAAAGGATTACGTCTTCTATACCGACGGCGACGGCCAATATGACCCGGCCGATCTGGAACACTTTTTGCGGGTAGCTGGGCCGGACACCGGATTGGTCAACGGGTATAAATTAACCCGCAACGATCCTTGGCATCGCATTGCGATAGGGTGGCTCTACAATCAGTTCGCGCGTTGGCTCTTTGGTATTCATCTGCGTGATATCGATTGTGACTTCCGCCTTATCCGGCGGAGCGTTTTTGATCCAGCGGCTCTTCGCTCCACCGGAGGCACTATCTGCGTCGAGTTAGTGCGCAACCTTGAACTTAGTGGGGCACCCGTTATTGAACTTCCTGTGCGGCACTACGCGCGCGAGCATGGACGGTCTCAGTTCTTTCGCGTCCGATCTTTGGCGATCACCTTCTTCCAGCTCTTGCAGGTGTTCTACCGTTTGGTCGTCCTGCCAGCCTTCTCTCCGGAGTTGCCGCAGCCACGTCCCGCTCGCAGCCACCTCGTTTGGGTCGGGATCCTCATCGCGATCCTTTCCACGTTCGCTTACGCTCGTGCGTTGAGCCTGCCCTTCATCGCGGACGACTATGTCCAGATTCAGCTGGCTCGCGATTACGGTCCGGTCTCGAAATGGAGTGCGCTCGCCCAGGACGCGCTGTATCGATGCCGCGCGACTTCGCTCGTCATGACGTATTGGATCGAGCAGGTCTTCGGCCTGAAGCCAATCTATTTCAATCTTGCAAGCCTCCTCTTACACATCGTCAACGCCCTGCTCGTATTTGCGCTGGGGTATTGGCGTTCTGTTGGTTGGAAACTTTCGGCGATCGCGGCCGCTTACTTTGCTATCAGCCAACGTCATAGCGAGGCGGTGATCTGGTTCGCCGCGGTTCCTGAACTCCTGGTCTTCTGCTTTGTTCTAACTAGCTTCCTGTGTTGGATCGCCTGGCTGCAAGCGCAAAAGCCCGCTCTCCTGTGGTACTTGGCGGCATTCGCAAGTTATATGGCAGCCCTGCTCTCAAAGGAATCGGCCGTCGCTCTCGTGCCGCTGTTGGCCTTGGCCTTGCTGGTCTCACGAGAAGTGAGTTGGAAGCGCATCGGGGCGATGCTTCCCTTTGCCGCTGCGGCCGGAGGCTACTTCGCCCTTATCTACGCTGCCCGCAATAACCACCTGCACTTCAATGACGGAACCTTCTCTCTGAGTGCTCCCGTGTTTGAAGTCATCCTGCGAAGCAGTTGGGGGCTGCTCTGGGTGTGGGGTGCCGTCGGACTCCTGCTGGCCGCTCTGCGTTTCCTGTCCCTGTCTCCGCGCATCTTCGTTTCGGGCCTTGGTTGGATGATCATCAGCCTGGTCCCCTACAGCTTCTTAACCTATATGCCTCGCGTGCCTAGCCGGCACACCTACCTGGCCAGCGTCGGTTTGTCGTTGATCGTCGCCGCCTCGTTAGTGGCGCTGCGCCAGCGCGTCGCATTCCGAAAGCCCTGGCTGGTTCCCGCTGTCGTCGCAGTTATATTCCTCCACGAAACTGGCTACATCTGGACCGTTCTTCATCGCCGCTATGAACTCCGCGCGCAGCCCACAGAACTGCTGTTGAACACAGCACGAACGGCCGGCCCCAGCATTTTCGCCAACTGCTTCCCGTACTCACACTATGTCGCCGACTATGCACTCATGATTGAATTCCCGGAAAACGCGGCACTTCACTTCGAAAATAGTCCTGAAGCCGCGAAACAACCAGCCTCCCAGAATTTCTGCAATGACCTAGCACAGGGTACTCGATACTAGCGAACGGTTTCCTCCAAACGCGCGCGGCAATTTAGTGAATGCGGTCGAGCCTATCTCAGCGCGGCTACGTTCGTGCGGACCAGCTCGTCCAAAATCCTGGCAATGTCATACTCCAGTGCCCAATCCGGAAAATGGCCCCGCACTTTCTCAATATCCGAGATGTAGCAAATGTGATCCCCACGCCGATTCTCGTCGCTGTAAGAATAGTTCAGCGCATACCCCGCGTCCGCCAACGCAGCAATCGTTTCGAGCACCGACATGCTGTTTTTCCGCCCGCCCTCCAAGTTGTAAACCTCCCCAACCCTGGGCTTCCGAAAGAACTCCAGGAACAACTTGGCCACATCATGCGAATGGATCTGATCCCGAACCTGCTTCCCCTGATATCCGTAGATCGTGTAGGGCTTGCCGACCACCGCACACCGCACGATGTAACCCAAATATCCATGCAGTTCCACCGCCGCATGCTGCGGACCGGTCAGGCACCCTCCCCGAAATATCCCCACGGGCATCCCGAAATAGCGAGCGTACTCCTGACACAACAAATCCGCGGCCGCCTTCGACGCCCCGAACAGCGAATGCAGGCAGTTGTCGATCGACATCGATTCATCGATCCCCTCGCGACCATCCGCGTAATCGAACCGCGTCTCCAGTTCCACCAACGGAAGCTCGTTTGGCCGATCCCCATAAACTTTATTCGTACTCGTGAAACAAAACGGAGACTCCCGCGCGAAGTCCCGCGCCGCAACCAACAAATTCAGCGTCCCCACAGCGTTCACATCGAAATCGTCGTACGGAATCGAAGCCGCCAAATCGTGCGATGGCTGCGCCGCCGTATGAATGATGAAGCCCGGGCGTTCCTTTTCGAACAAATCCCGCACCCCTTGCCGATCCCGAATATCCAAATGGAAATGGCGATACGCCGGAAATGAAGTCCGCAGCCCTTCGATCGTTTCCGCAGTGCTGCCCTGCGACCCGAAGAAGCCGGAGCGGCCATCGTTATCCACCCCGATGACGTCCCAACCTTCTCCACACAACAGCTGAACGCAAGCGGACCCGATCAGGCCACCTGCACCCGTGACTAGCGCCTTGGCCTTCATTGGTGCCTAGTATGACAAAATCGACACCCGAACTCCGTCATTCGAGCTTTACAGCGACGTTGAATACGTAAACCTGTAGGACCGGATCATAGAGTGCGTGATAAAACGCTGTTCTCCCAGGGAACAATGCCGCGAGCAATTTCGCCAAAACGAACTTCGCAGACTCCCCGTTGGCTTTCAAAGCCACTTTGCTCTGAAGGAAAGCGCCGATTGGCACCGTTCCTAACGTCAGCTTGGCTCCCGATGCATTCCGAATCTGCGCAACGATATATTCGAAAACATCCACCGCCAATGCCTCTTTGCCATCCAGAGTGACCAGCGTATCCAAAATAGGTGTAGCCGAGACACGAAAGCCTTGCGCACTATGTTGCTCCGACGGTTCAACGAAAAGGACCCCACCCGCGAGTTCCGAATGCAAGGTGCCCGGAGTATTAGATGCCGATTGCGCGGCCAGAACGGCGGCTAGCGCTTGCTCGGTTGTCGAAACATCGGGCAATTTACCCGCCCCGTCCGTCGGCAATGTTGCCGACAACGAACCGGCCTTGGGAATGATGACCTTCGCATTGGGATGATCCTGGCGTTGCTGCGGAGTCAGAATCCACCCACTGGCATCCTCGACGTCATTCGCGCTGTCGTAACGAAGGTCCTCGTAATTGATCGCGACGCGAGACAGGGACTGCAGCTTCAAGATCGCCTCGTAGACTGGCCGCGGCGCGGTAACCTCGACTCGCGTTTGTGCCATCGTCGACACAGCTAACAAACAGAACCCGCCCGCGACTAGCGCCTGCCCCTTCATTCGTGCTTTAGTATGACAAAGATTGCCACTGATGAAACCCACGAACCCCCTCGTGCAGGCCCTCGCCGACCGCGAAAAATACCGCGATTGGTACCTGCTCAATCAGGACCCGATCCCGCAAGATCGCCTCCTCTGGCGAGCGCAATCCTTCCGCCACCTCGTCCATCTGCTCCCCGGCCAGACCATCCTAGAACTCGGTGGCGGTCGCGGCCTCTTCACGCAGCAACTCCTCAAAGTCACCCGTGGCGAAAACCCCATCACCGTCGCCTCGTTCCTCGACGCAGAGAACTCGACCCCTACCGAACATCTCCACCTCACCAACCTTCCCGGCGAACTCGAAGGCCGCACCTTCGACCTGATTACCGGTATGGACGTGCTCGACGAGCGAACCTGCGCCATCGTCCTGCAAAACGTCCGCCATCTTCTCAATCCCGGTGGCCAGGTCGTCTTCTTCGAATCCAACCCCTGGAACCCCGTCCTAAAACTCCGCCGCTTTGTCCGCAATCTCGCTGGCCGAAAAGACCCGCGCATGCTCCTCGGCCGCCCGCAACTCTACGAACTGCTTTCCGAAATCGGCCTCATCCGCAACCTCGCCATCTTCAGCGATTTCGCCTACGCGCCCCTCACCAAATATTGGGCCCGTCTCCTGCGCAATTTTTCCATCCTGCTGGAGAACATGCCCGCCGTCCGCACCCTCGCCGGTTCCATCCTCATCTACGCGCAGAAACCCGGCGGCCCACGCTTCCCGCCCACCCGATCTTTGTTCCGACACGAAACCCTTCGCTCGTCCGTATCCGTCGTCGTTCCCTGCCACAACGAAGAAATGAATCTGCAGCCCCTGGTCTCGCAACTCCTCGCCCTCTATCGCGAGTACCTCCACGAAATCATCCTCGTCGACGACAACAGCACCGACCGCACCGCCGACATCATCCGAGCACTCTCCATCGACCACCCCCAAGTCCGCGGCGTCTTCCGCCCCCCTCCCGCCGGCGTCGGCCGAGCCCTCACCGACGGCTACCGAGCCGTCACCGGTCGCTACGTCCTCTCCATGGACTGCGACTTCGCCCACCTTCTCCCCGAACTGCGCGACGTCTTCGATGCCGCCGCCGAAGGCTACGATTGCGTAATCGGCAGCCGCTTCTCGCGCCACAGCGTCCTGCTGAACTATCCCTTCCAAAAGATCCTCGCCAACCGAGGCTTCCACGCTCTCGCCCGAATCGCCTTCCACCGCCGCTTCCGCGATCTCACCAACAATCTCAAGCTCATGAAGTCCGAAGTGCTGACCTCCCTCCGTCTCTCCGAGCCGCATTTCTCCATCAACGCCGAAACCGGCTTTCAACCCTTGCTCATGGGCTTCTCCATCAAAGAAGTCCCCATCTCCTGGATCAATCGCGCCCCCGACATGGGCGTCTCGTCCTTCCGCCTCGCAAGAGTCGGCGGCGGCTATTGGAGAGTTCTCGCCCGCCTCGCGCGCGAAACCCGTTTCGGCTTCCGACCCCTCCAGCGTGCCTCCGCAATCCCAACCATGCAGCCGAAGCGCAGCCCCTCGGAATCTCGATGAACCCCCGCAAGCTTTCCCTAGGCTGGGCTATCACCTGGCTTTCTCTCCTCTACTGGCCAGTCACCCTCGCCCTCGCCACCCGCAAGCAGTTCTGGAATGACGAACTCTTCACCTACTACATCAGCGCCCTCGATACCTTCCCGCGCATCTGGTCCACGCTGCTGACAGCCGTCGATCAGAACCCGCCCCTGTTCTACTGGCTGACCCACAAAGCCACGCTCATCGATCCGAATCTCATCGGACTTCGCCTTCCCGCGATGTTTGGCCTCTGGCTCGCCGCCCTCTGCCTGATGGCGTTCATCTCCAAACGCCTGCCCCCGATCTATGGCTTGCTCGCCGCGCTCATCCTCCTCGAATCCCGAGCCCACTGGTTCGCCTACGAAGCCCGACCCTATGGCCTAGTCCTCGGCTTCGCCACCGCCGCCCTGTTATGCTGGCAGCGCTCCGAAGGCCGCCGCGCAATCCTGTGGACCGCAGGACTCGCCGTGTCCCTCAGCCTCGCCCTCTCCGTTCACTACTACAGCGTCCTCGTGTTCATCCCCATCGCCGCCGCCGAAGCCTGCCGCACCTGGTTTCAGAAACGACTCAACTGGCCCGTCTGGATCGCACTCACCGTCGCTGCCGCATCGCTACTTCTCTATCTCCCTCTCATCCGCTCTGCGCAGACTTACAGCGGAACCTTCTGGGCAAAAGCCAAAATCACTTCGATCCTCGGTTTCCCGCCCTTTATCGGGACCTCTGCACTCCTGGCTCTCACCGGCCTCGCCTTGCTGTGGGCAGTCTTCGCCAGTTCCGCACCACGCCCCGCAGGCGACCCTCCCAACCGCTCCATATTCCCGACCCCCGAAATCGTCGCTGCATTCGGCATGCTTTTCATCGTTCCGATAGCGGTCGCCCTGGGAGTCTTCATCACCGGAGCCTACACAGAGCGTTACGCGATCTCCGCAGTGATCGGCCTGTGCTTCCTCATCGTGTGGTTATTGGCCGCGGCCTTTCGAGCAGCCTCCGGACCCGCGCTGATCCTCGCCGGTGTGTTTTCCCTGGCCTTCATGCTCCAAGGCATCGTCTACTTCAGCGGTCCCGGTGCCGCCTTGGCGCGCTACGATCACCGTGCCACGGTTCGTGATCTCGAGAATAATTTCCGCTCGGATTTCCCCATCGCCGTCGCCGACCCAATTCTCTTCCTAGAACTCTCGCACCAAGCTTCACCCCAACTAAGACCCCGTCTGTTTTATATCGCCGAGCCCAAAATCGCTCTCAGCCGCGTCACGACCAACTCGGTTGACCGCGGACTTCTTGGAATGCAGTCCCTGGCCTCCCTTCGCGTCGAGACGCTGGAAGCTACTCTGGCCCGCGGTGAGTCCTTCCTGATCATCGGCTATCCCGCCCAGTGGGCTTGGCTAGTCGACGAACTGGCCTCGCGCCACGTCCCCCTATCCGTCATCGGATCAGGCAACGGCAACATCGTCCTGCTAGCATTCCCAAAAAACTAAGGCACGTGACTCACACAATGTCTGCTGATATGATTTGCTCATGGAAGCCCAAAACCTCGATTCTAAAGCGGGTTTGATGGATGCGATCCGATATCTCTCGGACACGATTGCGAAAAGCCCTCAGCCCCCTAACAGACCTCAGTGCAAGATAAGGTGAATAGGCTACAGCAAGGAAACATCCCAGAGGCAACAATAAATGCATAATGGCGGTGCTGGTGGTCATCTGATCGAGACCCCTGCTGAGCGAGAAATACGCGAGCAGGCCGGGGAGCGCGCTCGTCAAAGCAAATATCGCAAACTTCAGGTTCTTTTCAATGCCATACTCACCATCGCCACTGTCCTGACTGGCGGTATGATGCTCTATCAAAACCATCTGATTAGATTGTCTTTGGATGAAACGATGAAACAGTCCAAGGCCTCTCAAGACGCCCTAGCTGTGGCTCGCGACACTCTCACCTCTAATAACGAGTCCTCCGATAAGACCCTCGCTGAAATTCAAAAGCAAGTTAAAGCTATGAGCATCAGCGCTGATGCTGCCAAGGATCAGGCCGACGCTGCTACGGAATCCAACAAGATAAATCGAATCTCGAATGAATCCATTGTTGCCAGCGCGAAGAAGGCCCTCGACGTTAGTGTTGAGGCCGCACATCTGGATCAGCGAGCGTGGCTCTCGGTAAAAGAGACGAACATTGACGGGATTGGCCCGAATCGACCATCCACCGAAGTCGAAATGGTCTTCGTAAATACCGGGAAGACTCCCGCCTTTGATATCCACGTTGTAACCCAGGTGGAATGGGTACAAGTACCCCAAAGACCCATTCTGAAATTTTCCGAGGGGGACGCCACAGATGTCAGCACTTTGTTTCCTGACGGTATATCCGGGAGCAGCGTGATAGTCAAGCTTACAGAGGAAGAAAGGGCGCGCATAAGATCCGGGAAGACCCGTCTCTATGTCGCCGCGACCATTTGGTACTCGGATATATTTGCAAAGCGTCACATCACTGAGTTTTGTACTTTTTACGACATTGAGCCCGAAGGGCTGGCGGCCTGCCCCTTCCATAACTCCGCCGAATAAAGGCTCGCCGTAAAAGCAAACCTCCGAGAAGGAACTCAAAAAACGCGATTAGGCGTGTGAGCCTAGTGATTTGTTGCCAAAACTAACCCCTCTGCAGAACCCGGGAGGGCCGGCACCCTGCCTGCGGCGGCCACTCTGGCCGCCCCGCTGCCTAATATGCGTTAATCCCCAGCTCTTTCATCTTCCTCGCCACCCCCGGCATCCCGCCCCTAACGCCCGCTCCCACGATCGCATACGGCTCCCACGCCACCCCACCCTGCACCGTGCGAACCATTGGATTATCCGCCCAATCCCACAGCCGCGAAGGATCGTCATTGACACTCACCGGCATGCTGTCCCAATGCCCCTTCGGATAACAGTACACGCCCACCCCCTGCACAAAAACGCAATACATCGCCGTCACCGCGAACGCCGACCGTAACCCACGCCCGCGAATCGCAGGCCACCCCACCGCGATCAACACCACCAGCGGCACAATCGTCTCCGTGAGCAACCGTGGACCCCACGAATATCCACCCCACCAATTCGGCCACATAGACACCAGCACGATGTGCGTCAAGGTAAAGATACTCGCCATCGCTACCAATTGCCGATGCCGAGCCTCAGCCGCAATCGCAGCCAGCGCGAAAATCACAATCGGCGTATAGACCAGCAACCCGCGCCCCGGGCTGATCAGAACCCCGAGCAGTCCATCCCAAAGCCGTTCATATTTCAACTGCGCCGAATACCCGCCCGACACACTGCCAAAGATCGATAGGTTGTAAGCCAGTAACATTGCTGTCCCCGCAATCACCGGCACAAAAACGCGAACGTACTGCGTCACCCGAGCAGGCAGCATCCACAGCGCCACCGCCAGCGCCGGCAGCAGCGCAACATTGGTAGGCCGAATCGCCACCGCCACCGCCGCCATCCCTCCCGCCATCCAATACCAGCGAGGCGAATCCCCCCACCGATGTACCGCATAGAGGCACCCAATAATCGCCACTTGTCCAAACGTGTGCTGCCACAATGCCTGGCTCGACGTCGACCAGTTCGCCGTCCCCAACGCGAACACCAACGTCAACATCCACGCCGCCCGTTCGGTCGTCAGCCTGCGCAACAGAAACAACAGCGCCACAGCCGCCCCCGCCGCCCAAAACACCGCCGCAAATTTTTCCAATATGCGAGCCATTGAAACCAGCGTCCCCGGAGGTCGCTCACCCAGCTTCGGTATCACCGCAATCGGTAGGTATAAAGGAGTAGCCAACAGCGGCCCCGCAATCGGATACGTGCTGTACCAATGCCCATCAGCGTGATGAAGCACGAACGGCCCGTACCAGATTTGCTCCGACACGTAAGGCCCAAACCGGTCCAACGTAATCGACCTGTCCATAACCACCGAGAGCGGAAGCAACGCAGCGGGCAGGGAATCCCCCGAAGCCACCGGCCGTAGATTCGAGTGATACACCACCGACAAAAATGCAAACAGCACCAAGGACCCGCGCATCGGACCCGCAGTTTCCCACGCAAGGAATCTCGCGGTCAAGCCATAAAACGTGAGAAATGAAGCTTGCTCACCGCACCATCCCAAGTGACCGCAGAACTCACGGAAACCGTCCTAGCTGCAGCCTTCGAAGTCTCCAACACCCTAGGCGCAGGCTTCCTAGAGAAGGTCTACGAACGCGCCTTACTGCAAGAGCTCCGCCTAAGAGGCCTAAAAGCCGTCCCCCAAGCCAGCTTCCCCGTAATCTACAAAACGCACCCAGTAGGCAATTACCTGGCCGACATCCTCGTAGAGGATGAACTGGTAGTCGAACTAAAATGCGCTGAAACATTAGCCCCCGAACACATCGCCCAATGCCTAAACTACCTCCGCGCTTCCCACAAACCCCTATGCCTCCTAATCAACTTCCACCGCCCCAAACTCCAATGGAAACGCATCATCGCCCCCGTCTTAACTTGATGTCCTATCTGTGTTTATCCGTGTTCATCTGTGGCCCAAAAAAGTTTTCAACTTTTTCTTTGACACTTCCTTGACATCTTTCCCCCCGCTAGCTATTCTGAATGAGTCGCAGCAAGCCGCTCCTGAGTAACGGAGCCCCTCCCCAAGTAACACAGGGGACGCAAGTTAGAGGAAACGAAAAAAACTTTCTTTTCCCCCTTGCGAAGCGGACAAAGGTTTGTTAGAGTAGACAATGCCGCACAAGAGAGAACGTAGTGCTGTGCTCCAAACGGTGCGGTAGTAGGGTAAGGCCGGAAGTAAACACCGCCTTCTGAAGAAGTTCTTTCAGGTTCCCCGAATTACCCCGAAAGGGGCTAGCTGTAAACGACGCTTGCAAAAGCGGAAATTTTTGAGGTAGGAAATCTGGTTGTAAGGATTTCTTGTCTCAAGCGGCTTTCGAGGCCGGCAAAGTTAGGTTCTTCGCAAGATCGACCTGGCGGCGCGCAGATCTTTGAAAATCTGGTTGGACGCGATTCAGACCTTGACGGGTCTGAATCCATGAAGTAAATCGTCAGTACTTGAGTTTAAGATCAAAGCGATCAAAAACATCGGTGTTGATCGATTCGGAATCCGAACTGGTCCCGCAAGGGTGTCCGTAGGATGAGAGTCGGTTGACCCAAACGGTTCAAACGAGAGTTTGATCCCGGCTCAGAATCAACGCTGGCGGCGCGCTTAACACATGCAAGTCGCACGAGAAAGGGTAGCAATACCTAAGTAAAGTGGCGTACGGGTGAGTAACACGTGGATCATCTACCTTTTGGCGGGGAATACCTCTTGGAAACGAGAGACAATACCGCATAAGCTCGAAAGAGGAAAGCAGCAATGCACCGAAAGAGGAGTCCGCGGTCGATTAGCTAGATGGTGAGGTAATGGCTCACCATGGCGAAGATCGATAGCCGGCCTGAGAGGGCTCACGGCCACACTGGCACTGAAACACGGGCCAGACTCCTACGGGAGGCAGCAGTGGGGAATCTTGCACAATGGAGGAAACTCTGATGCAGCGACGCCGCGTGAGTGATG
>JBDSXJ010000020.1:0-20835 GCA_039926185.1 Bryobacteraceae bacterium | reverse complement strand
CCGCAGAAGTGGCGAACGCCGCGGACGCAGTACTGTTGATCACCGAATGGCCGGAGTATCGCGAACTGGATTGGGACGCGATGGCTCCCACGATGAAAACGCCGGTATTGCTGGATTGCCGACATGTGCTGGACCGGTCGCGTTTGGAGCGAGCGGGCTTCCGGTATCTGAGCCTTGCGTAGTCGATACGCCTGCTGATCCGCTGCTACACTTTTGGTATGGAAGTTCGCTTCAGCCCGGATCAGCAAGCGCAGCTTGCGCAATTCGCCAACAAAACCGGGCGCGACCAGGAACAGATTGTCCGCGAAGCTGTGGAGCAGGTGTTGAACGATGCTCGCTTTGTGGAGGCCGTCAATAGGGGCCTAGCGTCGCTTGATCGCGGCGAGTTTATCGAACACGAAGAAGTCGGGGTACGTCTCGAACGGCTGTTGCGGTCCTAGTGGAAATTCGCTGGTCACCGGAAGCAGCGGACGATCTGGAGCGGATCTTCCACTATATTTGCGCGGACAGTCCTAGCGCCGCACGACACGTCGCGAAGACGCTTTACGATCGAGTGAGCGCGCTCCGGGCCCGCGCTCCGGGCCTCCCCGTTACGCGGACGTACTGGGCGGATTGAGGGCACAAGAGAGTTGGTCTTTTCCCCGCTGCCTTATATCGCTGTGGACATCGTTCGGATCTATCATGGGCCCAAGATTGGCCGTAGTCACAGGTGTGTCCGCGCGCAACCCTCCGATTGCGTTATAGTTATTGGTAGGTTCGCACCCACCGTGCCTAAGTGAATGACACGGGGGGCGTGGATCTCTTTAATAAAATGTCGCGCGAATAGGGCGGCCTTGAATGAACCCTAGGGTTCCTCACAACAATATCCGGGTCTTAGTAGCAAAACCGGGCCTCGACGGCCACGACCGTGGCGCCAAGGTCATCGCACGCGCGTTGCGCGATGCGGGCATGGAGGTCATTTACACCGGCCTCCGGCAGACTCCGGAAATGATCGTCAACACCGCGCTGCAGGAAGACGTACAGGTTATCGGCCTGTCCATTCTTTCTGGAGCGCATAACGCCATCGTGCCTCGCGTGATGGAGCTTTTGAAAGAAAAGCAGATGAGCGACGTGCTCGTCATCATAGGCGGCATCGTACCGGATGAAGATGCCGCGCAGTTGAAGCAATTGGGAGTGGCTGGGGTATTTCAACCCGGGGCCTCGCTTGCGGAGATTGTGGATTTCATCCGCGCGTCCGTAGGGCAACCAGCTTGATCAAGCCGCCCGAGGGACGCACCCACCGCGCGCAAGATGCGCACGGTCACAGGAGAAAAGATTAAATGCAAGATAAAGTAAACATCGCGGTGTTTGTCGATTACGACAACATCGAGATTGGACTCAAGTCCACCCTGCGCCGCGAGTTTGATGTGTCCCTCGCGCTGAACGCACTGAAAGAACGCGGCGACCTGGTCGCAAAGTTCGCCTACGCCAACTGGGGACGCCAGGACGGCGCCACGCGGCAGATGGCGGAGAACGCGGTGCAGATGGTGCAGCGCATTCCCTCGCCGCGCGGCGATAAGAACGGCGCGGATATCAACCTCGCACTCGACGCTCTGGAAATGGCCTTCACGCACACACACGTGACCGCGTTCGCCATCATCAGCGGCGACAGCGACTTCATTCCGCTGGTCAACAAGCTAAAGGAATACGGCAAGACCGTGTACGTGGTGGGTGGCAAGGCCTTCACCTCGACCATCCTGCAGCAGAATTGCAACGAATTTATCAGCTTTGAATCGCTGCTACAGGACATGCCGGCCGTTTCGCCGACGCTGCCGGGCGAGCAGCGCTCTTACCGCAAGGATCGCGAGTCTGGTGGGGACCGTCCGCACCGTCAGGACCGCGGGGATCGTCCAGATCGTGGTGACCGTCCGGATCGTCAACAACAGCCGCAGGGTGGCGGAGGCGGTGGCGAACGCCGTCCGCGTCCCGATCCGCTGGAACTGGGTCAGGCTATGCCGCTGGTGGAACGTGCGTTGCAGGTTCTGGAACGCCGCGGGGTTCAGCCACAGCTGGGCTTACTGAAGTCGACCATGCTGCAGCTCGATTCCGCGTTCAGCGAACGTGCCTACGGCGCGGGCAGCTTCTCGGATTTCGTCGAGAAACTGAAGAAGGCCGAACTGGTCAACGTGACTGGATCGGGCGGACGCTACGTGATTGAGCGCAAGGGATCGGGTGCGGCAACGCAATCCAACCTTAAGCCGGAAGACTTGCTCACGCCGCTGCGCGACGTGCTCGAGAATCATCGTATTGAGTTGGAAAACGGCGTCGCGGTGGACGATCTGGCAGCTTGGTTCAAGGAAGAACAAGCCGGCTTCGATACCACCGACTACGGCTTCCAGGCTTTTGTCGAGTTCCTCAACTACGCGCAAGACAAAACAGTCGTGCGTATGGAACCGACCGAAGAGCATGGGATGCAGGTGTACATGGGCGCTGAGTTCTATCCGCCTGCCGTGCCCGTCATCGCGGAACCCGAAATTACGGAAGAAGACATCGAAGAGGAAGACGAGCCGCAGCCCTACGTGGAAGGCCAACCGACCATCTTCGAACCGAACCCGCCGCCGGTGAAGGCGAAGCGCGCTCCGGCTCGCAAGCGTACCCCGAAGCCGAGTGGAAGTGGCGGTGGCAACAGCACGGGTGGAGCAGGCGGCGCACAACGCCGTTCGCGCCGCAAGAAGCCGACCAACTAACTTATGAGCATCGAGCGGATTTTTCCAGATGGAGGAGCCACCCCGCGTGGCCACTATACTCCGGGGATCCGCGCCGGTGATTTTATCTACGTCAGCGGACAGGGTCCCATCGACCCTGTCACTGACGTGCTTGTCGTAACAGATGTAGAAACCCAAACTCGCATTACGCTGGAAAACGTGGGCCGAATTCTAAAGGCCGCCGGAGCCGAAGTCACGGACATCGTGAAAGTATCGATGTTCCTGCGCGACATCGGCGATTTTCAAGCCATGAACCGCGCGTACGCCGTTTTCTTCGGCGAGCATAAGCCTGCGCGAACCACGATCGAATCGAAGTTCCACAAGTCGGAGATGTTGGTAGAAGTGGACTGCGTGGCTTACAAGCCGCGCTAGCTAGTGTCCGGCCGTACCTTCGGGAACGAACCCTGGAGGCGGAGCGGCGGCGCCTTCGCCGAAGAAGTACTCTTCCATTTGCTGCATCACGAATTCCTGAGCTTCTTTGGTGCCCAAATTGAGGCGGTATTCGTTCATGATCATCTTCATGCGCTCCACCCAGCCTGCCCAGGCTTCTTTGGAGACGTTGTCGAAGATTCGTTGACCCAGGGGATTGTCGAAGGGGGGCTCGCTGAGACCAGGAAGCTCCTTCTTTAACTTCACGCAGTTCACCATCCGATCGGTCGCCATATAGATCTAGGATAGCAGCGGGAACAGAATTACTGTGTTACGGCTTCGCGAGTTTCTCGCTTGGCCTTCACAGACTCAAGATACTCAGAGAGCTTGAGCGGCGTATGACCGCCTTTTTCCATGTGCCGCTGAACCGCGCGCTGATAGCGTCGGAGCGTTTCCCGGCGAGCAGCGTCGCGCAGGCCACAGGCTTCGATATCGAGCAATAGCTCTACTTCCCAAGGCCGGAAGGTGTTACGAGCCATGTTGCCTCGCAAAACCTCCTGAATCAGGCGGTTGAACTGCGCTAAGACTGCATCGTCGTCGGGAATCATTCTGCTGAAGGGTTCATCGGCATAGTGCCGTTAAACCTTAAGATGTCTCCTGTTATTAGTCGTTACGAAAACTCGCGATTAACGGATGTTAGTTGTTTTGGGCTACCCGGCGGTGGATGGACTGCAGTTGCTTCCGAATCGTATCTCCATCTGTTGCTTGGGGTTGCAGCTGCAGGTAGGTTTCCAGATCGGTTCGCGCCGCGCCGTAGCGCTTCAATTCCAGGGCCAAGGCTCCGCGCATTTTGTGCCAGATCGGCGTGCCAGGGGCGCCGTCCAATAGGAAATTCAGTGTCAGAATCGCCCGGTCGTAGTCGTGGACCTGCATGTAGGCGCGGTGCAGATTCTGGAGCGTCCGCATCAGGATTTGTTTCTTGGTGACACGAGTCAGCAGCAGGGGGTCGGCGACTTTTGCCCCGGCCAGGGCAAAGCATTCGGCGGGACTCACCAGTCGGCCTCCTCCGAACGGGTCGATGTAGGTGGCGAAACGGCCGTCGTCGAATTGCACAATGAACCGGTTCGGCAGTCCGATCCCGTAAACGGGCATCTGCAGCCGTCGGGCGACTTCCATGTACAGGAGGGACAGAGTGATGGGAATGCCGGTGCGTCGTTCCAGGACCTGGTTCAAGCAGCTATTGAGAGGGTCGAAGAAATTGGTTTCGTTAGCCCGGAAGCCAAGTTCGCCAAACAGGTAGCTTTGCGCCCTTTCGACGAAATCGCGACCGTCATTGAAGTTGCGCAGGCGGTCGCCGAGGTTGGCGGCAATTTCGTTGATCTGGTCCAGGACGGGCTGGTGTTCCAGGTCCGGAAACTGGATCCGCGCCAAATCCAACGCGGCGCGGTCCAGCCGGGCATTTGCACTCTCGGAAATCAGCAACTGCCTCAGGTAGTCCACGACTACCCTATTATCGCGCGGGACGCCTACTTCTGGTTCTGTTTATCGTGTTTCTGTTTCACGATGTCGCGGCTGGCCTTGTTCTGCTCGCGCGTAATCTTGGCGGCTTCCTTGCCCGTGACGACGCCGTCAGCGTGGGCTTGGCGGACATCCTGACGGATTTCTTTCTGATCTTGCTTCAACTTAGCGGCTTCGGGCTTGGTGATGGACCCGTCCTTCACCCCATCCTTGATGCGCGCCTTTTGGTTCTGTTCCCGTTCCTTGAGCACTCCCTGTCCGAACGCCGGGACGAGGAGCGCGGTTGCCATGAGAGCTACGATGATACGTTTCATGGTTGTGGAAACCCGGGCCGGAGAAATTAGTTGCGGCTAGACGTTGTCGCCCAGAAGCTCCTTCAACCTGGCATGACCCGCTCGGCTCACAGGCAACTGCGTGCCATCCTGCAACACGGCCACTCGACTATCTTTCGTATACGGCTCGATGCGCGCGATCCGTTCCAGGTTCACCACGTAGGACCGGTGAATGCGCACGAACTTGGCCGGATCCAGCTGCGTTTCCAGGCTCGCCAGAGTTTGCTGTTTGAGATACGTCTTGGCCTCGCTGTGCAGACCGACATAGTCATCCTGCGCCTCAGCGTACTCAAGCTTGGCGACAGGAATGATGTGGACCTTGGTTCCGTCCTTCACCACCACGCGTTCGAGGGGAACTCCTGGTGGTCGCGCCGCAGCCGCGAGCTCCACCGCTTGAAAGGAGCGGACATCGGACGAGGTGAGCAGTGCCCGAGCCCTTCCCAACGCGGTCTTCAAGCGATCGGCTGCGAAAGGCTTCAGCAGGTAATCGACAGCGTGGGCATCGAACGCCTTCATCGCGAACTGATCGTAGGCAGTCACAAAGATCACCGCGGCCGTGCGATCGTCCACAAGTTCCAGCACCTCGAAGCCGTCCAGCTTCGGCATCTGGATATCGAGGAACAATAGGTCGGGCTTCAACTCGGCAATTGCCTTCACCGCCTCGAATCCATTGGCACACTCGGCCACCACTTCCACGCCCCCGGCATCCCCGATCATTTCCCGCAGGACTTGGCGGGCCAGTTCTTCGTCGTCGACAATAATCGCTCTCATGACTCGGCTTTCATACAGGGGAATTTCATTCCCGCACGGAACACGTTGTTCTCCACGCTGGTTTCCACTCCGGCGGATGACCCGAAGCGGGTCCGCAGGCGATCCCGCAGATTGCGTAAACCTAGCCCGCTGCGACGCGGTGCCGGAGCTTCGGGATCAAATCCATTTTCTACATAGACCTCAAGCGTCCCGGCTTTCACCCGGCTCTCCAATCGCACTACTCCGCCATCCACCAAGGTCGCGATGCCATGCTTGATGGCGTTTTCCACCAACGGCTGCAGCACTAACGCAGGAACCCGGCACTCCGTGCAACTGTCGTCGATAAACATCTCCACCTGTAAACGTTCGCCGAACCGCACCCGCTCTACTTCCAGGTAGGTGCGCGCCAATTCGAGCTCTTCCTTCCAGGTGATACTTTCGCGCTCGCCCAGGCCCAGCGTGTTGCGCAGAAACTCGGACAACCGCACGCACATCTCTCTCGCGCGCTTCGGGTCGGACGTGGTCAGCGCACTAATGGAGTTCAGGCAGTTGAACAAGAAGTGCGGATTGATCTGCGACTTCAACGCGCGCAGTTCCGCATCGCGAGCTAGCAATGCCGATTCTCTGGACGCTTCCAACGCCAGCAACACATAGTGCAATGCGATCGAAAGAATGTAGAGCAGCAGCCCTACAGCGATCAGATGCGGGATCGCCGGGTTCAACTGGCGATCCAGGTCGAGCAGCGCCGCCACTCCACGCGCCGCCCCGATCCATAACGCGCACGCGAGTACGGCGGCTCCCAAATGGTTCGCCGTGAGTCGCCACCATTCCGACGTTAGCGGCAGGGACCGGCACATATACCAAGGAGTGAGGCACATCACCGCATAGAACACGCACGGCGGTAGCGTGAGCAGCACCGCCTCAGACCAGGTGGCGTCGCCCGCTAACCTTAACAGAGCTGCCAGCAACCCAGCGAGCACGGTCCAGAGTGCCACATAGGTGGCGGCTGCTCCGCGATTCTGCAATAGGGGATGCATCGAAGGTTTAGTTCCGCACCGTCACACCGCCAAAGACCGCTCCGCCGGACACGATCAGCTTAGGAGGCAGCTGCCCGGACACGCTGGGTGCCGGGCGATGCGTGCGATCTTCGTAACCGCCGAAGAAGCCCGATCCCCGCATCTCCACCTGCCAGGATTCAGGAACCTTCAGGTCGATCCCGCCGAAGACAGCGTCGGCGTGTAAGGTAATTTCCGGCAGCTGCATCGCCGCGCCTCGAAGGTCAATATTTGCACCGCCGAAAACCACGGAGATTTTTCCGCCCTCAAACGCCTGGGATACCACCTTCCGGTCAATTCCGCCAAAAACGATATCCGCGTGGATCCGATTTGCTTCGGAGCCGCTCTCATCCACGATCCCCGGCGACTGGCCACCCCAGCTGTTCGACCCATTTATATTCCGAACCAGTAGCGAAAGCCCTACTACGATAAAGAAGGCTGGCCAAATGTAGCCCCACACGTTGCCGTAAAGGAACCCCAGGCTACGCAGCAGAAAGATTCCGCCGACACCCATCAGGATCGCTCCTGGCAGAATCTGGCCCGGGTGGCGGGGCGACGCGACCTTGGACGCCCCGATCACGACGAGGATCGCCGGCCAGTAGCGCCAAATACTGTCGAAGTACACGATCCCCAGGTTGCGCAGCAGGAACATCAGACCGCCGCCGATCAGCAGCAGTCCGAAGATCGCACTGCCCATGGGATTTCCGCCGTAGCCACCGGCCCGGCGCTGCTCGCGCCGTTCCCACCGTTCCTGCCGCCGCTGGTCTCTCCAATTTGGTTGCATCGTGCCGTAACCTCAAACAAAGCCTAGCAGCGGCGGCGAAGAAAAGGCCCCAAAATTCGGCGAATCCACGCCCGCTACCGGCGAATGACATAGGGCGACCCCAAATGCCGACGTCTACAATGAAATAAGTGTCCCACAAAGTTACCCTCATCCCCGGCGACGGAATCGGCCCGGAAGTAGCCTCCGCAGCCCGAAAAGCGGTTGATGCAACCGGAGTCCAAATCGACTGGGAAATTGCGGAACTCAGCGGAGACATCATCGTCAAGACGGGCGAAATTCCGCAATACGTTCTGGACAGCCTGGAGCGGACGTCAGTAGGCCTCAAAGGCCCCGTAACCACGCCCATCGGCGGAGGCTACACCAGCGTGAATGTGGGCTTGCGCAAGAAACTCGACTTGTTCGCCAATGTGCGCCCGGTGCATTCCCTGGCAGGCGTCGCGACACGTTTTCAGGACGTGCTGATCGATATGGTGATCTTCCGCGAAAACACGGAGGACCTTTACGCCGGCCTGGAACACGAAGTGGTCAAGGACGTGGTCACAGGCTTGAAGGTGATCACCCGCACCGCGTCGATCCGCATTGCCGAATACGCGTTTTACTATGCGGCGGTGAACAACCGGCGCAAGGTCACAGCCATCCACAAAGCCAACATCATGAAACTGGCGGACGGCCTGTTCCTGCGCTGCTGCCGCGAGGTTGCCGCGAAGTATCCGCAAATTCAATATTCTGAACTGATTGTCGATAACGCGGCCATGCAAATGGTGACGCGACCGGAGCAGTTCGATGTGCTGCTGCTCCCGAACCTCTACGGAGACATTGTGAGCGATCTGGCGGCGGGGCTGGTCGGCGGCTTGGGCATCGTGCCGGGCGCGAATATGGGCGAAAAGTGCGCGGTGTTTGAAGCGGTACACGGGTCAGCTCCGGATATCGCGGGCAAAGGTTTGGCGAATCCCACGGCGATGATCTTCAGCGCCGTGATGATGCTGCGCCACTTGAAAGAGGTCGCGGCGGCGGAGAAGCTGAAGGGCGCGGTGGAGAAGGTCTACGCGGAGCGGCAACACACCACCCGCGACGTGGGCGGCCAAGCAACAACGACCCAGTTCACCGACGCAGTCATCGCAGCCCTGTAGCGCACGCACTTTTGCGTGCCGCGTCGGCACTCGTGCCGACGCCTGCCATTCTCTGTCAGGGCACCGGGTGTCGAGATGAGTCCGACACGGCACGCAAAAGTGCGTGCGCTACATGCTGGGCTGTAAGATAGCAAGTAATGCACCGCCTCATGCTTCACAACGGCGAGATCCGCGACGCCGCCGATCTTAGCCTCTCTCCCGGCCAAACCGGATTCCTCACTGGCTGGGGCGTGTTTTCCACGATCCGCGTCTACGACGGTGTGATGTTCTGCTGGGAACGCCACTTCGCGCGCATGACGCATGACGCAAAGTTGATGCGCGTGCCCTTCCCCACCGATTCGGCGTGGCTGGAGGCGCAGCTCTATAAATTGATCCGCGCGAATGACGCGACCAACGCGACGCTGCGGGTAAACGTGGTCCGGAACCACGGCGGAATGTTTCAGGGCCATCTGGAAACCCCGGAGTTCGACGTGCTGGCCTTCACCGCCAAAGTGAACGCGTGGGGCGATAGCGTTCGACTGGGCGTGGTCCCGCATGGCCGCCACGCGGGCAACGAATTTGCGGGCGTGAAATACACGTCCTGGGCGCAGAACCTGACTTGGTATGAGCGCGCGCACGAGCAAGGCCTGGACGAAGTCGTCTTATTGAACGAACGCGGCGAGGTTTCCGAATGCACGTCGGCAAATATCTTCGTGGCGCAGGGCGGCAAAGTCTACACGCCGCCGCTCTCCTCCGGTTGCCTGCCGGGCGTAACGCGCGCGGTGTTGATCGAAGAGATTCGACCCGCCAGCGGCTTGCGCGTGTCCGAGAAAATACTGTTCCCGGCGGATTTGGAGACGGCGGACGAAGTCTTCATCACCTCCACCACGCGCGAGTTGCTACCGGTCGTCGAAATTCAGGGGCTGAAGGTAAAGGGCGGTCGAACCCTGTGCGACGCCCTGGTCGGCGAACTGAAACGCTACGTCCAGTCTTATCTCAGTAGCCGAAGTTCCTCCGTCCCCGTATAATACGAAGTCTGCGATGCAATTAGCTTGTCCCAGTTGTGGCACACGCGAAATCAAGGTTTCGTCCGCTCACGGGATCGGGGAAGCCTTCAAGTCTCTGATCGGCATTTACCAACTACGCTGCCGCCGCTGCAAGGCGCGGTGGGAAACCAGCGCGTGGGCTGGAGGAGCGTGGAAGTACGCGCGTTGCCCGCGCTGCTACCGCCAGGACCTGACCACGTGGAGTCTGAAATACTACAATCCACCGTCAAGCACGATATTGAAGCTGCAATGCGGTGCCAAGCGCTACCGCTGCGCAGCGTGCCGGTGTAATTTCGCAAGCTTCAAACCGTGTCGCGACAAGAAGCTGTGGAAGCGAAGAGAACCCGGGAGCAGCAGCATCCAAGGTTCTGACATTGAAACGCCGGACGATTAAGCGTCTAGACTCTCGCGCACTTTGCCCAGCAGCGCTCCCAGCGTGAACGGCTTGGCCAGGAAGCGCGCACCGGGAGGATATTCCCCCGTGCGGACGGCTTCATCCTGCGTGTAGCCGGAAATGTAGAGCACCTTGAGCGACGAATCGAGCGCGTACATCTTGCGCGCCAGTTCCGGACCCAGCATCCCAGGCAGCATGACGTCGGTCAGCAGCATGTGGATCGGCTCCGTGTGCGCAGCAGCCATTTGCAGGGCTTCCTCCGCGCTGGATGCTTCCAGCACCTGATAACGCTCGCGCCGCAGGATTTTACGCATCAGGCCACGGATTCCGGCTTCATCATCCACAACAAGAATCGTTTCGCGCGGCGGTTCCGGTTCGGGAACAGGTGCCAGTTCCGGCTCCTCGACTAGCTGAGGAGTCGGCGCTGGCGCGGGCATGTCATCGTCCATGCCCACGAACGGGAGGTAGATTGCAAATGTGGTTCCATGCAAGGGTTCGGCAGCGCAGGCGATGTCGCCACCCCACTCACGGACCAGGCTGTAGGCTCGGACCATGGCCAAGCCTTCCGGCCGGCCCCCATGAATTTGCGGATCGAAAATGGCGGCCAATTGCTGGTGATCCAGACCCCGGCCATCGTCCCGGAGGACGATCCGAGCGTACTTACCAGGAGTCAGGGGACTCACCGGCAAACGCTCCGCGATCACGTCGGTGTCGCAGGTTACGGTCAGCCGCGTACGATCCTGCGTGCCTTCGCGATCCGGCGAAGCCAACGTCAAAATTACCTCAGAGAGTTGCGTAGCGTCGGTCTTGGCCCACACCTTCGCGACGCCCAAAGACATATCCAGCGTGACGCCGGCCCCGGCAGCCTTGGCGATGCGCGCCCGCAGGCCAGCGAGAATCTCCGCCAGGTTCAGCCGGACCACGGGCCCGGATTGCGGACGCGTGAGGTCCGTCAAGCGCGAGGCCACGCCCGAGATCCGCTCCGCCGCCGTCATGATCTCGACCGCGTCGGCAAGTGCCGGGCTGGTCTTGTCGAGCGATTGCAGCAGTTCTTCCCCGTATCCGTGAATAATCATCAGCGGATTGTTGAGATCATGCGCCAGGCGCGCGGCAATGGATTGCACGGCATCCAGGCGTCCGGCGGCGAGTAACTGCTGCTCCAGCTGCTTGCGCCGTTCGATGCTGGTAAGCACCCCGGTAATCAGGTTGGGCGAGCCGTCCGTCAGGACGACGCGAATCGACTCGCGGCACCAGAACATCTGCCCGGCTGCGGTGACCGCACGGAATTCCGCGCTGCCGTCGCCACCCTTGGAGAGCAGCGTTTGATACATCGCAATGGTGGAATCCCGGTCATCGGGATGAATGCGTTCTTCAAAGAAGCCCGCTCGATTCAGCCAGTGGGAAATCGGGTAGCCCAGAAACTCTTCGGCCGCGCCCGCCACGGTGCGGAAATCGGTGGATTCGACGTCCGCCGTCCAGACGATCGCTGGCAGGTCGGGCGGGAGCACGGGCACGTCGGGACCCTTGACCGCGCCGATCTCTAAAACGATCAACATTTCGGCGTCCGCGTCTTCATCCGTACTGCTGATGGGAATTGCCGTAAGCTTGGCGGATTGACCAGCTACGGTCGCGGAGAGGACCGCTCCAACCAATTGCGCGCGCGCTTCTTGAATCCAAGCACCGAAACCTGCGACGGGAAGCAGTTGCTCAATATCCTTGCGACGGATTTCCTCAGCGCGCAGGTTGAAAACACGGCGGAAGCTGCGGTTCGCCCATACGATGCTGTTGTTGGCCGAAAGCACCGCCAGAGGCACGGGCAACGCCGCCACCACGTCCTGGTAATAACGCCGCTCGGTTTCCACCAGCGCCAGTAGCCGCGCGACTTCTTTCGATCGCCATTGCTCGAACTCGGTACGGTCCATCACAAATTAAGTGTGGGTATCGCCAGTGTTTGGAGCAAGGGAAGAAAGGTTTCTAAGTAACGGTACCCGACCCCGTACTATGGGTTCGCCTATTGCCAGTATGTACGGTCCAGGCTGCGATACTGCACCGCTTCGGCGAGGTGTTTGGAGCTGACGCTTTCTGAGCCGTCCAGATCCGCGACCGTGCGGCCGACCTTCAGAATTCGGTCGTGGGAACGGGCACTCAGCCCCATGCGGCGGACGGCCATTTCCAGGGTGCGCTCGCCGGCGGCGTCCAGGGCGCAGAGCCTGCGGAGTTCGCGGGCGGGGATATGAGCGTTGTAGAAGCCGCGTGCGGATTGGATCGCTCGGGCGCGCGCTACGCGCTGGGAGATTTCAGCGGATGAGGCTCCGCCGCTGGCACCGCGCAGTTCCTGATAGGGCACCGCAGGCACTTCCACGTGCAGATCGATGCGATCGAGCAGGGGGCCGCTGATCTTACCGAGGTAGCGCTGAATGATCGCTCCGGTGCAACGGCATTCGCGCGTAGGATCGCCGAAGAATCCGCAGGCGCATGGGTTCATGGCAGCGAGCAGCATGAATTTCGCGGGAAAGCAGAGGGTCATCTGCGCTCGGGCGAGAGTCACGGATCCCTCCTCAAGCGGTTGCCGCAGTTGCTCTAAAACATTCCTTGGAAATTCCGGAAGTTCGTCGAGAAACAACACCCCGTTGTGCGCGAGACTGACTTCGCCGGGCCGTGGCATGCCGCTACCGCCGCCGAGCAAGCCCGCGTCCGACACGGAATGATGGGGAGCGCGGAAGGGGCGATCCGTGACCAAGCCAGCGCCTTTCGGTAGTGCACCGGCAATGCTGTGGATCTTGGTGGTCTCCAGCGCCTCCGTGAATGTCAGCGCGGGGAGAATCCCGGGGAAGCGACGTGCCAGCATGGTTTTCCCCGACCCAGGAGGACCCAGCAGCAACACGCTGTGTGCACCTGCGGCGGCGACCTCAAGCGCTCGCTTGGCGGTATTTTGCCCACGAACGTCGCTGAAGTCGAGAACGCTTGCCAATGCGGCTGTCGTTGGATCCGCTGGACGAGGTTCAGGCAATGTTTCGCCGGGTCGTGCCAGGATGCGCACAACATCGGATAAGTGCCGAACACCAAAGACGCGGACACCTTCGGCGACCGATGCCTCCGCAGCGTTATCAAAAGGCACCAGCAGATTCTGGATGCCTTGCTCCCGCGCGCACGCCGCGATCGATAAGGCTCCGCGTACGGGTCGTACGGCGCCATCCAGCGAAAGTTCGCCCACGAAAAGGTGGTCGGAAGTCGGCTGGACCACGCCCATCGCGCCCAGAATCCCGAGGGCCATGGGGAGATCGAACCCAGCGCCTTCCTTACGGACATTCGCGGGAGCCAGATTGATCGTGACGGACTTGTTTGGGTACCCGTAGCCGGAGTTGAGCAAAGCGCTCTTGATGCGCTCCCGGCTCTCGCGGACCGCCGTATCGGGCATCCCGACGGTAATGAAGTCACGATTCGAGCCGGGATACATGTCGACTTCGACATCGATCACGTGTGCATCAATGCCGTAGACAGCAGCCGAACGGGTGCGAAACAGGGCCATGTCCACTAGTGGCCCAGCTCGCGATTTAATCTCTATTGAACGGTGAACGTCTCGCGCAATTCCTGCGTCGCGCCGCCCACCTTGTCTCGCAGGGTCAACACCAAGGTATGTTCGCCAAGCGGAACATCTTTCTCCAAATCAATTCGGAAACCGCCGGGGACCCAACGCTGGGGATAGAACGACTCCGCTGTTTCGGTGGCCGCGGATTCCTGGACAAATAGTGGCTTGGCCACGCCCTCGGCATTCGGGGGACCCAGAATCGAGATCCCGTAGTCCACCGTGAAGTGGTTGTTGCCTTCGAACTTGTAGCCAACGATATCGAACCGGGCGAACAGGGACGCGCCTTGTTTGTAAACCGGGGGACGCAGCGCAAAGCGGTCGTCTTCTTTGGCCAGGAACCGGAAGTTGCGCGGACCGAAGGCGCTGCCGGCGGGCGGAGCGTCTTCGCCGCGCACGCGAAACTCGACTTGTCCGGAGACCTCCGTCTTCGCAACATCGTCGCGGATGGTTACGGGGATTTTATAGACGCCACGCACTGCATATTGCGGGACGACGAAGCTGACAACAAATTTGGGCGCCCAACTCTTGTCTTCTGGCCGCAGAGTTTCCTCAATCACGCCGCGCATGGGCGGCACGACCAAGGTGCCTGAGGGGTCCGTGGAGCGGACCTGCCACGTCAAGCGCACGTGATCCAGGGCTGCTTCCTTGTCCTGTTCTTCGCGCGCGAACCCAGCCATGCGCCCGCTGAGCCAAACGGTTTCTCCAGGGAGATACTCGTAACCCGCAGCGATCAGCGGACCGTCCTCGTAGTCGTGGAGCGCGAGCCTCTGAATGGCCAAGTCCGCGCCGCTAGCCAGCGCCGCAACCATCCACGCGCACCACGCGAAACGAAGGACCACTGTCGAACTCCTTACTTAATCGCGCCGCCTGGAAGGGGAGCCTGCACATCCGTGGCGTCCAAGCTAAGCGGAACGGTTACCCAGGAATACTTTTCGTAGCCGGATTCGCCGCCATCCGGAAGTCGCAGCCTGTAAGCCCCTAGAGGAGCATCGAAAAGCACCCGGCCTTGCAAGGTCTCTGCGGGCTTTGCCGTGCGCAGAATTCCCAACCAATTGGCGATGCCGGAACCATCGCTGAGTTCCTGATACATCTGCCCGTTGGACCCTTCTACGCTCAGCATGGGAACAGACACATCACTTCCACCGCCATTGGTGACCGAAATCGACAGAACCAGAAACCGATTCTTCGGGGCCCGGGTTTGAAAGCCCTCGCCCAACTCACTGCGCCAACTATTCTCAACGACGACGTAGGTAAACGGACCGATTTCGACCCGCTCGCCCATGCCGTAGTTCAGATTGGTTCGCTGCTGTTGCTCGCAACCAGCCAGGAACAGACACAGCAGCGTCAGGAGTTTGGGGGAACGTAGCACTTTCATTCTTCACAAATGTAGCGGTTCTATGCGGCAAACGCAACGAAAGTACTACTGCGTGCAACTACATTTTGATAATGCCCTTGCGGACTGCGTACAGTACGATCTCCGCGGTATTATGCAGCCCTAATTTCTGCATCAGGTTGGTGCGATGGGTCTCCACGGTGTAAGGACTTAGCTTGAGAACTGCCGCAGTTTCCTTGTTCGATTTACCTTCGGCGAGCAGTTGCAGCACTTCGCGCTCACGTTCGGTGAGCAGGTCATAGGAATCGCGAACACTGCGCTCCCGCATCACTTGCACGTAGTCTTCGAGCAGGGTGCGCGTGATGGATGGCGAGAAATAGGGCTTGCCATTGGACACGGAGCGAACCGCCTCTTCGATATCGTCGTCCGCTTTGTCTTTCAGTAAGTAGCCCTTGGCACCCGCGTCCAAGGCCTTCAAGACGTAGCTTTCGTCGGCATGCATGCTCAGCATAATGACCCCGGCCATAGGGTTGTCTTTGACGATTTGTGCGGTGGCCTCCAATCCATTCAGGAGTGGCATACCCACGTCCATGATGACGATATCCGGGCGCAGCTGCTTGGCAAGAGCCACAGCCTGCCGGCCGTCAGTCGCCTCACCGGTGACCTGCATCCCCGGCATCCGTTCAAGTAGCAGTCTTAACCCGGTCCGGACGATGCCGTGATCGTCCGCTATCATCACGGTTGTTGTCGCGGTTGTCGTTGACATAAGTGCTTTCTCCTTCAAAGTTGGCTGGCACCGGCAAAACAATTTCCACAGTCGCGCCTTTTCCAGGGAGCGACACGATAGAGAGCTGCCCACCCAGTTCGCGGACGCGCTCCTCCATGCCGAGTAGTCCGAGACCCTTCCTTTTTTCGAGGGCCGGGTCGAAGCCTCGCCCGTCGTCGGTCACCCGCGCCTGCACCGATGCGCCGATGCAAGTCACGCGCAGGTCGACGGAGCGGGCACCGGAATGCCGCGAAGCATTGGTGAGAGCTTCCTGCACCAGGCGATAAAGGCAGGTCCTGTGAGCGTCCGGGAGATGATCGACCACCGGATCGATGTCACGGTGGATCTCCATGCCGCTGGAGCGTTCCGTTTCCTTTGCCAGCCATGTGAGAGCGGGCGTTAATCCTAAGTCGTCCAGCATGGAAGGCCGCAGCAGCATTGCGATGTTTCGCACCACGCTCAACGTCTGTTCCACGTTCCCTTTGGCTCGATCCAAAACAGCGATCAGTTCGGGAGTGGACGCGGCCTTACTGCGCGAAATCGCCGCTAGATCCATGCGCAGCCCGGTGAGCATTTGCCCAACCTGATCATGCAGCTCGCGCGACAGGTATTTCCGCTCGTCTTCTTGCGCAGTTCGCAACTGTCCGGACAATGATCGTAATTCTGTCTGCGCCATTTCAGACTGCTCTTCGAGCATTCGCATGCGGAAGTAGGTAAACCCAGCGACGCCGGCGCCCAGCAGCAAGGCCACGCCAGCTATCCAGCCGAGGGAGGCGCGAAAGTACCGGTCTCCCGCGGCAATTAACGCTTTCTGGTCGGCCGAACTTTTCACCGCCAAGGTCTCGATCCGCTTGGCAAGGGTCAGAATATCGCGGCGGCGGCCAACGCGAAGTCGGAGGGCGTTCTGCCGCTCGACCAGACGCTGCTGAGGGGTCCACGCGAGAAGGGCTAAGGTCGCATCGTCGTAGGCCGTCAACTCTGCCTTCAACTGGTTCATCGCGTCTTCTAACTCTGGACCAGCAATCCGTTCGCGCAGCACCTGTAACGCCGTGTCGGTCTGTTTTTTCAGTTCGTCGAGTTGCTTTTTATAATCCGACGGAGCCGCAAAGTCTTCCAACAAGGCATCCCGAGCCAGAATCGCCGTTAGATAGAGGTCTGAGCGGACTTGGGCAAGCGCTTCATGAATGGCCATATCGCGTTCATGAATGAGCGTCGCATTCGCCTGCGCAATGCGAGTGTTCTGCCACACAGCCCACGCAGCTCCGCCGCAGATTACGAGCAGTGCTGCAAACGCAGCTACCAGAAATATGGACCGTCGAACTGGCATGAATTCTGTGCGCCCGTGCGCTCCTTAAGCATGCACTGTTTTGAGGTCTGATCCAACTAGAGTATTCATGGGATAGCATCCCTTATCTTGGGAGGCTACCATTTGGACTCATAGTGAATTGCTCCTTGTTGAGCGAGGCCTTCTAGAGGGGGGCCTCGCTCGTTTCTTTTGCGGGTCCATAATAGGGACATGCGCGGCTTCCGCTGGATCATCACCGCAACGCTGTTGTCCCAATCGTTGGGGTTCGCCGCTGCCTTACAGTCTGCCGAAGCATTGGCCTTCGGTCCCAACGGTGTTCTGTTTGTCGGAGATTCCATGGCCGGTGCCGTGGTGGCGCTGGAAACGGGCGATCGCACGCCTCGGGTTGCTTCCCCATCCGTATTGCTGGACGGTATCGACCAAAAGATCGCAGCGCTACTGGGGACCAAACCGAGTGAGATCCGCTTCAACGACATCAAGGTCAACCCGTCGTCGAAGAACATCTATATTGCCGTCGCTCGAGGCCGAGGACCGGACGCAATACCAGTCCTGCTGCGCATCGATGGGGCTGGGACCATCACGGAGGTCGATACGGCACGCATGGCTGCTACGCGTGTCAATCTTCCCGGCTTGCCCGACTCGCCTGTCGCACGCCGTCGCACGGGTTCGCGCGCTTTGGCGATCACCGAATTGCAGTATTCCGATGGGCGCCTGATCGTCGCGGGACTTTCCAACGAAGACTTTTCTTCCACGCTCCGGGTCGTGCCATTCCCCTTCACGAAGGCCGATCGTGGCGCGTCCATTTCGATCTATCACACCTCGCATTTCACTTATGAAACGAACGCCCCCGTTCGCACAATGGTCCCCTATACGCACAACGGCGAGCAGTTCCTGCTGGCCGCTTACACCTGCACGCCGCTAGTAAGACTTCGCCTCAGCGATTTGAAAGACGGGACGCAAATTACTGGCGAGACGCTCGCGGAGTTGGGACGCCACAGCAGCCCGACGGACATGATCCAGTACACGCGCAACGGCCAGGATTACCTGCTGGTGTCCAACACGCTAAACGGTGTCCTGCGACTATCGCTGGCCGGGTTCGATACGTTTGAGGCAGTGGATGAAACCGGCGGGAATGACGCGCAGGTGCCGATACAGCGGATGGGACTCAAAGGTGTGGCGCAACTGGACATCTACGACGATACCCGGGCCTTGATGCTGTTCGCTTCCAAGACTCGCGTAGATTTGCGAACTGTACCGCTGCCTTAGGTGGGTGGTGCGCCCGGACCGATTCGAACGGCCGACCCTCTGGTTCGAAGCCAGATGCTCTATCCAGCTGAGCTACGGGCGCGCACTACGAGTCTATCGCGTTGTGAGCTTGGCTTCCAATTCCTTCTTGATTCCCGCCAGGGATTCTTCGGCGCCCGAACGCGTCTTCGTGGTAATCACACGGCGCATGATGCCCCCGAGAATGCCCGTGAGGCCGGCCTGTTTCGAGGCTTTCAGGCTCATCAGGTAACACCCCGGCTGGCCCGCCGGAACGCGCTGGTCGCGCACGCAAACCGACAGATCGATCGCCGATTGCAAATAGTGGCTGGCCCACAGCTGCTTCACGGCAATCACCGCGACATCCGAGGTCGGGGTCCGGTAATGGTAGCGGACAGAGTGGTTGATACGCAGGGTCGGCTTGAGTCCGAAGCTTACGCGCTCCCAATAGAACATAGAGTCAGCGCCCGGCAGGGCCACCTGCGGATATCCAGTTAAGTGCCGCTGGAACTCCGGCAGGAAGCTCACGGAGATGGACGGGGCCTTCAGCAGATCGGCGAAGTGTTGTTCGATGCTCACAGGCTTGCCCAAGTCGTGATACGCGCCTAGTTCCCGCGAACCGCCGCGCTGATAGCGCTGCAAGATGTCGACGGCCAGTTGTCGTGTCTTGAGGCTGATTTGCTGCGCTACGTCGGCCCGCTTCCAATCGAGCCCCTGTGTGAAGTTTGAACCTGCGATGTCGGGCAACTGCACCTCGCACTTGCCTGGGCGGCATGAGCGCAGTTCCTTGATGTCGTCTGCTTCCAGATCGAACCCGCGCATTTCGTCTTTCTCGGGTGTGGAGCTGAACCGGCCCAGGGCGAGGTATTGGGGCAGCTTCCGCAGGAACTCGGCATCGGCTGCGTAGCGCAGATAGTCTTCCGGCGTCGCTTTCACATAGACCGCGCCGAAGACGTAGATGTAGTCGGGTGAGGGCGACGGGAGCAATTTGGCGAAGGCATGCCCCGCCTCCACGCGAGCCGCTTCGGCGGGCGTGAATAAAGCTTTCTTTTGGAGGAAGGAACGAACCTCTTCCGCGCTCTGCGCGTGTCCGGCAATCGCGAATAGGAGTGCTGCGGAAAGCAGCCGACAACGCATAGCCCTAGGATAGCGTCATACTGTTTACGTGTCTGCATACGATCCCAAACTGGCGAATATCGTAGCGGAATTAAACCGCTCTGCACCCGGTTCCGCGCCGGCGCAGCCGCCAATGGACACCAGCTCTCTGGACCGGATTTTGTCGCAGGCAGCTCGCAAGGGCGCCTCAGATGTTCTGGTGATCGCAGGCGCGCCTGTCACGCTGCGGATGGGTGGGGCACTGTCGGCGGCCCCGGGTCCAGCGCTTACGGCGGAAGAGACGCGCGGGATTTTGCTTTCCTTCCTGACCTCAGCTCAGCTCCAGGAATTGCAGCGAAATAAGTCGGTGGACCTGTGCTTCAGCCGCGACGGGATCGGGCGCTTTCGTGCCAATGTGCACCACCAGCGCGGAACTCTATCAGGCAGCTTCCGTTTGCTGCCGGAGAAAGTCCCTTCCCTCGAATCTCTGCATCTGCCGCCCACGCTGCGTAAATTCGCGGACGCGCGCCAGGGGCTGGTCCTGATCAGCGGCCCGACCGGTTGCGGCAAGAGCTCCACGCTGGCGGCGCTGGTGGACCTCATCAATACCAACCGCCAGCATCACGTGGTCACGATTGAGGACCCCGTGGAATACATCCACCTGAACCGCAATTCGGTGATCGAGCAGATTGAAGTCGGGTCCGACGCGCCGGACTTCGCCAGTTCCGTACGCAGTATTCTGCGCCAGAACCCGGACGTGATCTTGGTCGGCGAGATGCGCGACCCGGAGACCATCTCAACGGTTCTGACGGCGGCGGAAACCGGGCATCTGGTATTGTCCACCTTGCACACCAACGACACATCCCAAGCGGTTTCGCGGATTCTGGACTCGTTCCCTTCGTCCAACCAATCGCAGATCCGACAACAGTTATCGCTGGCGCTGCTCGCGGTGGTCGCGCAGCAGCTGGTCCCGACGCAAACGGGCCAGCGCTATCCCGCAGTCGAAATTTTGATGGCGACACCCGGCGTGCGCAACCTGATCCGGAAGGGCGAAGACCATCAGCTTTACAACGCGATTTCGACCAGCCGGAACGCAGGCATGATCACGATGGAACAATCGCTGGCAGAGATGGTGCGCAGCGGACGAATCACCGCCGAAGTTGCGGCGGCGCACTGCCAGCGTCCACAGGACTTTGATCGATATTTGAACGATTTCTAGTGTAGTGCGTCTCACAGATCGCACCTTATTCAGAGTTTAGACGTTAGTGAGATTGCGGAAAAGGGGCCTAGGTGCGCTCACAGCCGACAGGCTGAAGCCTGTCCCACCTGTTCTCAACAACCTGTGGCTACTTGGTGGGACAGGCTTCAGCCTGTCGGCCCTC
>JBDSXJ010000019.1:0-62776 GCA_039926185.1 Bryobacteraceae bacterium | reverse complement strand
TGGAAGCCGTCAGGCCGCAGACTATGCCGGCGTGTCGTTCTCACGGGGCGTAATGGCGGTGATGCTGCTCAGTGGAGGTCTGGCCGGTTTAGCCGGGGCGGTGGAGGTGTTGGGTGTCCACTTCCGCTTGATCGAAGGGTTCTCACAAGGAATCGGATTCACGGCGGTCGCAGTGGCGCTGCTCGGTCTGGTGGACCCGCTCACGATCGTGCCCGCGGCTTTGTTTTTCGGCTTTCTCCAGGCGGGCTCGCTCGCAATGCAGCGGGAGGTTGGCGTTCCCTCTTCCTTGATCTACGTCATTCAGGGCTTGAGTACGGTGTTCGTGCTGTGCGCGCTTGGGTTTGAGCGGTGGAGGCAGCGCTGATGGAGGCCGACTTCCTCAGTGGCTGGCTCGCATCGGCGATTCGGATCGCTACGCCTTTGATCGTCGGCGCGCTGGGCGGTTTGATCTCGGAACGGGCTGGGGTTTTCGCTGTCGGAATCGAAGGCATGATGCTCGCGGGAGCCTTTGGGGCATCCGTCGGGATGTTCTTCACCGAGAGCACCGCGGCCGGTATTGTCGCCGCTGTCGTTGCGGGAATATTTCCTGCTGCGCTGGTGGCGGTGGCCGTCACCAGATTCCGTGCGGATCAGATGGTCACCGGCCTCGCGATCAACGTGCTGACGCTCGGGCTGACAAGTTACCTTATCCGGGGATTGTTCGATGGCAGGCCTCCATCGATCCGGATCGCGCTCTTGCAACCCGTACCGATTCCGATGCTTTCCAAGATACCTGGCGTCGGACCAATTCTCTTTCAACAACCCGCACTCGCGTACTCGGCCGTCGCGCTGGCGGTCCTGCTGTGGCTGGTTCTTCAGCACACAAGCGTAGGGTTGACGCTGCGCGCCACCGGAGAGAACCCGGAAGCTGTCTTCGCTGCCGGGAACAACCCTGTAGCCATCCGGCAACTGGCAGTGATTGCCTGCGGTGCGATCGCCGGCTTGGGGGGCGCGGTGTTGGTGCTGCAGGATGTCGGCACGTTCACGGACGGAATGACCGGGGGCCGCGGCTTCCTGGCGCTCGCGGCGTTGATCGTCGGCCGCTGGAATCCGCTGGGGGTAGTCGCTTCCTGTCTCATGTTTGGTGCCGCGAGCGCTCTCGAAGTACGGCTTCAGGGAGAAACCCTGTTCGTGGACTCCTACGTGATCCAAATGGTTCCGTATGGCATTGCCCTGCTTGCTCTGATTGTCTTGGGACGGGGCGCTCGTATGCCTAAGGCGATTGGGCGCGCGTATTCCATCCAATGAAGTTCGCGGAGGAGACTGAATGAAAATTGGCGTTCACAAAATTGCGATGGCGGCACCGAATGACGTCTCGGGTCTCAAACATCTCGTGGAGGCGGGCACCGTCGATCCAGCGACCATTGCTGCGGTGATCGGCAAGACCGAGGGGAATGGGGGAGCGAACGACTTCACGCGTGGATACGCGACCCTGTCGTTTCAGTTACTGCTCGCGCCCTACTTGGGGCTTTCGCCGGCGGAGGTTGGCGCCCGCATCGCCTTCGTGTGGTCTGGCGGCACGGAGGGTGTTCTATCGCCGCACGCAACCATCTTCACGCGTCTTCCATACGAAGGAGTGCCCCCCAGCGACACACCCCGCTTGGCTCTCGGGATCGGCATTACGCGTGACTTCGCTCCCGAGGAGATCGGCCGTATGCCGATGGTGGAAGCGGTTGCGGAAGCCGTACGCGACTGCATGAAACAAACCGGCATCGCAGATCCGAAGGCCGTTCACTACGTGCAAGTTAAGGGCCCGCTGCTTACTCCCGCGCGGATCACCGATGCGCGACAGCGAGGTGTCGTCCTGGTGACCGAGGATCCGAACGGCTCCAAACCGTTTGCTCGAGGCGCGATGGCGCTGGGTGTTGCCTTGGGCCTCGATGAGGTTCCAGCGGCGGAGATCTGCGATCAAGCGATCGCGCGTAAATTGGACTTGTACTCCGCCGTCGCGTCGACTTCGGCGGGCGGGGAACTGACCAACTGTGAGGTGCTCCTTTTCGGCAACTCTCCCGCGTCTGGCAGCGACTATCGCATTGGGCACTCCACGTTGTCCGACGTGATCGATGCCGATGGAGTGCGTGCCGCACTGGCTGACGCCGGTCTCTCCATAAAATCCAGCGTTTCCGAAACAGACTCGCCACGCATCGCCGCTGTGTTCGCCAAGGCGGAAGCCAGTCCCACGGGCATGATTCGAGGACGCCGGAACACGATGTTGTCTGACGCCGATATTCACTATGAACGGCACGCGCGCGCGGCCCTGGGAGCGGTCATCGCAAGCGTGACGCTGGACCCGGCGATCTTCGTCTCCGGAGGTACGGAACATCAATGCGCTCCCGGTGCCGCACCCATTGCCGCGGTCGTCAGAGTTTGAGGACATCCACCATAGCCACGCGAAGAAACGCACCCGATCCTGAAGGTCGACCCTTGTGGGCCTTGTGCGCCACGGAGCTCGGATCGGGCTACCTTGCCGCACAATTCACTCCGTCCGATGTGATCGAAAGTGTCTTGGAGCGGCTACTCGAAGTGAATCCGTTGGTCAACGCAGTCGTGACCACTGACGCTGATGGTGCCCGCCGGGCGGCCGCCGAATCGACGATCCGCCACAAGGCGGGTAAACCGCTCAGCGCGCTGGATGGCGTGCCGATCACGGTCAAAGACAACCTCCTGGTGAAGGGTATGCGTTCGACGTGGGGCAGCCACTTGTTCGCGAACCACATCCCCGAGGTCGACGAACTCCCGATTGCACGTCTGCGCCAGGCAGGCAGCATCATTCTGGGAAAAACGAACTGCCCTGAATTCACCTTGCAGGGCTACACGGACAACCCGCTTTTCGGTCCCACGCGGAACCCTTGGAATCTCGCGCTCACCCCGGGCGGTTCCAGTGGCGGCGCAGCATCGGCGGTCGCGGTGGGCATGGGCCCCTTGGCGATCGGCACAGATGGAGGCGGTTCCATCCGGCGTCCGGCGTCCCACACAGGCCTGATCGGGTTGAAGCCCTCGCGTGGCCGTGTCCCCCGAAGTGACGGGTTTCCGCAGATCCTGTTGGAATTTGAAACAGTCGGGCCCATTGCCCGGTCGGTGGCGGACGTAAAGCTGGTGATGGACATCCTGGCGCCTTTCGATCCGCGCGACCCAGCTAGTGCGCCGTTCCGAAACCTCCCGTTTCGATCCGAGCAAAAGCAGACCTGCCGGATCCTGTTCGTGCCTCAGTTTGGGAATGCTCCCGTGGATCCGGAGATCGCTGCTGCCGTGGCCCAAGCTGCGGAGAGGCTCCGCGAGCTTGGCCACCACGTGGAGACCGGTGCTGCCCCGTTCGACGTCTCCCACGTCGAGAAGGCGTGGCCGATTGTTTCGCAAGCAGGGCTTGCCTGGCTCAGCAGCCTGTTTGTTCGGTTTCCTCTGGATGCCTCCTCCACCATGCAGAACCTCGCGCAAGGTGGAAGCCGGTTGTCCGCGGCCGATTACATCGGAGCCATGAGTTGCATCAAACAAATGGAACGGCAACTCACGTTGGCGTTTGAGGTGTACGACCTGATTCTCACCCCGTCCGCCGCGGCCCTGCCTTGGAAGGCCGAAGAACCATTCCCCAACGAGATCGCAGGCCAAGCTGTTGCGCCTCGTGGGCATGCTGTTTTCACGGCCTTCGTAAACTTGACCGGGAGCGCCGCCATCAACCTGCCTTGCGGGCAATCGAGGTCGGGGTTGCCCATCGGATTGCAACTCGTCAGCCGGCCGGGCGACGACGGGCTGCTGATTGGTACAGCGTCCCAATGCGAAGCCGCGAACCTGTGGCAAATCACCCCGGTGGATCGGATACCGGCACTCATGAATATAAGCGCCGGAGTCAAAATAGACCAGTAAACGCCGCGTTAGCGGCGTTACGGCGGGAAGAAACTAGACCGCCGGGAAACCGGTTCCAGCAGACATCCCCAACGTGTTTGTGGAACACCGGAGAGGTGTACACAGTGGAGTTAGATACCGTGAAGCCACTTCAATAACACGGCTTCGTCAGGTGCCATTTGGCGAAGCACTTCTGTAAAGCTAGGTCTAACCTTCTCCGCGCCGTCTGGAGATGCTGCATTCGTAAGTAGCGCAGCCCACATATCGTGCAAACCTTCGTCTTCCTCTAGGGAAGCACCTTCGAGCAGCGGAAATAGAATCTTCGGGGGTACGGCCTTCGGAGTGAACCCTGCGGCCTGTGCCATTCGTTCGGCCTTCTCGACGCACTTTAGTTGCCTCTCGTAATCCTACGATCGGACACTTGTTCAAGCCGGTACTGAAGCACCGATCCATGAGCAAGAAGATTGCCGCGTTCCAGTTAACGGTTGCAAACATTCCACCCGCGATACTAGCCACCGTGGGCGAAGACCTCAACACCCACCTAACTACGATTCAGTCGGTTGTTCGAATCGTGCGGAATAAGGCGGGCCATGGTCTCTCCGCAAAGCCTCCACTCCGCGAACAGGTTTATGTCTATCTACAGCTACTCGTCCCATTCCTCGGTTACGTTACGCGGCTTCGGGCTGCGGTGTAGGCGTAGGGCAATCTAGGACAACGTGTCTGAGCAACGGTGGCATTTAGAGCTTGCAGGGCAACGTAGAATGTGTAACTTACGAGGGTGATTATTCCGGATGCGGAACGAATCCCCCCCTCTCCGCCATGCCTGTGAATGGCACACAACGGAGCCGACCCAGAACGAATTGTAGAATCAATGTCTTAGCGTGTAGAGAAAGTTTGAAATCCGTATTTCTGGGGAACCATCACTCAGGAGTGATATCCGTTTTTCATCTATGGCCCATCGGCTGGCCAACGGAACATATATGAGTTCTCCCTTGCGGCTGGGAGCCGGGGTTACGGCTCGGTGATCGGGCCACCCATCATCAGAGTCTCGCCATTGGGCCGTTTGGCATCGACCCAGGTACCGCCCTTTTCGCCGGATTTCAGGGGATGCAGCGTGATGCTAATCTTTTCACCGGGCTTCAGGGTGGTCCTGCTCCATCCTCGGCGAGCCAGATAATTGGGGCTCATTCCCTCGATCCCCCAAGTTTCGGCCACGCCCTTCTCGTTCACGACGTCGAGCCAAATCCAGGTATGTGGATTCGTCCAGTCCAGTTTCTTAACCGTCCCGGTGACGGTCACTAGCTCGACCATATCAAAGGCCGAGTAAGAGTGGTGCGCCAGGGCCAGACTGGCCACGCCAGTGAGCAGGCCCGCCACCACCATGATTCTCCGCGCTGTCCGGTTCATGAGTTTCATAAGCGTCTCCAATTCCTACTTCGCCGATGCGTTGGGGTTGGCGAGATTGATTTTCGCTTTGCCTTGTTCATCTACAGAATTACGATTGTTCTCTTCGCAGATGTACTCCGCGATGGTCCAACTGCGATGGCGCGCCAGAGTCCTGCTGCCCATCGCATACGGCGCGGTTAGCGCCTCTGGATCGACAATCGTGGTCTCGATTGTCATGGTGTCGGGAGCGGTCAGATGGAAGCGTTCGACGATCTTCATTTTGTCGCTGTAGGGGAAGGTAATTCCACGCGGTACGTCGGCGAATCCTACCGTCTCGGCTACCAGGGTCTCGCCCTCCCAATGCCCAACCGACGTGCCGTAAAAGGTTGGATCAGGATCCTCCGGCAAAGGACGGCCATCGGTGTATATGTGGCGGATCTGATTGTAGGCTTCGATCACGATGGTCACCTGACCCGGTGTCAGTAGGAATTCCATCGGATAGGGTTGCCCCATGATGCCGGGCAGGCCAGGAGGCAAACAGTTCGCTGTGAGATTATCTTCGGCTCGCACGGTCGCGGCCAGGGTTTTCGCTTGTTCTTGCGCCTTGGCGGCGTACGCCGGCGTGAGCGCAGGACCAGCCCCGCGGCCCCCGGCGCCCGCTGCTCCAGCGGGAGCAGCCGCGCGGCCCGCAGGTGGAGCGGCAGGTCCGTTTGTGGCAGGCCCGTTTGCACGTGGCGTCGCCGCAGGAGCCGCGTTGCCAGCGGCACGCCCAGCTCCGCCGCCTAAACCTATCTCCCACACACCCGTGAAATCCGGGAGTCCGGCGACGGTGGTCCAGTCTTTGGCTGTGGGGGCTTTGCTCGCGACCTTCTGACCGACGGCAACGGTGGCGCACGCCACAGCGGCTGCCAGCAACACAAAGCGAATCCGACGAGTGGTGTTCATAAGAGTCTCACAGATTCTAACACCGAGAAATCCAAAGGGCATCCCCGCGCGCTAGGCATGGCCTCGAGATATAGGCGCACGGCGATTCCCGTGTCGGTGGCTGTCATTGGATAGAACTGGCGGATAATATACAGGATCTCCGAGGAATCTATCCACGGGCCGACGAGTTCTCCTTTGTTGACAGGCCAACCCCGCTGCGATTGGCACAACACTCTCTGACGAGGATGTTTGAAATTGAGTTTATCGGGGAACCATCACTTTAGGAGTGATATCCGTTTTTTCATTTCGCTCAATCCTTCGCGCCACATGGCTACCAAGGCTGACGGGTCTCTTGCGCTTATAATGCTTACTGGACGGATGCAAAATGGACCCGGAATTCATCCAGCACATACCCGAATCGCCACTCCAGGCCCGACCCACTGTTGGCGTTTTCTAACCTTAGAAAGCTGAGTTCTCCCACGACGTGCCAATAAAGCCTCGAATCATCCTTATCTCGGTCCTGGCGACCGCATCGATTTTGTCCGCGCAAAGCCGGAGCGCTGTCGCGGAGCACTGGGTCGCAACTTGGGCCACTTCACAACCGTTGGCCGCAACCAACACGGTTGGCCGGGGAGGTCCGCCGCCTCAAAACCCCCAAGCATTGCCCCCACAAGCCCAGCCCCCGAAACCTGCGGCAGCGCCGGGTGCGCCCGCGCCAGGTCCGCAAGGGAGAGGAGGACCCGGTGGTCCGCCCGTTCCGGCTTCCTTAAATGACCAGACCATTCGCCAGGTGATTCACACCAGCCTTGGTGGGCGTCGCGTTCGCATCCAACTCTCGAACGCCGCGGCAGCTACCCCGCTGGTGATAGGCTCGGCGCACATCGCGGTCCGGGCCAAGGACTCGGCGATTGTCGCGGGAACGGACCGGACGCTTACGTTCAGCGGGCAACCCGGCTGTACGATCCGGCCCGGAGTATTGCTGCTGAGCGATCCCGTGGACCTGGATGTCGCGCCGTTGTCGGACCTGGCCGTTTCCCTCTATGTTCCGAAAGATAGCGGGCCGCCGACGAACCACAACTTGGCTCTGCACACAGCCTACATTTCCAAAGGTGACACCACGGGCAAGGAAGTGATGCCGGAGCCGACCACGACACGCGCCTATTTGTGGCTTTCTGCCGTGGACGTAATCGCGGCTCCCAAGGCCTTCGCCATCGTTGCCCTCGGAGATTCGATTACCGATGGCCAAGGCACCACAATGGAGGCGAACGTAAATTGGACGTCGGGTTTGGCTCGGAAGTTGGGTGCGAACAAGGCCACCTCCCACATTTCCGTGCTAAATCAGGGAGTGCAGGGCAATCAGGTGCTTCGGGATGAGGCTGGTGTAAGCGCGCTCGCCCGGTTCGACCGAGACGTGCTCAGCCGGTCCGGCGTGAAGTGGGTCATCTTGCTGGAGGCGATCAACGATATTGTCCGCCACGGCCTGATTGACTCCGCCGACCCGGTCACGAGCGAAGACCTGATCGCGGGATATCGTCAACTCATCGCGCGTGCTCACACCCACGGTATCCGCGTGATTGGAGCAACCGTGACGCCTGTGGGGGGCCTGCGCCAGGTTACCGAACATGCCGCGGCGATCCTGAAATCGGTGAACGAATGGATTCGCACCAGTCATGCTTTTGACGCTGTGGTGGATTTTGACGCCGCGGTTCGGGATCCGGAGCATCCTCTACAACTGCGCACGGAATTCGACTCGGGCGATCATGTTCATTTGAGCGACGCGGGTAATCAGGCCATGGCGAATGCGATCGACGTGGCGATTTTCAGAAAGTAGAAACAACCAGCGCGCCCAAATACCTTCGCCGTCAGCTCACCCGCCTGCCGACTAGCGGCAGGGAAGGGGCGAACCGAGAAGCGTAACGTTGGGTCGCCAGTGCACGAATCGCCATCCCAATAGCCTCTGAAGGCGGGTCCGGAGCGACCCTTCGGTGCTCAGCGCAGTTTCTGCTTAAGGGCCGGCAACGTCCTGATTCTCGTTCCCGTCGCGGCGAAGATGGCATTGGTGACCGCAGGCATGACCCCGGGGACACCATACTCGCCGACGCCGGCGGGGATGCTTCCGGAATTGATGATCTCGGTCTCGACGTTGGGAGAATCGCGAAGCCCGAGCAGCCGATAGTCATGAAAGTTCGATTGCTCAACAGCTCCGTCCTTGATGGTGATTTCCCCAAGCAACGCCGCTGTGAGTCCGAAAATCGAACCGCCCTCCATTTGCGCTTTGACCCCGTCGGGGTTCACCGCGAATCCGCAATCGATGGCGCAATAAATGGTGTGGACTTTCAGCTTCCCCGCAGAGTCTACGGTAACCTCCGCCACGTGAGCCACGACCGTGCGCGTGTCGTCATTGGCGGTGTAGTCGAAAAGGGCCACCCCTTGGAACGCACCTTCAATCCGGGGCCGCCCCCATCTGGCCATCTCGGCGACTTTGTTGAGAACTGCGGTGGCGCGCGGGTTTTGTTGCGTGTGCCTCAGTCGGAATGCGAGCGGGTCCGCAGAACAGGCGTGGGCGGCCTCATCGATGGAACTCTCCACGAAGAATATGTTGTGGGACTGATTCACCGAGCGGAAGAAACCGGTCCGAACCGGGGAGTTGAACTCTACCCACTGGATATCGCGGTTGGGTATCGCGTAGGGTAATCTCCAGAATCCGGCAAGACTCAGCGTTTCCCAGAAATAGCCTACCTTCGAAGCGGCGAGCTTGGCGATCCAGCTCACCAGGTTCCCGCCAGCGTCAACGCCGAATGAAATCTCCGCCCTGGCAGGAGCCCGATAGGCCCCGTGCCGGATATCTTGCTCCCGTGACCAGATAACTTTAACCGGCCTCACGACGGCCGCGGAAGCGATGATGGCATGGCTAACGAAGTCCACCGGGGTGTCCTTGCGACCGAAACCTCCTCCCAAGAAAGTCTGGTGGACGGTGACGGCAGAGGACGGAAGCCCCAGGAGGCTTTCGACCAGTTGGATCACTCCCACGGGAGTCTGGACGGGGGCCCAGACCGTACAACTGTCCGCGGTGACGAAGGCCGTGGCATTGAGAGGCTCCAGAGCAGCGTGGTCGAGGAAGGGGACCTCGTACGCACCGCTCCGCCTGGCGGAGGCACCTTTCATGGCCGACTGCGGATCACCCGATGTTTCCACCTGTTTAGTGGGTCCCTGGAGATCGGCAGCGAGCTTCGCGCTAATGGATGCGGAGTTCAGGTCCTTGGTTTCCGGTGGAGTTGTGAACTGCACATCGAGTGATCGAAGTGCATTGCTGGCATCCCACCAGCTCTTCCCCACGGCCACCAACCCATTTGGGACTTGGACCAGAGTGATGTCCTTTCTGCCTACACTGCTGAGCGCAGAGAAGTTGGCGACCTCGCCACCCGCGACCGGAGAGAGCAGCACGGCGCCGTATGCCATGTCATCGACCACCGAGTCGATACCGTATCGGGCCGTGCCGTCGACCTGCTGTCGTCCATCGAGCCGAAGTGGGGACGTTCCTATGATCGTGAACTCTTCAGGGCGCTTAAGGACGGGGTCGCTGGGCACGGGCAGGGTACTGGCCAGCTGAGCCAGTTCTCCGTATGTCAGCACTCCTTTCACGGGGTGCGAAACCGTACTATTGCGTGCCTTGAGGGTGGAGGGCTCCACTTCCCAAACCTGGGCGGCCGCGGCAACCAACATTTCCTTCGCCGCCGCACCGACAACCCTCATCTGACGATAGCGAGAACGGACAGAAATACTGTCGACGGTTCCGTTGAGTCGGGCATCAGGGAGGAGATAGTCGTCCACCTCGGGGAGGAGTTTTATGCGTACCGATTTCCAGTCCGCTTCCAATTCTTCAGCGAGAATCATCGGAAGGGAAGTGGCGACTCCCTGGCCCATTTCTGCCTTTACCACCGTTATGGTGATATCGTTTTCGGGGGAGATGTGGACCCAGATCGAAGGAGACTCTACGGACGGGCCTCTCCGTGACATCCAGTGATAGCCCCTCGTAGCCACGGTGAGGCCAACTGCCCCTGTCAGGCTGCCGATAATGAAGGGTCGCCGCTTCACTCTGCGTTCCCCTTTGTCCGGTCGATGCCCGCAGGACTCGCAATCTCCGCCGCCCTGACGATGGCCAACCGAATCCTCTGATACGTGCCGCAGCGACAGAGGTTTTGGATTCCGGACTCGATCTGCTCTTGGTTGGGGTGAGGCTCACGTCGGAGCAGGGAGTGGGCGGCGACGATATGGCCTGGCTGGCAGTAACCGCACTGGGCAACATGCTCCTGGAGCCAAGCCTCCTTGAGAGCCTTGCCGAGAGGATCCGTGAGTCCCTCGATCGTTGTGACCTCCCGGTTATCCACGAGACGCACGGGGCGTACACACGAGCGAATGGCAAGCCCATCCAGCAACACGGTGCAGCAGCCGCAGAGCCCCGCCCCGCAGCCGAACTTCGTGCCCAAAAGGCCGAGATCCTCCCTCAATACCCAAAGCAGAGGCTTGTTCGGGTCAATGTCGAGGGTATGGGAGACCCCGTTAACCAAGATGTCCATCGAACTATATCCCGCGCGTCATTCTAACGTCCATGCTTAAACTCCAGTAAACAATGGATCGTCAGCGACGCTCCGCGCCTTTAATCGGGATCAGGCGCCCCTGGGGGAGCATGGTACACGCATTCGTCGCGTCAAATCCGAAAACGGGTTCTTGCCTCATCTACTGTGGCGGGTTTCATGCCGTAAATGGCGGCGATTTCCACGGCGCTTCGAACCATGTCGGTGTTGTCGCGCGCCACGCGGCCGTCGGGTAAGTGAATGCTATCTTCCAGCCCGACGCGCACCAGATCGCACCCCAGCGATAGGCCCAGGGTCACAATCTTGAACATGTCGCGCCCGGTGGCCGTGACTCCCCAGATCGCGGACGGAAACATCCGGATCCCTTCATCAATGTTGAACAAGACGTTTCGCGCCACCGGGGGTGTGGCGCCAAACCCGCCGCCGTGCAAGAGCCACAGGTTATCGCGGTGGCGGTCGAACAAGCCTTCGTTCGCGTATCGCCACAGGCGATGCAGCGAGCTGGCTTCGACGATCTCATATTCGAGGGCGGAACCCTTGGAATATACGGCCTGGATAGTTCTCTTCAACAATTCCGGTGAGTTTACATAGGGCGTCTCGCTGGGATAGCCGCCCTCCGGGTTGTAGAAGTCTGCCGAACCGCCGGCGATTCCAAATAGATCCTGCTGGGGCTGTATCTCCAAAAGGCCGAGTCGCTCGCTATCGGTGGGCCAGATAAAGTGGCCAGTGGCCGGATCTCGCCGCACCCCGATGCCGTTTGTGGTCTGGATCAAGATGGGTGACCGAGCGCGGATTTGACGGATGGTCTCCGCGTAGATCTTTGCGTCTCCGCTGTTGTTGCCCTGCGGATCGCGAGCATGAAAATGGATCACCGAGGCGCCAGCCGCGTGGCAAAGGGCCGCGGCTTCTCCAATTTCTTCCGGCTGCTTGGGCACGGTTGCCCCCTCGCGATTCTGCTGCATGCCGCCGTTGACGGCCACGGTGATGATGACTTTGTTCCCTGTGAGCATTGGTCCATTTCCGCGGCAAGGCAGGCTGGCCGCGGTCTCTTTCTATTTCGAGTACTCCACGACTTGCTGTTCGATTGCTCCCCAAGGAAGCTGGCCCAGATCGTCTACCCCGGCCATTCGGATGCGTTCTCCGAAGTGTAGAAATTCGGTCGTGGCTGCGCCATGTTCCAAGGTTTCAATGGCGCGCCGCTCGGCGATACAGGTCGAACCGGCGGTCTTATAGTCGTCGTTCGATACCGTGCCGGAGCCGATGATGGTCCCTGCGCACAAATTCCGCGTGGAGGCCGCGTGGGCAATTAACTCTGCAAAGCTGACGCTCATCTCGCCGCCATGCGGCTCGCCAAAGAGGACCCCGTTTCGCTCGACTCGTAGGCGCATTTGCACGCGACCGGCCGCCCAGCCTTCGCCCAATTCGTCGGGCGTAAGCGCAAATGGTGCCATGGAACAAGCGGGCTTGGCTTGAATCCAGCCGAAGCCAGTCTTCATTTCCGCGCCCGCCAAAGCTCGCAAGGACCAGTCGTTCACGATCACCAGCAACTTGATGTGCGCGGCAGCCGGCGCCGCAGTGACGCCCATCGGCACTGCGCCGGTGATGACGGCGAACTCACCTTCGAAATCGATTCCGTCGGACTCGCGGGGTAGTGGGACCTGGTCGTGGGGGCCCAGAAATTGATGCGACATGCCCTGATACATGAGCGGACGATCGGATTGCTTTGCCTGGATGCCGAACAGCTTGGTCATCAGGTTGCCATGCGCGTCGAAAGCCGAGCCGTCAAGCCACTGCCAGGCGCGCGGGAGCGGTGCGCACAAAGCGTGCCCGGTGAGAGGTTGGCCAGCACCAGAATCCAGTTGCCCCGCGATCTCGCGAAGGCCCGATTCGGCCGACGGCCAGTCGTCCAGAGCAGCTTGCAGTGTGGGTGCGACGACTTCGGCGGATACAAACCGCAACCCATCCCGCGAGACTACGATGAGCGCACCATCCGGCTTATGGTTGCGAAGCGTGGCTAGCTTCATCCAAGTACGCCCATTTTGGGGGCTCGGGCGCGCGACCGGGCCATGCTGGCCGGGTTAACAGGCATATTTATCAGAATACACTCGCGATGCCGCTTGATTCTATCGGAACGATTGATATCGAATATCGGTAGTGCCGATGGAGGCAATCCTTGGCGGGTTCAGTCCAGCTGCTAGGCGTGGTATATTGGCGCGCATGGAACGAAGGACATTCTTAACCGGCGCAGCTGCGCCTTTGGTCGCGCTGGCAACAGGGGCCGCCGAACAGCTTTTCGCACAAACGCCCGCCAAGAAGCGTTCGCCGATCCGGCAAAGCGTGATGTCGTCGGTGTGGACGGGCTCCACCACCACGTTTGAAGAGCGCTGCAAGATCCTCGCGCGGATTGGCTTTAAAGGGGTTGATTTACCCTCGGCGCAGCAGGTTCCGATCCTGCGGGATAACGGCCTCGCGCCTGCGCTGATGACCGGCACCGGAACTAGCTTCCAGAACGGCTTTATCCGCAAGGAAATCCATAACCAGATCGAAGAGGCTACGCGCGCTGGTATCGACATGTGCGTGACCGCGGGCTGCTCCAATCTGATCGGGATGCCTGGGGAGCGGCGCGGTATGTCGCGCGAAGAGGCGGCCGACAACGCTGTCGCGATCCTCAGCCGTGTGAAGGGGTACGCTGAGCAAAAGGGCGTCAACGTCTGTATGGAGATCACCAACTCCAAGGTCGTCGCGGATCAGCGGACCGACCAGGTGTTCGACCACGTGGCTTGGGGTTTCGATGTCTGCAAGCGCGTCAACTCTTCGCGCGTGAAGATCGTCTACGACATGTACCACGTTCAAATCGCGGACGGCGACGTGACCCGCACGCTGCGCGATAACCTGGACCACGTTTGCCACATCCACGTGGCCGGCGTGCCCACCCGCATGGAAATCGATGATACGCAGGAAATGAACTTCCGCTTCATCGCCAACGCCATCGCCGACCTTGGCTACACCGGATTCGTGGCCCACGAGTGGCATGCAGCCGCGGGCAACGATCCGGTCAAGAGCCTGCAAAAGTGCTTCGACATCATGAACGTTTGATCGCAGAAACACATCGTTCCATAACAAATCACATTGCCCGAGCCTGAGAAGTTCGCTACCGTTTAGCGACAAAGGACGCATCGACTATTTATGAAGCAATCTCGTTTATGGGGTGTTGCTGCCGCTGGCGCGGTGGTTCTGATTTGGTCCAGTGGAGTGGGCGCGCAAGCTCCAGCCAGCGGCAAGACGATTGCTGAGGCGGACTGCACAGCGGCGAAGTTTGGCAGCAGCATCGCTGTATCGGCGATCGGCGAGCCTGTGGGAGCGGTGACGCTCAATGAGCCGCGCTGGAATGCGGCGGGCAAGGGCGGAGGCCCGTATTGCTCGGTGAACGGTTCGATCACGCCTGTGGACAAGGTCCCGACGTCGCGACCCATCAATTTCTCCGTGGCGTTTCCGACCAACTGGAATGGGCGTTCGGTGCAATTGGGTGGCGGCGGCATGAACGGAACCATCCCGGGCCTTGCGGGGCAGCAACTGACGCAGGGCTACGTTACTTATGGAAGTGATTCAGGCCATCAGGCCGGTGGCTTCCCAGGGGGTGGTTTGCCTCCTGGTGTCGGCGCTCCCAAGGGTGGAGATGCGAAGGGCGGGCCGGGTGCATTTGGCAAAGGTCCTGGACCGCTTCCCGGAGGACCGGGGGGTCCAGGTGCGGCCAAGGGACCTGCGGGTCCGAACCCCAACGATGATTGGGGACTGAATGATGAAGCCATCAAGAACCTCGGCTACATGCAGATGAAGAAGACGCATGACGTGGCGATCGCTCTGATGGATCGGGTGTATGGTGCCAAACCCAAATACAACTACTACGTGGGGTCTTCGCAAGGTGGCCGCGAGGCGCTGACGGTGGCGCAGCGCTACCCGGCTGATTATGACGGCATCGCGGCGAACGTACCCATCGTCAACTTTTCAACCTTGATGCTGGCACCGGAACTCATCCGCATTCAAGAGAAGCCTGCGGCGAACTATGTGCCTCTGGCCAAGGTCAATGCCATTCGCGGGGAGTTCATCCGCCAGTGCGACAAGCTGGACGGTTTGGTGGACGGCATCATGAACAACTACCTGGGCTGCCATGCGATCTTCGATGTGAAGCAGGGCAAGTCCGGTCGCGATCCTTGGGCGGCGAAACGCTGCCCCAATAACGTCGACCCGAATCCGGCTGACACCAGCGCGGCCGCGTGCCTGACCAGCGGCCAGATCTCGACGCTGCAATTTATTTACACACGGTATTCGTTCGCGTCCGCGATGGCGAATGGTGTGAAGGGCTTCGGGATGTGGTTCCCGAACACCGATCCCAGCGGCAGCGGATTGCTGGTTCCTGCGCGGTATCGGGGGCAGGAAGGCGCGGCGGCGGATGCTCCGATGCACAGTCAACTTGGCGTCTTAGGCGTCACCGGCTTCCTGATGAAGGATCTCACCGCGAATCCGCTCGACTATGTGGAAGGTGGCAAGTTTGCTGCTCGTCGCGCGGAACTCTCGCAGTGGCTCGATTCGACGAATCCCGATCTCTCTGCTTTCCAGCAGCGAGGAGGCAAGATGATCGTCGCGATCGGGACCAACGATTCGCTGGCGTCGCCGGGTGCGCAGCTCGACTATTACCAATCGGTGCTCGACAAGATGGGCCGTTCGAAGGTGGATGGCTTCGCTCGACTCTTTGTATTGCCGCAGACCGGACACGGACTCTCAGGCAACAACTACGCGACCGACGGCGAGGGCAAGCAGATCGATTCCAAGCCGATTCCGAACACGTTTGACCGCTTCGCTTTGCTGGTGGACTGGGTGGAGAACGGCAAGGCACCCGCGAAGACGATCAAGGTAACTGCCGGAGCCAAGAGCTTGCCGATGTGTTCCTACCCGGAGTATCCGAAGTACAGCAAGGGACCGGTGGAAGCAGCCGAATCCTACACCTGCAGTTCCAAGTAGTTCCGCAAACAAAAAGGGCGCTGCGGTCGTAGAGACCACGGCGCCCTTCTTTTTTGGATCGACCTATCGCGTGCGAGCTTTGAAGAACTTGAAGATTTCCGGCATGGTCTGCGTGATCACGGTACCGTGATCCGCGCCAGGTAGCTCCATATATTTGAAGTCTTTCATTTTGAAGTCGGTCGCAGCTTTGGCCCAACGGCGGCCAACATCGACCGGGACCACAGTATCCGCATCGCCGTGCGCCAGAAGCAGCGGCATTTTGTCCTTCACTGGACCCAGGCTCTCCGGCTGCATCAGGAACGCCGCGGGAGCCATGGAAGCCACGGCCGCCCACTGATCGGCGTGCTTCGGACCCAGGAAAAGCGCTCCGGCACCACCCATGGAGTGTCCCATCAGGTAAGTGCGTTTGTCGTCGACCGTGAACTCCTTGCGCATGATCGCCAGGACATTCATGACGTCCTTCTCGCTGAGTTCAGCGAGATTCGGCGGCTCGGGCGTCGGCGGCGGACCGCCTTTCGCTGCGCCAGGACCTTTGCCCTTGCCCGGACCGCCGTTCATGACGATGACCGGAGATCCATACCAACCCTGCGTGTTGTAGCCCATCGGGCCGACCAGAATGTATCCGCCTTCCTCGGCCAAGTCCAGAGCGCTGCCGCGCAGCAACGAGTTGCCATCGCCGAAGACGCCGTGCAGGGCCACGATCAGCGGATTCTTCTTGTCCTTGGAAACTTTGGAGGAAACGAACAGAGCGTACGGAAGTTCCTCATTGGTATCCGCGAAGTGATAGGTCCGCTGCTGCACGCGAGGATCAGGTGCCTTGGTAGCGCCACCTCCGGGTGCCTGTCCGTGCAAGGGCGGAGTCTGTAACAGCGCGTAACTGGCGCAAAGCGCCAAAGTCAACGAACCTAGCGCAGTGATGTTCTTCATGATCTTCATGTCGGGTCCCTGAGCTACTTCTTGTGCTTCGCGAAGAAGGCGTAGATGGGTTTCAGGCCGGATTGGATCACCGGGCCGTGTGTGATGCCGGGCTGTTCGACGAACTCGTAGTCCATTTTCAGTTCCTTCATCACTTCAACCCAAGCGTGGCTGTTCGAGACATTCACCACTTCATCGATGTCGCCGTGCACGATCATCACGGGAACCTTCGCGTCCTTCATCGGCTGCAGCGTTTCTTTACGCGTCTGCCAGAAGGCAGCAGGAGCTTCCGCACCAACCGCGGCGAAGATTTTCGGATACTTGCCGCCCAGGTAGAGCGCTCCGGCTCCGCCCATCGAGTGGCCCATCACGTAGATCCGATTGTCGTCAATCTTGAATTCTTTACGGACCATGGCGAGCACGTTCATCGTGTCTTTCTCGCTGAGCTCGCGCAAGTTCTCGGGCGGGGGCGGTCCGGCCTTGCCTTTCGCCGCATCGCCGCCGGGACCCTTTCCAGCGGGAGGAGGACCCTTTGCTGCGTCCGGAGCTCCTTTGCCGGGGCCTCTTCCTGCTCCTGGCGCGAAGGCAGGCGAGCCATACCAGCCGCCGGTGTTGTAGCCCATGGGGGCGACCAGAATGTATCCGCCCTCTTCCGCCAGATCAATGGCAGCCGCGCCCATCATGATGGTCTGCGGCGCGCCCAATCCGTGAAGGGTCAGAATCAGAGGGGCTTTTTGATCCGTCTTGATTTTCGAGGACACATAGACCGAGTACGGCATTTCCTCATTGGTGTCTGCAAAGTGATAGGTGCGGGTCTGCGCGCGCGGGTCCTGGGCGAATCCGCCGCCTTTGCCCTTCGCGGCCGCAGGGGGCTGGGCTTGGGCGCTGTTCGGGAGGTGGAGAGTCAGCAGTGCGGCGAGCGCGGCGAACAACACCGTGGTTGTGATCCGAATCGAGATTTTCATGTAATTCCCTTCCTATCCTCGCTATGAGGTTGGTCCACGTGATTGTACTGCAAAGGCCGAATAGAGTGCCAATTGGGAATCGCGATCAATCCAGAACAATTCAGAATTGTTCCCGCGAGACGAATCCGCTACACCTGGAGTACAGAAGGGGATTCATGCACACGCAAGTTGCCATTATTGGTGCGGGGCCGGCTGGCTTATTGCTGGGACAGCTCCTGCATCTCAAGGGGATTGATTCCGTAATTCTGGAAGCCCGCAATCAGGACTATGTGATCGATCGGGTTCGGGCCGGAGTGTTGGAGCAATTTACGGCGGACTTGATGGACGCGATGGGTGCGGGGGAGCGCCTGCACCGTGAGGGGATGCGTCACGAAGACGTGTATATCAGCTTTGATGGCAAGCGGCACCTGATCCCGCTGGCGGAACTCAGCGGCGGAAAAGGTATCTACATCTACGGGCAAAACGAGGTGGTCAAGGATCTCATGCACGCGCGTCTGGCAACGGGGCGTCCTCTGCACTATGAGGTCTCCGAGGTCACGCTGCATGACGTGGACACGACGAAGCCGAAAGTTCGCTATCGCCACAACGGTTCTGAGCAGGAACTTACCTGTGATTTTGTCGCAGGCTGCGATGGGTTCCACGGGATTTGCCGTCCGGTACTGGCGGAAGCCGTGGGTAGCGCCGCCGCGTTCTACGACCGTTCGTATCCGTGCGGGTGGCTGGGAATTTTGGCAGAGGCTCCACCGACGTCCGATGCACTGGTCTACGCCTATCATGAGCGGGGTTTTGCGCTGTACAGCATGCGCTCCCCAAAGATCACGCGGCTTTACTTCCAGGTGTCGCCGGACGAAGATATTCGCAATTGGTCCGATGACGCGATCTGGGAGGAGATGTTGACTCGCCTGACGACCGCGGACGGTTGGAAGCCGCAGGTCGGCCCTATCGTTAATAAGAACGTGACCGCGATGCGCAGTTTCGTCGCGGAACCCATGAGCTGGGGACGCTTGTTTCTGGCTGGCGACGCCGCGCACATCGTGCCGCCGACAGGTGCCAAAGGGCTGAATCTGGCCGCCGCCGATGTTCTGTTGCTGGGCAAGGCCATGGCGCAGTTCTATAGCAAGGGCAATCCCGACCTGCTGGAGAGCTACTCGTCCACGGCCTTGAAGCGGGTCTGGAAGGCGCAGCGTTTTTCCTGGTGGATGACGCAAACGCTCCATCGTTTTCCAGGAGAGAGCCCGTTCGATTACAGACGCCAGCTGGCGGACTTGGACTACATCACAGGGTCCAAGGCAGCGATGACGAGTCTGGCGGAGAACTACGTCGGCTTACCGATCGATATTGCTTTTTGAGACAGCTTGGCGTAGTGTTCGACACCTCGGTCGGGTGAACACAAACGTCAGTCGTCGAGAGAGTCTCGACGCAGCGCGCTAAAAGAGGTTGCGGAAAAAGGGGCCTTGGTCCGCTCACAGCCGACAGGCTGAAGCCTGTCCCACCTTTTCTAAATAACTTGTGTCTGCTTGGTGGGACAGGCTTCAGCCTGTCGGCTCTTTTCCGCTAAAGTGGGGCGGCCACTCTGGCCGCTGCGGACTCCCAGTCCGCATGTTCCGCAGTATTCTCCGTCCTAGAGCGGCCTTGGAGGCCGCAGCAGCCAGGGTGGCTGCCCCACTCGTACTAGGGAGTGAGCAGTTTGTGTAACTGCATCCAGTCCATCAGGCGATCGGGCCAAGTGTCCACGGGAACGCCGCGCTTGGAAATCGCGAAGCCTCCGCTCACTTGATCGTAGACATGGATCTCGGCTGACTTGCCCGCCTTCTTCCATTCCGCGAACAAGGCAAGACAGCCGTTGGTGACATTGAAGTGCTGGGACCCAACTGCGATGAAGAGGGGCGGGGCATTGGCGGGCACGATCACGTCTTGCAGGGACGGGCCGTAGAGGGAAATCAGAAAGTCGGCGGAGGCTCCGGGTTCGTTCGCCACGACTGCCCCGACGGAGACTCCTCCGCCAGCGGAAAAGCCCATGAGTCCGACGCGTTTGGGATCGACGCGCCACTCCATAGCATTCTTGCGGACCAAACGCAGGGCTTGTTGGGCGTCGGCGGTGCCCATGCGCAACACCTCGTCGAGCGCGGCGTCACCGGGAGCGGGATTGGCGTTGCCTTTGACGATGGTCAGCTCCTGTCTCGCGGCACCGCCGGCAGGAGGCCCACCCGCTGGGGGACCGCCCGCGTTGGCCGCTCGCGGTTGTTGTTGGCGAAGGCGATACTTCAGCACAAACGCCGCGATGCCTTTACTGTTCAACCATTCGGCAACGCGGGCACCTTCGCCATCGAGTGAGAGAGCCTGCAACGCTCCTCCCGGGGCGATCACGACGGCTGCGCCATTGGCCTTGGCTGCATCGGGCAGGAAGACGGTGAGTGTAGGATCGCTGACGTTGGTGGCGGTACGGTTGCCGCCACGGTCTGTGATGGATTCCGGAATGGTCCACTTTTCCGTTCCAGGTGCTTTCCCGGGCCATAGCTTCAGTTCCACCGGGTCGGCCGCGAAGGCGCTCACGCCCAACGCAAAAACAATCCAAAGTTTCATCTCTGATTCCCCTTTTCCCTTGTCACGCGATCGCCCTGCTGCCACGTTTCAGCAGCCCGACCAGTCTCCGTAGTCCGGGCATCTTATCTTTTCGCCGCCATAACGCAATGGGATCCGCATGCACGGCGGGACCGGAGATATCCCGGTAGACACAGCCCCGGATGGGCAGATGCTGACGGAAAGACTCGGGCACCAGCGCGACTCCCAGTTGACCGGCCACCAGGAATGTCGCGGTGGTCAGCAAGCGAGTCGGTTGCAGTTGTGGCGTGGTGATTCCACCTGCTTTGAGCGCGTTGACAACAAGTTCGTGGAAGCCCGGCACAGATTGCTGGCGCGGAACGAGAAAGGTCTCATCCGCAAGATCGCGAAGCCGCAGTTTCTCGTAGGAGGCAGCGGGATGGCCCTGCGGAACTGCGGCGATCAGGCGCTCTCGCGAGATCAGGACGGATTCAAACGCCGGGTCCTCGATGGAGAGGAAGAGAAGACCGATGTCGATGGATTCCTTGTGCAGTGCGCTTACCTGCTCGCCCGGTTCCATTTCGTGAACATCGATGTTCAGGTTCGGGGATTCGCGGCGGAATGCACGCAGGATACCGGGTAGATAACTGCAGACCGCGGTGCTTACCACACCGATCCCTAGAGAACCCAGCTCACCCTGTCCCGTTTTGGTAGTCTCACGGACGGCTTGATCCATCTGGTCCAGGAGCTGTGCGGCGTGCACCAGGAATACTTCGCCCGCAGGGGTGAGCCTGACGCGGCGATTGGTTCGCTCAATCAGCTGCGTGCCTAGCTCATCTTCGAGTTGCTTGATCTGGTGGCTGAGCGCGGATTGCGAAATGTTCAGCAGGAACGCCGCCCGCGTGAAGTGGAGTTCCGCAGCCAGGACACAGAAGAAACGGAGATGTCGAATTTCCATGATGCTGGACCGGCTCGCGAGCTCTCGTAAGGACGAACTTCAGGAAGAATACTATCATAGCCCGCGCCTGGATACAGCATGGATACATGTGTACAATCTAGGGATGCCTCGCCCCCCTTCCTCCGCAGAGACCTCTACTCGCGCTGGCCGCATTAGTAGGCGTCGTGTACTGCAGACTGCTGCTGCCGCGGCTCCGTTCACTTTCTTCCTGCGCGACGCGAGTGCGGCGGATCGGCCGAACTTCGTCTTCCTGATGGCCGATGACATGGGCTATGCCGACGTCTCGTGCTTCGGGCGGCGGGATTACAAGACTCCAAATATTGACCGGATCGCAACGGAGGGAATGAAGCTCAATCGAGCTTACGCGAACTCCGCCGTCTGTACCGCGACTCGCGTGGGCTTGGCGACAGGGCGCTATCAGTACCGCGTGGAGGTCGGGCTTTATGAGCCGCTGGGCAACGGTGCGAATGTCGGTTTGCCTCCCGGGCATCCCACCATCGCGTCGACACTGAAGCAAGCCGGCTACGGAACCGCTTTGATCGGAAAGTGGCACGTGGGGAGTGTTCCGCAGTTTGGGCCCACGAAGTACGGCTACGATCACTTCTGGGGCTTCGCAAATGGCGCGCTCGACTACTTCACGCATCGGGAGGGTGAACCCAACTCCGAGCCTGGGTTGTGGGACGGGGAAGTAAAGACCGAAGAACACGGGTATCTTACAGATCTGATCGCGGACAAGACAATCAATCACATCCGCGACTACTCGGGTCGCAAGCAGCCGTTTATGTTGAGTGTCCATTTCAACGCGCCGCATTGGCCCTGGGAAGGACCGGAGGATGAAGCTGCTGCGAACAAGGGCGGGCTGTTCGGCTTCGAGGCGGGTACGATCGCGACCTATGGAAAAATGGTCCGCCAGATGGATGCAGGCATCGGACGGATTCTGCGCGAACTGGAGCGGAGCGCGTTCTCCAAGAACACGGTCGTAGTATTCACTAGCGATAACGGTGGGGAGCGCTTCTCCGACACGTGGCCGTTCACTGGGAAGAAGACCGAACTCTTGGAAGGTGGTCTGCGCGTACCGGGAATCGTGCGCTGGCCGGGGCACATCAAACCGGGCACGGTGAGTGAGCAAGCCTGCATGTCGATGGACTGGATGCCGACATTTGTCTCGATGGCCGGCGGCAGGATCGATCCGGCCTTCCCGACGGACGGAATGGATCTCACGGCCACGTTAACCCGAGGAGCCGCCCCGGTGTCCCGCAAGCTTGACTGGCGCTATCGGTCCAACGCACAGCGCGCGATGATCGACGGCAATATGAAGTGGCTGAAGATCAACGACAATCAGTTCCTGTTTGACGTCGCAGCCGATCCGCTGGAGCGCGCCAATCTGCGGCGTAAGCGGCCCGAACTGTTCGATCGCCTCGCGCAGGCATACGCTGAGTGGGACGCAACCATGCTGCGCGAAGATTTGGTCCCGTTTGGATACGGATTCAACAGTTCGCAGCTTGCCGATCACTACAGTCCTGGTGGAGGTCGCGGAGCAGCACCGGCAGCCGGGGCTGGGGCTGCCAAAGGCAAAGCGAAACAGGCGAAGTAGCGGATTCACTTCATGACTGCTGCTCCGGCCGCTTCGACAAAAGTGTGGGCGACCTCGTTCGCGGTGACTCTGTTCGCGATGATGTCGCTGCAGGTATCGAATCTGGGGTTCTCTCCGTTGGTTCCCGCGATCCAGAAAGAGTTCGCGCTCAACTTCTCGCAGGTTGGATTGTTCGCGGGGATGTACGGACTGGTCAGCGTCTTCGTCAGTGTGCCGGCCGGGCTGATGATCCGCAGGATCGGCGAGAAGTCGGCCTTGACCGGTGGGCTGGTGGTTGTGGGGTTGGGATTGGCGTGGCTGAGCACGGCAGGGTCCGCCACGGAGGCGTTCGGGGCACGGGCGTTGTGGCTCACCGGGTACCGCTGCGCCTTCATTGCGGTGATGACGGCGATTGCGCTGAGTTGTCCACCTTCGATACGCGGCCGTTCGATGGGAATACTGGGGGCGATTGCCGCGCTCGCGTCGGTGGTGGGTGCACCGGCCGGATCGATCGTGGCGCGCGACTTTGGATGGCGCAATGGAGTGCTCGCGTATGCGGCGGCTGCTGCGGTCGGTGGGTTGGTCTTCGTCAGCGGCTATCAGGTTCGTGGTGCTGCGAAGGTAGACGCATCCGCGGAGACGTCGTCCGTGAGCGCGGTATTCCGCAATCCTGTGGTTTGGTGCGTGGCGCTGTTGTGCGGGCTGTCCGGGGTGACCAGCCTGACTACCAACTCATTTCTGCCTTTGGCGCTGGGCGAAGTATTCCAAGTCAACGCGGTGGGAAGTGCCGCGACGATTTCCACGGGCTTTGCCTGGGCGATCGCGGTGAACTTAAGCTTCGGCTACCTGATGGACCGCTTCAATCGGCAGTTGGTGATGGGTAGCGTCGCGTTGCTGCTGGTGGCGGGCAGCCTGCTGATGCTTTCTAAAGATCTGGCTACATTCCGAGTCGGCGCGATTGTGGTGCTCGCCTTGGGGCATGCGGCGATCCAACAGAGCTACGCGCTCGCGGCGGATGTCCTGCGCGGGCGCGAGACGGGCAATGTGATGGGGATCGTTGGCGGCGTCGCGGGCGTGGTCAACTATGTCACGCCGCAGGCGCTCGGTCTTTTGCGCGATCGCTTCGGGGGCTTCGACGCCGGTTGGTACACATTGGCAGGAATCTCCGGAATCACCTTCCTGCTGGTGATGCTGTTAGGAAAACGAATCAAGGCGTAACGCGAATCGTCACCAGGCGCTTCTGCGGATCGGTGACGCCGTCGGGCTTGGTGACTTCGGGAACAATACGCACCTGGATCGAAGCCGGATTGGTGCCCAGGCTGCGGAGAATGTCGACGACACGTTCTGCCCGCTGCCCGGCGATCGCCTCGTTCTCTGTGATCACGCGGCCATTCGATAGCAGCGACGCTGCCCGATGCGCGGTGACTTCCACCTTCTTCGCGTTCGCGGCTTCTGCGTAAGTCGCCACTTGGCTGACGACGCGGGTATCGCGGGAAAACAGAAACGCATTGTCAAAGTCGAACGTAATTTCGAACTCGCGTTCGGTGAACGGACCTGTCGGCCGCTGCGGTGGCTTGGGTCCAGCCACGGGCGGGGCACCCACGGGAATGACGGGAGCCTGCTTAGTGGATGGCCCGGCGGGCCGACGTGTAGGCGGAGCCTCAATGCTGGGTTCGGCGGGAAGGATCGTGTTGCAAGCCAGGTTCAATTCGGGGAGCACGGAAAGTTTCACCGGCTTCAAGGGGATGCCACCGCAAATTCTCGGTCCTGGAGCGACGGTGCCCTCCACAAGAACTTCATGTAGCAGTTGCGGCGGGTACACCTCCGCCTGAATGTCTTGCTGGATAACCAGGTAGTAGGTCTCGCCCTCATACTCGGCCATGAAGCACGGCACGGTTTTGGTGTCGCGAACGATCGGGCACGTGACGAAGCTCTTCTGTTGCGCGAAAGCTGTGGGCACCAGAGCCAGAGCGACGAGAAATCCTCTCTTCATAACACCCCCAGGAAGTTGATCAAATCTTGCTTGTCGATTTCAGAGAGCTTCATATCGAAGCGTCGATCGTAGTAGTCCACCAACTCTCGGAGGTTCTTGGCCGAGCCGTTAGAGAAATACGGGGCGCGGGAGGAGAGCCCGCGGAATTGCTGCATCACGATGGAGCCAATGTCGACGCAGCGTCCCGAGATCAGCGCGCGGCCGGGGTCGGTTGTGTAGATCACGCGTCCCAGGTAGGGATGAGGCTGCGCGGTCGCCTTGCAGGTGACCTTGAATACCGGCAGCTCCTGCGCGTCGCTGTACAGAGGCGGTTCCGTCCAGCGGGGATAATTCGTGGTGCCCAGATCGACCCATCCGGCTGATAGATCCTGACCGGTCATCTGCGCGTTGTGGCAGGTGGCACAGGTTCGCTTCAACGGATTCCCCAAACCGATGGAGTTGATATGCGTCGTGTCGCGCAGCCAGAATTGGCGGAGTAAAAAGATGTCCGCCCCGCGCGCAACGGACGCGCGGAACTGATCTTGAGGCGCGGTACCGGGCTTCTTCCACGCGTCGAAGAGCAGAAACACCGGGTCATAGTCGTTGTCGCCCAGCACGCCGGGCTTGTGATCGGCCATGGCCTTCGGTCCGAGGCTCCCGGGATTACCGGCTTCAGCCAGATTGCCCCCGTTGCGATCGGAGATCGCGGCCACGTACACCTGACTTTCGAAATCCACAATGCGCCGAAGCTGTTCGTCGGTGATAGATGTTGCTTGAACGTGGCCCATGGCGGCGCTGCGAGCTTGCGTGGTCAACGTCGCTTCGCGGGCATCGGCCATAAAGTTCATGCCGACGGGACGGCCCGTAACCGGATCTTTATCGGCCGGCGCTCCCAGTTTCAGCACGATCGCCCCGCCGCCATTGGTCACATATTTAAGGTTGGCGGTCATGCGCGGACGCCGATACACAGAAACCATAGGTGTTGCACTCTTCAGGCCGTGGGTGGGGCTGGTGTTGCATTTCGCCGGATCGCTGACCACTTCCACGCTGAACTCAGCGTTCTTGGGAAGCGGAAGGTACACGCGGATCAAGCCGCGGTTGAGAAGCAGAGAGTGCGACTTCTCCAGTTCCTGCGGTTGGTCCGGACAGTTGGAACCATCGATGGCGGCAAACAGCGGATCCTTGCCGTTGCTGCTGCGCCACAACGCGCGCGCGGCTTCCGCGGAGAAACTCATCCCATAGGCAGGCTGGTGGCACGTGATACAAGCGCGTCCGTTGCTGCCCAGCGGCGTGAAGAAGGGATGATCCTTCATGTCTACAGGCCCCGAGGCGAGCAGAACGCCCACGCGCCCGGTGGTTGTGGCGTACTCCGTTTGGGCAGCCAGCGTGCCGCCGGCTCCGGCCGCAATCCAGTTTCCGGAAGGCTGCTGAGCCGATACAAAGATCGCCGATGCGATGGTGAGGACGCCTGCGCTAAGACAAAGATGTTTCATGGTCGACCGTGGGTGAGTTTAGCACCCTTCGCTGTGACCGTGAAAGATTCCCGGCATTGGAAGATTGAGACGCAATAAGTCTAAGTTGGTAACGGGAAGCATTCCCGCACCAGCCGCAGGAATGCGGGTAGCAGGGGAGACTCGGAACGGTTGGATCTGACGAGCATCAGCGGTACGACCGGTTCCGGGGTCAGATCCAGATGCCGGAGCGTTACCCCGCGCGGCAGGATGGATGCGACGTAGTCGGGCAGCAAGCCGAAACCTACGCCGTTTCGTATCAGGTTGAGATTGCCCAGGACATTGCCGGCTCGTTGAACGATGGGCGGTTGCAGTCCCGATTGCTCGCAGAAGGCACGCACCGCATCGTGCAATTCGGGCGAGCCCTGCCGCGAGATCATGATGAAGGGATACTGGTTCAGATCGCGAATCCGCAGCCGCTTTTTGCCAGCCAGAGGATGTTTTGACGGCAGGCCGATCACCAATTTCTCGTCCAGCAGTGGTTCGACCACGGCGCCGGGGATCGACACAGGACCGCGCAGAAATCCGACGTCCAGGAATCGATTCGCGAACGCGATCTTTTGCTCCGAGGTGGGCATGGTGTGCAGGACCAAGCGTAGCCCGGGCATCTTGCGCTGCACCAGCGGCAGGAGCTTGGGCAGCACCTTCACCTCCGCCGCCGGGGCAACGGCCACCGACAATTCCATTTGCTGGTTGCCCGCCGTCATGCGGATTCGTTGGACCGCTTGCTCCGTCCGGGCCAGAATGTCACGAGCCTCGGAGAGAAATGTGTGGCCGGCCTCAGTGAGTTCCACGCGCCGCTTGTTGCGTCGCAACAACGCCGCACCAAGGTGTTTCTCCAACTGTTTGATCTGCTGGCTGAGGGACGGTTGTGCGGTCTCGAGGCGCTCTGCGGCACGGGTGAAGCTCAGATCTTCGGCGACGGCGACGAAATACCTAAGGTGCCGTAGTTCCATATCTCCTCCATTCCCGTCGTGAGACGCCAAACGTCTTAGTCTACGATGTTCTCGCTATTGGCTGCGGATGCGGTTGGTCTCTATGCTCGGTCTGATGCAGGATGCGCGCCTTACCGACGACTTCGATCCGATGGCTCCGGAGACATTGACCAGCGCGCATGAGGAGTACGCTCGCATGCGTCGCGAATGCCCCGTGGCGCATAGCACCGCGTTCAATGGCTTCTGGAGCATGTTCCGTTACGATGATGTGGTCGATTCGCTACGTCAATCGGACGTCTTCATCACGTCTGTCCAGAATGTGGTTCCCAAGGTCGCCTTTACCGGACGCCGACCCCCGCTCCACTTCGATCCGCCCGATCACACTCCGTATCGTCGCGCTCTCAATCCATTTTTCACCGAAGCGAAGATGCGCAAGCTTGAGCCGCAAGTGCACCGTCACGTAGCGGAGTTGCTGGAGCCGCTGATCGAATCGGGTGGCGGCGAGGTGTGCGCGGAGTTCACGCGCAAACTTCCGGGGTACGTGTTTGCGGACTTTTTCAATCTGCCCACCGAACTCGCGATGGCCATCAAAGAGACCACGGTCATCTACAATCAGGCCTTGCAGAAGGCGGACGATGAACTGGTCAAGGAGACCAGCCTGCGACTCTACGCGATCGCGCGGCAGATCATCGACATGCGCAGAGCGGAGCCGTGGGATCCGAAGGAAGACCCCACCAGCGCCATGCTGGTAGCCAAAGGTAATGACGGGGAGCTACTGCCGGACGCTCTTGTGTTGGGTACGATTCGCCAGATGATCGTGGTCGGCATGATTGCCCCCAGCGTTCTTGTCCCGTGCATGATGATCCATCTCGCTCAGAATCCAGAGTTGCAGGATCGCCTGCGTGAGCATCCAGAACTCATTGGGGCGGCCGTGGAAGAGTACGTGCGTCTCTATACTCCGTATCGAGGTTTCGCGCGCACGGCCAAACAGGACATCACCGTGGGCGGGCGCGAGATCCTGGCAGGCGAGCCGATTGCGATGGTGTACGCGTCCGCCAATCGCGACGAGGCGGTGTTTGAGAATCCGGACGAATTTATTCTGAATCGTCCGAACATCGATAAGCATCTGGCGTTCGGTCTGGGTCCCCACAGGTGTGCCGGAATGCCTCTGGCGCGTATGATGCTACGGGTGACCTTGGAAGAATTGTTGAAACGAGCTAGGATCACAGGCGTGACTGGCGAGGTAGCAATGACGCGTTGGCCGGAATGGGGCGTGCTTTCGGCGTCCGTTGAGTTGGCTCGAATTTGAAGCATGAAGTAAACACAAGGAGATTTTTACAATGAGATTTGCTGTTGCATTCTGTTTGTTGACTGCGTGCGCATGGGGGGAGGGAACCGGCGCTTATCCCGCGATCCTGGAAGTAGACCCGACCCTGACGACGCACACCGTGTATCGTCCTGAGGACCTATCGAAGGTAAAGGGCAAGCTGCCGATCATCGCCTGGGGCAATGGCGGCTGCGCCAATGACGGACTGGCGCATCGCAACTTCCTGGTGGAGATTGCCTCGCACGGATTTCTCGCCATCGCTATTGGACCGCCGCAACCTCGTCCCGCGCCGGGGCAGGCAAAGGGAGCTCCCAAGGGTGATGGGAAACAAGGCGCGCCCAAGGGCGACGGTAAGGCACCTGCGGCTGCTGCGGCTCCGGCGTCGAAATCTTCGCAGCTGATCGATGCCATTAACTGGGCACTGGCGGAAAACAATCGCAAGGGTAGCCCGTACAACGGCAAGCTCGATGCATCCAAGATCGCAGTGATGGGCATGTCCTGCGGCGGCATTCAGTCATACGCGGTCTCTACGGACCCGCGCGTGAAACTGGTCGGCATCTTCAACAGTGGCATTCTGCCTGCTCCGAGCGGTCCCGGAACTCCGGCGATGGAACCCGTAACCAAGGACCAGCTCGACAAATTGCACTCGCCGATCTTCTACGTGACTGGGGACAAGACCGACATCGCGTATGAGAATGGCATGGACGATTTCAAACGCATCACCAAGGGAGTCGCGATCCATACCTACAAAGATGGCGTCGGACACGGCGGCACCTACAGCCAACCGAACGGCGGAGACTTCGCCAAGGTGGCCGTAGCCATGCTGAAGTGGCAGCTCAAAGGCGAGAAGGACCAATCGAAGATGTTCGTGGGAGCTGACTGCGGCCTATGCAAGGAAGCCGGCTGGCACGTAGCGACGAAGGGTATCAAGTAGAAGCAGAAAGGGGCACTCGGGTCGAAACCGGAGTGCCCCTTTAGTTGAGTCGCAGAGTTTACTTTGCGGGAGTGAGGTTCGTGGTGAAGTACGGCAGCAAGCTCTCGGCAAAGTGTGGTTTGATGTGGCTGCCGTGATCTCCGTCGTAGGTCTGGAACTTGTGTTGCACTCCCAATCGCGTGAGCGCTTCTGAGAGTTGCGTGTTCAATGTCAAAAACGGATCGCGTGTGCCGACTTCGATGTAGATGGCGCGGTAGCGCTTCAAGCTCGGCACGTATTGATCCACCATCAGCAGAGGTGAATTGGCGGTCCACTTGGCGGCCACCAGCGGCTGCACTTCTCCATCCTTGGTAGGCAGGTCGAAGAACAACGGCGGATTCTGCGGATTCGGAGCCCACGCCGCGGCCTGTGCTTGTTGCGCCTTGCCCAGGCCGCCTCCCCCTTGTTTGCCCTTGGCATTGGCCGCAGGCGGAGCCTGTTTCCCCGCCGCAGGCTGACCCGGCGTCATGTTTTGGTACAGGCAGCAGGAACTCATGGCGTAGAGCGCACCGAAAGCGTCGGAACGCTTCATGCCGATGCGCATCGTGCCGTACCCACCCATGGAGTGTCCCGCAAGTCCGCGCGCGGCACGATCGGCGATGGTGCGGTAGTGACCATCGACGTAGCTGACCAGGTCACTTGCGACGAAGGTCTCCCAGTCACCGGTGGTCGGAGAGTTAGAGAACATGCTGCCGTCGTAAATCGTGAAGGCGTCCGGCACAACAATGATCATCTCCGCGCTGGCCGCATCCGCTGCCGTCGCTACCGAGAGCGAGTTCCAGTAAGTCTCTGCGTGTGCCCCGTAGCCGTGCAGGAAGTACACCACGGGATAGCGGCGATTCGTGCTGGTCTTGTAGCTAGCGGGAAGATAGACAAAGACGTCGCGGTCCGGAGAATCTCCTTCGAGATTCCCCTCCAGCGAATTGCCGTGGACCTTGATCTTCTCCCACGAGCCTTGCTTTGCGTTGTTCTGCGCCTTGCTCTGCGGTAAGAATACGAACGTCGCGCACGCGGCCACTAAGGACGCTGCGAATGCTTGTTTCCATGTCATCGTGTAATTCCTTTCTTGTGTAGCGTACGAGTGCGTGCGCTACCTTCTAGCGCAGCGACCGAGACTGGACCTGCCAGCCGGAATCCGTGCAAAGCGTGCACTTGTCGCCGACGAAGTAGCCCTTACCCTTGGCACTGGTGTCGCCCTGCAACTGCCACTTCAACCAAGCCACTGCGACCTGTCCAAACGGTCCACCATTGTCGAGATTGTAAGTTCCGCCATGGCCGACCGACGGGAAGACGCCGTAGAAGATCGGCACGCGCGGCGGCATCACTTCGTAGTCGCTCTTGCCATTGGCGTAAGCAATGTCGCTTTCGCCGCCCGTGATGATGATCACCGGGGAGTGGATTGCACCAATGATCTTCTGGTCCTTGTCGAACAGGCCGCTATTCCAAATACCGACGGTGGCAATGCGCGGGTCGTTGGACGCGCCGTAGGACATCAGTCCGCCGCAGGACATGCCCATCGCAGCGGTATGCCCGGTGTCGACCTTCTGATAGAAGCGGCTCTTGGAGTCCTTGGTTTCCTTCTCCATCCAGTCGATGGCCGCAATCAGAGCCGAGCCATCCGTCATGTTGCCAGCACCTGCCGGAGCACCGCCTTTACCCTTCGCCGCAGCCGCGCCAGCAGGCGGACCAGCCTTGCCCTTTGCAGCGGCATCGGGCGCGGGACCTTTCGCGCCGCCAGGACCACCCGGACCACCCTTAGCTCCCGTATTCTCAACCGGCGGGCCATCGGCGACGATCACGAATCCGTAGGAAGCGATCTCCGACAGATACTCCGGGAACGTCAAACCATTTTTCGCGCAGCCGCCCTCGCCCCACACCAGCAGCGGATACTTCGCAGCGGTGAGGCTCGCAGGGCGGTAGATGGTGTGGGTCTTGAGTCCCTGATCGTGTTCAATCACGACTTGGTTGGGTCCGGTCGGCGGGTTGCCCTTCTGCGCGACGTTCACGACGCGGATATTCTCGGTGGTGCCTTGTGCGATCAGGGTCGTAACGAGTGCAGCGGTGCCGAATGCGAATGCGAGAGTGGTTTTCAGTTGCATGAGTGCTCCTTTTATTTACTGCTGTCGTACATAGTGATCTTGACGCCGCCGTTCGCCATGCCGGGGTTCGAACTCAGGAACAGGCCGGTGTTGAGGTAGGCGTAGGGGCCGTCGGTGCGGGCTTCAAATGTAGGAACCAGTCCGCCTGCCGCGGACGTGGTGTTACGGACAAGGATGATTTCGCCGTCTGCGGCTTGCCACAGGTAGCGAGCGTCGATGGCCGGTGGTCCGGATAGGTTCTGATAGTCTGCGCCACCGGGGAGGACTTTGCCGGTGATGCGGCCGCTGAGGTCGCCGCCAGTGATCGGGATGATGTTGCGGTTGCCGCGCTTGCTGGCGCCCACGCGTTGCGACGGACTCAAGCCAACGGCCTCCACGATCAGTTCCTTGCCGGGCTTCTCCGAAGCGTCCTTCTGCCGGAAATCCCACGGCTGTGGCGGAACTCCAGCGGGTTTCGTGATGCGGGTCACGCTGGCTGCGTCAGTCTTGATCGCGACGTTCGAGACATCGTAGACGCGTAAGGTGAACGTCTTCCCGCTTTCATCCAGGACGCGGCGCGCGACGTATTTCCCAGTGTTCATCCACTCGGCGGCGCTTCCGTTGGGAGCCTCGAAGTCCATCGCGACGCGGATGTCCTTCGCGTCGGCACCAACGCCCGCGCTGCGCGAGTAGATATATTTCCCATCCTCCGTTTTGAAGACGAAGATGTCCTCGACTTCGACGGTGCCGTTAGCCAGCGTGAGTTCAAAGTCCAATGCCCCGGACATCACCGTCGCGGTAAGCTTCGGGCCGGTAACCTTGCCTTCAAGCCCGACGGCCACGCGACGATTGCCGAACGGCGTCTTGCCCACCTTCTCCAGGCGATCGAGCTTCATCTGGGCTTCAAAGACCAGGACCCCGCTCTCCGGATTCGGGATGCCATCCTTCATGCCGCAATCCCAGGACGCATGAGGGATCAGAGTTTTGGCCGCAGCCTGTCCGAATGCCGGAGTGAGGCCGGTGCTTGCGACCATAGCCGCGCCTGTCGTGAGTAGAAACGTGCGTCTGTTGCTGTTCATGTAAGCCTGTTCTGTTGGTTGGAGGTCTGGAGCCAGACCGATGTTAATGCATGCAGCACGGTCTACTCCAATATCGATTCGCGATCGTTTGAGCGGAAACCCGCATGATGGGGAGTGGACTCTAGCGTTTGTGCTTCGCGAAGAACGCGAAGATCTGCGGCACCGTCGGCGGGATCATCGACATGTGCGTACCTTCCGGAATTTCCAGGTACTGCGCAGTCATGCCCAGCTTCTTCATTTCTTCGATTTGCGCCTTCGCGTTGTTGGCGGTCTCGGTTTCTGTCTGGCCCACGGAAACCAGCATCGGGACCTTCTTGAGCCGGTCCAGATGATAGTCGGCACCGGCCATGGTGCCGGACATCGGCGCGACGGCGGCCCACTTGCTGGCGTATTTCTGGCCTAGAACGTAGGCTCCCATGCCGCCCATCGAATGGCCCATGAGGAAGGTGCGATCCTTATCGACGGTATATTCCTTGGACACCAGTTCCAGAACATTCATCACGTCCTTCTCACTGAGGTCGCGTTCCCGTTGTGCTTCTTCCGGAGTTTGCACGGGTCCCTTGGCTTTGCCTTTGCTGCCCGGACCGGTGGTGGGCGGGATGCTCAGTGGCGCTCCGTACCAACCGCCTAACGAGTAGCCCAGCGGCGCGACGAAGATGAAACCGTATTGCTCACAAATTTCGGGGAGATTGTTGACCAGCGCAAAGAAGTAGTCGTGGTTGCCGTTGTATCCATGCAGGGCGACCACTAAAGGCATCTTGGTGCCGGGTTTGTAACTTTTCGGCACGTAAAGGTGATACGGCATTTCCTGCTTGGCGTCGGTGAAGTAGTAGTGACGCTGCTGATCGCCGATGGCACCTTTGGTTTGGGGCTGCTTCTGGAGTTCTTCCGTGGGCTGGGGTTTGCTAAACCCTCGCGGTCCGTTCTGGGCCGCGAGGGGACTGATCGCTAGGAACAGGACGCCGATGAGTGAGATCCAACGAGTATGCATAAGCGCCTCCTGTTCCGAATTTTATTGCTTGCCTTTTCCGCGACCAGGGCCGGTCGGGGCTAGAACTTCTTCTTCACCTTCAGCCGCTGCCGTCGCACCTCGGGCACCGCGACCTGCGGGAGCCCAGCCGTCATTGGACGGACCATTCTGGAAGAAGAAAGCGTCCTTGGCCAGGGGATGGTTCTTGGCATAGTTCGCGTTCGCCTGTCCCCAGATCTTGCCAGCGCGCAGGGTCTCATCATGTACCTTGGTGATCAACGCCTGGTAGTGCTCGTCATTCTGCGGGAAGCCCGAGAAGTTGGTCATGTCGGCGTTGCCGATGATGACGACGTCGATGCCGGGTACGGCAGCGATCTCATGCGCATTCGCGACGCCCGTGGGGCTTTCGATCATCACTACCACCAGCACGTTGTCGTTAAACGACTCGCGGTAGTTGACACCGTTGCCGCCCCAGATGCGGGAGAACTGACCGCCACCCGAGCTGCGACGTCCCAGGGGAGGGTAGTGCGCCCACTTCACTGCTTCGCGCGCGCGCTCCACATCGTCCACGGTGGGGATAATGACGCCCAATGCTCCAATGTCCAGAGCGTGCTGAATGTGCCATTCCTGCGCGTCAGGCAGCCGGATCATCGGAATGGCTCCAGCCTTCGGGCAGGCGCCGATCATCGCTTCGACGTCGCGAAACTCCAGCGTGCTGTGTTGCATCTCGAACCATGCATAGTCGAAATGCTTGGCCGATTCGCAGTAACCCGCAATATCCATCTTGGACTGCGTGAAGCTGAAGACTTGTTTGCCTTCCCGAAGTTTCTGCTTGGCAGTGTTGTAGAGCTTGGCGGGTGCCGCGCCCTTTGCAGCAGTCGGCTGCTGCGCGGTTCCTGAAATACAGAAGATGGCGCAGGTCAAAACCACAATGGCTCTGCTTATAAAACGTGATCTCATTTTGAATGCTCCCGGTTCGTACGAAGAATGGTGAGGCACGCAACATGCAAGCGCTTCCAGCCTCGGTAGATAATCTTACTCCAATCTCAAGCCCATGGATAGGCCCTGACAGGCCCTGACCCGCTGTATTCGGGCAAAAGCGATGTGGTAGACTGGCGTCGCATGTTCCCATTGGCAATCGCTTTCATTCTTCTCGGCGGTTCTCTGATCGCCCAGCAGGCGGCTCCGGCCGCCAAACCTCCGGCCGCACCCGGCCCTCCGATTCCCCGGTACGAGATCAAACGCGCGACTTCGCGCATGGAGATCGACGGGAAGTTCGACGACAAGGCGTGGGCCGCTGCCTCACCCGCCGTCAATCTGCAGTTCCTGTGGGAGAGCCAGACCGGCGCGAAGCAGAAGACCGCCGTCCGCATGCTTTGGGACGACCAGAATTTGTATCTGGCGTACGACTGCGACGATGCCGATATCACGGCGCTGTTTCTGAACCGCGACGATCCCACCTACCGGGATGACGCCGTGGAGATCTTCATCAATCCCCGCCCGACGCAGACCGGCCTGTACTTCGGTTTTGAAATGAGCGTGCGTGGCATTCTTTACGACTACGCCAACCATGGTGGCCGCACGCTGGTGAAGCAGTACAACGCCGACAACGTGAAGATCGCGACCTTCATCCGCGGCACGATGAACGTCGGAGGGGACAAGGATCAGGGCTGGAGTCTCGAAGCCTCGATCCCGTGGAGCAACTTCGACGCGCTCTCGCGCCCGCCCCAAGCAGGAATGGTCTGGAAGGCGAATTTGAATCGCTGGGACGGCGTGGAACCCAACCGGCGGATGAGCATCTGGTCAGATCCGCAGCAGGAGACCGCGTGGCCGCACATTCCCGAGCGATTCGGCGAATTGGCCTTCGTGCAATAGCGACCTAGGAGGTTGCGGAAAAAGGAGCCGACAGGCTGAAGCCTGTCCCACCTGTTCTCAACAACCTTTGGCTGCCCGACTCCCGTTCGGAGACTTTTCAAGCGTTCAGAGTACTAGAACAAAAACAAAAAAGGCCGTCCTGATTGGGACGGCCTTTTCTATTTCTACGGAGCCAGAGGTTTGACCGCCGCCGGAGCGGCTTGCGGTGGACGGCCTCTGGGAGCGGGGACTGCAGGCTTCATGCTCGCGAGCGCCGCGTAGGCCTCAACGACCTTGGCCTTCTGCGTCGCGTCCACGATCAAGTAGCGATGTTTGCCAGTCGCTGACGGCACAAAGCGTGTGCGACCGTCGTCCAGCACTTCGATCCTGCCGGGCTCGGACAATTTGAAGAAACTTTCCTGCGGGTTGCCGGCGTAGTAGGCAGCCAAGGCCGCCTGAGCGGGTGCGTCGTAGGGGGACTTCCCGAACGCGCGGTACGCCTCGGCCACGGGATGCGCCTGGGACCATGCGAAGTCCGTGTCCACGCGGCTTCCGCTATACGCAGCGGCCTCGCCTGCCTCGATGCCCACCGCGACGATCGGCGACGGCCAGGTTGCGAACAAGCGCTTCGCGGATTCGATATCGGCGCGAATGCGCGGGTCCGGCGCACCCTCGGGATAGGCACCGGCAGCCACCACCAGCAAGCCCACCTTCGCGGTGACGACGCTCTTCGCCCCACTCATGTCCAACGTCCGCACCAAGTTGGTCGCGGGACCAGCGAGGACCACGATGCCCTCAAGGTCATTTTGCGTCAGCAGCGTGTTGCGATACAGCACGCGCGCATCGGCGGTGTCCAGCGTCTCCTGCACGCCGTGGGTGAACAGGGGCTTCCCGTCGGGCTTCTTCATCCCCAGTAGGCCGGTCAGCATCGCCGTGGGGGGCGCTGCTGGGCCAGTTTCGGGCAAGCCTACCGGCGCTGGAGCCTGAAACTGCGGGGACGACAGATCGCCCGCACCGGAGTAGAACCGGGACATGATGTCGCAAAACGCCGCGGCTTCCAGACTCATGCGGCTCACGCCGACGGCGGATAGCTTGCCCTTGGCGCCCAGGTTATACAGCACCGCTAGTGCCAGGGCCGCGTCGATGTTCTGTCCCATGTCGCTATCGAACAGGATGGCGGGCGGGGTACGCCGCGCATTAGGTTTGGGCGGTTCAGGTTTGGGCGCTTCTACTTTGGGTTGCTCCTGTTGCATCGCTACACCGTGTCCAAGCCGGGCAGCCGGCCGGAGGAATCGCCGAAGCTTTCGCGCTGGACGCCCATCCGGTCCATCAGGCTCAGGTGCAGATTGCAGAACGGCGTCTCGCGACGGAATACCATGCGTCGGCCGGTCTTGATGGTGCCGCCACCCTGGCCCACCAGGATGGTTGGCAGGTCATCGTGAATGTGACGATTGCCGTCATTGAGGCTGGCGCCGTACACCAGCATTAGATTGTCCAGCAAGCGACCGTCGCCCTCCGGAATCTGTTTCAGGCGTTCTACCCATGCGGCGAAGTTCTTCACGTGATATTCGTTGATCTGCGTGACTTTGGCCAGCTGTTCTACCTTGCCGCCGTGATGCGTCAACGGATGATGCCCGTCGGCGATGCCGATCTCACGATAGGCGCGCGAAGTGCCCTCGCGCGTGATCATGAAGGTGCCCACCCGCGTCAGGTCCGAACGGAACGCGATCGTCACCATGTCTGTCAGCAGCTTGAAGTGGTCGCCGAAATCCGACGGGGCGCCAGCAGGCTTGCCCATGCCAGGATCCACCGGATTTTCGTCTTTGGCCGCGCGATCCATCTGCTGCTCGATGCCGCGGATGGCGCTCAAATATTCGTCCAGTTTGCGGCGGTCGCTGGTACCAAGCTCCTTGGTCAGCTTCTGTGTGCTCTCCCGCACGAAGTCCAGAACACTGCTACGCAGGCGCTGCTGTTGCAAACGCTCCGCCAGGCTCAGATCGCCAGAGGTCCCGAACAAACGCTCAAACATCAGGCGCGGATCCAGCACCGGCGGCATCGGCTGGGTTTCGCTCTTCCACGCCAAATTGTTGGTGTAGGCGCAGGAGTAGCCGGAATCGCAGCTACCCGTTTGGCGCGGGTCTTCCATGCCGATTTCCAGCGAAGGCAGACGTGTCTTCTGGCCGATCTCACCCGCAATCAGCTGGTCCATGGACTGCGGCCCGCTGACGTAAATATCGGTAGAGGTCTTCTTCACGTGCGCACCCGTGAGATAGGAGGCGCAACACCGGCCGTGGTCTCCAGCGCCGTCCAGCAACGCGCGCCCGTAGTTGTGCGTCAGGTTGCTGAGGACCAGCGTGTCCTCCCGATGCGCTTCCATCGGCTTGAGAATGCGCGGCAGTTCCCCCAGCTTGCCCTGATAGTCCAAGTTCCAGTTAGGCATGTCGATGCCGTTGGGGAGGTAGAAGAACATCAGGCGAACGGGAGGCTTGGTGGCCGCGCGGACCAACGCTGGCGTCATGGCGTCCAAAACCGGCAGGCCGATCGTGACCCCGACACCACGCAGAAATGTTCTACGGTCTAATTTCTTTTTTGTAACGATCATTGAGTTTCTCCGCGCCGTGATTGGAACGGCAGGCTATGGACAATTTCAAAAATCAGGTCCTGGAACGCGAATCCCTTGGCTTCCCAGTTGCGCGTCATCTGCGCCAGTGTTCGGTTGTCACTCTGTTTCAGGCCGCGACCCAAGGAGTAGATCATCATCTTGCCCGCCACGCATTCGGCGAACTGGGGCAGCTTGCTGGTCAGCACGCGGCGCATTTCCGCGGGACCTTCGAACTTGGTTCCGTCCGCCAGCGTGCCGGTGGAATCGACGGGGAACTTCCCATCCATCGTGCGCCACTTGCCGATGACGTCGTAATTTTCCAGCGCGAAGCCCAGCGGGTCCATCTTGGAATGGCACACGGCGCAGGCTGGATTCTCACGGTGCTTCTCCATCTGCTGGCGCAGGGAAAGCGACGTGCCTACGGCGTCTTCATCCAGGGGCGGCACGTTCGGCGGAGGAGGAGGCGGCGGTGACCCGAGGATATTTTCAAGAATATATTTCCCTCGCAACACCACGGAAGTGCGCGACGGGTAGCTCGAAACTGCCAGCACGCTGGCTTGGCTCAACACCCCTCCGCGACGTCCATCGGTCAACTCCACTTTACGGAAATCGGGCCCCTTGACGCCTTCCACACCGTAGTAACGCGCCAGGGGCTCATTCAGGAAGGTGTAGCGCGCGTCTATAAACTCCACCACCGGCCGGTTCTGACGAAGGATGTAATCGAAGAACATACGCGTTTCGGTGCGCATGTCGTCGCGCAGCTCCGCGCTCCAATCCGGGAACTTGTCCGGATCGGGCTTCATGGAATCCAGGTTGCGAATTTCCAGCCACTGCCCGGCAAAATTGTCGGCCAATGCCGCCGAGCGCGGGTCAGCCATCAGCCGTCTCACCTGTTCGTCCAGCGTTTTCTGATTGGACAGCTTGCCTGCTTCGGCCACCGCGAGCAACTCGTCGTCGGGCATGGAGCTCCACAGGAAGTAACTTAGGCGGGACGCCATTTCGACGCTCGAGATCGTATGCACCTGACCACCGACCGGGTCGCGCTCCAGGCGGAACAGGAAGTCGGGCGAAACCAGAATTGCCTGCATCGCGAGCTGCAAGGCACGCTCGTCATTCAGGCCTTCCTTCTTCGCCACGTTTACGATCTTCATCAACGACGCGACTTCAGTTTTCGTCACGGGTCGTCGGAACGCCCGGTGGGCCAGGGTGGAAAGAATCCGCTCGGTGCAGGCCGGGCCGGTCTTCAGGTCGCAGATGAGTATCTTCTTCCGGCTGGCAACCTCCTCGGCGGGTTTCTCCGGACCCAGAAACTGAATGAACTGGGGGAACTTATTCAAGCGAATGTTGTAGCGGCTCTCCACCGGGACGTTCTGCAGGTCCACGTCATTGGCGAAGCCTAAGCGGAACGTGTGCAAGCCTTCCGGCAGGAACACCTTGATCTCGCGTTTTTCAAACGGTCCGAAGTACACCGTCTGTGGTTTGCCTGCAGGAATCTCCAGCGAGTAAAGCAGCTTGCCGTCCATCCACAAGCCCATGTTCACAGGCTTCGGTTCACCGGGGCGTTGCCCCGTCAAGCCTACAACGACCACGTAGTTGCCATCGTACTCGACGCGATGCGTCACTTCGACGAAACTGGGACCCACGTGGTGAACGGCTCCGGCGCTCCCGGTGAAGCTGACGACTTCCTCGTAGTGGTCATCGTCGGCGTAGGAAGCATCCAGCGGGATCGCCGGCAATTTCGTGAGGCCCAGCGCGCGCTCCGTGATGCGCTCCGCCGCAGCCAGATATCGTTCGGCCAACAAAGGCGAGACACTCAGGATGTCTCCCAGGTTGTCGAAGCCGTCACCGGAATCGTCCACCGGAAACTCCAGCGTGGTTTGAAAATCAACACCCAGCAGGTCGCGGATGGTATTGCGGTACTCCACGCGAGTGAGGTGCCGCGCGGTGATCCGGCCCGGATCGGGTTTCACGTTCGCATCCAGGCGGGCGAACTCGCTTTCCAAAAACGTCACCATCCCGGGCAGCCCGGAAGGCTTGGGTACACCCGCCGGCGGCATTTCGCCGGTCTTCAGCTTGCGCAGGACGGTATCCCACTGTTCACGATTGCTTTGAATCGAGGCGGCCGTGCGGAACCCTTGAAAGTTCACACCCGCGGAGGACAACTGGTCGCTGTGGCAGGGCAGGCAGGTCTTTTGGATCACTGGCAGCACTGCGGTTTCAAAAGTAGCCGGTGTCTGCGATCGCATCAGCGCGGTCGTGACCAGCAATCCCGCAGCCCCGCTCACCAGTACCGAAATCAGTCGCTGTTTCATCATCAATTCCGCTTCCTATCCGACGCCTGATTTGTGCGCCGAAACGTGAAGTGGATTCACAGAAAGCGCTTTCATAGTTTATGGAAAAATGCGCAAGGTGTCAATCCTGCAAGGGACGCCAATGCACTGGAAACAGAGGGGTAAGCGGCCTGAGCTGATCGGCAGGGGTGAGCTGGTTCGTGTAGGGTGGCCAAAAGAAACGAGGCCGCCCCGGTAGGGACGACCTCGTTTAGGGTACTGCAGTTGTTTACGGACTAGAACGTGAAGCGGCCGACCAGCTGCCCGTTACGGGGCTGACCGCTGTTGTTCATGTTGATGAAGCCCTGTCCTGCTGTCAGGTTGCGCAAGGTGTTGGGATCGCCGCAAGCAGCGCCCGAGGCCGTGGCTCCGGAGTTTAGGACACAGGTGGTGGACGCGGCCGGGGTGCCCGAAGTGGGCGCCGCGAACACGGTACGGTTGAACACGTTGAAGAACTCGGCCCGAATCATGAAGGCCTTGCCTTCTGAGATGCGGAACGACCGTCCAATGCTCAACTGTTCATCCGGAGTACGACGGCTCCGGTAGTCGTTGTAAGCAGCCGAGGAAACGCCGAACTTGCCGCCATCCGGATTCACCCACGCTCCGGCGTTCAGCACCAGATCCTTGTTGGGATCGATGCAGCCATCGCAGTTCAGGTCTTTCGTGAACAGCTGCTGGCCGGAGACGCGGTTAAAGAAGGTGTTCTGGAAGACCTGGCTGTTCAGCAGGTTTGTAGCGAGCGGGATGCCGATGACGGTGCCGCTGCTGTAACGCAGCAGGCCGCCAAGGGTCCAACCGGAAGTGACGAACGACAGCGCCCGGTTGTTGAACCATTTTTGGGTTTCGTAGTTGAACCCGATGGTCAACACCAAAGGCTGGGCGAGGTTGGTGAGGCGCTTCTGGTTGGGACGGTTGAAGACGTCATTGGAGCCGGCCGTGGCGTCGAGGTCCTTCGCCCAGGTGAAGGCGAAAGTGGCATCGAGCCCGCGGTTGAAGCGCTGCGTGGCCTTGACCTGTAGCGAGTCATACCAGCTTTTGCCCAAAGACGCGTTGCGAGCGGAAAGTCCGCTACTGAACTGCGCGAACGGCCGCAAAGCCTGCGCCAAGGTATTGGAGCCGGCGAATGAGTCGTAAGGCAGACGGAATCCCCGAGCTGCAACAGCAGCAGAGTCATTGCGAGTGGTCAAAAGCGTCCGGTCGGCCGCAGAAGACAAGTCGATTCCCGCAGCAGCCAGCCGCTGGAACGAAATGGCGTTCGGGCTGGTCATGCTGGGGCCGTTGAGCCACGCGGTGCGGTTGCCCACGTAGGCGGCTTCGATAACCAGGCTGCGATTGATTTCGCGCTGGATGCCGATGGTCCATTGGTTGACGCGCGGCGGGCGCGCCCAGCTGGCATCGAGGATGACGGCCGGAGCGGTCGTCTGGCCACGCAGGGGAAGTCCACCCGGATCGAGCGTGGTCGCGTAGAGGTCAGCGCGATTGTACTGGAGACCGTTGCGGAGAAGCGTTGCGGCATCGCCCGCGCCGGGAGCGTTGAAGGTAAGGGAGTTGAAGCTGACGCCTGTCCACACCGAATTGGTGATGTAGTTCCAGGGCGTGACGTTGCCGTAAGAGAGGCCCCAGCCGCCGCGAAGGACGGTTTTGGAGTCGATCTGGTAGGCGACACCCAGTCTCGGACCGAGCGCAGCTTTGTAGGACGGCGTGAAGTCGCAGTTGCAACGGCCTTGGCCGTAACCGGCATAGGTCATGCCGCCCAAACGGCCACCGACAGAGGGATTCGGAGTGTTGAACCCAAGCGTGCTGACGCGGTCCCAGATTTCGTGACCGGCAGGCTGGAGGTCCCAACGCAAACCGTAGTCGACGGTCAGTTTGCGGGTGACCTTCCAGGTGTCCTGGACGTACAGGCCCCAAGCGGTTTTACGCCACTGCGGATCCTGGATTGCGTTCACCTGCGTGCTGTTAGTAAGGCCCAGCATGAAGCTGGCGTAGTTCAAGCCGACGCCCGTTCCCGCAGGAAGCGCGATGCCCTGAGTGGCCGGCAGACCGGTCTGAGCCCGGTTGAAGTCCAGCACGCCCTGAGCGCCGCGGGTATTGCGGTCCGTGAGCGAGTCAATACGTAACTCGGCACCCATTTTGTAGGAGTGGTTACCGGAAGCGATGGTCAAGCTGGCGACGCCAGTGGCCTTGTCATTGTAATAGAGGTTGGCATTCTGGGGGCCCATGGTGAGGCTCATGCCGCCGAAGGCGTTATTGGTCCCGGTGGCCAGATTGGTGATGCGAGGGAAGCCGCCGGGATCGGTGGCGCTGCCGGTGAAGCCGATTTCCTTGGCCGCGTCAAAGTTCATCACGCCTGGAGGACCTCGGTCCGGATTGATGTAGCGGATGTAGCCCGCGCCCAAATGGAGCAACGTGGTGGGCGTGAGCGTGTAGTCCACATTCAGCCGATTGGTGCGGGAATAAATGGCCTGCACGCGGCCCGCGGTGATGGGGTCGGGTAGGCTGTCAAAGCCGAACCGCTGATTGTTGGTCAGGTTTCCGAAGTAGTAGGAAACACGCATCTTGGTTCCGAAGTTGTGATCCAGCTTGAAAGCCGGCGCGGACATCGATTTGATGTATTCGCCGTTTTGCTGCCAGTTGTTGCTGAGGCTGCTGTTGATCGGAGCGGGGATGTATTTCTGGATGGCCACCGCGACGGGGTCCAGGCGGCTGGCCGGGATCACGTTGCCCAGGAAGGCGTTGCGGTAGATCTGGCCGTTGACGGTTTGATTGGTCAAAGGGTCGTAAACCGCGTTCTCCATGATTGGCCGACCCAAGCCATCGGTGGCGAGGTTGCGGTTCGTAAGCCCTGCGGCGAAGTTGCCGCTGCGATATTCGGTGGTCGGAAGCGTCTGGAAGATACCAGTGCTGGCGATCTTATTGCGGAAATATTCCCAGTTGAAAAAATAGAACGTCTTATCTTTGCCGTTATAGACTTTCGGGATGCGCAGCGGTCCACCCAAGGTGAAGCCGAAGTCATTCTTGCGCGAGACCGGCAGAACGCTGGTCTGTGCCAGCGGCTGGCGCGCGTTGAGAGCTTCGTTGGTGAAGTACTCATACGCCGAACCGTGGAAACTGTTGGTGCCGGAACGGATGCTGAAGTTGAACACGCCGCCCAACGCCTGGCCATATTCGGCCGAGAAGTTCGAGGTCTGGAGCGTGAATTCTTCTACTGCTTCCACCGATGCCTGGGTTTCATCCACGCGCGCGGTGCTGTTGCCGCTGGTGGAATCCTGACCATCGATCATCACGCGGAAGGTGTTGCCCGCGAAGCCGTTGATGCGCGCGCCCGTGCCGGAGCCGGAAACGCCCGGCGACAGAACTGCGAACGCCATCTGGTTGCGGATCGCGCCGATGGCACCCGCGCCGCCGCCGAAATTCAGTGGCAGGCTATTGATGCGGTCGCCCGTTACGTTGACGCTGGATTCCGCGTTTTCCGTGCGGAGCAGCGGAGATTCGGCCACCACTTCAATCGTGTCGGTGATGGAGCCGATGCGCAGCGTCACGTCCAGGCGAACCGTGAGGGCTACCTGAACCGTGATACCCGTTTGGACCGACCGGCTGAAACCAGGTGCTTCCACCACGACTTCGTAAGGACCAACAGGAACCGATGCGAGCGTGAAGCTGCCGGTGCCAGTGGTCACCGTTTCTAACTTCGTCCCCGTATCCAGATTTCTGGCAGCGACCATCGCGGCAGCGACAAATGCTCCGCTCGGATCCGATACCGTTCCGGTAATGGTGCCGCGATCACTTTGCGCCATCATCAGGCCGGCACTAAGACAACATGCTATGAGTTTGAGAAATAACCTCATCTTTATGATTTACCCCCTCTATTTTGATTTGACCCACGGCTGCGTTAGCGAGCCGCATGTTTACAACTCTGCCCCTATTTGCAAGCGATTGCAGAACGGCACCCAGCATACTGCTCCAGGAGGTTCGATGTCAATGGTGGGAAGCTTCTAGCACGAAGACCGTGTTCCTGCCAGGGTGGCTCTTAGACCTATGGGAATCTATTTGCGGGTTGTGATACGCTCTCTGAAAGCGCTTCCTGATACCTTTTATGAAGAAGACCCTGTTGACCGCCGCCATTGCCCTGTCTGCGTGTGCTCCGCCGCAGCAATCCGCTCCCCAAACCGAAGCCCCCTCCATCGGAAGCTTTCAGCGTTCCGATCCTGCCTTCGATGCGCTGGTCCCACGGGACGCGAAAATCGAGAAGCTTGCCGGTGGCTTCACCTTCACCGAGGGCCCGCTGTGGCGCCCGGAAGGAGCGCTCTGGTTCAGTGATGTTGTCGGGAACGTGGTGCGGCAATGGACCCCGGACGGCAAGGTTACCGAGATTCTGCGGCCCGGCGGCTATGACGGAAACTCTCTTCCGGCCGGCGGCTTTGTCGGACCGAATGGAATGGTCGCGGACAAGGACGGAGGCGTGCTGCTAGTGCAACACGGGAACCGTCGCATTGTGCGCATCGACAAGGATCGCAAGGTTTCGACCGTCGTAGAACGCTTCGAGGGCAAGCGCCTCAGCAGTCCCAACGATTTGGTGTTTCACTCCGACGGCTCGCTGTATTTCACCGATCCTCCCTACGGCCTGCCCAAGCAGGATGAGGATCCGGCGAAAGAGATCGCGTTTAATGGCGTTTACCGCTTCGCGAACGGCAAAGTTCAGGCCATCGTCAAGGACATCACCCGGCCCAATGGCATCGCGTTTTCGCCCGATTACAAAACGCTCTACGTCGCCAACACCGACGACAAACACAAGGTGTGGATGCGTTACGACGTCAATGCGGATGGCACGGTCAGCAATGGTCGGATTTTCGCGGATGTGACCGCCGAAAAGGCCGCTGGCGCGCCGGACGGAATGAAGATCGATTCGCTGGGCAACCTCTATGCCACCGGTCCGGGCGGCGTGTGGGTGTTTTCGGCGGAAGGCAAGCACCTGGGGACGATCGTATTTCCCGAAACGCCGGCCAACTGCGCTTGGGGCGACGATGGAAAGTCGCTCTACGTCACGGCCGAAACCGGGCTGTACCGCGTGAAGCTGAGCGTCGCAGGCCAAAAGGCGCTATACCAGTAGTTTAGAGGAGACGAAACCATGAATAGACGAACCTGCTTGACCAGCCTCGCGGCGGCAACGTTGGCACCGATGCTACGGGCGGCCGATGCCGCGCACCCGATCCAGATCCAACTCGATATGTCCGTGGACCCTGCGAAAGAACAAGAGATGCTACGGCTCTTTGAGAAGAATTTCAAGCCGGCTGCGATGAAGTTCCAGGGCTACATGGACGTCAAGATTATCAAGCTGCGCAAGGCGGTTTCCGGCAAGGCACCAGCTGGAATCAATTACCGCTTCGTGCTGCGCTATCAAAGCGAAGAGCTGCGTCAGAAGTGGATCGCGGCCGATATTCACCAGAAGGTTTGGGGTGAGATCGAAGCCACATTGCTCACCAAGAAATACGACGTGTTGCTGTTCGACGAACAATAGAAAGGGACCCATGAAAAAAACTCTTCTTGTCTGCGCCGCCGGTCTGGGTGCGTCGCTGATCCCGCTGATGGCGCTGGAGCCTTTGGCCTCGCGCATTGCCCACACCGACCCCTCGAAATTCCGGCCTTCTCCGGCTGTACACGGCGGCGCGGGCAAGCTGGATTTCACGGCGCTGCTCGATTTCCACGCCTTGGACACAAACCTCTATTTCCTGCACCGCGGCGTCATCGCACCGAAGAGCGGCATTGGGGAGCACTTCCACAACAACGGCGAAGAGATGTTCGTGATTCTGGACGGAGAGGCCGAATTCACCATCGACGGGCACACGTCCCTGATCAAAGGACCGGCTGCCGTTCCGGCCAAGATCGGGCACGCACACGCCATCTACAATCGCACCGACAAGCCGGTGCAGTGGGCGAATATCAACGTATCCGTCGTAAAGGGCGAATACGACAATTTTGATTTGGGAGACACCCGCGAAGACGTGGTGCTCGACAAGGTTCCGCAGTTTATGAGCATGCGGATGGATCGCGCCCTGCTTCGCAACACCAATGCCATGCACGGCGGCAAGGGTCCGGTGCAATATCGCCGAGGGTTCGGCCCCACTGTATTTGCCACCACCTGGGCGTTTGTAGATCACGTGGTGGTGCCGCCCGGCTCGTCGATCGGCGCGCATTCTTATCGCGGCCTCGCGCAGTTTTACTACGTCATGGCCGGCGAAGGAACCTTCGCGCTCGCGGGTCGCGGTCAGCAGGATACTGCCGTCGCGCGCGTCGGTGATGCCGTGCCGATCCAGATGGGTGAGGTTCACTCCGTGGAGAACATGGGAACCCAGCCGCTGGAACTCCTGGTGGTGGGCGTGGCGCGTGACATGCGTAAAGAAGTAGATGCTACGGATGCCCCTGCGGGCGGCCGCGGCGGACCCCGATAAATTAAGGTTAAGGATTCGATAGCAATGCGTAGCTTAGTAGCGTGGACCGTAGTCGGCGGCTCTGTAATCGCCGCTTCCATCTTGGGCGTTTCTCTCCTCGGACAGCAGCCGCCACCGAACTTCGGCAAACAGGCTCCGAACGGCAAACAGCAGCCGAACGTCGAAGGCCGACGTGTTTTTGAAAGCCGCTGTGCCAACTGTCACGGACCCGACGGTGGCGGCGGCGAACTGGGACCGTCGATTGTGCGCGGAATTGGCACCCGACAGGGCCAGGACCTGCCGAACTTCATTACCTCCGGCAACCCCGGTCGCGGCATGCCAGCCTTTGAACTCCCGGCAGCGGAAATGACGCAGCTGGTCGGTTTCCTACGCACGCTGGCTCCGGCTCCCGGTCGCGGTGGACCGCAGCAGACTCGCAAGAGCATCACCACTACGGACGGACGCGCGCTCAGCGGTGTCGTGATCAATGAAAACGCCTTTGAACTGCAATTACGAACCGACGAAGGCCGCGTGCAACTGCTGCGGCCTTCGGGCGATCGTTTCCGCTCCGTGACTTCGGAGACCGAATGGCCCACCTATAACGGCAACGTATCGGGCAACCGCTTCAGCACGCTGGCAGAGATCACCAAAAACAACGTGTCCCGCTTGGCGCCGAAATGGGTGTTCAATTTCCCCAATGCCGCACGGTTGGAAGGAACCCCCATCGTCGTCGGCGGCTTGATGTATGTCACTGCCGCGAACGAATGCTGGGCGCTGGATGCGGGAACGGGCCACGAAATTTGGCACTTCCAGGAGCCGCGCACACGCGGGTTGGTCGGTAACGCCTCGGGCGGGATCAATCGCGGTGTCGCCATCTCTGGTGATCGTCTCCTGATGGTCACCGATCACGCCCACATCATTGCGCTGAACCGGCACACCGGCCAGAAGCAGTGGGATACCGAAATGGCGGATTGGCATCAGAACTATAATGCAACCTCCGCTCCGCTGATCGCTGGGGATCTGGTGATCTCCGGTACCGCAGGTGGCGATGAGGGCGCGCGCGGATTTGTCGCCGCCTACGACATTGCCACTGGCAAGGAAGCGTGGCGATTCTGGACCGTTCCGAAACGCGGCGAACCGGGATCGGAAACCTGGATCGGCGACGAAATCGATCACCCCGGCGCAGTCACCTGGATGACGGGTTCCTACGATCCCGCCGCGGGCTTGCTCTACTGGGCCACCGGTAATCCGGGCAACGACCTGGTGGGCGATGAGCGTGGAGGCGACAACCTGTATTCCAGCTCGATCCTGGCTCTGGATGGCAAGACCGGCAAACTGCGTTGGTATTACCAGTTCACGCCGCACAACGTTTGGGATTACGATGCCCAGGCCCCGTCGGTGCTGATTGATGCCCCCTGGAAAGGCCAGCCCCGCAAGCTGATGCTGCACGCCGATCGTAATGGATTTTTCTATGTCTTCGACCGCTTGACTGGAGAACGTCTGCTGACCAAGCCGTTCGTTCAGCAATTAACCTGGGCCAAAGAGATCGACGCCAAGGGACGGCCTGTGCTGAACCCGAATCAGGAGCCAACGCCAGAAGGTACGCGTGTCTGCCCGGCGCTCGAAGGTGCCAGCAACTGGTATTCGACGGCGTTCAATTCCTCCACAGGTCTTTACTATCTCCAGACAGCGGAGGGTTGCGCGAACTTCGTGAAGCGGGATACCGACTGGAAAGCTGGCGCCGGCTACATGGGTGGCAACGCTCGCCGCGATGGCGGACAAAAAGTCCTGCGGGCTCTCGACATTCAGACGGGAGCCGTCAAGTGGGAAGTGAAGCAAACCGGCCCGAATAACTCCTGGGGTGGCGTGCTTGCAACCGCCGGTGGCATCGTCCTGTTCGCGGAAGACGGAGGCTTGTTCAGCGCCGTCGACGCACAGAACGGGAAGCGCCTGTGGCAATGGCCCACGGGCCAGGTCTGGAGAGCGTCTCCCATGACCTACGGGTTCGACGGCAAGCAATACATCGCGGTTGCCGCAGGCTCGAACATCATTTCTTTCGGCTTAGTGCCGTAAGGTTCACATCCTTGCCCGGACGTCATTGGAGCCTGTTCACCGCGCTGCTCGCGACGGCGGGATGTTCCGTGCTTAACATTCCCTCCGGACCGGGCTTGCCCGTCGGACCTTCGTTGCGCACCGCCACGCACGTGGTGACCTTGCTCGCCACCGACGAGCCTCATCCGCCGTTGCTGCAGCCCAATCAGGTGCAGGTTGTCCCCAGGAAAGTGGGCTTGCTGTTAACGCCCTTGGACGGCAGTCCTGCACCGTCGATCATCGAGATCGCTCGTGAGGTCCCTCCGTCATCGGATTCGAATGAGCTTCGCCTCATAGCAGTGGTCGGCGATCAAATGTGGATTCAAGCGGGTGGTGTCTACGTCTATGACCTCCGCACGAGGCGGCTCCGCAGCGAGTCCAATCCGCCGCCCGAGCAGCAAGTGCGCAGTTTCTCCGACGTGGTCACCAGCGGCTGGCGCGTTTCCGAAACGCGCTGGATCGGCCTGTATCTGCCGGAAGATGTTGAGAAAGGTAAGTTGAAACCCGGCTCGCCTGTCATGCCCGGGATACTCCCGCTTCGATCCGTCCCCTATGAGTCGATTGGCCTGGGACTGATTCCTACCCGCGAGCGGCGCCGACTCTATTCCGGTGAGATCGACACCACTGGCCCCATCCCGCGATTCAAGCAACTGGAGCCAATGGGGGACGAAGAGTTTTCAAACGGTGTGTTGCTAACGCAGCCAGCCAGCAAGGATGGCGCGTGGATCGCCTATGAGGGCCGATTCCCCGATCTGACTCTCCATGTGCGTCGTATCGATGCCAGCGGCAAGGCGTTGTGGACCGTGGATACGCGCATCACCCGCGAACCGCAACTGTTGCCGGGTGGCGACCTGCTCGTCATGCGCGGTGTGCCGCAGGTGCCGGACGGGAAGTTCCCCCAGCCCATTTTGGTCTTGCTGAACACGCTCACGGGTCAGATCTCCAGCAGCGAACTAAAATGGTGACGCCGAGGTTCGCGCCATGAACTGGGGATTCTTAGGCGCCGCCTTGGCGCGTGCCGTATCCGCCGCAGCGGGAACGAAATATCCTGAACTCCCGGAGCTCTCGCGCAACAGCGCGCTCACCTACGCCGAGGAGGGACGTGGCGGACGCATTTTCTACTCCAGGGAAGGGAAGCAGTTCAGCATGTACTTCGAGTTCGGCGGACCTAGCACGGTCGCGCTGATCTGGATTCCGAACAAGAGCGAGTGGGTGGCGCAGACTGGACTGCCCTTACTGCAACGCGATGCCGTACTGCACTTCATCGCGCGCCAAGTGATTGCCGACAAGACCAGCACGCGGCAGAATCGCTATGAGATCAGCGATGATTGCATCACGATCTTCGATTGAGGGCGACTACTTCCGAAGCTTTTGCGCCAAGAGAAGGTTCGAAGCAATTTTCAAGTAGCCATAACCCACATGCAGGGATAACGGCTTGGCCCCGGCTCCATAGGCCAACCGCAGGTCCGGTTGCTCCAGTGGGCGGAAGCTCCCGTAGGGCCGGACGTATTCGCCATAGAGCTGTGTCTTCCAGTCTGCCGTCTGAAAGTATCTGTAGGGGATTCCCGAATCGTCCTGCAGAACCGCCGCGCTGCTTGTCAGAATCCGGTCGCGGATCAAAGAAAAGTTCGCGTGATGGGGCATATAGGAAGTCGCCTTCAGCAGCGTCGTTACTCCCTGTAGGCGGCTCAGATAGGCCAAAAGAGCTTTGTTCTTGCTCAGGCGTTCATCCGAGATGTTCGCGGAAAAATAGTAAAGCGTGTGAGTCGATTGGTCTGCGTCCGCGCGGAACTCAATTTCAACTCCCAAATTCGGGAACGGACCCGGCGACCCAAAACTCGCGGGACGGTCCACAACTTGCCCCTGTTCGTCGAGCCGCACATAGCGAAAGCCGAGAATCGTATTTTGCCTGCGCACCAACAAATGCAGAATCGGCAGCAACAGACCGTCCGTCACCTGCCCGCGAAACTGCCTGTCCATCTGGTGAGTAACGAAGAAGCTGCGACCAAGCACAGAAGAGACGGTTTCCCGCGTCTCCGCCAGATACTTGGACATATCTTTCTTCTCAAATTGCGATAGGCCCGGCAGCGTGCCCGCGGGCTCCAAACCCACCATCACGTAGGTCGGACTATGCGGGAACCATAGGACCAGCATCAGCGAATCTGGCCCGGAAAATGGATAGAAGACATCGGAAGTCCGCAGCGTTGCGTCGTTGAGTTCCTGTTTCTGAAACTCCTGCAGCTTGCTGATCAGCGGTGTCTCCGCTTTGCGCCATGCTTCATCCAGGCGTTGGTGGTGATCCTTCCAGGCGGCCGTCGCTTCGAGCGTCGTGAACGGACTGCCGGCCGCACCGGGAATGCCTGCAATGAAGCGGCCCACGTCATCGGCGTCGCGCTGATGCGGTACCGCGCCCGATGAGGTTGCGTTCTTCTTCTCCGCTTTCGCATCCGCACTAGTGGAGGTTCCGCCGCAGCCGGACAAGATCACAATCGCGAGAGCAATCCAGATTCGATGGGGAGACATTCGTAAATGACTATCGTACCGATTCGCGCGGCACCACCGCACTGCGAATGGTGGTGTATCCTTAGCCCGATGCGGAATCTATATCTGGCTCTTGCGCTTCTAGCCTCCTCGCCCTTGCCCGCGCAGTGGCTGAAGTATCCTACCCCCGGCGTGCCGCGCAAGGCGGACGGCAGCGTAAACATGTCGGCCCCCGCTCCTCGCCTGGCGGATGGCAAGCCCGACTTCTCAGGAATCTGGATGACGGGCGAACCCAATCGCCCGAGTCCCGTCGACAAGCCCGGCGACCCTAGCGCGATCATGGCCTCGCGCCAAATGTCGAACATCGGCGTCGATCTGCCAGGTGGTTTGCCCTATCAGCCCTGGCTCGTGCCCATCGTAAAGAAGCGCACCGCGAACCTTGCGATCGAAGACCCGCATATCCGCTGTATGCCCGATAATTTCATCCGCGCCTACGGAATGCCGCATTTGCTCAAGTTCGTTCACTATCCAAATCTCCTGCTGGTGTTGAACGAACTGAACGCCGGATATCGCCAGGTCTTTACCGACGCGCGGCCCTTGCCCAAAGATCCATTCCCCACGCTACAAGGGTACTCATCTGCGAAGTGGTCTGAGGATACGCTGGTCGTCGACTCCATCGGAGTGAGCGACGATACCTGGATCGATTGGAACGGCAGCGTGATCACAGAGGCAGCGCATGTTCGCGAGCAAATCCGTCGCCCTGATTTCGGGCACCTGGAAGTGCAGATCACAGTCGATGACCCGAAAGCCTACACAAAACCTTGGACCGTCACACTGAAGCAACGCATCGTTGTGGATACCGAATTGGTCGACGAAATGTGTTTAGAGAACGAACAATCGCTGCAACACATGAAGTAGTTCACCAGGGAATCGACTGGCCCAACCGGGCCACAATGTCCGGTATCGCCTCAACATCATCCAGTGACGTTCTGAAGTTGACGATGCAAGCCCGCAGCGCATACTTGCCGTCGACCATCGCGTTCGATAAAAACGCCTCGCCGCTCTTCTCGATGCGATCCAGCAGTTCCTGATTCACGCGATGCAGCGTCGCCTCATCTCGCAGGCCCTCCGGCGCATAGCGGAACGTCACGATACTGAGGTTCTGCGTGAACACCTGGAAATCAGGCCGCGCCATCAACCGCGAATGCAGGTGCTGCGAGAGTCGCATATCGTCGCCAATCATTTTCACGTACCCCGCGCGCCCCACCTGTCGCAGCGCCAACCATACTTTCAACGCCCGAAACCCTCGCGAGTTCTGCGGACCCAGGTCAAAGTAGTTGATCGCGTCGCCATCGAAGTTGTAATACGACGGGTGATGCGAGAACGCATTCAGTAAATCGCGGCGGTCGCGAACCAACGCGCAGCCCGCTTCCAGCGGAGCATACAGCCACTTGTGCGGATCGACTGCCACGGAGTCGGCCAAAGCCAAGCCCCTCAGATCCTCAGGAGCCCCCGGGACCAGCGCCGCCACGCCTCCGTACGCCCCGTCCACGTGAAGCCACAAATTCTCTGCACGACACACCGCCGCTAGTTCAGGCAGGGGGTCAACAGCGCCAGTGCTCACCGACCCCGCAGTCCCTATCACCGCGAACGGTTGTAACCCTTGCGCGCGATCAGAACGAATCTGCTCGACAAGGTCGTCGGAATCTACCCACCGGATTTCGAACCCGTGCATGTCCGCAGCCTTCTGAATCCAGGTATGCGTTTCCTTGGACGCATAACAACACAGCCGCTTCGAATCCGGCCCCGCCATCTTCTTCCGGGCCGCGAGCAAACAAATCATGTTCGCCATGTTCCCGCCGCTGGCGAGCAGTCCGCCACAGTCCGACGGGTACCCCATGAACTCCGCAATCCAGCGCACAGTCTGCGCCTCAATCTCCGTCGCCATCGGAGCGAGCTTCCACGCCCCAACATTCGCATTCACCGCTGACGCCAGGAAATCCGCGAGTGCCCCAATCGGTGCGGGACTCGACGTAATGTAGCCAAAGAATCGCGGATGCCCGTTGAACAGCGAATGCTGGAACAGCAACTCCGCTGCGTCTTTGACCAGCTCCCCTGCATCTGCTCCAGATTCTGGAAGACCTCCCGAACCCAGTAACCCTCGCACCGCTTCTAGCGACTCCGCAGGCGTTACCGGACCCTCCGGCATCGTCTCGAAAAAGCCCGCGATCTGCTCTACCAACTGATGTCCGATCCTGCGAAACTCCGCCGCGTCCATATCCAGCGGAGCCTTGCGGATTCTCAAATCTTCATTCATCGCAGCCCCTCGAACAAATCGGATTCCACGGCTCGGCCCCCGTTCACCAAACTAAATGCCCGATAGAATTGCTGCGAGCCCCACAGCGAACGATGGTGTTCGGCGGACAGTTGTGAGAGTTGTGCGTAGGTCGACATCTGGCTCTTATGACAGGTTACTGCGCGCCACACCTGCGCCACCATGTCACTGGTGTCGATCCGCGTCGTGATCGCCCAATCCGGCCAAGGTGTCGCCTGCCGCTCCACCCCATCCACAACGATCGCCAATTTCTTCAGCGCCGATTGGTACGCCGCCCACTTGTCCGCCTGCCACGCGAGATAGTACAACTTCGAGACGCGATGCGCGCCAGCCCCGCTCATGATCGCCGCCGTCGTGAACTGGCTGATCGCAATGTGGTCCGGATGCCCATAGGCGCCATCGGGACCAAACGTCAGCACCACATCGGGTTTCACGCGTTGGATGTGCGCCGCGATTTTCCCGATTGCCTCGCGAGGGTCTGCCCGATCCAACTCCGCATCGCGATACCCGAGCATGCTGACCTCGCGTACGCCGAGCTCCTCGCAGGCCGCCAGCAACTCTGCGTGCCGCAACTGACCGACTCGCTCCGGGGAGACAGGCTCCAGGCTGCCAGACCTGCCCCTCTCCCCTTTGGTGGCGGTGACGACGTACGTCTCTACGCCCTCCGCCGCATATTTGGCCAGCGTTCCGCCCATGCCGAGCGACTCGTCATCCGGGTGCGCTAGCACGCACATGAGCTTCAGCACGATTAACGTCCAAGCGCCGCGCGAATGCCAGCGAGGTGATGGTAGCTGTGCCGGACAGCGTGATCTTCCAGAAAGAACTGGCAGGTCAGGGGAGCATCGCTGTTCAGCGATACAGTCGCCGCCGAGTCCAATTGTGTATCGTTGAACGCGCGAATCGCCGCTGCCGCAGTTGCACTGTTCTGAGCCAGAAATGCCAGCGCGGCCTCTTTCGTGACGCCGTCCTGTTCCTGGGCGTGTTTGAGATTGATGTCCGCGACCGCGTCCCACGTCACGCCCGCGATCGGTTGACCAGCCGCCAGCAGTCCGGCGAGTTGGATCTCAATCGGATACATGTTGGCGACGTGATGCACCACCACGCCAACCTTGCGCCCGTCTTTGGGAAGTCGAGTCTGCCAATCTTTATCGGAAAGTGAAGTGGCTAACTCAGCGAGTGCCTTTGCACCAGCTTCAAGGCGGGTTGCGAGAGCTTCAGAGCGTTTGTTCATGACTCGATTCTCCGCGATCCCCGCTGAATCGACCATATCCAACCGTCCTAGCCACTTGTCTGGAAGTCCAAAAAGCCAGATCCCTTTGCCGCGCAGCCGGAAAATGTTGCTAACCGTCTTACTTCGCGGGATCGCGCGGTACTGCCTTGCCGTAAACTTCAATCCAGCCCACGTCCGAGAATCCACCGAGCCCATGTCCGCTGCCCGGAGTGAGATCCGCAAACCCGATCGCCTCCACCTTGCTAAGGTCGACTTTGTCGAGCAGATTGCCCTTGGTCTGCACCTTCGGCATGTCGAGCTTCAACCACTTCACTTCGGACAGAAAGAATTCACTCTCGTGATACTCAAACGTGGTTGCATCCGTGTGATCGCCGATGAGAAACGTTCCATCCGCCAGCTTTAACACCGGACGCACCACATGAAAGCCCGAGGTCTTGGTATACCAGCGAATCTTCGCTTTCCCCGTGAGGTCCACCAGACTGGTCTTGCTCGACAAGGTCAGCGCGCAAGTGTTCGCGCACAACCCCGTCCAGATGTGTGGCACGCCACCTTCGCTGGTGATGCCGAAATCTTCCTTCGTAGTCCCGTAGAGATCCAGTTTGAGATCCGGATTCACCACGAACTCCTGCGTCATCGGAACGTTGCCCGGCATCTCCTTCCACGTCTCCTTGAAGAACAGCGGAGGAGGAGCCTGCGCCCTCCCTTGACCGAATGCGTTGACCGCACTACAAACAAAGACCAAGGCGAGGAGCTGAGATTTCATGGACTAATTCTCGGAGGGTTTCGACACCTTGTCAACCACGTACACGTCCGCAGGCGCCTTGGTGCTCTCCAGCTTCATGCCCATCTGCTCCTGCACGGCCGTCAGCAAATCGGGCGGGGCATCCGGACCCGTTGCTGCCGGTGGCCGCTGGCCTGCCGTCGGAAACTGAAATTCGTCGGGAGTCCAATTCAGCATGAAGTCGAAGCGATCCTGGATGCCGCTCTGGTCCAGCACCGGGCGATCCAGAACCATGAACTGCAGCAATCCCGCGAAGTCCGACATCGTCGCGTTCGTCGCGCGCATGCGTCCCAGGCCCTGGAATCCCAGACCCGGCAGCGGCTGCTTGCTGTCGTTCTTCGTCATCTTCACGCCAGCCGCGCCACCCTTGCCCACGTTGACCGTGTAGACCGATAGCTCACGCTTCTCCTTGTGAAACTCCAACGCGAAGCGCTCCTTGATCAGATTCTGTAGCATCGTCCGCAACTGCGGATCGCTCGGCATCCCCTCTGCAGGCAGCGGCGCGAGAATATCGAACTTGTCGTTGTCCGCCCATCCCGGCAGCCCCGCGATCTGCTTCGCGTGCAGCCCATAGGCAAACGTCAGCAGATCGGTGAGCTTCGTATTGCGCGTCCGAAACTCGCGACCATTCACGTTGATCCCGATCCCTTGCTGTCCTTCGGCACTCGGCTTAATCGTCGCGACCTCAAACTCCAGCTTCGTCCCCGCAGGCAGGGCCTTCGGAGCAGCCGGGGGCGGGGGAATCTCCCACGCCGTCTCGGTCGTTGCGCGTTTCAAATTCAATGGCAGCGGAGTCTGACCCTGCGTCAGTGACCCCGTGATCGAATTCCCATCCGACTCCAGCTTGCCATCGTACGATCCACCGATTCCCGGAACCGTCATCTTCACGGTCGATCCCTGCAGCGTTGCGGCACTGATGGCGATCTGCGCGCCGCCCTGGTCGATGCTGTAGAAGGTGCCCTTCATCGCCGCCCCGTCTTTCACGATCTTGATCACGGATCGCAGCTCGCGATTCCCCGGAGCGATCAGCGTCCCTTGCCAGGTCCCTTCCAACCCTTGGGCCAGAAGCAAACCGGGCAGCGCGGCGAGTAGCAGCAGGTATTTCATATCGTTCTCCCTGGAAGCATTAGACGGCTTGGCACACCAAGCCTTACATAAGGTTACGTCTTCGCGCGGAAAAGGTTCCGCAAATAGGGTAACTTAGTACAAGTCTCGAATTTCCCCGCAGCACACCGGCAGCACCCAAAACATGGAACGAACCTACGACAACCACATTAAGGGGTATCACCCCATCACGTCCCCCAAGGCGCTTACGAGCGCTTTTCCGCTCGGCCAGGGGCAACAGACCGTTCTCGATGCACGCCACCAGATCCAACAGATCCTGGAAGGCAAGTCCAAAAAGAAGCTGATGGTCGTCGGCCCCTGCTCCATCCACGATCCCGGAGCCGCACTCGAATACGCCGTGCGCCTCAAGGCCGTCGCCGACAAGTGCGACAAGCTCCTGATCGTGATGCGAGCCTATTTCGAAAAGCCCCGCACCACGGTCGGTTGGAAGGGTTTCATCAATGACCCGCACCGCAATGACACCTTCGAGATGGAAGCAGGACTAACCCAGGCCCGCAAGCTGCTGGTCGATCTCGACCATATGGGCATGCCCGCCGGCACCGAAGCCCTCGACCCCATCACCATCCAATACTTCGCTGACCTCATCGCCTGGGCCGCCATCGGCGCGCGCACCACCGAATCGCAGACCCACCGCGAAATGGCGTCTGGCCTGTCGATGCCCGTTGGCTTCAAGAACACCACCGACGGCAACGTCGATGCGGCGATCAACGCGATCAAGGCTTCCCGCGTCCCGCATACTTTCCTGGGTATGGACGAAGACGGTCGCACCTCGATCGTCACCACCACCGGCAACGCCTTCGGCCACGTCATCCTGCGCGGCGGGGAAACGCCCAACTTTGATCGTGACAGCGTAGCCAAAGCTGCAGCCAAATTGACCAAGGGCGGCCTGCCCGCGAAGATCATGGTCGATTGCAGTCACGGCAACAGCGCCAAAGATTATCGCCGTCAACCCGCCGTGTTCCGCGACGTCGTCGAACAGATGGCGGAAGGCGACACCATCATGGGCATGATGGTCGAGTCCCACTTGCACGAAGGCAACCAGTCCATCACGCCGAACCTCAAGTACGGCGTCTCCATCACCGACGCCTGCATCAATTGGGAAACTACCGAAGAGCTACTGCTCGAAATGCAGGCGGCGAACTGGTAGATTAAATCCCATGCGATACCGGGTGTTCGTCGTTGCGCTCCTGAGCCTGTCCGCCATGGCTCAGCCCAAGCCAACGCCGCGCACCCCGGATGGCAAACCCGACCTCTCCGGCTTCTGGCAAGGCCCGCTCATGCGGAACTTCTTCCAAAGCGTCGGAGGCCCTCCCTTCACACCCGCAGGCAAAGCCGCCTACGACTTCAACATGACGCAGTCCATCAACCCGGAAGGACTGTGCATCTTCGCCGGCATCCCCCGCGCCAGCATCAGCGGCGTCGCCTTCGAAATCATCCAAAACGCAAATCGCGTCGGCTTCCTCTACGAACTCATGACCACTTGGCGCTCGGTCCCCATCAACGGCGCCGTGCATCCCAAAGAGATGGACCCCTTCTACTTCGGCAACGGCGCAGCCAAGTGGGACAAGGACACGCTGGTCATCGACATCGTCAAATTCAAAGACACGAAATCCTGGATCGATGACGACGCCCATCCCCACAGCGATGCCATGCACGTAGTCGAACGCTGGCGCCGCCCCGACTTCGACCACCTCGAACACGAGACCACCGTCGAAGATCCCAAGTTCTACACCAAGCCCTGGACCTTCAAACGCGTCTTCACCCACATGCCCGCCGGCCAGCAGCCCATGGAATACGCCTGCGACGAAAACAACAAAAATCGCGACGAAGGCAAGCTCCGCCCCGGCCCCAACGGCGCACCCGAATTCTAGGGCCCTCGACCGCCCTTTCCGCTTGCGAACCCACGCGGCTCAGAATGGGCACCTCACCTCTACTACGCCCCGTTACAGAGCCGCGACCGTCAGGGAGCCGGGTAGGCGCGCTATACTCGTCCCATCCGGAGTTCCACCCCGGCCCCCGAAGATCCAGCCGCCCGGCCTCGCGGCACCAAGTCCAACTTCAGACGAGGGTGTCATGAAAAATCTAGACCAACAGCGCCGCCAATTCCTCGGCTATTTCTCCAGTCTCGGCCTCGGCAGCACCTTGCTCCCCGGCGTGCTCTGGGGCCAAGCGCAACAAGCCGCAACCCCAGAGATCACACAAGCGATGCTGAAAGACGCACTCGCCCTTTCCGGCCTGACGTTCACCGAAGAAGAGCAGAAAGCCATGGTGCAGAACGCGAATCAGAACCTCACGCGCTACCGCAACATCCGCAACATCAAGATCGCGAGCAACGTCTCGCCGCCCTTCCACTTCAGCGCCCTCACCCCCGGCATGACCGTGAAGCGCACCCGCGAGCCGCTCAAGTTCAGCCGACCCGCAGTAAAACGCCCCGCGAAGCTCGAAGACGTCGCCTTCTGGCCCGTCCTCGAATTAGCCCAGCTCATCCGCACGCGCCAGGTCACCTCCACCGAACTGACGCAGATGTATCTCGCACGACTCCATCGCTACAACGAAAAGTTGAACTGCGTGGTGACCTTCTTGGACGACCTCGCGCTTGCACAAGCCAAGAAGGCCGACACGGAGATCGCAGCAGGGAACTACAAAGGCCTCCTCCACGGCATTCCCTGGGGAGCCAAAGATATCCTCGCAGTGAAAGGTCACAAAACCACCTGGGGTTCGGCGGCCTTCAAAGACCAGATACTCGACGAAGAATCGAGCGTCGTAGAAATGTTGCGCGATGCAGGCGCCGTGCTGCTCGCCAAACTGACCACCGGCGAACTCGCGCAAGGCGACCGCTGGTTCGGCGGCCAGACCAAGAACCCGTGGAACACATCGCAAGGCTCCAGCGGCTCGTCCGCGGGTCCCGGCTCGGCGACCGCCGCGGGCTTAGTCGGCTTCGCCATCGGCACTGAAACCAGCGGATCCATCCTCAGCCCCTCCGCGCGCTGCGGCGTCACCGGCCTGCGCCCGACCTTCGGCCGCGTGAGCCGCTATGGCGTGATGGCTCTCTCCTGGACCCAAGATCGCCTCGGCCCCATGTGCCGCTACGCCGAAGATTGCGCGATCGTGATGTCGGTCATTGCCAAACCCGACAACCGCGATATGAGCGTCTCCGACATCCCCTTCAACTGGAACGCGCAGATCGATATCAAGAAACTCCGCGTCGGCTATATCGAAGTCGAAGGCGTGATGCGCCCCAACGACAAAAAGACGATGGAAGCCGTCGAAGCACTGGGCGTGAAGCTCATCCCCGTCAAGATCCCCGACTTCACCACCGACGTCGCGAACTTCGGTGTCGAGTCCGCCGCATTCTTCGACGAAATGGTCCGCAGCGGCGACTATCGCAAAATGTCTAACCCCGGCCGAGCCGACGGCTTCCGCAGCGCCCATCTCATCCCCGCCGTCGAGTACCTGCAATCCCAACGCGTGCGCATGATGATGATGACCGAACTCGCCAAAGCCACCGAGCACGTGGACGTCTATCTCGCTCCCTCCGCCGTGGCACCCGCGACTCCCGCAACACCTGCTCCGGATGCGCCGCCCGCAGCCCGTCGCCAAGCCGCCACCCAGCGCCACTCCACGATGGCGAATTCCGCCTGCTACCCCGCAGTCGCCGTCCCCAACGGCTTCGACGCCGACGGCTCGCCCACGAGCATCTCTTTCTTCGCCCGCCCCTTCGGCGAACCGGAATTGCTGGCCTTGGCGAAGGCCTACCAAGATGGTGCCGGCTTCCACCGCCAGTTCCCGAAGCTCGACGCATGAGAAAAAGGCAGGACCAGTCTTTCGGTCCTGCCTCATGGAAAACTACTTCTTGCTGGAGGCGACCAACACGATCCCGCCCACTAACGCAGCAGCGCCCGCTAGCGGGGAAATAGGCACCGAGTTATTCTTTTCCCGTGTCGCTTCAATAGGCCCGATGTCCACCACCTTCTCGCGTGTAGTGTAGTTAAAGCCACCCCACGCCAGACCGATGATTCCCAGAACAATCAGTACGATGCCAATGGTTCTCGCCATAATGGCCTCCTTGCCTATTTCTCAAGCACTTTCTTGATTTGGCCGACCTTCTTCTGAATCGTCCCGGCCACTTCCTCGACCGCGCCCTCGTCCTGCATTTTGGGATCCTCGACGAGTTCCCCGGCTTTCTTCTTGATGGCACCCTTCACTTCGTGAAACTTGCCTTCGAGTTGATCTTGCGTTCCGGATTTCATGATGGTTCTCCTTCGGAGATCCTGTTTGCACCTGGGTTGCCAATGCTGAAAACATAGAACGCTCAGCCTCGACGTGTCCGAAGAGAGGAAGTAATTCCTTCCTAACTCGCAATTTTCTACACACATGCTCGACCATCCAATTTCGCCGTTGACAAGCATCCTGGAACGCGATAATATAGCGCGACCTGTATACCTGCATACAGGAGCAACGGCGGCAGCGGAGAGGAATTATGACTCTAAGACTATTTGGATTTGTGGCGTTAGCCACACTGTCGGCGTTCGCACAGAGTGATCGCGGCACGCTCACGGGGACTGTAGCCGATCCGGCGGGTGCGGTTGTGGCTGGTGCTCAGATGGAAATCCGAAACGTGGAGACCGGTGCCGTTTACCAGGCTGTCAGCACCGATACCGGAAATTACACCCTGGCACAGCTGCCGGTTGGCCGTTACGAACTAACAGTGACGGTTACGGGATTCAAGAAATATGTGCGCCAAGGCATTGGGATCCAGGTTGCCCAAACGCTGCGCGTCGATGTGGCACTGGAGGTCGGTGCGGTCTCGGATTCAGTCACCGTAACCAGTGAGACCACGATGCTGAAAACGGAAAGCGCCGAACTGAGTCACGTGGTGCCGGTGCAGCGGTTGCAGGACCTGCCCATTCTAGCGATCGGTGGCGCGGCCTCTTCCAGCCAGGGACTACGATTCTACCTTGCCCAAACGCAACTGATTCCAGGAACATCCTACTCCAACGGTGTGAATAGCGTACGCGTGAACGGTGCTCCTAATGGGACGTTCCGCACCCAGATTGAAGGCATGGATGCGACCAATGCGCTGATCCCGTTCAGCGCCGCTTCCCTTCAACCTAGCATCGACGCCGTGGAGGAAACCAATATTCAGACCAGCAACTACGCAGCCGAGTTCGGGCAGGTGGGCGGAGGGCTGTTCAATATCACCATGAGGTCGGGGACCAATTCCTATCACGGCGGCGTATTCGACTACATCGCGAACGAAGCGTTCAACGCGTCTACTCCGTTTGTGAATAGGAATCCCCGCATTCGCCGGAACAACTATGGATTCAGCTTCGGCGGACCCGTCATCATCCCCAAGCTCTTCAACGGCAAGGACAAGCTCTTCTTCTTCTACAACCGCGAGCAGTATCGCGAGTTCTTCCAGGTGAACAACGCGCCGATCACGGTTCCGACAGCTGCGTACCGTTCCGGAAATTTCGCTTCGATCATTCCGGCCAACGCGCGCACCTTGAGCACGGACCCACTGGGCCGGCCGGTGATCGAAGGGACTATCTTCGATCCCGCCACGACGCGACCCGCCGCAAATGGACAGGTTTTCCGCGACGCCTTCGTCGGTAATATTATTCCGGTTGCGAGGCAGGATAAAGTAGCGCTCGCCATTCAAAATCTCATCCCTGCCGCAGGTACCAGTGCGTTGACGAACAACCTGACGCCATCCTTCCCCAATGACCGAGTGACCACCAATGAATCCGTAAAGATCGACTATCAATTGAGCAGCAAGGCTAAGATCTCCGGCTATTTCGGCACCAACGCAACGGGAAGCCAATATTCGCAACAGTTGAATGGTTCCGAAGGCTTGCCCGCGCCGATCACCGCCACGCGCGGGACGTTCACGCAGTCCTACACTTGGCGCGTGAATA
>JBDSXJ010000018.1:0-77408 GCA_039926185.1 Bryobacteraceae bacterium | reverse complement strand
GATCCTGTCGAAGTGCGGGGTGACGTCGCCGGGGGGGCGGGGGGGGCGGGGGACAGCCTGAGGTGACCCCTACTTAGGGACAGCCCGGGGCGTCCCGGAGTGAGAAAAGTGTGGTCGTGGATGCACTCTTGAAGCATGCCTCGGAATGCTCGGGTAGTGGCCGCAGGGTTGGCCTACCACATCACACAGCGCGGAACGAATCGGGACAAGGTTTTCTTCTCAGTCGCCGACCGTAGTCTCTACCTGCGACTACTACGGGAAAATCTGGACACGTGCGGCGTGCGAGTGCTCGCGTATTGCCTGATGACGAACCACGTTCACTTGGTAGTCGTGCCGGAGCGCGAGGAGTCGCTGGCAATGTTGATGGCTCGTGTCAACGGTCGGTATGCCCAGGCGGTCAACATTCGCAGGGGTCGGTGCGGGCATTTGTGGCAGGCTCGGTTTCACTCTTGTCCATTGTCGGAACAGCGCTTATGGGTGGCGCTGCGGTACGTGGAGGCGAACCCGTGCCGGGCGCGGATGGTCGCGAGGCCGGAGGACTACCGGTATTCGAGCGCCTCGGCGCACCTGATGGAAGGCCGCGATCGGAGCGGGGTGCTGGACATGGAGTATTGGAGGCGGGCGGGCGGAGCGGAGACGTGGCGCGAGTTGCACGGAGCGGCGGAGATGGAGGAGCATGTATGGCAATTGCGAAAATGCACCTATGCTGGGCGACCGTTCGGAGAGGAGACGTTTGTCGAGACGCTGGAGGCTCGGTTTGGCAGAAAGTGGCGACGGGTGGCATTAGTTTCGGCAACCAATGCTGCAAGATAGCGTAAAATCAGGCAGTGGGTGCCCCCAGGGCCAGAAATCGAAGGTGTCACCTCAGGCTGTCCCAGCCGCCCAAGCCGCCACAGCCGCCACCGGGACAGGTGAGAGTGTCCCCGATTTTCTGAGAACTTCCGCAACGAACGCGCACTGAACTCTTCGATGCCGCGTTTCGCTAGAGTCGTCGTCCCCGAGTGTGCTCATCACATTACCCAGCGCGGCAACGCGCGCCGCGACGTCTTCTACACCACTCCCGACCGCATGGTTTACCTCCACCTTTTGCGGGAATATTCCAAGCACTACGGCGTCCGGATCTTGGGATACTGCCTCATGACTAACCACGTTCACTTAGTCGCCATTCCGACCCGTTCCGACTCGCTTGCCAAGGCCATGCGCGAGGTGCATGGCCGCTACGCACGCTATCGGAATACGCTGGATCGCCAGTCTGGCCACCTCTGGCAGAACCGCTACTTCTCCTGTGCAGTGGAAGAAAGAGCCCTGGGTTCGGTCATGCGCTATGTCGAACTGAACCCCGTCCGCGCTGGAATCGTTGCATCCGCAGCGGACTACGTTTGGAGCAGCGCGGCCACACACTTAGGCGGTCCGGATGCGCTAGGATTGGTGGCCATGGGCGACTCGTCGGTCGGTTGGGCTGCGGACGAGTGGGCGGAGATCCTTCGTCAGGGAGAGGACGATGCCGACGCGATCCGTCAAGCGAGGTACTCGGGTCGCCCGTTTGGCTCCGATGGATTTATCACTGGCCTGGAACACACCCTATGCCGCGATTTGGCTCGGCGTAAGCCACTCAGGGCTAGGAATGATTCTGCTGTCGTCGCGGTGTCTTAATTAATGGGATACTCTCACCTGTCCCAGTTTTCCCGCTTTTCCGAAATTAGAAAGGCCATTGAAGGGGAGCTTTCCGACATCCGCGAGAAATTGTTGGTGAATCCTGAGATGTTGAAGCGTTACTTTTGGGAAGAATGAACTGGTACGCGCCGATCCCTTGTTCAAACACCGTCGACAATCCGTTGGTTGCTGACGATGGAAATTGCGATATACTCCAGGCTGGATTGTTTAGGCGAGGAGAATCACTAGGTGATCAACTTGGAACGCTACGGGTAAACGCGACGGATCGGTATCACGATGGCACCCCCGATGATGTGCTTCAGACGTACCTGGATCTTCCCGTCTATTCCCGAAGGCTTAGGCAGGCACTCGAGCATAACGGAATCTCAGGCATCGAATATGTGCCCTTAAAGGTCTCTGATTCTCAAGGTCTAGATTATCCAGGGTTTGCGATTGCCAATATTCGGACCCTACGTCCGGCCCTTGACCTCAGAGCCTCTCGGTACTCCGTATTCGGTCCTGAGGCGGGCAGCGAGAAGGCCGGCACCCTTCGAGGTCTCATCAAGCCAGTACTGCTTGCGACGAGTTTGATGGGTATCGATATACTCAGGGCGGCAGAGTATCAGCAGAGAGTGTTTCTATCAGAGCGCTTCAAACGAGTGTTCGAAGCGAACTTATTCACCGGTTACTCCTTCCGGTCTATCCGAGTTACTTGAATCCCTCTAATACCCAACGCAGGACGCGGTGGGCGACCGACAGGGGTGTGCAATGGGACGTGCTCGGGGTCGGGCAAGTACGTGAGCGGACTTACGCACGCCGCGTACGGGCTGCCGACGAAGATGACCTTGGGTAACGGCGTGCTGGAGGCTCGGGACTAGAACAACCGGCTGCAACTGGCGAGCATCGCGGCGGGCACACTCCGCTACCTGGGCTCACCGGAAGCGATGCGCAAGTAGCCGCGTACATGCCTCTTGTTTTGGTGAGACAGGGGTCCCCAATGAGTCGTCGGGTCCTGATCGACCCGCCAATTTTGCGGGAGTTCTTTGGCCGCCCTCACCTTCAATAGGCCCGACTCCTGTGGCGAACGCCAGAGACGTAGAGAACATCGCTATCGAGAGAGAAGAGCACGCGATAGTCGCCGAGGCGAAGTCGGAAAGACCCTGCGAGATCGCCTTGGAGAGCCGTGAGATCGCCAGAGCCTGAGCGTGCGAAACGAAGGAGCCCGTCGAAGATCCGCATGGCGGTGGGGCGGTCGAGAGCACGGATGTCGGCCTTGGCGGCGTCGCGCCACGCGATTCTGTAGGGCGGCATCTAGCGTGGAAAATCCGCTTCGGTGAGCCCAAACTCGGCCAGTACGTCTTGCATTGGCACGCCGGGGCCGGTCTGGTGCAAGCGGCGGCGGTCCTCTTCGGTGACGGGCTCGTCATCAGCGGGCGCAGTGGCCAAGGCGCGCGCGACGGGATCGAGCAATAGGAACTGGAGCATCCCAACCACGGCGGGAAGTTGCTCCGGCGGAAAGCGCTCGATCAGTTCGTGGGCTTGTTGTTTTTCAGCAGTGGCCATTCCCGTGCCGCTCCTCTCGCTCCAATAACAGCATATCGTAACGCCATAAGTGCCGACTTCTCTGAACGATGCCTTCATCCTCACCGCAATTCTCTACCCGCCCCGTTATTCCTAACAGATGAGCGTCGCCGTGACAGCAACCAGAGCAGAATGCCCTCGAAAAATCGCCCACAACGAAACGAAGCCAATTTTCCTCGCAATACACCCCAGCCAACCGCCGCCAAATCAGCCTCATACGTGTTGCACGCACCAAAGGCTCGCCGACCAAAAGCGCTTCTCCCGCCGCCTTCGCTACACTAGAAACTACCGGATGCTTCAGGAATCCAGCGACCCAGCCGTCCTAACCGATCCCGTCGAGACCCTATATCGGGAACTGGAAGCACGCCTGCGGGAAGTGCGCCCCACCGAAGATCCCGAGCCCCTGGAGAAGGCCTACCGCTTCGCCGCCGCCCAGCACCTCGGCCAGAAACGCGCTTCGGGCGAGCCGTACATGATTCATCCCCTGCTGGTCACGCGCCAGTTGCTGGAGATGAACCTCGACATGACGTGCCTGCAGACCGGCATCCTGCATGACGTTGTCGAAGACACCTCCGTCACCGTCGACCAGGTTCGCAAGATGTTCGGCAGCGACGTCGCGCATTGCGTGGACGGCGTCACCAAGCTCACCAAGCTCGACTTCGCCTCGAAGGAAGTTCGCCAGGCCGAGAGCCTCCGCAAGATGCTGCTCGCCATGGTCGACGACATCCGCGTCGTGCTCGTGAAGATGGCCGACCGACTGCACAACATGCGCACGCTGGGTAGCCTCTCGCCAGAGAAGCAGGCTCGCATCGCGCAGGAGACCGTCGACATCTACGCGCCCATCGCGCACCGCCTCGGTATGGGTAAAATCCGCGCGGAGCTGGAAGACCTCGCCTTCCAATACCTGGAACCGGAGGCCGCGGAGGAGCTCAACAGGGAACTCGAAACAGCTCGTGCATCCAACGAGGCCTTCCTGACCGAGATCCGCAAGATCATCGAAGGCGGCCTCGAACGCGAAGGCATCCGCGCTCATCTGGAAACCCGCGTCAAGCGCCCCTATTCCGTCTTCCTGAAGCTGCGTCGCCAGAAAATTTCGCTCGATCAAGTCTACGATCTGCTCGCCGTCCGCATCATCACCGACTCGGTGAAGAACTGCTACGCCGCCCTGGGCGTGATCCACAACGAATGGCGTCCAATCCCTGGACGCATCAAAGACTTCATCGCGATCCCTCGTCCGAACCTGTATCAGTCGCTGCACACCTCCGTAATGGGACCCGGCGGTCGCCACTTCGAAGTCCAGATCCGCACCGACGAGATGCATCGCATCGCCGAAGAAGGCATCGCGGCGCACTGGAAATACAAGGAAGGCCGCAAGGCCAACGCTGCCGACGACGATCAGCGCGTCCTGTGGTTGCGCCAACTCGTCGAGTGGCAGCGCGACATGCGCGACTCGGGCGAGTTCATGTCCACCCTCAAAGTGGACCTGTACCCCGATGAAGTCTACACCTTCACCCCACAGGGCAAGGTCCTCGTGCTGCCGCGCGGAGCGACGCCCATCGACTTCGCCTACGCCATTCACTCACAGGTCGGCAATACCTGTACCGGAGCCAAGGTCGGCGGCCGCATCGTCCCCCTGAAATACGGCCTGCGCAACGGCGACGTCGTGGAGATCCTCACCCAAGCCGGTCACCTCCCGAGCAAAGACTGGCTCGCCATCGTCAAGACGCCGCGCGCCCGCAATAAGATCAAGCACGTCATCAACACGACGGAGCGCGTGAAGGCCATCGAGATCGGCGAGAAGTATCTGGAGCGCGAAGCCCGCCGACTCGGCGTATTCCTCAGCCGCATTACCACGCAACAGATGGAAGCCGTCGCCATCGAATACGGCTGCTCAAAAATCGAAGACCTGCACGCTGCGCTAGGTTACGGAAAGTACTCACCGCGCCAGGTCCTACAAAAGCTCGCCCCCGAGATCGTCCCCGAAGAGGCCCCGGAGGTCGAAGAGGAAACTCCTCGGACGCAATACTCCGCCGAAGAAGCCGCGAATCAGGATCTGGTCATCAAGGTCAAAGGCGCAGACGACCTTCTCACGTATCTAGCGAAGTGCTGCAACCCGATCCGCGGCGAGCCCATCGTCGGCTACGTAACGCGAGGGAAGGGCATCGCCATTCACTCCGCCAGTTGCACCAACGTGCAGAACCTGATGTACGAAGTCGAGCGCAAGATCGAAGTCGAATGGGCGCGCGCCGTCCAGGAAATGTTCTGCGTGAACCTGCTCGTCCGCACCGAGGATCGCCCCGGCATGCTAAGCCAAGTCACCACGGCGCTGTTCAACGAACAAACCAACATCCGGACGCTGGAGACGCGTCCCGGCGATGGCCCATCGAACGAAGGTGCCGTTGTAGCAATGACACTAGAAGTCAAAGACAAGCGGCAGCTCGAGCGAGCCGTCTCCGCCATCCGCCGCGTGTCGGGAATACGAGATATTGAAAGAGTCAATGAGATCTGAAGCAGAACACATCGCCATTTCGAAGTCGAAGGGCATCAAGATCGATTGGAAAGATGGCCACCATAGCGAATACAAGCTCGGCTACCTGCGCGACGAATGCCCTTGCGCAACCTGCACCGGAGCGCACGGCACCGAGCCTCAAAAAACCAACTACGCGGTGGAAGAAGCGAAACCCGCGAACCCCTTCAAGATGTTCACCCCGACCCTCAAGATGCTGAAGGTCGAAGAAGTCGGCGCCTACGCCATCCAAATCCAGTGGAGCGACGGCCACGGCTCCGGCATCTATTCGTTCGACCACCTGAGGAAGATCTGCGGGTGCGCGGAGTGCAAAGCGGAGCAATGACGAGCGTCCGGCGCGAACTATCCTCCCGTGCCACGCGTTTGTTCTGGGTGTTGCCCTACGTTTTGCTCACAGCTGGTGTGGTTGGGTTTTGGCAATCCGAAAATCCGATGTATGCGATCATTCCCTCGGCCTTCGGTTTAGTTTTCGCGTTGAGTCAGCCTCCGCGAATCGTCACCCTGGATGAGAGGTCGCTTACGATTGAGAGCTGGAACAAGAGGATTCTTGTTCCTCTGACAGCCATTTGTGAAATTAGTGAACGACGGGGTCGAAGCCGTTCGATCGAGATCTGTTTCGATCGCCAAACAGAATTCGGCCGCCAGATCCTTTATATCCCCAATTCCGATTCCGACGCTGACGACCTACGTGTTTGGGTGGATTTCGCCAAGCGGCCAGGCTAATGTGTCACAATGTTACACATGGAACGTGCCACCGTCCGCGACCTCCATTTGAAGACCAGCGCGATGCTCAAGGAAGTAGCGGAAGGGCACTCTTTCGTGATCGAGAATCGCGGTGTGCCGGTTGCGGAGTTACGTCCGTTCTTGCCGGTTGAAGTTAAGAAGTTCCCGGATCGCTCCGCGTTTTTGAAAACGCTGAAGCCGTCGAAGACGGACTCCGGGCGCATCCTCGAAGAGGATCGAAGTTGATCCCTACGTACTTCGACGCAGCGTACGTTGCCAAGTGCTACCTTGTGGAACCCGATTCAGACGCTGTTCGAGAGCTCGCCCACGCCGCTCACGGCGTTTACACGTCCGAGTTTTCGATAGCCGAAGTATCCTGCGTTTTTCACCGGCATCGTCGAGAAGGAAGCCTGGACAAGCGCAGCGAGAGCGCCGTTCGTCAGCAATTCCTGGATGACCTGGAAGAAGAGCGCTGGCTTATCGTTCCGGTTAACCGCGTGGTCATGCACCGCGTCGAATCGTTGACGCGGGATCTTCCTCCTAGGGTCCCGATACGCGCTGGGGATGCGACTCATATCGCTTCTGCCCTGGAGGCGAGGCTTGCGGAGATCTGCACCAATGACCGCCGCCTAATCGAGGCTGCTAAGTACTTCGGTTTAAGCGGACGAACTGTTTGAAGACCGTTACGCAGCTCTCTTGAAGAACCGCTTCCCGCACGCGCGGCAGCGGAACGCGTCGTATCCGAGCTTCTTGGCGAACAGTATGAGCAGGCTCTTACGGTGGGTATGTCTTACGTCCGCGGATCCACAACTGTGCCTGTAGGCGGTGCTCTTTGGCTCGCCGCCGACTGCGCCGGTTGGATCTTTCAGTATCGAGTGGAGCATCCTGACTTGTGGAGTCGCGGGCAGTCAGTTTCGTTACACGCAGGAGTCACCTAAGACCCGTGTCTCCGTACTTTACTTCCCAGTCGGCTCTTTCACCGCATCGCCATAAACCCACGCGTAACCACCACCCTTTTCGTATTCTTGATACACCGCCAGGCCGCTGGTCTTGCTCACCCATAGAGTGACGCGGCCTAGGGTATTGGTCCCGGTAGACGGGTCTAGTTTGTACTTCACGACCGGCTGGCCGCGGTATGTCGCATTTCCCAGCAACTCACAATTCAATGGACCCTTGGTGGCTTGGCGCTTCATGGATAACGTGAAGGTATCCTCCGAAGGCCCGTCATCGAATCGAGTAAAGCGGCCGGAACCTATGAGATCGTTCCAAATCGTCTTCCCGATTCGAATCATCGCAGCCTGTTTGGGAAGCGGTTGCTCAGGCTTATCCATTTCGTATTGGGCCAGCCGGGGTTGTTGCCAGGATTTGGCCAACGCAGCCAGCGGTGCCGCGCAATCCGCAACGGCGGCGGTGGGTAGGGCAAATGCAGAGAGCATGAAAGCGGTCAACCCAAGTTTCAGAGGGGCAGTAAACGCCATTGAATTCTCCCTATTCCGGAGCTCCGGGACCCTAAGCATAGCGCACCAGCGCGCTCCCTGAATTCTCCCGGGCAAAGTCGACTTTTGGTGCTCCAAACCTGCTAAAATAAAGGGTCAGCGGCACTCCTCCCCTCGCCGCTTGCACACGACAAAATAGGAGCGTAACGCTTGGCAGATCCTCAGGACCCCACAACTCCGCCCGCTGGTGGCATCACGCCGCCGGGAGGTGACGGAGGCTCCAAAAATCAGGTTCCGATCAACATCGAAGACGAGATGAAACGCTCGTACCTCGATTACGCGATGAGCGTGATCGTGGGTCGCGCTCTCCCCGATGTTCGCGACGGCTTGAAGCCCGTGCATCGCCGCACGCTGTACATGATGCATGAGATGGGGCTGCACTATAACCGCCCCACCAAGAAGTCCGCCCGCGTCGTCGGCGACGTCATGGGTAAGCTGCATCCGCACGGTGACTCGGCGATCTACGATGCCTTGGTCCGTATGGCGCAGCCGTTTTCGTTGCGTTACCCGTTGGTTGACGGACAGGGAAACTTTGGCTCAGTCGACGGTGACCCGCCAGCGGCCATGCGTTACACCGAAGCCCGGTTGTCGAAGATCGCGGCTGCGCTGCTGGAAGACATCGACAAGGACACCGTCGACTTCAAGGCCAACTACGACGAGACCGAGACCGAACCCGAAGTTCTGCCCACGCGCGTTCCGAACCTGCTGGTGAACGGCAGCGAAGGCATTGCGGTCGGTATGGCGTCGAAGATTCCGCCACACAACCTGACCGAAATCGTGAACGCCTGCATCATGCTGGTGCAGAATCCGGCGACCCCGCTGGCGAAGATCGCCGAAGTGGTTCAGGGTCCCGACTTCCCGACCGGAGGCTTCATCCTCGGCCGCGAAGGCATTCAGAACTACATGTCGACGGGCCGTGGGTCGATCAAGATCCGCGCCAAGGCTGCGACCGAGACTTCGGGTCGCGACCGTGAGGCGATCGTCGTCACGGAGCTTCCGTATCAGGTCAACAAGGCTCGTCTCATCGAGTACACCGCGAGCCTGGTCAACGAGAAGAAGATCGAAGGCATCTCCGAAATCCGTGACGAGAGTGACCGCGATGGCATGCGCATCGTGTACGAACTGAAGCGCGGGGAACAAGCGGAAGTCGTCCTCAACAACCTCTACAAACAGACGCAGCTCCAGACCAGCTTTGGCGTGATTCTGCTGTCCATCGTGAACGGCCAGCCGCGCGAACTCGGAATCATTGACGCGCTGAAGCGCTTCATCGATCACCGCATCGACGTGGTCCGCCGTCGCACCGACTTCTTGCTGCGTAAGGCCCGCGAGCGCGAGCACATCTTGCTCGGCTTCCAACGCGCGCTTAACAATCTGGACGAAGTCATCGCCCTGATCCGCGCGTCGAAGTCGCCCAAGGACGCGCGCGAAGCTTTGATGGCGTTCATCACGCCTGCCGAAGCGAAAGCTTACGCGAAACTGGTCGACGCCGATCCGCGTGGTCCGCGTTTCAGCGAACGCCAAGCCCAAGCCATCATCGAACTGCAACTCCAGCTCCTCACCGGCATGGAGCAGCAGAAGATCATCGACGAACTCGCCGACATCCAGGCGCGTATCGCCGAGTATCTCGACATCTTGGGTTCCGAGAAAACGCTGCGCACGGTCATCATCCAAGAGTTGAAGGAAGTCCAGAAGGACTTCGGCGATGAGCGCCGTACGCAAATCATCGAAGACACCGGCGAGATCTCGCTGGAAGATCTGGTCCAGGTGGAAGACGTCGCGGTCACTGTATCGCGCGGTGGCTACCTGAAGCGCACCTCCGTCGATACCTACCGCCGCCAGACGCGTGGCGGCAAGGGCCGCATCGGCATGTCCACTCGCGCCGAAGATGTGGTGGAGCATCTCATCATTGCCTCGACCCACGCGTACTTGTTGATCTTTACCAATAAGGGCCGCCTCTACTGGCTGAAGATTTACAACATCCCCGACGCCGGCACCACAGGCAAGGGTAAACACATCTCCGGTCTCATCAACCTGCAACAGGATGAATCTGTCACGGCGTTCCTGCCGGTGAAGGAATTCGTCGCGGGCAAGTTCATTGTGATGGTGACCAAGCTCGGCGTCATCAAGAAGTGCGAACTCACGGAGTTCGATAACCCCATGGCTCGCGGCATCATCGCGCTGGGTCTGGATGAAGGCGACGATCTGCTGGCTGCGCGCTTGACCAATGGAGACAACTACATCTTCATCGGTACGCATGACGGCATGGCATGCCGCTTCATCGAAAGCGACGTTCGCGCGATGGGCCGTCCCGCACGTGGTGTGCGCGGCATGGAACTCGATGCGGCCGACTACGTGGTGGGTGTCGAAGTTGTGGAAGAGGATGGCCTCATCCTTTCCATCTCAGAAAACGGCTACGGCAAACGCACCCCGCTGAAGGACTATCGTCTGACAGCGCGCGGTCGCAAGGGCGTCATCAACATGAAGACCACGCCCAAGATCGGCAAGGTCATCGGCATCCTGTCCGTCAAGGACGATTCGGACCTCATGATCATCACCAAGGGTGGTCAGATTATCCGCATCGATTCCGGCAACATCCGCCAAGCCGGCCGGTCCACGCAAGGCGTGCGATTGGTCAACGTGGAAGCGGGCGACCTGGTCGCCGCCGCGAGCTTGATTCCGGATTCGGATGCCGTGCTGGATGAAGGCATCGAGCCGGTGCAGTAACGTCCGTATACTCAAAGCATGCTGGAAACCAAGCAAGCTGCGCTGTTTGAGAATCTGCGCGCGCTGGGGAGCGTCATTGTGGCGTACTCCGGTGGCGCGGATTCCGCGTATCTTGCGTGGGCGGCGCACGAAGTTCTGGGTGACAAAGCTGTGGCGATCACGGCTGATTCGGCCTCCATCCCTGAATCTCACAAGCGTGACGCCGAGTTGTTCGCGGCGACTCATGGCTTTCGCCATGAGTACATTTCGACCAATGAGTTCGACAACCCGGATTACGTGAAGAACGCTCCCGATCGGTGCTTTCACTGTAAGGACGAACTGTTCTCGCAGCTCGCGGACGAGTCGGCGAAGCGCGGGATTGCGCACGTGATCTATGGAGTGAATTCGGACGACCTGGGTGACTATCGGCCGGGGCAGCGCGCGGCGCAGTTGCATAGTGTGAAGGCTCCGCTGGTCGAAGCAGGATTGACCAAGGCCGAAATTCGGGAGCTGTCGCGGCAGGCTGGCTTGACCACATGGGATCGGCCTGCATCGGCTTGTCTCAGCTCACGCATTCCTTACGGGACGCCGGTCACGATTCAAAACGTGAAGACGGTGGAGCGGGGCGAGGAAGAGATTCGCGCGCTCGGGTTCCGTCAGTTCCGGGTGCGGTTTCACGGTGATCTTGTGCGGATTGAGATTGCTCCTGATGAGTTAGCTCGCGCGCTGGACCCTTCGATGGCGGCGGCGTTCACCGCGATCTTCAAGCCGCTGGGGTTCCACTACGTCACGCTCGATCTTGAGGGCTATCGCCAGGGATCGCTGAACGCAGTGCTCGGGATCAAAGCGGTTTCCGAGTCCAAGCTCCGTATTGTGTAGGCGAACTGGTCTGACTGCCGGAAGCCAGGACGGCTTCTTCGATTCGCTGCTGGAGTGTCGAGTCAATCTCGATGGTCGGATGAATTCCGAGTGCTTCGAGGCGGGGCTGCACACTCAATAGCGTGTTGGCGAGCCACGGGAAGACGTAGGAGCCGCGCGCGCCTCCGATCAGTTGTTCCGCGATGATGGTGGGGAAGGGCAGGCCTGCGCCCACAAAGCCGGGACCCATGCGGCACCCGGAATCGAGCGGCATACCGGCTTTGACGAACGCGTCGCGAATCAGTTTGTAGACCTGTTCGTAGAGCTCACAGCGGGGAACGCTAGACGGGGCCTCGACGGTGTGGATTTCGTGAAACGCGACGATGCCTCCAGGTTTCAGAAAGCGCAACAGCGTGCGGAGTGTTCCAGAGACGTCTGGCGTGTAGATCAGAATGTAGCGGCCGACGACGGCATCGAAGGGTTCATCGGTGGTGAAGTCGTCGAGGTTCGTTGCCTGAAAGCTCACCCATGAGGAGCAGCCCTGCTCTGCGACACGCGTACGAGCACGTTCCAGTGCTGCTGGGTCGCGATCCAAACCAACGACTTTGCCGCCGGGTCCGACGATATCGGCGAGGAGCAACGCGACGTCGCCCATGCCGGAGCCAAGGTCGAGCACGCGCATGCCCGGTCCAATGCCGGCGGAGCGGAAGGTGCGCTCGGTGAAAGGGCGCAGGAGCTTGCCTTGCAACATCAGGCGTTCATACTCGTGGGTGGAATGGCCCAGGACGTAGTTAGAGGGTGCGCTCATAGCACTCCATGTTACGAGATTTGGTTCGGCCTGCGGAACGTGCGGACTGGGAGTCCGCAGCGGCCAGAGGGGCCGCCCCACTTAGAGCACTAGTGGAGCAGGCGAGAGGTGGCTCGTAAGGACGTGTACTTGGCGATTGTGCCGAAGTCGCGGTCGTGATGCCAGACGGCGGCGTTGTGTTCCATCGCGATCGCGGCGATCAGGCAGTCGAAGGAGGAACGTATGGTGAAGCCGCGGTTCCGACCCTGTTGGTAGATGTCGGCTGCAGCGAGAAAAGTGTCGAGCGAGAGCGGGTTGCCGAGGCATGGGATTGCGAGCATCGCTTCACGAAAGTCCGCGTTGAACGGGCCGGGCCGCAAGCCTTGCAGGACTTCCTGGAGAACCGGGCCGCAGGTGACAAGTTGTCCGTACAGGTCCGGGTCGCGGGGGATTGTGGCCCGATTGCGGATGAAGCCGATCCAGACTGAGCTATCGACTAGGATCACCTCAGCCCGCCCGATGCTTCTTGCTTCTGGGGGCATGGGGGCGATCGTCGCGCATTTCGGCTATGTCACCGTCCCAGGAGACTTTGGCGAGAAGGTCAGGCAAGGTGCGGAGACGAGCGATGCGGATGGCTTCCTGGAGAGCCTGGTTGACGGTATCGGAATACGTACGCGATCCCAACAGTCGGCGAGCCTCTTCGAGCCGATCCCCATCAAGCACAAGATTTGTACGTCTCATGTGTTTAGTGTAGCAGGCGGTTGGGAGTTACGCGAGGCGGGTGAGGGCTTTGTATTCTCGTTCTCGATCGGCCGGGAGGAGCGCCCACAAGGTGTAGATGCCGAGCGCAGTGCCGATGGGGATGTGCAGCAGGTTGATGGCGGCCATGATCATTGCGCCCGTGCGGGCCCAGGGTTGGTGCATCAGCAGGCCCCAGCCAACGGCTGCCGAGATACCGCCGGCGAACAACAGCGCGTAGCCGATGATGGGGATTAGGCTGAGGACGAAGGATGGTAGACCGCCGGGCAGAAAGGCTACGCCGAAAACTGTCAGGATCATGAGGGCCGGAACCAGGTAGAGAGCTCCGTTCGCGATCCAAAGGATGCCAAGAAGTCGAATGTGGCCCCCGATTCCAGCTTTGGGTGGCATGAGAGAGGCAAACGATTTTCCGCACGCTGGACACGCTTGGGCGCCTGCCGCGAGTTTCGCTCCACAATGATCACAGAACATGGGTTGCTCCTCGCTAAGAGGATACGACAGCGTCGGGGGATTTGTTCCCGGCGGAGAGCAGGATTCCGGTGAGCACTACGACGATGCAGCCGATCACGTTGAACCAGAGGTAGGCTCCAGTGAACTGTGCGGTGATGAAGATGGCGATTTCGCCGGCGATCACGCCGATGAAAGCGGCGTTGGCGGTGCAGCGTTTGAAGAAGAAGGCCAGGACGAAGACGCCGAGCATGCCGCCGTAGAACAGGGAGCCGACGTAGTTCACGGCTTCGATGAGTGCGCCGAAGTTGGTGGCGTAGCTGGCGAAGACCATGGCGTAGACGGCCCAGAATGCGGTGGCGAGGCGAGACGCACCCAGGTAATGTTTGTCGTCGCTGTCCTTCGATACGTAACGTTTGTAGACGTCGATGACGGAGACCGTTGCGAGGGAATTGATCTCGCCGGAGATGGCGGACATGGCGGCGGTGAAGATCACGCCGACGACCAGGCCTACGATGCCGATGGGCAGGTAGTTGGTGACGAAGGAGAGGAAGATGTAGTTGGTGTCGGGCGCGCCTGCGGCCTTTTGCGCGTCGGCGCGGACGGTGTCGAAGTTGTTTTGCGCGGCTCGGAACGCTTCCTTGGAGTCCGGAGCGTCGTTGAGCAGCGCGCGGGCGGCGGACTGGCGCTGATCGAAGGCGGCGTTGTAGCGGGCTTCCAGGGCGGGGAAGTCGGCGGTCTGGGATACGCGCTCGAGTTGTACGGGATTGAACAGGACGGGGGGCTTCTCAAACAGGAATACGACAAAGACCATCGCGCCGATGAACAGGATGAAGAACTGCATCGGGACTTTGGCCATGGCGTTGAAGAGCAGTCCCAGGCGGCTCTGGCCGATGGACTTGCCGGTGAGGTAGCGCTGGACCTGGCTCTGGTCGGTGCCGAAGTAGGCGAGGGCTAGGAACATGCCGCCGATGAGGCCGGTCCAGATGTTGTAGCGGTCGTTCCAATCGAAGGAAGTCGTCACGGCGTTGAGGCGACCGGCTGCTCCTGCGAGGGTGAGTGCATCGGTGAAGGAGACGTCGGGGGGTAACAGCGAGATCGCGACGCCGAATGACAGAATTAGCGCGAAGAGAATCACCATCATTTGTTGCACGTCGGCCCAAGTCACGGCTTTGATGCCGCCCATGGTGGTGTAGAGCGTCACGAGGCTGCCCATGAGGATCACGGTCGCCTGATAGGGCCAGCCGAGGATCACGGACAACACGATCGCGGGGGCAGATAGCGAGATGCCTGCACCCAGGCCGCGCGAGATCAGGAAGATGATGGTGACCAGCAAGCGGGTCTTGGCATCGAAGCGCTTTTCGAGATACTCATACGCGGTGTAGACTTTGGCGCGATGGAAAATCGGGACGACGGTGGCGCATAGGATCACCATGGCGAGCGGCAAGCCGAAGTAGAACTGCACGAAGCGCATTCCGTCGGTGTAGGCTTGCGCGGTGGTGGAAATGAAGGTGACGGCGCTGGCTTGCGTGGCCATGATCGATAGGCCCATGGCGTACCAGGGCATCGTTTTTCCAGCGAGCAGGAATTGGTCGGTGGAGGTGGAGCCTCGGCCACGATAGAGGCCGTAGGAGACCAGGAAGATCAGCCAGCCGATGAGGACGGCCCAGTCGAGTGGCCTCATGGTTTATAGGCTGCCGTGAAGATGTAGAACAGCACGATTACGCAGGCGAGGTAGATGATCACGAAACGGTAGACGCTCGACCAGCGCTTTAAGAATGGCGGTGGCTCGTCGATGACCGGACGCTCTTCGATCACTACTGAACCTTGCCCGCGCTCAGCATGTTGGCGAAGAGGCGATAGGCACCGGGGACACCTGCCGGGAGTTCGCGGAACCAATCGTAGGCGGAGAAGATGTACACGCCTTTACCGTATTGCGTGAACAGCATGCCGCCCTTGAGGGACTCTTCGCCAGGATCGTTGGATGCTAAGACGCTCTGGTATTTTTCGTCCCACTGGTCCGCGAAGTAGAGGCCGCGCTCCTGCACCCAGGCGTCGAAATCGGTTTGCGTGATTTCGTTGGGGGCGTGCAACAGCTTCAATTGTGGATTGGGGAAGGTGATGGGAGCCTGCTCCACCGTGACGCGGCTGCCGCTGGTGCGGATGGGATAGGGTCCGATGTGTTCCAAGGGTCCGGTGGGTCCGCCTTCGTTCACGTTGTATTGCACGATGACGGTGCCGCCGTTGTTGGCGTAGGCGAAGAGGCGTTGGTAGTTGGCGCGGAGATCGGCGCGTGTGTTCCAGGCGCGCACTCCCGTCACGACCGCATCAAATTTCGAGAGGTCGCCGCGAGCCAGGTCTTGGGTGGTTAGCAGCGTCACTTCGGCACCCAGTTGGCGGATGGCATCGGGAACTTCGTCGCCGGCGCCCATTACGTAGCCGACGGTCTTCGCGAGGTTGGTAATGTTGGCTTTGAGCAGAGCTGTTTGCGCGGCGGGCAACAGCATTTGGACGGGGATGTGCGGATAGTTGATGCGAACCAAGCCGACGGAGACGGCCGAGGTGCCTACCTGCGCGATGGCGCGGATGACTCCTTTCGAATCGGCTGCGGGGGGTGTCAGTTGGAACGCGACAGTCGACTGTTCGTCGGTGAAGGTCAGGTCGAAGTGACGCGTTGCAGGGGTGACCTGCCAGCCTGCGGGAACTTCGAGTCGGACGTCGCCCGACTGCTTGCCGCTGTTGGAACGGACCGGAACTTCGATCTGGCGCGGGGCAGGGCTGGTGAAGGCGATTGCATTCGTCGAGATGTCAATCGCGACGGGCGGGACCACTTCGAGGGGACGGAACAGTTCGCCGTAGACTCGGTCGACGTAGCGATGGCGGACGGGCCGGGTCAGTTCCACTTCGGTTCCGGCGATACGCATTTTGAAATGCGCTTCGAGCACGGGAGCGTTATCCGCGTTGCCGATCAAGCGCTGATCCGGGATGTTATACATCGTGCCGTTCTTCGGTTGCGCCAGCCAGTAGGGTCCGGAATAGGGTTGGTTCGCTGGCACCTTGACCGTCAGCGGATATTGCGTCGGCTGATTGTTGACTAGAACAGTCGGCGGAATATCCTGCGAAGGCGCGCCTTGCATTCCGGTCAGGCGGACTCCGGTGATGGAGACCTGTACGGGGAGGCGCACGGTGGCGCTGGCGTTTACTTTCAAATCACTGCCGGGGGTGACGGCGAAGTCATTGGCTTGGGCTTCCAGATAGAGGCCACTGGCCAGCGCCATCAATTCGTCGAGCTCCACGAGCTTGCGCTGGGCCAGGGGATCATTGATCGCCGCGATCAGGGGGCGGGCTTCGGCCAGGGCCGCCAGCAGTTTTTCGGGATGCGCGGGTTCAAACGCCGCGAGGGCGCGTTCGACGATGGGGGTTACGCGTGTGCCACCGGTGATGCGTCCCCAGGAGATGTCGATGCCTTCAAAGAGATCCTTGGTTGCTTTGTCGCCGGCGAGCGTGACGAGTGTGTTCTTCTGTGCGCCCGGCCGTTCGGCTGCGCCCATTCCCTGGCTGCGATGCTGGCTGCGGCTCATGCCTGCAATCTGTCCGTAGGAGAAGCCCAACTCGGGTGAGTAGGCTCCGAGGTCAATGTCGACGCCCGGTTCGGCAGGCGCCGCGTTGGCTGGGCCGCCTCGACCGCCAGGACCACCGGGACCTCCGCCTGCGGAATTTTGCAGCAAGCGCTTGGCCTGCCAGGGTTGCACGTAGGCTAGCTGCTCCGGGAATTTCGTAGGATCGGCGGCTAGTGTGAAGGCTTCTTTGCCCAGGATCGCCGACGCCTGATGATGCCCATGGCCATCACGAGGGGTGCCGGTGAAGCGCAGGATAATTACGTCGGGACGGAAGCGGCGAATGTTCCAGACGACATCGGCGAGCACTTGTTCGCGGGGCCACTGCGTGAGGGTCTCATCTGCGATTTTTGAAAATCCAAAATCGATGGCGCGGGTGAAAAATTGTTCCGCTCCGTCGATCTTGCGCGCCGCGAGTAGCTCCTGCGTGCGGATGATGCCCATCTGGTCGCCCTGTTCGGAGCCGATCAGATTCTGGCCGCCTTCGCCACGCGTCAGGGCGAGGTACGCGGTGCGCACGTGACGCCCGCGAGCGAGGTATGCCAGCAGCGCGGTGTTCTCGTCGTCGGGGTGGGCTGCGATCATCATCACGCTGCCGAGCGTGTTGAGCTTCTCCAGGGCCTGACGGATTTCGACTTCGCCAGAAAGTGTCCTTTGCGCAAAAACCGGTACGATCGCCGCAAGCAGGAACAGAGCAGTCTTTAGTCGCATAGTTCCGACTATTTTACCAGCGCGGCCCGCGTCTCGCGGATTTGCGCAGCGTGGCGGCAGGCGTGCGATGCCAGAACGTGTACCAGTTCAGAACCGTTTATGTCGCCGAAGCGGCCGTGCTTAACGCCGATACCATAGAGCGCGTCGCCGCGTTCTTGTGCGACGCGTACACTAAGATCGCGCACGCGCTGGAAGGCGGTGAGCGCTTCCTCAACCGATGTGTAGCGACCTGTAGGGACGACGGCTTCTGGGGCCTGCACGCGATCGGACCGGTCGCGAACCCTGGCGCTGAGTTGGGCCTCTTTGTCGTCGCTGGGCGTGGGTACGATCACAGCACCGTTGGCGAGGAATCCGAGGAACCGTTCCTCGACAGCCACGATGTGTTCCAGGCACTCCAGCACAGACCATTTTTCAGGACCCGGCTTGATGGCGGCTAATTCGTCGGGAAGATTGAGCACGGACGCAACCACGTCCTGCCGACCATCTTCCAGGACACGGAGCAGGACGTTATTGGACATGTTGTCTACTTTACTAGAACGTGACGCGCGCTACTAGTGTGCCGCTGCGGGGGGAGATATTCGGGGGTCCACCGACTCCGCCGAGCTGCACCGGGTTCAGCCAGCCGAAGCCGGAGGAATAGGTGCCATTGGGGCGGACGGCTGTGACGGCCTTGGCGTTGGTTGCCGTCGGGTAGTTCCAGAAAGCGCGATTCAGAATGTTGCTGAATTCGGCTCGAACATTCAGAGTGACGCGTTCGGTCATGCGGAAGGTGCGGCCGAAGTTCATCGATTCGTTGGGGCGGCGCTGCTGTCGGTAATCCGTGTAATACGCGGAGGAGGTACCGAAGTGGCCAGCGGCAGGATCCGCCCAAGCCTTCGGATTGAGTAGCAGCGTCTTTTGAGGATCGTAGCAGTGGCAGTTCGGGTCCACGGTGAAGAGCGGCTGACCGGGTACGCGTTCGGCGAAGGTTCCCTGGAAGACCAGGTTCTGCAGGGCAGGCGTGTTCTGCGCGGTGGGGACGGCAATGGGCACCCCGCTCTGGTAGATCAGCACGACGCTGTAGGTCCAGTCGGATAGGGTTGCGCGGAGGGCGCGGTGTCCCGCCTGAAGGCGCGGAGTTTGATAGTTGGCGGAGACGATGAACTGGAAGGGAATATCGTAGACCGAAAGGAACTTGTTGTTCTGGCGGTTGTAGATATCGTTGAACACGGCGCTGCCGGTGGTACCGGGATTCGGTTCACGTTCGGAACCGAGGGCCAAGGCGCGTGACCAGGTGAAGGTGCTGTTCAGCGACAGGCCGTGGGAGAGACGTTTGGTGGCTTTGACCTGGAGGGAGTCGTACCAGGTTTTACCAAGCGGGTTCCAGTACGATGGGATCGATGGAGCCGTGGGGTTGGCGCCGCTGTATTGCGGGAACGGACGGAGCGATTGGGCGACCGTCTGCCCGGTTGGGAAGCCAGCGTAGGGCCGCAAGAAGCCGCGGGCGGCCGCACTGTTCGCCGTCAGAGTACCGGCCAGGAGCGTCCGGTCCGCCGCGTTGTCCAGGTTCAAATTGTATTTTGCCAAGGTGGAAGCCTGGATCGCGTTGAAGTCGACCAGGCCGGGAGCTTGCCACCACACGCCGCGATTGGCGACGTAGGCAGCCTCGATTACCAGGTTGGAGCTGAGTTCGCGCTGCACGCCGATGGACCACTGATATTGGCGGGCGGGACGTCCGGCGTTTTGATCCATGAAGACCGGTCCAACGCCCGGCGTGGGCGCGAGACTGGGAAACTGAGCAGCGTTATAGTTCGGCCACGGGGTGGGACGAGAGCTTGCGGGGATCCCATTCGCGAGTTGGAGAGCCGGCTCGCCAAACGAGGGGGCGTTGATTTGCGAGGACGATCCCGCCAAACCGCCGGCGGAGTTATTATGCTGTGCGGTGCCGGAATACACGATGCCGAAGCCCATGCGAACGACTGTCTTGCTGTTGACCTGATAGGCGAGGCCGAGACGCGGCGCGAAGCCTAACGGGTAGTTTTTCGCCAGCGTGCAATTGCAGCGACCGGTGCCGTTGCCGTCATAGACGGACGCGCCGAGGATGCCGAGCGTCGGATGCACCGTGGTGGGCGAGAAGAAGGGAGCGCGTCCGTACTGTTCCTGCAGGTAGGTGGAATAGTCGTAACGGATGCCGTAATCGAACGTAAGTTTGCGGGTGATCTTCCAGGTGTCTTGTGCGAACATTCCCAACTGCTTCTTGCCAAGGCGGGGATTGGTGGGGTTCGCGATGGTCGCGGAATTAGCGCCGCCCAAAAGGAAGCTGGCGTAGCCGAAGCCGACGTTGGCTCCGCCGGTGAAGGCGGCCGTCTGGAACGGTTGTCCGGTCTGCGCTGCTGAGAACGCGAAGTTACCGTCGGTGTTCGCAACAGAGTCTACAGGGTAGCCTTCGGTGCGGAATTCCGAGCCGAACTTGAAGCTGTGGTTGTTTTTTACCCAAGTCAAGCTCGCGTTGAAGGTGGGGCTTTGCGTGACGTTGCGGGTACCCGCGGCCGAGCCGATGTTTTTCAAGCCGCCGGTGCCGTTGGTGGCGAGCATGCCGGTCATGGGGGAGAAGAAGCGATGTGTGATGCCGCCTTTGAGGCCCAGTTCCTTTTCCACGTCATAGTTGGTTTCGCTGCCGTTGGTTTCGACGGAGGGGACGTAGAAGTTGGTTTCGCGGAAGCCAGCACCGAGGTGCAGCAGCATGGTCGGCGTCAGGGTGTGGTCGTAGTTCACGCGATACAGCGGGGCGGTGACGAAGGTGCCGATGGCCGTGGTGATCGGATCCGGCAGGCCGTCGGATTGGCCGAGAGTCGGGGAGATGGGGCTGGTGGATTTCGTGAACTGCCAGAAGAAGCTGAGCTTGCCTTTGGTTCCGATGCTTTGGTCCAGCTTCAGCGAGGGGATCTGGGTGATGCGGGAGCTCGGGTAAGAGTTCACGTAGTTGTCTTGCAGCGCGTCCTTGAGTGGCCCTTGGGGCAGGGGAACGAGGTTCTGCACTTTGACGGCGACGGGATCGAAGCGCGAGACGGGAATCTTGTTACCGACAAACTGCTGGCGCACGGTGGAGCCGTTGATCACCTGGAAGTTGAGCGGGTCGAAGATTTGTCCTTCGACGAGTGTGCCGCCGACGGTGTTCGCGATCGAGCGGGCTCCTGTGGAGGGGATGGCTGTGCTGAAGTCACCGGCGCGGTAGGCGAGGGTGGGCACGGTCTGGCGCTGGCTGTTGACGGCGATGGTTTCGCGGAACTGTTCCCAATTGAAAAAGAAGAACGATTTATCTTTGCCGTCGTAGACTTTCGGGATTCGGATCGGACCGCCGAAGGTCACGCCGTAATCGTTGCGGCGCGCGGAGGGACGCAGGTTGCCACCCTTTCCGTTATCGGTGAAGGGCGTCGCCGCGTTGAGGGCTTCGTTGACGAAGTAGTCATAGGCGGAACCGTGGAACGCGTTAGTGCCCGATTTCATGGTGATGTTGACGTAGCCGCCGCCGGCTTGCCCGAACTCAGCGGCGTAGTTGCTGGTTTGGACGGCCATTTCCTGAATCGCGTCGACACTGGGCTGGGATTGGGACGGCGTACCGGGCGTGCCGGTATTGGCCGATTCCTGACCTTCAATGCGGTAGCTCTGGGTATTGCTCGGGGCGCCGTTGATGCGGATGTCGGCGTTCGGCGCCCAATAGGTTCCGGGGATTAAGCGGAGAACGGCATTGGGGTTGCGGATGCCGCTGGACCCGGCGGCCGTCGTGCCGACGCCAAGGATCGGCAGCGAGTTCATGGTGCTCGCGGTTACGTTGTGGCTGAGTTCGCCGGACTCGGTCTTGAGCAGTGATACCTGATCCGTTACGGTGATCGATTCCGCGGCCGACCCGACTTCCAGCGAGACGTCCACGCGAATGGTCTGGGCCACTTGGACAGCCAACGGACTGCGGTTATATTGTTTGAACCCTGTCGCGATCACCTGGAGTTCGTAGTTGCCCGCCGGTAGTTGGGCTACTGTGTAGTTACCAGTGCCGGACGTAGCCGATGGATAAAACGCGGCGGTTCCGAGGTTCCGGATTTGAATGGTTGCGTTGGCCACCACGGCTCCTGCCGGGTCAACCACGGTGCCTGTAATCGTTCCCCTATCGGCCTGCGCAAATGCAGTCATGGAAAACGCGACGGCGAAACAATACGTAAATAAGCGTGAATACATAGACCCTCTCCCTTGCCCCCTGGGTCCCCGAAAGGACCGGAAATGTCTAGGGAAAGATAGCGAGTCCCTGGAGGGAAGTCAAGGTTGAAGGGACTAGAAGTCCTTAGAGAATCCGATTTGCAAGCCGGTCCGCGGTGCTCCGGAAAACCAGCCGGCGAGCACGCCGAAGTCGATACTGAGATCTTCCTTCCACGCGAACTTGCCGCCGAATTGGGTCTGCAAGGTCGACTTGCCGAGGACTGTGCCTTGCTTGGCGGCGCTGCCGTTCAACTCCACGCCCAGCAGCAAGCGCGGCAAGACATCGCGGGTGATCGAGCCGCTTCCCGTATAGACCAGTCCCTTGGCGCGCAAACCGACCAGGCCCGTCAGTGTGTTGCCGGAGAATACCGCTCCGTTGTTTACCCGCAGGGTCCACAGTCCGATCAGTTTTTGGACGACGGAGTTGCAGCCGTAGTCGGCAATGCCGGAGCCTAACTGTTTCTTGACGCTGCCAGTGGGTGTTTCAATCGCGCAGCTCAGCGTGATGCTGGGCATGCGGGAACTGGTTTCCTCGGGTCGCAAGCGCAGTTTGAAGGTGATGTTGGTATCGCCGTTGCCGAGCGTGGTGGGGGTCAACTGCTGGTACAGCCCAATGAGCGGGCTATCCATGCCGATCTCAAAGTTCCTGGTGAGACCGTAGTTGAGTTGGAAGACGGTTGTGCTCTGCTTGGTCGCAGGAAGGGCAGAGCGTTGCAACCAGGATTGCTGGTTGCTGATTTCCATGTGAAACCGATGACGCTCGGTGACGTCCGCGTCATCGGTATAAAAGGGCTGTTGTGCAAACGCCCTGCTGCAGAGGCTTACACCTAGCAGCAGGGCGTGAAGTGCTTTCACTATGTTCTCGTCTACTGGACGGGCAGGCCCTTCTTCTGCATTGCCTCGGTCAGCATCTTCGCCTGAACGGGGAATTCTTTGAAGGCGTTCGCCATGAAGAGACCTTTGGTCATCATCAGCGGCGTCCAACCCAGTTGGTTCTTGGGGCTGAGTTCCGCACCCTGATCGATCAGGTATTGCAGGATCGAAGGCTGGTTGGAAATGACGGCTCCGTGGATCGCGCGCATCTTATTGAAGCGGGGATCTCCTACACCGAGGTCCACCAACTTGTCCAGATTTTCAGGGTAAGTCTTGAGTGTGTACTCGGCGCTGCCAACCATCTCATACTTGCCGAAGTCGGTTTCGGCGTTGATGTTTTTCTCGACCTGCAACGCGAGCTTTACGGCTTCGAGGCGTTCGGCTTCGGAGACGCCGGTGTAGGGGCCGGGTGTTTCGCCTTCGTAGTAATCCAGGCCACAGGCGACCATTAAGGCGGTTACCTTCTGGGCGTTCGTGATCGTGCCATCGGCGCCGTGCTCGAGCAGGATCTTCATATACGCAGCGTCGCCATTGCGAGCGGCGTTCCAGTAGGCGGTGGTGCCATTGAAGCTGAGGTAGTGGCGTCCCAGGGGAATGTTCGCCGGCGCTTTGGTGGTACCCAAGCCCTTGGTGAAGCGCGATTCTTTCCATTCCACGCGGGTGTTGGGATTGGCACCCTTTTCGAGTAGTTTCTTGGCAAGTTCGAGGCTCGAAACGTTGCCACTTTGCTTGGGCGGACCTTCCGGATCCTCTGCGAGCGCGGCGGCCTCCCACGGAGCGCCGGGTTTGCGCATCCAGGCGAGAGAGAGAAGAGCCGAGCCACGTGAATCGGGCAGGTTGGGATTGATGCCCAGATCGAGCAGTTCAGAAGCGGTGTCGTAGTAGCCGTTGATGATCGCCATGACCAGGGCGCTGGTGCCATCGGGAGCCGTTTCGTTCACGTTCACTCCGTGAGAAAGGAGAACCTTGGCTGCTTCGGTGTGGTGGTTGCGAATCGCGAACAGGAATGCGGTGTAGCCACCCTTGGATTTCACTTTTACATCGCTGCCGAATTCGACGAGCTGCGCCACTGCCTGGGTATTGCCTTCGCCAGCGGCGAACATCAGAGCGGTTTGACCTTTATAAGGCTCGATGACGTTCACCTTCGCGCCACGCTGGATGAGCAGCTTGATCGCGTCGGGATTGCCGTTCAAAGAAGCCGTCATCAAAACCGTTTGGCCTTCATTGGACGTGCCATTGGCATCGGCGCCGGCGTCGAGCATGCGCGCGATCATCTTGGCGTTGCCGTTCATCGCCGCCAGCGACAGGGGCGTGACGTTGAAGCGAGTCTTCACTTCGACCTTCGCGCCCGCCGTCAGCAAGGCTGCGACGATTTCGTCCTGATTCCGCTGCGCCGCCCAATGCAGTGGCGTGGAGCCATCCGCGTCGGTTGCCGACACAGATGCGCCTTTCGCCAGCGCCGCTTTGACGGCGGCGAGGTTTTCCGACTTCACCGCGTCTAACAAGCGGGTATCCGTCAAGGTTGCGCCGAATGCCACAGTAACCATCAGCGCGGTCGTGATCGTCAGTCTTAGTTGCATACAGGGATGCGCTCCTTTTGAATTCACTTTATACTAGCAGAGGAACATGAGCAAGAAAATCCTAATCTCCGCCGTCGCCGCGATCCTCCTGGCTGCGCTGCTCCCCACGTGGACCCAAGCGCAAAGTAGTGCCAAAGGAAAAGCGAAACAAAGTGGCCAAGCCGCCACTGCCGCCGCGTTCAAGACTTACTGCATGGGTTGCCACAGCGCCCAGGTGAAGTCTGGTGGCGTGGTGATCGATCCCGATGGGATCGCCCAAGCCAGCCAGAACGCCGAGACGTGGGAGAAGGTGATTCATCAGCTTCGCGCTGAAACCATGCCGCCTCCGGGAATGCCGCGGCCATCGCACGCGCTCTACGGGACCATGGCGACCCAGCTGGAAACGCGCCTTGACGCCGCGTCGGCCCTCAAGCCCCAGGTCGGCGACCTGCCGCAACTGCACCGCCTGACCCGCACGGAATATGAAAACTCGATCCGCGATTTGCTGGCGATCGAAAACCTGCCGCAGGAAATGGACTATTCGGTTCTGCTTCCCGCCGATAATTCGAGCAGCGGCTTCGACAACATCGCGGACCTCTTATATATCTCTCCCGCGGTGATGGAGCGCTACCTCGACTCAGCCCGCAAGATCAGCCGACTTGCTGTCGGCGATCCCAGAGCGCCCCTCATGGTGAACATCCATACGGTGCCCGTGCAACATCCTCAGGACGCGCAGGTGGACGGTCTGCCGCTGGGTACTCGTGGCGGCGTGGCAATTCGCAGCTATTTCCCGCTGGACGCTACCTATGAATTTAAGGTCGACACGGCTGGTCAGGGGCGCGATGCTTACCTGATTGAGATCAGTGTGGATGGTGAGCGTAAGGAAACGATCGCACTGGGTGGCCCTGGTGCGGCAGGTGGTCGTGGCCGTGGTGGTCCGGCTCCTGGCGGTCCCGGTGGTCCCCCTGCAGCGGGTCCTGGTGGTCCGGCTGGTGCGGCAGCAGCTCCTGGAGGTCCCGGTGGCCGTGGGGGAGCAGCAGGCCCTGGTGGTCCCGGTGGCGCAGCTGGTGCAGCGGGTCCCGGAGCTCCTGGTGGCCCAGGTGGTCCTGGCGCTCCCGGCGGAGCAGTCTTTGCTGGCGGTGGTGCGGGACCCGGAGGCGCCGGCTTTGGCCGTGGAGGAGCACCTCGCCCCACGTATCGTATTAAGGTGACGGCCGGTTCTCACCTCATTGGTGTGACCTTTGCTGAGAAGACCGAGGCGTTGGACGAAGCCGTCGTTAAGCCGCGCACCCGCAGCCGTGGGACGCAGCCCGCAATCGGACAGGTCACCATCAGTGGACCTTACGAAGCGACCGGACCGGGCGATACCCCGGCTCGGAAATTGATCTTCACCTGCCAGCCTCCGGCGCAAGCCACGGCGGCCCAGGAACAAACCTGCGCCCGCCAGATTGTGGCGAACTTCGCGCGCAAGGCGTACCGTCGGCCGGTGGACGCCGAAGACGTCACTGACCTGATGCCGTTCTTTGAAGCGGGCCGCAAGGACGCGAACTTCGACGCAGGGATTCAGAAGGTGGTCGAACGAGTTCTGGTTAGCCCTCAGTTCCTGTATCGTATTGAACGCGAGAAACTCAACCTGCCGGTGGGCACCGCCTACCAGCTTTCGGATCTGGAACTCGCCTCGCGCATTTCGTTCTTCCTGTGGTCCAGTGTTCCCGATGAGGCGCTGCTCACCGCCGCCTCCAACGGCACCCTGCGCAAGCCCGGCGTCCTGGAAGCCCAGGTGAAGCGCATGTTGGCCGACCCGCGGTCGGAGAGCATGGTGAACAACTTCGCTTCGCAATGGCTCTTCCTGCGCGATCTGGAAAAGAAGGATGTCGATCTTTTCCTGTTCCGCGACTTCGACGAAGTATTGCGCGCCGACCTGCAGCGCGAAACCGAATTGTTTCTCGACAGCATCCTGCGTGAGAACCGTCCGGTGACCGAGCTGATCTCCGCTAAGTATTCGTTCCTGAACGAGCGGCTGGCGAAGCACTATGAGATCCCCGGCATCCAGGGCGCGCATTTCCGCAAGGTCACGTTCCCGGCCGATGTTCCGCGCGGCGGCTTGTTAGGGCAGGGCAGCATCCTGACCATTCGCTCCTACGCGACGCGCACTTCGCCCGTTCTGCGCGGGAAATACGTGCTCGAAAATCTGCTCGCCTCCGGGCCGCCGCCTCCGCCGCCGAACGTGCCTTCGTTGAAGACGGAAACGGCGAACTCCGACGTGCAGCTTTCCATGCGCGAGGCCATGACCTTGCATCGTGCGAGTCCCGCGTGCGCCGGTTGCCACGCCAAGATGGACCCCATCGGCTTCTCGCTCGAAAATTTCGATGCCGCCGGTCGGTGGCGCGATATCGATGGATCGGGCAAGCTGATTGATGCCTCCACGCAAATGGCGGACGGCACTAAGTTCACCGGGGTCGAGGGACTGAAGGGCGTGATCCTCAAAGATCCCGAGCGTTTCGTCAGTGCCGTCAGCGAAAAATTGCTGATGTATGGCATCGGCCGCAACGTGCAGTATTTCGATCAACCCGCCGTCCGTGCGATCGTGCGCGATGCGGCGAAAAAGAACAACACGTTCGCAGCGTTGGTGGAAGGCGTGGTCAAATCCAAACCGTTCCAAATGCGCGCTACACTGCCTATTAGGAACCAGTAAGTAAAAGGAGCCATGATGAACTTCGTTACTAGAAAAGCCCTCGATCGCCGCACATTCCTGAAAGGCGCTGGTGTCACCCTGGCGCTCCCGCTACTGGACTCTATGGTCCCCGCGCTGTCCGCGCAGGTGAAATCGATCCCGCGCGTAGGCTTCGTCTACGTTTCGCATGGCGTGATCTGGGATTCCTGGAAGCCTAAGACCACGGGTCAGAATTTCGAGCTGACGCAGAACCTGCAGCCGCTGGCGAAGATGAAGGGCCAGTTCAATATTCTCTCTGGCCTTAGCCACCTGGAAGCTGACACCAAGGGTGACGGCTCCGGCGACCACACGCGTGCTTCGGCCGCATGGCTCACCGGCGTCCACGCCTATGACCGCACGCGCCCCGGCGTCGAGATGAAACTCGCCACCACGGCGGACCAACTCATCGCGCGCGAACTGGGTAAAGACACCCCGCTTCCGTCGCTCGAACTCACTACCGACACTCCGAGCCAAGGCTCCTGCGATGCCGGCGATTGCTTCTACGTCAACACGATTTCCTGGCGCAACGAAACCACGCCGAACATGACCGAGAACCACCCGCGCGTGGTTTTTGAACGCCTCTTTGGTGATGGCGGCAGCGGCGCGCAACGCCTGGCGCAAGCCAAGGCTACGGGCAGCATCCTGGACTCGGTGGGCGCGGAAGCTGCGAAGCTTGCCAAGTCTCTCGGTCGTCAGGATCGCACCAAGCTCAGCGAGTACATGGAATCGATCCGCGAAATCGAAACCCGTATTCAGAACACCGAAAAGCAGGGCGCACAGTCGATCGAAATTCCGGACCGCCCGCTCGGCATTCCTGATACCTTCGACGCGCACACCAAGATGATGTTCGATCTGCAGGTCCTCGCTCTGCGGACCGACATGACGCGCGTCTTCACCTTCATCATGGCTCGCGAACTGAGCCTGCGCCCCTACCCGTTCATCGGCGTACCGGACGCGCACCACTCGATCAGCCACCATCGCGACGACAAGACGATGATGGCGCAGAAGGCTCTCATCGATACGCACCACGTCTTGATGTTGTCCTACCTGCTGGAAAAAATGGCCGCCACCCCGGACGGCGACGGCAGCCTGCTGGACAACAGCCTCATCGTTTACGGCAGCGGCATGGGCAACGGCAATTTGCATCGCCACTCCGACATGCCGATCCTCACGGCCGGCAAGCTCGGTGGCAAGATCAAGACCGGCTACCACTATGCCTACAAGCAGGACACGCCGATGGCGAACCTGCTGCTCGGGATTATGGACAAGGCCGGTGTGAAGATCGACCACTTCGGCGACTCGACCGGGCGCTTGCAGCCGGATCCGATCGCTCTAGGTTAAGAGCGATTTCGACACGCATCACAGAAGGCCAGCCCCTCGGGGTTGGCCTTTTTGTCGTTTAGGGATTTACTCGCGAATTCGCTAGAATCGGTTCATGCGGATCTTGCTTGGTTTGACTGCTGTGGCGCTCTGCGCGCCATTGCACGCTCGTGAACCGGTCCGCGCGCGCCAGGGTATGGTGGTGGCCCAGGAACCTCTGGCTGCCGATGTCGGCGTGAAAATTCTCAAGGCTGGCGGCAACGCAGTCGATGCCGCTGTCGCCATTGGTTTCGCGCTGGCCGTCACGCATCCCCAGGCTGGCAACATCGGCGGAGGCGGCTTCATGCTGATCCGTTTTGCCGATGGCCGCTCCACGTTCCTCGACTTTCGCGAGAGGGCTCCCGGCAAAGCAACGCCGACCATGTACCTCGACGCAAAGGGCAACGTTACCAAGGCCAGCGTCGAAGGCTGGACCAGCGCCGGTGTTCCCGGCACGGTAAAGGGCCTGGAGTACGCGACGACCAAGTACGGCACGCGCAAGTTCGCCGAACTTGTCGCGCCGGCTGAAGAACTGGCCCGCCTCGGCTTCGAAGCTAGCTACGGCTTGGTGGACTCCATTAAAGGCAGTCCGAAACTGCCGCTGTCTGCCGAATCCAAACGCATCTTCGGTAGCGTGAGCGCAGGCGAGAGCCTGAAGCAACCGGACCTGGCCCGCGTCCTTGCACGCATCGCTCGCGATGGCTCGAAAGACTTCTACGAAGGCGAGACTGCTCGCGGGTTAGCCTCGGAGATGGCTCGCAATGGCGGCTTGATCACTCTGGAAGATCTGAAGGGCTACCAGATCGTCGAACGCAAGCCGCTCACGGGAACGTACAAAGGGTACGGAATTATCACCGCTCCGCCTCCCAGTTCCGGCGGTATCGGGCTGCTGCAAATGCTCGGGATGCTGGAAGGGTCCGGTTATGAGAAGGCCGGCGCAGGCTCCGCGACTACTATTCACTATGTCGCCGAAGTCATGAAGCGCTTCTTCGCCGACCGGGCGCAATATCTGGGCGACCCCGACTTCTCGAAGCTTCCGGTCGACCAACTTCTCGCACCCGCTTATATCAAAGAGCGTCGTTCGACGATCAAAGACGAACGCGCCACTCCCAGCGCAACTTTGCTCGCGGGTATTCCCGCTCCGGAAAAGGGCGGCCAGACGACGCACTACAATGTAGTCGATGCGGCTGGCAACGCCGTGGCTGTGACGTACACTTTGAACGATCGCTACGGCAACGGCATCACCGTCCCCGGCCTCGGCTTCCTGCTCAACGACGAAATGGACGACTTCACTTCCAAGCCCGGCGTACCGAACACCTACGGACTGATCCAAGGCGAAGTGAATGCGATCGCTCCCGGCAAGCGCCCTCTGTCGTCGATGACGCCGACCATCCTCACGCGCGACGGCCAGTTCTATATGTCGCTGGGAGCGCCCGGTGGATCGCGCATCATCACCGCGGTCCTGCAAGTGTTGCTCAACGTCGTCGACTTCCACATGAACGTTCGCGATGCCGTGGACGCGCCCAGGATTCATCATCAGTGGCAGCCCAACGTGCTTTCTCTCGACCCCGGCATTTCGCCCGACACTGCGGTGCTGCTCCAAATCCGCGGTCACTTCTTAGATAATTCGCCCGGCTGGGTTCCCGCACAGGTGAACGCTATTTTGAAGGATCGCGAATGGCTGCAAGGTGCAAGCGACGATCGCGCGGGCGGCAAGGCGGTAGGGTATTAATTTGCAGCACGCTCTCTCGACGAAGTTGCTCTTGAATCATCGCTTGACGACCGTCTGGCTTGACCGCATTTGGGACGCCGAGATTCCACTGGTTGAACTCTACTGCGCGCGACAGCACCTGGACTATCGCAATAAAGCGCAGATCAACGAACTCGGCTACTGGTTTCGCGATTCCCAATTGAAAGTACACTCGGTACATTCGCCGATCTTCTCGGATATTTACTCCGGCCGCTCGGGACCCGATGCGATTGTCACGATCACGGAGCGTGTGAAATCGAAGCGCCTGCCGATGGTCGACGAGATCAAGCGCACACTCGAAATCGCCGAGTCGTTTCCGTTTCGTTACCTGGTCCAGCACCTGGGCGTGCCGGGGGAAGAGTTCGACGAGTTCAAAGTCGACGCTGCGTTCTCAGCGCTGGAAGAATTGATGCTGTTCGCGCGCCATCGTGGTGTGGAGATCCTTTTGGAGAACATTCCCAACGGACTTTCGAGCGCCGAACGCTTGCTCACGTTTCTCAATCTTACGCACCTGAACTTAAATGTCTGTTTCGATATCGGCCACGCCCACATGAACGAAGGGGTCGAAGAGGCGTATAAGCTTCTGAAGCCGCGCATCCGCTCGACGCACTTGCACGACAATAACGGCACCGACGATCTGCACCTGTTTCCGTTGAAAAATGAAGGCGGCACGATCGATTGGAAAGCGGCGATGAAACTGCTTCGTTCCGCGCCGAACCAATATCCGCTGCTGCTCGAACCGCATTCCGTCGAAGACGTAGCCGAGCCCGTGCGCTTGGCACAATCCATTTTGGAACAACTGGAGGGTCTATCCGATGATTCCCCGCGTTAAGGTTTCTGACATCGGCCGTTACGAAGGCCAGACTGTGGCGATCGCCGGCTGGCTTTACAACCTGCGCAGCAGCGGCAAGATCTGCTTCCCGCAGGTGCGTGACGGCTCCGGCATCATCCAGTGTGTCGCGGTGAAGAGCGCGCTGTCCGAAGAGTTATTTGAGACGCTGAAGCACCTGACGCAGGAATCCTCTCTGATGGTGCAAGGCAAGGTTCGCGCCGAGGCTCGCGCCGCCGGTGGTTTTGAGTTGGACGTCGAAAGCGCAACCATCGTGCAGCGCGTTCCCGAGAGCGATCCCTATCCGATCACGCCCAAAGATCACGGCATCGACTTCCTGATGGACCATCGCCATTTGTGGCTCCGCAGCCGACGCCAGCACGCGGCGCTGGTGGTCCGGCATGAAGTGGTGAAGGGCATCCGCGACTACTTCGATTCCCATGGCTTCATCCTGGTCGACGCGCCGATCTTCACGCCTGCTGCTTGCGAAGGCACGTCGACACTCTTCGAGCTCGACTACTTTGAAGATGAGAAAGTATTCCTGACGCAATCCGGGCAGCTGTACGGCGAAGCCACCGCCGCTGCGTTCGGCAAGACGTATTGCTTCGGCCCTGTATTCCGAGCGGAAAAATCCAAGACCCGTCGCCACTTGACGGAGTTCTGGATGGTTGAGCCTGAGATGTCGTTCGCCGATCTCGAAGACGTGAAGCGCGTAGGCGAAGAATTGATCCGCTTCGTGATCGGCCGGGTGCTTGAGAATCGTAAAGAGGACTTGAAAATCCTCGAACGCGACACGACGAAGCTCGAAGCCTGTCTGGCACCGTTCCATCGCATGAGTTACGATGACGCGGTGATCAAGCTGCAAGGGAAGGGCAGCGAAATTCAGTGGGGTACGGACTTCGGCAACACCGACGAAACTTTGCTCACCGACGATCTGGACCGCCCTGTGATGGTCGATCGCTATCCGGCCTCCGTGAAGGCTTTCTATTTCGCACCCGCACCTGAGCGAGCCGACTGCGCGCTGGGCGTCGACTTCATTGCTCCTGAAGGTTACGGCGAAATCATCGGCGGCGGCCAGCGTATTCACGATCTGGACCTGCTGCTGAAGCGCATCGAAGAGCATAATCTGCCGCGCGAAGCGTTCGAATGGTATCTAGACTTGCGCAAATACGGCAGCGTCCCGCACGCGGGCTTCGGCATGGGCGTTGAACGTTTTGTCGCCTGGATGTGTGGCCTGGAACACGTGCGCGAGACCACGGCGTTTCCGCGCATGCTGTATCGCACGAGGCCGTAATGTCGAACTCCTCCTGGCCGTGGCCGCCGGAACTCGACGCGTTGATCGCGGCGCCGAAGCATCACACGCTGGTCCTTGAGAATGATCGCGTCCGCGTGCTGGATACGGTGATCCCGGTCGGTGAAACGGTGCCTGTACACACCCATCGTTGGCCCGGTGTCTATCACACGATCCAGTTCAGCCACTTTATTCGCCGTGATGGCGACGGTAAGCTGCTGTTCGATAGCCGCACGCTCGCTGGCGAGATGCCCGGCGCAGCGTTCCTCGAAAACCTGCCGCCGCACAGTGTTGAAAACGTCGGCGATTGCGACATCCACCTCGTCAGCGTGGAGATGAAGTCGTAATGCGACAATCGCACATCGCCGTGATTGGCGCTCCTATGGACCTCGGTGCAGGCCGTCGCGGCGTGGATATGGGTCCTTCGGCATTGCGCATCGCTCGCCTTTATGACCGCTTGACCGAGCTTGGCTACGTGGTCGAAGATCTTGGCAACGTCGCGGTGGACCAGCCTGAGAGCCTGCCGAGCGGTGCGGACAACGCTCGTTATTTAAAGCAGATCGCCCACACGTGTGCGCGCCTTGCGGACATGGTGGAGCAAGCGATCGAGCGATCCACAGTTCCAGTGGTGCTCGGCGGCGACCATTCCATCGCTGTCGGCACGATCGCCGGACTCGCTCGTAAAAAGAAGATCGGCGTGATCTGGATCGACGCGCATGCGGATATGAACACTCCCGAGTCCAGCCCCAGCGGCAATGTTCACGGCATGCCGCTCGCTTGCTGCATCGGCAAAGGCCCTGTGGAACTGACCGGCCTCGCGGGCCACGTTCCGATGGTGAATCCGGCGAACGTTGCCATCGTGGGACTGCGTAGTGTGGACGAAATGGAACGGCTGAATGTCCGCGGCACCGGCGTGCATGCTTTCACGATGCGCGACATTGACGAGCTCGGGATGCCAGCGGTGATTCGGCAAGCCATGCACGTAGCGTCAGAGGGTACGGACGGGTTTCACGTTTCCTTCGATATGGACTCGGTCGATCCGGTCGAAGCTCCCGGCGTCGGCACCCCAGTTCCGGGCGGTCTCACGTACCGCGAAGCGCATCTGGCGATGGAATTGATCTGCGATAGCCGGCTGATGACGTCGGTGGAAGTTGTTGAAGTGAACCCTGTGATGGATGTCGCGAATCGGACTGCACTGCTGGCCGTGGAATTGGTCTTATCGGCTTTAGGAAAGAGGATTCTGTAGGTGGCGAAAGTTAGAGTAGCGGTATTGTGTGGTGGACGCAGCGGGGAGCATGAGATTTCGCTCCGTTCCAGCGAAGCGATTCTGAAGGGCCTCGATCCGGCCAAGTACGAAGTGAGTCGCATCTTCATTTCTACCGAAGGCCACTGGGAGCCCGGTCCGATCCTGCCTGAACCTGGCGCGAACCCTGGCATCGACGTCGTGTTCCCGATTTTGCATGGCACCTTCGGCGAAGACGGCACGATGCAAGGACTGCTGGAACTCGCGGATCTCGCCTACGTTGGACCTGGCGTGATGGCCTCCTCTGTGTCGATGGATAAGGACGTTCTCAAGCGCCTGCTGAGTGAACGAGGCATTCCTGTGGTCGAGTGGGCGACGCTCTGGCGAGGCCGCTATGACGTAGAACAACTCGCCGACATCTTTTCGTACCCGGTGTTCGTGAAGCCTGCCAATCTTGGATCGTCCGTCGGGATTTCCAAAGTTGCGAAGCCTGAAGACTTGCGTGCTGCCTTGAAAATGGCCGCTGAGTTCGATCGCAAGATTATCATGGAGCGAGGAATTGTCGGCCGCGAGTTTGAAGTTTCCGTGATGGGCAATGACGATCCGCAAGCCGCGGTGCCTTGCGAAGTGTTGCCGTCGCGCGAGTTCTACGATTACGAAGACAAGTATCTTCTCAATACCGCCAAGACCCTGTTGCCCGCTCCGCTGGACGCCGCACAGACCACGGAGATCCGGCGCCTTGCGGTCGAAGCCTATCGGGCCGCTGGTTGCGAAGGCATGTCGCGCGTAGACTTCCTGATGGAGACCGCGACGGGCAGGCTGTACGTAAATGAGATCAACACGATTCCAGGATTCACCTCAATCAGCATGTACCCCAAAATGTGGGAGGCGGCCGGAGTTCCTTTTGGGGAACTCCTCGACCGCCTCATTGAGTTTGCTTTGGAACGTCAGCGCGCCAAACATGCGACGCGCTATCGGCGCTAACGGCTGATCTGCGAAACCATCTGCTTGACGGCGGCATCGTTGACTACGATATCGCCATTGTCAGTCAGCTTTTTGACCATGCTGTCCATCCACAACTGATTCGTCTGTTGGGCGCGCGCGCCCTTCAGGCCAGCCAGTAGCGTGCTGCGCTCCGCCGCCAACCCGGCCATTTCGGCTTCCGTTTTGGCGACTACCTTGACGATCAGCGTGCGGCCTTGGACGTTCATCGGGCCAATCACCGTACCCACGCCCTTGCTAAACGCTTCCTTCAGGAACGCCGCCGGACCAATCCCGGGGATTGAATCGGTGATGCCGAAATTGGTCGCGCCATCCACTTGCCCGCCCAGCGCCTTGCCCACGGCCTGGAGATTTTCTCCCTTGCGGATTCGTTCCGCGGCTTCCTTGGAACGGTCAGCCAATAGTTTCGCTGCACCCGTGGTGGTCAAGGCCTCGCGAATTGCCGCCTTGGCTTCGTCCAGAGTAGACGGGCGCCCGGGGATGAGTTTGTCCATCAGAACGACCGCGGCGCGATCGCCTGGAATCGTGATGGCGTCCGTGACGGCGCCCGCTTTGAGGCCCGGCAGAATGCCATCGATTTCCGGAGTGACGCCCAGCGTCGGGATGGCATCGCCACGCGAGCCTTCCGATACCGTCACCAATTCCGCGTTAAATTTCTTGGCCACTTCAGCGGCCCCCACGGGGAACTTCACCAATTCGTCGTGCAATTGGGTCTTGGCCGTTGCCATGGTTTCGGCAACCTTGCTGGCCCGCAGTTCCTTTTCCAGATCGGCCTTGACGTTTTCGAACGGCGTCACTTTGGACGGGATCTTCTCGACTACTTGGATGATGTGGTAGCCGAACTTACTGGTCACCACTCCGCTGACTTCGTTGGCCTTTAGGGCAAACGCAGCGTCTTCAAAAGCCTTGTCCATCTGACCGCGTCCGAAGGTGCCCAGATCCCCACCCAGAGAGGCGTTGCCGGAATCTTCAGAATTCTTCTTGGCCAATTCCGCGAAATCCGCGCCGCCCCGGGCCTGCTTCACTAAGCCTTCGGCCTTGGCCAGAATGGCTTTCTTGTCCGCGTCCGACTTGCCGTCGAATCCCAGCAGGATGTGGCGCGCGTGAACCTGTTCCGGCGATCGGAAATTCTCAATTGCGGCGGCGTACTGCGCGCGTAATTCTGCGTCACTGATCTTCAAGTTCGCGGCCACACTGTCCTGCGAAAGCACCACAACCCGAAACCCATACTTCTCCGGCTGCTGATATTGGCTCTTGTTCGCCTCGTACTGCTTTTGAATGTCGCCGTCGCTGAGCGCCACGGCGCTGCGCAGATCGCGTTCGGTGAAAGAGACGTAATCAACCGTCGCTCTTTCATACTTGCGCTTGTATTCGTCCTCTAGTTCCTTGGGCGTGACGACCGTGCTTTCTGCGATCACGTCCTGCAATTTCACGGTCATAATCTGATCGCGAATCTGGCTGAAGAGCATGTCCGGCGTGCCGCCGCGTGCGGCCAGAGCGGCTTCGAATTCCGTCCGGCGGATCAACTTCCCGTCTTTAAAGAAGGGCGCGAAATCCTGGGCCCCCATCACGACTTCCAGCACTTCGTCGTCGGTCGCCGTGATTCCCATCCGGCGAGCCACTTCGGTTGCCGCGAAACTCAGCTTGCGGGATTCGATGTATTGCGGGAAGTACACTGCCATCATCTCGGCGGGAACGCCCCGGCCAGCGACACTCTGCTGGAATTCATTCTGCGCTTCGGATAGCTTGAGCTTGGTAGAGCCCACCTGTAACACCACGGGATCGCCCGTCAACTGGTTGGGATCGGTGTAGTTTGGCACCAAGTAGAGCAACATTGACAGGGCAACCATGAACAACAGCCCTCCCAACATCAACTTCACGCCTCTGCCTTTGCTACGGAACAGATTGAACATTTGCAAAACTCTCCAAGTTTGGGTTTCCGGGTCAGACCTGCATTTATACCGTGAGGACAAGCCTCAAAATGCCCGGACGCGGTGACTACCGTATCAGTATAACTCAGGCGGAACTTCAATTCCTACAAGGGTTTCGCTCGTCTCCCTCGCGGATAGAAACTTTCAATCCAACCCATCAAAAGATTCGTCTCGCGTAATGCTGACGGAGTGCATATACTCCTATGACAAGGAGCAAGCATGACTACGTTGTCACACCTATCGAAACCCCGTCCCGGAATCTGTTCTCTGATTCTCACGCTTTTATCTGCCGGTCTCGCTACCGCGCAGACAGTGCCGCCCGAAATTCTGGAGCGGCTAGAGAAGGCCGAAAAGGCGGTAGTCGCGGCCCAAACGGCGGGCGACAACGGTTGGATGCTGGTTTGCGCCGCGCTGGTGCTGATGATGACGGCTCCGGGCTTGGCCCTCTTCTACGGCGGCTTGGTTCGTCGCAAGAACGTGCTGGGCACGATGATGCACAGTTTTCTGATGATGGCGTTGGTAACGGTAATTTGGGCGTTGTTCGGTTATAGCTTGGCGTTCGGTGGAACCGTGGATAGTAAGTGGATCGGCGATTTGAGTTTTGCTTTTCTCAACGGAGTCGGCATCGCGCCCAATGGCGATTATGCTGGCACGATTCCGCAACTGACGTTCATGGTCTATCAGTTGATGTTCGCGATTATTACCCCGGCCTTGATCTCCGGCGCCTTCGCCGAGCGGATTAAGTTCACCGGCATGATGGTTTTCATGACACTGTGGCTGATCATTGTCTACTTGCCGATGGCGCACATGGTGTGGGGTAAGGGCGGGTACTTGGGTGCTCTCGGCACTGGCATTCAAGCCTTCGACTTCGCGGGCGGCACGGTGGTCCACATCACATCGGGTGTCTCGGCCCTGGTCTGTGCTCTGTACTTAGGCAAACGGAAAGGCTTCGGAGCGGAAGCGATGCGTCCGCATAGCGTGGTACTCAGCACTGTGGGCGCGGCTCTCCTCTGGGTCGGCTGGTTCGGCTTCAATGCCGGTAGCGCTCTGAACGCTTCGGGCCTCGCATCGAGCGCTTTCGTCGCGACCCACTTCGGCGCGGCCGCTGCGGCACTGGCGTGGCTGTTCGTTGAATGGAAAGTGGTCGGCAAACCCAGCATGCTGGGAGCGATTTCAGGAGCCGTCGCGGGTTTGGTCGGAATCACTCCCGCCGCCGGCTTCGTTACTCCGATGTCGGCTCTGATCATCGGAGCGATTGTGGGAGTGGTTTGCTTCCTGATGGTCGCCAAAGTGAAGGCGATGTTCGGCTATGACGACGCCCTGGACGCGTTCGGCGTACACGGCATGGGCGGAACAGTGGGCGCGATCCTGACGGGCGTGTTCGCCACCAAGGAAGTCAACGACCTCCGAGGCGGAATGCCGATGGGCTTGGTCGATGGCAACGGCGGTCAGGTGGTCAACCAGATCATCGCCAGCGCGATCGCCTGGGGCCTCGGAATTGTTGGTACATTGATTATTCTGAAGATCGTAGACTCTATCTTCGGCCTCCGCACCACGGATGCGGAAGAGACCGAAGGTCTGGATTTAAGCATGCACGGCGAAGAGGGCTACCACTTAGAAGGGTAGGCCACAGCGGACGACTTTTTCTTAGGAGAAAACACGAACCATGAAGCGAATCGAAGCAATCATTCAGCCGCATAAGCTCGACGACGCCAAAGAAGCCATGAAGGGCATCGGCGTCGACGGCATGACCATCACCGAAGTTCGTGGCCATGGCCGGCAAAAGGGACACACGGAAACTTACCGTGGCATGGAATACAAGGTTGACCTGTTACCCAAGGTCAAGATTGAGATGGTGGTCGCCGACTCCCGCATGGAAGAGGTCATCAAGACTCTCACCGCGGCGGCGCGCACTGGCAAAATCGGCGATGGCAAGATCTTCGTCTTCGATGTGGCCGATGCGATCCGCATCCGGAACGACGATCGGGGAGACGCCGCATTGTGAGCGAACTGGCGGTTCATCCGCCACTGGACCCTGTGGCCGTGCAACAGCACATGGCTGTTCGCACGGCCGAAGTGGACCGCTCCGTTTTAGCCGCGTTCGCTGAGTGTGTCGCGCCGCGCTGTGGACCCGGGCTTGCGCTGGTGGCAGTAGGTGGTTACGGACGGAAGGAATTGTTTCCGCATTCCGACGTGGACCTGTTGGTTCTCGTCGATACGGATAAGAGCATCCCGCCGCGCGAAGTCCTCTCGAAATTCTTTCAAAGCCTGTGGGACGCTTCCATGCGCCCCAGTCATTCTGTACACCCTCTCGCCGATTGCGTTGTCGAGCATCCGGATAACGCCGAGTTCACCATCAGCCTGCTCGACCACCGCTTCCTGAGCGGTGACCAGGCACTATACCAGCAGATGGCGCAAAAGTTTGACCACTTTCGCGCCCGGCGTGGAGCCGCCGTTGCCAAGCGCCTGGTGGAATTGGCCGAAGACCGTCGCACGAAGGCGCAAAATACGATCTATCAGTTGGAGCCCAACATCAAAGAAACCCCTGGTGGCCTGCGCGATCTGCAAACCGCCCGTTGGCTTCAGATTCTGGACCCACATGGGAATCTGCCCGACTTGAATCCGGCCCTCCTGTTCCTGTCGGGCATTCGCTGGCGTTTGCATGAGGCTGCTGGTCGGGACCAGAACGCACTCACGTTTGAGATGCAGGATTCCCTCAGCGACAACCCCGCCGGGTTGATGCGCGACTACTTCCGCCACGCGCGTGTGGTCGACCGAGCCGTACGCCACAGCATGGAAGCCTCCGAGGAGCGCTCCGGAGAACTGCTGCGCCGCTTCCACGAATGGCGCTCGCGCTTGTCCACCACCGATTTTACGGTTTCTCGCGATCGCGTCCTGCTGCGCGGTCACAAGCCCCCTGCGGGACTCCAGCTCTTCGAGTTCTGCGCCCGACACGGCATCAAGCTCGCTGCAGATACCATCAACCGGCTGCAGGGCTTCGTTCCTGAGACCAATTGGAACGAATGGAAGCGTTTGCTCAGCCTGCCGAAACCCTCCGCCGGATTGCGCGCCATGCATGAATCCGACACGCTGACCGCAGCCGTGCCCGAATGGCGAAATATCGAATGCCTCGCTCCGCGGGATTTCTACCATCGCTATACGGTGGATGAGCACACGCTGGTCGCCATCGAGAACCTCGAATCAATCCAAGACGGTCGCTTCGAGTCTTTGTTCAGCAGCATCGAAGATCCTGCGATGGTCCGCTTCGCGCTCATCCTGCATGATATCGGGAAGGGCACTGGCCGCGACCATTCCCAGGTTGGTTTTGAAATCGCTGAGACTGTGATGAAGCGCCTGGGCGCTCCGCAGGAAGATATCGATACGATCCAGTTCCTGGTGTTGGATCATCTGTCACTCTCGCGAGTGATGGGTTCTCGTGACCTCTCCGACCCGGTCACGGCGCGTGCCCTGGCCGATAAAGTGGGCACCGTGGAGCGCCTCAAAATGCTCGCCATGTTGACCTACGCCGACATCAGTGCGGTGAACCCCCAGGCACTGAGTCCATGGCGGCTCGAACAGCTGTGGCAGACTTACGTGGTCACGCACGCCGAATTCACTCGCGAACTCGCCACCGAAAAAATCCATAGCGCCGCCGGCGTGTCCCCCGAGCGGGCCGCCTTTCTGGAAGGCTTGCCGGTGCGATACCTCCGCACCCACACGGCGCAAGAGGTGGACGGCCACTTTGCGCTGGCTCGCCAGTTGTCCTCTCGTCCCGTGGCTCTGGAGGTGGAACAGCTCAGAGGTGTTCATCGCCTGACGCTGCTGACCAAAGACCGACCCGCGTTGTTCACTTCCGTAGCCGGTGCCATCTCCAGCTTCGGTTTGGACATCGTCAAGGCTGAAGCGTTTTCCAATGCCGCCGGTGTGGTCCTGGACACCTTCACCTTCACTGACCCCCATCGAACCTTGGAACTCAATCCCTCCGAGGTTGACCGCCTGCGCGGTGTTGTACGCAATGTGGTGGAGGGTAAGCAGGACGTGCGAATGTTGCTGAAGGGTCGCGCTAAACCCCTCATGCCATCGCGTACAAAGGTCCCGCCCCGGGTCCTGTTTCGCGGAGACGTCACCGACACAGCGACACTTGTCGAAATTGTGGCCGAAGATCGCCCCGGCTTGCTGCATGACCTGGGGGATGCGATTTCCGCGGTTGGTTGCAATATCGAAGTCGTGATGATCGCGACCCTTGCCCACAAGGCGACCGACGTGTTCTATCTCACGCACCAGGGCGCAAAGCTTTCGCCTGCGGTGGAAGAGGATCTCAAGGTCCGCCTGTTATCGGCCTGCGGAGGCTGACTTGCGGTTTTAGCCGCTTACGGCTCGGAGTCAACTGCGGCTTCGCGATGATGCGACGCGACTGATTGCGAGACCACGCGCAGTTCCTCGCGCGGAAATTGGATCGACCAGTCCTTCGTCTCGCGGACCTGCTCATACGCAGGCCGAGGCATGTTCACCAGGATCTCTCCGGCGAATTCCAATCGCATCCACTGGGATGTTTCCACCACGCGTTCCAAATGCGCGTAGATCTGGTTGGGTCCCAGTTTGGATTCCCGAGGTGCCGCCGTCAGTTGCTCGGGTCGAACACACAGCGTGACGCGGTCGCCCTTGAAGTGCCCTGGGAAATACGGCCCTTCCAACTCGAATTGCCCCACCAGAATCTTACTGACGTCACGACCCGGATCCAGCGATTTCAATTCCGCCGGCAATAAGTTAAACCGCCCCAACTGCCGTGCGACTTCCAGATTCACCGGCTGATCGAGAACACTGCTGGGCGTCCCACGCTGTACGATTTGGCCCTCGCGCAGAATCAGCATCTCATCGCCAAGCTCGAAGCACTCATCCAGATCGTGCGTTACCAGCAGTATGGGCGTCGAGAATTCCTTGCGCACTTGCCGCAGCGTTTCATACAGCTCCGCACGCAACAATGCATCGAGGCCTTGCGCAGGTTCGTCGAGCAATAACAGTTTCGGCCCGCCGATCAACGCTCGAGCAATCGAACAGCGCTGGCGTTGCCCGCCCGAGACCTGATGTGGACGCCGACCCGCCGCATCGGTGAGGCGGAACTTCTCAAGCATCTCATTCACGAGTCGATGGCGCTCCAGTCGAGGTCGGCGTTCTGCGCCGAACGCCAGGTTCTCGCGCAGGGTCATGTGCGGGAACAACGCGTAGTTCTGGAAGACATAACCGCAGTCGCGCTTTTGCGGAATCAAATTTACGCCGCTCGGCGCATCGAAGAGAATCTGGTCATCCAGCAGGATGCGCCCTTCGTCCGCTTTGACAAAGCCGGCGATCAAATCGAGCGTGAGCGTTTTCCCAGAACCGCTCGGTCCGAACAACACGGTAACGCCGGCAGCGGCCTCGAACTCCAGATCGAGCGAAAACGCCGCCGAATCCGGGCGTGCCGGGAACGCTTTGCGAAGCTTTACGCGAATCATCCTAGCGAGTCTCCAGTCGCTTGGCCAACGTGAGTATCGCCATTGCGACGACGGAGATTACAATCGCCAGAGTCCCCGCAAGCGCCATGTTTCCGCTCTCTACCGCGTTAAAGATGGCGACAGAAATCGTCTGTGTGCTACCTGGTATCGCTCCAGCGACCATCAGCGTGACGCCGAAATCTCCCAACGATCGCGCGAATGCGAGCGCCGTTGCCGCGAGTATGGATCGCTGCGCGAGAGGCAATGTGACTCGCCAAAAGAGTCTCCACTCCGATGCGCCCAGATTTCGAGCCGCCCGTTCGTAGCTATGATCCACGCTCTCCAGAGCCGCCCGCGCCGACTTTACCAGCAAGGGCAGGGAATGCAGCAACGCCGCAATGACCGCTGCTTTCCACGTGAACACTAGCGGCGAACCGAACACCGCCTCCCACGCGCGCCCCACGAAACTGCTGCGTCCGATCAATACCAGGAGATAATATCCGAGGACCGTAGGCGGCAACACCAAGGGCAGCGTGATCGCCGCGTCGAGAAATTCTTTGCCCTTGAATTCGCGGTTCGCCAGCACGTACGCGAGCCACAATCCGCACAGCAACGCCACCGCAGTGGAGAGGAATGCTACTTGCAGGCTGAGCCGCAGAGGGAACCAGTCGATGGGCATGGAATCGACAATTATAGCGAGTCCATGCCATTGAGCGTTACTTGGTTAATTCCACTCGCATCCGCTTCGCGTCGTTCTCCGTAATCCAGTGTTCCTTCACCATGCGATCAACCGATGTGTTGACCTTCTCCACATACTTGGCATGTGTCCCGTACAGCTTTTCCAACTGGGACCAAGGCAAGGGCGAAGTGCTGCCGAACTCACGGCAATTCCCCGGTCCACCCGACGCCGTTGTATATTTCGCCACCGGCACATCGGAATACGGACTGCGGATGCCGCCATTGCCGATGCCGTATTCATTGACGATCATCTTGCCTGCGGCGTCCAATTGCAAGCGGTCGACCTTCGGCGGAGCCACGCCGTCGCGCACCCACTTGTCAAGATGCGCGAATGCTACGTTGAATCCGTAGCTCAGCAGTTTCTCGTCTTGCAGCACAATCTCAGGCTCGCAGCGAGCCGTGAACGGCCAATCCGGAGTGCCCTGTGCGTTGCCAACTTTATTCTGATCCGCGAACGACGCCAGTCCTCTATAGGCCCACTTATCGATATGCGCCGCCATCGCGATCTCATACCGTCGATGCTTGCCCACTGCAGCATCGCTATCCGGCAATCGCGACCATGCCATGCCTTCCACTTCGCCCTGCGCCAACACCGTAATCGTCGGCACGTCGATCGCCTTCAACATCCTTCGCGGATCATTCGCCGCCAATGGTCGCCCGCAGGAATTGATCGCCCCCGGAGCGTTCAACACTTTGATCAAATAGCCGTCGTACGTCGGCTTCCCGCCATCCAGCCGAGCCTGGCTATGGATCGCATTGATGTACGTCACCATGCCCGTGTCTTGGGTCGTAAGGAACGCGCGCTGCACATTCTGGCCGGCAAACGGCATCCCTGCCGCCTTGCTCTTGATCGCCGCCGCCACCTGGCTAAACATGTCGTAGCGCATTCCGTCTTCGCTCTCGCCCGGGCACGCCTTGCTCGCGTTGTCGAAGCCGAGTGTTCCATAGCGAGCCGGATCAAACTTTTTCATCGACGCCACGGACGCGGGCATCCCTATCTCCACCCAAGCGTCGCCATGCTCCATCCAGTATTCCTGGGAGAAGCCCCAAATCATCGGCCAGTCGAACCGCCGCGCGATATTTGGAATCTCGACAACGACGGTTCCGCTGAACTTCGCCGCGTCCAAAGGCCGCCGCACAATGATGCGCGTCGTGTAGGGATTGTTCGCGCCCTTGACGGTTAGCGACCCATCCGCATTCCAGTCGTAAACATTCGCCGAGCCGGAAATGAGGAACTCCTCTTCGACGTACCCGGCCTTCGCCAGATCGACCGGTGCCAGTGTGTCCTTCATCCCCCCAAATACATGCGAGGTCGCAGTCACCGGAATCGGACCCGACACCTTGGGCGTCGGCACCGGATTCTGCGCGAAGGCACACCGAGAAATGAGAGCAGCAGCAAGTAGATATCGCATCTTAAGGCAGTATACAGCCCCGTGCGGCAGCGCGGGGGCCTACTTGTCCTCGCTATAAATCCTCTGGACCATCCCATTCACGCCCGCGACATTCGTCCAATCCGTATTCGCCACCCAAGCCGGGTAAGTCGTCCGAAAATACTCCGTCATCCGAGCACTCGCATCCGCCACCGCGACGCTCTGCCGCTTGAATTCGAGCACCCGCGTACGCATATCCACGATGAACGCCTTCTCCTGCGCAATCAACGCCCCGTCGCCGACGCGCGAATGCGTGGGCACGACGATGGTTGGCTGCAGCAGTTCCAGACGGTCCAGCACGCGAAGCCAACTCTCAAAGCTTCCACCACCTGCCGCGACCGCCGGGACCACTTTGTTCTGTACGACGTCGCCCGTGATCAGGACGCGATCCTGCTCGACGAAGATCATTTCGTCGCCCTCAGTGTGTGCTGGCCCGTAGTAGAGCAACCGCACCGACACGCCCCCCAAATCGAGCCGCAGCGATTCATCGAAGGTGATGTCCGCGCTCCGCACTTTATCGACGCCTTCGAGATAGGGACCAAACTCCGCACTCCGCTTGAATTGGGCGAGGATCGCCGCACCGCCTGTCTCGAGTTCTCTCTGCTGCGCCGCCGCGCGCAGAATCACGGTGTCCGTCGGAAACCCGCCATCTCCCGCCGCATGCTCCGGATGAAAATGCGTGGTGGTGAGGAATAACTTTTTCCCTGGTGCGAGCCTTCGAGCCGCATCCGCCACGACCTTCCCATTGCTCGGCCCGAGGCCGGTGTCGATGGCGAGCACTCCGGTTTCGCCGGTCACAAACACGATCGCCGGGAACCCCCACATCTCCTGCACATGGTCGGAGATCCGCGTCCATTCCCCCGATAACTTCGGCCCCGGTCTCTGCGCCAGCGCGACGCCACAAATCAGAAGGAACGCCAAAATCCGCATGGATTCAGCATTGCACAACTATAGATGGCGCCAGCGGAGAGTGGGTGCGAAGCGCGCGAAATCCGTATCCGCCGTTACCCATTCGCATCCTGTTTCGATTGCAAGCGCTGCATGAGCCGCGTCTGCCACCAGCTTGGTGCGCAGATCACTTGCCTCGCAAAGCTGCTTGAAAATGCCCCAGTGCTGCGGGCCCGGCCGGAGCACGCTACACGTCGGCCTATCCATCAAAGCGCTGAGAAACTGAAACGCCTGCTTAGGAGTCGATGCGGGAGAAAAGATCTTTGCGTTGGTCACGATCCGCACAAACCCCTGCATCACCGGCTCCGATAGCGCGAATGGCTCGGGACCTGTTGCCAGTTGAGAAACCCAAGCCGCATACTTCTTATGCTGCGGCGTTTCCTCACGATGCGCATACACCAGCACGTTCACGTCAGGCATCTGCATGGATTTTATCTACGCCTGTAGGCAGCTTCGTCATCGGTCAGCGCCAGAGCTGACGTGCGATCCAGATCAAGGTCCGGATGAACCAGCTTGCCTTTCACCGTGGGCAACCGAAACGGTCCAGCGGACCGCCGACCGCTCTGAGCGAGATAGCTTCGCAAAGCATCCTCCACAACGATGCTGACCGTAACTCCCCGAGCCTCCGCATGGTGTTTCGCGGATTCGAGGAGCGGATCTGGAACCGAGATAGTAGTCCTCATGCTCAGAGCATATCATGGTGATGCACACTGCATCAGTTGGCGAGGCCCCAAAAAAACTCGGGCCTCCAAGCGATCGCTCGCCGGAGGCCCGATGTAAATCTGCAGGGAAGGGAACTAAGAGCTAACGCTATCCGCCAGCACCCGCACCTGGTTGTCGCGCACTTCCACGTACCCGCCGGTGACCGTAAAACTTTCGGTCTTGCCGCCGGAGGTAACCTTCAACTCGCCCGAGCCCAGCTCGCTCAACAGAGCCGCATGTCCCGGCAGGATACCCATATAGCCATCCTTGCCAGGAATTTCGGCGAAGTCGGCCTGCTTGCTGACGACCAGCTTCTCGGGCGTTGTGATGTCGATCTGGAAGGGCATGGTTTGTTCCTAAAGAAGCCTACTGACCCTTCTTCTTCATTTCTTCCCAGGCTTCGAGCACGTCATCGATCGAACCCTGCATGTAGAACGCCTGCTCCGGAATTGCATCGTGCTTGCCTTCCACGACTTCCTTGAAGCTGCGCACGGTGTCCGCAACCTTGACGTACTTGCCCTTACGGCCAGTGAACGCTTCGGCTACGTTGAACGGTTGCGAGAGGAACTTCTGAATCTTACGGGCGCGGGCGACGGTCGCCTTATCTTCGTCCGAAAGTTCGTCGACACCCAGGATCGCGATGATGTCCTGCAGATCCTTATAGCGCTGCAGAATCAGCTTCACGGCCTGCGCGGTGTTGTAGTGCTCTTCGCCGATAATGCGCGGATCGAGAATGCGCGAGGTCGAAGCCAAGGGATCGACGGCGGGATAGATACCCATTTCCGAAATCGAGCGCGAAAGGTTCGTCGTCGCGTCCAAGTGAGCGAACGCCGTTGCCGGTGCCGGATCGGTATAGTCGTCGGCGGGCACGTAGATGGCTTGCACGGAGGTGATCGAACCGTCTTTGGTCGACGTAATGCGTTCCTGCAAGTCGCCCATTTCCGATGCCAGGTTCGGCTGATAACCTACGGCCGAAGGCATGCGGCCCAGCAGGGCGGATACTTCCGAACCGGCCTGGGTAAAGCGGAACACGTTATCGACGAACAGCAGCACGTCCTGGTGATCGACGTCGCGGAAGTATTCCGCAACGGTCAACGCGGACAATGCGACGCGCAGACGGGCGCCTGGGGGCTCCGTCATCTGCCCGTAGATTAGGGCGCACTTGGACTTGGTGTAATCCTTCGGGTCAATTACGCCCGCTTCCTGGAATTCCGTCCAAAGATCGTTACCTTCGCGAGTACGTTCGCCGACGCCGGCGAACACCGAGACGCCGCCGTGCTTGGTCGCGAGGTTGGAGATCAGCTCCTGAATGATGACCGTCTTGCCGACGCCCGCGCCACCGAACAGACCAATTTTGCCGCCGCGCAAGTACGGTTCCAGAAGATCGATGACCTTGATGCCCGTTTCGAACATCTGCAGTTCGGTCGACTGTTCGTCGAACGCCGGCGCTTGACGATGAATCGGCATGCGCTTGTCGGTCTGCACCGGGCCCATCTTGTCCACCGGCTCGCCGATCACGTTCAACACGCGACCCAGCGTTTCCCGGCCGACGGGGACCATGACGGGATGTCCCTGATCGATCGCCTTCATACCGCGCACCAGACCATCTGTCGGCTGGAGCGCGATCGTGCGAACGCGGCCTTCACCAATGTGTTGGGCAACTTCGCAGATGATGTCGATCGGGTCGGGGACGTTGAAGCCCTCGCTGGTGATACGGATCGCCGTGCGGATGACGGGGATCTGGCCTTCGGGGAACTCGACGTCAACCGCCGGTCCCGCTACCTGAATGACTTTTCCTTCAATCATGAGAATCCTTTAATTAACCCAACGCCGCAGCGCGGCTTTAACCTAACGCGGCTGCGCCGCTTACAATTTCGATAATCTCGCGCGTGATGCTGGCCTGCCGCACGCGATTCATTTCCAAGGTCAACCGGTCGATCACGTCGGACGCGTTCGATGTTGCCGCTGTCATGGCCGTCATACGAGCCGCATGTTCGGCAGCCACACTCTCCAGAAAGGCCCGGTACACCAGCAGCTTTACGTAACGCGGCAGCAGGCTTCCCAGCAGTTCTTCCGGCTTCTGTTCGTAAAGATAATCCACCGAACCCGCCGCTTTCGGCAGTTCAATGGGAAGAATGCGTTGCTGCACCAGATTCGGCGCCATCGCACTCTTGAATTCATTGTTAAACATGTAGACGGCGTCGATTTCGCCGCGTTCAAACCGGCCGCTGATCGAATTCGCGATTGCTTCTGCGTCCTCGAACTTGACGTTCCGGAACTTGTCGGTGTGCGTGCCGGCGATGGTCGTGTAGCGCTTCTTGAAATAGTTGATGCCCTTCTTGCCGATTAGCTCGAAGGTCAGTTCGACGTCTTTGTGGGCGATCGCGAACTGATGCGCCATCTTGATCAGGTTGGCGTTGAAACCACCCGCCAAACCGCTATCCGCGGTGATCACCACGATCAGGATGCGCTTTTCCGCTCGCACAGCCAGCAACGGATTGCCGCTCGAGTCCGCGTTTTGCGCAGCCGCTTCGGCCACGTTGGCCAGAATCTGCTTCAGCATCGTCGCGTAAGGACGGGCAGCAATCGCCCGATCCTGGGCTCTGCGCAACTTCGCAGCCGAGACCAGTTTCATGGCCTTGGTGATCTGTTGCGTATTCTTGACGCTGCGTACGCGGCGTCGTATGTCGATTAAGCTCGGCATTGGATTTCCGCGTTACTTCTTTGCGAGGAACTTGTCCTTGAATTCCTTCAACGCCGCGTTCATCTGGCCCTTGAGTGCGTCGTCCAGATTCTTCTTCTCGCGGATGTCATTCAGGATGCCCGGATGTGCGTTCTCTACGAACTTGTACAGACCTTCTTCAAAGGGACGGCACTGTTCCACCGGCAGATCGTCCAGCGTACCGATCGAAGCTGCGTAGATGATGAGAATCTGCTTCTCAACCGGCAGCGGGCTGAACTGACCCTGCTTCAGAATTTCGACCATGCGCGCGCCGCGAGTCAACTGCTGCGCCGACGCCTTGTCGAGATCCGAACCGAGCGCCGCGAACGCCGCGAGAGCGCGATACTGTGCGAGATCCAAACGGAGTGATCCAGCGACCTGGCGCATCGCCTTGATCTGCGCCGAACCACCGACGCGGCTCACGGAGATACCGACGTTGATGGCCGGGCGAACGTTGCTGTTGAAGAGATCAGACTCCAAATATATCTGGCCGTCGGTTATCGAAATCACGTTGGTTGGAATGTACGCGGAAACGTCGCCTGCCTGCGTTTCGATGAAGGGCAGAGCAGTCAGCGAACCGCCGCCGAGCTCATCCGATAACTTCGCCGCACGTTCCAGAAGGCGGCTGTGCAAATAGAATACGTCGCCAGGATACGCTTCGCGCCCTGGAGGACGGCGGAGCAACAGCGAGATTTCGCGATACGCTGCGGCGTGCTTCGAAAGATCGTCGTACACAACCAGCGCGTGGCGCTTGCTGTCGCGGAAGTATTCACCGATCGCAGTGCCGGAGTACGGAGCCAGATACTGCATCGGAGCAGGATCAGACGCGGTGGCGGCCACAACGATGGTGTAATCCATCGCGCCGTTCTCTTCCAGCGTCTTCACTACCTGCGCAACCGTAGAGCGCTTCTGCCCGATCGCGACGTAAATACAAGTGACGTCGCCGCCCTTTTGATTGATGATCGTATCGATCGCCACCGTGGTCTTACCGGTCTGGCGGTCGCCAATGATCAATTCGCGCTGTCCGCGGCCAATCGGGATCATCGCGTCGACGGCCTTCAGGCCGGTCTGCAACGGTTCCTTCACGCCCTTACGGTCAATAACACCGGGAGCAATGCGCTCCACCGGGTTGAACTGGCTGGTGACGATCGGGCCCTTGCCGTCGATCGGCTTACCCAGAGCGTCAACCACTCGGCCGATCATCGCTTCGCCCACCGGAACCGACATAATGCGGCCCGTGCGCTTCACTTCGTCGCCCTCTTTAATGCTGCTGGCGTCGCCCAGGATAACCGCACCCACCTGGTCTTCTTCCAGGTTCAGCGCGATGCCCGCGAGGCCGCCTTTGAACTCGATGAGTTCGCCGGCCATGACGTTTTCCAGGCCGTACACGCGCGCGATACCGTCGCCGACGGAGATCACGGAGCCGGTTTCGGCTACGTTCACCGCTTGATCGTAATTGTCGATTTCCTCGCGCAGCAGGCGCGAAATTTCATCTGCCCGAATTTGAGCCATAAGTTCCTTTGTGTTTCTGGAAGTGGCGGCTTACGCCAGCTTCGTCCGTAAACGTTCCAACTGCCCACGCACGCTGCCATCGTAAACGGTAGACCCCACGCGCGCTACAACCCCGCCAATCATCGACGAGTCGGTAATAAACTTGACCTTTGCCTTCTTGCCGGACACCCGCGAAACCTGCGTTTCGATGGACGCTTGCTGCGCGCCCGTTAATTCCTTCGCGCTTCGTACCACCGCGCCGATGTAACCCAAGCGCTCATCCAGCAATTGCTCGAAAGCATCGACGATGTGCTTGAGATCCTTCACGCGCCGATGATCGATCAGCACGTTCACAAAATTAGTTACCTTGTCCGGCAGCCCCAAGGGTTGCAGGATACGCTGCACCACAGCGCGTTTCCGCACCGGGGAAACCGCAGGCGACAAAAGCGCCGCGCGAAGTTCCGCCGAACCCTCAATCACATCTTCCACTTGGCGCAATGCCGAAAGCACAACGGCACCGTCGATATTAGCCGTGACCACTACATCCGCAAGAGCCCGGCCATAGCGGGTCGCAACAACGGAAAGCATTAGTTTTTCGACCCCTGTTGACCCATTTGAGACACGAATCCATCGATCAGTGCGGCCTCAGTCGTACCGTCCAGCTTGGCTCGTACGCGCTCTTCGGCCATTTTCAGAGCCAACGCCACCGAGTATTGCCGCAGTTCCCGCCGCGCGATCTTTCCCGCGCTTTCGATTTCCAATGCCGCATGGTCGCCAATGCGCTGAATCTGCGCTGCGGTCTCCATACGGATCCGCTCGCCTTCATGCGCCATTTCCTTGGCCGATTCCGAGCGGAACTTCTCGATGTCGGCACCCAAAGATTTCACCTGTGCTTCGACCTTCGCAGCCCGCGCTTCCGCGTCCCGCTTCACAGCCTGCGCCTCGGTAATCTCTTTTTGAATGGCGGCGGTGCGCTCCGCGAAATTTTTGGGCAGCACCTTCGCCAGCATGAATCCCAAGCCGACGAATAAGATCGCGAAATTGGCCCACTTCAGCGAGTCCGGAACTTCCAGTTCGCCCTTGGCCTCTTCGGTGTGTTCGCCCTTGGCTTCCTTTTCCTGAGCGTAGACAACCGTGGTGCCCAGCGCCAACATAGCCACGAGTAAGAGGCGCTTCATGCCTTCCTCCCGGCCAGCAGCGAGGTGGCGATTTGATCTGCCAGGGTCTGACTGCTCTGTTGCAGTTCCGCCCGGGCCGTAGCCACGTCGGCGATGATTTCCGTCTTCGCCTTGGCCACGCTGGCATCGGCGTCAGCCTTCGCGCGCGTCATCTGGTCAACCTGATCGGTCAGCCAAGTGCGGCGAGTTTCTTCCTGTTCCTTGTATACGATCGCCTTCGCGTCGCGGAACTGGGCTTCGTACTCTTGCGTCTTGCGCTCCGCATTCGCCAGCGCCTTCTCGGCCGCCGAGCGTGCTCCGCCCGTCAAGGCGTGGCGCTCCTTCAGCATCTTCTCCGTGGGGGCGAACAACACCACCTTCAGAAAGTTATGCAGTATGACAAGAATAATTATGGTTGGAATAGCCTTGAGCAGGATCTCAGTCAGGGCTTGTAGCAGCTTTGGGTCCATCAGTTTTGTTAGGGAACCGGCGAATTTCTTTGAGCTTCGTGGCAGCGACTCTCAAACCGTCTAAGCTACCACAAAGAAAGGGCTGAGGTCAAACGAAGCTCCTGGAAAGGGACTACTTCACGCCCTTGATCCACTTGAGGATCGGACCCGTCACGCTCACATCCGCCGTGTTCGGCGACATCACTTCCGAAATGTGACTGTGATCCTTAATGAGCGCGTATTGCGGGCAGTGCTTCGCTGCACACAATTGATCGCGCAAGGTTTCCGCGAACACGATCACGCCCGGAGGATCCAGTTCCGCCGCCGAAACAAAGAATTGCGCCTTTGACTTCTGCAAGCCCGCCAGGTTCGACCGCGCGAGCAACGTCGCCTCATCCGGCTGCGCGGGTGCGCCCTTGCCTTTTCCATCGCCCTTCGGAGCACCGACACCCTTGGCCGCGACCGGTGCCGGCGGAGTTCCGTCGGGATTGTTACAAGTCCCGAACCCAGCAGCTGCGGGCGGAACCGCTGGCAGAATGCTGAACCCCGGCGACGACATGAAGACCACGCCCTTCACGCCGACCTCTTTGCCGCCCCACAATTCCGGGTGCGCCATGTAAATCGCCACCGGCTGATTCCCGGCCGACTGCGACCAAATGAACACGCGATTCGGATTGCCCTTGAACTTCTTGATGTTCTCGCCGACCCACTTGACCAACAGTCCGACATCGCGGCCAGGATCATCCCAGTTCGCCCCCGCGTGCCTCTGCATCAGCACTCCGACCATGTCATTCTTCGTTGCCCACACCATGACGTTGTCGTAAAACACATCGCCATTGGGTCCGCCCTGCAACTTGTTCCCCGCGCCCCCCGGAACATAGATCAGGACCGTCCGATTGCCGCCGCCCTTCTCCGCGGAAAACACATCCGCCACATCCTGCCCGTTCGGCCCGAATTTCTGGTCGCGAGCAATTGTGATCCCCGAGTACGGCGGGTTGGGCTGCAGCGGCCGATACACCTGGGCGGTCTGCGGCACGCACACTCCACGTCCGATATTCACGAGTTGTTTCGCGATCTCCGGTGTGACCTGCGCGTACGCAGCGCCAGCCAACATCAACGCGCCTAACGATATAGTTTTCATGGGTGCTCCAGCAGCCAATGAGTATAAGGACTGTGATAACGTGAAGGCAACCCCGCTTCCGGGGGAGCATCACGACCAAAAGGAGATTCAATCTACATGAAGCGGAACCAAAAAATGCTGGCCATGCTCGGCCTCACGCTGCTCGCTGCCACGCTCGCCTTCGCGGCTACCATCCCGGCTGCTGGCAGCAAGGCCCCGGCGTTCACCCTGCCGTCGCAGGAAGGCAAGCAGGTCAGCCTGAAAGACTTCAACGGTAAGTGGGTCGTGCTGTACTTCTACCCGAAAGACTTTACCCAGGGTTGCACTATCGAAGCGCACAATTTCCAGGAAGATCAGCCCAAGTACACCGCTCTGAACGCCGCCATCGTGGGCGTCAGCGCCGATAGCGTCGATTCGCACAAGGAATTCTGCACGAAGGAAAACCTCACCTTCAAGACCTTGGCCGATCCCACTGGCACCATGATTGATCAGTACGGTTCGCTCACCAAGCTGGAAGGTGCTGCGAAGGATCGCTTCAAGCAGGACCACATCGCCGCGCGCAACACCTTCCTGATCGATCCGAGCGGAACGATTCGTAAAGTCTACGCCAACGTGAATCCGACTCCGCACAGCAAGGAAGTGCTGGCCGACCTCGCGACCATGAAGTAAACAGACGTAAGCAGTATCGGCGGCGATCCGGTTACTCCGGGTCGCCGTTTTGTTTTGGCAACGGCTCCTCGTGAATCTCCCACACCGCGGTAATCTCCACCGTCGGCCGCAACGACGCGACCACCCCGCAATACTTATCCGTCGACAACTGCACCGCATGCTCGACAGCTCTCTCCGAAATTCCATGGCCCCGCACGATGTGCTTCACCTGCATGGTTGCGTAACTCCGCGGATGTTCCTCGCGACGCGTCGCCCGCACCTCTACGCGATACGACGTAACCTGCTGCCGCTTCTTTCTTAATACCGAAATCACGTCCGCCCCTGAGCACGTCGCCAGAGCCACCTGCACCAGTTCCATGGGACTCGACGCAGCCGACCGCTCCCCATCCAGCTCAATCACCTGCGCGTGCCCGCTGGGCGTGGTCGCCACGAAAAAGTCGTTGCCTGCGTATTCCGCCGACGCGAAGTCATTCTTCATGCCCGCATCATAACGTATAGGACCAGGACTGGCGATACACTGAAGAGAACCTTTCGTGACGGCATCCATAACTCTGGCAGACATCCAATTGGCCCGGCAGCGGGTCACCCCGTGCGTGCGCCGGACCCCGCAAGTCATCAGCGCGACGCTCAGCGAGGCGCTGAAAACCAACGTCTACTGCAAGCTGGAAATGTTCCAGAAGACCGGATCGTTCAAGATCCGGGGTGTCTTCAACAAGATTTTAGGTCTGTCGCCCGAAGTCCGCCGCATGGGCATCGTGGCGATCAGCGGCGGCAATCATGGACTCGCTGTGGCTTACGCCGCTCGTGCGCTCGATCTTAAGGCTCTTATCCTGATGCCGGAAGGCACCCCGACGAATTTCATCGAAGCCGCCCGAGGCTACGAAGCAGACGTCGAGTTTGCCGCCAGCGCGTCGGAAGCGTTCTCTGAAGTGGAAGACCTGGAGCGCGCGGGCTGGCAGTTCATCCATCCTTTCGACGACCTTGATGTGATGGCCGGGCAGGGAACTATGGGGCTCGAAATTCTGGAGGACACCCCGCACGTGACCGATGTCATCCTGAGTATCGGCGGCGGTGGCATGATGGCCGGTGTCGCTACCGCGATTAAGACGCTGAAGCCCGTGGTGAACATCTGGGGCGTAGAGACCGAAGGCGCGGATTGCATGGCGCAGTCGCTGGCAGCCGGTGAGATTGTGACGCTTAGCGGAACGACGTCCGTTGCGAGGGCCCTGGGCGCAGCGTCGCCTTCCGAGACTACCTTTAGTGCCGCGAAGCAGCTGCTTCAGGAAGTGACCGTGGTTTCGGATGAAGAGGCGCTCGACTCGGTGCGCTTCCTGCTGGAGCGCATGAAGATCCTAGTAGAACCCGCCGGTGCCTGTCCCTTGGCCGCAGCCGACCGCTTGCGCCGTCAATTCACCTCAGATCGCCACGTGGTGTTGTTATTGGGAGGCGGCAACTTCCCGCTGGAGCAGCTGACGCCGTTCGAGCCGCTGTAATTCCACGTCGACTACTGCTAAGAACGCACGGGGCTGAAAAAGGCGGCCTGGGAGGCCGCCGCAGGCAGGGTGCCTGCCCCACTTAAGGCAGGCTACAAGCATAGAGACGGAAGTCCGGCTCTAGAAACTAGCGCTCTAGTTTTAGGACGACGACGCCCAAGGGCGGCAGCATCAATGTGGCGCTGGCGGGGCGGCCGTGGAATTCGCCGTTTTGGGCTATGACCAGGCCGGCGTTGCCCAGGTTGGTGCCGCCGAACATTTCTGCGTCGGTGTTGAAGATTTCGCGATAGGGGCCGGCCTTGGGGAGGCCGATGCGGTAGGTGGGGCGCTCTACTGGGGTGAAGTTGCAGCAGAAGACCAGGAAGTCGTTGTGGTCGTTGGCGTATCGTGCGAAGACGATGATGCTGTTTTCTACGTCGCGGAAGTCGATCCATTCGAAGCCGCGGTGGTCGTCATCGACCTGATAGAGAGCGGGCTCGGTGCGGTAGAGGTTGTTCAGGGCACCCACCATCGTTTGCAACTTGTGGTGGACGGGGAACTGGAGGAGCCACCAGTCGAGTTCCTTGTCGTGATTCCATTCGCTGGTCTGGCCGATTTCGGCTCCCATGAAGAGAAGCTTCTTGCCGGGGTGGCCGTACATGTAGGCCATGAAGGCTCGGGTGTTGGCGAACTTGCGCCACTCGTCGCCGGGCATCTTCGAGGTTAGGGATTGTTTGCCGTACACCACTTCGTCATGCGAGACGGGGAGCATGAAGTTTTCGGTGAAGGCGTACAGCATGCTGAAGGTGATGTTCTTCTGGTGATACTTGCGGTACAGGGGATCGGTGGAGAAGTACTCCAGCATGTCGTGCATCCAGCCCATGTTCCACTTCATAGTGAAGCCGAGGCCGTCCAAGTAAGTTGGGCGGGTGACGCCGGGCCAGCTGGTGGATTCTTCGGCGATGGTGATGGCTCCGGGGATCAGGTGCGCGAGTTCGTTGAAGCGCTTCAGGAAGTCGATGGCTTCGAGGTTTTCGCGGCCGCCGTAGATGTTGGGGATCCACTCGCCTTCGTTGCGCGAGTAGTCGAGGTAGAGCATGGAGGCTACGGCGTCGACGCGCAGGCCGTCGATGTGGAATTCTTTCAGCCAGTAGAGGGCGTTGGAGAGCAGGAACGCGCGGACTTCGTTGCGGCCGAAGTTGAAAATGAGCGTGCCCCAATCGCGGTGCTCGCCCTTGCGGGGATCGGCGTGTTCGTAGAGGGCCGTGCCGTCGAAGCGGCCGAGGGCGAATTCGTCGCGCGGGAAGTGGCCGGGGACCCAATCGAGGATGACGCCAAGTCCGGCTTGATGGCAGGCGTCGACGAAATAGCGGAAGTCATCGGGGTTGCCGAAGCGCGAGGTCGGTGCGTAGTAGCCGGAGACCTGATAGCCCCAGGAGCCGGTGAAGGGATGCTCCATCACGGGCATCAGTTCGAGATGGGTGTAGTTGAGCCGCGTCGCGTACGCGACGAGTTTGTCGGCGAGTTCGCGGTAGCTGAGGAGCACGCCGCCTTCGCCATGCAGCCAACTGCCGAGGTGCACTTCGTAGACGGACATGGCTTCGTGGACAGGGTTGTGCCGTCCGCGGTTGGCCATCCAATCATCGTCGTGCCAGTGGTGACCGTTTAGGGGCCAGACCACGCTTGCTGTTTTAGGAGTAGGTTCGGCGTAGAAGCCGTAGGGGTCGCTCTTGTCTTGTACGCCGCCGAGCTTGGAGAGTACGGAGTATTTGTACGTCGATCCGGTGACGAGGCCGGGCATGAAAAATTCCCAGATGCCGCCATCGCGGAGGCGCATGGGGTGGCGGGTGCGGTCCCAACCGTTGAAGTCGCCGATGACGCTGACGACTGCGGCGTTCGGTGCCCACACCGCGAAGCGGACGCCTTCGACGCCGTCGCACGTGGTGAGGTGCGCTCCCATGGTCGTGTAGCTTTCGTGATTGGTGCCTTCGCCGTGGAGATGGAGTTCGAAGGGCGTGAGCAGGGGCGGGAAGCGGAACGGGTCGTCGACGATCAGGAGCTCGCCCGAGAATAGGCGGAGTTTGATGCGGTAGTCGCGACGCGTGTGGGCGATTCGGTAGAGGCCGACAGCGTGGACCTTATCCATCTTTATTTCGGAAGGCGTCTCGCCACCTTGACTCACGAGCCACGCTGATTCGGCATGGGGGAGCCAGGCGGTGACGGTGTCGGCGTGTGGCCCGAGGACTGCGAAGGCGTCGCCGTGACGGCCAGCTACTAGGGCTTCAAGAATTGATGCGTCAGTTGCGTTCGGGGAACCGGTCGCCATCCTTGTATGATGGCAGAGATGAGCGTCCCAATTCGTCGAGCAGAGTTGCATTTGCATTTGGAAGGGTCGGTCAGTCCGGCTACGTTGAAGGAGTTGGAGCCGGGGTTGACGGATGAAGAGATTGCTCGCGAGCTTGCGTATACGGACTTCGATGGGTTTATTCGGGCGTATGTGTGGGTGAATCGGAAGCTGCGGACGCCGGCGGATTATGCGCTGATTGCTCGGCGGCTGTTTCAGGAGTTGGCGGCGCAGGGGATTTGTTACGCGGAGATCATTCTCTCGGCGGGCGTGATCCTGTGGAAGAAGCAGGATCTGGGGGCTGTGTTCAATGCACTGGTGAGAGAGGCAGAGAAGAGTCCGGTGCCGGTGCGGTGGATACTCGATGCTACCCGGCAGTGGGGCGGGCTCGCGGCGGAACCGGTGTTTAAGTTTGCGGCGGCGAATCAGGCGCGGGGGGTGGTGGCGATTGGGCTCGGAGGCTTTGAAGAGTTGGGGCCGGCGCGGTTGTTTACGAAGTTGTTTGATGAGGCTCGGGATCGCGGGTTGAAGTTGACGTGCCACGCGGGGGAGACGACGACGGCCCAGTCGGTTTGGGATGCGGTGGCGATTGGGTCGGATCGGATTGGGCATGGGATTCGGGCGGTGGAAGATCCGAGGTTGATGGAGGAGTTGGTGTATCGGGACATTCCGCTGGAGGTTTGCATTTCGAGCAACGTGCGGACGGGGGCGGTGCGGAGTGTTGAGGAGCATCCGGTGCGGAGGTTGTTTGATGCGGGGGTGCCGATTATTTTGAATACGGATGATCCGGTGTTGTTCGGGTGTTCGCTGGAAGGGGAGTATCGGATTGCTCGGGAGGTGTTTGGGTTTACGGAGGCGGAGTTGGAGAGGGTGGCTGGGAATAGTTTGAGGTATGCGTTTGGGGATGTGGGCTTGTTGTAACGAGTCTTTGGGGACGCGTCAGGCTAGGAAGTGTCACGCAAAGACGCCAAGGGCGCAAAGGAAATCGGAAGAGTCAAGGAGTTGAGCGGTGGGAGATTTGCGCGACAAGAGAAATAGCTGTCGCACAAGTTCTCCATTCATCCTAATGGTCTGGTGCAGGAGTTGGAGAGGGAAGAGTTGGGAGTCTGCGTTTAGCGCAATCGCGTGAGCCGCGTTATTGCTGCGCCTGTGGCTCGACGAATTCCACGAGAACACCATCGGGGTCGATGGCGAAGACGAAACGTCCGAACGGACGCTGGATTGGTTTCGCGTTGCGGCTCAGGAAACGATAGCCGGCGGCTTTGGTGCGTTCGATCAGTGCGTCTAGTGTGCCGCTGACCTCCAATTGGAATTGCGGTGCTCCGACATCCTGGATCTTCCATAAAAACGGATTGGGGGGCGACGTTGCGTCTGAGGGAAGCCGAAACTGCTGGAGAAGTACGTGCACAGCAGATCCCGGGATCGAAAGGGATGTTTGGGTGAGTTCGCCCTTCGTGAGGCCATGGACAAGCAGTTCGGCTGGCGAGGCAGTGCCGGTTTCGGACACATTGAATCCGAGAAGCTTCTGATAGAACGCAAGGGCGGAAGGCAGGTCTGTAACCGAGATGCCGATGGAGGTGCGGACGACATCGCCGGAGGCTTCGGCAGCAGCGATCGTTTGCCGGGACGCCTGAGTGACCTTCACTAGATATCCGTCGGGGTCGCGAACGAGCAGCGAAGGGCCGTCGGTTGTTGGGAGAGGCAGGCCTCCCAGCGTTACGATCGGCGATCCAAAGGCCTTCAGTCGCGCTACGGTCGCGTCGAGATCGCGCACCTCAAACATCAGCATCGACGTACCCGGGTCCCACGGGTTCGAAATGCGTTCGGTTCTTGGAATATCGATGAATTCGGAAAGCTCGAGGCCAAAGGGGGTGTTGGGAACGTGCATGAACACGGTGCGGGAACGTGAACCGTGCGTGTCCGTCAGATCCCAAATCAACGGGTCTGAGCTGGCTTGGGAGCGGGGGCGGATGCTGGGCGCCGGGGCGTTCGCGGGTGGGGGTCCGGCGAACGGCGAGCGGTCAAGTTGAATGCCCAGGACGTCACGATAGAAAGGGAAGGCTCGCTCTGCATCGCCGGTGGTGTGTATCCAGTTGTAGAGACCACGGGCGACGGGCTGAGCCCGGGCTTGCGACCAAACGCTCGACACAACGATCAGAAGAGAGAGTATCCGTTTACGAAGCGCCATTCACACGTTTCCATTCTGGAGTGATGATACGACACGGTCGGGAGCAACGCGGGGACTAATGATTATTGGGTTGGCGGAGTTCTTTGAGGAGCGCTTCCAATTCTGCTACGCGGCGGGACAGGTCTTCTACGGCTTGGCCTTGGGGGTCGGGGAGTTGGCCGTGTTCTAGGGGTTCCCAGGGGGATTCGGGGTCCTTCACGACGCGGCCGGGGACGCCGACGACCGTGGAGTGGGCGGGGACGGGGTGGACTACTACGGAGCCGGCGCCGACCTTCACGTGGTCGCCGATTTTGATGTTGCCTAGGATTTTTGCGCCGGTGCCGACGACTACGCCGTCGCCTAGGGTGGGATGGCGCTTGCCGGTGTCTTTGCCTGTGCCTCCCAGAGTGACGCCTTGGTAGAGCAGGACGTCGTCGCCGATTTCTGCGGTTTCGCCGATGACTACTCCCATGCCGTGGTCGATGAAGAAGCGGCGGCCGATGGTGGCTCCGGGGTGGATTTCGATGCCTGTGATGGATCTTGAGAATTGGCTGACTACGCGGGCTAGTGTGATCCAACCGCCGGTGTAGAGGCGGTGCGCAATTCGATGCAACGTTACGGCGTGGAAGCCGGGGTAGCAGAGGACGATTTCTACTACGCTGCGTGCAGCGGGGTCTCGCCGGAAGACCGTCTGGATTTGTTCGCGGAGACCCAACATCAGAATCTATTATGCTTTGGAAATGACTGAGCGGCTTTATTACAACGATTGCTACCTGAAGGAGTTTGATGCTCGGGTGGTGGATTCGGATGCAAGCGGAACTAGGGTTTATTTGGATCGGACGGCGTTTTATCCCACGTCGGGCGGGCAGTTGTTTGATTTGGGGACGCTGGGCGGGGTCGCGGTGACTGAGGTCGTGGATGAAGACGATCGGATTGCGCATGTGCTCGCGGGGCCGCTGAAAGGATCGGAGGTCGCCGGGGAGATTGATTGGGTACGGCGCTTCGACTTCATGCAGCAGCATACGGGGCAGCATTTGTTGTCGGCGGTGCTGGAGGAGTTGTTTGGGTGGAAGACGGTGAGTGTCCATATGGGGACGGACAATTGCACTGTGGATGTGGACGCGGTGGCGGTGAGCGAAGTGCAGTTGGAGAAGGCAGAGGTCCGGTGTGCGGAGATCATTGCGCAGGCTCGGCCGACGGCGATTTCATTCGAGGACGGCGCGGTGGGATTGCGGAAGGAGTCGGCTCGTGAGGGGACGCTGCGGGTGGTTTCGATTGAGGGGGTCGATCGGAGCGCTTGCGGGGGGACGCATGTGCGGAGCTCGGCGGAGATTGGGTTGGTGTTGACGGGGAAGACGGAGAAGATTCGGAGTTCGATTCGGATTGAGTTTTGTTGTGGGGGGAGGGCGCTGAAGAGGGCTCGAGGGGACAACCAGTTGTTAGGGGCGATTTCTCGGGCGTTGTTGGTGCCAGCTTCGCAGGGGGCGGAGAGGATTGGGGCGCTGATGGAGTCGAACAAGGTTCTGGATAAAGAGCGGCAGAGGCTCGTTGCGGAGTTGGCTAAGAGGGAGGGGCGGGAGTTGTATCTCGCTACTGAGGTGGGGGCGGATGGGGTGAGGAGGGTTACGGTGAGAGGCGTTATTGATGATGCTGTTCGGGCTCGGGCGCAGGCGTTTGTGGTGGGGGAGAGGGCGGTGTTTTTGGCGGTGTCGGAGGAGACGTGCGCGATCCTGCTGGCGGCATCGGGGGACTCGGGGGTGAATGCGGGGGAGAGGGTTAAGAGGGCGTTGGGGGAGGTTGGGGGTAGGGGTGGGGGGAATGCGGCGCTCGCGCAGGGGAGTGTTCCGGATGCTCGGGCGTTGGAGAGGGTTGTGGAGATGTTGGGGAGTTAGATCCGCTCCCTGACGGTCGCGGTTCAGTGAAGCAGCGGGCGGAGGGTTTTTAGGGCGGTGGTGGCTACGATCTCGGCTCCTTCTTTCGTTGGGTGGATGCCGTCTTCTTGGAAGTAGCGGAGGTCCTTCGTGATCATGTCCGACAGTAGGAACGGGATTAGTTTTAGTTTGTATTTCTTGGCCACATCCTTGAAGACTTGCTCGAAGCCTTTGACGTAGTCGGGGCCGTAGTTGGGGGGGAGTGTCATTCCGGCAAGGACGACCTGGGCTCCGACGGACTGGAAGACTACGATCATTTTTTCGATATTGGCTTGCGTGGATTTCAGGGGGAGGCCGCGGAGGCCGTCGTTGCCGCCTAGTTCTAACAAGACGATGGAAGGCTTGAGGCGGGTGGCGGAGAGGGCGCGGGCGGCTCCGCCGGCGGTGGTGTCGCCGCTGACGCCTTGGTTCACGACTCGGTAGGGGAGTTTCTCGGCGTCGATGGTGCGCTGCATTACGGAGGGGTAGCTTTGGCCTTGCGGGAGGCCGTAGCCGGCGGTAATGCTGTCGCCGAAGACTAGTAAGACTTTTCGCGTGTCAGCCGCGTGCGCGGTCAGGATCAGGGCTAGCGAAAGAATAAGGCGCTTCACAATTACGATCATAATAGATACCAGTGGCCATCCTCGAAACTCGCGGTTTGACAAAGGTTATTGATACGGGAACGCATCGCGTGGAGATTCTGCGCGGGATCGATCTGGCGGTGCCAAAAGGGCAGTTCGTGGCGATCATGGGGGCGTCGGGGAGCGGGAAGAGCACGCTGCTCGGATTGCTCGCAGGGCTCGACACGGCGACTTCGGGGAGCATCATTCTCGATGGGGTCGATATTACGACTTTGAAGGAAGACGATCTCGCGCTGGTGCGTGGGCGCAAGATCGGGTTTGTGTTCCAGAGCTACCAATTGATCCCCACGTTGACGGCGGAAGAGAACGTTCTGCTGCCGTACGAACTTACGGGCGGGGACGTGGCTAGCGGGACGGCTCGGGCGCGGGACTTGCTGCAGGGAGTGGGGCTGGGGGATCGGATGGATCACTATCCGGTGCAGCTTTCGGGGGGCGAGCAGCAGAGGGTGGCGCTGGCTCGGGCGTTTATGGGAAAGCCTCCGTTGTTGATGGCGGATGAACCGACGGGGAACTTGGACAGCACCAACGGAGCGGCTGTTCTGGAATTGCTGTTGTCGCTAAATCGGACCGAGGGCACGACGCTGGTGCTGGTGACGCATGATCGGGCGCTGGCGGGGCATGCGGATCGAATTGTCACGTTGAAGGACGGGGTGGTGGTTAGCGACGAGGTTCGCGCGTGAGACTTTCGCTGCGGACGGCGGGGCGCATTGCGTGGCGTGAGACCCGGTCGTCGATGTCGAAGTTTGTGTTCGTGGTGCTCGCGGTGGCGATGGGCGTGGGGGCGTTGTCGGGGGTGCGCGGGTTTAGCCAGAGCGTGCAGACGATGCTGGGGAGCGAGACGCGTAGCATCATGGCGGCGGATCTGACGGCTCGGCAGTTTAATGAGCCGGATGACAAGCAGGCAGCGTTGCTGGAAGGGCTCGCGTCGAAGGGGATTGATCGGACGACGATCACGGAGACGGTGTCGATGGCGTCGTCGCAGGTGCCGGATGCCGTGCCGGTGCTGGTTTCGATGAAGGCTGTGGATCCCGCAAAGTATCCGTATTACGGGACGGTGAAGTTGTCGCCGGAGATGGCGCTGGGTGACGCGCTGAAACTAGACACGGTGGCGGCGGGCGAGGACGTGTTGATCCGGTTGGGGATCAAGGTCGGGGACACGATCAAGCTGGGCAGTGAGAACTTCCGAATGGCGGCGATTGTGGTGTCAGAGCCGGACCGGATGTCGGGGAGCTTGAACGTCGGGCTTCGCATGATGTTATCGCGCGAAGCATTTGCCCGGACTGGACTTATGCAGCTCGGGAGCCGGGCTGCGCAGCGGTATTTGTTCAAGCTCGATGCGGGCGGGCCAACGGTGGAGCAGGCGAAGGTGCTGATCACCGAGGCGCTGCCGAATGCGCTGGTAGCGGACTCATCGCAGGCGCATCCGCTAATTACGCGAGGGGTCGAGCGCGCGACGACGTTCTTGAGTCTGGTGAGTTTGATTGCGCTGATCGTGGGGGCGATTGGCGTCGGCATGGCGATGTATGCGCACCTGCAGCAGAAGATGGACAACATCGCGGTGATGAAGTCGCTGGGAGGGACGTCGTCGGAGATTATTCGGATCTTTACGATTCAGACGCTGATGCTCGGGTTCCTGGGCGGGGCTGCGGGGGTCGTGTTGGGGCGGGGGATTGAGGAAGTGTTTCCGCAGCTGGTGTCCCAACTGTTTGAGATCAAGGCTCCGACGGGGTGGCATTGGGACGCGGCGTTGCAGGGGATTTTAGTCGGCACGTTGACGACGTTGTTATTCACGCTGCCGCCGCTGATGGCGATTCGGAAGATTCGGCCGGGGATGATCCTGCGTCGCGATATGCCGGAGGCGAAGTTGCCCTTTTGGCAGAGGTTGAAGAAGTCTCCGGAATCCATTGTGGTGGGAGGAGTTTTGCTGGCAGGGCTGGCGGGGATCGCGGCTTGGCTCGCGGAGTCGGCGAAGATCGGTGGGTACTTCGCGTTGGGGCTTACGGCGAGTTTGCTCGCGCTGGGAGCGGTGGCTTGGGGGCTGCTGCGGGTGATCAAGGCGTTCCTGAAGCATCCGCCGTTCCGGCTGACGTCGGTGACTCGGCAGGGGCTTTCGAATTTGTATCGGCAGGGGAATCAGGCGCAGGCGATTCTGGTAGCGATGAGTTTGGGCGTGATGTTCACCCTGAGCGTGTATTTGATTCAGAGCTCGGTTGTGTCGGACATTATCGCGACGGCGCCTCCGGGGGTGCCGAATGTTTTTCTCACGGGCGTGACTGCGGAGCAGGTGGAGCCGTTGAAGGCGCTGGTGGCGCAGCAGCCGGGGATCAAGGGTCCTGCGGAGTTGGGGGCGGCGATCTCGGCGCAGTTGGTCAAAATTAGTGGGGGCGAGGATTGGGCTCCGGAGGATACGCCGGCTCGGCGGTATGCGAGACCTCGGACCGTGGGATGGGAGGAGCGGAAGCCGGCGAATACCGAAGTCCTTGAAGGCAAGTGGTGGGATGCGGATTCAAAGGACAGCGTGGTGGCGGTGCATGAGAACGCGGCTCGGGTATTGGAGATCAAGCCGGGGACGGAGTTGGAGTTCAGCATCGCGAATCAGACGGTGACGGCGAAGGTGGTTGCCATCTTCCGGCCGACGAGCTTTCGGGCGACGCCGGAGTCGGATTTTGTTTTTAGCAAAGCAGCGCTGGACGGGTTTCCGGTGATTTTCTCGGGTGGCGTGCGAGTGGATGCGTCCAAGGCTGGGGCGATTCAGCGGGCGGTGTTCGCGGTGTATCCGACGGTGACGGTGATCAACATCGCGGATGTGCTGGAGATCGTGCAGCAGGTGATCGATCAGATCGCCTTGGTGATTCGGTTCCTGTCGGGGTTTGCAATTTTGGCGGGGGCGATTATTCTCGCAGCGAGTGTGGCCGGGACTCGGTTTCGGCGGGTGCGGGAGGTCGTGATTTTGAAGACGATTGGGGCGACGCGCAAGCAGGTCGGGCGGATATTTTCGATCGAGTTTTTGACCCTCGGGGCGGTGGCGGGCGTGATGGGGGCGTTGCTGGCGGGTGGGTTTACGAATTTGGTTTTGACTCAATTGCTGGATACGGAGTTTCATGTGGATTGGACTGCTTCGTTGATTTGTATTGTGGCGACCGCGGTGTTGGCGAATGTGGCGGGGTGGATGGCGTCGTTCCGGATATTGAGGCAGAAACCGTTAGAGGTATTGCGGGAGGAGTAGGAACTGCGGCAAGCTAGCTGACCGACACTGCTAAAAATTTAACTTGACGGCTTTGCAAGGCCATGCTAAATATTTAGCAGCATGGAAACGCTGAGTCGACGGGAACGGCAGATTCTCGATATTCTGTATCGCGAGGGGCGGGCTACTGCGGCGGAAATTCAGGCTGCGTTGCCTGATTCGCCCAGTAATTCTGCGACGCGCACACTCTTGAAAATTCTGGAAGAGAAGGGGCACATCCGGCATGAAGCGGATGGGCCCCGTTTCGTTTTTCTGCCGGTGATTTCGCGGCAGAAGGCTCGGGTGTCCGCCATGAAACATATGTTGAAGACGTTCTTTGACGGGTCGGCTGGGGATGCGGCGGCGGCGTTGGTGGACGGCTCGGCTGCGACGATGTCGGATGCGGAATTGGATCAGTTGGAATCGATCATAAAAGCTCACAAGGAGAAACGGTCATGATGTCGCTCATTCTCTCGGCTGCTTTGAAGGGCACGGTGTTGCTGGTGTTGGCGAGGATCGCGACGCTGTTGTTGCGGCGGTCGGCGGCGGATTTGCGGCATCGCATCTGGCTGGCGGCGATTTGTGGCATGCCGCTGTTGATGATTCCGGTGAAGGCTCCGGAGATTGCTCGGGTGAGCTTCGTGTATTCGATCACGGCGGGGGCGGCTCCAGTGGTTGCGAGTTCGACGGACTGGTGGACGGCGGCGTGGGCGGTTGGATTTGGGTTGGTGATGTTGAGGTTCGTTGTCGGGGTGGTGCAGTTGGATCGCATGACGCGGAAGGCCCAAGTGACGGATGGGCTGCTGTTGAGTGATGAGATTGCGACGCCGTTGACTTGGGCACGGGCTATTGTGTTGCCGGGGTATGCGCGGGAGTGGTCGGCGGAGAAGGTCGCCGTGGCGATGGCGCATGAGCGCGCGCACTTGGCTCGGTGGGATTGGATGACGCAATCGGCGGCGCAGGTAGTGACGGCGGTGTTCTGGTTTCATCCGCTGATGTGGTTTGCGGCGGCGCAATTGCGGCAAGAGGCGGAGCAGGCTGTCGACGATGCAGTGCTGCGCAGCGGGACTGAGGCGGCGAGCTACGCGGAGCAGTTGTTGGATGTTGCGCGGCGATTGCATGGGTCGGCTCCGGTGACCGGGGTGGCGATGGTTCGGCGGTCGGTGTTGACCGAACGCGTGAAGGCGATCTTGGATGCGGGGAGGGTGCGGACGATGTCGGGCTGGAAAAGCCGAGTGTTGATTGTTGCGGTCGGGGTGTGGTTGTTGATGGCGCTCGCGCCGTTTGAGAAGAAGGCTTTGGCGCAGGCGGTTGCGCCGGTGGTCCTAGCCCAAGTGCCGACCCCGACCCCCGCGCCGAGAATAGATCCTCCCACGCCAACTCCGAAACCAGCGCCCGTTAGCGTGCCGAGGCCTGCTGCGGTTCCGACCCCGGGTGAGGTGTACTCGGTCGGTGGCGGAGTTACGCCGCCTACGGTGATCTACAGCCCGCAACCAGTGTTTCCGGAGGAGGCGCGGGCAGCGCAGGCTGAAGGCGAAGTTCGCCTATCCGTGGTGGTGGACGAGAATGGGCTCCCCACGCAAATTGCTGTCACACAAGGTTTTGGAATGGGCCTGGATGAGGCGGCTATTGAGGCGATTCATCAATGGCGGTTTAAGCCGGCGATGAAGGATGGGCAACCTGTGTCCTTCAGAGCTGTTATGGAGGTGAAGTTCCGGCTGCGTTAGCGGGTAGCAGGACCAGCAACATTTTGAGCGCTGTTGTGGCAAGGACCGAGTGGGGCAGGTTTGCGGGGATGTGGACGAGCGACCCTGCCGCGACGTGCTTCGTTTCGCTGGCCATCGTCACGGTGGCTTCGCCTTCCAGGAAATGCAGGATCACATCGGCGGGGGCAGTGTGCTCCTTGAGTTCGTGCCCGGGGGCGAAGCCGAATCCCATAATCCGAACGCCCACGTTCAGAAGTAGCTTCTTCACCATGCCGGTCGTGGGGATGGCGATTTGCTCAGCGGCGTTCTCGATGAGAGTGTAGGTGCTCACGCGATCTTTTCCAGCTCCACGCCTTCCCAGCGCGCGACGGCGGCGGTCGCGACGCAATGGCCCAGCATGTTGACGCCTGTTCGGGCCATGTCCATTAGCTGGTCGACGCCTAGGATCATGGCTACGCCTTCCAGCGGGATGCCGAGTTGCGTCAAAGCTCCGGCTAGGATCACCAGCGAACCTCGTGGGACTGCGCCGATTCCTTTTGTTGTTAGTAGCAGCGTCAGAAGCAGCACGCCGAGTTGGTTCATCGTCATTGTGATTCCTGCGGCTTGGGCGCAGAAGATCGCGGCCAGGGCAATGAAGAGGTTAGAGCCTGTGGTGTTGAAGCTCATGCTGAAGGGGAGCACTAGCGACGCGATGTGGCGGGGGACGCCTAGTTCGGTCATCTTCTCCAAAGCCACGGGGAGACCGACGTTGCTCGATGTCGTCGTGAAGGCGATGACGAAGGGGGCTCGCACCAGTGAGAAAAAGCGGGCGACCGGGACTCTTGCGTACCAAAGGACGGGGCCGAGGACGACTAGCGTGAAGACGAAGAGCGCGGCGTAGACGGAGAAGACTAGTTTGCCGAGGCTGAGCAAGACTCCGAGGCCTTTGGTGCCGATGGCGGCGGACATGGCTCCGAAGATGCCGATGGGGGCGGCGTACATCACGTAGTCGGTGTAGCGGAACATGATGTCGCTGAGGGATTCGCAGAACCGGACGAGGGGCTCGGCGGGTTCGCCGATGGCGGAGCAGGCGAAGCCGAATACGAGGGCGAAGACCACGATTTGCAGGATGTCGCCGCGGACTAGCGAGTCAACGATGCTGCCGGTGAAGGGGCTGAGCAGGATGTCGTGAATACTGGTGGCGTTTTTCGGGACGATGGTCGCGTCGCCTGCGAGGGGGATGCCTGCGCCGGGGTTGAGGATGAGCGCTCCGCCGATGCCGAAGACCAGGGAGAGGGTCGCGGTGATTTGGAATAGGAGCAGCGCTTTGCCGCCGACGCGGCCCATGGTTTTTCCGCTGCCTGCTCTTGCGACGCCGACTACGAGGCTCGCAAACATCAGGGGAGCCACGACGGATTGGATCAGCTTGAGGAAGATGTCGCCGAAAATGGCTAGCTGCGTTCCGAGGTCGGGGGCTACGGCTCCGAAGATAGCTCCTGCTGCGACTGCGATCAGGATGGCCGTGGTGGAGTTGAGCTTCAACGGTCGCCCCATTTGAGTTTTTCGCGGAGCACGTCGAAGAACGCGGTGCCAGGGGGATGGACGAGCATGATGGAGTGTTTGGAGCGGCGGCAGACGACGCGGTCATCGGCTTCGAGATTCTCGCCGACTTGGCCATCGATGGTGAGGTGCGTCGCGCCGGGGCCGCGCACGGCGACTTGGATTTCGCTTTCGTCGGGGACGATCACCGGTCGGTTGGTGAGCATGTGCGGGCAGATCGGGGTGATGGCGAGGGCTGCGACGTTCGGGGTCATGATGGGGCCGCCGGCTGAGAGCGAATAGGCCGTGGAGCCGGTGGGCGTGGAGATGATGAGGCCGTCGGCCTTGTAGACGCAGACGAAGTAGCGATCGACGTAGATTTCGAGGTCGATCATGCGGGCGATGTCGGACTTCGTGAGCACGATATCGTTAAGCGCTTCATGCTCAGCCACGATGCGATCGCCGCGCCAGAGTTCGGTGTGGAGCATGCGGCGCTGCACGACCTGGAAGTCGCCGGTGAGGACGTGGTCGAGCTGGTTATAGATGTCGTCGGCTTTGATGGCGGTGAGGAAACCGAGGCTGCCGAGGTTGACGGCGAAGAGCGGGATGGCGCGGTCGGGCGCGGCTTCGATGGCGGCGCGTGCGGCACTGAGCAACGTGCCGTCGCCACCGAGGACGATTAACAATTGTGCGGACGCGGCGACGGCTTCGCGGGTAAGGCCGGGCTGGCCTGCGTAGATCCCGGCCTCTTCATCGAGCGTGACGGCGACGCCGCGCTGCTTCAGCCACGCGAGAAGTTCGGGGACGAGAGTGATGGCCCGATCCGAGCGCGGCTTGGCGATCAAGCCAACGGTTTTAATGGGTACGGTGGTGGGCATAGAGCAAGAACTCCTTGTTTCCTTCCGCGCCGAGGATCGGGCTGTCGGTGATTTCTGTTTGGAAGCCGAGTTGGTGGACGCAAGCGAGCACACGATCGCACGCGGCTTGATGCAGCACGGGGTCGCGCACGATTCCGCCTTTGCCAACTTCGCCCTTGCCGACTTCGAATTGTGGCTTCACCAGGATTATCATTGTGCCACCTTCTTGCAGCAAGGCGGCGAAGGCGGGGATGAGAAGTGTGACGGAGATGAAGCTGGCGTCGCAGACGGCGACGTTGAAGCGCTCAGGGAAGTCGGCGGGCAGGAGGTAGCGGGCGTTGATGCCTTCGCGGACTTCGACGCGCGGGTCATTGCGGAGTTTCCAATCGAGCTGGCCTTTACCGACGTCGATGCAGGTGACGTGTTTGGCCCCGCGCTGCAGCAGGACATCGGTGAAGCCGCCGGTGGAGCTGCCGACGTCGATGCATGTCCAACCTGCGGGGTCGATTTTGAAATGGTCGAGCGCGCCAGCGAGTTTGTAGCCGCCACGACTGACGTAGGGGAGTTTGGCGACGACTTCCAGGCGGCAATCGTCGAGGACGCTGCGGCCGGGTTTGTCGGCTTTCTGTCCGTCGATCAGAACGTCGCCGGCGAGGATCAGGGCTTGGGCGCGCTCGCGGGATTCGGCTAAGCCGCGTTCGACCAGGAGTTGATCGATACGCGCCTTCATGCTTTGCGTTGGACGATCAGGTCGGCGAGTTGCTTGAGGCGTTCGGCTCGGTCGCCAAAGATGTCGAGGGCTGCGTGCGCGGCGGCGCGTTCCTGTTCGGCCATGGCTCGGGACTTCTCGAGGCCGTAGACGGCGGGGAAGGTGATCTTCTGTTGCTGGGCGTCTTTACCGGCGGTCTTGCCGAGTTCTTCGGAGGATTGTTCGACGTCCAGCACGTCGTCGACGATTTGGAACGCGAGGCCGACGTGCTCGCCGAAATCGGTCAGGGCAGCGAGCTTGGCTTCGCCTGCGCCGGCGTAGATGGCTCCCATACGGACGCTGGCTCGGAGGAGTGCTCCGGTTTTGGCGCGATGGATGGAGTCGAGGAGCTCAGCGGTCGGCGGTTGGCCTTCGCCCTGGATATCGTTGACTTGGCCGCCGATCATGCCGCCTACGGTGCCGGAGGCCGTGGCGAGTTCGTTGACGAGTTGGATGCGAGTTTCGGCATTGGTGGTCGGGAGTTTTGCTAGGACTTCGAAGGCGAGCGTGAGGAGAGAGTCGCCCGCGAGGATGGCCATGGCGTCGCCGAAGACCTTGTGGCAGGTGGGGCGGCCGCGGCGGAGATCGTCGTTATCGAGGGCGGGGAGGTCGTCGTGGATGAGCGAGTAGGTGTGGATGAGTTCGAGCGAGCACGCGGCGTGTTCGATGCCGTCGTTGGAATCGCTGACTGCATCGGCTGCGGCGATGGCGAGCAGAGGTCGCACGCGCTTGCCGCCTGCGAAGAGGCTATAGCGCATCGCTTTGTGGATGATCGACGGGTTCTGGGATTCTTCGGGAACCCACTTGTCTAAAGCGGTGTCGACACGTTTTTGTTGGAACGCAATGTAGTCGCCGAGGGTCATTGTTCCTCGAAGGGCTGCGGCTGCATTTCCCCGGCTCGGCGGGTAAGTATCTCGACGCGCGTTTCGGCTTCTTCGAGTTGTTTGCGGCAAGCCTCGCTGAGCTTGGTGCCGCGCTCAAAGAGGTCGAGGGCGCGTTCGAGAGGGAGTTCGCCGCTCTCCATCTCTTTGACGATGGCTTCGAGTTGTTGCAGGCCTTCTTCAAAACTGGGCGGCTTGAGATCCGCCTTTTTTTCGGGCATTGATCCATTATAGAGCGGGGCGAAAGAATCTCACGCAAAGGCGCAAAGTTCGCAAAGGTAGAATGGGTGGGATTGATGATTGTCACTTTGCTTTTGATGACGCTGCTTGCGGGGGCCCTGGTGTATTCGGGACTCGCGGTGGTGGCGGCGTTTCGGTACCTTGGGGTGCGGACCTCCGCGCTGGCGCACGTGGAGCCGGTCAGCATTTTGAAGCCGCTGGCGGGGCTGGATCTGGGGTTGGAATCGAATCTGCGTGCGTTCTTTGAGCAGGATTATCCATCGTTTGAGATTTTGTTTGCTGCTCGTGAGGAATCGGATCCGGGGATTGCGGTTGCTCGGAGGTTGATGGGCGAGTATCCGCACGTTCCTTCCAAAGTTGTCATCACGGGGGAGCCTCCGTACGCGAATGCGAAGGTTTACAGCCTCGACAAGATGATGGCTGCGGCGTCGCATGAGTTGCTGGTGATGTCGGATAGCGACATTCGGGTCACGTCGTCGATGTTGAAGACTGTGGCGGCGGAATTTCAGGATTCCAAGTTGGGGGTTGCTACTTGTCCGTATCGGGCTGTGGCTGGTGCTAGCTTTTGGTCGAGGTTGGAAGCTACTGGGATGAATACGGACTTTTGGAGTGGAGTTCTTGTTGCTCGCATGTTGGAGGGGATGCGATTTGGGGTGGGGCCTACGATTGTCGCTCGGCGATCGGTGATTCAGGGGATTGGCGGGTTTGATCGGATAAAGGATTACCTCGCGGAGGACTTCGTGCTCGGAAAGTTTGCGGTGGAGGCGGGGCATGGGGTGAGCCTCTCTTCGTATGTGATTGAGCATCACATCGGGAGCACGGACTTCGCGCACAATGCAGCGCACCGGTTGCGGTGGGCGCGGAGCACTCGGCGGTCGCGGTCGGCGGGGTATGTGGGGCAGGTGTTTACGATGCCGTTTGCGATTGCGGTGTTGATTGCGTTGTGGGATCCGAGGCTGTGGTTTGTGTTGCCGATTACGTTTGCGGTGCGGGCGCTGGCGGCTCGGGTGGTTTCGTTCTGGGTGTTGGGGGCGAAACTCAACTGGTTCCTGCTGCCGCTGGAGGATCTGGCGGTGTTTGGGTTTTGGGTGGCGGGGTTCTTTGGGAATACGATTGTGTGGCGGGGGCGGACCTATCGGTTGGAGCGGGACGGGAGATTTACGCTGATTGGGCAGGCGTCGAGATGAGTCTCGACGCGGCACGCTGAGAGCGTGCGCCACATCAGGTGATCGACACTAGGTTGGTTTTGGGAGGCGGCGGGAGAGTCGGCTTCTTGCGCATGCTGCCGATTTTGGCGCTGGCTCGGAAGATGGCACCGACGGGGATGAAGCCGGCTAGTTTGTGACCGGCTACTGCGGCCAGGGCCATGGAGGCGATGCAGCCGCAGTTGTCGCAGTCGGGTGTGCCGCCGAATTGGCAGGGCGTGATTTGTGTGGTCAGATCCGCGGAGACCGTCTGTGTGGTCTGCGCGAAGACGCATTCTTCGGGGCTGTGCGGGGGCTTCAGGAACTGATTCAGCATGCCTTCGGGCATGTCGATCTTGGGGAATTTGATGCGCAGCACGCGTAGGTCGGCTACGGCATGGCGGCGTTCTTCTTTGGTCAGGATCTCCGGCAGATCGTCACCGATTTGCGGGGTGAACATGCTGAACCAGATTTTGCGGACCTCGTCGCGTGCGCTCCAGAAGTTTAGGAATTCTTCCAGGTAGCCGGGGCGCTTCATCATCTGGCCGGTGATGGTGCAGTGGACGGTGATCTTGCCGCCTTCGATATTTTTGAGGATGCGTTCGTAAGTCGCGGGCGTGCGGCGAATGTCGTGTTCGGGTTGCAGGCCGTCGATGGAGACGACTGTGTTGAGGTGGTCACGCGCAGCCCAGCCGTCTGGGAGTTTGCGGAAGGCGCTGGTGACGACTTGGACGTGAATGCCGCGGTCCAGGAGTTGGGGCACCATGGCTTCGAGTTCGCGATAGCGGACCAAGGGGTCGCCACCGACGATCGAGAGGTGGATGGGCTTGAGGCGATCGACAAGTTCGAGTACGCCGTCGATCAAGGCTTGCCCCTTGTAATCGGAGAGGCTCCGCAGGTTGGCCTCACCGCCCAGATGGCCGTCATCATAGGCGTAGCAGCCCGGACATCGTAGGGGACATTCCTTCGTGATTTCGATGGAAAGGGTGGGGGGCTGACCCTTGAGAATTTTGCCCCAAGCTTGCACTACATGCGATACATTCACTGCCTTACGTTCCCTTACTTCTTATCTTACGGGATGAAAACGACCTGCGCTGTGTAAAAGAACACGGTCGCGGCGAGCAAACAGTTTCACCAGAGCGATGCCGGCGACGAAGCCTCCGACGTGGGCCCAGAAGGCGACCCCACCTTCGCCTGCTCCGAAGCCGCCCAGGAGCTGAAGGCCGATCCAGTAGATCAGCATGACCCAGGCGGGCAGGGCATAGGTTGTGGTGAAAAAGCCCAGAGGGAGGAGCGTGTAGACCTTCACTTTGGGATAGAGAACGAGGTAGGCACCCATGACGCCGCTGATGGCTCCCGAGGCTCCGATCATAGGGACAGGCGAAGCGGGGTTGCTCAGCACTTGCAGAAGCGCGGCGGCGATGCCGCTGAGGAGGTAGAAGACTACGAAGCGCGGCCGGGTCATAGAGTCTTCGATGTTGTTGCCGAAGAGCCACAGGAACCACATGTTGCCGAGCAGGTGCATCCAGCCGCCATGCAGGAACATGGAGGAGAAGATGCTGAGGTATTCGGGGCCTTTGTCGACTACGCACACCATGCCTTCAGACATGGGTATGGCTTCGCCCACGGGTCCGGCTCCGGTGAGTTCGCTCGCGATGAGGCCGTAGTTGCAGACGGATTCGGCGACAGCGCGTTCGGAGCCTGCGCCTTGCACCACGACCCACACGAGAACGCAGATAGCGATGATCGCAATGGTGACGATGGGAGTACGTTCCGTCTCGTTTTCGTCGTGATAGGGGAACATTTATTTCTTTTGCGCGGCCCTACGTTTGGCGGCCCAGTCGGGTTTCACTGTCTGGCGGGCGCGGCCAAGGGCGAGGGCGTCGGTTGGGACTTCGTCGGTGATGACGCTGCCGGCGGCGACGTAGCTATCCTTGCCGATTTCGACCGGGGCCACCAAGGTGGAATTGCTGCCGATGAAGACAGCCTCGCCGATATTGGTGCGGTGTTTCTTCGTGCCGTCGTAATTGCAGATGACGGTACCGGCTCCGATGTTGGTTTTCGCGCCGATGTCAGCGTCGCCCAGGTAGGAGACGTGGTGGCTCTTGGCTCCAGGGCCGAGGCGAGTGTTTTTGAGTTCGGCGAAGTTGCCTACTTCGGCTCCGGCTTCGACGCGGGTGTTCGGGCGGAGGCGGGCGAAGGGGCCGACTTGCGCGCCGGTCGCGATGAAGGACTGGGTGGCGTTCGTGTACGGGTGGATGGTCGCGCCGGACTCGACGGTCATGGTGTCGAGGATCGACCCGGCCCCGATGCGGCAGTCTTCGCCGATTTTCGTCTCGCCCAACAGGCGGACGTTCGGTTCGAGGATGGTGTCCTGGCCGACTTCGACGTCCATGTCGATGGTGACGGATTCGGGTTGTTCGATGGTGACGCCGGAGAGCATCAAGGCTCGTCGCTTGCGGGCTCGCAGGATAGCATCGGCTTCGGCGAGCTCGATGCGGGTGTTGATCCCAAGGAGTTCGCTGGGGTCGGCGAGGTGCATTGCGCCCAGGCGGTGGCCTTGTTTGCGTAGGATCTCAAAGATATCGGTGAGGTAGTATTCGCCGGTCTTGGCGTTTGGCTGGATGGCGCTCAGGTTCTTCCAGACGAGGTCAGCTTGAAGGCAGTAGATGCCGGAGTTGATGACGTCGATCTTGAGTTGGTCGGGAGTGCAGGATTTGTGCTCAACGATTTCGAGCACGTCGCCTTGTGCGTCGGTGATGACGCGACCGTAGCCGGTTGGGTCGGGGACGGAAGTCGAGATGAGCGTGCCTGCGGTGCCGGAGGAGGCCTGTTGATCGCGCAGGCGGACTAGCGTTTCGGAGGTGAGCAACGGAGCGTCGCCGACCAAGACCATCAGAAGTCCATCGAGCTTGGAAGCTTTATCGGCGCACTGTGCCAGCGCGTGGCCCGTGCCTTTTTGCTCTGTCTGGCGGACGTAGGAAACGCCGGTCGGAGCGAGGGTTTGTTCGACGGCGTCGGCCTGGTGGCCGGTGACGACAATGATGCGGTCGGGATCGGCCACGGCGCGGGCGGAGCGGACTACGTGCTGGACTAGCGCCCGGCCACCGGCGCGGTGCAGAACCTTGGCTTGTTTGGAACGCATGCGGGTGCCGAGGCCCGCGGCCAGAATGACGACTGTGGTATTCACTGGGACCGTTTCTTTCTTTTCTGAGCGCGATGGGCTTGGGCCAACTCTACAGTGATGGCGGCGATGGCTCCGGAATCGTGACGAATTTTGTTTTCCTGGCGCCTACCGGCCATGCGAACAAGATCGGCACTGATGACCCGGATGCCGAGGTCTTCGATGGCCTCCACGTCAACCGATACTGGTTGGGCGGCTTTGGCGCCGTAGGCCTGTAGGACGCCCGTGCCAAGCTGGCCGCGGTTGATCACGCATATATCGATCATGCGTCGGCGGTGGCGGCCGCAGTGTTTCAGGATGGCTCCAACATGTTCCGAGGCGCTGAGTCCCTGGGTCTCGCCAGGCTGCGTCATCAGGTTCACATAGCAGACCTTCGTGGCGGCGGATTCGGCAATCGCTTTGGGGATGCCGTCGACCAGCAGGTTGGGGATCACGCTGGTGAAGAGTGAGCCGGGGCCGAGCGTAATGATGTCAGCTTCGGCGATGGCGGCCAGGGTTTCTTTGAGCGGCTTCACCCGGCGGGGGTGCAGTTGGATGCGCTCAATCGGCAGCTTGCTGCGTCCAATGCGAGATTCGCCGGTGATGGTCTGTCCGTTGGAGAGCGTGGCCAGGAGGCCGACGTTGGAGGCTGTGGAGGGGTAGATGCGACCGGCTACGGCCAGGACTTCGGCGGAAAGTTTGACGGCTTGCGCGAAGTCGCCTGTGAGGTGGGTCATCGCGGTAAGGAACAAGTTGCCGAAGCTGTGGCCTTTGAGGCCTCGGCCGCTGTCGAAGCGGTAATTGAACAGTTTGGCGAGTAGGGTTTCGTCCTGGCTTAGGGCGACCATGCAATTGCGGATGTCACCTGGGGGCAGGACGGCAAAATCGCGGCGTAGGCGGCCCGAACTGCCACCGTCGTCGGTGACGGTTACGATAGCCGTGACCTCGATGTCGCCTTGGGAGGAGCGGACGTAGCGTTTGAGACCGCGTAGTAACGTCGCTAGGCCGTTGCCGCCGCCGATGGAAACAATTCGGAGGGGTTTTGTTCCAGGAGTTGATTTCATTCAGTGGTCGGGAGTGCTTGCTTTTAGGATCGCACGTCAGACCACGGGATGCTGATCGATTGAGTTAGCGGCGTCCGCCGCCGCGACTGCCACCACCAGCACCACGGGAGCCGCCTCCGCCACCACCACCGCGGAAGCCACCGCCGCCTCCCCCACCGCTTCGAATTCCGCCCCCTCCGCCATTGCCTCGGAATCCACTGCCGCCGCTCGCTCGGGGTGCGCTGTTGCCGCCGCTAAATCCGTGCGAGGTACTTGGGCGAGCGGCGAAATTGCTGGATCGGTTGGAGCCGCCGCTCGAGAAGTTCTGACGTGGGGTGCTTCCATTACGAACGTTGCCGTTAAAGGAACCACGATTGGAGCCGGGGTTTTGTACGCCGCTGCGGTTGCCGCCAAAGCGTTGGGCGCCGAAGCGTCCGGACGATTGCATGTTTTGAGCTGCGATGTTCTGGCGCGGACCGCCGTTATTGAAGCGGCTGTTAAGACCGGCGTTCGAGTAGGAGACGCCTTGGCGGTGGATCGAGTTGTGCGCCCACGCTCCTGTGCCGTTCACGCCGCCGACGTAACCGCGATTGTTGAAGTTATTCCGGTTGATGAAGTTGTTATTCACGATGATGGTGCGGTTGCCCCAGCCTGGAGACCAACCCCAGCCACCCCATCCTCCCCAACCACCGCCGAAGAAGGCTCCGATACGGATGCCGTAGCCGAAGCCGTAGTAGCCGCCTCCGTAGAAGGGCGGGTAAGACCAGCGCGC
>JBDSXJ010000017.1:0-10703 GCA_039926185.1 Bryobacteraceae bacterium | reverse complement strand
CCCTTGAAGAACGGCGTGTGACGACCGCCTTCTTCCTTGCTCAGCACGTAGACTTCGCCCTTGAACTTCTTGTGCGGCTTGATCGAACCCGGCTTCGCCAGAACCTGACCACGCTCCACACCTTCTTTGTCGATACCGCGCAGCAGCAGTCCAACGTTGTCGCCCGCTTGACCCGAGTCCAGCAACTTCTTGAACATTTCGACGCCGGTGACGGTCGTTTTCTTCGTGTCCTGGAAACCAACGATTTCGGCTTCTTCACCGACCTTGATGATGCCCTGTTCGATACGGCCCGTGACCACGGTTCCACGACCCTGGATCGAGAAGATATCTTCGATCGGCATCAGGAACGGCTTGTCCATATCGCGCGTCGGCTGCGGGATGTATTTATCAACGGCTTCCATCAGCTCGTCGATCGCCTTTTCCCACTGCGGCTCGCCGTTCAGGCCGCCCAGAGCGGAAACCTTGCAAACCGGCAGCGTGTCGCCAGGGAAACCGTAGCTCGAGAGCAGCTCGCGGACTTCCATTTCGACTAGTTCGAGCAATTCCGGATCGTCCACCATGTCGACCTTGTTCAGGGCGACAACGATGTACGGCACACCTACCTGACGGGCGAGCAGAATGTGCTCACGCGTTTGCGGCATGGGGCCGTCGGTAGCGGCCACAACCAAAATGGCCCCGTCCATCTGCGCGGCGCCGGTGATCATGTTCTTGATGTAGTCGGCGTGGCCCGGGCAATCGACGTGCGCGTAGTGACGGTTCGCCGTCTCATATTCCACGTGCGCTGCCGCGATTGTGATTCCGCGTGCTTTTTCTTCCGGAGCATTGTCGATCGAATCGAAGCTGCGGAACGTATTTTTCGGATTGTGCTTGGCCAGCGTCTTGGTAATCGCCGCGGTCAGGGTCGTCTTGCCGTGATCGATGTGTCCGATCGTTCCCACGTTGCAGTGCGGCTTACTACGATCAAATTTTTCTTTCGCCATGTATGCGTCCTCGTGTCCTTGCTAAATTACGTCGACTGGAAATTACTAGCTGGCCTTGCCTTGCGCTTTCGCGGTAATTTCTTCCGCGATATTCTTCGGAACTTCTTCGTACTTGCCGAAGTGCATGGTGAATGCGCCGCGGCCTTGGGTGCGACTGCGGAGCTCGGTTGCATAACCGAACATCGCCGACAGCGGAACCATTGCTTTGATGATTTGCGTGGAACCTAAAATTTCGGTGCCTTCGAGGCGACCACGACGCGAGATCAAGTCACCGTTGACCGTACCCATATATTCGTCGGGAACAACAACCTCGACGCGCATCACCGGCTCAAGCAGAACTGGCTTGGCCTTGCGGGCAGCTTCCTTGAAGCAGATGGAAGCGCAAATTTTGAACGCCATTTCCGAGGAATCGACGTCATGCGAGTTACCGTCGAACACGGTGACCTTGATATTCGAGAGAGGGAACCCGGCAAGCACGCCGTGCTCGAGGGACTCAACAACGCCCTTTTCGATCGCGGGGATGAACTCCTTCGGAATATTGCCGCCACGAACATCGTTCACGAACTCGTATTCGGTCTCTTCGTTGGGCTCGACACGCAGCTTGACGCGCGCGTACTGGCCGCTACCACCGGTTTGCTTCTTGTGCGTGTAGTCGTATTCGGCCGTATTCCGCAGCGTTTCGCGATAGGCGACCTGCGGCTTGCCGACGTTCGCGCCCACGCCAAATTCGCGCTGCATACGATCGACAATGATTTCGAGGTGAAGCTCACCCATACCAGCGAGAATCGTTTGGCCGGTGTCGGGATCGGTGGAAACCTTGAGCGTCGGATCTTCCTGCACCAGCTTGGCAATCGCCATGCCGAGCTTTTCCTGGTCAACCTTGGTCTTCGGCTCGATGGCGAGCTGAATGACCGGAGCCGGGAAGTCGATCGATTCGAGAATGATCGGGAATTTTTCGTCGCAGATCGTGTCGCCCGTCGAAACCGACTTGAGGCCGACCGCAGCCGCAATATCGCCCGCGAGCACTTCCGTCACGTCTTCGCGCTTGTTGGCGTGCATCTTAACGACACGGCCAATGCGCTCGCGCTTGCCCTTGGCGACGTTGTAGATAGACTCGCCAGCCACCAGACGACCGGAGTAAACCCGGATAAAGGCAAGTTGGCCGACAAACGGGTCGGTCATGATTTTAAAGACGAGCGCAGAAAACGGCTCCGTATCCGAGGAGGCTCGCTCCATCTGGATGCTTTTGTCATCCACGTCGGTGCCGGTAACTGCAGGCACATCAAGGGGAGACGGCAGGAGGTCGACAACCGTGTCGAGAAGATTTTGCACGCCCTTGTTTTTGAAGGCCGTTCCACAAATAACCGGGAACATCTTCATGGCGATGGTCGCGCGGCGCAGGCCGGCGCGCAATTCTGTTTCGCTGATCGGCTGACCGTTGAGGAATTTCTCCATCAAGTGGTCGTCGCATTCCGCGACCTTTTCGACCAACTGGTCGTGATACATCTTGGCGTCGTCCACCATGTCGGCCGGGATTTCGACGTCGTCGAATTCCGCGCCCAATGTATCGTCGCGCCAGATGCGAGCCTTCATCGTCAACAAATCGATGGAGCCAATATACTGATCTTCCGCACCGATGGGCAGCATGATCGGCACAGGATTGCACTTCAAGCGATCCACCAGCGTCTGCACCGAACGATAGAAATCCGCACCAATGCGGTCCATCTTATTCATGAAGCAGATACGCGGAACGCGATACTTATCCGCCTGGCGCCACACAGTCTCAGACTGGGGCTGCACGCCCGCGACAGCGTCGAACACCGCGACTGCACCATCCAGAACACGCAAACTACGCTCTACTTCAGCCGTGAAGTCGACGTGGCCAGGAGTGTCGATAATATTGATCGTGTAATCCTGCCATTGACAGGTAGTCGCAGCAGAGGTGATCGTGATACCACGCTCCTGCTCCTGCTCCATCCAATCCATGACGGCAGTGCCCTCATGAACTTCACCGATCTTATAGGTCCGACCGGTGTAGTAGAGGATGCGCTCAGTCGTCGTCGTTTTACCGGCATCGATGTGCGCCATGATGCCGATATTGCGCATCTTCTCTAATGGAATTGTGCGTGCCATGCTTTATTTCGTTACCAACGGTAGTGAGCAAAAGCCTTGTTGGCTTCGGCCATACGGTGAACGTCGTCCTTCTTCTTAATTGCTCCGCCACGCAGATTCGCAGCGTCGTTCAGTTCGTGGGCCAGCTTTTCCGGCATGCCCTTTTCGGCGCGCGAACGCGCGTTGGTGAGAATCCAGCGGATCGCCAGCGAGGTACGGCGATTGTTCGAAACTTCGACCGGCACCTGGTAGTTCGCACCACCGACGCGGCGCGTCTTGACTTCGAGCAGCGGGCGGCAGTTTTCGATGGCCTTCTTGAAGAGCTTGAGCGGATCGTCCTGACTGCGCTCCTTGATCATATCCATGGCGGCGTAAAAAATCTTTTGCGAGATGGCTTTTTTACCGTCCCACATCATCGTATTGACGAACTTTTCGGCCAAGGTGGATTGATAGATCGGATCCGGCAGGATCTCGCGCGTTTCAGGCTTACGTCTACGTGGCATTTACTTCGCAGCGCCTCCCTTCGGGCGTTTGGCTCCGTACTTGGAGCGGCTCTGTTTGCGTCCGGTGACGCCAGCGGTGTCGAGCGTACCGCGCACAACGTGATAACGCACACCGGGGAGATCCTTCACGCGGCCTCCGCGGATCAGCACGATCGAGTGCTCCTGCAGGTTATGACCGACGCCAGGGATATACGTGGTGACTTCGATGCCGTTCGTCAAACGTACGCGGGCAACTTTACGCAGCGCGGAGTTCGGCTTCTTCGGGGTAGTGGTGTAAACGCGGGTGCAAACACCGCGACGCTGCGGGCAGGATTGCAGCGCAGGGCTAGCCGTCTTAAAACGCGTGGGGCGACGCCCTTTGCGCACAAGTTGAATGAATGTCGGCACGAAACCTCTTTAGAAACTTGCGAACGAAAAAATCTGGTTTAACTGAGATACTGCGTGGAAGAAACTTCGGACAAGTCCTTACGACCTTCGGCGTAGATACCGAGATCACAGCGGGACCGGCCTCCAGCCGGACTCTCCTATTTACAGACAAGAAGAGTGGTAGCGCAGAAGCAGAAGATCAACTCGCCAAAATACTCTTTGTAGGTTACACGACCCGTGGGATGGTTGTCAATGCAGTAACCGGCGTTTTCGGAAAAGAGCTAAAGCCCCTAGCCCGAGAGCCAGCATTCCGTAGGTGCCTGGCTCCGGAGTCGCAACATCCACCGCTACGTTGTCGAGACCCCAATTCACCATGAAAGCAGCGTTTCCAACGAGGTCGGCGTCCGTCTGATCGATGAATCGGAGAGTGGTCGAGGTGGTGGTGGCAGTAAAGGTCAGCGATTGGCCTTGGAACCAACCAGCAGCCTGGGTAAGGAGATTCAGTTGACTTCCCAGCGTGTTGGCACCGGGCCCACTTCCGTCTCGGGCCTCGACGTAGGCTTGTTGCAGGGGGAGGGAATCACCGGCGAGTTCCTGCGTGGTTAGCCAGTAGGTGACGATGTAGGTCACACCGACGTCGGTATCGAATGTCTGTTCGAGCGTTCCGCCGGTTGCACCTGAGGCGCCAAATCCAAAATAGTTTCCGCCGACGGGATTTTGGGTTGGCACCAACCAATTGAAACCTACGCCGTTGGTATAGAAATCTCCGAATCTAGTCGCAGGGGTGGCGGTTCCCGTGTGAGTCCATGACCCGTCAGGAAAAGCCTCGCTATCCCCCACATAGCGGACGCCAGGGACGACCGCCCCAGGGTCCGGGGAGCCAAAAGAACTAGTATTTAGAACGCCCGGAGACTCGAAATCGCCGTTGAAGAAGGTCGCTGCGTGGGCCGAAACCCCAATAAACAGGCCTAGAACAGCAACGAGGAGAACCTTAGAGACACCGCTTTGTTTGGACATGGATACGCTTCCCATTGTCTCCACGTGAGCGCTTGTGAGATATGGGACAGACGTACCGGTAGTCTTGCACCGGCTGTCAAACTTTTGACTAGGACTGTGAGAGGGCTACGCGCGCCGCTTGCGCCAAGCACAAAGGGCTAGCCCCAAACCGACCAACCCAAAGGTTGTGGGTTCAGGGACAGGGGCGACTGACACGGCGTCCAGTCCCCAATTGACGGGGGGTGAATTTGCGGGAGAGGTGGCATCGGTGAAGCGCAAGGTCGTGGAGCTGGAGGTCGCTGTGAACGTTAACGTTAAGCCGCTGTTCCAGATACCAGAACCCTGATTAAAGGAATTGCTTACACTCGCGAGGACGGTGGATCCATCAAGTGCTTCCACAACGGCGACCTGAATCGGCGGGATACCGTCAAATTCTTGGGTTGACAGTAAATAGTTGACGAAGTAGGTTGTCCCGATGGTTGTGTCAAAAGTCTGTGACAAGGTTCCGCCCGTCAAGCCCCCTGCACCAAAGCCAACGTAATAGGTTCCCTGCCCGGCGACGACTCCCCAGTTCACCCCGTCCGTGTAGAACTCACCGGCACCGAGGGCGCCAGGACCATCGTGGACCCAGCCTGTTACGAAGGTATCCCCGTTCCCCAAAACGTTCGCCGGGGGGGTAAAGGCACCGCCGGAAGACTCGAAAGATCCGTTCGTGAAGGGTGCGGCGACCCCAAAACCTGCCGTGATCACGACCAAAGCCGCCAACTGAAAGAGTTTCATGCCTACCTATATATCGTCCTAAAACTACTAGTACTATATAGGTTTCCGAGAAAAGCGTCAATTAGAGTCGAGGCACTAAGGCCCTTTAGCGGGCCCCATCGCAAGGCGATTGCTCCTATAGGGTTGGAAGCCGGCACCCCAGTCCACGCCCATTACTTCCATCTCCCAGCTCGCCCCATCGACCCTAACTACCAGAAAATGGTGGGGGTTAGAGCCTGGATCGGCTCCGGCCGGGACAACTGCTCCAGGCGGACCTGGCTAGCGGCATTCGCGCGGACCTAGTCTCGGGTGTCCGGATTCTGACGGTAGTTGAACAAGGGCGCGCCACCACCGCCCGAAACGACCAGATCCATGCGGTGCGGGCCGGAGGCGTCAGCATAACGCTCTACCCAATGCTCGAAGAAATGTTCGTGGCCTGAGAATACCGCGTCCACGTGGTTGGCTCGGAAGAGTGGCATGTAGCGGTTCCGCATTTCGAGGGTTTGCGCCTCCAGCGTGGCTCCGCCGTGCAGACCGGAGGAAAAGACGGTTTGGTGGCAAAATACGGCAATGTGCTGATAGCGACTGTGGTCCAAGCCTTCGAGCTGGGCTTTTACCCAAGCGAATTGGGTTTCGTCGCCAACTAAGTTGGAATCTAAGCCCAGGACAAACGTATTCCCGAAGCCGAACGCGTAAACAGGGTACCCAGAGAGGCGGCGCGGTGAACCTTCGGCGGGGCTCAGGTTTTGCATCGCGTCCATGAAATTTCGCAGACCCGCTTGGCGGCTAGAGGCGGTAACGGTCAGGGCAGGAGTTCTGGCAGGGCTAACATCGTGGTTGCCTGGGACCAGGAAATAGGGCAGGTTGGCATCTTTGGTTAACTTCTCGATGAGGGGCGTGAAACTGACAGAACGAAGCGCACGGGAAAATCGCCGTTTTTCAGTCGTTCCACCTGCGTCAGGATGCCATTGATCACCATGGAATGCTCGTATTGCAGGGCTTTCCCATCCTGGCGGCCGCGCGTGTCGCCATAGACAATGAAGGAGAACTTGGATGTGCCGGCCGAAGCCGCCTCCGAGGGAAGTGGCGTCGCCGGAGCCTCGATTGGGCGGACCCTTTCGGGCTGCTGCCCGGCACAGAGGCCACTTAGGATCAAGAAGGCAAGGGAGAGAAAGCGGGCTGGGGAGGCTCTCACAACGGGTTTTAGCGTATCGCAATCATCAGGCGAATTGCTAGCGTTTTAGAGTGGCGCTATGGTAACTTGGAAATGTTGTCACGTTGCGCCCGTAGCTCAGCTGGATAGAGCGTCTGGCTACGAACCAGAAGGCCGGGTGTTCGAATCACTCCGGGCGCACCACTTCCCACCGTTTTCTCGTCTATACTCTCCTTGTTGCACATCTTTTTCGGGAGGCTTCCATGAAATCCATGATCGGTATTGCCGCTGCCTTGGTTTTGGCTGCGGGCGCGTGTGCGCAGCAGGGAAAGCAGGCCCCGGGGTGGACAGTGCTGTTCAATGGGACCAACCTGGACAACTGGAATCCAATTGGAACCGCGAACTGGAAGCTGGCGAACGGAGTCGTGGAAGCCAACACAGGCGTCGGATTCCTGGTTTCCAAGAATTCCTACAAAGACTTTGAGTTGCGGGCAGAGTTCTGGGTCGACGGACCAGCCAATAGCGGCGTGTTCATTCGCTGCGCAGACCCGCTGGAAGTGACGGCAACCAACGCCTACGAAGTCAATGTGTTCGACACGCGGCCGGATCAGACCTATGCGACCGGTTCCATCGTCGAGGTCGCCAAGCCGAGCCAGCAGATGAAGGCGGCGGGGAAGTGGAACACGTTTGAGATCCGCGCGCAGGGCACGCACCTGGAAGTTACCTTGAACGGAGTGAAAACCGTGGACATTCAGGACAACAAACATGCCGACGGGCGGATCGCGCTGCAGGCATCGGCGGGTACGGTGCGATTCCGCCTGGTGCAGATTCGCGCGCTTTAGAACTCGAGGATGATGATTTCCTCGATGCGCTGCAATCTACCCGCAGCGATAGTGAACCATTGCACGCCGTTGGCTGTGTAGGCTCGGCGGGATTCTTTCACCACACCGGTTTCTGACATCAGCACCGCGACGGTATTGCCGTCAGCGGTCATGCCCTTGATCTGCGGCTTTTGCTGGTCTACTTTCGCAAAGTTGGCAGTGATCGCAGCCAGCACGGTATCGCGGCCCTTCCAATTTCCACTCATCATTCCGCTCGAATCGTGGAGCTCCAGTTCGACATCATCGGCCAAGTACTCGCCCATTGCGTCGACGGAGCCGGTGGCCAGTGCGGCGTAGACGTTTTGGACCACGGCGAGACTGCTTTGCGAATCGGCTCCCGCGAGATCGGCGAGAACCTTGGTCATCGATGCCTGGTGAAGGGCCATATTATTTGATTGTTACCGCGTAGGGGATGGTCTGTAAGACGCCGCCCTTCGACAGAGTGCGCCACGGTAGGCCGCCCATAACCTTATCGATGGTCGCATCGATTTCCGAAGAAGGCTGCGGGCGATCGAGAATCACCTGCATCAGCGTCCTCTTCTCGGGATAGGGCACCAAGGTGATTTTGTCGCCGGCCGGGATCTTGGATTTTTCTTTGATGAGGGCTACAGCTCGGTCGAGGCCACCGATTTCGTCCACTAGGCCATTCTTCAGCGCCTGTGCTCCGAGCCACACGCGGCCCTGCGCCAGCGGTTCGACCACGTTGTAGTCTTTCTTGCGGCCGTCGGCGACGCGTTGCACGAAGCCCTTGTAGTAGAGCTTTAGTTCTTCCTGCAAGCGGGCGCGTTCTTCGGGGCTCAGGGGCGTGTATTCAGAGTCGATGGTCGCCCAGCGGCCGCGCTTGAGCAGATATTTGTTCAAGCCGATCTTGTCGTAGAAACCTTTCAGGGTCAGCTTGCCGAAGAAGACCCCGATGGAGCCAGTCAGGGTGTTGTTGTAGGCCAATACTCGGTCTCCGGTCATCGCCATCATGTAGCCACCGGATGCAGCGTAGTCGGACATGGAGACCAGCAGAGGTTTCTTCTTGCTGAGATTTTCGGCGGCGTGGAGGATTTCAGCAGACGCGATTGCGTCGCCACCGGGGGAATCGACGCGCAGGATCACGCCTTTGATGGAGTCGTCGTCCGCCACCTGCTTGAGCACTTTCGCCATGCCACCGCCGGTCATGCCGGTTTGATCGAAGCTTTCTGCGGCACCTGCTCCCAGGATCTCGCCGTCGCCCGCAATTACAGCGATGCGAGTGGGGCCCTCAAAGCCGGTGATGGGCACCTTGGCGTATTCACTGGCTCGGACCTTTTTGAGCGAGCCGGCTTTTACCTGCCCGTTGAGGCGGTCGTAAACCTGATCCGAGAAGAGCAGGCCGTCGATCATGCCATTGTCGACAGCGCCTTGCCCGACGAACGGACCGTTGTCGATGGCTGCACGAGCCTGCTCCGGCGTGCGTTTGCGACCTTCCCCGATCACGCGAATCAGGTCGCCATAGTATTGGTCAAGTATCAGATTCGTGACTTCCAGCGTCTGCGGCGAGGGGGATGTCTTGGTATAGGTGTCGGGCGCGTCCTTATAGAGTCCGATGCCTTCAAATTCCATGGAGACGCCGACCTTGTCGAGGGTGTTCTTCAGGAACGTGAGTTCGGCGCGTAGTCCCTTAACATCGAGCCAGTCGTCGGGCGGCATGAAAATCTGGTCGGCGGCGGTCGCGAGATAGTATTCCTTGCTGCTCGCGGCGCGCAGGTTCGCATACACCGGCTTGCCGGATTTCTTGAATTCCAGAATCTGGGCGCGAAGCTCTTCCATCTTTGCCCAACCGACGCTCAGCCCGCGAGGTTCGAGGACCAGGGCTTTGATGCGCGGATCCGTGGCAGCCTTGCGGAGCAGCAGCCAGGTGTCGAGAATCGTCGGCCCCCCTTCCTGCCCAAGGAACGGAATCGGAATGTCGACCGAAGCGCGCTCAGGTACAGAGCCCGAAAGATCCAGAACCAGGACCGAGTTATCGGTCACAGTGGCTTTGTTGTCGCCCACCGCGAACGCGGCGAGGAAACCGAATACCAACAACGCGGCGACGAGTCCGGCAAAGACAAGGCCGCCGAGGAAGCCGAGGAGGAATTTTTTCATGAGTGCTCTGCGTCCAGTGTAGCGAGTCTAGCTGCAATCAAAAAAATAGCCGCGGATTGCTCCGCGGCTGTAATGTACCAGGATTGAATTTCGTTCGTTTAGACCAGATTCGGGATCTTGATGATCTTCTTCTGGATGGCGTACTGAACCAGCTGCGCCTTGTTATGGATGTCCAGTTTGCGCATCAGGTTAAACTTGTGCGCTTCCACCGTTTTGACGCTGAGGTTCAGGTCGCAGGCGATTTCCTTGACGGAGTTGCCTTCGGCGAGCATCTTCAGCACTTCGCGCTCACGTGTAGTGAGGGTAGCGAAGCGGGGGAGGCGATTGGCCGACTTGATGCGGCTGCGGAAATCGTCCACCAGTTGCGACAGCATGCGGGGGCTGAGATAGCTGCCACCACGGCATACGTCACGAACCGCAGCGACTAGCTGCTGGCTGGGGCTGTCTTTGAGGACGTAGCCACCGGCGCCGACTTCCATGCCCTCGACAAGATAATCCTCATCGTCGTACATCGTGAGGAACAGGACCTTGGTTTCAGGGCGGTTCTTCTTGATCTGGCGCGTTGCCTCAAAACTGCTGAGACCGGGCATACCGATATCCATCAGGACGATATCGGGGCGGACTTCGTTGGCTTTGTCCACGGCGTCGCCACCGTTGGAGGCCTCGCCTACCACTTCCATATCGGCTTCCGCGGAGATCAGCGTCCGGATGCCTTGGCGGAACAATGTATGATCGTCCGCGAGCATGATTCGAATCTTGGCCATGTTTTTCGCCTTACGTAATCCTTCCTACTTCGCTTACCACTCGGCGCTCACTACTTTGCTATCGGCAGTTCTAT
>JBDSXJ010000016.1:0-92428 GCA_039926185.1 Bryobacteraceae bacterium | reverse complement strand
CAAGCAGCCACAGGTTGTTGAGAACAGGTGGGACAGGCTTCAGCCTGTCGGCTGTAAGCAGTGCACACCAGACTAGTTGACCTTCGTGAACGTCTCCGGTTCGTCCGCTGCCTTGGCTTTTGCCTTGGCCTGCCCACCACCGGGCGGGGGAGCTGTGGGAGCCGCCTTGGGCGCGCCGCCCTTCTGATTCGGAAAGCCGCCGCCTTGGTCGACTAACTGCCGTAACGCCGAGTAGCTCTTTCCATCGGGGGCCATCGTCCACTCGTCGTGCCACTTCATGCCGGTCGGCATCGTGGTGTCCACCACCATTTTGCTTCCGTCCATTTTCCCGGTGGCCTTGGAATCCGCCCATACGCCGTCGTGCATGGTAATTTCCTGACCCTGGAATGGATACTGGCGAAGGATCAGCAAGCCGTTGGTATTCTGCTCTTCCATGTAGACGACGCCGTCCTTCACATTGAGCTTCCGAACCTGCCCCTTGTCGCCTTTCCAGGTGCCATTAAACTTCGCTGGATCCTGCGCCGTCAGTAGGAATGCGCTTACGCCGAGCGCAAGCATGGTCATGAAAAGTGCTTTCTTCAAGGGTGTTTCTCCTTTAGCCGTTGCAACCAGCACCGCTAAAGTTACTACAGCTCCCGGGCATCTGCAAGCTTCGCCAGCACCTCATCGAACTTGTCGAACGATCCGGTCCATCCCTGCGTCATGCCGCCCCGAGCCAAAAGGAATGCTTCGATTTCTTCCGAAGTCGCCGGGCCGTACGGTTCCATCCGAACGGTGAGGCGCGTCTGCTCCGGACCCTCAGGAGTGAGGTCGACCGTTGTCAGCATGGTCTCCGGCCACGTCGGAGCGTACGGGTGCCGCGAGACCCCTTCATTCTCATCGCAGAACTGCTGCGTGTAGGAAATCCGATCTGGCCTGCGAACTTCCTTGTACTCGAACCGCCCGTACAGCTTCATATGCGGACCCGTCATCAGCCAGAATATGCTGCTGCCCTGTTTGATCTCTCCGCGTAGGATCTGCATCTCCATGCCAGTTGGCGGCAGCCACTGCGGAAAGTGCTTAGGATCCGTCCACATCTCGAACATCCGCTCCACCGAAATATCGAAGGATCGATTGATGACGAAGGTAGCTTTGCCTGACTGTCCCTCTTCCAGGTACTCCCCGAGCCGATCCCAAGTCGAATACCCGCTCGCCTTCTTGATGTGTTTCTCAATCTCCTCGGCGGCCTCAGGTGTGGCCAGCGTCATCGTCATGTCCATCGTGGTCTTACCATTCGACTCCGAGAAGCCGACGTGAACGCGGAAGAGCGCTGGTTTTCCCTCACTCGCGCCATGGTCATACTCAAGTGTTTCCCGCTCTTTGACAACGAAGTAGGTCGCGATGTTGGGGTAGTCCGTGCCATCCGGACCATGCATGGTGTAGACCCACGTCCCGCCCGCCCGCAGATCCTTGCTGTGCGTCGTGATCGTGAATCCTCGCGGACCCCACCACTGCGCAACCTGCTCCAAGTCTGTCCAGGCGTCCCAAACCGCCTGCACGGGGGCATTGTAAACACGCGTGAGTCGCAATACGTTTGACTTATTTCTTGTGGCCATCTTTCGTATCCTTCAAGCTCTTCTTCAAATAGGCGTCCAGCCGATCAAAGCTCTCTTCCCAGAACACCCGATACTGATCCACCCAATCGGCCGCCACCCGCAGCCCATCGCCTCGCAGCTTGCAAGGCCTCCACTGCGCGTCTCTGGTCTTGGTGATGAGCCCCGCGCGCTCCAGCACCTTCACATGCCGGGTGATCGCGGGCAGACTCATCTTCTTCAGGAAAGGCTTGGCAAGATCCGAAACATTCGCCTCGCCTTTCGACAACTGCGCCAGCATCGCCCGACGCGTAGGATCGGCGAGGGCCGCGAATGTTTGACTGAGGTTGTCTTGCATTACTTAACTATGGTGTTAATTAACACGTTAGTTAAGTATAAGAAGGAATGCCGCTCCCGTCAAGAGGATTCGATAGGATGGAAACTCATGGCCCACATCGTCAATTACTGGTGCGTCTTGGCAGTCCAGGACCTGGAAATCTCGACACGCTACTACGTCGATGTCCTCGGCTTCACCAAGGAACCGATTCACGGTCCGGGCTGGAGCTTTCTCACCCGCGATACCTTTCGCGTGATGCTCGGAGAATGCAGCGACGAGAAGCCCGCAGGTGAGTTGGGCAATCACTCGTATTACGCCTACTGGAATATCGATCACGTCGACGAGTTCTACGATGAAATCGTAGCCAAAGGAGCGATGGTCACTTCGAAGCCATCGACCAAGCCGTGGGGCCTGCGAGAGTTCACCATGAAGACTCCCGACGGCCATCGCATCACCTGCGGCGAGACCGTCCGTAACTAGTCCAACCGAGGGCTAGTCCAGGGCTCAATGGGCCCCACAATGCGACCCGCGCGAATCGGCACGCACTCGTCCGGAAACTCCTGCGCGATCGTCACACCCATCTCCCGTATCGTCGTGAGAAAACGATCCAGTTGCCCCAACGCCGCCTTCGGCTGATCGTGCAACACAAACAGGCTGGGGATGTCATTTTCCTTTTTGATCTTGCCTTGCGCGAGCGCCGTTTCCACCCATCCATCCGGATCTCGCCAATCCCCTGGGACCGAATTCCAGATCACAGCGCTAAACTTGCCCGCAATCAATCGCTCCACCACCGCCGGATGCATCAAATGCTGCCCGAGCTTCCCCGCACGCCCATAAGGCCGAAACAGCCGAGGCGTTTGCTTCAGCCAGGAAAGCGCCTCTTCCGCTTGATCAAATTCCCGCAGCGCCGCGTCACGATCGAGTTCACCCAGCGGCGTCGTATGAGAGAACGTGTGGTTTCCCACCCAGTGCCCCTCCGCGCTCGCACGCATCGCAAGGTCCCGACCCTCGGGCGTGACTACCTTACGTCCAATGACGAAGAACGAAGCTTTCACGGAATGCTTGGCAAGAAGATCCAGTACGTGAGGCGTAACTTCCGGTTCCGGGCCGTTGTCGAAGGAGAGGGTTACCATGCAGAGGTTGCTCTCTAAGTTTACCCGATCACTCTTCAGCCCCTAAATGAAAAAGGCACCCCGCGAAGGGTGCCTTTGTTCGCCGATACTCGCTTCCTTACTTCCCGACGGCCTTCCACAACTCCGCCTTCGACTGCGGGGTCGCCGACGTGTGCACGTTGATGTAGCGATCAAAGTCGGTCAGCTTCAGTTTCTCCAGAATCGGAACCAGCGCCTTCACGTGGTCGTTGCCCGGTTGGCCCGGTGCCGGCAGTGAGAAGTCACCCTGGAACAGAATTTTCTCTTGCGGAATGTAAGCGATCAGCATTCCGTTGGTGTGCGGAACCGGCCACGTATGGTAAAACTCCACCGTCCGCGTCCCATCCGTGTATACCTTCTTCTCGCCAATCGCCTCGATCTTTACCATCTTCGGATTCTTGGCGAGCGTATCGTTCAGCAGCGTGCGCGGAGTATTGAGCGCCCGCTCCAGGAACACCTGATTGTTCTTGGAGGTGATGATCGTGGCACCCTCGGCCACCAGCGGCGGCAGGCCACCGGTGTGATCGGCGTGCGGATGCGTGTTGAACACGTAACGGATCGGCTTGCCCGGAACCAGCTTCTTCGCTTCCGCGATGTATGCCAGCCCACGCTGTTCAGACTGTCCAGCTTCCAGCAGCATGATGTAGTCCTTGAACTCCACCACCATCGAGTCGTAGCTTCCGCCGCCAGTCGTCAATCGCCACAGGCCATTGCCGAGCTTTTCGTTCGTCACGACCATCGCCGGAGGCAGAGGAGCCGGTCCACCCGCTCCCGGAGGTGCGCCACCGCCCTTGCCAGCCACAGGTGCCGGAGCAGGCGCGATCGCCGCGATGTTCGCCGGATTCGCCGTGGCCGCAGCCACCGTGACGTCAAAGAACGGCCATCCACCACGCGTCTGCACGATCTTCGACGGAGCCTTCACGCCGCCGTAATCCTTCCACGCGCTATAGGTGGCGACGATGTGCATATCGCCCATGATGTTTTCCCCCAACCACGTTTCCACGTGGTCCACCATGTTGTCTTTCGTGATGTACCCGTTAATCTTGTACGCCGCTCCCGATGCGGCCTTCACCGTCGGGCTCCACGATACTACCGTCATGCCGCCCTTGCCCTTGCTCACGGTCGCATTGTTTTCCGCCGCGCCCTTCAGGAAGCCCCACGGGGTAATGTAGAACTCCAACGCATTGTTCCAAGGAGCCGTAATAGCGGTCTGCGCTGCCGTTGCCTGCGCGAATAAGGTCCCGGGCGCAGGAGCAGTCGCACCGCCACCCGACGGATTGTTCGTCGCTCCCGTGTGCCGCCAAGTGCCGCCCGCGATGTCGATCACGCGAACATAATTGGCGATCGGCCGCATCGGATCGTGAGGTCCCCGGCACTGCATATCCGCAGCGTTCGATCCGCATTGCTGGAACGACACGTCCTTCGCCGCACCCGAATACGTGATCGATTTCAGATTCCCTTGCGCGTTTTGCGCATTCGCAATCACGGTCTTTGCATCCTGCGCCATGGCGGCTCCGCCGACCAGCGCGCCGCAAATGGCGACCCCAATAAGTCTTTTGTACATAACTTCTCCTTTTGAACAGCTCCCCTGAACATTCTATATCTTGACAGCTACCAATTGTGCGTTAAGCTGCTAGCAGGCCCCCCGGTTCGTCGCGGCCCGCTGTCCCCTCGTTGTGGTTCCTTTCAAATCCAGTAACGAGGTGACGAATGTTTCTGTCTTTGCGGCTCGGCCTACTCGCTAGTTTCACTTGTCTGGCCCAGTCCGGCATTCCGATTTCCGATCCCACCGTGATCGCGAAATGCGGAGCCTGTCACAAGTCCAACGCCCAGGGCATCATGGCGCGAGTCTCCGTCGCCCGCAGCACCCCAGAAGGCTGGCAGAACGTCCTCAAACAAATGGTCCTCCGCCACGACATGGAGGTTACTCCCGAAGAAGCCCGAGCCATTGTTCGCTACCTCAGCTCAGCGCAAGGCCTGGCTCCCGAAGAAGCGAAGCCCCTGATGTATGGCATCGAGCGCCGCATCCGTGACGAGCAAACCATGGGTACACCGGCCTTGGTACGCGAATGTGGACGCTGTCATACTCTGGCTTCAACCATGTCCTGGCGGCGTCCCGCGCGCGATTGGCAGGAGATAGCCAACACCCACGCCGCGCAATACAAGATCCGAGCCACGCCCGAAGCGCTCGCGGAACTCTCCAAGAAGACCGAACTCGAGACCCCTGAATGGAAGGAGTGGACCTCCAAGCCGCGCACCCCGCAAGTCACCGGACGCTGGCTCATCCGCGCCAACGTTCCTGGCCGTGGACCCTATGTAGGCGAACTCGCAGTTACCCCCAGCGGCAATCCCGACGAGTTCAACACCCGAGCCGTGATGAAGTCGGTACGTGACGGCTCCATCATGCAGCGCACCGGCCGAGCCGCTGTCTACACCGGCTACGCTTGGCGAGGTCGTTCCAAAGGCTCCGCACCCGCAGCGTCCGCCGACGATCCCGCCGCCGAAGTCCGAGAAGTCATGTGGATCGCTCCCGACCAATCCAAAGCCGAGGGCCGCTGGTATTGGGGCCAGTATCAGGAATTCGGCTTCGACGTCCAACTCCAACGCCCCACCGAGCAGCCCACGATTCTGCAAACAGAACCCGCCGCAATCAAAACCGGCACCGAGACAACGCGAGTCCGTATTCTGGGCGATCACTTCCCCACGACACTCAAACCGACGGATCTCAATTTCGGAGCAGGCGTCACGGTGAAGAGCATCGCGTCACAATCCGCCAACGAAGTCGTCGTGGACATCGCGGTCGCCGCGGACGCGCCATTTGGGAAACGCGAAGTTACTCTCGCTACCGCCAGAGTTCCGTTCACGATTTACGACCGCATCGATTACATCCGGGTGACCCCCGAATCGGCGCTCGCCGCGTTCAGCGATAGCGCCCGTCCACGCGGCTATGAGCAGTTCGAAGCGGTCGGCATTCATCGCGGCCCCGATGGTCGCGAGCATACTCCCGACGATCTCGAACTCAATCCCGTCGACGTGAATTGGTCCTTCGAACTCTTCTACGCAGCTGAGAAAGCCAACCTCGATGTTCTTGGCAAACTCAGTCCTGGCGGCCTCTTCACGCCCGCCGTGCAAAGCACGAACAACAACTACGACGTCTGGGTGATCGCTACCGCGAAAACCGAGAAAGAGCCGGGCGGGGAAGCCATGGTCGGCAAATCGTATCTCGTTCTGACCGTCCCGATGTACACGCTGAACGGCCGCCGCTATATCCGCGATCTCGATCGCTGGGTTGACGACGGACCAGTGAAGGAGAACCAATGAAAAAGCTTCTGACGATTCTGTTCGCCGTCGTAACTCTGCAGGCCCATCACGGCTGGGCCGCCTTCGATCACAGCAAGACCCTCACGTTCCAGGGAACTGTCACCGCGTTCCGCTTCCTCAACCCCCACAGCGTCGTCGAGTTCACCGCCAAAGATCCCAACGGGAAAGTCATCAGCTGGCAGGGCGAACTAACCAGTGCCTCTCGCCTCTCCACCAAAGGCTGGGCCGCGAGTTCTCTCGCCAAGGGAGACGAGATCAATATTTCCGGCTATCCCGCTCACGACGTCAACATCATTCGGATCTCCAAACTGACGCTTGCCAGCGGAAAACCGCTCACCATCCTGATGGACAATTAGTCGCATAGAGAGACGGATTGCGCTAGAATTCAGCATTGTCCGCGTAAGCGTTCTCTCTACAACCATGTCTACCCGCCCGCCGATCCGCGAAATCCGACTTGCCCCTACTGACGTCGTTATGGACCGCAAGTCCGACGGCACCATCTACGTCCGCGCCGTCCAGCAACTCGGACCCTACCCAAGCCGCATGACGGATCGCCTGGACTACTGGGCCGCGCAAACCCCCGATCGCACTTTCATCGCTCAGCGCACCAAAGAAGGCCCGTGGCGTCGCCTCACCTACGCTGACGCGGCAGCCCAAGCCCGCCGCATCGGACAAGCGCTGGTCCAACGCAATCTGTCACCGGAACGCCCCATCGCGATCCTCTCCGGCAACGACATCGAACACGCGCTCCTCGGCCTCGGAGCCATGTACGCCGGCGTGCCCTTCTCGCCAATCTCCACCGCGTATGCTCTGGTCTCAAAAGACTACGGCAAGCTAAAACACATCTTTGGAAAACTCACCCCCGGCCTCGTCTTCGCCGCCAACGGTACGCAATATTCCAAAGCGATCCAGGCCGTCATCAAGGACGCCGAATTAGTCTGCGTCACCGATCCACTCCCCGGCGCGACGATGTTCTCCGACTTGGCCGGAACGCAAGCGGGTCCTGAACTCGAATCCGCGCATGCCAACGTCGGACCCGAGACCGTCTTCAAAATCCTCTTCACCTCCGGTTCCACCGGCATGCCCAAGGGCGTGATCTACACCCACCGCATGTGGACCAGCAATCAGCAACAGGTTCGCCAGTCCTGGCTATTCCTCGAAGACGAACCGCCGGTGATTCTCGAATGGCTGCCTTGGAACCACACCTTCGCCGGCAGCAAAGACTTCGGCATGATCCTTTACAACGGAGGCACGCTCTACCTCGACGACGGCAAGCCCGTCCCCGGAGCCTTCGACGAAACCCTCCGCAACCTGCGCGAGATCGCACCCACCATCGTGCTGAACGTTCCCAAAGGTTTCGAAGCCGTCATCCCCTATCTGCGCAAAGACGCCGACTTCCGCAAGCACTACTTCAGCCACTTGAAGGCTTTGTTTTACGCAGGCGCAGGCATCTCGCAGGAAGTGTGGGACGCCCTGCAAGACCTGTCCGTCGAAGCTTGCGGTGAAAGAATTCTGATGCTCTCCGGCCTGGGAGCCACCGAAACCGGACCCTTCGCATTATGGGTCGGCAAAGATGTCCGCCGAGCAGGCGAATGCGGCGTCCCCGCACCCGGCATGGAATTGAAACTGATTCCCTCCGGCCGCAAACTCGAAGCCCGCGTCAAGGGACCCAACGTCACACAAGGCTACTGGAATGAACCCGAGCTCTCGAAGGCCGCATTCGACGAAGAGGGTTTCTACAAATTGGGCGACGCCCTGCGCTTCGTCGATGAGTCCGACCCCAGCCTCGGCTTCATCTTCGACGGCCGCATCGCCGAAGACTTCAAACTCTCCACCGCCACTTGGGTCAGCGCCGGTCCCCTGCGCGTGAACTTCTTAGCCCACTTCGCCCCCTACGCCCGGGAAGTCGTGATCGCCGGAGCCGATCGCGCCTACGTCAGCGTCTTGGTATTCCCCGACATCGACGCTTGCCGCGAACTCTACTCCGAACCGTGCAGCGTCCCTGAACTCCTGGCCCGCCCCGAAGTCCGCGCCAAGTTCAAAGAGCTCATGACGAGCATGGCCAAGGAAAGCACAGGCAGTTCCAACCGCATCACCCGAGCCATTGTACTCGACATCCCGCCGTCCATCGACGCCCACGAGCTAACGGACAAAGGCTCCATCAGCCAACGCGCCGTGCTCGACAACCGAGCCGACGTGGTCGACGAGATCTACCGCGGCTCTGACCGCGTAATCTCTCTCGACAAGCTTTAACAACCTTTTAACGTCACATTCCGGCTCGCGCCTTTATCCTTGAGCTAGGAGCCCGATCGTGAAAATACTCAGCGCCTTTCTGCTTGCCCTCGTAGTCGCGAATGGGCAAAGCCCGACAGCGAAAATCGTAACCGCAACCAACGCGTTCCTCGCGACCCTCGACCAGCCGCAGCGCCAGAAAGTTCTCTTCGCCTACAATGACGAAGCCCAGCGCGTTCTCTGGTCCAACTTCCCGAACGGCATCGTACAGCGCGCCGGTCTCAACATGGGCGAACTGAACCCCGCGCAGCGCACCGCCGCGCTCGCCGTCGTATTCGCAGCGCTCAGCAAGCGAGGCTACGAAAAAGTCCTGCAGATCATGGAGGCCGACGAAGTTCTCAAGACCACCGAGGGCAGTGCACCGCCCGGCGGCGGCGCGCCCAAAGGCGGTAACGGAAAAGGAAAAGGCGGTGGCAAAGGCAAGGGCGGACCCGGCGGAGGTCTTCTCTTTGGTAGCGACCTCTACTACATCTCCTTCCTAGGAACCCCGTCTGAGAAGACTCCGTGGATGATTCAATGGGGCGGCCATCACCTTGCCATCAATGTCACAATCGACGGCAATCGCGGCATCCTGACCCCGAGCCTCACCGGCGCGCAGCCCGGTACGTTCACGCGAGACGGAAAAACGATTCGCCCTCTCGGCCAGGAAAGCGACAAGGGCCTCGCTCTGCTCAACGCCCTCGACGAGAACCAAAAGAAGCAAGCCATCCTGGGCTTCACACTAGCCGACCTTGTCCTCGGTCCCGGCGAAGACGGCAAGCAGATCCAACCGGAAGGTCTGAAGGCCTCGAGCATGAATGACAAGCAGAAGACCATGCTGCTCGATGTCATCTCCGAATGGGCTGGCATCGTCCACGAAAGCGCTGCCGCCGATCGCATGGCCGAACTGAAAGCCGACCTGAACAAAACCTGGTTCGCCTGGAGCGGTCCGGTTACAGGCACGCCCGGAACGAACATCGCCGCCTACTATCGCATCCAGGGCCCGCACGTGGTCATCGAATACGCGCCCCAAGGCATGGGTGGCGACGCCGCAAATCACATCCACGCCATGTATCGCGACCCGACCAACGACTACGGCCGCAAGCCCGCCGCAAAATGAAAACAGCCGTCGTCATCTTGTTGCTCGTCGCCGCGCCCAGCTTCGCGCACAGGCTCGACGAGTACCTGCAAGGCACGCTCATCACTGTCGGGAAAACGCAACTCCAAGCCGAGATGACGCTCACCCCCGGCGTCGCGATCCTGCCGTTCCTACTCCGCACTCTCGATCCCGATGCCGACGGTGTCATCTCAGAATCCGAGCAGCGTGCCTATGCAGCTCAGGTTCTCGCCGACCTATCGCTCAAGATCGACAACCAGCACTTGACCCCGCAACTGACCTTGATCCGCTTCCCGACGCTTGAATACATGAAGGAAGGCCACGGCGAAATTCACCTGGACTTCAGCGCTGATCTCCCGGCAGGTGGACGTGACCGAAAAGTGACGTTGCAAAACCACCACCTGAACCAGATCTCCGTGTACCAGGTGAACAGCCTCGTTCCCCAGGACGCCGCGATCGAAATCGCGGCCCAGGTGCGCAATGAATCCCAGTCATCCTATGAAGTCGACTACGTGCAGGGCGGGGCCGTCGCGCTGTCCTCGACGCGCTGGATTCTGGGTTTCCTCGCCCTCCTGGTCGCCATCCGAGGGCTATTTCTCCTGCAACGCACCGTCAGTCCTTCGGTTGCGTATCGCGCACCTTGATCAACCACTTGCCGTTGATCCGAACCAGCTCGTTCGATTCCCAACCAACCGCAGCAATCCGCGCCGCGACTCCAGGACCGTCGCCCGCGAAGATCGTCGTCCAATACGCCCGCAGCCGCGCGTGATCCTTATCGATAAATTCCAGATACGGATTCATGCTGGTGTGGTACATCGCCGGACCCTTCTTGCCGGTCTTGGCCTCCGTATCCGCCGCCCGCGTCCGCAGATCGACGATCATCTTCTTCAGCGCCTCGTGCCCCTTGGTGACCGACGCACCCGAGCGAAATTCCCCATCAGGCGTGAACACAGCGATATAACCCTCCGGGTTCTCCGTGTCCAACGCCCGAGCATACGTCCACATCAATTTATCGATCTCCGTCCGATCCTTCGCCTCGCGCTCAAACGCGCTCTCCGCAAGCAGCGGCAGCGCCGCGATGAGTATCATCCCCAGTAGCTTCATCTCGATCCCTTTCAAAAAATCAATTTCGACAGTGGCTGGTAAGTATACGTGAAAAACAGTGGCGGAGGATACGGTTGGCAGAGTCCGCTTTTGAATCAGAACGACGCCTAAGGACGATTCAGATCAAACAATCTTTCCGGGAAACAAAGTATCACTCCCCGGATCTATCAAGCAGAGGTCACCAAGAAATGCAGAGCATTCGGACAGGGTCAAGCACTTTGATAGCGATGATGATGGTTCCGCTCCTACTCGCAAACGCGTCGGCGGCAGACCGGCACGTCGTGAGCACCGCGGAAGTTCACAAAGCTGCCGTCAGCGCAACAGCAACGCGCGAAGCCAACGCGGAGAAGGTCGACAAGTTACTGAGTTCGCCCCAGGCGGAGGCGGCTTTGGAGGCGTCCGGGATGGACCTATCGCAGGTTAAAAATGCGGTATCCACCCTGGACGATGCCGAATTGGCCAAGCTCGCCGCCCGCGCGGATCAGGCGCAATCCGATTTCGCGGCCGGTCGCCTCTCAGATCGCGATATTCTCTGGGTCGTTGTCGGCATCGCAGCTTTGATTCTCATCATTGTCGCCGTTCGTTAGCGTGAAGCTTCTTTCCCGCATTCTGATACCGTTTCTCGCCGGCGTTCTTTTGAGCGCTGGCGAGGGCGGCGTTTGGCTCGATGTTCCCTTCGTCAAGCAACAAACAAGAGAAGGATGCGGAGCAGCAGTCCTATCCATGGTCCTGCAATATTGGCACGCGCAACAGCCAAGCACCGCAGCGCCACCCGACGCGGACCAGATCCTAACCGCTCTCTACTCGCGCGAAGGGAAGGGAATCTATGCATCCCAAATGGAGCAGTATCTCAAGCAGCAAGGCTTCCGCACCTTCGCGACACGCGGCACCTGGGCCGACTTGCAGCCTCATCTGGAAAAGGGTCGACCTCTGATCGTTGCCTTGCAAACCCGTGGCGGCGACATGCACTATGTAGTGGTAGCGGGCGTGGATTCGCAGAATCATCTTGTGCTCAAGAACGATCCTGCAGACAGAAAGCTCCTGAAACAGGCCCGCGCCGATTTCGAGAAAGAATGGAAGGCCGCAGACAATTGGCTGCTCTTAGCCGTCCCCGATTTGCGCTAGTCGTAGCCTCCCTCCTGCTCTGCGCCGGACTACAGGCCCAGACTCCAGACGATCTCTATAACTCCGGACTGGCCTTTGCGGACCAACAACGCTGGGACGAAGCCTACACCGCCTTCCTCACCGGCGCGCGCAACATGCCAACCGACCCGCGGTTCCCTTTGGAACTCGGCGGGGTAGCCTTCAAACAGAAACGCCACGCCGAAGCCGCCAAGTGGCTCCGCCGAGCGCTCCACCTCAATCCAGCCGACCCGTACGCCCCCGATTTTCTCGCCACCGTCTATTTCCTCGAAGGCAACATGGATGCCGCGCTGAAGTATTGGAACTACGTCGGCAAGCCGACCCTCAGCCAGGTCGACCTCCCCAAAGGTCTCCGCACCGACCCCGTACTTCTCGACAGCGCCTTACGCTTTGCCCCCGGATCAACATTGCGAGGCATAAATGTTTCGGCCACCCGAGCCCGCCTGGATCTGCTCGGCACCTTCCCCAGCCATCGCCTGCGCATCGAAGTCCTCGAAGACGAACGCTACGGCATCGCGCTCGACGCCGCGGAACGCAACGGCTTCGGCAGTGGGAAACTGAACGCGCTCGTGTCGATGTTCCGCGGCATCGGCTACCAAACCGTCCGCCCTGAATACTACAACATCGGACGCCGGGCAGCGAACGTAGAAACCCTCGCACGCTGGGATCGCAATAAGCGCCGAGTCTCCGCCGCTTTCTCAGCCCCCCTGCATCGGAATACCAAGTATCGCTACCGCCTGGGCTTCGACGCGCGAGATGAGAATTGGGATGTGAGCCGATCCTCCCCGGCGTCTTTCAACCTGCGCACCGCCGCCCTCGCCGCGACCATCGCCGCCGCAGGCAACGGCGTCTGGTCCTGGTCGATGGGTGGCGAGCTTTCCCACCGCAACGCCACGAACCTGATGAACACCTCCGGCATCCCCGCTCGCAACGGCGTCCAACTGAAGCAGACAGCGCAACTAACCCGCACGCTGTGGACGATCCCCGAACGTCGCTTCACCAGCACCGCCCGCGTCGACTCCGACGTCGCCAAGCTGTGGAACTCCTCGTCCCACATCTATAGCCGCCTGCAAGGGACGCTCGATGCCCGCTGGTTCCCCCGCATGTCTGGCGATGATTACGCTCAGCACTTCCAACTGCGGACCGGCCGGATCTTCGGCGAAGCCCCCTTCGACCAACTCTTCATCCTCGGCATGGAGCGCGACAACGACCTCTGGCTCCGCGGCCACGTGGGCACCAGCAACGGCCGCAAAGGCAGCGCCCCCATCGGCAACGCTTACTTCGCCGCCAACTGGGAAACCGACAAGAAGGTCTACAGCAATGGGATCGTCAGCCTGTACCTAAGCCCCTTCTTCGACCTCGGCACCATGAAGTCCACCATCGGCCTCGGTTCACAAAAATGGTTGTTCGACACCGGCATCCAAGCCAAGATCCGAATTCTCGGCGTCGGCGTGACTTTCATCTACGGCAAAGATCTACGCACAGGTAACAACATTTTTTACACCTCCGACTCACGGTAGCCCTCACCCCGGCAGCCAAACCTCCAGCCGCGCCCCCCCCTCCTTCCGATTACTCGCCGTGATCGCCCCCCCGTGCTGTGTCACGATGCCCTGCGCCACCGTCAACCCTAACCCCGTCCCATGCGCATCGAGCCTTGTCGTCACAAAGGCGTCGAAAATCTCCGGCAGCACCTCGGGCGGAATTCCGGGGCCGTTGTCCTCCACCGCGATCGCCAGGCCCTCGCGCCCGCCACGCCGCAGCGCCCGCGTCCGGACCTCGACATGCCCCACATGCGAGCCCTCGAAAGCATTCATCGCATTGCGCAGCAAATTCACGAACACCTGCGCCAACCGGTCCGGATTCCCGACCACCTGCACCTCTGCCGCCACGTGATTCGTAAACGTGATCCCCGCTGCCCGTGCGTCGATTGCCACCAGATCCCAAGCATCGTCGATCAGCTCCCGGACCCCGACAGACTCCGTCTTCTGCGTCCTCGCTTTGGCGAAATCCAGCAAACTCTCGCTAATCGTCTGCAGCCGCTCCGTAACCCTCTGGACCCTGGCCAGCCGCTCCAAGGTATGCGCGTCCTGCGTCGTCTCGATCAGCTTCTCAACCGACCCATGCAGCACCGCCAGCGGCGTATTCAACTCGTGCGCCACACTCGCCGACAACAGTCCCAGGCTTACCAGCCGGTCCTGGTCCTCCAGCCGCCGCAGTGCCGTGGCCAGTTCATCCTCCCGCCGACGCAGTTCCGCGACGGTTTCATTGCGCGACATCATGATTTGGCCGATCTCATCGCCAGGAATTTCCGGGGGCGGGATCAGCTCTCTCTGCCGATCCCCAGCCCTTGTGGCCGTATCCGCGTCCAGCATCACCCGTAGTGGCCTATATACATAAAGAGGCATGATGGCAGCCTCCAATAGTACAACCGCCGCCACATATATCGCTCCCAATACTAAGAAAAGAGTGATCTTAGCGCGAAGAACGGCCTCCCGGTACGCCGGGTCGGCCTCCGCCATCTCCCGGGTCCTGCCGACCGCGACCTGCTGCTCAAACAGCGGTATTAGCGAGAAGTATGCGGACGATGACAGCACTAGGAAGAACAGGTTGTGCAGCACGATCAGCTTAAATCTAACCTTGAGATCGCCGAAACTTCTTGTTAAACTGTAGGTGTTCCTGTTATGCAAGAAATAGGTCTCCGGTTGCGGACGAACCAGCAGCGTGGTACAACCTATGAAAGCTCAACAACATCAAGGTCCTCAAGTTTCTAGTAAGGGGTACGCCTGAGAAAGCAAAACGATGGCAGCCATTTTCTCCAAGTCGTCTGACCTCATCTTAAAAGTCGTCGGAGCCGTAATCGGACTCGGCGCCGTGAGCGGCATCGCCGCCTTCGCCTATCTTAGTTATCCCACAGTCATCGATACCGGGTATCAGCCCGTGCAGCCCGTGGCCTATAGCCACAAGCTCCACGCCGGCGAACTCGGGATGAACTGCTTCTATTGCCACTCCACCGTCTATCGCGGCGCTTTCGCGGCGATCCCCGGTACGGAGACGTGCATGGGCTGCCACTCGCAAGTGCGCCCCGCCAGCCCGCGCCTCGAAAAGGTGCGCAACTCCTACGAAACCGGGGAGCCGATCCACTGGCTCAAGATTCACGATCTCCCGGACTACGTCTTCTTTAATCACCAGGCCCACATCGGCTCTGGCGTAAGCTGTGTCACCTGCCACGGCCGTGTCGATCAGATGGTGGAAGTCCGCCAGGAAAAGCCGCTCAACATGGCTTGGTGCGTGGATTGCCATCGCAATCCTGCGCCGAATATCCGCCCCGCCAACCTCGTCACGCAGCTCGACTGGGTTCCGGATGGCGATCCCGCCGAGATCGGCCGCAAGATCATCGCGGAGAAGAAGATCAATCCGCCTACCAACTGCTCGGGGTGTCATCGATGAGTTTCGTTCAAATCAAAACAGCACCCAAGACTGGCCCGAAGTACTGGCGCAGTCTGGATCAAGCCTCCAACGCTCCCGAATTTCGGCAATGGGTTGAGCGTGAATTTCCCTCCACCGCCGCCGAAATGCTCGACGGCAATTCCCGCCGCACTATCTTAAAGTTGATGGCCGCTTCCTTCGGCATGGCTGGCCTGGTCGCCTGTTCGCGACCTGAAATGCGCTTCGCGCCGCAGGCCCGCGGTCAGGAAGATTACGTTCCCGGCTCTCCCTATAACTACACCACCTCGATCGTCATCAACGGCCAAGCCACCGGCCTCGTGATCAAAACCTTCGATGGCCGCCCGGTCAAGGTCGAAGGCAATCCCGACCATCCGTCGAGCCAAGGTGCAGCCACTGCCCTGATGCAGGCCAGTGTTCTTGATATCTACGATCCGGACCGTTCCAAGCTCGTCATGAGCGGCGGTAAGGAATCGACGTGGGAAGCCTTCTCCACCGCAGCCGCTGGCCTGAGCCTCGGCGACGGTGCTGGTCTCCGCGTCCTCAGCGAATCGGTTGCTTCTCCGACGCTCGAAGCTCTGCGCGACCAACTACTCGCAAAATACCCCGCAGCACGCTGGATTGAGTTCGACGCCGTCTCGCGCGAAAACGAACGCCAGGGCGCGGTGATCGCCTTCGGTCAGCCGCTTCACGTGCATCCCGCCTACGATAAGGCGCAGGTTGTTCTTTCTCTCGATAACGATTTCCTGGGTCTCGATACGGCCTCACCGCTCGCGACAAAGCTGTTCTCGAAGCGCCGCCGCGTCGAAGCCGAAGAAGACATCGAGCGCCTCAGCCGCCTGTACGTAGTCGAAAGCCAATTCTCGCTGACTGGTGCCAACTCCGAACATCGCCTCCGCGCCAAGGGCGGGGAAATCAAGCAGTTCGCCGCCGATCTCTTGGCTGGCCTGTCGGTAGCGCCGTCAGCTGGTGCTGACAAGCGTTCGCAGTTCCTCGCCGCCGTCGTAAAAGACCTCAAGGCCGCAGGAGCCGATGCGCTCGTCGTAGCGGGTCCCCGCCAACCGGCCGCAGTTCACGCTCTCGCCCACCAGATCAACCAGGCGCTCGGTGCGAAGACCGTAACCTACACCTCCGCTGCCCGTCCCGACCGTGTGGACGCCGGCATCGAAGCGCTCCGCACTCTGACCGGTGCGATGAACGCCGGACAGGTCAACGCCATCATCATCGTCAGCGGCAACCCCGCGTACTCGGCTCCGGCCGACCTGCAATTCTCTTCCGCTCTCGCCAAGGTTGCGACATCGATCCACCTTGGCATGCATGTCAACGAAACGGCCTCCGCCGCCAAGTGGCACCTGCCGGAAGCGCATTACCTCGAAACCTGGGGCGACACCCGCACCACCGAGGGTGTGGTCTCAATCCAGCAGCCGATGATTGAGCCTCTGTACGGTGGCAAGAGCGCCATCGAAGTGATCGCCGAGCTTGCCGGTTCCGCCGACAAGAAGGGCTACGCGCTGGTTAAGAAGACCGCCGCCCTCAGCGAAGCCGCCTGGAAGAAAGCTCTCAACGACGGTGTTGTCGCGAACACCGCAGCAACCGTTTTCCCCGCGATCAACGCCGCATCGATCGCCGCCGCAGTCTCCGCCGTACCCGCCGCACCAGCCAACGGAATCGAAGTCGCCTTTGTTCCCAGTTCCGCGGCTTGGGACGGCAAATTCTCCAACAACGCCTGGATGCAGGAAATCCCGGACCCCATGAGCAAGTTGGTCTGGGGCAACGCTCTCCTGGTCGGCCCCAAAATGGCCCGCGAACAGAGCCTCGCCAGTGGCGACATGGTCACCCTTTCGCAGGGTACCTATAAGGTCGACGCGGCCGTCATGATCCAGCCCGGTCAGGCCGAAGGCGCAGTCACCCTCTCTCTCGGTTACGGACGCACCCGAGCCGGCAGCGTCGGGAACGAAGTCGGCTTCAACGCCAACCTGATTCGCACCTCCGACAACTTCTGGTACGCCCCCGGTTTCGCTCTATCCAAGACCGGCGCTACCCACGTCCACGCCACCACTCAGGAATATGGTTCGATGATCGAACCGGAACTGAGTGGCCTCGGTTTCAAGGGCGGCGGCGAAACCCGTCCCGTCTTCCGTGAAACCAGCATCGCCGAATACCGCAAGGAACCCGGCGTCATCAAGGAAATGGTGGAGGTTCCCGAACTCGAATCCATCCATCCTCCGGTCGCCGACTACTCGACTGGCTATCAATGGGGCATGGCGATCGACCTCGGTGCCTGCACCGGTTGCAACGCCTGCGTCGTAGCCTGCCAGGCCGAAAACAACACCCCGGTCGTCGGTAAGGATCAGGTGCTCAAGGGCCGTGAAATGCACTGGCTCCGCATCGACCGCTATTACGTCGGCGATGAAGAAGATCCCCGCGCCGTCGAGCAGCCCATTCCGTGTATGCAGTGCGAGAACGCTCCCTGCGAATACGTTTGCCCGGTTGCCGCCACCACGCATAGCCCGGAAGGCCTCAATGACATGGCGTACAACCGCTGCGTCGGCACCCGCTACTGCGCCAACAACTGCCCGTACAAGGTCCGTCACTTTAACTTCCTGAACTACCACAAGGAAATGCCTGACATCCTGGCGATGGTGCAGAATCCGGAAGTCACCGTGCGTATGCGCGGCATCATGGAGAAATGCACCTACTGCGTGCAGCGCATCCAGAACGCCAAGATCTCGGTCAAGGCCACGGGTCGCCAGTCGCCCGCAGGAACCCCCGGAACGCTGAAGGACGGAGATGTTGTAACCGCCTGCCAGCAGACCTGCCCGGCCGACGCCATCGCCTTCGGTAACATCAACGATCCCGCAAGCCGCGTAGCCAAGCTCAAGAAGCAGGAGCGCAACTACGGCCTGCTCGAAGAATTGCAAACCAAGCCGCGCACCACCTATTTAGGCCGGTTGCGCAACGTGAATCCTGAATTGGAGAAGGAAGCATGAGCGTAGCGGTTAGACAGGATCCGCAACTTCTGGAAACAAACCCGCCGCTGATTCAGGGCGGCAAGGATTTCCACCAGGTCACACACGACATCAGCTCGATTACCGAAGCACCGGTATTCGAGACCCCGATGAAATACTGGATCGCCTTGGCCTTCACCGGCACGATCCTGGCCATGATGGGCGGAATGCTCGCCTATCTCGTGGCCAACGGCATCGGTGTGTGGGGTAACAATCGCCCCATCGGTTGGGCGTGGGACATCACCAACTTCGTCTTCTGGATCGGTATCGGCCACGCCGGTACGCTGATCTCCGCCATCTTGTTCCTGTTTCGCCAAAAGTGGCGCACTTCGATCAACCGCTCCGCCGAAGCCATGACGCTGTTCGCCGTTATGTGCGCGGGCATCTTCCCCTTGTTCCACACCGGCCGACCGTGGCGCGCTGCCTACTGGCTGTTCCCGATCCCCAACACGGATCTGAACATGTGGCAGAATTTCCGCAGCCCGCTGATCTGGGACGTCTTCGCGGTTTCCACTTACTTAACCATCTCCGCTCTGTTCTGGTTCACGGGCCTCGTGCCTGACTTGGCCACCCTGCGCGATCGCGCGACGGGCAAGGTCAAGCAAGTCGTCCTTGGCTTCTTCAGTCTCGGCTGGCGCGGTTCCGCCAAACACTGGCGCAACTACGAGGCGGGGTACATGATCCTCGCGGGTCTCTCCACGCCGCTCGTCCTCTCCGTGCACTCCGTCGTTAGCTTCGACTTCGCGACCTCGGTCATCCCCGGTTGGCACACCACGATCTTCCCGCCGTACTTCGTCGCGGGCGCCGTGTTCTCCGGCTTCGCCATGGTGATGACGCTCCTCATCATCTGCCGCTACCTGCTGAACCTCGAAAATTACATCACCATCAAGCACCTTGAGAATATGAATAAGATCATCCTGGTCACGGGATCGATCGTCGGTTACGCCTACGTGACTGAGTTCTTTATCGCCTGGTACTCCGGCAACCCCTACGAACGCTTCACCTTCTTCAACCGAGCCTTCGGTCCCTACTGGTGGGCCTACTGGATGATGATGAGCTGCAACGTTCTCAGCCCGCAGTTTTACTGGTCCAAGACCCTGCGCCGCAGCGTGCCGTTCATGTTCGTCATGTCCATTGTGGTCAACATCGGTATGTGGTTTGAGCGCTTCGTGATCATCGCGACCAGCTTGCACCGCGACTTCCTCCCATCAAGCTGGGGTTACTTCCGACCCACCTGGGTGGACATCCTGACCTTCGTCGGAACCTTCGGTCTGTTCTTGACCATGTTCCTGCTGTTCGCACGCTTCCTGCCGATGATCGCCATCTCTGAAGTGAAGGGTGTGCTGGCCATCGAAAAGGGCCTGTTCGCTAAGAAAGAATCTTTGGAGGAGGCTCCCAAGCATGCCTAGTCCTCAAAACTCGGCGGAAGCCATCGAGCAGTTCAAAGAGAAGCTCGGCATTGGGCGCGACAAAACGCACGCTGCCATCGGCTCCTTTGAAACGCCCGAAGCTTTGGTCGAAGCAGGCAAGAAAATCTACGGCATGGGATATCGCAAGCTCGACGCGATGAGCCCGTTCCCGGTCCACGGCATCGACGACGCCATCGGCATCCCGCGCAGCAAACTGGGCTGGATCGTGGTGTGCTTCGCACTGCTCGGCATGGCCGCCGCCCAGGGCCTGATCTACTACGTCGGCGTCATGAACTACGCGCTGAACATCGGTGGCAAACCGCTGTTCGACTTCACCTTCTCCATCCCGGTCACCTTCGAGCTCACCGTTCTGTTCTCCGGCATCTCGACCACGATCGGCATCTTCGCCCTCAACGGCCTGCCGCAGCTCTACCACCCCACGATGAAATACAAGCAATTCCATCGCGCCTCGGACGATCGCTTCCTCTTGGTGGTCGAAGCCGACGATCCGAAGTTCAGCGCCGAAAAAACCGCAGCAGACCTCATGAGTTTGGGCGCGCAGGAAGTGGAGGTTGTGGTCGGATGAAAACCCTCTCCCTCAGCCTGTTCGTTTTCGCTGCGCTCATCCTTTCTGGATGCTCCGGTGCCCAGCGGACCCCTCCTATTCAAGTCTGGCCCGACATGAAGCTGCAGCCGAAGTTCGAAGCCCAGCAAAGCAGCGGGCTCTTTGTGGACGGCCGGGCATCCCGGCGACGTCCTGAAGGCGTTATTGCTCGCGGACATCTCCTGGAAGACACTCCTTTGAACACGGGCCTGCAAGCCGACGGAATGTACGTTGGTAAGAGCCCTGTCCCCGTAACGCCCGAACTGCTCGCCGAAGGCGAATGGCGCTTCAACACTTATTGCGCCCCTTGCCACGACAAAACCGGCATGGGCAAAGGTATGGTCTCGCAACGCTGGACCGCCTGGCAGCCGCAGAATCTCACCGAAGACCGCATCGTCGAAGCCGCCGATGGGGATCTATTCAATGTCATTACCTATGGTCGCCGCACCATGCCGCCGTATGGAGCGCAGAATCGCCCGAACGAACGCTGGGCGATCATCGCCTACCTGCGTATGCTCCAGAGAGCGCAACACGGCACGATGAGCGATGTCCCCGAAAGTGCGCGCCCCGGCATGGAGTATAAACCCGGACCGGCTCCAATCGAAATGCCTTCTCTGGACGGCCCCACTCCTGCCAAAGGAGCTACAAAGTAATGAGCGCACATTCCCACACCGTTGATAACTACACGCTCGAATCCGGGCGCTGGAGCGCTGGCCGCAACACGCTGGCCTTTGCCGCCCTCGTCTCGATCCTGGCCAGCGTAGCCGGGTACATGACGAACCCTGACCGGTTCTTCGAATCCTATCTGGTCGCCTTCACCTACACCTGCGCCATCGGACTCGGAGCGTTCTTCTTCGTCCAGATTCAATACCTCACCGGCTCGGCCTGGAGTGTCGGCATGCGCCGCATCATGGAAAATCTCATGGTGACCCTGCCCGTCGGCCTGATCCTGGCTCTGCCGCTCATCGGCGGCCTCGATCACCTCTATCCCTGGACCAACGAAGCGTTCATGGCCAGCAGCAAGCCCCTGGCAGCCAAGGCCGGCTACCTGACCAAAGACTTCTTCATGTACCGCAGCTTGGCGTACTTCGCCCTGTGGACGCTGTGGACTGTCAGCATCTATCGCAACTCCATCAAGCAGGACACCGAGCGCAGCGCTCAAAACATGCACGCCATCACGCGCTGGTCCGCTCCCGGCCTGTTCATGGCCGTTGTCGTCGGCTCGCTCGCATCCTTCGATTGGCTGATGTCGCTCGAGCCCGCCTGGTATTCGACCATCTTCGGTCTCTACTATCTGGCCAACGGAGCCCTCGGCTTCATGGCCGTGCTCACCTTGATTACCCTTGGCTTCCGCAAGAATGGCATCCTCGCCAACACGATCCGGGAAGAGCACTATCACGATCTCGGCAAGTGGATGTTCGCACTCACCTGCTTCTACACCTACATAGCCTTCTCGCAGTACATCCTGATCTGGTACGCCGATCTGCCGGAAGAAACCACTTTCTATCGCCACCGCGCGCACGGAACCTGGCTGCCATTGAGCCTATCTCTGCCGTTCATCCGCTTCTTCATTCCGTTCTTCATCCTGTTGTGCCGCCCGATGAAGCGCAAACTGAACGTCATTCGTATGATCGCCATCTGGAGCCTGATCGTCATCTACCTCGATCTCTACTGGATTGTCATGCCGAACTTCCACAAGGAAGGGCCGGCGTTCCATTGGCTCGACCTCGCCACTCTCGCGACCACGGTCAGCGTCTGCGGGTTTGTGTTCTGGGGCCGCTTCCAAAACAACAAAATCATTCCGGTCGGTGACCTCCGCCTGGAACAGAGCTTGCACTTCGAAAACGTCTAGAAGGGGATAACGTGAGCAAAGAACATTTCGACCCACACTACGATCACGACGTGATCAAACACGACCCCAAAGAGGGCTTCGACCCTTCCGAGCCTGAAGCCACTCGCATCACGCTGTTCGTCGTCGTCAGCGTCATCACCCTGGTGGTTGTCATTGTCGCGCTACAGAACTACTTTGAAAATGTATGGAACGTCGCGGTGACCGAAAAGGTCCTGACCGTGGCGCCGCCCGAGTTGAAAGATCAGCGAGCTTTGGAAGCCTGGCGTATGACGCATTACGAATACACCACTCCGGAGAAGACACAAGTGCGCATCCCGATGGAACGCGCGCGTGAAATGGTGCTCCAGGACGCTGCGGCGGGCAAGACCTTTTATCCCGCACGTCCTACCATGCCGAAGGCAGAAGCTCCGCCCGAGCCCAAGAAGTAATCATGAACCTCCTGCGCACATCTCGGAATCTGGTGGCCCTCGCGGTCCTCGGCTCCACGTGTTTGCAAGCGCAGAGCAGTTCTATGTATAACCCCGGCTACATCGAATCTGAATTGCCGGCCAACCAGAAGCCCAACCAGCTTCAGGGTGTCGGGATTGACGAAAAGCTGAACCAGCAAGTCGACCTCGATCTCACTTTCATCGCCGAGGATGGCTATCCCCACAAGTTGCGCGAGTATTTTTACAAGGATCGTCCGGTCATCCTCAACCTCGTCTATTACGACTGCCCGCAGCTCTGCACCCTGATCCTCAACGCCCAGGTGCAGGTCATGCGTGAGCTCGAATGGACCCCGGGCAACCAATACGAAGTCGTCACTATCAGCATCGACCCGCGCGAAGCCTTCGACAAGGCGCGCCAGAAAAAGGCGATGTACCTGTCTACCTACGACCGCCCGGCACCCGGCTGGCATTTCCTCACCGACGACCACGGCAACGCGGCGCGTCTGGCCAAACAAGTCGGCTTCAACTACCGCTACGATGAACGCATTGAGCAGTACGCGCACCCCGCCGCGATCATGGTGCTCACCCCGCAAGGCAAGATGGCCCGTTATCTCTACGGCATCACTTATAAGGCTCGCGATCTGCGCTTCGCTATCGCCGAGGCCTCTGAGAACCGCGCAACCATGGCGGTCGAAAAAGTTCTCTTACTCTGTTACATGTATGACCCCAAGGCCAGCCGCTACGTCTTCTTCGCGATGAACTTCATGAAGGCGGGCGGAATTCTAGTAATGGCGTTGATGGGGTGGTTCTGGTGGCGTATGGTTCACCCCAAGGTGGTCCCCGCCGCGCGCGAAAGGATGGCATAGGTCCTCAGGATGGAACATTCGTTTATTGATTACATTACCGGTCAGGCGATGTTGCCCCCTAGGGGCTCCGCCTACGCGGCGGAAGTCGACCAGGTCTTCATTGGCATCTACTGGCTGTGCGTGGTGCTGTTCGTCGGCATCACCTTCGCCACGCTGTATTTCGCCTGGCGCTACCGCTTCAAAGCCGGCCGCGTCACCCCGCATTTCACCCACAACACCACTCTCGAAATTCTGTGGAGCGTTGGACCACTGCTCATCTGCGTCGGTCTCTTCTTTTGGGGCCTTAACGGCTGGATGAAGTTTGCGGTCGCACCCGGCGACGCCATGGAAGTAGTGGTCACCGGAAAGCAATGGCTGTGGCAGTTCGAATATCCGGACGGTTCCCGCACGGTGAACGATTTGCACGCGCCCGTGAACAAGCCGATCAAGTTGACCATGACCAGCGAAGACGTGCTGCACGATTTCTTCGTCCCGGATATGCGCGTGAAACACGACGTAGTCCCAGGGCGCTACACGCAAATCTGGTTCACGCCCAACGTCCTCGGACCGCACACCTTCACCTGCGCCGAATATTGCGGCAAGGATCACTCCGGCATGAAGGGCATTCTCACCGTCGAATCGCAAGAAGATTTCGACAAGTTCGTTGCCACTGGCGGCAGCGAGTGGGAACCCTATCGCGACGGCAACAACTGGGCCGGCTGGGGCAAGCTGCAATATGAGCGTAAGGGCTGCAACTCCTGCCACTCTGTGGATGGAACTTCCAGCAAGGGTCCAACCTGGAAAGGTCTCTTCGGCAAAACCGAATCCTTCGCCGACGGAACCACCGGCGTAATCGACGCAGCCTACCTCGAACAATCCATGCTGCAGCCGAACGCGAAAGTCGTCAAGGGCTTTGAACCCATCATGCCCACCTTCCAAGGCCTGTTGCGCAACCACGAAATCAAGGGTCTGCAAGCCTACATTGAGTCGTTAAAGTAGGGGAGAAGAAAGAAATATATGGAACCCGTACTGCATTCTGAACAGCAAGTGGGCCACCGCCCCGCGCCGTTTACGCATTACCTCAACGAAAACACCAGCCTCTGGGACTGGATGACCACCGTCGACCACAAGCGTATCGGCTTGATGTACCTGGTCGCCTCCGGCTTCTTCTTTATGATCGGCGGCCTTCTCGCGCTGGCTCTTCGCCTGGTCCTGTTGACCCCGAAACATACGCTCCTCGGCCTCACTGTCGACGCCGACAGTTACAACAAGCTCTTCACCCTGCACGGCGCGATCATGGTGTTCCTCTTCATCATTCCCGCCATCCCGGGCTCGCTCACCAACTTCGTATTGCCTCTGATGCTCGGCGCAAAAGACGTCGCTTTCCCGAAGCTCAACCTGGCCAGTTTCTACATCTACGTCATCGGCGCAACCATGGCCGTCAGCTCCATCATTATCGGCGGCGTCGACACCGGCTGGACCTTCTACACTCCCTATTCCAGTTCCTTCGCCAACGGCTCCGTCGCCATGATGACGATGTCCGTTTTTGTTCTCGGCTTCTCCTCGATCCTTACCGGTCTCAATTTCATCGCCACAGTCCACAAACTACGCGCGCCCGGTATGGGCTGGTTCGACATGCCGCTCTTCGTCTGGGGCATGTACTCCACCGCCGTCATTCAGATCCTCGCGACCCCCGTGCTCGCCATCACCGTGGTCCTACTGGCCATCGAAAAAACCCTGCACATCGGCATCTTCGACCCGCGCTACGGCGGCGACCCCGTGCTCTTCCAGCACTTCTTCTGGTTCTATTCGCACCCTGCCGTATACATCATGATTCTCCCCGGCATGGCGATCATCTCGGAACTCATCCCGACCTTCTCGAAGAAAACCATCTTCGGCTACCGCGCCATCGCGTACTCCTCGGTCTCCCTGGCCTTGGTCAGCTTCATCGTCTGGGGTCACCATATGTTTGTCTCCGGCCAATCGCAGCTCGCCACCGTCGTATTCTCGGCGCTGACGTTCCTGGTTGCGATCCCCTCGGGCGTCAAGGTCTTCAACTGGCTCACCACGATGTATAAAGGCAACATCGTGCTCGCATCGCCGATGCTCTACGCCATCGCCTTCCTGATCCTGTTCGCGATCGGCGGCTTGACCGGTATCTTCCTCGGCACACTGTCGACCGACGTCCACTTGACCGACACCTACTTTGTCGTCGCCCACTTCCACTACGTAATGATGGGTTCGACCGTGACAGCCTTCATCGGCGGCCTGCACTACTGGTGGCCCAAGATGACCGGCCGGATGTATAACGAAAAGCTGGCGAAAATCGCCTGCGTGTTGTGGTTCATCGGTTTCAACGCCACCTTTATCCCGCAGTTCATTATGGGTAGCCAGGGCATGCCCCGCCGCTACTACAACTATCTCGACCAGTTCCAGCCGTTCCACGCATTCTCCACGGTCGGTTCCTGGATTATCGGCCTCAGCCTCTTTATGACGCTGGCTTACTTGCTGGCTTCGCTGCGCAAGCCGTGTGATGCACCCGACGATCCGTGGGGTGGCACCACGCTCGAATGGAAGACGTCTTCTCCGCCCATCACGCATAACTTCGCCGACCAACCGGTCCTCGAACGCGAACCGTACGATTACCGCCCGGCTGCTACGGCCGGCAAACACTAAAGGGTGAACATGAGCACCACGACACCAGAACTACACACGCACGGCGACCATTCTCACGGTGGCGATCACAACCCGTACCATCAGCACCACTTCACAACGATGGAGCAGCAGTTCGATACCAGCAAGATCGGTATGTGGACGTTCCTCGCGACCGAAGTCCTAATGTTCGGCGGCCTGTTCGTCGGCTTCGGCTTGTCTCAAGGGAAGTTTCCGCAAGAGTTCGTCGACGCGCATCACCACCTGCAACGCTGGGCCGGGGCGCTGAACACGGTCGTCCTGCTCATCTCCAGCTGGACCATGGTCATGGCGGTCAACGCCGCTAAGACCAGCGATAAGGCCAAGATGAAGATGTTCCTCATCGCCACCTTCGTCTGCGCCTGCATCTTCATGGGCGTCAAATACTACGAGTATTCGCACAAGTTTGAAGAAGGCCTCCTGCCTGGCAGGTTCTACGTTTCGCAAGTCACCGACACGCTGAAAGCCTGCGTCGATGGTGCCGCCGGAGCGTATGGCCCCGCGGGTTGCACCCACGGATACGCCACGTTCTTCTCGTTCTACTTCATGATGACCGGCCTGCACGGTATCCACATCCTGATCGGAATGGGTTTGATCCTCTGGCTGCTGAAAAACGCCGATAAGTTCTCCGCCGCCTACTACACCCCCGTCGACCTGTTCGGCCTCTACTGGCACATCGTCGACATGATCTGGATCTATTTGTTCCCGCTGTACTACTTGATCTCGTAAAAGGGCCACACGAATGAGCGCACACGAACACACACAACACGGCGGTCCTTTAGCGATGACCGCAAACCTGGTCGCGCTGCTGATCCTCACCGGGATCACCGTCGGGGCCTCCTACATCAACTTCGGTTCCTCGGCCGCGAACGTCACCATCGCCCTGAGCATCGCGACCATAAAGGCGATCCTCGTCGCCCTTTTCTTCATGCACCTGCGTTGGGATAAATCGGTCAACGCCATCATCGCCGTCTCCGGCTTCCTGTTCCTCGGCATCTTCCTAATGTTCGACCTGATCGATCTTGGAAACCGCAAGGACCCGATCCCGCGCAACGTTCCCGTTCTCGCCGAACCCACCAAGGTTCCGGAATCGATGAACCCATTGCTCACCCCCGCTCCCGTCCCCTACGTCGCACCCGCGAAACCCGCTGGTGAAGGCGAAGGCGAGCACGAAGGCCACTAAGTTCCACCTTGGAACCGCTCCACCCAGTTGAGGTCCGCGTCCTGGGAGCTTTGCTCGAAAAGGACCTCACCACGCCTGAATACTATCCGCTCACGCTGAACGCACTGCAGAACGCGTGCAATCAAAAATCCAGCCGTGAGCCCGTAACCGCCTTTGACGAGTCAACCGTCTCCCAGGCCCTTGCCACCCTCCGTCACCGAGGCCTCGCTTCCATCGTCAGCGGGGCAGGGCATCGCGTCGAAAAGTACGGCCACCGTCTCAGCGAAACACTCAACCTCGGACGCCGCGAAGTGGCGCTCCTCTGCGTGCTCATGCTCCGAGGCCCCCAAACCGTCGGCGAACTCCGCGGCCGCACCGAACGTATGCACGAATTCTCCGACATGGACGAAGTCGAGCGCGTTCTCCAAACCCTGGCCGATCGCGATCCCGCCCTAGTCGCCCCCGCAGCAAGAGGCCGATGGGTCCACCTGTGGCACGAGCCCACCGATATCCCCGAACCGGCATCGGCACCGGCAGTCACCGCAACCTCAAGCCTCGCAATCCGAGTCGAGATCCTGGAACAAGAAGTCGCCGAATTGAAACAACAACTATCCGACCTACGCCGCCAGTTCGAGTAACATCAAAAAATACATGAACGATCGCCCTCAAGTGAATGTCCGCCGTGTCGACGAATGCGACACCATGGCCGACCTGCTGACCCACTGCTTCCCCGCATTCGGCGGAGCCTTCCTCCGTCGCATCTACACCATCCTCGACCGAGCCATCGGCCTCGGCTGCCCCCTCACCCTTTCGATCGCCGGTCCCGTGACCGTAAGCGGCCAGCATCAAGCCTGGCTGATCCCCTTACTCGAAACCGGTTGGGTCGCCTACCTCTCCACCACTGACGCCGTGTGTTACCACGACGGCCACCGCAGCCTCACCGAGCATCGCGACGGACCCATCTTCGAAGTCCCCATCTGGGGCGACGACGGAGCTCTGCGCGACGAACGCACTATCCGCGTCACCGACATGGCCTTCGATGAGGACGTCCTGCTCAACCAGGACAAGTTCCTCTCCGCTATCCTCCAGCGCCCCGAATTCCAGCACAAGATGACCGGCACGGAGCTCCGCTACCTCCTCGGAGCCTTCTACGCCGCCCAGGAAAAAGCCGTCCAGGTCAAGCGAGGCCTCCTCGCCACCTGCCACCAAATGGCGATCCCCGTCTTCGTCGGAGCCCCCGCGGACGGCAGCGTGTTCCTCAATTCCATGAAGCTCTGGGCCATGGCCAAAACCGGCATGCTGCCCGACTACAAGTTCGACATCGACCTCCACGCCGAAGTCTACGAAGCCTGCGCTTATCACCGCTGGGGCCTGTTCGACAATGATATCCACGCTTTAGGAACGCTGATCCTGGGCGGCGGCGTCCCCAAAAACTACAACCTACAGCCCGAACCAGCGCTCGGACAAGTCCTCGGAATTCCTGATGTTAGAGGCTATAACTTCGATGTTCAGATCGTAACCGCTCCCGTCACCGATGGCAGTCTGTCTTCTTGTCCCCCCGCCGAAGCCGTGACCTGGGGAAAGGTCGACAAGGACACCTACCAGCAAGCCACCGAGAGCATGCAGGCGGACTATTCGACGCTGATGCCCTTCATCGTGAAAGCCCTACTCGAGAATCGCGCCCGTTACGCCAAGATGGCAAAGGAGATCGGCGAAGAAGCTCTCTTCGACCAGGACCCCCGCGCGAAAGGCTACCTCCGCCCGACCGAAGGCTACCGCCTCTTCACCCAGCGCGAAGAACTAGTCACCCGCCTGGACAAAGATGTCACCGCCAACCGCGAGTGGCTCATGGACTCGATCCACTACCTGGTCGCCTAACCCGTTGCGCTAGCGCGAGTATTTTGGTATTTTTTGGCGGATGACATTCCGCTCCGTTGCTCTCTTTGCGCTCACGCTCTCACTTTCCGCCCAAACGATCCGGCCGAGTTTCGAGGTCGCCTCGGTCCGTGTGACCGACCCGAAAGCGGCTCGCGGCAAGGCATCCGGCATTCTGGTCACGGGCCGGAACATCAGCATCGCGGGAATGCCGATGAACCAGATGATTCGGACCGCATATGGGGTCCAAGATAACCTTGTCGAAGGTCCGGGCTGGGTTACGCCATTGGGCAATCTGACTTACGACATCGAGGCGGCGATGCCCCCGGGAATGACCGCGTCGCAACTGCCGCTCATGCTGCAAAGCCTTCTCGAAGAAAGGTTTAAACTTTCGGCCCACTGGGGAACCAAAGTCGGAGACTACTATGCGGTGGTGGTCGGCAAGGAGGGCGCGAAGCTGACGAAGACCCCCGATGATCCCAACGACTTTTCGAAATTCGATTGGGGCAGTTCGACCGGAGAAAAAGGCGTGAAGCTATTTCAGTCCGGGAGCACAAAAACCTGGGACGAACCCGGTGGCCTGAGCCGGGTGCAAATGTCGACACTTGCGGACGTCGCAAAACTGCTGAACCCTCATTTCGGGGGTCTTCCCGTCGTCGACAAGACCGGTATTCAAGGCACGTACGACATCAAACTGCAGTATGTTCTCCCCGATTACGCCAGAGCAAAAGCCGAAGGCCGAAGCACTTCGGAATTCACCTCAGACCTGCGGGCCGCCATACGCACGGGGGTTATCAGCGGCGTCGAAAAGCTCGGCCTAAGAATCGAAAAACAACACGGCGAAATCGACACCCTCGTCATCGACCACCTGGAAAAAGTCCCGACCGACAACTAGTGGGGCAGCCACTCTGGCTGCTGCGGACCCCCAGTCCGGATGTTTCGTAGGATTCTCCGCCCAACGCGCATGTTTCCTAAGCGATCGAGCAAGGCTCTCTGCGTATCGGGTGGACGAATTCCGACTGGTGCAGGCGCGCAGGACAGGACTGAGAAGACTTCCAGTATCGCGTGCTCGGCGAGAATGAATTCCGCGCCCTCGAATTGGTAACGGCTGAATCCAGCCCAAGTTGGCTGATGCCGGACGGACGCGGTATTGACCATGTCGATCAGCACACTGGTATCAAGTGCGATCGTCACTACCCAACGCTCCCCGAATGAATTTTCCCTCGCGCTCGGCGCGCACATCAAGAATCGCTTGGCGAAGATCGCCGGGTTGCACCGGCGGCGTACCGGGGCCGATTCCCACACCAGGAATCCTTCCTTCTCTATCAAACGACCTTGAGGGGCGGGCGGACTTATTTCCACCATTCCAGTGTCCAATCGAATATCAAGTTCGGCCCTGGGCTGGAGGTTCGCGCGGTCGCGGATGGCTTTGGGGATGACCACTCGTCCGAACCTATCGATGGACCATTTCTTTACTCTTGACCGGAACCTATTTCAATCGTATGATTGAAACGATCGTATGATTGAAAAGGTCGACACCAAAGGAAAGATCCTCGATACGGCTGAGAAGCTGTTCGGATTGAATGGTTTCGACACTGTTTCTTTACGTGATATCACAACCGGAGCCGGGGTAAATCTGGCGGCGGTCAACTATCATTTTCAATCGAAAGACACCCTAGTGGATGCGGTGATCGCGCGCCGTATTGAGCCGGTGAACTGCCGGAGGATGGCGATGCTGGATGCGCTCGGGCCGAATCCCAGTGTCGAAGAGATCCTCGAGGCATTTCTGCAGCCGGTATTTGAAGTCCAGGTACACCCGTTGGTACCGCTGATTGGGCGGGTGATGTCGAATCCGGACCTCTTCGTGGACAGGCTGTTCAACACTCACTTGGCGCCGGTGGCGCTACGATTTTCAGCTGCGCTCGCGAATGCCCTACCCGAGTTGCCGCTAGTGGACGTGGCATGGCGGCTGCACTTTTCGGTGGGCGTGATGACGCACACTCTTTTGTGGGGGAAAGTGTTCCCCCGCATGACCAATGGCCTTTGCACGATCGACGACCGCGAGGCGTTATTGCGGCGGTCGGTGCAATTTCTTGCAGCCGGGTTTCGGACGCCGGCATCCAATTCCAACTAACGATTATGCGAAACGTGATTTTCAGTTTAGTGTTCGCTTCGGCAGCTTTCGCGCAATCCACGCTGCAACTGAGCCTGGCTCGGGCGGTGGATATCGCGACAAGCCCGGAAGGCAGCGTCAAGATTGCGATGGCGGAGCAATCCATTGTTCGCGCGGAAACGCAGGTGGCGCAGGCGAAGTCGGCGTTGCTGCCGACAGTGGACGGGACCTTCGGTGCTCGCAATCAGACGGCGAATTTGCGGACGTTTGGTTTCAACTTTGATATTCCGGGGTTCGCGTTCCCAAGCGTTGTGGGACCGTTCACGGTGGTCGACGTCCGACCGACGGCGAAGTGGACGGTGCTCGATTTTGCGAGCATGCGGCGATACAAGGCCGTCCAGGCGAATGTGAATACGTCGAAAGCGGATCTGGAAGTGACGCGGACACAGGTGACGGATCAGGTGGCTCGGGCGTATCTGGCGGCGTTGCGCGCGGACGCGGCACTGGAGGCGGCGCAGGCGAATTTGGATCTCACGAAAGCGTTGCTGGATTTGGCTTCGTCGCAAAAGGACGCAGGGACAGCAACAGGGATCGAAGTGGTCCGTGCGCAGGTGCAGCTGGCAAATAACGAGGGCCGGCTGGTCATTGTTCGGAATGAACGGAATCGCGCGGGGTTACAACTGCTGCGGGCGATGGGGCTGGATCTTTCGGTGCCGGTGCAGTTGACGGACAAGTTGAACTACAAGCCAGCGGACATCGGAGGCGCAGATGCTGCGCTGAAACGGGCAACGGAGTCTCGGTTGGAGATTCGGGCGCAGAAGCAGCGAGAGGCGGTGGCTCGGCTGAATACTTCGGCGGTGGAAGCGGAGCGGCTGCCGACGGTCGCGACGTTTGGCGACTATGGCGGAATCGGGCAGCCCAAGCTCGGATTGGAACGCACTCGGCAAGTGGGGGTGTCTGTTACGGTGCCCATATTCGATGGTGGACGGCGGAAAGCTCGCGCGGCGGAGAGCAATACACTATTGCGCAGCGAACAGCTGAAGACGCGAGATCTGGAACAGCAGGTGGAGCTCGAAGTTCGGTTGGCGATGGACAGCGTGCGCTCGGCGGAGACGCAGGTGAGCATTGCTCGCGAAGGGTTGGCGCTGGCACAGAGTGAAGTAGAACAGGCGCAGCGGCGTTATCGTGCGGGGGTGGGCGTGCCACTCGAGGTTACGGACGCGCAGGCTCGTTTTGATCGGGCGCAGGACAATCAGATTCTTGCGCTGTATACCTACAATGTCGCGAGGCTGGACTTGGCCCTGGCGACCGGACATGTTGAGGAGTTCGTAAAACAATGAAGAAACGTCTTCCGATTTTACTGTTGTTGGCCGTTGCGGGCGGTGGTTATTGGTATTGGACTCAGCAACAAGCCGCTGCGAACGGGAATCATCTGCAGATCAGCGGCAACCTGGAACTGACGCAGGTGGACCTGTCGTTCAAGACCGCCGGGCGTGTGATCGAACTCACAGTGCGCGAGGGCGAGTGGGTAAAGAAGGGACAAGTGATCGCGCGGTTAGACGCGACACAACTGGAACAGCAAAAGGCTCGCGATGCTGCGGCTGTGAGCGGGGCGCAGTCGCAGTATCAGCAGTTGCAGACTTCGATCGAGTATCAAAAGGCGACGATTGATAGCGATATCAATTTGCGGCGGGCGGAACTCGCGCAGGTGCAGGCGCGGCTGGATGATTTGCTCGCCGGTAGCCGCTCGCAGGAGATCGGGCAGGCGCAGGCGGCGGTGACGGATGCCAAGGCGGCGAACGATTTTGCGAAGAGCGAGTATGAGCGCGCGCAGGTTTTGTATAGCCGCGAGGACATTTCGACATCGCAGCGCGATCAGTCGAAGACGAAGGTCGACAGCACGGCTGCGCAGTTGCGGCAGGCGGAGCAACGTCTGGCGTTGGTGCAGGAAGGTCCACGCAAGGACGAGATCGTAGCAGCGCGCGCGGCAGTGGCGAGGGCGCAGGCGGCGATTGCGACGGCGGAAGCCAACAAGATTGAAGTCCGGCGCAAGGAAGAAGAGCTCATGGGTCGGCGAGCGGACATTGATCGCAATCGTGCGACTGTCGGCATGACGGAGGCGCAGTTGGCGGACACGACGATTGTGGCTCCCATCGATGGCGTTGTGCTGTTGAAGGCCGCGGAGGCGGGCGAGGTTGTCGCTGCCGGGACGACGATCGTGAGCATTGGCGATCTGGATCATCCGTGGCTGCGGGCTTACATCAATGAGAGCGATCTGGGGCGCGTGCATCTTGGACAGGCCGTTTCGTTGAGTACGGATTCGTTCAAGGACAAGAAGTACGAGGGGCGGATTTCGTTCATCGCTTCCGAGGCGGAGTTTACGCCGAAGCAGATTCAGACTAAGGAAGAACGCGTGAAGCTGGTATATCGGGTGAAGATCGAAGTGAACAACACCGCGCATGAGTTGAAGAACAACATGCCTGTAGACGCGGAGATCGTGCTGTGAGCATTGTCATCGCGGAGAATCTTACACGGAAGTTCGGCGAGCTGACGGCGGTAGATCGTCTAAATATTGAAATCGCTGAGGGTGAGATTTTCGCGTTGGTGGGTCCGGATGGCGCGGGCAAGACTACGACCATGCGGCTGCTGTGCGGGTTGATGAATCCGACGGAAGGTCGCGCGATCGTCACTGGCTTGGACGTGGCGAAGTCGCCGGACGAGGTGAAAGATCACATCGGGTACATGGCGCAGAAGTTCGGGTTGTATCAAGACCTGACGGTCGAAGAGAACATGGACTTCTACGCGGATCTGTTTGGGATCCTGGGCAAAGAACGCGAGGATCTCTCCAACAATTTGCTAAAGATGACGCGCATGGAGCCATTTCGCAAACGGCAGGCGGGCAAACTTTCGGGCGGCATGAAGCAGAAGCTGGCGTTGATGTGTACGCTGCTCCATAAGCCCAAGGTGTTATTTCTGGACGAGCCGACGAATGGTGTAGATCCGGTTTCTCGGCGGGATTTTTGGGCGATCCTTTACAGCCTGGTGCGCGAAGGCTTGACCGTAATGGTGGCGACGGCATATCTGGATGAGGCCGAACGCGCGAATCGGGTGGGCATGATGCACCTAGGCAAATTGATTCGCTGCGACAAGCCGTCGGCGTTGCGGGCGGAGTTGAAAGAGGCCTGCTACAGCGTGACTTCGGCGGACCTGCGCAAGACTCGTGCGTTGCTCGCGGATCAGCCGGGCGTGGTGGCGGTGCGGCCTTCGGGCGCGGACCTGCATCTGTTTCTGGATGAGTCGAAGACTTCGGTAGAGAAGCTCGCGCAGCAGTTTCCGTTTGAGCATCAGCGTATCTCACCATCGCTGGAGGATGTTTTCATCGCACTGGTAACCAGAGAGGATGTTGCTCGTGCAGCCTAGCAGCACTTCCGCGGTGAGCGTGACGAACCTGACGAAGCGCTTCGGCGATTTCGTGGCCGTGGACAACGTGTCGATTGAAGTTGCTCCAGGGGAGATCTTTGGATTTCTTGGACCGAACGGCGCGGGCAAGTCGACTACAATTCGCATTCTGTGCGGACTGCTCACTCCGACGTCGGGCAAGGCGACGGTGGCGGGGTTCGACGTGGCGACGCAGTCGGAAGAGATTCGCAAACACATTGGCTACATGTCGCAGAAGTTTTCTCTCTACGACGATCTTTCGGTGGATGAGAATATCGAATTCTTCGGCGGGATCTATGGAGTGCCACCGGACAAGTTTCAGGCTCGGCACGATCACGTGTTAGAGATGGCGGGGCTGACTGAGAAGCGCAAGATGATGACCGGTCTGCTGTCGGGAGGCTGGAAACAGAGGCTGGCATTGGGTTGCGCGATTCTACATGAGCCGCCGGTGTTGTTTCTGGATGAGCCGACGAGCGGCGTGGATCCAATGGCTCGGCGGGATTTTTGGGATCTGATCTATCAGCTGTCCGGAGATGGGCACACGATCTTCGTGACGACGCACTACATGGACGAGGCGGAGTATTGCCATCGGATCGCATTGATGGGCGGCGGGAAGATGATCGCGCTCGGATCGCCGAAGGAGTTGAAGGCGTCACTCGGCGAGGGGCATTTGTTGAATCTAGAAACGTCGGATTTGTTCGCGACGATGACGTTGCTCAAAGGGCGACCGGGAATTGAAGACGTCGCGGTATTCGGCGCGGGGCTACATGTGAAGGTGGACAACCAGACTGACGGGGCGTCGACGGTTCGCGCGCTGTTGGCTCCGGAAGGGATTCAGATTCACACGCTGGAGCCGATTCCTCCGTCGATGGAAGACGTGTTCGTGACCTTGCTCGAGTTTCAGGATAAGAAGAGCCCAGCATGAATTTCCGGCGCACATACGCGATTGCTCGCAAGGAGATCCTGCACATTGTGCGGGACACGCGCAGCTTGATGGCGGCGATCATGCAGCCGCTGCTCGTGCTGTTGCTGTTCGGGTATGCGTTGAGCCTGGATGTGGATCGCGTGCCGACAGTGGTGTTCGATGGGGATCAATCGACAGAGAGCAAGGCGCTGGTGCAGGATTTCCAGGGGTCGCGGTATTTCCAGATTATCGAGGAGGCGGATCGATATTCGGTGATCGAGAAGGCGATCGATCAGCGGCGGGCACTGGTGGGACTGGTGATTCCGACAGATTATTCGGAGAATCTGGCGCATGGGAAAGAGGCGCAGGTTCAAGTTTTGATCGATGGGTCGGATTCGAATACGGCATCGATCGCGCTCGGATATGCACAGGGGTTGATTCAGACGCACGCGGCTCGGACTCGGGATAACGCGACGGCGATCAAGACGGGTAGCGTGATGCGTCTGCCGATCGACGTGCAGACGCGGGTCTGGTACAACACGGATCTGGTGTCGCGGAACTTTATCGTGCCGGGGTTGATCGGCGTGATCACGATGATCATTGCGGCGCTGCTGACATCGTTGTGTATTGCTCGCGAATGGGAGAACGGGACGATGGAGCAATTGCTCTCGACACCGGTGCGGCCATCGGAGCTGGCGATGGGGAAGCTTGCGGCGTATTTTCTGTTGGGTCTGGTGGACATGGGGATTGCCCTCTTCGTCGCCATCAACATATTCGATGTGCCGGTCAAAGGGAGCATGCCGTTGCTGCTGTTCTCCTCCTGCGTGTTTTTGTTCGGCGGAATGGCTTGGGGGATTTTCATCTCGGCGGGACAGCGCAGCCAGTTGACGGCGTATCAGATGGGGACGTTTACGTCGTTTCTACCCGCGTTTTTGCTGTCGGGATTCGTGTACTCAATCCAGAACATGCCGGTGGTGATCCAAGCGATCGCGCTGTTTGTTCCGGCTCGGTACTTCATCAATATCGCCAAGGGGATCTTTTTGAAGGGCGTGGGATTGGAACTGCTGTGGTTCGATTTGCTGCTGCTGGTGGTTTACGGTATCGGCATGTTTTATTTCGCGACGCGTAAGTTGCGCCAGAAGGTGGCCTAGATGAGACAACGTTTGCGGTGCATCATCAAGAAGGAATTCCGGCAGGTGCTGCGGAATCCGCAGATGCGCGCGATGCTGGTGCTGCCTCCGCTGATTCAGCTGCTGGTGTTCGGGTATGCAGTGAACCTCGACGTGAATCACGCGCAGATCGCGTGGATGGACGAGGACAAGACGCAGGAGAGTCGCGAACTGCTTTCGCAGTTTGAAGGCTCGGGGCTATTTGAGATCCTGGCGACGCCCACGAATACGGTGGAGATGCAGAGGCTGCTCGATACGAGCACCGTCGATGGAGTGGTGCGGGTGTTGCCAGGTTTCGCGAAAGATCTGGAGCGCGGGAATTCGAGTGCCGTGCAGATTTTGCTCGACGGTACGGATTCGAATAGCGCGCAGTTGGTGTCGTCATATTCGGCGCAGGCAATCGGTCGGTATACGGCTGAGGTGATGGACAAGCGGCAGCGCGCGAGGCTGGTGGCGGCAGGGGCGCCGATGTCGGCTGCAATTCCGAAAGTGGTCGCGGTACCTCGGGTCTGGTTTAATCCGGAACTGAAGAGCCGCAATTATTTTGTGCCGGGCGTGATCGTGAACATCTTGATGTTGGTAACGTTGTCACTGACAACCATGGCGATCGTGCGAGAGAAAGAGATCGGCACGATGGAGCAGCTGATGGTGACGCCAATTCGCCCATCGGAATTAATCTTGGGCAAGACGCTGCCGTTTGTGGCGATCGGGTTTTGGGATTTGCTGCTGGTGATGTCGGCGGCCTTGCTGATATTTAGAGTGCCGTTTCAGGGGAACTTCGGACTGCTTTGTTTCGCTTCGTTTCTGTTCATCCTGACGAATCTGGGCGCGGGGTTGTTGATCTCCACGATTTCGAAGACGCAGCAGCAGGCAAACATGGCTACGTTCCTGCTGTTCCAGCCGTTCATGATGTTGAGCGGGTTTTCGTTTCCGATTCGCAGCATGCCGGAAGCGATTCAGTGGTTCACGTATATCAATCCGATGCGGTACTTTCTGGAGATCGTCCGCGGCATCTTCCTGAAGGGATCAGGAATCGATATTTTGTGGCCGAACTTACTGGCGCTGGCGGTATTCGGCGTGACGATCTTGTCGATCAGCGTGATGCGGTTCCACAAGACGCTGGAGTAGCGCGGCGCTGACGGCGCCGCTTTGCGCCTATACGCCAAGGCCTTGGCTGGGACACAATCCGCCACACCCTCTCTCGGGGGCACTGGGGAGGCCGTGTCTATGATGCCGTTATTGCACTCGCGGTGTTCGAGGCGGGCGCAAGCGTCATCTTAACGCGGGATGTCGCTGACTTCCTCAGCATCGCCCCCGCCGGCCTCGAAGTTTTACGACCCCGATGAAACCATTTTCGAGGCGCCCGCGTCGAAACCCCATGTCCGTTGCTCGCCTCGCTCCTGCTCTGTTGCTCTGCGCCTTCGTTTCGGGGCAGGAACCGGAGTCGCCCATTTTTCGCACCAGCACGCGCCTCGTTCAAGTGGACGTCGTGGTGAAAGCCAAAGACGCGCCCGTCGAAGGGCTTACCAAGGACGATTTTGAAGTCCGCGATAGCGGCAAGCCACAGAAGATCGAAGTCTTCTCCGTTCGTGCCATCACCACGCCCGTAACCGTGCAGCCGTTGCCCAAGGGCGTGGTTTCGAATCGGCCCATCGCTCGCGGACCCGAGCCGGTTTCCGCCACCGTGGTGCTCATCGATTCGCAAAATACAGCACCGGAAGACCAAGGCTTCGCCCGCTTGCAGGCGCTCAAATATCTCGACCGCGCGAAACGCAATGAGTCGATCGCGGTGTATTCTCTCGATACGACGTTGCATGTATTGCAGGAGTTCACGGATGATCAGGCGTTGCTGCGGAAAGCGATCAACGGGTTCCACATGACGCAATCGCTCAACATGCAGGACGCGCAGGGAGGTCTGCTCTCGGGCTTAACGGGCAATGGAGCGAACGCTATGCGTGCCGCGAATTTCCAGCGCCAGGCCGACATCAACACCTCGGCCTTTACTTCGATCGCGCTGCATCTAACCGGACTGCCCGGTCGAAAGAAGTTCATCTGGATCACCGCCGCTCCTCCGCTCACCTTCACGCAGGACAACGAGCGGAATGGCTCCACCATGACCGAATTCACGAACCTGAGTGCGCAGATCTACAAGCCAATGAAGCTGATGAACGATGCCAACGTCGCCATCTATCCCATCGATCCGCGCGGCGTGCTGGTCTCGCGGACCGACCCCGGCATCACAACGATGATTCGCCTTGCAGAAATGACCGGCGGCAAAGCATACTACGGCGACAACGACCTCACGATCGGCATCGAAGAGGCCTTCAATGATACCGACCTCACTTACACACTTGGGTTCTACCCTACGGAGCAGGGAATCGATGGGAGTATTCACTCCATCACAGTTAAAGTGAATCGCAGCGGGGCGGACGCGCGCTATCGCAAATCCTACACCTCGGAAAACGCTTCGAAGCCACCCACTGCGAAAGAACTGAAAGGCACGCTGAACGGATGGGTTCAGCAACCTTTGGAAGCGACGGAGATCGGCATTCAAGCGGCAGCCGTGCCTGCGATCAACAAGCCCGGATACTACGATGTGGAAGTTGGAATTGACCCTGCCTCGCTGAAGCTCGAACAGAAGAATGGCCGCTTCACCGGTGTCTTCGAAATCGCGATTGTCCCTGACGTTGAGAACAAGCCCAAGGGTTTGCATCAAACGATCAAAGTGAATCTCACGCAGGAGCGTTATCTGACGGCCTTGGAACGCGGCATCCTTGTGATCAATCAGATTCGCGTGACGAATTCCAAAGGCAAACTCCTTGCGAAGAAACTGCATCTGGTGGTGATGGATCAGGCGACCGGCAAGACAGGGTCCGTCCGAATTCCAATTGAGTCAAAATAGTCCGAGATGAAGAGCGTCTGCCTGCTGCTGATCTGCACCATTGCCGTTGCGCAAGACGCCCCCGTTTTCCGGACGAGCACTCGCCTCGTTCAGGTTGATGTTGTGGTGAAATCCAAAGACGCTCCGGTGGAGGGTCTCACTAAGGACGACTTCGAGGTCCGCGACAACGGCAAGCCGCAGCAGATCGCGGTATTCAGTGTTCGCGATGTGAATACGCCTCCGCCGCAAGTTGTGCCGCTGCCCAAAGGAGTGGTGACCAACCACCCGCAATCTCGCGGGGCCGAACCGGTATCCGCCACCGTGATCCTGATGGATGCGACGAACACGGAAATCCAAGACCAAGTTTTCGCACGCGAGCAAACTCTAAAGTATCTAGAGGAAACCTCCCGCCATGAACTGCTTGCGGTTTATGCCCTCGGGGCAACCTTGGAAGTGCTGCAGGACTTCACGGATGATCACGTTGTATTGCGGGCGGCCATCCGTCGCTATTCGGCGTCGCAGTCTAAGAACTTGCAGGATGGCGAGGATGGTCTGCTAGCAGGACTAGACGGCAATGCCGCCAACGCCGCGCGGAAGGCGAATTTCCAAGGCCAGGCCGATAGCACGTCGGCGTTCAACTTGCTCGCGTATCACCTGAAAGGTTTGCCGGGACGAAAGAAGCTGATCTGGGTCGGTTCGGCTTTGCCTCTCACGTTCACACAGCAAAACACACGCAATGGTGTTGTGATGCGCGAATTCACCAACAACAGCGAACAAATTCTCGCGCCTATCAAGCTCCTCAATGACGCCAATATTGCGATTTATCCCATCGATCCCCGTGGAGGCACGGTTTGTCTTCCCCCCAAACTATGTCTCGCGGACCCGAATCTGACCACAATGCTTCGCTTCGCCGAGAGGACCGGTGGTAAGGCGCTGTTTAACGACAATGCGGTAGCCGGAGGTATCGAACAGGCGGTCTCCGATACCGACCTGACGTATACGCTCGGCTTCTATCCCATAGACCAGAGCCGCAATGGGAGTGAGCATTCCATTTCGGTCAAAGTGAACCGCCGCGGTGTCGAAGTCCACTATCGTCAGAGTTACACGGCTGAAGCCAGCAAGCCGTTGACCGATTCCATTCGCAAAGGGACACTCAACGCATGGGTGCAGCAGCCGCTCAATGCCACGGAAATTCCCATTCAAGCCGCTGCCGCGCCCGCGATCAGCAAGCCCGGGTATTACGATGTTGAAGTGGCGGTGGATGTCTTCGCGTTGAAGTTGGAGCAGAAGAACGGCCTCTACATCGGAAGGTTCGAAGTCGCAATTGCCCCGGATACTGAGACCAAACCGAAAGGCTTACATCAGGTGATCAAGGTCAACCTGACCGAAGAGCGCCTTCTCGCCGCGATGCAAAGCGGACTCGTGGTGATCAATCAGGTGCGAGTAACCAATGACAAAGGTAAGCTGCTGGCGCGGAATCTGCATCTGGTGGTGATGGATCAAGCGACGGGCAAAGCCGGTTCCGTGCGAATTCCGCTGACGGCCTCCGAGTGAAAGATGCCCGCTGAATTAGGCGTGTTGTCCCGCGCGCGGGTCGCGGTGGTGGAGCATGCGCGACAGGAGTTCCACACTAGTCCGGCTCCTGTGCTTCGAGCAGGCTCTCCAGTTCGAGCAGGGCTTCCAAGTCCTTCGGACGACCTGCGGCCTTCTTCGCGGCGATCAGGGCCGGGAGATCAAGTGTCAAGAATGTTCGATCGAAAACGGTTACAGCAATGGATCTGGCCTTTACGTCATCGAACGTGCCAAGCCCGGCAACCTCGGCAAGCAGGTCGATATCCCCCAAGTCTGTTTGGAGAGTGAACACCGTACCATTCGAAAGGGCTCTGTCGTCCCAAATGAAGGGGAGTTCAGGGGGCAGTCCACGAAGCCGGGGATGGAGCGGCGCTAGTGCCATCGCGAGCCTGTGCAGGTTGTCTCGGTTTCGCGCAAAACAGAAATCAACGTCGTAGGTAGTTCGTCGACTTCCCAGGAGGTTGGCAGCGAGACCGCCGATCACTACGAAGTCCACATTCGCATCGCACATTGCCCGCACCGCGCTCGCGAATAGTTTCATTTAGATTGCTTCCGAGCGATGCCCAAGGTCGCGGATAGAGTCTCGCGGACGGACTCTGCATCGTCTGCGCGCTGCTCCGGTGTCTTGCGCAAGCCCTCCATCAGGAGAGTCAAGTCCACGCCGTAGTCGCGAGCGGCGGCGATGCGGCTGCCGGGTTTGGGGTTCATGAGGCGCAGACGAGCCCGCTCAAATTGCTCGGGTGTCAGTGGGAGCAGTTCCCTCATGCTTCTACTTTACCGCTGCAGCGATGCGTTGGAGTTTTTTGAGTAGGGCCTCGAGCTTGTCTAGGCGAAGAGCGTTCGTACCATCGGAGAGTGCGCGGGAAGGCTCTTCGTGGACTTCCAGAAACACGGCATCGACGCCGACCGCGATGGCTGCACTGGCCAGGGGTTCGATGAATTCCGGCTGCCCCCCCGAGGATGTCCCGGAGGCGCCAGGGAGTTGGACGCTGTGTGTGGCGTCGAAGACCACCGGGTAGCCGAAGCCGCGCATGATGGGGAGACCGCGCATGTCGACTACGAGGTTGTTGTAACCGAAGCTGGAACCGCGTTCGGTTAGGATGATGTTTTTGTTGCCGGTCGAGGCGACTTTTTCGGTAGCTAGACGAATGTCGTGCGGGGAGACGAACTGGCCCTTTTTCACGTTCACGACTTTGCCGGTGCGGCCTGCGGCGGTGAGGATGTCGGTCTGGCGGCAAAGGAACGCTGGGATCTGTAGGATGTCCACGGCCTCGGCCACTGGCTCCGCTTGTGCGGGTTCGTGAATGTCGGTGAGGACGGGGATGCCCAGATCGCGGACGGTCTTGAGAATGCGCAGGCCTTCGGTGAGACCGGGGCCGCGGTAGGATGTGACACTGGAGCGGTTTGCTTTATCGAACGACGCCTTGAACACATAAGGCATTTTCAGACGCGCGGCGATTTCTGCGACAGCGGTCGCTAGAAACTGGACGTGCTGTTCGCTTTCGATGACGCAGGGTCCGGCGATGAGCGCGAGGGGCGCACCACCGCCGATGGAAACTTTGTCGGTGATTTTCACTACTGCACGATCATCGCTTGGGCAGCGGCTTTGGCACGGGTTTCTTCGGAATCGCTCTCGCTGCGCTCGGCTTGATGGGCTAGGCGATATTCCAGCGCTGCCCCTACGAAGGAGCGGAACAAGGGATGCGGTTCGAGGGGCTTCGATTTGAATTCGGGGTGGAACTGGCAGCCTAGGAACCAGGGGTGATCGGCGAGTTCGCAGATCTCGACGTAAACTCCGTCGGGGGTTTCGCCGGTCAGTTTCAGGCCGTTCTTTTTGAGGATGTCTTCGTACTCGCGATTGAATTCGTAGCGATGGCGATGGCGTTCTTGGATATCCTTTTTGCCGTACGCCGCGCGCGCGAAGCTGCCTTCGGCGAGTTGGCATTCGTAGGCGCCAAGGCGCATGGTGCCGCCTAGTTCGTCAACACCTTTCAGCTCGCGGAGCTTATAAATGACGCGATCGGCGGTGGCCGGATCGAACTCAGTGGAGTTGGCGTTTTCGAGGCCGCAGACATTGCGCGCGAACTCGATGACCAGGGTTTGCATGCCTAGGCAGATGCCGAAGTAGGGGACCTTCTCTTCGCGCGCGAAGCGGATGGCTTGCAACATGCCTTCGACGCCTCGGCGACCGAAGCCGCCGGGGACGAGGATGCCATCGAACTTGCGTAACTCGGCTTGCGCGTCAGGCCACTTGAGGCGTTCGGCTTCGATCCAGGAGATGTTGACCTTGACGTTGTGCGCGAGGCCGCCGTGCAGCAACGATTCTTTGAGGCTCTTATAGGAGTCTTCGTATTCGACGTACTTGCCGACTAGGCCGATGTTGATTTCCTGCGTGGGATGCTTCAGGCGGTGGACCATATCGCTCCACGCGGCCATGTCGGAATGCGGGGCGTCGATTTGCAGGTGCTTGAGGACGATCTCGTCCACCTTCTGTTCGGCGAAGGTCAGAGGGACTTCGTAGACGCTACTGACGTCGGAGGCGGTAATCACCGAGTCTTCATTGACGTCGCAGAAGAGGGCGATTTTGTCTTTCATGTCCTGCGGAATCGGACGGTCCGTACGGCAGAGCAGGATGTCGGGTTGGATGCCGATGGCTCGGAGTTCTTTCACGCTATGCTGCGTGGGCTTGGTTTTGAGCTCATGAGCGGCTGCGATCCAGGGGACGAGTGTGACGTGAACGAAGCAGGTGTTTTCGCGACCGAGTTCATGGCGCAGTTGGCGGATGGCTTCGAGGAAGGGAAGAGACTCGATGTCGCCGACGGTGCCTCCGATTTCTACGATCACGACGTCGATGGGTTTTTGATCGGTGACGACGGCGACGCGGCGGGCAGCGGCTTTGATTTCGTTGGTGACGTGCGGGATGACTTGCACTGTCTTGCCGAGATAGTCGCCGCGGCGTTCGCGGGAGATGATCTGTTCGTAAATGCGGCCGCTGGTGAGGTTGTTGGTTTGCGAGAGCGGCGCGTGGGTGAAGCGTTCGTAGTGGCCGAGGTCGAGATCGGTTTCGGCGCCGTCGTCGGTGACGAAGACTTCGCCGTGTTGGAACGGGCTCATGGTGCCGGGGTCGACGTTTAGATAGGGATCGAACTTCTGCAACGTGACCTTGAGGCCGCGGCTTTCGAGCAGGCAGCCAATGCTGGCGGCTGCGATGCCTTTGCCTAGGGATGAAACGACTCCGCCGGTTACGAAGATGTATTTCGCCATGTTAAACGCGTTGTTCCTTTGCGGGGTTTTCGAATAATTGGTTCACGTGCTGCCAGTCTTCCGGCGTGTCGATACCTAGAGAATCATAGTCGGTTTCGACGACGCGAATTTTGAATCCGTTTTCGAGAGCGCGGAGTTGCTCGAGCTTTTCGGCTTGTTCGAGAGGGCCGATGGGAAGGTCGGGATAAGCGAGCAGGAAATCGCGCTGATAGATGTAAAGTCCGATGTGCTTGAAATGATCGACGGTGGTGTGCGCGTCGCGCACGAAGGGGATGGGGGAGCGGGAGAAGTAGATAGCGTTGCCGTGATGGTCGGTGATGACTTTGACTACGTTGGGATCGGCGATGGCTTTGGGGTCGGTGATGCGGACTTTGAGCGTGCCCATTGCTGCTACGTGGGCTTCCTCTTGGTCGAGCATACCGAGGATGGTGGCGTCGATGGCGGTGGGATCGAGCGTGGGTTCATCACCTTGCACGTTGACGATCCATTGGGCGTCGGAGGAGGACGCGACTTCGGCAACGCGATCAGTGCCGGAGACGTGATCTTCGCGGGTCATCATGACGCGCGCTCCGAATTTATGGGCGGCGTCGCGGATGCGATCGTCGTCGGTGGCGATGACGATGCTGGTGAGGTAGCGGGCCTCGGAGGCGCGCTCCCACACATGTTGGAGCATAGTTTTCCCACCGATAGAGACAAGTGCTTTGCCGGGAAATCGCGTGGAGGCGTACCGTGCTGGGATCACGCCGAGAATGCGGTGCGGCACACTCGAAGTTATCACATTGGGATGATCTCACGCAAAGGCGCAAAGCATCGCAAAGTTTCTTTCAGAGAGCCCTCTGTTTTGAATGGGCGTTATCGACGTCCACCAGCCGGGCATCCTCGCGAGTTTTCCTAGAACCTCGCGGCTTTGGCCAGCAGGTACTGTGCAAGACCAACACACTACTGGTTGATTGGAGGGTAGCGCGGGGTTACTACGGTTTCCGACCCGCCGCGCCCCCCGGACTGTTCAGATACCCATAGAACCCCATATCCGAATCCGTAAAGCTCTTCGTCAACAAAATAACCTGTCCCGTATGCCCCGAGAAGTGTTCCACCACGTGGTAAATCGCTTCCAGCACACTCACCTCGTGCCCCTGAATATTCACGCGCTCCACCAACCGCCCCGCCGGCAGCGCTTGAATGATCCGCACCGCGCCTTCGACGGCCACCTGCAGATCCGCGGTCAATTCCCCCGGACCCATCCCGCCCCGAGCCGCAAACTCCCCATCCCGATCCCGCTGAATCTCGACGCCGCCAACGCCCGCCAGAATCCACTGCCGAACATTCCCCGTCAGATGCAGCAGCAAATTCCCAATAGCATTCTGTGATTCCCCGCCGCGCATCCAAACCTGCTCTGTCGTGAGTCTCTTCAGGCAGGCTTCGATGTACGCACTCTCCTGCCGCAGCTTGGTAATCGAGTACCCCAGAAATTCCGATTCCACCGTCATAGTCACCGAACGTGGTCCATCCGCCGAGCCCACTGCATGAACCGCATCAGTTCCCCCCGATGCTCCCACACAAACGAGCGAAATTCCGCCGGCGTGATCTCCTCAGCCTTCAGACCCCAATACGTCTCAATCCGCCACCGCAGATAGGGACTATTCCAAGGCTGCAACCGATACCCCGCAACCGACCGCCACAAGAACCCAATCATTATTGCTTCGGAGCAGGCTTCGCGGCCGCGACAGGCTTGGCAGGCGTCGGCACAGGCAATACCGTCGTCTTCGCCGGCGTCCCCGCGTAATACCCAGCCCGATGCCGAACTGTAGCGTTCCGCACACCCTTCACTTCCACCTTCAGGCGGCGATACGAGCCGTCCATCGTGCCCAGAGGCGTGTACGCCAGGATGTATTGGTTACGAATCTCATGCGCGATCTTCGGAGTGATGTCTTCCACTTCCGCCAGATCCTTCGGGTAGTAGGCAAAACCGCCTGAGACCTCAGCGATATTATCCAGAGCCCGCTTCGCCTTCCGGGCCTCGCCGCGCTCTTCTTCGCTCAACAAACCGATCGAGTACACCAGCACCTCGGTGTCCCGCACCGTCTTGAGCAAATCTTCCAGCGTTACTTTCGAGCTGGAATTATCGTTGCCGTCCGTCACCATCACGATGACCTTCTTATCGTGCTTGCCCTCGGCCTTGACGTAATCGATCGTCGCGCTCAACGCATCGCGCATGGCCGTCCCGCCATGATTATCGATCCGCTCCATGGCCTCTTCCAGCTTCTTGATGTCGCCGGTAAAACCCTGATCCTTGTAATAAAGATCGTTGAAGTTCACAAAACAAACTTCGTCGTCTTTGTTCGATGCCCGGATCAACGCAATCGCCGCGGCAATCACTCGTTGATACTTATCCTTCATGGACCCGCTGCTGTCGATCAGCACACACAACGAAACCGGGACGTCTTCGCGTTTGAACAGCTTCAATTCCTGCTCGATGTTGTTCTCGGTGACCCGAAAATTCGTCCGCGCGATGTCCGGAATCATCCGCCCATCTTTATCCAACACGCTGACATACAACGTGACTTCCTTTGTATCTGCGGTGAACGTCGGGGTTGTATCCGGCGGTTCCACTTCCGGTGGCGGCGGTGGCAGAATCTGTGCGCTCACGATCCCGGCAGTCAGACCGATCAGCAACCATTTATTGACCCGGCGCATAGTATCCCCCCCTAGCCCGGCTCTTCAAACGCGGGAGTTTGTCTACTTTGACCAATTTCACTTCCACCTTACGATATTTTCCGTCCCGGGCATCATTCTTTGGACGGTACCCAAGCACATATTCGTTGCGTAATTCCACGCCGATCTTCCGCGCCACGTCCGGCAACTCGCCCAGATTCTGAATCGCGAAATGCCGCCCGCCTGTCTGTTCCGTCAGTTCCCCAAGCAGGCCCGGCCCCATCCGCTCTTCCGTCGTATTGCCCATCCCGTTGGGCTCGAAAATTCCAATCGCGTAAATCTGAACGTCCGCTTCCCTGACGGCGTTCTTCACTTCTGATTCCGTGTATCGGCTGGAATTATCCCCTCCATCAGAGATGATCAGAATCGCCTTGCGGGCGTTACGGGCTTTCTTCATTTGGTTCATCGCCATGTAAACGCCGTCGAGCAAAGCAGTTGCGCCCTTGGACTGCACGAACGCCAATCGGTTCAAAATGTCTTCCGTCTCGGCGGTGAACGGCACCGTCAGCGCCGGCCGATCGTTGAACTGCACCAGGAAAAATTCGTCTTCCGGATTGGCAGTGCGAACGAATTCCGCCACCGCCTGCCGCGACTTCGATAATTTCGACCCCATGCTTCCGCTGGCATCAAACACCACACCCACAGAAACAGCCGCATCCTCCGCCGTGAACGAGAGAATCTCCTGCTTGACCTTGTCCTCCAGCAACTCGAAGTTGGTGACCTCAAGCCCGGTTACGACCTTGCCCGATTGCTGATGCGTGACCGATACAGGAATCCGGACTTCTGTAGTGTCGATCCGCAAATCCGCACGACGGTCCAGGATCGAATTTGCGTTGTCCCCCACTGGAGGCTTCGGGCGCGGCACAATCGACGCGTCCTGCGCGCCAAGTGGCGGAAAGATGATCAATAAAGCCAGCGCAAACACCGCGGCAAATCGCATCATATATGTAGGGCCCCGGTACCCTATTCCGAGTATAACAACCCATCCGACTTCTGGAAGATCTGCGGTACAAAAAATGGAATCTGTCAGATGCTGTAACCTAAGCACAACGTATGAAAGCTCAAGTTTTGGTTCGCACAGGCGCCCTGCTTGCCGTGGGAGCCTTCACCGCCTGGATCACCAGCGCGCAGCAAGCAAAGAAGGTTGATAACAACGCGCTTCGCTCTGCGGCAAAGAATGCCGAAGAATGGATTACCAACGGCCACGACTACGCCGAGACGCATTTCAGCCCTCTGAAGCAGATCGACTCCACGAATGTGAAGCGTCTCGGCCTCGCTTGGAGCTGGGAGGTCCAGGCACCCGCTGGTTCCAACGTCGAAGCCGCCATGCTGGTATCGAACGGAGTGATGTACGGCAGCTTGGGCTGGAACGTGGTCTACGCCGTCGACGGGCGCACGGGCCAATTCAAGTGGCGCTGGGACCCGGAAATTCCGCGCTCCGTCATGACCGGCATCTGCTGTACTCCTTCCAATCGAGGCGTCGCAATCTACAACGGCCGAATCTATCAGGGAATGCTCGACGGCACGCTGGTCGCCCTGGACCAGGAGACCGGCAAGCAGGTATGGCGCACCAAGGTGACGGAGAAAGCAGACACCTTGCTCACTTCGGCTGTTCGAATCGTGAAGGGCAAAGTGATCGTAGGATCGAGCGGAGCCGATAACGCGGCGCGCGGGTTCTTCGCGGCGTACGATGCCGCTACCGGCAAACAAGTGTGGCGCTTTTACACCGTACCCGGCGATCCGTCCAAGGGTTTCGAAACTCCAGAGATGGAAATGGCAGCGAAGACCTGGACCGGTAAGTGGTGGGAGAAGGGTGGCGGCGGTGGCACCGTCTGGGACGGCATGGCCTACGACGAAAGCGCCGATATCCTGTACGTCGGCACCGGCAACGGCGGCCCGTGGAGCGCGGCCGTTCGCAGCCCGGAAGGTGGCGACAACCTCTTCTTAAGTTCGATCATCGCGGTTAAGCCGGACACCGGCAAGATGGTCTGGTATTTCCAGGAAACACCCGGCGAGACTTGGGATTTCACCGCCGTTCAAAACCTGATCCTGGCGGACCTTCGCATTGGCGGCAAAGATCGCAAGGTGCTGGTCCATGCTCCGAAGAATGGTTTCTTCTACGTGCTCGACCGCATCACCGGCGAATTCATCTCGGGTGAGAAATACGTCAAGCGCATGACCTGGGCCACCGGCCTCGACAAAAAAGGCCGCCCCATCGAAGCAAAAGGCGCACGCTGGATTGACTCCGCCGTCATGACCTACCCGGGAGTCTACGGTGGTCACAACTGGCAACCGATGTCGTACAGTCCGCTAACGAAGCTCGTCTACATTCCCGGCCAGGAACGTAAGTCGAGCTATGAACCGGATCCAACCTATCAGTACACACCCAACGCCAACAACACCGCGAATAAACGCGGTGGAGCCGCTGGCGGTACCGCACCCGAACCCGAAGGCGCGGAGAATCAGCCGCAACTCACCACCGATGGATTCCTGCTGGCCTGGGACCCCATCACGCAAAAGGAACGCTGGCGCGTCACGGCCCCCGATGTGGGAGGCTACACCGGCGGCGGCACGCTCGTGACCGGTGGCAATTTGGTCTTCCACGGCCACGCAGCGTACGACGCCACTACCGGCCAAAAGCTCTGGGAATCGGACATGGCGGATCGGTCGGTCACTCCGATCAGCTACATGCTCGACGGCAAGCAATACGTATCAGTGATTGCCCGCACAGGCCGAGACACGCGAGTGTTCACGTTCACGCTGGATGGCAAGGCTCCGATGCCTCCGCTCGCTCCGCCCGCGACCGCTGGCAAGGCCAAGTAAAGTGGTGCTTTCGCGGCGGCGCCTTCGGGTAGTTTGAATTACCCCCGCGCCGCCCACCGCACCAAATCCCCCAACCGCGGCGGCTTGCCCTGCATCAGAATCGTGACCCGGAAAATTCGTCCCGCTACCCAGGTCACGAACCAAGTGCACAGCACCACCCCCATCAACCCAACCCAAGGCTGCCACCACGGCACCCCTCCGGGCATCGCCTGCCGCAACAGCATCACCATCGGAGTAAAAATCGGAATGAACGACAGCACCACCGCCAAAGTCCCGTTCGGACTCTGCACTAGCGGAATAATCAGGAACAGCGGCACCATCACCGGCAGTGTCAACAAAATCGCAAAACTCTGTGCATCACGAGGAGCACTCGTCGCAGCCCCCAGCCCCGCCCCCAACGCGCTCAACATCGTAACCTCGGCGATCACGTAGGCGAAAAACCACGGCAGCAACTCAAACGGCACCAACCCCAGCAACGCCGCCCCTTGCAGCCCCAGCAACGCCCCGATCACGTAGAACACCGAACTCGTTAACGACCTTCCCACCGCCGCCAGCACCTTCCCCATCATCAACTCGAACGGAGTCGTCGTCGCCAGTAGCATCTCAAACACCCTCTGCATCTTGTCCTCGGCAATCGCCCCCAACATCGGAGCCGCCGATCCCATCACGATCATGAACATCAAGATCATCATCGCCAGCGGCACAGCGAACCCCGCCGCTTCGTTGCGAGTCTTCGCCTCCTGCACCGCGCCTGTAGCCAGATCGCGCCCCAACAAACCCAATCGCTCCACCCGAACCGGCGTAAGCGCCTGTGCGATCCTCTCCGCACTAAGCCCCGCCTGCCGTAACCGGACCCGCCGCAGACCGGTGTTCAGCGCATCGTTGAACCACGCCCGCGTGTCATCAATTCCACTCCCGCTGGCGAACAACGTGACCTTCGACCCGGTCTGATCGATGTCCGCGAACATAAACAGCTCGCCCCCGCGCACCCGATCCGACAACGCCAGCCGCTGCCCCTGCGCATCCTTCTCATCCGGAGCCACCGCCTCAAGCGTGTACGTCACGCCAGCCAGCGCCTGCACGGCCTTCGCCTGAGCGTCATTCTGTTTCTCGACCACATCGATGATGTCAAGCCGCCGCGATTCCCGAATGATCCACCAGCGCCACCTTGCGCACCTGACCGCTCTGCTGCACCCGCAGCAACGCCATCCCCGCGAATGTTCCGCCCATGAATAGCGGCGTCACCACCAGCCCGATCAAGAACGCCTTCCGCAACACCGACGCAATGTAGTCCCGCTTGGCGATCAACAAAATCCTACGCAGCATCCGCCACCTCCGGACCCGCGATCCGCACGAAAATATCGTGCAGCGACGGCTGCACTATAGAGAAACTATTCACCGCCCCACGGCTGAGCAGCGTTCGCAGTACCGCCTGTGGATCACATTCGCGCCCGATCCTCAGGTCCTGAAACTGCCCGTGATCCTGAACCTGCTCCACCCCCGCAATCCCCTGGACCGCAGCAACGCCTCCCGACACCTCAACGCGTATCGTGTCCCGCCCATACTGGCTCTGAATCGCGGATAACGTCCCATCGAGCACTTTCTTGCCCTTGAAGATCATGAAGATCGAATCGCACAAGCTACCCGCGACACTCATATCGTGCGTGCTCAAGATGATGGTCGTCCCTCGCCGCTTCATCTCCAACACCGCATCCCGAATCGCCTGCGCACTCACCGGATCCAGCCCCGAAAACGGTTCATCCAAGATCAGCAGCTTCGGCTCCGGCACCACCGTAGCGATGAACTGCACCTTCTGGCTCATCCCCTTGCTCAAGGCTTCAACTTTCTTGTCCCCCCACTTCTCCAAATCGAGCCGCTTCAACCACTCGTTGACTTCTTTCTTGACACTCCGCCCCGACCGCAACTCGCCATAGAACTCCAGCAGCGTCCGCACCTCCATCTGCCGATACAGCCCACGCTCCTCCGGCAGATACCCAATCGGATCCCCGCCAACCCCGCGCCGCTCTTTCCCAAATACTTGAATCGAGCCCGAATCAGGATAGAAAATATTGACGATCATCCGCATCGTCGTACTCTTCCCCGACCCATTGGGCCCTATGAATCCATACACCGCCCCTTGAGGAATCGTCAGCGACAAATCGTCGACAGCCGTGACCTCCTCGCCGAAGGTCTTAGTGACATGAGAAATATTGACAGCGTCCATAGTTGAAGTGCAGCCAGTATATCGAAGCCCCGTGCAGACGAGTGTGTGGGAACTGGACGTGTAGCGGCAAGAGAAGAAGCGAAGTTGGAGTCTTGGCTGCGGGCGTAGGTGGCCCGGACCGCCGGATCGCGCATATTTACTGTACGTACCGCCTCACCCTTTTTCAGGCGTTTTTCATTACCTTCGTCGTTACTCGTTTTCACACACACGGTAGCGCGGGGCTGGTGCGGCTACAATGACGGGATGAAGGTTCTTCTATTCTTCCTGCCGGTTCTTTGCGTTGCGCAGAGCTCGCATCTTTCTAATCTGAAGCAATTGACGCATGGCGGACAGAACGCGGAGGCGTATTGGTCACCGGATGGGTCGAAGCTCATTTTCCAATCTACGCGCGGGGATTCGCAGTGCGATCAGATTTACACGATGAAGGCCGATGGGTCGGATCAGAAGATGGTTTCGACAGGCAAGGGCGTCACGACCTGCGGATACTTTCTGGCGGATAGCAAGCACTTCGTGTACGCGTCGACGCATGAGGCGGGGCCGGCGTGTCCTACTCCTGCGGATCGCAGCAAGGGCTATGTATGGGCGGTGTTCAAAGGCTTCGATATTTTCCTGGCGGATGAGAACGGCAAGATCGAGAAGAAGCTGACGGATGCTCCGGGATACGACGCCGAGGCGACGGTGAACTGGAAGAACAAGGACGAGATCATTTACACCTCGAAGGCCTCGGGCGATTTGGATTTGTGGACGATGAAGGCGGACGGGTCCGGTAAGAAGCAGATCACGCAGTCGGTTGGGTATGACGGTGGAGCGGTGTTCTCGCGAGACGGATCGAAGATGGTGTGGCGCGCGTTCCATCCGGACACGGCGGAGAAGCTGGCGAATTACAAGGGACTGCTGGCGGACGATTTGACGACTCCGATGAAGATGGAGTTGTGGACGGCGAATCGGGACGGGTCGAACAAGAAGCAGATTACGAATTACGGGTGCGCGAGTTTTGCTCCGACGTTCTCGCCGGATGGCAAGAAGATCTTGTTTTCCTCGAACAAGAACAAGTGCGATTCTCGGGACTTTGAGATGTTCATGGTGAACGTGGACGGGTCGGGGTTGGAGCAGTTGACGACTTACGGCGGTTTCACGTCGTTCCCGGAGTTTTCGCCGGATGGGAAGAAGTTGGCGTTTGCGTCGAGCTATCAGGGTACGGGGAACTACGAGTTCAATGTTTTTGTGGCGGATTGGAAATGAGGGTGCTGCTTATCTGTTGTTTGTTGGCGTTGCCGGCGCTGGCAGGTAAGCGGATTGTGTCCGAAGGGTCGGACGGCAAGGTGACGCGGCGAAGCGAGATCCTGTTGGACGGGACACGGATGCGCTCCAGCACGGAAGGGTTCGTCATGCTGACCCGGGCGGCGGGCGATGGATACGAGTTTCTGGTCATCGACACCAAGAAGCGAGAATACTACGCGATAGACCGCAGGTACTTTGAGATCTTGGCCGCCAGTTTTCAAGGCTTACAAGCCAAGATGGATAAGCTCATGGAGTCGGTGCCTGCGGAGTTTCGAGAGCAGATGTCCAAAACGCTCAAGATGTCGCAGGCTGTAATGACCTACACGTCTACCGGTACGGATCGGGTCAACGGCATCCCTTGCCTAATCTTTGATCAGATGACAGGCAATGAGAAAACCTCCGAGACCTGTATTGCGAAGCCGGCTGATCTGGGAATCACGGACGAGTTCCGGATTGCTGAGCAGGCTGGCGACTGCCAGTTCAAGATGCTGGAGGGGTTGGGTGACAACCTGCTCACAAACGCAATGATGGATATGGAATCCGCGCTCATGATGAATCCGGAATTACGAGGAATTCCTCTACGTACGGACATGTTATTCCAGGGCGCCCACATCTACAGTGAAAAATTTGTGTCGGTCGAGGATGTCGTGTTTACCGATGCGGACTTTTCTGTTGGCGACGCGGTCCGGGTGGATCCGCCGTCCATTAAGATCCCGTAGGCTCGAACTAACTTAGTACTGATTTTACGAACATGGAGGCTTAGAATTAAGGCATGAAGAACACACTCGTTGCATTGCTTGTGATGATCGCTCCGGTTTTCGCTGGGAAGCGGATTACGGCGGAGACGGTCGATCTGGCAACGAACAAGGTTACGCCGCGGGCGATCCTTCTGGATGCGGATCGGCTGAAGGTGGATAACGGCGACACGGTGGTGATGTTTCTGTCGAAAGGCGGGGCTCGGGTGGTGATGCTCGATAAGGTTCGCAATACCTATCGGGTGATGGATCAGGCGACGATGGACGCGCTGGGCGCGCAGATGGCGGGAATGTCGAGCCAGATGGAAGCGGCGATGAAGAACATGCCTCCGGCGGCGCGGGCGCAGATGGAAGCTGCGCTGAAGGGCAAGTTGGGGCAGACGCAGGTGGCGAGCCCTGTGGGGACGACGTATACGGCGAAGGGCGCAGGGACGGCGAACGGGTTCAAGTGCACGAACTATGATGGGGCGCAGAATGGGACCAAGATCAGTGAGATTTGCGCGGCGTCGATGGGTGATTTGAAGTTGGGGCCTGCGGATTTCGCGGTGATGGAGAAGATGCGCGAGTATCTTGCGGGGATGATGAAGGCGTTGCAGAGTGGGCCGCTGGGCGGGCTAGTCTCGACTTCGGGGACGGGGCTCACGGAGCAGGGAATTAACGGGCTTCCGGTGCAGACTGTGCATTTCGTAAATGGGAAGGCGACTACTCGGGATTCCGTGAAGTCCGTTGCGGAGGCTTCGCTGACGGATGCGGATTTTTCTACGGGAACGGCGACGTTGGCGGAGATGCCGGGGATCGGCGCGGCGAAGGGGAAGGGCCGCGCGAAGTAAGGCGGCTCCGGGATGGGTATGATGGCTGGAGCATGTTGAAGATTGGAACTGTGAAGTGGCAGGGGAAGTGCTCGCGCCATCCGATGTTTGATCCTGAGGCCGAGGGGTCGGCTGCGATTCGGGGCGGGTGTCCGCGGTGTCAGGATTTGCAGACCATTTTCGAAACACATCAGCAGGTGTTGAAGCTGATGCGGACATTCGCTCCGCCGCCTCCGCCGCGAGCGAAGGTGGATCCGGATGCGGGGCGGCAGCAGAGTCTGTTTGCTGCGACCGGGGACTAGGCTACGGGTTCGAGCGCCTCGGCTGCGGCCACGGCGTCTTCTTCGCGGACCAGGAGTTTGAAGCCTCCCGAGGTCCAGGCGATGTGGTGGCGCATACCGCCCACGGAGTCGGCCTGGATCATGCATTCAATTCCTGCCGATTCAAGGGCGCTGGCGGCCATGTCGGCAGCTTGTTGACTCTCGAATGATTTCACCATGACCAGAGTTTCGTCCATGATTGTTCTCCAGACTACTTAACGGCGATACGAATTGTGTTGGCGGTGGTGGATTCAACCTTTAAAACCACATCCACAATACCGCGGCCAGCGAGGGAGCGCGGGAGTTGCACGTTGATCTGGTCGACGCCGGGGAACTGGCCCTGGTCGCCGGCGAACGTCACGGGGGCGGTGACTCCGCCGATGGTCGCGGAGACCGCATTGAGACCGAAGCGGCCTCGGATGCCGGTGCCGTAGAGGAGCAGGAAGAGTTGGTCGGTTGCTGGACCCAGGTCAATGGGGAGAGCGACGAGTTGACCATTCTCGATGGTCACGACCGGCTCGATGGTTTGCACTCCAGCGCGCACGCGCAGCAGGTTCGCAGCGGCGAGGCTCGCGCCCACGTTGAAAATTCCCGGTGAGACTTTGCTGATTTGGACGAGGCCATTGGAAATGGTTCCGGACGAACTGGTGATCTGGATGGTGGCGGTAATGTCGAAGGGGACCTCTTTGGGGATCAGCAGATTCACTTGGCCGGGTGAGGCGTAGGCCAACTGCGCGGGGTAACGGACTCCTCCTGAGGCTTGCACGGTGGCTGTGGTCCCGGCGAGGGTGGTGGGCCACGCGGGGGACGGGGTTGCCTCGGTGCCTGTCGCGAGGCCAGTGCCGTACACCGAAACGATGCTGGCAGGGGCTGCGGGAATCAACTGCGAACTGGCGGCGGAGACGACATCGGCGTTATTTTGCGGTGTGAAATCAGAGGGCAAGGGAAGCACGAAGCTTTCGAGACCGGGTGTGATGGAGATGAAGTCGGTCTTGTTGTCGTTATTGAGATTGGCGGTAGCTAGGTTGGTGCCATCGGGCAGGATGAGCGGGTTTCCGAAGGTCCCATCGCCGCGGCCACGATAGAAGGTCCGGTTGCTGCCTATGCCGACGGCGTCGAGCCGGCCATCCCCGTCGACGTCGGCGAACAGGATGGAGTTGCCGCCGAAAACTTTGCCTTCGACAAAACCTCCGCCGGGCTGTCCGAGTTGGATGCGTACGCTGTCAGCAGAGAGATCGGGAGTGGCGCTGTAGACAACGTCTGGGAGGTTGTCTTTGTTGATGTCAATCACGGCGAGCACGCGGCCGACTGCGTTGACCTTTGAGGTGAGCACGTCGGACGCTGTGCTGAAGGTGCCGTCGGCTTGCGCGAGGTAGCGGACCAGGACGGGATTTCGCCCGCTGAGCACGGTGGTGCGCTGTCCGGTCATGACGAGCATGTCTTGTCGGCCATCACTGTTGATGTCGCCGAGGATCACATTGAAAGTTCGGTTGGGCACGGCGAGGGTCGCGGGGGCGCGGAAGCTGGCGTTGCCGGTGTTGACCAGGGTGTAGATGCTGGTGTCGCCGACGAATGCTATGTCGGGGCGCTGATCGTTGTTCCAATCGGAGACCAGGAGGTTATAGGAGGTGAAGTTGTTGTCGGGCTGATCCCAGATTTTGACGGGTGCGGCGAAGGTGCCGTTGCCGTTGTTGAGGGCGATGGAGGCGGTTGCTCCCGTGCCCGTGCTTTCTAGAGCGACGATGTCCGGGCGGTTGTCGCCATTCACGTCGGCGATTTCGATGGCGGAGGGTTTTAGAGATCCGATGGCGATGGCGGGGGCGTAGGTGTCGCCTTGTTTTAGGCGGACCCAGAGACCACCAACGCGGCCGAAGCCGCCGTCGCCTGCGGCGATGATGTCGGGTTGGGTGTCGTTGTTGAAGTCGGCTACGCGGGCGTTTCTGGTGAAGCCGGGGAAGCCGACGGCGGGGGTGTTGTCGAGCGATCCATCGGGGTTGAAGGTGGTCGCCCGGAGGAGAATCGTGCCGGTACCGGGAGTTACTAAGAAGCGGTTGACTGAGGTGTCGTCGTAGAAGTCGAAGCCGGTCTTGAAAGCATAGCCCCCGCTGTGGACGGACCGTCGGTTGAAGCGGCCTGCGCCATCGCCGAGGTGGATGGAGATCAATCCGTTAGCGAGTCGAACCACGGCGTCTAAACGGCCATCGCTGTTGACGTCGTTGATGCCCAGGTAGTTCGCTGTTTCGGGGAGGGGAGACGAGAGGACACTGGTGAAGGCTCCGGTGCCGTTGTTGAGGGCGGCCATCAGTACCGGCGTTCCTCCGAAAGTTGGGTTGGTTGTGAAGATGAGGTCGGGGCGGCTGTCTCCGTTGAGATCGCCGGCGACCAGGGTTTGCGCTTCATCGGGGAGAGCGAGTGTGGTGGTTGCGCCGAAATTTCCGCCGCCTGCGTTGAGGTAGACGACTAGCGTCTTGCCGGTCCAGAGGAGTGCCGCGATGTCGAGTTGCGAGTCATTGTTGAAGTCGGCCATGAAGATGGATTCGACTCGACCCCCGGGGGCGAGCTCGCGCGCGGGGGCATAGGCAGTTGGACCAGTTGCGGTCACTAGAGACATTCCATTTAGGTGTCCTGCGACGAAGTCCGGTCGACCGTCGCCTGTGAGGTCTCCTGAGACCACCGTGCGCGGATCGCCGCCGACGGGGATGAGTTGCTCGGAAGAGAAGGTGCCGTCGGTTCGACCAAAGCGCAGTACTAGAGAGGTGCCCGAAAGAGGAGGAGTAACGTAGTCGACGATGCCATCGTTGTTGAAATCCCCGGCGCTGCTGTATAAATTTGTAGTGGCGGAATAGGCTAGCGTACTAGAGGATCTTCGCAGTCGAGTATAGCCATTAAGGGTGACGTTCGGGTAAATGTCGGACCCGGTGATCTCCGACACATTGTAGCGCTTGGATACATCCTCCCTTCGCGGGGACGAGTTGAAACAATCGATATACAGAGTGCCCTTAATAATCTTAGTCTCTATTCGGTCACAATTGACTTTCTCGCCGTTCTTTAGGGTCAACTCCTCTTCGCACGCGGTAGTTGCTAGCAGCAGGGCCAGGACGAAAAGTATGCGCAATCGAATATCCTCCGAGGAATCAACTAAAGAGTTACTTTAGCAGTACGTTCCGGGGAAGGGCATGGCCGCGCTAAAATGGAACAAACCCTATGAGCGACGCTGGATTTCCGATTCCTCCTCCCACGTTTGATTTTTTAGTGTTCTCCCTGAAGATGCAGGCCGAGATGCGGTTGGGACTGGTGCATTTCGGGGAAGAAGACAAAGACGCGAAGCCGGATTTGCCGCAGGCTCGGCATGCGATTGATTTGCTGGCGATGATTGCGGAGAAGACGAAAGGCAATCTTTCGCTGGAAGAGCAAAGGCTGATTGAAAACTCGCTCACGGAACTGCGATTTCGGTTTGTGCAGGTGAGCGAGAAGCCGGCGGAGTAGAATACAAATATGCAGCGGCAGTTCGACGTCATTATTGAGCGAGACGAAGAAGGCTATTATGTGGCCTCCGTGCCACAACTGGCCGGGTGCCACGCGCAAGCGCGTTCGCTCGATGAAGTTATGGAGCGAATCCGCGAGGCGATCACCCTGTGCCTGGAAGTGGAAGAGGACCGTGCGCCCGATCTTGAATTCATCGGGATTCAACGGGTGACGATTGCCGCGTAGGTATTGCATAAGCGGCGCATGAGTCAAAATCCCCGACCAACCGGCAAGGAACTGGTGAGCGCACTTCAGAAAGTGGGATTTTCCGTCGTGCGCATTCGCGGTAGCTACCATACGGTGGGTCCTGGCTTGCTGCACAAAATTCTCCGCGACTGCGACCTTACGATTTTAAGATTGGTGGATTTGCTTTGACGCGGATCACGGTACTGGGGTCGGGGACCAGTTCAGGGGTGCCGACGCTGGCTTGTCCCTGCGAAGTTTGCCATTCGACAGATCCGCGCGACAAGCGGCTGCGGCCTTCGGTGCTGTTGCAGTACTCGGGTAAGAATGTGGTGATCGACACCACGCCGGATTTTCGGGCGCAGGCGTTGCGGGCCGGAATTGGTCGGCTGGATGCGGTCCTTTATACGCACGCGCATGCGGACCATATTCTGGGGCTGGATGATGTGCGGCCGTTTAACTTCTTTCAGAAGGCCACGATTCCGTTGTATGCGACAGAGGCGACGTTCGCGATTATTCGGCGGGTGTTCTCGTATGCGTTTGAGGAAGGCGAGTCGTCGCGGCCTCGGTTGGATTTAAACACGATCGATGGGTCGCCCTTTGAGGTGTTTGGGCAGGAGTTTACGCCGATTCGGTTGGAGCATGGCAAGGGGACTGTGTACGGGTTTCGGTTCGGGCGGGCCGCGTATTTGACGGACCACAGCGTGATTCCGGATGCGTCGAAGGAGCTGTTGCAGGGACTGGATGTTTTGTTTCTCGACGCGCTGCGGCGACGGGAGCATCCTACGCACACTACGCTGGATCAGGCGGTAGCGCTTGTCGAAGAGTTGCAGCCTCGGCGGGCGTTCTTCACGCATATGTGTCACGACTTGGGGCACGCGGCGACGGAGGCGGAGTTGCCGCCGCACATTTGGCTGGCGTATGACGGGCTGGAAATTGAGGTGGCGGAATGACAGCGGTCGCCATCGGGGTGTTTGATGGAGTCCACGTCGGGCATCAGGCCTTGTTGCGCAGGACGAAAGAGACGGCTCGCGAACTGGGGCTGCGGTCGGCAGTGCTGACGTTTCATCCGCATCCGGCGTGTGTGGTGGCTCCGGATCGTGCGCCTCGGCTGCTGTATTCGATTGACGAGCGGCGGGAGTTGCTGCTCGCGCAAGGGGTGGATGAGGTCCACGTATTGCCGTTCGATCAGGCGCTGGTGGAGATGTCGGCGGAGGATTTTGCGGAGGGGACGCTGCGGTCGAAGTTGCAGGCCAAAGCGGTGCTGGTGGGCGAGGATTTCCGCTTCGGATATCAGCGCAAGGGGGATGTGGGGACGCTGGCTCGCTTGGGGTTTCAGACGCGACCGTTGGCTCCGGTGATGCTGCGCGGGGTGGTAGTTTCGTCGACGGAAGTTCGCAAGCGGATTCAGAGCGGGGATGTATTGATGGCCGGCCGGTTGCTGGGGCGGCCGTATGGGATCTCGGGCGAGGTAGTGCGGGGGCATGGGATCGGTTCGAAGCAGACCGTTCCGACGCTGAATCTGAGCACGACTGCAGAGGTGATTCCTGCGAACGGAGTTTACATTACGCACACGACGGATCTGGCGACCGGGGCGGGTTGGAATTCGATCACGAATGTGGGGACGCGGCCGACCTTTGAGAATGCGGGTGGGCTGTCGATCGAGACGTTTTTGTTGGATACTCTAACGGGCTCGGCTCCGGAGCGGATTCGGGTGGATTTCCTGCGGCACGTGCGGGACGAGAAGAAATTTGAGTCGCCGGAGGCGCTGAGGGCGCGGATCCTGCGCGATGTTGCTATAGCGAAGACTTACTTCCGACGATTAAACTGGTAAACAACAAAACATGGCTACTTTATCTGCTGGCAAACTGAAGCACCTTAAGGCGCTCTCGAACAAAGACGGGATCATTGCGGCTGCCGCCATGGACCAGCGCGGTTCGCTCAAGAAGTCGATTGCATCGGCGAAGGGCGTGGATCCAAACGAGATCACCGATGCGATGATGTCGGAGTTCAAGACGGCGGTGACGCGGATTTTGACGCCGCATGCTTCGGCGATTTTGCTCGACCCGGAGTGGGGTCTGGATGCGGCCAAGGCTCGTTCGTCGAACGCGGGTTTGTTGCTCGCTTATGAAGAGAGCGGTTACGACAACACGAAGCCGGGTCGCTTGCCGGATCTGTTGCCGCATGTTTCGGCGAAGCGGATTCAGGACTGGGGCGCGGACGCTGTCAAGATTTTGATCTACTACTCGCCGTTTGACGATGCAGGCGTGAACGACATCAAGCACGCGTTTATCGAACGCATCGGCGCGGAGTGCGAGTATCTCGAAATTCCGTTCTTCCTGGAGTTCGTGGTGTACGATCCGAAGGGCGGGGATGAGAAGGGTCTGGAGTACGCGAAGATCAAGCCGGGAGCGGTGATCGGGTCCATGAAGGAATTCAGCAAGCCGCAGTACAACGTGGACGTGTTGAAGGTGGAAGTGCCGATCAATGCGCATTACGTCGAGGGCAGCGCGGTTTACAAGGGTGAGAAAGCGTACACCAAGGCAGAAGCTCTGAAACATTTCCGCGATGCCGCGGAAGTCGCGACCAAGCCATTCATCTATTTGTCGGCTGGCGTGGGCAATGCTCAGTTCGTGGAGAGCCTGAACATGGCAACCGAAGCGGGCACCGACTATTCGGGCGTGCTGTGTGGTCGCGCAACGTGGAAAGACGGCATGCCGATCTACGGGACCAAGGGCATCAAGGCGCTGGAAGACTGGCTGTCGACGGAAGGCGTCAAGAACATCAACGCGGTGAACGCGGCGTTGTCGGGCGCGGTGCCGTGGACCAAGAAAATGGGCATTAAGTGATGCCTAAAATCGCCACTGAGGAGTTTCGGGTTCGGCCGGGCAAGCGGGTCGATCTCGCCAAGTGGGCGACGAATGTAGCGCCGCTGTATAAGTCGAAAGATGATTGTTCGCGGCGCATGGCTGAGCAGGTTGTGAAGCTCCGAGAGCTGCAGAATCTGCTTTACGCTTCGAACCAACATGCGATCCTGCTGATCTTTCAGGCGATGGATGCGGCGGGCAAAGACAGCGCGATTAAGAACGTGATGTCAGGCATCAATCCGCAGGGATGCCAGGTGTATAGCTTCAAGCACCCGAGCGAGGAAGAACTAGACCACGACTTCCTGTGGAACGCCACGCGCAAGCTCCCGGAGCGGGGAAGGATCGGGATTTTCAACCGGTCGTACTACGAAGAAGTTCTGATTGTCCGCGTGCATCCGGAGATTCTGCAGGGCGAGAATTTGCCGCAGGAATCGATGGATGTGAAGAAGATCTGGAAGGACCGTTACGCTTCCATAGCTGGTCTGGAAGATCATCTGCATCGCAATGGCACAAGGATCTTGAAGTTCTTTCTGCACTTGTCCAAGGACGAACAGCGGAAGCGGTTTCTTAAGCGCATCGACGATCCGGCGAAGAACTGGAAGTTCGGCACGGCCGACATGGGGGAGCGTAAGTATTGGGATGACTACATGCGAGCGTATGAGGACTGCTTGTCGGCGACGAGCACCAAGACGGCTCCGTGGTATGTGGTGCCAGCGGACGACAAGCGGAATACGCAACTGGTGATTTCCGAGATCGTGGTCGAGGCCATGCAGGCTCTGAAGATGTCGTATCCGGAGACGACGGCGGAACGAGCGGCGGAGCTGCAGGCTGTTCGGACCTTGCTCACGAAGTAGAAAAAGCAGACGGTGGCTTATTGTGGGAAGGTGGGGCGCACCTGGAGGCCAACCGCTAAGGTTCGCTCAGAGGGAAGCGCGATGGCGTCGCCTTCTTTCAGTTCCTTCACTTCGGTGCGGGTCACGTTGTTCACTCCTTGCGTGACATTGCGCCATTCGAGTTTGTCGCCTGCCAGAACGTAGACGCCGGTTTTGCCGTTTTCGCGGAAGACGGCTTCCTTGGGGATCGTGATGGTGTTCTCTGCGGTCTCGGCTTTGATGCGGGCGGTAATGTTGGTGCCCGGGAGCAGGTCGAGGTCGGGGTTGTTGATGACGCAGGTCACGTCGCCTACCTGGCGCGAGTCCAGCGGATGAATCGAGGCGGGGAGGCGGTCCACCGTTCCGGTCCATTCGCGGCCGGGCATGGCGTCCCAGGTGATGGTTACGGGGAGGCCGGGGCGGACTCGGCCCAGGTCGGGTTCGTCTATATAGACGATGACGTGGACTTGACTCAAGCGACCGATTGTCGCCACGACATCGCCGGGGTTTAGATAGGCTCCGGGTTTGAGATCGAACTGGTAGATGGTCCCGGCGATGGGGGCTCGGATGACGCTTTGGTTGATGCGAAGTTGAATTTGTTGCTTCGCCGCTTCCTCACCGCGGAGCTGCGCTTCTTTGGGGCCGCGGTCCGTGGGCGCGACCAGACTGGTCAGGCGTTGGCGGAGGCCTTGGATTTGCGCCTGCAAGGCGTCGACTCGGTTCTTGCGGATGGTGACTTGCTCCCGCGTGGTGCCGCCCCTTGATTCCAGGCGGACTTCTTTGTCGTATTCTTCCTGCGCGGCTTTGAGCTCCACGGTTAGCGGATCGATTTGCGTCTGCAGGGCTACTTTGTCGGGCTGGCGACCACCGGCGTCGATGACGGCAAGTTCGGACTTCACGCTCGCGATGCGGGCTTCGGCGGCTTCGAGATCCTGACGCAGTTGGCCGGTGTTGAGTTCGACGAGTGGATCTCCCGCGTTCACATTCTGACGGAGTTTAACCAGGATGCGATCGACGCTGCCGGCGGCTTCGGCCCGGGCCTGGGCGGATTCGGAGGGATCGACTTTGCCGTTGGTGGAAACCGAACTTGAGATTGTCTCGCGGGTGGCTTTGGTGAAGGCGACCTCGGGGGGCAGGTTGCGCCATTCCATGAGTTGCCACACTCCCAGGGAGAGAGCGAGCAGCAGGGCTAAAGAGACGACGATTTTCATCAGGTCTATAGCCAGTATTCCGCTTTCGGGAGGATGGGGTCAACACGACAGTCCGGAAAACCGGGTATCCTAAATGAAACCAACGTCCGCCTCCCTGTTTGTGCGCTGGATTTCTAGCTCGTTGTCAGTCTTGGAGTTTCCCATGCAAATGAATAAACGCTTTTCGCTCATTCTTTCCTTTCTCGTTTTGATGCCCACGGGCGCATTCGCGCAGGCTGTGGCCGGAATGGGAGGTGTATCGGGCGTTGTGCGTGACGTTTCCGGCGCCGTCATCAGCGATGCATCCGTTACGGTTTCGAATGAACCGAAGGGGATCAAGCGCGCCCTGACGACGAATGACTCCGGCGTTTTCAACGCTCCCGCGCTGCCCCCTGCGGTCGGCTACAGAGTGGTCGTGGAGAAAGTCGGGTTCCGGAAATTCGATAGCGGAGAGTTCGGGGTGGAAGTCGGTCAGAACGTGAGCCTGAACCTGACGCTGGTCGTGGCCACGGACGCAACCACGATCGACGTCACGGATAGCGCTCCCTTGATTGAAACGACGCGCACCGGCAATTCGAGCGTTGTCAATTCCAGTCAGATTTTGAATTTGCCGATCAACGGTCGGCGCGTGGACAGCTTCGTGCTGCTGACGCCGGCAGTGGTTGCGGATGGGGCATTCGGGTTGATCAGTTTTCGCGGAACGGCGGGCGGTAATTCGTTCCTGACGGACGGCAACGACACGACGAACACTTTCTACAACGAAAATGGTGGCCGCACGCGCATTGCATCGGCGATTTCGCAAGATGCGGTGCAGGAATTTGAAGTTGCGTCCAATGGCTACTCGGCTGAATTCGGACGGGCGTCGGGCGGTGTCGTAAACACGGTAACCCGATCGGGAACCAATGCGGTCCACGGGACGGCCTATTGGTTCTTCCGGAACCGTACGCTGAATGCGACCGACCGCTATGCGAACGGATTCAACGCTCCTGAGGTACGCCATCAGGCCGGTGGTTCGATCGGCGGAGCGATCAAGAAAGACAAGCTGTTCTATTTCTTCAACACGGAAGTGTCGCGGCGCCGGTTCCCTCTGGTTGCCAGCATCACGCGGCCGCCCTTGTTCAGTTCGACCGGCGCGTTCATCGGCACATGCAATGCGACTGCGGCGCAATGCGCGGCGGCTCTGGCATTCACGAAGCGGCAGTTTCAAGTGCTGCCCCGGACGGCCGATCAGAACCTGGGTTTCGGAAAGATCGACTGGCGTCCCACGGACCGGAACAGCGTCAGCTTGAGCATGAATTACCTGGATTGGATGTCGCCCAACGGGCTTCAATCGCAGGCCGTGATCAACACGGGCGGGGGGGTTGGCGGCAATGCGGACTCCACCGTGCGCACCCGCTATGCGCGCGCGTCATGGACTTTTGTCGGCAGTCCCACGGTGGTGAATGAAGTTCGCTATGGCTGGTTCAAAGATCGTTTGTTCGATCAGCCGAACCCGGCGTTGGTGCCGGCGGAAACGGGACTTCTTTCCCTGACCGTCCAAGGGCAAACCAATCTGGGCATGGCCGACAACTATCCGCGCCTCAATCCTACGGAAAATCGCCACCAGATCGCGGACAATCTTACGTGGACCACGGGTAAGCACACCTTCAAATTCGGCGGCGACTTCATGAATAACAATGACGTCAGCAAGCGGTTGCAAAATCGCAACGGCACGTTCGTCTATCCGACCTGGTCGGATTTTGCGCGGGATTTGACGGGTCCCACGGGGCAGCCTTGCTTCACGACGAATGCGGCTACCGGGAACACCACGGGTAAATGCTGGACGACGTTTTCGCAGCGCTTCGGCAATGAGCAGGTCAACATCACGACGCGCGACTACAGCTTCTACGCGCAAGACCAGTTCCGCATTACGCGGGGACTGACGTTTAACTACGGCGTACGCTACGAATATTCGCAGTTCACGCAACCGACTCTGGGAAATCCGGACTATCTGAAAGAGACCACCACGATTCGGCAACCGGGAAAAAATTGGGCGCCACGCGCGGGGCTCGCCTATGCGTTCAAGGACAACAAGACTGTGATCCGAGCAGGCTACGGAATGTTCTATGCGCGAACTCCCGGTTCGATGATCAACACCTTCCAATTCAACAACGGTGTGTATCAAAAGAACATCACGCTCAACTCGGCGGTGGCCGCCGACCTGGCGTTGGGGCCGCTGTTTCCCACCAAGCTGGCGAACATCGATCGCAATCCGCCGGCGGGGACGATCGACTTCGCGTTCGCCTCCAAGGATTTCCGCAATCCCTATACGCAGCAGGGCGACGTTACGTTGGAACGCCAGCTTAGCGCCGATTCGAGCTTGTCGGTGGGATATGTTTGGAGCCACGGTGTGCAGTTGTGGACGGTGCGGGATTTGAATGTCGGAGCTCTGGGGCCGGATGTGACCTATCGCATCAACGACAGCTCCGGGGCGCAGGTGGGCAGTTACACGACGCCGACCTATCGCCTGGCGAACCGTGTAGATCCGCGGTGGCGTCGCATCGGGCAGGTGGAAAATGGCGGTCACAGCTTCTACAACGCGATGGTGGTGCAGTTCCGCAAGCGCATGAAGTTCGCTCAGGTTCAGGCGTCCTACACGTGGTCGCATGCGCTGGATTACAACCAGGGCGGCGGCAGCGACAACCTTACCTTCGACTCCTTCCGCAGCCTGTATAACGGGAATTACAAGCTCGACAAATCGACGTCAACTCTCGATCAACGGCATCGGTTGGTGATTAACGGCGTGCATAGCTTGGACCTGGCGCGCTGGAATGAGGGCTGGAAGAAGTACGTCCTCAACAACTGGCAGCTTTCGGAAATTATCACCTTGGCCTCGACGCAACCGCAGACTACGACGGTCAACGTATCCGGTTCGGCGTTCACGGGTGCTGCCTTCACGGGTTCGGTCAACGGATTCGGCGGATCGAGCCGCGTTCCTTTCCTGCCGGCGGCGAATCTCGATATCGATCAGATCAAGCGGATGGATGCGCGGCTGGTAAAGATCATTCCCATGACGGAATCGAAGCAGCTGCAACTGGGCTTCGAGGTGTTCAACGTGTTCAACCGGATTTCCAATACAGCGGTGAACGGGCAAGCCTACAGTCTTGCGAGCGGAGTCTTTACTCCGACGGCGGGACTGGGAGCCGGGTCGGCATCGCAGGGTTTCCCCGACGGAACCAATGCCCGCCGGGCCCAGGTGAACGCGCGCTTCACGTTCTAGTTCAACCCTTCGAACGCGCCTACGCATGAAGGCCCTGGTCTTATCAGGAGGCGGATTGTTCGGCGCCTGGCAGGCCGGGGCTTGGAGCATACTGGCCCGCACGTTTGTTCCTGACCTGATCGTTGGAGCTTCGATCGGGTCCGTCAACGGGTACTTGCTGGCGTGCGGTGTTGCGCCCGAGGACCTCGTAGGCATGTGGTGCGACCCGGAGTTCCGCAGGTTGGATGACCTCCACGGCTTGTTGCAGCGGCTGACCAGCCGTTACTCGCTGCAACGTCCATTTGCACTGACCGTCACCGATGTTCTAACGATGAAGCCACGGACGTATCGGGACGCTGAGATCACCTGGAAGCATCTGGCGGCCTCCTGCGCCGTTCCTCCGGTGATGCCGCAAGTGAAGCTGAATGGCCGATGGTCTACAGATGGCGGACTCTTGAACCCACTGCCGGTTTGGGCGGCGACCGATCTGGGGGCTACCGAGATCCAGGCCCTGAATGTGTTGGGAAAATTCCCGTCCCCTCTATTGCAACCGTTCGTGGGGGCATTCCGGCGGATCTTCGGGTATGCGCGCGAGCTTCCCACGGGAGTCGATCTCCAGGTTTGGGAACCCAGCAAAAAACTAGGTAGCCTACAGCAATCCTTGTGGGGAACACAGGCGGACATCGAGCGCTGGTTACAGCTGGGAGCCAGCGACGTCCAAAAACCATTTCCCTTATGAAATGTTTTGAGGCATAATGGGCGGAGCGTTATGGCTACGTACCAGATCCACAGATTGAGGAATCACCTGCGCCAGCAGTTCCGTTTCGCGCCGCATGTCAGTGGCGTTACGAATGTGAAGCCTCGGGATTACGAAGCGGCGGGCACGGTGGACGCTGCGTCTCCCTATGCTGCGTTCTTCGCCATGCGCGATCGCCCGGACGCGCTCGAAGTAGGGGACATGCTCGAGTTGGACGGCGCTCTGCGCATTTTGAAGTTTGTCGGGTTTGAGGAAGCGCAGTGGGTTGTGCCGGAAGCCAAGCTCCCACTAAGCGGTATACCCGATATGGAACCGCCTTCCGCGGCGATACAATAGTAGTTACGATGGCTGCTGTAGACGGGGATCCGGGAATAAATTCATTTTCGTTGGTTGCGTACCTGCCGGAGCCGCTGGCCGGTTTCGTGGACGCCTTGCGACGGGAAGTTCAGCCTGGTTCTACGGCTCGCGGACACGTGACGCTCTTGCCACCCCGGCCGCTGGTGGGTAGCTTCGAGCAGGCCTGTTCTGAAATCGCCGCGGTGATTGAAAACGAACACGCCTTTGATGTGCACCTGGGTCAGGTGTGCGTATTTCCCGCTTCTGGAGTGGTTCATCTATCGATTGGACAAGGGTCGGCCACGTTGATCCGGTTGCATCGGGCGTTGAATTGGGGCGCCTGCGAGCACCTGGAGATGTTTTACTACCATCCGCACGTGACGGCTGCGCAGGGGTTGCCTCCGGACGCCGTAACCAAAGCCACCGAGGTTGCTGTGGCCCGTTGGCAGGCCTATGAGGGGCCAAGGGTGTTCTCGGTGGAGCGGGTTACCTTCGTTCAGAACACGGTCGCGAACGAGTGGCGGAACCTCAAAGAGTTCGAGTTGAGGACCCCCGTAATTACTGTCGTCGGGTAGTCACTCAGACCCCGCGGCGATCTCCCCACAAATCGACGTGTAGGCGTGGGCTGTAGCGGAACCCCTCGTTCTTGCAAATCTCCGCCATCCAAATTCCGCGTTCCCGCGTTGCTTGTGGTGTAACGCCTTCGGGCATCAGGACCACCTTTGATCGATCGACCGCCAGATCGTCTACGATATGCCGCACCTCATCCAAATCGCCGGGGGCCGCGATGACGAATTTCAGCTGATGTTCAAACTCGCCGATCAATCGTCGCAATACCTCCGGACGATAGCGAGCTTTCTCATGCCGCTCCGCCCACTCGCCTGTCGGCGTGGAATTCGCGAGCTTGGGACTGATGCTCATCAAGTCCGCCACCACTGGTTGGTAAACGGTGCCAGCCGTCTCGATTGTTACGTGTTGCCCAAGCTGCTTGAATTCCTTGGTGAGGGCAACCACCGGTGCAAACAACATCGGCTCGCCTCCGGTGATCACAACATGCTTCGCCGGATACGCTGCAACCTGGTCTAAGATCGCTTCATTTGACATCTCCGCACCCTCGGGATTCCACGAGGTATACGGAGTGTCGCACCAAGTGCAGCGCAGATTGCATCCTGACGTGCGCACAAACACACTGGGAACGCCGACCAGCGTTCCCTCGCCTTGGATCGAATAGAAGATCTCTGCGATCTTCATGGCATGTACGCGATCGGATCCATTAGCCCTGCTTCGCGAAAGCCTTTCAGACGCAGTAAGCACGAATCGCATCGTCCGCACGACCGCCCTTGCGCGTCCGGATCGTAGCAGCTATGCGTGGTGGAGAAGTCCACCCCGACGTCCGAAGCAAGCTTCACGATCCCGGCCTTATCGAGCTTCGACAACGGCGTATGCACCTTGAGCCGTGTGCGACCTTCCACACCAGCCTTCGTCCCGAGATTCGCCAGCGCCTCAAACGCCGCGATGAATTCCGGCCGGCAATCCGGATACCCCGAATAGTCGATCGCGTTCACGCCAATGAAAATGTCCGACGCTTCCAATACTTCGGCCCAAGCCATCGCATAAGACAAGAAGATCGTATTGCGGGCCGGGACATACGTGATCGGAATCCCCGCCGCCATCTCCGATACACTCCCGTGCTTCGGGACATCGATATCCGCGGTCAGCGCACTTCCCCCGAACGCTCGTAAATCGATCCGAGCCGTCCGATGTTCCTTCGCTGCAAAGTGCTTCGCGACCCGGCCAGCCGCATCCAACTCCACCCGATGCCGCTGCCCATAGTCGAACGACAATGCGTAGCAATCGTACCCCTCGCGCCGGGCCACGCCCAGACAAGTCGCGGAATCAAGCCCGCCGCTCAGTAAGCAAACAGCATTCATGGAATCCCCATTTTAGCGCGCGGTGTTATCCTTCAAGAATCTATGAGCCAGCCGACGCCTGAAAAACACCGTCCGTTTGTTCCAGAAAATGTCAAGATGACGGAGTTCACGCCGCGAGCTGTCATTCTCGGCCTGATACTCTGCGTCGTCCTCGGAGCAGCGAACGCCTACCTGGGCTTGCGCGCCGGGGTGACCATCGCGGCCACCTATCCGGCTGCCGTGATCAGCATGGCTGTCCTGCGCATATGGAAAGGCTCGATTCTGGAAGAGAATCTTGCGCGCACGGCCGGCTCCATCGGCGAATCGGTGGCCGCCGGGGCGATCTTCACCATCCCCGCCTTCGTCATCGCCGGCGCCTGGCCGCAATTCGATTTCGCGCATTCCTACTGGCAATCCACGGCAATGATGGTCGTCGGCGGAATTCTGGGCGTCCTCTTCGTATCGCTCATCCGTCGCGTCATGGTCGAAGATCCCGCGCTACCGTTTCCCGAGTCCGTCGCCGCAGCCGAGATCCACAAGGCCGGCCGTCAAGGCTCAGAGGCCGCGAAGTATCTCTTCTGGAATATCGGGTTCGGCGCACTGGTGCAACTTTTCGGTGAAATGAAACTCTACGCGGTCGAGCATGACTTCACGCTACGCATCGGCCAAGTCGGGACCAGCAGCGTCCGGCTCGGACCCGCAGGCTCCACGAACGTCATACAAACCGGAGGCGTCTCCACCTTCGGCGCACCCACCATCAGCCCCGCCTACCTAGGCGTCGGCTACGTCATCGGACCGAAGCTCGCCGCCCTGCAATTCTCCGGAGCCTTGCTCGCATGGGGAATGCTGGTCCCTCTCTTCATGTACTTCCTCGGACCCCGCGTGCAGGAATTCATTCCGGCTGGCGCTGGTGACGAAGGCTGGGCCGCGCAAGCCGCCGCAGTGTGGCGCTACATCGTCCGCCCGATCGCTGTCGGAGGCATGCTCGTCGGAGCAGCCTACACGCTCATCAAGATGGGTCGCAAACTCACCTCGAGCCTTGGTCGAGCTTTGAAGGAAGTCCGCGAAGGCGCCCCGCCCATGGAATCCGTGGCCCGCACCGAACGCTACATGGGGTCGAAGACCGTCCTCGCTCTGATCGGCGTAGTCTTCCTCTTCATGCTCGCCCTGTACATCTACATCTCGGGCAACGTTGTGGCTGGAGCAGTCTCCGCCGTAGTGATGTTGATCGTCGGCTTCTTCTTTTCCACCGTGTCCGGCAATCTTGTCGGCATGATCGGCTCCTCGAACAACCCGATCTCCGGCCTGACGCTGTCGACCCTCATCATCGCGGCCCTCCTGATGGTCGCCCTGGGCGTCCGCGGACCTGAAGGCGTAGCCGTTGTCCTCGGCGTCGCGGCAGTCGTCTGCGTAGCCGCCGCAGTGTCCGGCGAACTCTTGCAGGATTTCAAAGCTGGCTATATCCTGGGCGGTACGCCACGCACCATCCAGATCGTCGAACTCGTAGCCGTTGTCCTCGCGAGCCTCGTAATGTGGTTCGTCCTCTACGTCCTGTACGCCGACAACGTTCAGCGCGGCGGCACAGGCTTCGGCGACCCCGGCCTCGCAGCCCCGCAAGCCGGACTGATGGCGGTGCTCGCGCAAGGCATCGTCGGCGGCGACATGGCGTGGCCTCTCGTCGTCAGCGGCTCGGTCTTCGGCTTCGCCCTCATCCTCCTCGGCGTCCCCAGCCCGATGCTCGTCTCCGTGGGGATGTATCTCCCGTTCTCCACCTGCTTCGGTATCTTCTTCGGAGGCATGGTCCGCGGCATCGCCGACTGGATGGGCCGCCGCGCCGGTCACAACGAAGCGCAGCGCACCCGCACCGAAAGCGTCGGCATCCTGATCGCCAGCGGCTTAATCGCGGGAGAAGCCCTCACCGGCGTCATCGTCGCCGCGTTCCGCTACTACGACCAATCGCTCCCGGCCTTGCTCTCCGACCCGTCGTATCTCCCCGGCTTCCTGGTGATGTGTGCCCTCGCAGCCGTCATCATTAAGATCCCCTTCAACAATGCCGGACGCCCCGAAGATCCCGCGCCACCCGCGGCCATGATGTAGCGCACGCTCTCGAGCGTGCCGCGTCGAGACTCCTCTCGACGCCTCTTGTTACAGTAAGTCTTGGCCCGCGTAAGTGTCTCCGGAGAATCCGCCGCTAAAGGCTCCCAGTGGACCCAGCTCTGTCTAGGGCTGGGCTTCACGACCCTTGCCACACTGCTCCTCGAACTCTCCCTTACCCGCCTTTTCTCCGTGGTTTTCTACTACGACCTCGCGTTCCTCGCCATCTCTATCGCCCTCTTCGGCTTCGCTGCCGGTGGAATCTTTTCCTACGTCATCGCGAACCGCCCCGGCAATCTCTCCGCCGAACTCGGCCGCCTCACGTTCATCAACAGCGTCGTCGTCGTGCTCTTGCTGTGGTTCATCCTCACGCGCCACGGCGACCTAACCTTCGCCGCGCTGGCCGGAGTCTTCGTCGCGAGCGCCGTTCCATTCTTCTTCGCCGGAACCGTCGTGTCCCTTGCGATGAGCGAAGCTACAGGCCGCATGGAACGAGCCTATTTCTGGGACCTGATGGGAGCCGCCGCCGGCTGTCTGCTCTTCGTCCCCTTCATCGATCTCTTCGGAGCGCCGAACACCGTCATCGCCTCCGGCGTTATTTACGGCGTCGCCGCGTCCATCTGGTTCAACCGGGCAGGGCAAGCCCAACTTCGTGCGTCCGCTGTCGTGGTCTCACTCTTGTTGATGGTGCTGATGATCATGAACGGCACCAGCCATATCTTCGAAGTCCAATGGGCCAAGGGCGAACGCCTTCCACAAGAACGCATGTCGAAGTGGAACGCCCTATCGCGAGTCAGTCTCACGCAGGCCCCGCAAGGCTCCTGGGACATCCGCATCGACTCTGGAGCGACCACAGCCATCCCCAATATCGATTTCTCCAAGCCACTCGCCGAGTCCGATAGGTCCGCTCTGCTGAATCGCGGTCCGGGCCTTCCGTACCTTCTGCGACCCGCGGCGAAAACTGTGATTCTCGGCGCAGGGGGAGGCTATGACCTCGCCCGAGCGCTCGCCTCCGGCAGCAAAGACGTTACCGGTGTCGAAATCAATCCGATCATCGCGAAAACCATTATGCGTGGCACGATGCGCAAAGAAAGTTTCGGAATCTACGAGCGTCCCGAAGTCCGCATCTTCGTCGAAGACGGCCGCAGTTTCATCCGTAGCAGCCAGGAGAAGTATGAGGTCCTGCAAGCTACCCTGGTCGACACCGGGGCCTCCACCGCAGCTGGAGGAGTCGTGCTCGCCGAGAGTCATCTCTACACGGTCGACGCCTTCGAGGATTACTTAGCGCACCTGACCGACGATGGCATCATCGCCTTTAGCCGGACGGCCGCCGGTCCGCCGCGAGAATCCCTGCGAATCGTCTCCCTCGCCATCGAAGCGCTCTCCCGCCTAGGCGAAAACGAGGCTGCGAGCCACGTAATCGTCGTGCACGAACCAGCCGCTAATCTCGACACCGTCCTCGTTTCCCGCAAGCCCTTCAGCGAGGCCGACAAGGAGCACGCAGGCCACATCTCCGCCGACATCGGCATGGAAGTCCTCTACATCCCCGGCGCAGGTATCCAAAATCCTTTCGCCGCAATGCTGGAGACTTCCAACCGCGCAGCTTTCTGGCGCGACTACGACTTTGATGTGACGCCGGTCGACGACGATCGTCCATTCTTCTTCTACACCGTTCAGCCGCGCGACCTGTGGAGCGACTTCAAGCTCACGAACAAAACCAACCGAGCCTTACCGCTGCTGATCGGGTTGATGGGCCTCTGTTTGTTCGCGACATTGCTCATCCTGGTGCTGCCGCGCCTTGTTACCCCCAAACAAAAAGGCATCCCAACGTTTCTGATCTACTTCGTCTGTCTGGGAGCGGGATACATGCTCGTGCAAATGGCCCTGGTGCAGCAATTTATCATACTGCTAGGCCAGCCGACGCGAGCGCTAACCGTGATCATCTTCGCAATGCTGGTCGCCAGCGGGGCAGGGAGCTACTACAGCCGTACGTTCGTCGCCGCTCTTGACGCGCGCCTGATGATAATCCTCGCCGCAGTAGCCGCTCTGATTGCTCTGCTATCCGTCACCGCGAGCCCGCTCGTAGACATGGCCGCGACCTGGCCGCTAGCAGCGCGATTACTCTTGGTGATCGCTACCGTCGCTCCCGCGGCCTTTTTCATGGGAATTCCATTCCCCAGCGGGCTCACCCGATTAGAGGAACGCCACGCTCCGGCCCTGCGCTGGGCGTGGTCTCTGCATGCCGCAGCGAGCGTAGTAGGCTCGGTTGCGTCTGTTGTTCTAGCAATCTATTTCGGCCTCCGCGCGACTGTCCTGATCGGCTGTGCGATGTATCTCGTTGCGCTGCTGACAATCCTCATCACCCGCCGCAATCCTGCGTAGCGCACGCTCTTAGCGTGCCGTGTCGAGACTCATCTCGACACCTACAGTCGTCGACACGAGTGTCGACGCAGCACGCTAAAGCGTGCGCCACAGGGCTTTTACCCCACGTTGGACTTCACAACCGCTGCATTCCTCAGCATCCCCGCGTGCTTTGTCCGAGCCACCGGCGTCCCGCGAAACCGCTCGCGAAACCCCTCCGCCGTGATCCCCAACAGTTCTTCCAAGCGTATCGGCCGAGCCTGAAACGTCTCCTCCTCCGTCACCGGGGCCTTCCGATTCCAAGGACAAACATCCTGGCAAATATCGCACCCGAACACGTTGTCCCCGATCCCCGCGCGCTTGTCTTCTGGAATCTCTCCTCGAAATTCGATTGTCCAATAGGAAATGCACTGCCGCGAATCGATCGTCCACCCGTCCCCCCGTGGAACAATCGCGTGCGTCGGACACGCTTCGATGCACGCTGTGCACGTTCCACACCGCCCCGGCGGCGGTCCATCCGGCGCGAGTTCCAGCGACGTAACAATCTCCCCAAGAAAGAACCACGACCCCAGAGGCTCGTTAATTAGGCACGTATTCTTCCCGATCCAGCCCAGCCCTGCCTCGCGTGCCAGACTCCGTTCGAGCAGGGGTGCTGTGTCGACGCAAATCTTGTAGTCAAACTCGCCGTAAGCCCGCAGTTTCTCAACCACGCGCTCCAGCCCCGCGCGCAGCACATCGTGATAGTCGCCCGATCCCCACGCATAGCGCGAGATCCGGGCGTTCGCCGTATTCCACTCCGGTTCCGGCGTGTTGTACAGCTTGCCCACGCAAATTACCGACCGAGCCGTCGGCAGCAACTCTCGAACATCACCCCGAATCCCGACCCGATGGTCGGTCAGATACCGCATTTCAGCAGCGTTGCCAGCGTCCACCCACTCGCGATAGCGCCCGAAATCCGCCACGGGACCAGCCGCCGCGACCCCTGCGAGCTCAAACCCGCACTCGCGCGCCACCTGTTTCACCAACGCCTCGGACAGCATGAACTTTGAGTATACGCATCACATCAGCGAAAATAGGACTTATGTCGCAACCCTTCCGCATCGGCCTTGTGCAGATGAGCTGCCCGGACCCGAAAGACAACTTCGCCAAAGCGGTCGACAAGGTTCGCGAAGCCGCGGCCCGCGGCGCGCAAATCGTGCTGCTGCAGGAACTCTTCCGCTGCCAGTATTTCTGCCGCGAAGAAGTTCACCTCTCGAATTTCGATCTCGCTGAAACCATCCCCGGTCCCTCGACCGACGCGATGGGCAAACTCGCGAAGGAACTCGGCATCGTCATCGTAGCCTCGCTGTTTGAGAAGCGAGCCGCAGGCGTGTATCACAACACCGCCGTGGTCCTCACCACCGACGGCTCCATCGCGGGCATCTATCGCAAGATGCACATTCCCGAGGACCCGTCGTACTACGAAAAATACTACTTCACCCCCGGCGACCTCGGTTTCGGATCCATCGAAACCCCTTTCGCGAAACTCGGCGTGCTTGTCTGTTGGGACCAGTGGTATCCCGAGGCTGCCCGCATCACCGCGCTCTCCGGTGCTGACATTCTTATCTATCCCACGGCAATCGGTTGGGTTCCCGAAGACAAAGCCGACGGTGCGTGGCAGATCGAAGCGTGGCATACGATGCAGCGTTCCCACGCCATCGCCAACGGACTCTACGTCGCTGGCATCAACCGCATCGGCCGCGAGACCAAAGATAAGACCATCGACTTCTGGGGTTCGTCCTTCGTCTCCGATCCCAATGGCCGCATGGTTGCCGTCGCACCTGTCGACAAGGAAGAAATTCTGATCGTCGAGTGCGATCCCAAGAACACCGAGTACGCGCGCCGCAACTGGCCCTTCTTCCGCGATCGCCGCATTGACGCCTACGGCCCGATCTTGAACAGGTGGAACGGCAAGTGAAGCTCCGTCTACCCGCAGAGTGGGAACCGCACGCAGCAACATGGCTAGGCTGGCCGCATGAGACCAGCGACTGGCCCGGCAAATTCGCGCCCATCCCCTGGATCTACGCGCAGATCATCCGCCACCTTGCTCGCGTAGAAAAGGTCCGCATCCTCGTCGCTGATGCGAGCATCGAACGCAAAGTCCGTCGCATGCTGAAGGACGCCGACGTGGCGCTGGAAGGCGTCGAGTTCTTCCATCACCCGACCAATCGCAGCTGGACTCGCGATTACTGTCCGCTCTTCGTGCGCAGCAAATCGGCCGTCGAGATCGCGCACTTCCAGTTCAACGGCTGGGCCAAGTACGATAACAACGCGCACGATTCAAAAGCCCCCGCCGCCATCGCAATGAAGTTCGGCCTCAAGCTGAACGCAACGGGCCTGGTCTTAGAAGGCGGCAGCATCGACGTCAACGGAGCAGGGAAGCTCCTGACCACCGAAGAATGCCTGCTCGATGAGAAGGTGCAGGTCCGCAACCCTGGCCTGACCCGCAAAGGCTATGAGCGCGCCTTCCGCGACTACTTCGGCGTTACCGACACCATCTGGCTTCACAAAGGCATCGTCGGCGACGACACCCACGGCCACGTCGACGACCTCGCCAGATTTACCGACGAGAACACGGTCGTGACTGCCATCGAGTCCAATAAGTCCGACCCCAACTACGATATCCTTCGTGAGAACCTGGCGATTCTAAAGTCCCGCAAAGATCTCCGCGTAGTCACGCTGCCCATGCCCGAGCCCGTGGTCTTCGCCGGCCAACGCCTCCCCGCGAGCTACGCCAACTTTTACATCGCCAACGGCCTAGTCTTGGTCCCCACCTTCACAGACAAGAACGACGCCGTGGCCCTCAACACCATCCAAAAGTTGTTCCCCAAACGCGAAGTAGTCGGCATCCCCTGCCGCGACTTGGTGCTCGGATTAGGAACGCTCCACTGCATGACGATGCAGCAACCCGCGTGAGTAGGGCAGGCACCCTGCCTGCGGCGACCTCTCAGGTCGCCTACTTCGAAATCAACCGCCGCCTGCGATACCGACGCACGGCCTCTCGCATCTCCGGCATTTTCGGCCACAGTAGAATCGGAGCCAAGGTAAGAATCACAGCCATTTCCGGTACACCCAAGGTACCCATAGCGAAATCCCCCCGCTCTAGAAAATAAAGCTAACCCCGCCCCTCACCTGCCGAGGCGTATTCGTCAGCACGGCCCTGCGTCCATCTTGACTATCGAGTCCCAGGTACCCCTGCGCGAGCAGGTTCCGTAACTCTGCCATGATTTCCATCCGCATCCCGAATAAGCAGGGAAGTGGCTGCCGACCGCTGAAATTCCAACCGACCTGTTGGTTCGAACGTCCCGTCAATGACTGATGGGTCGGCATCAGCGCCCGGAAGTCCGTCCATCCATAACTCGCCGACAATCGTGTGCCCGTCAGGGGCACGGATCCGTGGATGTAGGCCGTAACCCAGGGTCGCGGCGCCGTCTGAATCGTCGACCGCAGAGGACCCCGTCCCGCATGCGGATCCACCACCAGAGCGCCCGCCTGTCCGCCTTCGACACCAACATCGATCCGCTCAGTAATCGCCTCCGCCAACATCGCCGAGAATCCCGAGCGCTGATAATCGCCCGCATTGAACACCGTGCCGCGCGTATTCAAATCCGGCAGTAAGTTCGCCGCCCCAGCCATCGAAATATCGCCGGACATCAGGAACACAGCGTTCGCCACGGTCTCGCGGAACGCCGTCATCTTGAACGTGCGCTTGCCGTCGACAACCTGGTAGGACGCCTCGTAGTTCTTCGTCCGTTCCACCGCCGCATGGTCGTCACGCCGCGAGATCCTGGGAGCCTGTGCCAGTGCCATCAGGTCCTGATTTAAATCTGTCTGCCCCTCAGGCTGCCGTGCGATTAGATCCGTCGGCGCAAATCCCGAACTGAACGCCACCTTAAAAACTCCGCCGTTGCCCAGGCTATAGGTCGCCCGTGCGAAGGGACTCACATACGCCATGCGACCGTACAACATGATGGAGTCCAAACTTGACCCGTACTCGAGCCGCAGCCCTTCCATGATCTCGATGGAATCAATCGTCGACACCGAAGCTGTCCGCAGGACCGGGGCGTTCTGCCCGCCGATCGCGGCAGGGAAGTATGCCTGTCGTACCGTCAAGGAAACCTGCGGTCCAGCCGAACCCTGCCGTTCGCGCGTATAAGTTGTCCGGAATCCCGCCGAAGGCAGGCCCGACGAGGCACCGTAACCCAGGTTCCCGCTCAACCGAACCTTATTGCCACCCGACATCGAGGTTTCCACCGCGAACGCCGTCCCCATGTCCTGCTGCATGCCATTACTCAAGAGGTTGCTATCGCCGCCCTGTAGCTTGACCACGCCGGTCGTATCCGAAAACAGGGACGCCGATTCCTTGATTGCGGGAGCCACCGGCAGGAAGCGCAACACCGGACGAGTCGATTGCGAGGATCGCAGCACCCACTTCCATTCATCGCTCATCAGCGTCGCCTTGGTCGGCACCCCAGGAGCGATATCGATCGAGCTCAGGACCGCCGCTAAATTCACATACAGCGAACTCGCCGCACCTGCCAGTACAGTAATCCGCCGAACCGCCGGAAAGAAACTGGAAAGCGTTACGCGTAACGTGTAAACATCCGGAGCCAGCGACGCGAAGGCGAACTTGCCATCGTCCGTCGAAAGCGCCTTACGGACCAGATTGTCGTAACGGTCGTAAAGCTGCACGGTGGCGCCCATTTGGGTGATGCCGGAAGCGTTGCGAACCTCTCCCAGCAGTGCGCCAGAGGAGTTTGCCTGCGAGGAGGAGAATGGATCGCGAGTTTGCGCAGAGGTGGGAATGGACAAGGCAAGAGCCAAGCTAAGCACCGACGCTTTGCTGAACCGTTGTAAGTTCATCTCCAAGCTCATTTCCCGGAGCTCCTGTTCGCGCGTGCCTGGGCGCGAGGAATTCGACTACTTATCCTACCCTAATCCGTGAATAGGGTAAACCGCTCCCCTTCAACAGCCGCCTAAATCACCTTGAACTTGGCCGAAGGGGTCAACGTCTCATTCCGCTTCTTATCGATGACTTTGATGTTCACCGTGTACTCGCCAGGAGCATAGTCCAGCTTGAGCTTCTTCTCAATGATCATCTGCGAAGCGCCACCGCTCAACGCATTCACGTCTTCGGTAAACTCCAGAACCTTTTCATTCGACCCGTTGCGCACGATTTCGTAGCTTACGGTGCCTTCCGGTTTGTTAGTCGTTTCGTCCGCCTCAAAATTGTAGACCTGCATATAAATTCCGAGGATATCGCCGCGCTTGAAGGTCTCGTCGATCTTCGGACGAACCTTGCTCGACCCGATCACAAACTGACCGTTGCCGATGCTGCGCGTGGGAACTTTTTCCAGTTGGTCGGCCAGAATCAGCGAACTGGCGGAAAGTTGATCTTCGTCAAACGCCGGAACATTCAGCGCCACGTCGTAGTTCACCAGGTTGTCGCCAACTACGTCCTTGGCCACCACGGTCAACTTGTAACGACCCGGCAGTAAAGACACAGTCGTGTTGTAAATCGCCTGACCCTGTTGCAGGGCAGCTAACTGCTCCGCCGGTCCGCGAACTTCGAGTACCTGCTCAATGGGACGGCCGATACGCCGGCCGGTCATGGTCGCAATGCGCGCCGTCAGGTTGATCTTGGCTTCCGCCAGGCCTTCCTTCTGTTGGAATTGCAGGTCGGCGCGATTGAACTGAATCGTAAGGCTGGTCAGCACCGAGGCTTCGGTCACTGGAATATAGTCGGTCCGTACTTGCATCGGCAGCAGGTTGTAGCGAACTGTCGAATTCACCACCGCATCCAAATCCTTGAACTTGATGGTCGGAGCCTTTTCAATATTCACGAAGCGCTGCAGCCGGTCGAACATGTTCATCTGCGCCGTGCCGCTCAATGGACCCTGACCCAGCATCATTGGATTCGCCGTCGAAAAACGATCGGCCTTATCCGCCATGCCCATTTGCTCGTACAACGTGAGGCCGGCGCCTGGAACGCGCAACAACGCGTCCTTGTCCGACGGGTTCCACGTCATGCGATATTCGTTGGTCATCGACTTGTCGACAAACTCGATAATGACGTCCTGGCCAACACTATCCAAATACCGATAGCGCCATTTTTCATACGGGAAGAACGTGGTCTCACCGCCGCCTTCTTCAATGGGCCGCACGCCCGGTCCACCCGTCGGATGCTCTTCGCGTTCGTCCGCGGGACCAAATTTGATGTACACCATGCCGCGATCGGTCTTCCAACCGGGAATGCCCGAAGCAAAACGATCATTCGCCCAAGCGATGCGGCGATAGTGCTCTTCCTTCAGTTCGTTTTCTTCCGAGTCCGGCGTCGGATCGCGGCGCAACCAGAACTGCTCAATAAATTGCTGCCGCTCGTCGTCGGTTTCCAAACGTCCGAATGCAGTGCGCTCTTCCGGGGTGATAATCCAAACCACTTCTTCGTTCAGCCACTTTTTGTAGGGCGTCTCCAACTCTTTCTTGAGACGAGCCTCGGCCTGACGCTTCTGCTTTTCCGTTTGTGGTTTGGCGACCGTTGCCTTGACCGGAGCTTGTTGTTGCTGCTGCGCGAGCAGAGGCAACAAGAGCGTGGCAGCGATCGACGAAGATACTAACAAGACCCTTGACAGCATAGGTTTAACCACCTTGTTCTGAGATTACCCGGTTCTCCATAAATTCTACCACCGAAAGCAAGATACAGAGCCGCGACCGTAAGGGAGCGGGCAGGCGTCATGACATGTTGCTTATCATGATAAAGTCCAATCATGAGCGACGCCATCCAGATCCGCCGACCCGAAGTCGCCGCCGCCATTCGCGAACTCGCCAGTCTCCGTGACGTCTCCCTCACCGACGCCATAGCCGACGCGGTGCACGCTCAGTTGGTTACCGAGCGTTTGAACCGCGAACAAAAACAGGGCGAGAAGCATGAAGCGATGCAGAAGTTTCTAGCCTACGTCAAAACCATTCCCCATATCGGTGCACCAGAGACCGACGACGACTATTACGATGAGGAAGGAATGCCCAAGTGAAATTCGTGGCGGATGCCTCCGCCATACTCGCCGTCGTGTTGAACGAGTCCGATGCCGCCCAATTCCTCAACACCATGAAGAATGCGAGCACGGTTTGGATATCCGTCCTGAACTGGTGGGAAGTGAACACCAGGGCGCGTACCGTTCTCGGGACGCATGCGGAGAAGGTGCTCGAAGAGTTCCAACAGATCGTGACCCTTGAAGTGGAGCCCGTCACCCGCGAACAAGCCGATGCCGCCGCGGAGACCTTCGCCAAGTTCAAAGGCCGTCCCCACCGCCTGAACATGGGCGACAGTTTCGCCCACTCGCTAGCGGTTGCAAAACGCGCCCCACTCCTCTACAAAGGCGACGAGTTCCACAACACCGGCGTCGAAACGGCCTGAATTACTTCCTTGCCGGCAGCGAGGCTTTGCCCTCGGCCGCCTGCTCATCCACCGCGATCCCAAAGAACCCGCTCACCGCGTAAGTGTTCATCACCGCGACCATATCCATCGCCCCGCGCTTGCCCCACAACTGGACCACCTTCGCAAACGTCGCCGATGCCACCTTCCGGTCGCCATACAATTCCCGCCCAAACCGGATGACCGCCGCGTCCTTCTCATCCACCCCATCGAGCTTGCGATTGTTGCGAACAATATCCAGCACCTTGGCATCGACTCCCGCCTTCAGCGCCGATGGCTCATGGCCGTTCCATTCCAGGTTGTAGTTCGTCTCGCGGCACGCCACCATAATCGCGAGCTCCCGCGTGTGCGCATCCAGCGTGCCGCCGATCGCGCCATCATGCAGATCGAGTAGCGCCGCTGCAACCGCGCCGTTGTAGCTTGCGAACGCCAGCGGCCCAGTGATTTTGCCGCCCTTCCCGAAAACGTCGACGACCCGCTTTCCCTTCGCGTCCACCTCGGCACTCTTCAAATACGGCAGCCGAGCCCGCGAATCGGAATCAATGTCCGCCGGCAACTTTGCCTGCGCAAACGCCACAACCGCCGCCGAGGCCGCAAGCAAAATCGTGGCCAGCTTCTGTTTGGATGGGGAAAGGGTCATATGGGTTTTCGTCCTTCGTAGATTCTACTCCCTCAAAGCCCCGTGCGGTAGCACGGGGTGCCTACTTGACCGTCCCCAACCGATCCAGCGGCCAATACGAAAACACCGCCTTGCCGTAAATGTAACTCCGAGCCACCGTTCCCCACGTCCTGCTGTCGTTCGACGAGCTCCGATGATCGCCCAGCACGAAATACTCGCCCTCCGGCACCGTCATCCGATCCATCGAAACCCGATCCCGATATTCCTGCGGCACATAAGGCTCGTTCAGTTCCTCGCCGTTGCGATACACCTGCCCCCGGCTGATTTCCACGGTGTCCCCCGGAACCCCAATCACGCGCTTGATGTAGGATTTCGACGTGTCCCCCGGAAACCAGAACACCACGGTGTCCCCCCGCGTCACCGGCGTGATTCCGAATCGATACGAAAACTTATTGATGAAAATCCGCTCCTGGTCGACGAGGGAAGGCATCATGCTGGTACCCTCCACCCGCACGGGCTGGTAGAGAAATAAGATGACAATCAGCGCGATCAGGACGCTCAAGGCGAGGTCGCGGAGCCAATACAGCGTTCCCGCAATGGGCTTCGATTCTTCGCCGACGTTGTTCTCACTCGGGTTAGCGTCCATATCCACACCACTATAGACGTATCCAACGTGACTTGGTTGGCAGGCAAACTATGCCTAAGGTCTGACAGGACTACTTACGTGTGGGTACAGGGGTACACCGTAGGGATTGTGTCCATTTACGCTTAAGGGGATTTTAGGGCATACTGAGTCCCGATGGATATTCAAAAGATTCTTGCTGAGTTGCATGCAGAGCGCCAGCAAGTAAGTGAAGTAATCCTAATCCTGGAACGCCTCGCGGACAGTATGAAGCGGCGTAAGGATCTGCCCACCACACTCGGCTTGAAAAGCCTCAGCGGCAAGCGGAATCGGACTGTCAGTTCGGACCCGCGGGTAAAACCAACACCGGACCCCAAGAAGCCTGCGGTGAAGGCCAAAGCAGCCGGGAATTAACCGCCGTTCCCTACGCCGCTGACGTCAGCCTGAGCTGTTCGACGAGGCCCCAGTTGCCCGTTTCTCGAATCACCTGTAGCCTCTCCATGGCCTCCGGATAGCTCAAGGTCGGATCCGCATCCAGCATCGCGGTCACGATTTCTCTTACCTGTTCCATCTGCATGATCGGATCGTAAAGGAACAGCCCGACGCGCGCAATGGATCAATAGTGCCGGGAAATATTTTTCGATTGCCCCACATTTTCACGCGAGCCGCGTTCATGGTGTGAGAGCCGCAGCACGTCGACCGCGCTCTTATCAGCCAATTCTCGGCGTCTGCCACTCCATGGAGGACTGTTCATCTTGCGTGATTTCATCGTCCTGGACGCTCCTTCGGGTCTGGGCTGGGAGGGGTCTTGGAGTTCAGCGAGCTTCTTGTGCTTGTAGGCTATGGCGTCGGATTTTACCTGCTTGCCGATGGCAAACCGCTCCCCGTTGGGAGCCTTGAAGTGCCACATCCGACCGCGCCGGAACAGTGTGCCTTCGCCCTTAGAGCCGCGCTTTGATTTCTTGTTTTTGGTTTCCACGCACGGCCAGCGAACCATCGGTTTTTTCGCGTGCCGTTTTCATAAGTCACAATGGACAGTTTTGCGGGTGGGTGCAGTGAGGGCAGGGACTTGTGTCGCCTGCCTTGAACTAGTTGATTAGAAGAGGTTTGCGGGAGGAGAGGTTGGGGCGGCTAATGGGATTTGAACCCATGACATCCAGAATCACAATCTGGCGCTACTACCAGCTGAGCTATAGCCGCCGCACGAGATCATTGTAGCATCGTCCATCACCCTGGGTGTGTTAGTGTGAGAAATCGTTACCGTTCCCACTCACCTGCTTACTGTCCTGATCGCAGATAGACGCGGCATTGTCGCGGCGATTACCGCAGTACTCTCTGACCTCCAGATCGAACTCATCGAGCTGACGCAGACCGTTGTCTCCGGTTACTTTACGATCACGCTCGCGGTAGAGATCCCGCCCGCCGCGAAACCCGATGCACTCGTCGTGGCGCTGCAAACCTCACTCGGCGCGGAAGCCGCTGTTACTATGATCCCGCTGCATCCGACCAACCCGGTACTCCCGCCAACCGACCGTTACATCCTTACCGCCACCGGCGAAGCCAGCACCCAGGTGATCCATTCCCTGACCGCCCTGGTCGCAGAACGTGGCGGCAACTTCGTCGACTTCAGTTTCCAAAACTCCCCCGCTGGTGTCAGCTTCGTTGCCGAACTCGACCTGCCCATCGACCTTGCCCTCGACCAACTGCAAATCGACCTGCAACACGTGGGAGCCGAGGCCGGTCTGCACGTCCGCCTGCAACACCAGAGATTGTTCACCGCGACCAATGAGATCGCCTTCAGGAGACTAGGATGATCCGCCGGGCCGCCATCGCTGAGACGCTTCGCATGTTCCAGGAAGAAAACCTGGACGTCCGCACCGTAACTCTCGGCCTCAACATCGAAGCCTGCTCCAGCCCGTCGCTCAATCAACTCCTCGACAAACTCCGAGCCTCCATCCTCAGCCGAGCCAGCGGCCTCGTCCAAGCCACCCGCACCCTCGAACAACGCTTCGGCGTCCCCGTCGTCAACAAGCGCATCTCCATCACCCCCATCGCGAGCGTCGCCGCTGGCCACAAACGCGATGCCCTGGTAAAAGTAGCCGAGCAACTCGACAAGGTAGCCGGGGAAACCGGAGTCGACCTGATCGGCGGCTTCGGAGCGTTCGTCCAGAAAGCCATGACTGAGACCGCCTCGGAACTCTTCGACAGCCTCCCCGAAGCGATGTCGAAAACTCAGCGAGTCTGCGGCGGCATCAACGTCGCCAGCACGCGCGTCGGGATCAATATGGACGCCGTCCGCAAAGCGGGCCAAACGATCAAAGCGATGGCCGAAGCCGACAAAGCGAACAACGGCTTCGCCTGCGCGAAACTCGTCATTTTCGCCAACATGCCCGACGACAACCCCTTCATGGCCGGAGCCACGCACGGCCAAGGTGAAGGCGACGCCGTCATCAACATCGGCGTCTCCGGCCCCGGTGTCATCAAGCGAGCTCTGCAACGTTTAGTAGAAGAAGTCGGTGCTGACAATCTGACCCTTGCTGATATCGCCGAAGAAATCAAAATCACTGCCTTCCGAATCACTCGAGTCGGCGAGTTGCTGGGCAGGGAACTGGCTCAGTCGCTAAACGTGGAATTCGGCATCGTAGACTTGTCTCTCGCCCCCACACCGAAGGTCGGCGACTCCATTGGCGAGATCCTGCAAGCCATGGGCATTCTGAAAGTGGGAGCCCCAGGGTCCACCGCCGCCCTCGCGTTGCTCAACGACGCCGTGAAAAAAGGCGGAGCCTTCGCCAGCAGCAGCGTGGGCGGACTGAGCGGAGCGTTTATCCCGGTCATGGAAGACGCGACGCTCGCCGAAGCCGTCGCCAACGGCAGCCTCACGATCGAGAAACTCGAAGCGATGACGAGCGTTTGCAGCGTGGGCCTGGATATGGTCCCGATCCCCGGCGATACCCCGGCCGACACGATCGCCGCCATCATCGCCGACGAAATGGCGATCGGCGTCGTGAACAACAAAACGACGGCAACTCGCCTCATCCCCGTCCCAGGAAAAAAGGCCGGCGAACAAGTAAACTTCGGCGGCCTCTTCGGCGCCAGCAGCATCATGGAAGTCCGCACGATCAATGGCTCCGACCAATTCGTAAAATTCGGCGGTCGCATCCCAGCGCCGCTGCAGAGCCTGCGGAATTAACAGGCAACTTGGACCCTGTGATAAAGTCCGATTATGATCCCCGTTAAGCAGGCAGTGAAAAGCGCGGTGGAATTCGCGGGTTCTTTGTGGGAGGACTTGGCGTGGGTCACGCGGTCGCGCCTTGAAGAAGTTGAAAAAGGAGAGGTCCATGGTCGCACCGTGTGGCTTGTTACGTTAAGTATTCCAGCGCCGGATGCCGACTTCTTAGATCCAAAGCGCCTCTATAAGGTGTGCGCCGTCGATGCCGAGACTGGTGAACCTCTCTCGATGAAAATCCGCGAGTTCGCGGGAGTTCATGACTGAACTGGAGACTCTGCTGCGGAAGCACCGCAACAATGGACTCCTGATTGATACAAACCTCTTCCTTCTCTACCTCGTAGGTCTAACCAATCCACAAAGGATCGCAACCTTTGATCGAACCCAGCAATTCGGCATCCAGGATTTTCGATTGCTTGCTAGGTTCGCTGCCGAATTCAAGTTGCACTACACCACGCCGCACGTGCTCACCGAAGTAAGCAATCTCGCGCGGCTCAAAGGCACTGATCGGAAGGGTGTGCGCGAGCACCTGCGAGAAATCGTCACCAAGACAACGGAACTCATGGAGACCAGCCAAGCTCTCGTCGCGGATGAATCTTTCTTGCGCTTAGGGCTGACAGACGCGGCGATCATCGCCGCCGCGAAGCGCCCGCTGCTCATACTCACCGATGATCTGGACCTCTATCTGACTCTACGAGCCGGTGGTTTCGACGCTATCAACTTCAATCACATTCGGACGTGGAACTAGCTACCCCGCCACCCGAAACGTCAAATTAATCCGACAAGCCCCCGTTACCGGATGCTCCCCGCTCTTCAACGGCAAGATCCCATGAAAACGCAATCGAGCATCTCCACCCCAAACCACCACATCCCCATGGTGCAGTTTCACCCGAGCCGACTTGTCCGCCCGCTCCATTCCCCCAAATAAAAACACCGCCGGTAACCCCAGCGACACCGATACAATCGGCTGCGCATAGTCGACTTCATTCTTATCCTGATGCAGCGACATCTTCGCCCCAGGTTCATAGCGATTGACGAGACAAGCATCCGGCGCAAATCCCGAAAATCCGGCGGTGTCCGCGGCGCGCGTAGCCAACTTCCGAAACACCGATGGCATATCCGGCCAAGCCACCCCCGACTCCGGATCGCAAGCCGCATACCGATACCCCGTCCGATCCGTCACCCACCCCAGCGCCCCGCAATTCGTCATCCCCACCGACATCCGAAATCCGCCCGGCGTCACCATGTGTCGAAACGGCGCAGCCTTCGCAACGTCCTGGATCGCACCCCACAAAGAGACGTCCTCGGCAAGCGCAAACTCCGGCAGCAATACCGCGCCTGGAGCAACCTCCATCACTTCTCGCGCTCCAGCAACGCCCGCTTCCGATCTACGCCCCACCGATATCCCGACAGCGACCCATCCCCGCGCACCACACGGTGACAAGGAATGGCCACCGCAATCGCATTCGCCGCGCACGCGCCCGCCACCGCCCGCACCGACTTCGGCGAGCCAATCTTCTCCGCAACCTCCGTGTAACTCAAAGTGCGACCCGCGGGAATCTCCCGCAACGCCTGCCACACGCGCAGTTGAAACGCGGTGCCTCGGATGTCGAGCGGCAGATCCAGTCCCGCCTGAGGTGTCTCGATGAGTCGAACCGCATCCGCGATCTCACCACTCCGCAGAACGTTGGCCTTGGGAAATCGCGCGCGCAAGTCCGTCTCGAGGGCCTCAGTGACATCGCCCATCAGGATGGCGCAGATGCCCCGCTCAGTCCGAGCCACCAGCACCAACCCAAGCGAGCACTCGCCCACCGCAAATCGAATCTCTTCCCCCACCCCACCCGCACGATACTTCGAAGGCGTCATACCGAGTTTCGTATCCGCATAGAATCGCCCGCTGGACTCGAAGCCCGCCGAGTAGATCGCATCCGTAACCGAAGCCGCCTGCTTCAGCTCCCGCCGTACCCGCTCCGCCCGACGCGCCATCGCATACTGCTTCGGAGTCACGCCCGTGACACTCTTGAACACCCGATGAAAGTGGAACAAGCTGAGCCCCGCCCGATCCGCGAGTTTTTCCAGCGAGGTCTCTTCATGCTCCAGCACCCGGCAAGCCTCCGCGACGAGCGCAGAATGTTTCTCAATATGCGAAGCTTCGTTCGGACGGCATCGCAAGCAAGCCCGAAACCCCGCCGCTTCTGCCTCGACAGTTGTCTCGAAGAAACGCACATTCTCCCGCCGAGGGAGTTTGGCTCCGCACGATGGCCGGCAGTACACGCCCGTTGTGCGAACCGCGTATACGAAGCGCCCGTCCGCGCGCGAATCGCGCTCCACCAACGCTGTCCAACGGGAATCTTGCGATTTCACACTTCCAATCTACCAGCGCCTCCACTTACCGGCACTCCGATTCTTGCGGTTGAATTGGCTAACGCTTCTTCGCTGGGCGACTGCTTGAAGGAACGCACTCCCCGGACATAGTGCATCAGATCGACCCGTGGTGCCGGACCCAGCGCGTTTTGAGCCTGTGAACCGTCAGGAAAAGATCATTCATCGTAGCCGGAACTATAGCCCCATGCGGGAATAGAACTGGTGGTGCTGGCGAGTCGGTTTAGGGGTTGCAGATACAGGTGACGAGATCTTCCGGCGTTGGCGGTCGCGTGAAGTTGTACATGTATGGACGACAGGTCTTCTATTGCCGACACGAACGCAGTCTGGACGCACTTCGTAGCACCATGGCCCATGGAGAGCGACCCAGGAAGCCGAAACCGTTTGCGGTGTTGCCTTTACTAGGATCGTAATGATAGTCACTTTTTACGAAAAGCCGACCGGTGAAGAGTCCACAAACCGTGCCAGAGCCGGTAGAACGATTTATGAATGGCAAAACGAGCTTCAGCAGATCGACTACTGTTCGAAAATTTACGTCCGGCGCCCCGGTTTCCCCGGCAAAGAAGATCTCGCCACTGTAAGCTTCCGCCCCACACGCCGCGCCCACAAAACTGCCACCATGCCGCGTGATCGTATATTTCGCCTCGATCAAGACGTCTCGATTATGAAAAGCCTGGAGGACCTTAACGTCACAGACGGAAATTTTCGGGTCCTCAGCGCGCAACGTTTGGCCGACGGCAAGTAAAGCACCTAGGAGTATCAGTAGCATGAGACAATAGCGTCCTGCCGACGATATTGTCTCATGTGCACGGCGGACTTGCGCCTGTGCCCTGGTAAGGGAAAGCATCACGCTCCCGCTCATTCCACTGTGGTGTGTTACTGCTTTCCCTTGCCTTTTCCTCGACCGGTGCCTGGTGCGGTCGCCTCGGGAATCGCGAGGGCCACAATATCCACGCCATCGCCTGCTCGGACGGCTACTGCGATGTACTGCCGGCCTGCCTTCGTGTAGGTCACGGGGAAACCAGTTGTGGGACCCGGCAACGTGATCTCGGCGACAGTGGCACCCGTCTTTTTGTCCCACGCGCGGAACATCGGGGACCCACCGCCTTCGCCGCCAAACAACAGCGTACTGGTGACCAGCAGCCCAGTGCCTCTGGTCTGCGCTCCGGTGTTCGGAATTTCGACGCCCTTCATCTTGGCGTTATTCTTGATCGCGGCAGGGGTGTTGCCGTGCGGCACCATCCACAGGCGCGCACCCGTCTTCAAATCGACGGCGGTGACCCGACCATAGGGAGGCTTCAGCAGCGGAAGGCCGAATACGGTGGTCGGCGGGGTCACTTGTTGACCGCGCGTGTCGTGGTACAGAACGCCTTTACCGGGCGCTCCCGGAGTGACCTGGGCTCGGTACAAAGTGTTCTCACTGGCGACATAGAGCACGTCTTCCACGGGATCGACGGCGCCACCGGGCCAGTTGATGCCTCCGACCGCAGAGGGTGCACTCAACGTGCCATTGGTTCCATCCGGTCCACCCGCAACCGACGGGGGCGCATAGAGGCCACCCAAGCGGAACTGCTTCGCTACACGAAGCGCCTCCGCCTTGATCTCCGGAGTGAAGTCGACCAAGTCATTTTCGGTCACGCCCTGCGGTACCAGCGCGACGGGCTTAGTCGGAAACGGCTGCGTGGGCGACGTCTTCTCCCCGGGCACATCGGACTGCTGGACAGGGCGCTCCTCGATGGGCCACACCGGCTTACCCGTCGCACGGTCCAACACGAAGGCAAAGCCCTGCTTGGTCAGCTGGATCACTGCCTTCACTGGCTTGCCGTCGGCGGTGATGTCCGCGAGAATCGGCGCGGTCGGCGGGTCGAAGTCCCAAATATCGTGGTGCGTCGTTTGGAAATGCCACACCTTCTTGCCGGTCTTCGCGTTGAGTGCAATCACCGAATTGGCGTAGAGGTTGTTGCCGGGGCGATAGCCGCCATAGTAGTCGCTGGTCGGAGATTCCGCCGGGATGTAGAACATGCCCAGTTCCGGATCGGCGGTCGCCGGAGCCCAGAAGCCCCCGTTGCCGGTGTAGCGATTCGATTTCTCGCGCAACTCGGGGTGCTCTTTCGCCCAGCCGTTCAGGCCGCCCGGCACGTCCCAGGTCTTGGTGTCCGAGGTGAGCCAGCTTTCCGAACCCTCTTCTCCCGGTCGGGGAATGATGTTGAAGCGCCATAGCATCTTGCCCGTTTTGGTGTCGTAAGCGACAACGTCGCCCGGAATGTTCATCGGCCACTGTTCGTTGATCGAAGCGCCAGGAAGGTTCGGCGTAGAGCCGGTATGCATCGAGATCGACGAGACCAGGACGTTGCCGACGATCGCCGGCGGAGAGGAGTTCGCAACGCGGCCATCGCGGGCCAAGCCGGGCCGCTCATTCCATCGCAGGTTGTCGCCCATATCGACGACGCCGTTCTTGCCGAAGCTCGTCACCTGTCGCCCGGTCTTCGCATCCAGCGCCACCAGCATGAAGTTACCCATGACGACGAAAATGCGCTGGTCTCCCGCGTCATCCGTCCAGTAGCTGACGCCGCGCCCTGAAGTTCTTGCCAGCGGGTCAATGATGTCGTTCCACTTCAGCAGGTCGCCCGCCGGGCGCCAGTGCCAAAGCAATTGCCCGGTGGCCGCATCGATCGCGACCACATCGCGCGTTGCGCTCGCGGTCGTGTACATTACGCCATCCACAATCAGCGGACTAATCTGCATTCCGGTCGCCGGACGGGGACCGAGGTTCCGCGTTGAAAAGCGCCACGCCACGCTCAGACTGCCCACGTTGCTGGCATTGATTTGATTGGCCGGCGAATACCGGGTCGCGCCGGCGTCACTTCCGAAGAAACGCCATTCGGTTTCACCTTGGGGCGCGTTTCCTCCAGCCTTGGACGTGTTCCCTCCGGTCTGCCCAGCCAAGATGGCGGACAGCCCCAACGCGATTCCGAGCGCGGCGACGCAGGCCGGAAGCAATCTCATTCTTATGACGGGCATTCTGGACTCCTCTTCGAAGGCTGCTCTACTTCGGGTCGGGCAGCTCGAGTAATTATGACATTAAGGTGTGCCCATGGTCGTGCACCCTGAGATGTACTCTCGTGAATGGCGCACTACTCGTACAATACCCGGGCACCGTACGGTGGTCCAGAAGTC
>JBDSXJ010000015.1:0-650465 GCA_039926185.1 Bryobacteraceae bacterium | reverse complement strand
CGGCGGCTTGAGAGGGAAGCCGAAGAAGTTGAGGATTGGTTTCGTGGGCGGGAGCGGCAACGCGTCGCAGAAGTTGAAGTGTCGCGCCAGAAGTCAGCCGCCGCGCAGGCGGAGCAGCTGCGCCGAGTGTGGCTGGAAAAATGGATACAACTTGCGCTTGAAGCGGTCCCGTCCGAAGCGCCTCGCGAGACTCGGTTGGATGTCCACGCGCAGGTGCAGGCCACGCTCCGATCCATGGACAGCACGCAGGCGGAGGGGGTGACGAGACGCCTGGTCGAGGGAGCCATGGAGAAGGCCCTGGCACCTTGGCAACGCAAGGAAGAGATTCGGCGGTCCCTGGACGCGTCGATGGGTGCGCTTCCGTTCGCGGTGCGCCACGATCCCGCTTACGCAGCGTTAAGGCAACGAGCTTGGGAGGCCGCCGTTGCCGCAGTCGGGCGAATTTCTTCCCTTGCCAACCGAGCGGAGATGGTCAACGCGGGAACACATGCGCTACAGCCCATGATTGCGGAGTTTGAGCATATCCAGGACTGCCAGCGGGCGGTGGCCTGCCTCTATATTTCGGGTGCCGATTGGGAGGAGCAAACCGAAGCCAAGGAGTCGGCACGGCGGGCACTGGCGTCGTTACCGGTTGGAGCTACGCAGAAGCAACTTGAAAAGGTCCGCGATGCCGCGATTGCGCCGCTGGTCGCAAGGATCGAGCAGCGCAAGGAAGCGGCTCGACTCGAAGCGGACCAGCAACGTGCACACAGGGCAGCTGATTGGGCAGTCGCGCTCAACATAGGTCACATCGATACTTACCTGCGAGAAGAGTACGAATTCGACGGCGGCCATACTGAGCGCATACGCGAAGCCGCTCGTCTCCGCAAACTCATCGAACCCATTCTGATTGAGGAGTTGATCGAAGATCCCGACCTGACAGTACTAGAGATCCGCGAACTTATCGAGGACCTTGTCGACGAGCACTTGTAAATATCCGCATTGTCCTAGCGGCCTGGGAAATCATTCAGAGTCCGCATCAACCATTCCTGCTTGGCGCGCGTCATTCTCAGCATTGACGTATTGAGCCCATCGAAAAGCAAAGATCAGTGTGTCGGCAGCGTTGGTTCGTACCTGCTCGACTATGACGGTGGGTTCTGTCAACGGGTGTTTTAATACCTGTGAATTCACATATTGCTTTTCTCGATCGTGGACGTCCGCCGCAAGCCACTCAGTACTCGATGCACCCTCGCGCCTCTGTATTCCCGCCTTGTTGAGAGCAGCAGCAATCCGAGGCCGCCACTTGGCTGCGCCGGTCCGCCTTAAAGCATGATCCGCGCCACAAATTCTTTCAGAGAGGTCGTCTGTTAGGTGGGGGTTCGGGTTGCTGCCCTGGGATGATTGGGACGCCGAAAGCAGGTAAGGTGGTTTAAAGGGGGACTCGCAGTCTGGCGGCAAGTCGTATTGCTCCAGGAATTCAATTGCGGAGTTGAGATACGGATTGGCTAAGTATGTCGACCCGTTGCGCCGCACGAAAGCAAGGGCTTCCTCTGTTGAGCATGTCGTGATGTCTCCACACGACAGCAGGGTTCCCCAGAGAATATCGCTGATTTGTCGGACATTGAAGGCGAGATCCAAGTGCTCCTTGGACCGCTCAGTGCTTTGAAATCGATTAACTGCCTCTTGGCCCTGCACGATCAAGTTTTTGGGAACGCCGAAATCTAGAAGCCACCGAAGACGCCGGACCACGCCCGCAACTTCGCTTAGCTTCAGCGTTTCGGGACGGCGCGCGACACTTGCGAAAACATGATCGAGGAAGTCATCGATTTCCTCGATCCCGAGCGGGCGACTCAGTGCCGCCCAGCGTTCATCGTGCGGAGCCAATGGATCGGCAGGTTGGGGCAAACGGCCTCCCTAAAACGCCCCTCTTCCCCCTAGGAATCTTTTTCGGGGATGGTTATGATCGAGGCACATCAATATGATGATGCCTCATTGAAACGCCCGTATGCTGATCAACCTCAAACTTGCTTTACTTCGAAAGGGAATTCGCCAGACCCGCATGGCCGTGGATCTGGGATGGGACCCCGCCAAACTGTCCCGCATTATCAACGAGATGATTTCTGCGACCGACGAGGAGCGGACAAGGATTGCGGAGCATCTAGGACTTGAGGCGGGGAAGCTATTCGCGAAGGAGCAACTCCTTGAGGGGCTGGGCGCTTCTCCGCTCCGAAACTCGGTCCAGCAAGATCGACGCAGAGATCGTATTTCAAAGTCTAGTGCAGAAAGGAAAACTGCCGCCCGCTGATGACACTGCGGGCGGCAGCCTAATTCAAACGGAATGACTCACCACGACGTTACTACCTCAAAAGGGGCGTCGCAAGGGCAAACGATCCAAGTGATAGTTGACCTTCGCCGCCGTGATAATACCACCAGCAGAATCAAAGCGCATGCCGATGTTGAGGTGCGAATCGACTCTCTAGGTTCAATCAACGTTTTCGGATTCTCAGTCTTCGAGCCGGAAGGCAAGCCGTTGATTGTTCTCCCTCCGGCGCACAAGGGAGAGCGAAAATCGTTCCCGCACGTAAAACTGACGGGTAAGGTCAAGTCCATGATCGAGTCAGCTATCTTGCGTGAGTGCCAGAATCTTTCTGAAACCGAAAAAGAGTAGCGGTCATTTACGGGCCATGCGAGGTGCAGCGAGCTTTTTCTAGTCCGGGTTGACGGTTGACCGCTCCGTTCCGGCGGGTGAGAGCGCGCTAACAAACTCATCAACAATCGGTCGAAAACCGATGGCTGGCCCACCAACTTGAGCGGCTCCTACGGGAGACGTGTGTCTCCTCACCCTAAAAGCGGTACGGGCCGGGGTGGGGGTTAGGGGGAGGGCAGCCCTCCCCTGATTGGGCATGGATCAAAAAAGTTGATCCTTGTCCCCTTTGCTTGAAGGGAGAGGTGTGTCCAAACAACGAGGTGAACAATGAAGAGCGAATTGGCCGAGGCTTGGGGCAGTTTCCTTGCTGGCTACCCATGGGATTGGTTTCTGACTCTTACCTTCCGCGAACCCGCTGGAACATTCCGCGCACACCGCCTATTCCAGAGATTCGCTGCTGATGTAGAGAAAGCTGCCAACGTTTCCACGGGTTGGTTCCGCGCCGACGAATGCGGGAACGTCAACGGACGCCTGCACATGCATGCCCTGATGCTGAACGTCGGTCACCTTCCTAGGCTGTATTGGATGAACGAATGGGACAAGCGAGCGGGATTCGCGCGAATCCTTCCTTTCGATCCGAGCAAAGGGGCGGCCTTCTACTGTAGTAAGTACGTCACCAAGGACCTCGGAGACTACGATTTCAGCGATGGACTTTCGGCGTTCAAGGGCGCGCGTCCAGCGACGCAGCCGACCCTCTTCCTGCCGTCTGCCCAGTCAAAGCCCGACAGGAATAGTCGACCCCAACTCAGCGGGGCATCGAGGCCTCAATTCCAGAACAACGCCGAAGACTGGCTCATCGCCAAGCTAGATGGCGCTGTGGTCGAGCAGCCTCCAGAACCGCAGATGGAGCTTTTGGAAGGGTATGGCGAAGATCGTTAAGTTTCCCCCGTGCCGAACGCGTGGAAGCGCGCCAGAGCCGGTCTCGCTGGCGAGCGAAGGGCTGCTCTTCGAGGATGTCCACGTCGAAGGGCTGATTGAAGACTGGATCGTACCGGAGTTGGTCAAGCAGTGGACCGAAGGCGAGCGAGCCCGCTCCGCAAGTGGAAGTGAGGATAATGGAGGACGCTTATGACTCGATGCGCTATTTATGCCCGCTACTCTTCCGACTTGCAACGCGATACTTCGATCGATGATCAGGTTCGGCGCTGCGAGGAGTACGCGCAGAAGAACGGTTGGACCGTCGTTTCTAGATTCGCTGACAAGGCAATTTCTGGAGCGGATGTTGCCGGTCGGCAGCAATTGCAAGCACTCATGCAGGAGGCGCGAGCGGGCAACTTCGATCGGTTGATCGTCGACGACACCTCGCGCCTTGGTCGAAACCTCCCGCAGGTCCGCACGCTCATCGACCAGTTGGAGTATTTTGATATCCAGTTCAGCGCGGTCGCTCAGCAAATCGATTCCACGCATGAATCGTCTCGCCAATTATTGACGCTGAACTGCTTCATGGATGAGCAGTACATCGTGGGACTCCGCGACAAGGTCCATCGTGGTCAAGAGGGCCGAGCGCTGGCCGGATTCAACCCTGGTGGCAAATGTTTCGGGTATCGCAATGTGCCGCTAGAGGACGCATCACGGCTTGGGAAATACGGTCGGCCGCGGGTTCTTGGAGTACAGCTAGAAGTAATCCCGTCGGAGGCGGAAACAATCCGCCGCATGTATGAGATGTTCGCCGGGGGCTACGGACTTTCCCGGATTGCCAAGCAGCTCAACGCAGAAGGAATACTCTCTCCACAGCCCGCTCGAAACCGAGCCCTCCGAGCTTGGTGCCCTTCCTCAATTCGGAGCATGCTACACAATGAGCGTTATCGAGGAGTATTTGTTTGGAATCGAACCCGGAAACGGAAGAACCCCGAGACTGGACTGAAGACCAGCAGACCGAGACCTACCGGAGATTCACGGCGCGTGTCAGTGCCTTCCTGGCGCATCATCCCCGATGAACTTTGGGATGCTGTAGCGGCCCGGTTCAGCGACGTGAAGAGGACAGGAGTTTCACGACTTGGTGGATTTGCCAGGTCTGAGCGAAGTAAGAAGTATCTCTTCAGTGGGCTCCTACGGTGCGGGCACTGCAACTCTCGAATGGTGATTGTAAGTGGTCAGGGAGTCAGAGGCTATTCCAAGTACGGTTGCCCGAGTCACCGGAACAGAGGTGTTTGCACCAATGCTCTGACCATTCGACGCGACCGGCTGGAGAAGCAACTGATCGCTGCGATACAGGAGAAGCTCCTCACGCCAACCCTCCTGGAGAAGGCTCTGCGGGCCTTTGAGCAAAGTCTGGAGAAGCGTCTCACGGCGCTACGACGAGAGGCGGACGATGGTGCGGACCTCCGAGAGACCAAGGAAAGGCTCAAACAGGAGGCCAGTAGGATTGCGGACGCTATTGCAGTCACGGGGCATTCACAGACGCTGATAGAGCGGTTGCAGATGCTAGAGCGGAAGATCGCTGAAACTGAAACGCGCGAAAGGCGCTCCAAGTCAGTGGTCCAGCGGCCCTCTGTGGATGAGTTACGGCGATTTGTCCGGGAGCGTATCGGGAACCTAAATCAACTCGTGGAAGGCGACCCGGAACGGGCGAGGACTACGTTTGCCAAGCATCTACCCCTAATTGTCCTGACGCCGTCTAATCGCGACGGCGGCCCCGTTTTCGAGGTCTCAGGCTCCTGGAAGCTTGTTCCGGAGGGTGATGCATTGCAGGTGGTGGCCAGGGACGGGATTGAACCGCCGACGCCGGCCTTTTCAGGGCCACGAACTCCGAAATCTATCTAGCTGAGCAGTAACCACTTAGGTTGTTTTTTAGGGCTCAAAACAGGCCTCTAAGTGCAACCAATTGCAACCATTTGGCTCGCTCGGATTTGCTCACAATCTGAATCAACGCCGAGACCGCAAGCGGTGCTCCATGCGCAGCTGAGATGTTTCTCACGAGTCCTCGCGGCGGCGGACAGGGCAACATTTCGGCCCGCTTTGGTTCAGATCCTAGGTCAGCTGCTATGTATGCCCCGGGCAAGGGCGCAAGTGGGGTTAGGGGAAGTTGGCGGCTATTTCCCAGAACGCCGTTTAGCCAATGGGCGGGGATATACGGCTGGCGACTACAGACCTGAGTGGACTTACGGTACCGTCGAGAGCGAGCAGGTTGAAACCCTCGCTACGGTGCCACGATAACGCACAGTCTTACAACTCTGCCAGCTCCGCCATCTTGATATATTTGGGCTCGGCAAGAAGCTCGCCGATTCGTGTACGCAATTGGGCTTCATCGCCCTCGCTGAGCGCCTTCAAGTGGCCCTTGTAGATAGGATGATCTTTGGGATAGAGACACATGTGCTGCCCGCGGATCTGGTGGATCTGCGTGTGGGATCTGCCAAACAAGTGGAGATGCATCTTCGCACCGTCCGGCTCGTCCAGTCCCCAGTTTCCCAAGTCTTCGTAGTTCATCCTCTCGATGCGAAGGACGTCGTACATTGCCTTGCCCGCCGCCATGGAAATTCGGATGAAGGCAATCGACTCCTGGTAGCTCATGTCAGACCGATCGGTAACTGGGCTCTTCTTGACGACGACCAAGTGCCCACCGTCCTCGCGGCAATTCAGCGGACACTCCGGCACAACGACCTGAAAATATCGATCCTCATAGACGCAACGATTCATTTCGTACAGAGTATCATCCGTCCCGAACTTGTGTCGTGTCCTACCCGATCCCTTCCTAGTTCTGAGCCAGAAGTCGGGTTGTGGGAAGTTACGCCCCTGGTGATTGTTGACGTATGACGGACAAACCATTCCCTATCCGAACAACACATTTCTAATGGATGCTTGCGTGGGAGCTTCGCCATTAACGGAGCGCGACCTATCTCACCCCCGGATCCTTCCGCCTCAGCTCATCGAAGAAATGCAGCAGAAACGCCACCTTCAGCAGACCTGCATTCCCCGGCGCAGGTTGAAAAGGAACCACCAACGCCCCCTCACCCTTCCAGATCGAACGAATCGTCGGCACGGATTCGACGAAACGGAGCAACGACCAGAACGCCGTTTGAACTAAGTCGCTGAGGCCGAGGTCGCTATTCCTCGGTCACTGCAGCTTGGCGAATCCTGCCCTGGCTTGGTTGTGAATCGGGATGTCAGGGTCGGCATACTTCCAAGATGAAAGAAAGTCCAAGTAGGCGGATGTTGCTTTTGGCTTATCTCCGGCCAGCACCAAGGCCCGCGCCAACTGCCGCCGAGCCACAGCGTCTACCGGATCACCCGCCGCCAAGCCGGGGTGTGACAGCAGCCTTCCGAACTCAAGCGCGGCTTCCTTGGCGTTACCCATCGCCAGATACGCAAGGCCACGAACATAGAGCGGGTACATGTTGCCGTAAAAATGGTTGAACGCGAGCGGAGGAATACCGAATTCGTACAGCACGGTCGCAGCGACCAGGTGAACAAATTGAGCAAGCGCCACTGCCGACAGCACGAATCTGGTGGAGGAGCGCACTCAATGAACTTCTCACGTCTAGATTCGATACTCAATCTCGCCCGCCGAGCGGGCCTCGAACGGCCACTGTTCCGATGACCGGCGCGCACCGCCATCCGTGCTATTTCCAGCATGGCCACGAGCGTTGCCAACAGATATCCAAAAAAGACGGGAGAGCTTCGGGAATCAAGGAAGACGCTGCGCGAATCGAGGCCCTCGGTACCAATTGGATACAAGAAAACCCGACGCCCGGGTTCTGTTCCACGGTTTAGGGCGCCGCGATCGTCAACTTCGTGACATTCGACTCCTCACCGTTGACCGTAACTGTGAGCGAATAATCCCCCGGCGGCAGGCTCGGAATCTTGAAGTTCGCCTGGCACAGCGCTGGGTATCCGGGGGCCAGACCAAGATAGAAAACCTCGACGGTCTGACCGTTGACCTTGATACTGGACGGATACTGCGAACGACCGAGAGGATCCGCGCTGGGCGAACCTGCGCCGGTCGCAACGGGCGTATTAGGCACGCCAATCCCGGAGAAGTACAGCAGCTCGATCTCGCCCGGCTTCGCGCCCACGCCTGCGGCGTTCACCGCTCCGCTTGGATTCACAGCCACCGCATGATCCCCGTTGTAGACCAGCACGCCGGGATTCGCAACGACCACCGGAAAGGACAGTTGCGCCGGAACCGATCCGTTGTAGGTCACCAGAACATTCGCGGTGCCAATCGCCGTCTCATATGGAATCTGGCCGTTGATCTGCGTTGGGCTCACATAATATAAAGGAGCGGTAACACCGTTGACGGTGACAACCACTCCGTCCATCGAGCGCGGCCAGGGCGTTTCGCCGCTGATGCGCGTCGACTCGGAAAGTTGTGTCCCGTAAATTGAGAAAAGCGAGCCGGGACTCAGCTTCGGACTACCGGAAGCACCGTGGAGGATCGCCTGTGGATGTGGCCCCAGCGGCTCCAGCTTCCGTACTCGGAGATTGCCTGCATCCGCGAAATAGATGTTGCCATCTTTGTCGATCACGAGAGGCTCGGGACGGCTCAGCATGGCGGATTGAGCGGAGCCACCGTCCCCCGCGAATCCAGCCGAACCCGTACCAGCCACAGTGCGGATGACGCCGTCTGCGCCGATGGCCCGAATGCGATTGTTCCCGCTATCGGAGAAATACAGCGTGCCTTGGGCATCAAAGGCAAGGCCTATGGGATTGTTGATTTGCGCCTGCATAGCCAGGCCGCCATCGCCCGAGACTCCAGCCGTGCCGGTACCGGCGAATACAGTGGCTGGTCCACCGGCAGCAGGTACGCGCCGGATCTGGTCGAGATTCGCGTCAGCGATCAAGTAGTCGCCATTCGAGGTGATCGCGAGACCGCGCGGGAAAATGAAGGTCGACGCCGAGAGGGACGTGAGTTGCTGTCCGTCATAGCGACTGAAAACCGTTGAATTGGCCAGGATGAGCCGGCCAGCGGAGTCGAGCGCGAGTAGCGAGGACCCGTTAAAAGCGGGAACCTTGGTCTTGTCGAGGTACGACTCTATCGTGCCGCCGCGAATCCGGCGCACCTTTGAAAATGTGCTCTCACTCAAGAAAATATCGCCCTGTGGGCTGACGGCGATAGCCGAGGGCGTTGCTATTTGTGCGGCGGTGGCGGGACCTCCATCGCCCGTGGATGCGGAAACGCCTTGCCCTGCCAGAACGGATAGCGTGGTTCCCTTCAGCAACAGCAGACGATTGAAGAATCCCGCCAGCAGTTGATTCTCCTTGTTGATCGCCAGGCTACCGACGGTTCCCAGGGGCACGTCGGTCCCATTGCCCACCGGAGGATCGGTGGAGGCCTGGCCATTGCCCATCACCGTGCTGATGCGAAATTGTGTGGCGAGCGAACCGCGCGGCCTGACCGTGAGTTGAATCGGGACCGTGATAGATTTGTTCCCCGCTTGCGGCGACGTTACGGTGATCGACGAAGTGTAAACACCCGTCGCGAGCGAGGTAGCTCGAATATCCAGCAATGTGGAATAGGGCGTATTGCCAGTCTTGCTTCCAATACTGAGCCACGTATCCGCCGAAGGCGACGAGAGAGTCACAGGAATGACCCAGGTATTGTTCTCCAGGATCTGCGTGATGAACTGGCGCGTGGAGGATTGCCCCTCTTCCAGCTCAATCTGAATGATGGGGATCTTGGCAAGGGTCGGCGTGATGGTGGCACCAACGGAACTCCACGTGACTCCCGTATCAAGCGAGCGCACCAACCCGCCCGTCTGGCTTGAACCATATGCAACGTTGCGTTGGTTGGGATCAACTGCACTGAAGTTGGTCAGTCCCAGCCCCGGGAAAGTGAAGCCGCTGATCCACGTCACGCCATCGTCTGGACTCGAGCTGTAGCCTCCAACAACCAGTGCAGGCGCGTAAATCTGCGGCCCGGGGCCGACGAAGATCCGGGTGAAGACACTGACTTTCTTGTTGATGCCGTAGGACTGGCCGCCATTGCTGCTTACGTAAACGCCGGCACCGCCGTCGGGAAGGATCTCGCAGCAGCCGGAGACGCCCATATAGATAACGTCAGGGTTTGAATAGGAGACTCCCAGGGCGCTTACTGTTCGCGAAATGGTCAGGCCGGTGGATGGCGTACCCCTGGGGATCCAAGTCCGGCCTTCATCGGAGGATGAATAGACATACAGCGAGTCGAGTTCGCCAGCTTCGCGATCCGCAGCATACATGCGCGTGGGTGTAGACAGCGACATCTCCCATGCTGGATCGCTGCCGGGAAGATTGCTCTGCAAGGTCCAACTATCGCCGTTGTCGGCCGACTTGTAGATTCGCGTGCCCGCCTTAATGTACAGCGCGTGCGGCGTCGCGGTTTGACGCAATGCATCGGGAGTAGTCGAAGGTGGAAGCCCACTGGTGGACTTGCGCCACGTGGCACCAGCATCCGTGCTCTTCCAGAACGTACCGTCCGCTGCGGATGTGATCACGTAGAGCAATGCCGAATTCACGGGATCAATTTCAACTTCCTTAAAAATCGGCTGTTGCAGACCGGACTCCGTGAGGTACAGCGGAGTCCAGGTGCGGCCCGCGTCGCTACTTTTTATCGCGCTGCCATAAAGGACCTGGCTCGGGAACCCAACGGCGGCCCGAACAGCGGGCGAAAAAACTTGCTGCGCCGAGGCGGAGACGATGAAAAGACACGGGAGCAAGCGTGCGGAGAAGTGCATTTCCGTATCTTAGCTTGACCAACGAAGTCCCAAGGGAATCGGGAGCGCTACATTCTGCATTCGAGCGACCAACAACCAGCCAACTCGCGTAGAGCCAGCGGTGATTCCTGCAACCGCCAACTTCCAAACTCCGCGCTAGAGGATCGAACTACCAACGAGTCGCGGTGCGGTTAGGTGTGGGGGATTATGTGGGGACAACAGTGAGATACGTTTGAGTTCGCCTTCTGTATGCTTCGCAGCCATCAGTAAATGCCACCGCGAAGCGATGCCTGCCTAGCTTGCTGGAAGCTATCACTTCTAGGGCAATGCCGGGTAACCTGTGTGGACCTATCGCAAGGCTTAAAATGAGTATCCGGGCGACTACTTAGCTGTTAACCGAATGGTTGTAGGTTCGAGTCCTACCCGAGGAGCCAATCCTTTCAAGAGTCTACAGGCCGAGGATACGCCTGGAAACTAGTTCCGGTGGCCCACTGTGGGTTTTCTTGTGGGGACCCCATTAGAATTCTCCCCCTCCCGCGGTAAGGACGCGTCGTCACGCGGTCCGGGTTTGCTGCCTTGCTTGGCTACGATTGACTCCAGTTCCGTCCTCTTCGCATCCATCCGTAGATGAGAGTAGTGCTTCAGCATTTGCCGGGAGACATGTCCGGCAATGTCGCGAATGGTCTCCTCCCCCGCGCCGCTTTCGGCCAGGTCCATAATCAGAGTGTGCCTGTTATCGTGCCAGCGCCCCTTTGATATGCTCTCGACAAAATAGACCAGATAGAATTGAGGATCTTCGGGACGTCGCGTTAGAAGAAGCGATGAAAGGAGATCAAGGATGAAGAAGAGTCGATCACGGAAGAGCAGATCATTAGGGTGCTGAAACAGCACGAAGCAGGGCGGAAGGTGCCGGAGCTAGCGCGGGAGATCGGGGAAGCGAAGCCACGATCTACACGTGGAAGTCGAAGTACGGCGGGATGGACGTCAGCGAAGCCAAACGACTGAAGGGCTTGGAGGACGAGAACCGACGGCTGAAGCACTTGGTGGCCGACCTCAGCCTGGACAAAGAGGTCCTGAAGTCGGTGATTGCAAAAAATGTATGGTCCGCCGCCCGATTGCAAGCAGAAAGTTCGATGAGTTTGGTCTGCGTAAATGTATCCGGCCTGTTGGTGGGCAGGGCCCTGGCCTTGATGAGTATCCGCACGCGTCTGGCCTTATAACGGCTACGGTCTTTTTGTGTGGACCGGTTTTTTGCTCAGGCTTGAGACGCGACGGTTGACCGTTTATTCATCAGTTCTTCTGCTTCGCAAACCCGAGGTGAGTTCGTAATCCGGCTTCGGCCTGATGGTGGATTCTTTCGCCGGTTTCAGGCGCTGGTCAAGGCCGAACGGAGCGAGTTCATCGAAGAGCCTTGAACGGCGTCTGAAACTGGCGTAGTCAAAGTGGAGAGGCCGAAGCCATCTCCGCGCGATGGCTGATCCATTCGGCGATACGGCTCCTGCCGATTCAGCACTACCCAGGCGATCCGCGCGAGCTTGTTGGCCATGGCGACACCGGAGTGCGTCCTGGACTCCAGTTCCGTGAGCCACCGACCGAAGGCGTGCGGCTCACGGGACACTCGATGTTGAACGGAGCGACCGCCGTGAATGAACAGCCATCGAAGGTACGTGTTTCCATGCTTGCTGATTCCAAGCAGCTTAGTTTTGCCTCCTGTGGATGCCTGCCGAGGAACGAGTCCCAACCATGCTGCGAACTCCCGGCCACGAGAGAAGGCAGCTCCATTCCCAACTGCAGCTACCACGGCAGTGGCGATGAGCGGTCCGATGCCGGACACAGTTTGCAGTCGAACGCACGCCTCATCGGTCGCCGCGATCATGCCGATCTCACGATCCATCTCCACGATCTCGGCTTCGATAGCTCGCCATTCGGCGACGACACTGGTTAGTAGTCGAAACATTCGGGGAGCCAGTTGCTCTTCGGCCGCCGCCAGCACCTCTGGCATTCGCCTCAGGAGACATTGCCGGCCCGTCCGAACGATGATTCCACGCTCCAACAGAAACGCCCGGAACTGATTGATCAGCGCGGTTCGGCGTTCCACCAGCCTCTCTCGTACGCGATGGATGGCTTGCAGGTCTAGCTGATCTTCCGTCTTGATCGGCACGAAGCGCATAGTGGGCCGCTGTTCTGCTTCGGCGATGGCCTCCGCATCTACATAGTCGTTTTTCTGGGACTTCACAAACGGGCGAACGAACTGCGCTGGAATCAGCTTGGCCTCACGGCCTTGGCTGACGAATAGTCTTCCGAGATAGTGAGCCCCGCAGCTCGCCTCCATCGCTACCACGCTGGGAGGCGTGTTGCGCAGGAAGGCTATCAGTTGAGGACGTGATAGACGCTTCTTCGCAGTCACTGAGCCATCCGGACGCATCGCGATGAGATGGAACACAGTCTTGCCGAGGTCGATTCCGATGATATTCATGGTTGGTCTCCTTCCTGTGATCCTCCCGCGTTGAACTATGCGGCGGCGGACCATCTCATTACGGGTGGAGCTTGCCGGCATGAGGCAAGCCGTGGCGTTCGCCTGCCAGCAGCACGAGGTGAGCGAACGCCGGGCCTGCAAGCTCGTGGGTGTGGAACGCGGTAGTTACCGCTACGAACCGAGACCAGACCGCAACGCGGAGTTGCGGAAAGCACTGGTGGAACTGGCGCGGAAGAAGACGCAGTACGGATACCGGGTGCTGGGGGAACTGCTGGGACGCCAGGGCCATCCGGCGAGTGCGATGCGGATTTGCCGGCTGTATCGCGAGGAAAGACTGATGTTGCGGCGGCTCCGGCCGCCACCAGAGTTTGGCCCGGTGCCTGACGAACCGTAGTCGAGTCTCACGCTGATCTGAGATCAGCACAAGGGAGTTGTCGGTCTTAGATTGCGCCTGTATCACGGACTATCCGGAAGCGTTTGGTTCTTGACCCGTATTCTGCCGTATCGCAGCACGGAAGATAGGATCGACGGCGTTGTAATCACGTTTATCGACATCGATTCGGCGAAGCGGTTGAGACACTGCGGCTCAGTGAGGCGAACCTCCTAGCCTCAAACCGAGCCCTTTTACGGGCCAATGGCGACCTTAAACATTTCTCCTACGCCGTTTCCCATGACATGCAAGAGCCACTGCGAATGGTTATGTCCTACACGCAGTTGCTGGAACGTGATTACCACAGCAGTCTGGATGACAAAGCTCTCAGTTACATCCACTATGCCGTAGATGGTGCGAGGCGCATGCAAACCCTCCTCCATGACATGCGCGACTACTGGTCCGTGGACCAGGACAATGCCGCTGAAGGGGCGCCGGTCAATTCCCAGACCGTTTTGGAAAACGTACTCCAATTGCTCTTAAACCAGATTCAGGATGCCGACGTCGTCATAACTCACGATCCACTTCCGATAGTTTTTTCCGAAACTTACGCGGTCACGCTGCTGTTTCAAAATCTTCTGACCAACGCCATTAAATTCAGGCGTATTGAAACGGTTTCTCGAGTTCGGATCTCTGCTTATCAGGATGGCAAAGAATGGATTTTCTCCTTTGAGGACAACGGCATCGGTATCGACCCGGAGGGTTTGAAAGAGATCTTCACTCCCTTCAAAATGCTCAACGGCAGGTCTATCCGGGCAGTGGTCTTGGCCTGGCGATGTGCCAGAGGATCGTGGAGCAGAGGGGAGGGCGGATATGGGCTGAGTCGTCGGTTGGGCGGGGCTCGACCTTCCACTTCACCTTGCCCGCCAAGGGAGTAAATGATGCAACCGGCTCAAGTCGTGATGATCGAGGATATCCGGGTGATCGGTTGCTGGTGCAACTCGCTCTGGATGAGCAGGGCCTGAGTTACACCCTGATTATTTTCGAAACCGGGGTGGTAGCGGTCGCCACACTTTGCGCTGCAGACAACGGCATCAAACCGGATGCAATCCTGATGGATTTGAATACGCCAAGAAGTGATGGGTTTCAAGTTCTGGATGCTCTCAGGACAACATTTCCGCTGGTGCCGATCACGATTCTGACTTCCTCGCGGGCCCGCGCCGACAGGCAGGGCGCAGCAGTACGGGGCGTTCGTTACATGGAAAAAGAGGCTGACCTCCAGCTATTTCTGACCTCCGTCGGAGAGGCCGTAAGACAAATGGTCCAGCCGGCGAAATCATCGGTCTCCTAGAAGACCTAATCCTAGGCTGCGGGCTCCTCGGATGCGTCTGCTGAAGGCGACAACGTCCGGAGGACGCGTCATATATTCAGCTTCAAAAGCCGTGCATTCATCTTATGCTCAGACATCCGCCGTGCTCGGGCCTCATCTTGCGCTGCTTTCCAGTCCTTGCCAGCCAGAATTATTGCAAGGAACATGGCTAGAAAGATGGCAACAACAAGTATGGCAACTCCCACGCATGGTCTCCTACGGCCAGTATAAGTTGTCCAGCGCCCCCGACCGCCGTTGATCGATGCGGATTCCCCGCGCCGGTTGGCGTCTTTTGTTATCTGCACGGGTGAGAGTTCATCGCCGACGGCAGCACGAGACCAAACGCCCCTATGTGCCAAAACCAACTAATTTTGGCACGTTCGGACAGCCGTCGCTTCTGCGACTGGATTCAGCGGTTGTTCTCCGAGAATTCCAGGAGGTTTTCGGCAGGTGTAGGATGACTGCATAACTAATGGGATGGTCCGCCGCCTTCACATCCAGCAAGGGGTGTAGAAGATAGACAAGGAGCCATTCCATGAACATACACACGATCGGCATTGACTTGGGCAAGACCAGTCTTCATCTAGTGGGTTTAAGCGACCGCGGCGAGGTCGTCGTTCGCAAACACTTCTCACGCGCGCAGTTGCTACGCTTCACCGCGAACAGGGAAGTCCACTTGATTGGCATGGAAGCCTGCGGTGGCTCCCATTTTCTGGGCCGTGCGCTACAACAGCAGGGACACGAGGTTCGTCTGATTCCAGCCCAGTACGTGAAACCGTATGTGAAGACCAACAAGAGCGACTACATCGACGCGGAAGCGATCGCCGAGGCAGTGGGCCGGCCCAGGATGCGCTTCGTACCGATCAAGAGCGATGACCAGTTGGATCTGCAATCGCTGCATCGAGTGCGCGAAACGGGGGAACGCATATCTGCGAAGACTGTTTGCGCAAGGGGCACGCGCTGTTCTCCAGCAGAAGGTCAACCAGGCCCCGGCCTCAAGGTGTGGCTCGACACCCTTACGGCCCGAACTCACCGCAACGTGGCCTGCGTAGCGCTCGCCAATAAGTTGGCCAGGATGGCTTGGGCCGTTCTAGCGACCGGGGAAGCCCATCGCGCTCCCCAACTGGCTGCTGTTTGATCTTAGCTACAACCCGGTATTTTCGTTCCTGCCAGGTTTGCAGTCGAACCATGAGATGGCACAACGGTCGAACCGGCGTTCTCGAAACCCGCTCTGGGAAGAAGTCTTCTAAGACTGCCTATCTAAATGGGACGAGAGCGTAGCGCATTCCATCCTGGCCAGGAGTTTTACTCCACCAAAGGCCGTATACACTTGCGCAGACCAACCCGCCTTCTCTTTTTCGCTTGCAATTGGTCGGCGGACCATACATTCCCAGAACGCGACTTAGGGTTCGTAAGGAGGCGCTATCATGAGGAAACGTGGACAGTTGAAAATGATGCGAACTTCATTTTGGGCAGTCGCTCTGACGACGGTAACGATCTCTTTTGCGGCCGAATCGGAATTGAATATCGCGTCGATTGTGAGCGCTGCCGATCACCGCTCTGGTGCGATCAGCCCGGGTGAAATCGTTGTAGTGTACGCCTCCAATGCCGGACCCGTTTCTCTTGCCGGACAAGCTTCGGACAACGCGGGCTTGGTGATGACCGAGTTGGCGGAGACCCGTGTCTTGTTCGATGGACAGGCGGCTCCGCTCATTTACGCAGTGCGCGGGGAGATCGGTGCGGTGGTGCCGTTCGAAGTGGAAGGCCGCGCTTCGTCCAACATCGTGGTTGAATATAAGGGCCAGCGATCTCCCCCGATCACCCTTCCTGTGGTGGCATCGACACCGGCCATCTTTACGCAGAACCGCGTCGGAACGGGACAAGCAGGAATCCTCAATGACAGCGGATGTTGTAATTCTTCCGCCAACCCGGCGGCGCGAGGAACGTGGGTAACCCTCTATGCGACTGGGACGGGTGCTTTTCAGAAGCGCTTCCCAACGGGCAGTATTGCAGCCTATGCGACTCCCAGTGGATATCCCAAACCTCGCCAGAATGTCCGCGTGACGGTCGGCGGCGTTCCAGCCGAGCTATCTTTCGTTGCGGCGGCGCCGCACTCCGTGGCTGGATTGCTTCAAATCAACTTCCGTATCCCTGAATCCGCACCGCTCGGAAACGCGGAACTCGTCTTAAGTGTGGGAGACAACGAAAGCACTTCTCTGGCGACCATCTCTGTGCGCTCGGCGAAGAAAAGAATTTTGCTCGCCTCGTTAGACAAAGCGGCCCGAAAGAAATGGACAGTTCAGTTTGTTCGTTCTGGTTACGAGGTCGTGTCTGCTAACGCGCTCTCCGAGGCTACAGCACTGGCGGAGCTGGGTCCTATCGATCTCGCGATCGTGGAATTGCCACAAACCGGCCCCTCAAAAGCAACTTGGGTTAGTGAACTCAGACCGATTGCGCAGGGTATGAAGGTGTTGGCCATCGGCTCCCAGGCCGACGTAGATTCCCTAAGAACGGCCGACTCTCTGGGTGCCAATGGATTCGTGGAACGTCGTACGCCGCTGTCCAGCGTCCTGCAGCGAATCAAGAACCTCGTCAAGAGGCAAGCCGTTATCTACGACGCGGGCCCGCCCTGGCCTCTCGCTCAACCATCGCGCTAGATCGAGTGCACTCCGCTGCTATCGCCAAAGCTGTCAACCTCGACCCCGACTGTTTGAAGGATCGTTAGCAACGTGTTCCCGTGAGGTGTGCCGGGCGAGCACATGTGATGAAGTTTTCCGCGTAAATTTCCGTTGGCATGTCCAGCGAGGAAGATAGGCAGTCGTGAGTGATTGTGGGTGTACGAGTCGCCCATCGGGCTCCCATAGAGGACCAAGGAATGATCCAGTAGACTGCCATCTCCGTCGGGTGTGTCAGCCAACCGTTTGAGGAACTGGGCGACAAAACTCACATGGTAGCGGTTCAACTTCGCAAACTCGTCGATGAGCGTGGGGACCTGTACGTGGTGAGAGAGGCTGTGAAACGGATGGAGTATCCCGCTCTTCCTAAAGACGCGATTGTTCACGTCGCGACTCATTTTGAACGCGGAGACTCGAGTGATATCCGCCTCCAGCGCCAGCGCCTGAAGCTCAAACATCAAGTCCACGTGTTCTTCCCACGAGTCTGGCACCCCCAGAGGTGCACTTAAACGTTCCCGCACCACCGCTAAGGCGTTCCGCCGCTCAACAGCTTGAATCCGCCGCTCCACAGCCCGTACCGCTTCGAGGAAACGGTTGACTCGGATACGATCGGGCCCTCCTACGCCGAGGCGCATCCGATCCGACGTCGTTTGGTCGAGAACACTCCCCGCCGTTGTCCTGCCGAAGAGCCGCTCGAAGACCACCCTCGGATTCAGTTCCATCGGCAGAGGCCGAGTGTCGCTCGCCCAACTGATGGTGTCGGTAAAAGCACAGTCGTAGCCATACCCGCAGGCGTTTTCCAGAGCCGGACTTTCGATGCACAACTGCAGCGAAGGGACAGGCGTCTGCGTACCAACGTGCTGAGCATAAACCTGATCGATGGAGATGCCGTTTGAGATTGGTGCTGCTTCTCTCTGCCTTGCCCGGGCAGCCGTGAGGAACACAGCACTTGAACGGAAGTGATCTGCGCCCACCTCTTTCGGTTTTTCCGCGTCGGCTGTTTTTGCCGTCGTATTCGAAATGATGGTGATCGCGGCGCGAACACCTTCCAGAGGCTGAAGCGAGTACGATAGTTCAAACTCGTTTCCGGTTTGCTCTGGACTCCAGTAATGCTTCGCAGCACCGTAGTCTGAACTCCCGGCCGAACCATGCACCATCTCCAGGCACACCAAGCGAGAGGGACTGACTACGTTGGCGTTGCGCGATGCGGTCTGTGCCGGAAGCATTGCCTCCAGTAGCGGGAGGGCGATAGCCGAGCCAACGCCGCGTAGAAGCGTGCGCCGGGGCAAAGCAGCTTTGGTCAGGAACATCCGTGGTCCTCCTACTACGCCATTGTCTCTCTTCAGGGCTGAGAGAGGTCCAATGCCGTCACGACACCCCAGCTCATGGCGAAAGGAGAAGCTATAGAACCAATGGAGATCTCGAGCCTACGGTTTTCTTGAGCGCACCGTGACGTAGGAATCGGCCCTAGTGTGCCTAAGACGCACTTCCAGTTAAGTTGGCCACAAACGGCGTTCTGGGAAACGGTCAGCGAGCTTCCCACAACCCGACTTGTGGCCCGGACTTGGTGCGGTAACTTCCGGATGCGCCGCGAACCAAGAGTTGCTCCGGCCTAGTTTCGGTCAGATTTAAACCAGGATCCTCAGGAGAGTGCTTTTTAGTTCCCGTCAAAAGGCACCCAATGGAGAGTTCCACCCTTGGTCGCGGGTCCACCACTTCCTCGACGGCGGGAAGCGCCCGGCTACCGGACAGAGCTAAACTGCTCAAATGCGCTGCGCGTTTCCAATTCTGTCAGTACTCACGCTATCGGTCTCCTTACAGGCCCAACAGCCCGTCCTAATCCACCGAGCCGTGGTGAACGCCGCTTCGCTTGCTCCCTTCGGCCTTCCCAACGGAGCGCTCGCCCGCGGCAGCCTGTTCTCGATCTTCGGCGAGAATCTTGGACCCGCGCAGTTCGCCCAAGCCAGCGCTTTCCCCTGGACCGTCAACCTAGCGGGTGTGACCATCACTTTGACGCAAACTGCCACTTCCACTGTTAGCTACGACGCGGTCCCGTATTTCGTCTCCGCCGGACAGATCAACGCGGTCCTGCCATCCACCCTCAAAGCCGGACTCGCCAGCCTGCGCGTGACCTATCAAGGCCGCAGGAGCAATGCAATCACCGTACAAATCGCCGACGCCGCTCCCGGTATCTTCGCCGTCTCCAGCGGAGGCTTCGGCCCCGGCATCGTGCAGAACTTCGTCGCGGCGGACAATCAGCCCATCAACTCTCTGATCAAACCCGCCACACGCGGACAATTCATCACCATCTGGGGCACCGGCCTCGGGCCCGTTCCCTACGCCGATAACATCGCCCCCACCGCCGGCAATCTCGCAACCGCCGTCACGATCACCATCGGAGGGCGACCCGCGACGAAACAATACGCCGGACGTTCGCCGTGCTGCGCTGGCCTGGACCAGGTTGTCGTCAGCATTCCCGACGATGCCTCCTTGGGCTGCTGGGTGCCCGTACAGATCACGGCGGCCGGCGTGGTCTCGAACACAGTAACCATGGCCATCGCGGCGCCGGGCTCCACTTCGTGCAGCGACCCGAATAATGTCTTGTCCAGTTTGGCGCGATCTTCCGGCACCCAGGGCTTCATCCATCTCCAGAGAGTGAACGGCATCAGCGACGTCACCCACGATCTGTCGCGATCCGAGATGGATAACATCTATGCACGCTTCATCGACAAACCGGCTTCGGAGTTTTCATTCGACCCTTACTTGTCGTATCCGCCCCCTGGAACCTGCCTGCTGCACCAAACCGCGGGCGATTCCAGCATCAGTAGGAATCTTAGAGGTGCTCCGCTGGTCTCAATGACGCCGCGGCCGGCGCTCGTATTTAACAACGGCTTGGAAAACGCCCCGTCGTTGGGATCGTTGGCGGCATTCTATTCCTTCCGGCTCGGTGGCACCGTCGATGCTAAGTCTGTCGGAATTCGCCTTGCGAACAGCAGCGCGAAAGCAACTCTGGACCCAGGCGGTCCGAACGCCACCGTCTTGCCATTGAAACTGGTCAGCCCACCCACTTGGCCTCAACGCGACACTCTCCGCCTGATTGACCGGGCAGTTCCCCTGGTCCTGAACTTCACGCCGACCGATGCGGCATCCCCCACCGCGATCACGCTGTATGCCTACGCTTCGTATGTGAACGCCACGGTGGAGGTGCAGTGTCTGGCTCCACCCGGAGCTTCTACCTTCACCATTCCGGCGGACACCTTGGCCAACCTGCCGCACACCTACAAGGACATCGACGGGTCATACTCCACGCTCGCGATCGGAACGCTGAGCACCAACGGTGTGACGCCATTCTCGAATTCGCTTGTGGCGAACGGCGTGATGCTGTACTCCCCCTGGCTCACAATATCGGTGGTGTTGCGATGAAATATCTATTGCTTGTGATCACTTTGATAACGCCGCTGTGCGGGCAAGGGGAGGCTGGTGTTGTCGAATGGAACACCTTCAAGGAATTCCGTGTCGACGGAATCCTTACCGGCTACCTCAACTGGTCGATTTCACGGAATTCCGATGGAAGCAAGAGCCTGGTCTTCGATACTTGGAATTGCGATGACCTGATTCGGGACGGCAACGACGATCGCTGCATCTACGTGGAGTCAAGCCAGCCGAAGCTCTTCGGGGAACTCAAGAAGGTCCTCGACTATTTCCAAAAGAAGTATGCAGATGACGTCCGACACCTCGATCTCAATGGGCGGAGGGTCTTTGCCACCGCCACCTCCAACCCGCAACTTACGATTCTCAATGGATTTGGCGACAATAGCGTCTTCCAACTGGACCTCAAGACCCTCACCTTTTCCACGCCCGTGATCCTGCCTAATGGCATGAGCCCAACGTTTGGCCTGCGTCCAACCTTGACTGGGGATAGCCGCGAAGTCTGGACGCATCATTCCAATTCCACGGGCGGACAGATGGTAGTCACCAGTCTGGAGACCGGGCGGATTGAAGGAAACATACCCGTCAATACCACAGCGGCTACCAATTTCAGTGCCGTGGAAATCGTGTTTAGCAGCAGTGGCGATACCGCGTACGTTATTTCCACCGAGCCAACGGTCGACGCCAACGGTAACTCCGCCGCCATGCGAATGTTCGATGCGACCACCCGCACACTGAAGTCAACCGCGCGGCTGCCCATGGTGCAGGCCGCCTCAGCGGCTACGGCTCCAGACGGCCTCACCCTCTACATTTTCGGGGTAGACAAGCTGAGCAGGGAACAAATCATTTACTACGATGTCCTCTCCGACACCGCGGACCTCAGCGCTCTTTTACAGGAACCGCTCGTCGGAGCGGTAGGCCTCTTCAACAGCCTCTTCCCCATTAGCACCCCACAACTACACCCCAATGGTAATCTCATCTTCTTCCTCCACAACTTTCAGGTGCGGGCTGGTTCCCCCGCCACCGCCTACGCGGTCTCCGTCTTCGATCTCGCGCAACGAAAGATTGTCAACAAATTCCCCCTCACGTTCGCGAATGACGCCAAGGGCCTGAAACTGGAGTTGAGCCAGGACGGTACCCGCCTCACGATCCTCAGCGACAAGGGTCAGGTGCAGTTCATGGACCCGATCAGCGGCCAAGTCATCGGTGTCTATCAAGCCCCCTCCGCCCCGTTGGATATCTTCACCACGCCGTTAATCCCGTAGCTAGATTTGTTAGCTTCGACAGTTGGGCTCCCCGTGCAGTCATTCCGAGCCCCGAGGCCTTTATGTCCAGGCTGCTGACGGCTGCCAGTTATGGAACACCCCTTTCCTCAGAGCGTCGGATTTTTCGTCTACATTCGCGCCGGACGATCCAGGACTGGTGCGAACATGAGGTGTGGAATGTGCATCGTCGCAGACGATGTGAGGGTTTTCTGCGAGGAGACTGGGCGTTGCAGGGCTTGAGATATCTCATCTACTCTGTCGGCAGCACCGGCTGGTATTCGTCCACCCCTGTCGTAGCCGCGCGGCCACTCCGGCTGACGCTCTAAGGACCGAGAAGCGGCGTTCTGGGAAATAGAAGCTGCCCACAAACGGCGTTCTAGGCAACTTGCGCCCTCCTGCCGATCGTGGATCGCGGCAAGGAGGCCGCGACTATGGCACATTCCCCCAAGAACGCAAAGAATCGTAGAGCAAAGACAATTCTCAGGCTGCCGGACTTGGAACACTCGAAACGCTCAGTTCTTAACTCGCTGGCTTCACCGAGTTCGCAGGATTCATATGAGCATGCCATCGACGAGTTCATCGGCTGGTATTGTTCAGAGCCACGGCTATCATTCAGTAGGACGGTCGTTTTGAGGTATCGCTTCTTCCTTGAGCAAAAGAGCCTCGCGCCCTCTACGATCAACGTTCGATTAGCTGCTGTGCGACGGCTGGCCTATGAAGCGGCTGACACCGGACTGTTGAGCCCTGAACTTGCGGCTGGCATTCGACGAGTGAAAGGTGCGAAGCGATTAGGCGTCCGCATCGGGAACTGGCTGACTCTGGAGCAGGTGAAGATTCTTCTGCGATCCAGCGGTGGCGGAACAATCCGTGCCAAGCGCGACCGTGCCATCCTCGCGCTACTTGTGGGCTGCGGATTTCGTCGCGCCGAACTCGTGGGTCTCAAGCAAAAAGATTTTCAGATCCGAGAAGATCATTGGGTGGTGGCCGACTTGATCGGCAAAGGAAAGCACATCCGAACTGTTCCCGTACCCAACTGGGCCAAGCAGGCGGTCGATGACTGGCTTAGTTCCGCAAACATCGAAGATGGCTTCCTCTTTCGAAGAGTCAACCGATTCGGGCGCATTTGGGGTTCCGGGATAACTCCCAAGGCCATCTGGCACAATCGTGAAGGGGGCTGCGAAAAGGGCCAGCCTTCAGAACCTTGCCCCTCACGATTTGCGCCGAACCTGCGCGCGACTTTGCCACATTGCTGGGGGCGAGTTGGAGCAGATTCAGTTCCTTCTCGGTCATGCTTCAGTGCAAACGACAGAGCGCTACTTAGGCTGCAAGCAGAAGATCCGCCAAGCCGTTAACGATGCAATCGCACTCGAAGACGCCTGACTGGCGTCCCACAACCCGACTTCTAGCCCCTGCCTGTCCCTGACATCCCTCAACGTCCCAGTTGCGAAATCGCTGCTGAACATCGATGACGAGTCAGTCCGGTTGGTACCGCGTCACCAGCATCGGCGCAGGCGACTGGGTTGTCCGCTCCATTGGGAGCGCGGGGGGGGGGCGTTGGTAGAATCAAGCTTTTCGCATTCTTAGCGCGCCGATGCCCGTGTACGCCAAACCAAGACAGGTGAGTGCCAACATTGCCGGTCCAACTTCGTCCAGGCCCGCGTGACGCAGTATCATCCCGCGCATCACGTCCAGGGACCATGTGTTCGGCAGCACTTGAGCCAACGCCGTCATCGGCCAGGGCATACTGCTCCGAGGAAAGAGAAATCCGGATAAGAGCACCGATGGTAGTGCGATCAGGAAATTCAGCTGCAACACCTGCGCGGCATGCTTTGCCTCAACGCTCAACCATAGCCCCAATCCCAGGCCTGGCAGCATGATCGAGATCATCGCTCCCCAGTAAAGCCAGACAGGGGCACCTAGCGAGATCCCGAAGACCCAGATCATGGCCGTCGTCAGCAGGGCCGCGGTCACCAGTCCGATGGCGACGCCCGCGGCAAATTTCCCCGCCACTAAAGCGGTGCTTGAAATTCGGGTGATCCGAAGAAGGTCCATGGCGCCCCGTTCCCGTTCACGCACGAAGGAGAGGGAAATGAAGAGCCTCACTGTCAGTTCCACTAATATCCCGATCAGCGCCGGAACAAACGCCAGAACGCTTCGCGCCTCTGGGTTGTAAAGCAGTTGTGTTTCTATCTTCAATGGCCGCTCTTGTTCGGGAACACCCAGCAAAAGAAGATCCGCCTCATGGCCCATCACGATCGTCTGGGCTGCCGCCAATGCTTGCGCCGACGTGGATGCATCGGAGCCATCGACCCACATACGCAAAGCGACAGGTTGCCGATAGAACGCCCGAACAGTGTAGTCTGTAGGAATTTGCACAGCAATTTTGGCCTTCCCACTACGGAGGAGACCCACGAGTTCTTCTTCGCTGGACGCCGAATACGTCAAGCGAAACGCCGGATTCGCCGCCAGCCGGTCGAGGAGCATGCGACTGAGCCTGGCATGATCCAGATCCTGCACCGCGACGGGCAAATCGCGCACTCGCGTCTCCAGCGCGTAGCCGAAGATCAGCAGTTGCAGCAGCGGCGCGCCCAGCACCAAAAGTAGAAGAAACGGGTCACGTGCCAGTTGGCGAAATTCCTTGCCGGCGATCAGCCAGCAACCCTGCCAGAGGCTCATTCGGCGCTCCGCAAGGCCAGTTGCGCGCTGCAGCGGGCAATGTCTTCGCCGAAATGCGTGGTCAGCAGGACGGCAGCGCCCCGAGCGGCCTCTGCTTCCACGATGTTCCAGATTTTGCTTCGCGATGTCTCATCCAAACCCGACATTACTTCATCCAAGAGCAGCACCCGAGGCTGGTGCGTCAGCGCACAAGCCAGCGTGAGCTTCCGCCTCCACCCGTGCGACAATTCGCCGGCTCTCACCCTGCGCAACGGCTTCAGTTCACAGCGCTCCAGCATAGACTCGGTTTCAACCCGGGCCACCGCGCGGGACAGCCCATAGGCGCGAGCGAAAAACCGAATGTTCTCCTCGACCTGTAGCTCACCGAAAAGCCCCCACTCTTGAGGCACGTAACCGATCCCTTCGGCCACCCGAACGATGCCCTTTAGAGGCCGCAGCAAACCTGCCAGCACGCGCAGCAAAGTCGATTTGCCCGCGCCGTTTGGACCAGAGACCGCGCACATTTCGCCTGACCGGACATTGAAACTAACATCCGTTAGAACTGTCCGCGAGCCATAGCCGAACGCGAGTCCCTCAACCTCAACGCTTATTTCGTTTGAATCCACGCTACCTGACCCGCGCCGATGTTCGCGGCCCCTTCGAGGAATGCTTCGAGTTGGCCTGCCTCGACTCTCTCGACCACGGCATTCAAACGTTGCTCGCCGATCCGCACGCGCAACGGATCGCCCTTCCTCCACGAGCCATGGTTTGGTGCACGCAGGACAGAGCGGCGTTCGTTGGCGATCAAGGCCGCCTTGGAGGGCGCAGGCAGCAGGTCACCCCGTTTGAGATTCAGGATTTCGACCCGTCCGTCCTGCTCGGCCCTGACCTCGTAGACGCCCAGGTTCTGCTGCCAATCCTCAAATGCCTTCTTACTGAAAGGGCTCACCTTTCGGTAAGCAGATTCTCGTTGCTGGATAGCGTGGCGTAGCAGCTTCTCAGCCGCGGGTGATTTGGTCTGCTCCCATTTTCCCAAAGCGGCAATGTAAGCTGCGTCACCCTGTTTGCGTTCCGGATCGTCCTGCTCGGCCTGCTTCCACACCGCGTCGGGAACGCGCAGCAAGCGCTCCATCGCCTCGCGGGCCTGCCCCGTGGTTTTTGAAAGATCTTGGGCTTCCAGGCGCACCAGTGATTGTCCCGCAGAGACGTGGTCCCCGGACTTCGCGAGCACGGCGACCACCTTGCCTCCGAATGGCGCGATTGCCGCGCGCACTTCAGGCTCGATCCAACCTTTTATCTCCGTGCCCGGCACCCTGGGTTGCTGGCTCGCTCCCCACCATAGGAGAGCGAGAGCCACAGCGAAGAGCGGAAGCCAAACCGTCGATCTCACGGCTTAATGGTAATCGAAGGGCCATTACTAGCCTGCCCCCCGATGGTTACGACAACCGGATAATCTCCAGCGGTCAGGTCCGCAGGAATGCGTATGTTTGCTTGGACAAGCGAGATCTGCCCGGGCGTCATGCCCAGAAAATCGATAACCACCGGCTTAGTGCCAACCGTAATCGAGTAGGCCGCCCTCGGTCTGGAGAGAGGAGAGGAACCAGCGAAGTCACCATCGGCAACGGGATTGTCCAAAGCGCCCTGTCCCGTTATATAGACGATCATGGACCGGCCCGGCGCAATCGGATTATCCGATGTGTTCACCGTCAGGGTTCCATCGAGAGCAACGTTTTGCGCCACGGCTCGGTTGTTGCCGAACAGAAAAATCCCTGGGGCTGTTGCGCTCACAGTGAAGGGAAATGACGCCGAGACCACGCCGTTGACTTCAACGGTGAGCGTGGCGTTGCCGAGCGGGGTGCTGTAAGGAAGCTGCGCGTTTATCTGATTTTCCAGAACAACCAACAGAGGAATGAGCGACCCATTGACCCGGACACGCACCCCGCCCAACGTCGTGGGCATCGGAACGGAAGTGGCGTCGGCCCGCACGGAATTCAGTTTTGCACCGCCCACCGTCAACCACGATCCGGGAGCCAACACCGGCAGAAAACTTGCTCCATTAACCACCGCGCTGATCGTCGGCACAGGACCCGCCGGATTCACGCTAAGATCCAACTGGATGGACGCGAGGCCGGCAACACTGGCTGTCACGCGAGCCGCTCCAAGGGTTGAACCCAATGTTACTGTGGTCGCCGCTCTGCCATCGGCTCCGGTCGTCGCTGCACTTGGGTTCGCAGTAGCGTTGGTTCCGCTAAAGGTCACGGTTACGCCTGCGAGTGGCAAGTTGGCCGCGTCCAGAACTTCTACAACAACGGGAGCTGCGAGCGCGGCGCTCACCGATCCGCTGGTGGGAGAACTACTCGTAAAGGAAACCTTCGCGGGCGCGCCAGCTAGCCTTCCTCCAAAATCAAACTTCGCCAGAAAGCCATCGCCTCGTGGCGAGGTGCCCGTCCCTCCGTAGGCAGATTGTACGGCTCCGGCTCCCAGCGCTAGGGCCGGCGAAAGCGTGTTGCCTCCCACGTAGATATTGCCTGCCGAGTCGAGCGCCAGCGCGTATCCTCCGTCATCCTGCGTTCCGCCGAAATAGCTCGAGTAAACCAAGGCGCCCTGCGCGCTGAGTTTGCTGACGAATGCATCGCCCGTGTTGGCGATTCCAGCTGGCGGCGGTGCGCCGATGATATCGAAGCCTTGGCCTCCAAATCCCGCAAATGTTTTCTGCAGCGCGTCGGCGCTCACGGGAAAGTTCCCCGATAGAGTGAAGCCTGTGACATAGATGTTGCCCGCTGCGTCCGTGACAATCTCTGCACCAATGTCGTCTCCTGCCCCCCCGAGATAGGTCGCATAGAGCAACCCGGATCCGGCTGGATTCAGCTTCGCGACGAAGGCATCTCCCTGGACAATATCATTAGCGTTGCCGTTCGCTCCGGAGCCGCCATAGGTGGACCTGACTGCGCCCGCAGTGACCGGAAAGTCAATGGATCTGGATCTTCCAGTCACGTAGGCGTTGCCTGTCGCATCCACCGCGATGCCAAACGCGGAGTCCCGGTTTGATCCACCCAAGTAGGTGCTATAGACAACTGTGTTTTGCGGGCTCAGCTTCAGTACCCAGCCATCGTCGGCCGACAAATCATAGTTCGAAGTTTCCACGCCCCGGAAAGCCGTCTGGTAGGCGCCCGCCGTCGTGGGAAAATTTGATGAGAATGTGTAGCCGCAAACGTAGGCGTTGCCCTGGCTATCTAGCGCAACGGATCTGGCCAGATCATGGCTCTGCCCACCGATGTAGGTTCCGTAGGTCAGACTGGCTCCCGTGGCATTCAACTTGGCGATAAACCCGTCCCCAGACGGCCAGATGGAACTATTGGCGCTGCCCCTAAAGTTCCTCGATATGGCATCGGTGGTCGTAGGAAAATTCGTGGACAAGGTATCGCCCACCACCGTCACGTTTCCTGAACCATCGACAACAATGCCCCAAGCGCCTTCATTCAGACTGCCACCGATATACGTTGCGTAGACGATGCGGCTACCATCCGGGCTGAATTTCGCCACGAACACGTCACCGCGCGAAAAGAAGAAATCTTCGGCGGAACCGCCGAATCTCGACTGGAAAGCTCCGGCGCTCACCGGAAAGTCCTGTGACCGGGTCGCTCCCGCAACATATGCGTTCCCGGCCGCGTCAATGGCGATCGCCGACGCCATTTCGTCATCCGTCCCTCCGAAATAGGTCGAGTAAACCAGCGCACCGGAGGGACTGAACTTCGCCACGAACGCATCACCAAACGCGAATGCAGCCTGCGTTGTTCCCCGCCCCTTGTATGTGGTCTGCAAAGCACCCGCCGTGGTTTTGAAGTTCGTCGACGTCGTAAAGCCGGTCGCAAATAGCGCTCCGGTTGCGTCTACCTTGATGCTGGTGATCGCGTCGTTGCCTGATCCTCCGAAATAGGAGGCGTATCCAAGAGTAGGATCGACGATCAGTTCGCGGGCGTGGTCGTATTCTCCCAGCTGTAGCGCGACATCGCCGTTGGCAAGAACGCTGTACTCCACCTCTACCGCTCGGCGCTGCCCGTCTCTCATCTGGTATGCCACCGGCCGGTGCTGGCTGAACTCACTTCCTTCGAACGTTAGATCGCCGTTTCCGTTCAGCCGGGCTTTGCCGCCACGTATCCGAATGGCCGAAGGATCCGCCTGCGGGGCGATCTCAAAGTCGTACTCCAAGCTCCCGTCTTGTCCGTAGTAGACGATGTCAATTCCCGGATAGAGTTGCGCGTAGCGGACCGAGGCGAAATTGGCCACTTTGCGATGCCAGCCTGCGGGCTTGTTTCCCAGGAGATAGTTGGTAGTGGCCGCCAATGGAGTTCCCACCTGACCGCGATCCTGCACCTTTGAACCAGGAAAGCCCAGGGCAAATTGCTCGCCTTCGCGGCTCAACAAGACCGGCCCCGTGCGCTCCAGGCGCACCGAATAACGAGCGCCTCTCGCCACATATTGAGCGCTCAGCGGCGCTTGCCCAACGTTGGGTTCAAAAGTCAGTGGTAAACGGGCATATCGGCTTTCAGCCGCCTGAGCGGACAGTCCTAAGGCCAGACAGGTAGCCAAGATGATTGCAAAACGCATGAAATGTCCTTCCGATGAGTGCTCCGCCAAGCAACTCAGGCTGCTTCGGGAGGTATCTCAGGGTAGCATGTGGACCTCAACACCACTCCACAAGGGTGTCTGTCCACGGCACAGCGACCACAAGGCCTCTACACATGAAAAAAAGAGTGGAATGAACAGTAAGGGTCGCCGTCCTCACGACTCGCGCGACATGATCTAGAAACGGCGTTCTGGGAAGTCGGCCAGCTTCCCATAACGCGACTTCTGGCTAAGTGAGTCGGGCCGGGAAATAGTAAAATCTTGTTCATCACCTCAGCACTGCGATCGAAGATCCGATAGGCGTCGTCCCGCCCCCGTAACTCGCGGTCACGGTATTATCGCCATTAGCCGCCGAGGTTGGGATAACGACATTAATTTGTGTCAGACCAGGACTGATGATCCCGGCGAACGTGACTTGAGCAGCCGTCCCGCCGATTTGCACGACGGGCAATGTCGGCAGTACCCCAAACTGCGAAGACGAACCGTTCACCAATGTCGCGACAGGCAACCCGAAGCCCACGGCATACAGCACGATCGTCTCGCTCGGTCGAGCCGGTGTGAAAGCATAACCCGGTACCGAAATCGATGTGGGACCCAGTAGCGATGCGTTCGTGTCGGCATGTGTTGCCGCAATGTAATTCGTCGCCCCAAAGCGCAGGAAGGACGCCGATGAAGTTTTCACATTCACCGCATAAGGTGCACTGGATACTCCGTTGTTATTAACCACAATTGTCAGCGATCCAGTGGAGTTGTCCAGCGGCGTCAGAACATTGATCTGACCGGCGCTTATGAAGTAGACGAAGGCGGACTTCCCATTGACCGTCACACTGACGTTGCTCAACTCCGTGGGCATCTTACCCGTGAGGAACTCGGGTGCGCTGCTCCACACCATCCCCGCCGCGCCCACGCTAGCGGGAGCGAGGTTCACTCCCTTAATCTCGATCCAGTCGTTCTGCGATACGTCTGGAGACCCGCCCGCAGTATTCACGGACGAGATCACCACCGACGAAGCCGCTGGTTGCGCCGTCAGCACGCGCACCCGTTCGGTGGACGCTTCTGCCACGTAGAGATTCCCGCGTGCGTCCGTCGCCAATGCCACTGGCCCGCCCGAGGCCGCGCTGGAAGACAGCAACCCCTCTCCGTTGTAGCCCGGAAAGCTACCGGAAATCGTTGAGATGATGCCGTTCGTGTTCACCATGCGGATGCGATTGTTGTCGGGTGTTGCTATGAAGGTACCGCCCGCCTGCGACCGGTCTGCGATAAACAGATTCCCCGACGGGTCCAGAGCAATCGCGGCCGCACCGCTTAACATCGCCTTCGTGGCTAGGCCGCCGTCGCCACTGAAACCATGTGTCCCGTTGCCCGCAACCGTGGTGATGATGCCATTCGGTGCCACCTTTCGCACCACCGCCGCCGAGACGTCCGCGATATAGACATTTCCCGCACTATCAACTTCCACATCCACCGGAGCAGCCAGCTTCGCCAACGTAGGCAATCCACCATCGCCGCTATATCCCGCAAAACCCGTTCCGGCGAAGGTGCTGATCACGCCCTGAGGTGTCACCTTGCGGACCCTGCTGCTGAACGCCTCTGCGATATAGAGATTCCCCAGTGAATCGAAGGCTAGGCCGACCGGGCTGGTTATCTTGGCCGCAACTGCAGGTCCTCCGTCACCGAGATTTGTCGGAAACCCATTCGCCCCAGCGACCAATGTGACGCTGCCGTTCGCCTCCAACCGGTACACTTGCGAGAATGTGCTGAAGTGGAGCACCCCAGCAGGGCTGAAGGCAACCGCCCCGGCGGTGAAATCGATTCCATTCGGAAACTTCAGAGGTGTCTGCATCGCGGACATCGTTCCAGTGGGTGTGACCTTGTCGATCCGTTGAAACAAGTTGTTATCCAATTCCGCGAAGTAAACATTGCCCTCGGCATCCACAGCAATCCCGGAATCGACCGCTGTCAGATGCAGGCGCACGCTAGTGGCCGGCGCGGGCAAAGCGTCCGAACCGCCCGGAATTGCGCCAGCTATCGTCGTCGAAGTGCCGTTGGTAACTTTGAGCAGCCGCAGATTGTAGGTGGAAGAAGCATAGATATTTCCACTCTTGTCCAGAGCGATAAAAGACGCATCGTAGGTTGGAGCTAAAGTCGCCGCCGCCACGCCCGCGAACCCCGCTAGCTTCCAAATCGTCCTGGTACCAGTCCCGTAATAAAGGCCCCCCGCAGCGTCCGCAGCCAACGAAATAGTGCTGGCGTTAACATCGGTGATCGTCGTTACCAGCCGAATCATTTTGTCCCCCGTGATTTCGCGAATCACGAAGTTGTACTGATCAGCAAAATAGAGATTGCCGGTCGAATCGATCGTCATGCTGCCTGGATATCCGATCTGCGCCGCCGTAGCAGCCCCGCCATCTCCGGTGTTGCCAGTCCCCCCTTTTAATCCAGCCACCAAGGTCAAAGTCCCATCTCCCGCGATCATCCAGATCTGATCCGCAGAGGCGAAATACACCCGCCCCTGCAAGTCCACCGCGACGCTATCCACATCACAAAGGGGAGCCTGGGTTGCCGCCATACCCGCAACTGGCGTCCCACAAACCCCGTTGCCCGCAACCGTCTTCACCGTACCGGCGGTCGTCACCTCGCGAATTCGCCAGTTCGCGTCATCGGAAAAGTAGAGATTGCCCGTGGAATCCACCGCCACCGATTCGGTAGTAGACATCCCGCCGTCACTGGCCGGTCCGCCATCTCCCGAGAAGCCGCCGTAGCCTTTGCCAATCACCGTGGTGACGGTCCCCCCCGGATTGATCTTTCTAATGCGGTAATTGCCGGGATCGGCGACGAAGACATTCCCCGCGGAATCCACCGCCACTGCGCCCGGAGTCAGCAGCGCCGCGGTCGCCGGACCGTTATCCCCGCCATACAGCCCGAAACCTGCGATCGTTCTGACCTCATAGCTCTGGGCCAATGCCGCTACGCACATGATGAAGAAAAGAGGACCTTTGAGGATCATAGAGATTAAAAAGATTATAGCGTCCGGACTGGCTTTTTTAGGACGATTCGATCGCCAAAACGTGAACACAGTGGGCCGATTGGACGCGGCTGCTGGCAGTTCGCTTAGCTATAAACGGCTCTGACGGGGAAGAGCTCCGTGACGCGACCAGCCAGGAGCTTTATACCAAGAAAATGAAGGTGGTCTGCCAGCAATGCAACAACGGATGGATGAGTTGCCTTGAAGATGCTGTGAAGCCCTTGTTGACACCTATCATCAACGGCGTTGCAGTGACGTTGCAGAGAAAAGACCTTGAAACAATCTCATGATGAGCGATTCTGAAAGCCATCGTTAGCGAGCACGACAACCTTAACTCTGAAGTGACACCGCAAGCGGATCGCACTGCATTAATGAAAGACGGCACAATCCCAACGTATTTCTGCGTGTACCTCTTGAGCCACAATTGTCTGTCGCGCATTGGGTATGTGCGAAAGTCGCAGACAGTTTCACTGACGCCGGACGGGCCTGTTCCACCTTTAGAAGGTAGGCAAAAGAACACTCAGCAAATCGGCATCATCCTCGGAAGCATCATGCTCCACATTAACGCCTCGCGCGTTGACGGATTTCGGATCGAGGACACGCTTGATATGCCAAGAGTCTGAGCGTAGGATTTGGCCGCCGAATGTGGTCCCACTTTCTTGGCCAGCCGACCCCGTTCTAACTTCCACTCAAATGAGAGATCTAGCACCTCTCGCGTGGAAATAGCGGCGGTGACACCTTCCCTATGACTGTTTTTTGAGGTTGCTTCAAGCGGACTCGTACTGCCCACCTTCCCGGGAAAACAAGAAAGCCCCCGTCATGCGCCGAGGGCTCATTCTCAAACCGCAGGGTTCAGCCTACCGGCTGACTTGGACCGCAGTCCACGACCAGGAGCGCCGGGACCGCTGTCGCCGCTCGAGACAACCTTGACCCGAGCATACCGTTGCCTTAAGGTACGACCTGGCGCTGGGCTTGCGGAGTGCATCGAAGCCATTCGCAGGGAACGCGAGAAGTTCGATCTGGTGAAGTGGTGAGGATGGAAGGGTGGGGCAGATGGTCGGTCGCCCCCAAGGTGGCCGCAGACGGCGTTCTGGGACGTTGCGACGACCCGTCAAAGCAGAATCACCATTTCCGTTTTGCAATCGGAAACGCGAAATCAGACCCGTTTCGCGCTGATCATCTGGGCAGATCCTTGCCCTCACAAAGTCAACCATTTCCGAAACTGCCCAAAATCGGAAATGGAAGTGAGGCGCGCGTCCGAACTCGTGTCCGCCGCCGGGACACTTGGAGAGACGTCCTCCGGGGTCCGAGATGAGTGCCGAGGAATCGCATCCCATTAAAAATTCACCTGCAAGGGCCTCAGACAAAACGGGGCGCATCCTGAGCCTGGCCGACGATGGCGAGCAATAGGACGAATAACGCTGACCGGCGACCGTTGATGTCACCTCCCGGCGAGCAGTTTGCACGGAACGTCACCCTTTGCATAGATGAACCTTGACCGCGACTTCGTCTTTTAAGTACACGACCCAGATGCTCCGCCGTAGGGAGAACGCTGCTATCTCTGATGCACACGCTGGCGGCCGAACATATCCAAAACGATCTATTATTTGTGCGCGAGAGAGGCCCTAGACTTGTTGCCTACCCTCCGGATCGCCGACCATCGCATCGAGGGCATCATCCAGGTTCATGCTCGGATTCAGCCCAGATTTCCACAATACGTATCGAATGTTCCAGGGATCGCGCGGATCAGGATACATCCGGATCCAGGCGAGCAGTAGAAGCGACACACCAACAAGGATTCCGGCGGTGGTTTTCCCCAGGACGGGCCGTCTCATGAGTTAACGGTAACAGGCCAGAGGTGGCGATTGGAGGAGGCTTGACCGGGGCCGGATCTTAGGTATCGCTCTAAATGCACGGCCTGTTCTCCCGTCGAGAAGACGACGTAGGTGTGAAGTCGCCGCGCCGCAAATTGGGAGGTGTGGCGGACTCCGCCATGGTTGAGTTTGAACAGCCGTTAGGTCGGATGTCAGGCCGATGTAACGCTCTGCGGCGTGGGATTCCCTTTGTAGGGGATATGTGTAGTGCAGGTGAAGGCGGCGGGAGTGGGAGGGCGGCCCATCGCTGTTTACTGCGATACAGGAGCACTTGGTCTGACGCTCAGATCTCAGAGGTCTTGTTGACGTTTTGGTAGTGGATCGAGCCCCGTCGCCCACTGACAACTGATTAACGAGTGCCAGAAACGGCGTTCTAGGAAGTTACGAGTGGTCCGACCGAACGAAAACATCAATTCGAGATCAACCGGAACGAAAACGTAAGATTCGATATCTACCCGGTTGAGGACCTTACAATGAACCTGACTCTTCGCAATCTCCCCGCGCTGCTCGTTATGCTCCCGTTGGCCATATTTGCCCAACAGTCGACGAAGGAAAGGGCGAAGCTCGCCAATCCCGCACCTGCGGGCTCATCCTCATCTTCAGCGCCGAATGAACGCGTCGTGAAGGAAGTGAGGCATGAAATCCTGACGATCCCGCAATACGGAGTCTTTGATTTCCTGAGCTTTTCCGTGAACGGCGGCATCGTCACGCTGGTCGGGGATGTCAGACTGCCTGTCACCCGAATGAACGCGGAAAATGCGGTGAAGCAAATTGAAGGAGTGACAAAGGTCGAAAACCAGATCAATGTCCTGCCAGTCTTCCCCGCAGATGACAACATCCGCTCCGCTGTCTATCAGGCAGTTTACGGAAATGCTTCCCTCCAACGCTACGCGTTTCAGGCGATCCCATCCATCCACATTATCGTGAACAACGGCAAGGTACGCCTCGAGGGCGCGGTAGCAAACAAGGGCGACGCCGACCAGGCGCTGATCCGCGCCAGGACCGTACCAGGCACGTTCGAGGTAACCAGCAACCTGAAGACAGACGCCCAATTGGAAGCGGAAGAAGAACGACGGAAGTAGGCCTCCGCAGAGGGTAGGCAAGCATTCCGAGCAGCTCCAGCAAGCGCGTCGGCTTCGCCTCTGGTTTTGTCTACGAGGAGCGCATTCAACTGTTTAGCGTAGACGTGGAGTGCCGCCTCTAATTGAATACCAAGTTCGTCGTAGACGGGACAGCCTAGTTTTTGCATGGAACGCTCTCTTTCACGGCATTCAGATGAAAGAGAAGCCCACATAACGTACGTCGGCTCTTAGAAGGGAATGTAGGCTTTAAGGTTACCACCCAATTGAGGCAGTACTAGCTTTCGGCATTGGCTGTAGACCTCTGGGTAGATATCAACCTAAAGTGATGGTTCCGCCAGAAAAGCTGATCTCACACTTTCTCTCTCGTAAGCGCCTTATGTACAGCCGGTTTACCGCAGGTCGGTTGGCAAGCCTAGGCGGCTCGGCGTGCGCATGGTGGTGGATCTTTGTCCGGATCGCGATCAGGACGCCTTTCCCCGACTATCCGCGAACCTAGAGAAGTTTTTTCCCATGGTGCATAAAAATGTGGTTGCTCCTGCAGACTACGGCGATAGATTTCAATCGAGATGACCATCACGAAGCTCCTTCAAGGCCAAGTTTGCACGCCAGATGCCACTCGACGATGGAAGTCAGCTTGCTCAGGCGAATCTCCATGGCGACAAAAAAGACGTCCGCGGCGACCAGAGGGCAATCCAAGATCCACAAAGTAATGAAGGAGCACAAAGAAGGAAAGCTGCGTTCAGGCGGTGGAGCGAAGGTGACAAGCCGAAAGCAGGCAGTGGCGATAGCGCTCAGCGAAGCGCGCGAAGCTGGCGCTCATATACCGAAGAAGGGCACCACCAAGAAGAAAAGTACCACCAAGCGCAAATAGGAGTCTAAACAGGGTCGTCATCAAGGTGGGTATTGTGGGAGAGGCGAGTGTCCGACTAGTTTTGCCACCGCTCGGGGGTGCGGATCCCGCACGGGGCTTGAAGCGAGAGTTGAATCGGTTCCTCGCTTCGACCAACAGCCCTGATTAAAGCACGTTCCGTTTCGTAATTCACCCCACCCCCGGACGCTTGGCGTGGGTTCACGAAGATGGTCAAAAGCCAGCGCGAGCTCAAAATCGTAATCAGCATCGCTGGCCATTGAAGTGAGTCGACCATTTCGGTAATCAGTCTGCTAATTGCCAGTCAACCCGCTGTTTAGGGGCCACTACGACCAGTTCTATCCTCGCTGATTCGGTCCCGCACACTGTCGGGTAATCCGCCCTTTCCAAACAATCGAAGACTTCCAGTAGCAGCGGGGGCCTTGACGCGCCCCACCGCTGGCGGCATACTGCGGCTGGCAACTCCGGAGAGTTGCGTCAAGGGTATCGGGCCCTTGCCCCGACAATAACTTCGATTGATCTTTGTCCAGAGTTGGAGTGGCGAAGACACCTTCAAAGTGGGCACCCACGTGCATCTCGATTTCTATACAACAGCTTCGCCTGCCGCACGGGTTCGATAGCAATTTCACCTTTCCGGCTGTATCGAGATCAAGTCTTAACAATGACCAAGGAGACGAATTCAATGAAGATCGTGGAACTATTTGTGACAGAACTGGATCGCGAAGTAGAGCGGAGCCGGCGAGCTCTAGAGCTAGTGCCGGACGATAAACGTGCTTGGAAACCACACGAGAAATCGATGGAGTTCGGCTATCTCTGCGACATGGTGGCGACGATCCCGACTTGGTTGACGATGATAGTCAAGCAGGACGAACTCGACGTAGCACCCAAGGATGGCCCGGGGCCGCAGCGGCCACAATCCGGCACCAGTGCCGATTACATTGTAGCGCTGGAAAAGGCCGCCGCGGAGGCGAAAGAAGCGTTGAAGGGGACCACCGAACTGCATCTTCAAACGCATTGGAAGCTGCTGTCCGGCGGTGAGGTAGTGTCCGACCTGCCACGCCACGAAATGTTGCGAGACACCATCAACCACTGGGCGCATCACCGGGGACAGATGACCGTATATCTGCGGCTAATCGGCGCAAGGGTGCCGGCCTTGTACGGTCCATCGGCCGACGACAAGCGCTTCGATTGAACCTTTCGAGCGATGGCGCCCTTACAAGGGAAAAATGCATGACCCATGCTTGAGGGTTTATGGTGAACGTTTGTTGGCAAGAGGAGTAGAGGTATGAAGTTTCTCTGTTTAGCCTATGGAGACGGTAAAGACTGGGAAGTATTATCCAAAGAGGAACAAGACGCTCTACTGGCGCAGGACGCGGTATTGCGGCGGAGGGGTGATTTGGTAGCGTCCGTAGAGCAGAAGGCCACGACGCTGACAGCTTGGGACGGCAACCCATCCACCTCAAACGGGTCATTCACCACTTCAAGGGCACCCCTCGCGGGGTTTGGAATCATTGACGCAGCAGATCTAGATGAGGTGCTTAAACTCGTTACCCATACGCCGTGTGCCCGCGCGAAAGGGGCAATCGAGGTGAGGCCGATCAGCGGGATGAACGAGCCTGGGAAAGAAAAGACGACAACCGAAAATCGCACGGCAACTGAAGAAGCTCAGATTCGTGCGCTGCTTGATGCTCGGGCAAAGGCAGTCCGCTCAAAAGATGTGGATGGAACCCTGGCCAACGTCGCAGCCGACATCATCTTGTTCGACGTCGTAAACCCGTTGCAACATATTGGATCAGGTGGGTCCAGGGCGCGGGCGGAAGATTGGTTCGCTTCGTTCGAGGGCCCAATTGGCTTCGAGATTTGCGAGCTAAGCGTTACTGCGGGCGACGATGTGGCCTTCTGCCATGGCCTCAACCACGTCGAAGCGACAAGGAAGGACAGAGGGAAGGTGGATATGTTTTGGCGCGCGACCGTCTGCTGCCGCAAGATAGGCGGCAAGTGGATGATTACCCATGAGCATAACTCTGTCCCTTTCGACATGGAGACCGGTAAAGCATCGCTTTCGCTCAAACCGTAAGCACACTATGACCAGCGCTGCAGAGCAACATCCTGGATAAGCCCGTTGTAAATCAAACCGGCCTCACCGGTAGGTACGACTTCACTTTGAGATTCACGCCCGACCCTTCGCAAGTGGCCAACTTCGGTGCGCTCCCGCCTGGCAACGGGGCCGCGCAAGACTCAAACTCCTCCGCAAGCGCCCGAGGGGCGGCTTCGTCGCAGGAATGCCGTGACTCGAAAGTTGCGCGCGTGTTATTGGAAATCTTCTATCTTTTGGAAAGGTCGGATTTCGATCTCGCTCGGTCCCTGCATGGGATTCGGGCAGCGCTTCACCCACGCGACCGCTTCGTCCATGTCCTTGACGGTCCAGATCCAAAAGCCGGTGACGAGTTGCCGGGGGTGCGCGAAGGGTCCGTCGATCACCTTGCGGCCTGGGCCGTCGAACCCGACACGTTTGCCCTGCGAGGATGGGGTGAGGCCGTCGCAGTCTCCAGGCTTCAGGATGCCTGCCTTGATCAGCTCTTCGTTGTAGCGTTCCATCGCCTGCATCATTTCTTTCATCTCGGGCGTGAGCTTGAAGCCTTTTTCGCTGTCTTCCGTTGCCTTCACGAGCACCATCACACGCATCGTCGCTGTTCTCCCTAGGAAGAAGACTGACTATCAGGCCGGTTTGTTTCAACGCAGTTCGCGGACCACGGCCTGGGCGTCTTGTCTTCGCGCAGGGTGACGTATGTCGTGGTACCAGAGCCGAACCCCATCTACAAGCAGCACCTCTTTGCACGTTACGGCTTCGGCATAGTGGCGCGCGATCTCACAGTAATTCTTGACAGGAGTTTTCACATGACCGCCGTGCGCGGGTCATCATACATCTAGCGTTTCCGCTCGCCGTTCCGCAAAGCAGCGCCCAACACCCCTCCATCTCACACTCTCAGCGTATTTGGGCAATCATCGTTCCGTCTCGCAGCCACAACCCAGCGAAATTAGATCCGAGAACTTTCTTCGTAGGACACAGGACCCGGTCGATTTATGGCCTCCAAAAACGTTGCCACGCGAGTATCTATAACTTATTCAAAGCACGGCAAGGACCCTAAGGTGCGGGCTATTTACCGGGCCTTGAACTCATGTAAGACTGGAGGCTGAACATGCGCCCGGGTATCAGTTGGATTGTTTTAATAGCACTGGTTGGTGCACAAACCTGCTTTTCACAACCCCTCTCTTCGCAACCCAGTTCGGATCGACCAAAAATTGCACTAGTCTTGGAGGGCGGCGGAGCCCTCGGGTTCGCCCACATCGGCGTCATCGAGTGGCTGGAGCAGCATCACATCCCCGTCGATTTTGTGGCAGGCACTAGCATGGGCGGGATGGTTGGGGGAATGTATGCGGCCGGCAACAGTCCCGATCAGATCCGGAGCATTGTGCGCGGCATTGATTGGCCATTGGTATTGGATGGATCGGTTCCGTTTTCAGACTTGTCGTTCCGGCGCAAAGAGGATCGGCTCGCCCAGCCGAATCGACTGGCTTTCGGACTGCTGCACGGTCTCAGTTTGCCGAGCGGCCTAAACTCGGGGCACGAAGTCGGTATGGTGATCGACCGAGTCTTCTTGCCCTACTACAACCTGCGCAACTTTGACGAACTCCCCATCCCCTTCCGTTGCGTCGCGACGGATCTCGTCTCCGGTAAGGAAAAGGTTTTCGGCGACGGACCTATTCAGCAAGCACTTCGGGCGACGATCGCGATTCCGACTATCTTTGAACCCATCCGAATCGGCGACAAACTTTACGCCGACGGTAGTGCGGTGAACAACTTGCCTGTCGATGTCGCTAAGAGTATGGGTGCTGACATCGTCATTGCAGTCTATCTCCAACCAGGCCCTTACGATCCCAAGGCCTTGCGGTCTCTGCTGGGAGTGGGTGCACGCACCTATTCCATCTTGATGTCGAAAAATGAAGAGCAAAGCAAAAGGCTAGCGGATGTGTTGGTACCAGTGGATATCTCCGACTTCAGTGCGGCGTCTTTCGAACGCGGAGACGACATATCGAAGATGGGCGTCATGGCAGCCGAAAGAATGTCGGCCCAATTAGGCTCCCTCCGCTTGGATGATACAGCCTGGGCGGTGTACGTCGCTCAACGAGATTCTCGCCGGAAGACAATTGTGCCAGTCCCCCAATCTGTCACCGTGGACGCAGGCAGCGCGGCGATGCAGACATCGATCACCTATGATTTACGCATGCTCCCTGGGCATCCCATCAACCCAGCCGAGATCCGTCAAAAGTTATCGGGTATCAGAGGCTCTGGTGTTTTCTCAAGCCTTGGATACTCGCTAGCCGAGGGGACTAGGGGCGCTAGCCTTGTTGTGCAGCCGAGGGCCAAAGAATATGGGCCTCCATTTTTGAACCTGGGGATAACGCTTATCGGGTCGGACCCCAATGAAATTCGTCTGGGTATCAACGGTCGACTGACTTTCTTCGATGTCGCAGGCTACGGCTCAGAATGGCGCACGGAATTAGCTGTGGGCCCGAATGCGGGAGGGTTCACTGAACTCTTCCGTCCGATCTCAGTTCATAGGAAATGGTTTGTCGCACCACACGCGTATTTCCGCCGCTCGCTGTTTGATCAATATTCCGCTAACGGTACGCTGGTGGCACAGTTCAAAGAGCGCCGCGATGGATTGGGAGCGGACGTGGGTTACCTTTTGGGCAGTAAAACACAGCTACGAATCGGCCAGGACTTCCTTCGCTATGGGAGCGAGCGTCGTATCGGACAAGCGCTGAGCAGTTCGGATTTCAGTATCCGAACCGGCGTCGCTTCGGCCAGTTTTCAGTACTTCGGTCAAAACGATGCGTTAGTGCCGACGCGAGGTACGCTATTGGGAATCACCGTGCAGCGTTTCAGTGAGAGTCCACTCCAGAACGGTGGGTACCAACAAGCCGAGCTTCACGCTTCGACTTTTCTGCCCGTTTCTCCTCAAGGCTCGTTCTACGCGAGCACGGCCGGGGGCACATCTTTCGGCAAGAGAGATTTGGGCCTAGCTGGATTTAGGTTAGGCGGGCCGTTCCATCTAAGTGCATATGGCCGTAACGAGCTGCTCGGCGATCAATATTTCATCTTCAGAGTGGGTTATCTCCACCGCCTGTTCGATCTGCCCTCGGTGTTAGGAAGCGTCTATGGAATGACCTTCTTTGAGGCCGCGAAGGTGTACCGCCCCAGTGTTTCTTCGTCGAGCATCCCGCAGAGCGGTTCCTTGGCGGTGATCATGAAATCGCTAGTTGGGCCGGTATATGCGGGTGGAAGTTTTGGTGACAACGGCCATCGAAACTGGTGGTTCGGAATTGGCCGAATCTTTTAGCGGATCAGAAACCTGGCTGCCCTTCACGCAGGCGCAGAGAAAAGTTCGGATCCTGATCCAGTTGCTTAGCCCGCGGGTTGATAACGGCACGCTGGAATAAACCCTCGAACGAAAGCCTGTCGGTGGCTACATCGGACTGCTGGTAGAGCAACTTTTCGGCGAGGCCATTGAACACAATCCGTGGGTCCCACCGATGGAACCCGCCAATATTTTGACTGGCTAAATACGAAGTCACGCTGCTGCTGCAATTCGCTGTGAGTGCGTTGTACCACTGCGGCTGGCGTCGCTGCTCCTCCATCCAGTGAAGATACTGCAGGAAGAGTGCCTTCGAATCCGTGGGATTCAGCAGCGTATGGTATAGCCTGACCGTTTCATCCTTTCGATAATTGGTGCGAAGCCGCACAACATCCCGTTCGTCCGCAACCAAATACACCAAGTTGTATTGACGAAAGAGGCCCCGAAGAGCGGAATACTCCTGGCCGATCGTCTTGCGGGCTTCAATCGACATCGCAACGAACTGATCGTCTTGCCCGGGAACTCCGAATCTGAAACTGACTATCATGTGCGCGATCAGCGGCGCACCCCAATGCGTCACAAACAAATCGACGCCGCGGAGCGCAGAGAGGTCCACTTTTCGCGTGTCCCAGCGAGAAACGTATTGAGTTTCGGTTTGGTAGTCGAAGTTGCGAAGGTTGTGAATCGTAACCTGGTTGCCGTCTACCGTTGCCAAGGGTAACTTTTCGACATCCTGCTGCCAGGGTCGATCGTTGCTCGGTGCGATGGAGAGCCACCATCCAACTACCAACGCGAGGCTGGAAATCCAAAGCAGAAGCCCCGGGACCCTGTTTCGCCAGCGCCACCAAATTCCGACCATGGCTGCATCGTAGAATCCAGCAAGCAGAGGCCCAAGCAAGGGATTCCGGACGTCGAAATAGAGAGCCGCAGTCGCCCACATGGACGAGAGGACAAGGACTACACTAAACACCAAGAATCGACTGTTGATCATCTCACCCCGGGAGCTGCGCTCTATGTTGCTTTTCACCGCACCAACAGGATATCCCCTAAGTTGGCGATTCTGTGGGTCGGGGCGGCGGGATTCGAACTCGCGACCCCTGCCGTCTCGCGCTAGCTACTTTTATGACGGGGCGTTAGGATTTTCGAACGCTTTTGATAGGGTTTGAAAGCACTCCCGAGAGACGCATCAGGCAGTGATGTGACCGTCCGGTGACGTCACGTTAGTGGGCGTTGGAGTTAGAGCGACACCATTGCCCGATCCGCGAATCCAGCTCGTCTCCCCTCACGATCGACAATTGACATCGGGCTCTCTTTCAAGGGGTCCAGTCGATCAGCTTGGCGCCTTGCCAACGATGCCCATTCTCCAAAGGGTGTCCGCCTCGACAGGTTGACCGTGTTGCGTGGCGGATTCGCAAGCAGCCGCGACGAAAGTCCGAATTTGCTCCGCTCGAGTCCAATTCGCGGCGGGATTTCGTGCTCGCGATGTAGCCCAACATCATTCCGCCGGCGTCACCGGAGCTGCGTTGCAGGATACGCTCGCGAGGGTCGCTATTGTAGAAGTGATGTTCCTCACATGATGAGTTGGCGCGGGTATCACGAGTTCACCAAACACAGCCCCGAATCGCTGCGGCGCACCCGGCACGTTCTTGATTGGGAGAACATGCCCGATCCGTTCCGTCACTATGAAGGCGTGCCTTTGCTGGATCTCCCGGCAGATCCACCCGCTCCGGCGACGCCCATGCTCGACGTGCTGCAGGGAGCATCCGGGAGCACGCTGGCTGCGGAAGGGTCCGTATTCTTATCGCAGCTCTTGTATCACGCCGCAGCCATTAGCGCATCCAAGCGGATTCCTTCGACCGGGTCCAAGTACGCGCTGCGAGTCAATCCATCCTCTGGAAACCTCCATCCCACGGAGTTTCATTTCATCTCGCAAGGTTTGAACCAGTGGCCGGATGGACTTTACCATTACCGTCCGTCCTCGCACATGGCAGAGCAGCGTGCAATTGGTGATTTCTCGCTAAACTGCCCACTCCGGTTTATCTTGACCAGCATTGTGTGGCGCGAAGCTTGGAAATACCGCGACCGGGCGTACAGATATTGCCTCCTCGATATCGGCCACGCGTGGCAAGCGCTAACACTGGCGGCTCGAGCGATGGGGTGCCAGAGTTTCGCTACGGGGCATTTCCCCGATGACGCGATCGCACAGAGTTTGCGTCTGAACGACGATGAATGGCCGTTCCTCGTTGTTGACTTGCACCCAGGCTCGATTCTATTAAGTGCCAATGCAGCCAGCAATACAGCTTGGTTCGGAGGCAAGGCAAACGAACTCTCGAAGGAGAGCGTGGATTATCCACGGATTGATGAGATCCACAGCGCCACGAAACTTCACGAAGTCACGGAGTTCCGCTCTGCGAGTACCGAATCGGATGGCATCGGTGAAATACAGCTTCCTGTGCCCGCGTCGTCCGGGCGCGCATTTGGCGACGTAGCCCGGATACGACGCTCGGCGCTAGACTTTTGTGGCGGTACTGAGTCAATGACCCTGGTACAGCTTTCGACGGTACTCGCTGCCGCTAACGCGCCATTAGTGGCCGATTTTGCGAGTGCTCGTTTCCTGCAACTCTATCTATATGTCCATCGCGTGGAGGGGCTGCAACCCGGAGTGTACAGATTCTGGCCGCAGAAGAATCAACTGCAAGCAATTAGGCCGGGTGACCAAAGGGTTGCAGCGGCTGGTCTAAGTCTCGGCCAGGATCTGGCTGGAAATGCCTGCGTCGCGTTCTCCATGGTCGGCGATTTCGAGCGAGCCACGATCGCTTTCGGCGATCGTGGATATCGCTACGTCTTCTTTGAGGCGGGTGCGCTCGGCCACCGTCTCTATCTGGCGGCTGAAGCACTGGGGCTGGGAGCCACGGGCATCGGCGCATTTTATGACGACGAAGTGCACCGGTATCTAGGCTTGACATCCGCTGCGGGCGAAGTGGTCTACCATTTCGCGATCGGCCATCCGGTCCCTGATGCGCGTCTTCAGGCATGAACATGCAACAGGTCCCCACGACGATCGGCATTTTGGTGCATGGAGACAACCACTTCATCGTGCGCGGACCCCTGCCGGACGTGGAAACCGCTTTGGCTTTGGTTCAGCATTGGTCCCTGATTCAAATCGGAGCGGAAACGCCGCCGGCGCTCGCCCGGTGGAGCATCATTTCCAAGGCGCTTCGCGGGGATCTTTCATGGGCCGTTATCGCTCCGGGAAATGGTGAGAGCTCCCGTGCGATCTGTGAACTACTAGAAGAGTTGCGCGTGAGGCTAATCATTCATGACTTACGCGACGGAGACGCCTGGACCGAGGAGTCACGCGATATCACTGCGATCTGAGCACTTCGACAAGCCGGCATCGAACGCAACGTTCCCGCAAGCGATAGGCCTCGCATCCCCCCGCTACCACCAGTGATGCGACCGCGCGGTTACACTACACGAGGTCTGCGATGGCCAAACTTCCCATGACCCGACTTACGTCTAATTTCCGGGTAGTGGGTCAGTTTGGTTTTTATTGGCCGCAAGTCGGGCTATTCAATTGCCGGACGGCAAAAACCCAATAGCTATTGCAGTCCCAGCGGCACCAAGTAGAACGGCTACGATCAGTAACACGAAGCTGGACAGCAGTATAGCGGCGATACCGAGGACGAACGCTAGAGCGAATACCCCTAACAGCCATCGCTCGGTCTTATCCATTGACGGGAGTATAGCAATCGCGCGAGGTGCCGCATGCTAACCCCGCCGCGCCGTCCTTTCACTCCCCAGCTTCGACCGCCACGAGTCTCATTTATCCCAGCGCGGATAGACGGTTTGGGGATCACTGCTCGCGGCGCGGTCGTTAACGTGACAGGCAACACCACCTTTCGCGTGTCCGGTGGGGCGGTGATCGAAGGCTGGCAGAATTGGGAAATGCTAGGAATGCTGGAACAGGCTGAAGGGCTCGGAAAAGATCGCGGACCTTACATCGCAGGTTCGTAGTGTAAGCTGATCGCATGGAGGGATCACGATGCGGTGGTTCGGTTTGCAGACAGGTCTACTTGGCTTGTTAGTTCTCACGGGGTGCGGTAAATCGGATGCATCTGACTCCAATGCGATCACCCCGGCGGTGGCCAAAACAAAGTTCCGCGTTCAGGTAGTCGCCGACAAGACGCAAGGCGGATTGGTTGGGCTGCGTTACGCCGTTCCCGCGGATTGGAAGGCCGACGGCCGCTTCGATTGGAACTATAAGGACCTCTACACCCCTCTCCACATCTTCACGCGCGCGGAAGCTCCGGATGGCAGCGCGTGGGTAGAAACCTTTCCCTCCGAGCTGTTCTATTGGTTGGATGCCCGCTGGGACGGACCTAATCCGACCGCACCCGGCCAGATCGGCGGCATTCACCACCGCGATATTCGACTGGTGGAGGCCATGCAGCGCTACATCATCAACCGGCATCGCGGCAAGGAAAAGAATCTGCAACTGCTGGGCGTTCGTTCCGTAGCGAATCTGCCGCAGGCGTTAGGCCAACCCGCGACTCCGGGCACTGGCGTCTGTATCCGTGTCCGCTACGAATCCGGCAGTGACACCATCGACGAGGAATTCTACGGGTTCATGACCGACGTCCTCACAATTCCCTACCACGGACCGCAAGGGACCACGAACGAATTTCATCGCAGCTTAGCGTTAGTGCATAGCATCGGCGCGAAGAACAAGAGCCTCGAATCCATACGTCCCATCCTGGGCCTGATCGCGAGTTCATTCCAAGTAGACAAGGTCTGGCAACAGCGATACCAAGCAGTCACAAAACAATTGAGTGACGCCTACCAGCGGGCCTTGGCTCAGGGATACGCTCAGATCGCTGCCGCCGGACAGTTGAGCCGTGCCATCAGTGCCAATAACGATGCCATGATCGCGTCGATGGACCAGCAGCGTGCCCAAGCCAACGCAGCCTCAGCTCGCGCTGACGATCGAGCTTACAAGGCCATCGACAACTTCGATCAGTATATTCGCGGGACGGAAAAAGTTGAGGACGCCTACGGGCAGGTTTCCGAACAGCCGAGCCAATACAACTACCACTGGGCCGATGGCTTTGGGAACTTCATGCGCTCCGACGACCCGGACTTCGATCCTAATCGCTTCGTCGGCGGTGCTGCCTATCAGCGCACGACACCGGCGAAGTAGGTCGACTGAACGCCTCTCGCTAGGTTGCTGTGGAGTTCCAGATCGCAGAAAAAGGCACGACACACTCGGCAAACAGTGCGCGGCCCAATCACCTCGGCGTGTAAACGGTTCTGAAAGGTTTTGAAAGCCGTCACAACTTTGGCGTGTGGCTACCATTCGGCACGCCCGGTGACGTGACCGACCGGTGGCGTCACGGTCGTGGAAGGATTCGAGGACGCTGAGTATTTGGGGACGGCTAGTTCTTGACAGTCATGGCTTCGGAGTCAACCGCTTTCTTTCCGGTTACTCCTTCTATCCCGGCGAGCACACCGCGGTACTCATCTTTATCGACTTGTATGGCGAAGCCGCCCTTCTTGCCTGCATCGTCCCACGTGATCCCCACGAAGTGCTTCCTTGACTTCGTTAGCGCCATCAACGCGCCGATTCCGAGCGTGAATACTCCGATGCCGATCGCGGCGCCTACACGGCGGTGAACGTCTTGGCCGTAGCTGATCTCCGTTATAGCAGCCGCCGGGACGGTGCCGACATCCTTCTTGTCCTTGACCAACCGGATCTGGGTCGCTTCGATGAAGAGCTTGACGTCGTTGCCGGACTTGACGCCCGGGAGCGATCCGCCGTCGTACCTGACTTTGTAGCTGTTGTCGTCGGCCGCGAAGGTCGCCAGTGGTACGGTGAGCAGGAGCAGTAGAGCAGTAAACTTGAGCATTGATTCTCCGGACAGGTTAGCCAGAGGCGATGTGCCTCGGGGCGTAAAAGTGCTCGCGGTCGCCCGTCAGAACAAATCCTAGCTCATCGATCGCCTTTCGAACCGCGTCACATCCCTGATAGACGTCTCCGCCGATTGGCGCGATGGTGGAGACGCGCTGCAATGACATGCGGCAAAGACGCAGGGCAGTAAGCAGTTCCTTTTTATCTTCGTCTCCGAAAAATCGTTTTGTGCGCGACGACATTTGTTTCCCTCCAGTTCTGGAGTGAACCTAGCAAGGGAGCGTGCGAGCGCCCATCGCCTGCGGCGCAAACTTCATTTTTGTTGAACGAAATCGAGAGCTTACGCACTACCGATAAGTAAGTTTATCGGTCGAAATGGATTTTCACGGAGCCGAGCCAGTAGCAACGAACCCCGGATTGATGGCGCTGAAGTCCGCAGGATGCAGAACAACATTGCGATGTTCCATTCCTTTCAGATCGAGATCAATCAACTGATGTATCCTTCCCCCATGAAGGAGGCGCAGGATCTCAGATAAGGCAAGGCATGCCGCGATTGAACCAACGAAAGGTGCTCCTACGGCCTTTCCTGCAAGCAAAGTGACTCCACATTGATCCAGGTCTCCGTCCGCGAGTAGCTTTTGATATCCGGGTCGGCTTTCAGTACCTTCGGACCTGTCGCCATTCCGCCAAATTGAGGAAGCCGCCAAGGGGCCCGGGAGTGTATGCAACCGCATTGCTCTGAAGTCTTGATAACCGCGCCCTAACCCAGCCTCGACGATAAAATCGAATCCCACCTGGTCGAGCGCCTGACGCGCAAGCGCGTTGTCAACTCCGCAGAAGGCAACCGACGGTTCGTCGGATCGACGGATAAAGTGTGGATCAAAGCACCGCTCGACGATTTTTGTAGTGAAGCCTCGCTGTTCAGCCCAGGCGGACATCGCCCTCGTCTTCCTCCGTCCAATGAGTGATGCTTCCGAGAGAACTGAAGTACTTTCGCTCGAGGGCGTAATGATATCGATATCCTGCAGCACCAGTTCTAGCTGAGCCGACGACGGATACGGAAGGAGGCCGAGTCCCCAAAGGAACGCTTGGCCCAAGTGTCCAAGTCCTACTACCCATAGAGATGCAGGAAGGTATGCGAGTATCGGCTCCCGCTCTGAGTCAACCATCCAATCGGAACGAGGCGATGGGTTCCAGAGGGACAAGCCGACGGGCTGTCTGCCAGCAGCTGAGCTACCTGTGCGGACAAATGAGAATGCTTCATTCACCGCGAGAGCGGCGGCGAGCATCGGTGCAAGAGGAACCGTATCCCGGCTGGGAAACGTAAAATCTGAATTTGCAGGAACAACACCGCCACACCAACCACTGTAAACGGTTCGTACATTGAATCTTCTGTATTGAAGTTTCGGGGGGCCGCCGATGGTCAGAAGCGGGTCGTCGATTGATGGCTCACCCAGCGTTCCACCTAGTTGGGTAACGGCCTCTCCGAGTGTGCGTGCTAACGGAAGTGGCACCGCAAGGGGCGTAGGCCTAGGGCAGGAGACAATTACTCCCCCTAAAAAAACGCGCCGGCTTAGGGCCACAGCAGTGAGCAGCGCTGCTTGATGCGTAGCGCTCTGTGCTTCGCCTTCATTGATTTCGATTCCCAATCGAAATGTCCTGAACATCTGCTGGGCTTCGCCAATTGTGGAGGCGGCACCACTATCAATCGCCTCTTTGACTAGACGATGTAAACTTTCTGCGGTCGAGAATTTAGACATGGCTAGTTTAGAGTCCGACGTGAAGGAAGTTGCCGCGTGAGTTTGTAGGAACCGGGGACCAATGTTTTGCACCTTGATAAAGATAGATTCCAATCTCGTCCCGGTGGACAGATGGACCTGCGAAGCGTGGAACTATTAGAGCGATGTGCCCCGCCGCTGAAATCATCGGATGTGTCCGATCCGAGCCACTCTGCTGAGAACCTCCGGGATGCGTGTGAACATCGGCAATAACACTCAATCCATGCCGCTCACACATTTCCCAAAGGAGGCCGAAATACCGACCGTCAAACCTGACGATGCCCGTGTCCAAACAATGAGGATCAAGATCGTCGTAGAGAACAAACCTCTCGATTCGCGCGCGGTCCCCGTTACGTCGACCGAGCAAAAACGCTCCGCTTTCGCGTTGCCCTTTCTTCCCCCGCTCGCGAAGGCGAATCATCAGTTTTCGCCACACCAAGAATGAGCAGGAGAGCTTATGCTGCGGCGCCAACAAGCGGGACATAGTCCCCGCAATTGAGAAGTTCATGGACAAGCTCCAGGTATTGAACAATTCCAAGCGACGGATTCCAGATTTTTGAAGGCATCTCGGTCCGCCAGTTATCGTGGCCCACGATGCTCTCGCGGTCACAAGGCAAGTACAAAGCGGTGCCACCCTTCCAGTCCGGACGGAACACTGATTTAACTCGCCCTCCCAGACTTCGAGGCCATTGATTGAAAGCGAGAATTGAGTTGCGTGATACGTCCCATGGACCCGCCGTCGGTGGTGTATGGGGATACCCAGCGCAGTTAAAACGCAATACATACTCGTGCCCTTCTTTCGCATTGACAGCGATAAAGACGAACGGCCAGGCGATGCCATCGATCCGCCAGCGCAGTTCCACCTGAGCCATCAGGAACCTGGGCTTAGCGATATCAGTGCCGAACGCTCGCTCGTCGGGCGCGCTCACTGGATTCCTCCCGCGTATGCACCATTGATGCGCTGATCCGGAACGAGGTCGAAAGCGACGCGGCACTTCGGACCCGTCACGAGCGAACCAATATGCGTGCCCGGAGCGGGGCGATCGTGCGTGCCGGAGACTTGTAAAACATGTTCGCTGGCCTCGGCTTCAGTCATCTTGAATTTATGTTCGGCAGCCCAGCGTTTTACCCGGGCTACGGTGGTGCCAGGGCCAAATGGATGATGAACCTTGTCTCCATTGAACGTAACCGTGATCTCCACACTACGGCAGCGATGCAGATGTGCTTTGACGCCGACGTGCCCACTGTGGCGGCAAACAGCAATCCCCTCGTCGGCCGGCTCATCCGCATCTTCGAGGAAGATCAGCACTTCGTCCGTAAGTCCGTGCTTTTGGACGATGAGCGCCTTTAATGCCCCAAAGGTATTCTCGGAATCGATCTCGACACATTCGACCTCCCGGATTCCTTCTCCCTGGTAGAAGATATTTACTGTTGTCATATCGGTTTGCCTCCAGAGGATCGGAGAGTGTCTGGCATCATTGCCAATCACCGTTCCTCTACTCTCTTAATGGAAGCCCAGGGCTTAAACCGGAAACATCCGGAATCGTCTATGTCCGATTGAGCGTGCCTGGCGGGACAGCACTGCAGATGAAGAAGTGCGGACAACGGGGGCAACTGACGGCATCAACTTCTGGGGGAAACGCACCAAGTGAAATATTTCTCAACATGCCATCAGAATTTACACGACGGTTCTCAAGTTTCTGCGGCTTGATTTCAACCTGATCAATCGTTTCATCGGTTAGATGCAGCGCCTCGACTACGAACCCAGCTCCGAACCGCGATTCGCCTGCTAGTTGATAAAGCGTATAGTCCAGCCGATCGTATTCGTCGGTTCGCCGATGACCCGTCCGCACACGTCGCAGCACAACCGTACCGTTTGGGAGTTCAGCCAGCTCGTTCGGACGTACGACGATCCTCCCGTTGGGAAAATCAATCGCGAGGGGTTCCATGTCACGGAATGTGCGACCTGCGCCAGAACGGATCAAGGCGGTAATCAGGCGAGAAGCTAGTAGCCGATATTCCGCGGCATAAGCATGATCCGTGGGGCCTCGTTCCAGCCAGAGCACCTCAAATGCGGCTTCTGTCTCCTCAAGGGTTGGATCACCATTTCGGCGAGCATCTGCGAGCCAGTCAATCAGCCTATATAAGCAGTCGTGTGACTTCGAAAATGCAGTGGGCTTTCGTGCACTCCCGAGACCTAGGATGTGAGTGTAGAAAAAGCGCAGAGGACACTTTTCGTACAGGCTGATCTGACTATCTGTAACAACTGAGTCTGGCAGGTTCGTAATTACTACCGTGCGGGGAGGTGGGCTGCCACCCGTGGGCGGAAGCATTGTCGGCGCAGCAATTTCTCTGACAAGGTTGGAGGGAATCCAATCCAAGAAGGGGGATGCGGAACGTCGGCTGCCACTAGGCTGGAAACGCGCAAGGTACAAGCGAAGGTGTGTTCGAGCTCGCGAAGCGGCGACAAAGAAAAGGCACTGCTCTTCGTGTTCTTGCGATTGTTTCGCCTCTTCCGAGGCTGTTAGCGCTTGAGTCCCTGCGATCATTCCTCGTGGTGGCGGACAACGCTGGCCCCGGTTGGACGTGGGAAAACTAGCAACCGTGAGCCCGGGCACATGGACGGCCTCAAATTCGAGTCCCTTGCTCCCGTGAACTGTCATCAACCGTACCGCATCAAGATGAAGAGCGCCGGTCGGCACTTGGCGCAGGTCACGTTCTTCTGCGAGCAACACAAGCTGACGAACGCGGTCGAGAGTTCTCTGAATAGGAAGGCCAGTACCCGTCGGGCTCTGTTCGCGGACAAAATTCAATAATTGCCATAGAGCAACAGCTCGCATGCGAGCCGAGACGGAGTCTCCCGCAGCCAATTCCCTCAAGAGGCCAGATCGATCCAGAAGATAGTGAGATAGAAACTCCCAAGCTGAACTAGAGATAGTAAGTTCGGCTAGATCGTCCGCCAACAGCTGAATTCCGGTTCTACCTTGAGGCGATATCCCTTCAGCCTCGGAGATCTGGCGGAGGGATGATAGTGCGCGAGCATCTCCGCTTCGGAGCTGGCGAGTGGCAACGTAGATATCCTGCAACGATAACCCATAGCGAGGGATTGCCCCCACTCGCGTTAGTCCATCGCCGAATCGGTCAATGGCGAGACTCAGTAAGGCCAACATGTCACGAATCTCGTCACGCTCGAACAAACTTCCGAGATGAAGTACCGGTATGCCGCGCACTTCCAGCGCCTCCGCGATTTCGTTCAAGCGCTTGTTCGACCGGCAAAGCACCGCTTGGTCACGGAAAGCTACGCCTGAGTTTCGCAGCGCCAGAACACTTGCAGCAACTCCCTCGGCCTCATCGTCGAGAGTGTTGTAGCGCCGGACTTCGGCTCCAGTCGGTCCCGGCCCACGATCAGATGTGAAATCGAGGCGCATCATTCCGCCAGAAGCTCCCATGCGTGGGGCAATACCTATTAGAAGATCTACGACCTGCTGGGTTGATCGGTAGTTCACCAAGAGTTGGTCCGAAATCGCGCCCTCATAGTCCTGCTTGAACGCCCCCATGTTAGTGGAAGACGCACCACGGAAGCGATAGATTGATTGCCGCGAGTCCCCCACCACCCAAAGCCGCCTTCCGTCACCAGAAATAGCTTTTAGCAATCTGCCGCTCGCCCGGTTCACATCTTGGTACTCGTCCACCAATACGTGACGATGCCGCAATTGCAGGGCTGCTTGTAGATGCGGATTCTCCTCCAAGAGCAACGTCGGCCGCATAATGAGATCCCCAAAATCCACTGCGCCCCTGCTACGAATTGCATCTTGGTAGAGCTTGTAAACGTGAGCGACCTCTAAGCACTTTTCGGCAGCGATGCGGGAAGCGTCATCCTTCGCCGCTGTCAGCATGGCTTGGGCGAGTTGACGATAGCCTTCGTGATCGACTAATTCGTCCTTAGCGCGGGAAATGGCGGCCACTATTTCGCGCAGGACCATCGCCGGGTCCCAGAGGTTGCGGTAATGGACAATCGGCAACGTAGGAAGAATCTCCTCCAGAACTTCAATAGCGTCGCTCCGGTCAAACAACGCAGGATCGGGAGAAAGTGCCAGTAGATCGTGATGTCGGCGCACAAGATCCAGACCAAAGGCGTGGAACGTGCCGATCCAAATTCGAGGGGCAACGGCGGGAATACTCGCGTTCAAACGATCCGCAAGTTCTCCGGCGGCACGATTGGAAAATGTGAGGATAAGGATCGCGGCTGGATCGACCCCTTCGTCAAGCAGCGACTTAACCCGCTTCTCAAGTGTTCGTGTCTTCCCTGTGCCTGGCCCTGCCTGCAGTTGAAATGGAGAGTTCCGGTGAGCCGCCGCTCTATCCTGCGAGGGGTCTTCGGAAGCAATTCGGGACGACGCACTGGCAACGTCTGGGGGTGGTGGCAGGAGTATGGCATCGAAGAGTTGCTGGCGGACCAAGTTCTTTGGCAGGCCTGTCTTCGATGCGATGGAAATAGCAGAAAGACCATCCTCTAGATGAAGACGGCTCGCCAGCGCGCGAGGAAAAAGACATTCGCGTGCAAAGACATTTGCTTGGAGTTCGCGGCGCTCGTGGGCACCGTAGTCTTCAACCTTCTGAAGGCCTACAGGAGCTGCTTCAGTTGAGCGAGAAGCGTCGATATCTTCTTCACGGCAAGACCAGGATGAGGTGTGAACGCAGGAATGGCCAATTTCATGGGCGGCTAGCTGTGCACGTTCCCCGGGGTCACCAGCCGTTTCGCAGATGACTGTCCCGCTCTGGTGGTCAAAGAGAGCCCGTGCGCCCTTCAGTGCCGGATGCCCTTTGGAGAGCCAAACCAAATTGAGATCCAGCTGCTTCGCCATGGCCTCAATGAGACCAAGCGGATCAAACGGATTGGCACCAACTAACGTAGCGGCTTCGTGAAGTTCCGCTGCGGCTTTGCGAATTGGCTCAAAAGGTTCCATGGTGCCTCGTTACAGACTTAGAAGGAAATGTTGCTGCTCTTCTGTCAAGCCCGAAGTGCGAACCGCCTCCTCGAAGCCTAATTTCGTCATTGCACGGGGCTTATCCTCGGACTTATAAAACTGCCCTCGCTGAATCTGCGCGTCAGCAGCGAAGTGCGCTGCTACCAATGACAGCGGCGCCTTCATCTCATCGGCTACGAATCGTTGAAAACCGGGACTCATCGTTGCCGGGTCGATTTCCCGGTCTCGCAACATACCTACGAACACCGTATTGCTATGGAGCCGATCCGCCAGCGAACGAAATTGACCTCGATCCAAATCCGCGAACAGTTGCTCTGTTACACCCGCGTCGGCTGGTTGCTCAGCGGCAGTGTCCCCACGCTCTCGCTGAACGGCGAAGCGACGGTTCTGAAATTGACTCATCGCGCGCGAGACAGCGGGACTGGTTGAAGAACCAATGTTCTCTTCCGCGCCCTCCTTCTCGCCTTGAGCTGCATCAAGGACGATGTCTATCGCGAAATCTGTTAAGGCTCCCGCGTGCTCGGGATAACGCCTGACGAAATCCTCAAGTAAGTCCGCATCCGGTAACTCCTTAGCCAGTGAAAATTCGTAGAGTAAGTCGGTGGACATTGCGCTGGTCTTATTGTGATTCATGGGCTGTGCTCCCCTTTCCTTCTTTTGTGAACTGTTTTGAAAGCGTGGCGATTCCGCGTTGAAGACGGTTGCGGATGGTGCGACCCGTCACACCGCAGAGCGAAGCGGCAGTGATCTCTGCCGGGTCAGTAGACTCTTCCGAAAACCCGTAGATGTAGCGAAGAGTAACGGCTTTACATTCATCTGGGGGCAGAGCATTGATGGCTCTAAGAAGTGATCCCCGAAAAACATCGTCTATCTGACTCGGTGGTTGACGACACGCTTTCGACATTGTGGCGTGGAATTCTTCATCAACTTGGCCATCAGATGGCTCTTCTGCGCCCGACGTATAGATTAGCGGTGCGATCCTCTTGCGCTCACGCTTAATGAAAGGGAGGCGAAATGTGAAGAAAGCAGACGAGAACCTGCATTCGAAGAAATCGAGCTGATTAGTATCTGAATCATCATCTTCAGCGAACAGTACGCTAAATTCCCCAAGAAGTTCTGCACGCAGATCCTCAGTGCTGGGGACACAGTCTTGGGGAATTTTATTCTTCAGAATCGCTTCGCAACGAGCTAGCAGTCGCGGCATCAAAGCGTTCATGGCACCTTCCTCCCCTCTCCGCCGCGCGTCACGGATGAGAAATACGAGGCACTCCAACGGGACAAATCCAGGCGTGTTGCGCTGACAAAGAACGGAGCGTCGAACAATGGTACTTAAATCTTCGGACACGGCCTGGTCGATGGCCGCTTCGATATCCGGCGGACGCACATACAGCGATCCGTTCTCTTTCTTCTTGGTAAGGGGTCGGGCCATGTCACTCCTTGCGCTACGCAATGGTCTGCCGGCGTCATGACGGTTGACCTAGTTCCTTAATGGAACTCCGTAGGAAAAACCGGAAAGGGAAATTAACTTTTTTTGATCGGGACTCCCATCCCATTGCCCACCGATTCCTGCAAGGCCTTATATACTGTACCTTCAATGGTTTACAGACGTACGACTTCGAGGGAGATACGCTGGCAGGAAGTCGACAGGGTAGACAGTTCCTAGACTTGGGGAATAGACACTTTCCCCCATGGGCTCGCATCACGTCAGAAATTTCTCTATTCGCTTACGTAAAACTTCAACCTTCCCCATTTCACACTCCCAGATGACGAGGGAACGCCAGCCAATACAACTAAGGGCTAGTTGATGGTTGGCATCACGCTCGACATTACGGTCAAGTTTCGGCCTCCAGTAGTCGAGGCGGGAACCGGGCATTCGCCCGTCGCCGCATCCAGTATGCTGGTGCCAAAAACATCCGTGCACGAAAATGACCTTCTTTCGCGACGGGAAGACGATGTCAGGTTTACCGCACGCCCAACGAGTTCGCGGCCGTGCTGGAATCCTCAGTTATGAATGGTTGAGAAAAGCGAGGCATGTCAAAGTAATCAACACCGAAGACGCATAAGTCTTTTATTTACAACCGACGGGTAATTTCCCAAGCTGGACGTCCAGCCATCTCTTTTTGCGCCACTAGCCTCCGACAAGAATCGTGGTGAATCTTGAGCCAAGGGGTGCGGCTGGCCTCCCAGATGCCATGATTATTAATTTGCACCACCGGCCTGATACAAATGCCGCAGATGCTCAAAATCGACATTCGTGGCGAACGCAATAAGATCGTATGGTATATTACTTTCTCGAGTAGCTCGGAGGGACGCACTTTTCCAGCTTAGAATGAGTAACTTACTGTGTGAGGAACTGTTTTAGGGAAATGGTCAAAAAGCACTCTTCTGCGAGCTGGTCTGGTCGTACCGAGTTAAGTGGAACTGACCGGTCCATTTCTCGATCAGGCCGCGTTGTAGTTCGCCGCGGGTTTTACCAACCTTGACGGCGAGTTTTTCGTATTGAGCGAGACGCTCCCCGACTTCGTATCCCGTCCACTGGTTGTCCGAGTTCCGAGATCGTGTTCGAAAACCGTGTTGATTCAGAGCTTTCGCGACGATCGTCCGCGCGTTAGCGGTGCCTGAAGCACGCAGTACGGAATAGGCGGCGTAGATTCTCTCGGTTAGATCGTCACTCAGGCGTGCTGGACGCTTGGCTTGGGTGATCGCCATCGTGGGTCCAAGCAATACCCGAGGATGCGGCCGTTCTTTGGGCGGCTTAGCAGCGCGCACGGTCTTGACTGCAGCCCCGACCTCCCAATCAGCCAGATGGGAGGATGCGAACTCTTGCAGCAGTTCAATCACGCCACTCTTCTCCGCTGCTCGGAACCGCGCGAACTGAAATACCCGGCCCCACACGACCTTCGACAGCGAGAGTAAGCGTTCCAGGTCTTTGCCCGCAGGTGTCTCGTAGACCAGATTGTCCAAGTAACGGGCTACTGCGGCTCCTTTGCCGAAGGGAAACGGCGGGAGCTTCCGGGCGACGGTAGAGAAGAGAAAGCCGATTAGCTCGGGATCAGATGGGGGCATGAGTCTCCTTTGAAATCGGCCTCGTACCTCTATAGTAAGTTCCAGTAAACGGGCACACTGGGGCTGCTCGTGAAAAGCCCCTTCCATCCCGACTGTGATACGCTGCCAGTCGAGCAGATCCCGAGCGAGCCATCGCCGGATGGAGGCGGCTATGTATCGATGGCTCGTAGGCGTTATCAAAAGCCCTCGCCGAAAAAGCGAGGCAATCAGTGGGTCATTCTCGTTCGTGAGGATGAAATCGAAAATGGGCGAAGAACTCGAACAGTAAAACGAATCCCTCTGGGACCGGCCAGTCTTACCAAGGCTGAGGTGGAGCGATTACGCGACGACTACCTCGTTGCGATCAATCACCCCGCGACCGGAATCGGGGGGGCGATTTTGTTTCAAGACTTCGTCAAGATTTACGAAGATGATGTGTTGTCAACTCTCGGAAAGAACACCCAGAGGCGGAGCAAGAGCGTTTTGAAAGTGCACCTAAAGCCTGAGTTCGGTGGCTTGATGCTGCGGGAGATCACGTTGGAGCGGGCGCAAAGCTATTTTGCCCGGCTGCAGCGAGGGAACCTGTCGGCGGAGAGCCTCGACAAGATCAAGGACGTGCTTTCGGCGCTGTTGAGAACGGCTGTAGATTATGGCCGGCTCAATACGAATCCAGCAGAGAAGATTCGGTTGAAGAAGCGGCGGACTAACAAAGCGAAGCCCTTCTTGCGCATTGCCGAATTTAACGCGCTGGTGGAGGTGCTCGAAGAACCCTACGCCACGATGGTTTACGTGGCAGGGTTCACGGCGCTGCGGGTCAGCGAATTGGCTGGCTTGCGGTGGCGGAACGTGGGCGTCAACTCAATTACCGTTGAGGAACGCTACAGCCGCGGGGACTGGGATGAACCAAAGTCGAATTCCAGCAAGGCAACGATCTCAGTGGATGAGCATGTGATCCAACGGATTCATGCGCTCAAGCTCAAAGAGGTGGTTGTACGCGCTGGATTGGCGAATCGACGTTACCGCGTCGTGAAGTCCCATAATCCCGAGGACCTGGTGTTTCAATCTGTGAAAACGGGTGGACCGATGGCAGATAACACGGTTCTCTCGCGACACATCAAACCGGCAGCCAGGAAGCTCGGCATTGGCTGGGTTAACTGGCAGGTGCTAAGGCGCTCATGCGCTACTTGGCTTCAGCAAGCCGGCGTCGATGTGAAGGACGCGCAGGGAATCCTGCGGCACAGCCGGGCGTCGACGACGCAGGACATCTACCAACAGGTGGTGCCTGAATCGCAGCGGCGTGCGGTGGGTCGGCTGACAGCGTTTGTACAGCGGCCAGCAGGAGTGCAGTGATGGATGCATGTTTTGGGTAGGAAAAGTGGTTGCAGAATGGTCGGGAAGTGCAACCAATTGCAACCATCCTCGGTTTTCGTGCTCCGTAAGTTGTTGAAAATGGTGGCCAGGGACGGGATTGAACCGCCGACGCCGGCCTTTTCAGGGCCGCGCTCTACCACTGAGCTACCTGGCCGGGAGCACTTCTGGTGGGCTACTCTTGTCAGTTTAGCACGGGATTAGGGTTTGTTCACCTTACGGTCGGGCAGCGAAAAGCCTGGGACCGCGACTCTGAGGTCCGGACGGGGTTAGACTCGGAGTAACGGGGTAACATGTCACTACGAGTTTCCAGGCTAGCCGTGCTGTTGGCGGCAATGGCGGCGTTCGCGCTCGCACAGGTTTCGAACAATACATCGCTCACGGGAGGCTACTACTTTCGCCACCTGACCGTGGTCACAGATGGTGGTAGCGGAGTCGCCGACACGCGCACCAGCGCGGGGAGCCTGAACTTCGATGGCAAGGGAGGATTTACCTTCCTGGGCCAGCAACTGGTGAAGACGGCTGCTCCCGTGGCGATTTCGGGCTCGGGAACTTACGCAGTGAAACCGGGGGGTGTGACAACTCTCACGGGCTCTCTGTTCGGCGCGGCGTCGGTGAACGCGCGCCTGGGAACGGGGGCACTTGTGGGTGCGTCCACAGAAACTGGGCCAACGATTTTTGACCTCTTCATCGCGATCCCGATCTCGACGGCGAGCCTATCGAATTCTGTGCTCAACGGACCCTACTATGTTTCGAGCCTGGAGTTCCCCGGCGGCGGGACTACCAACATCCGCAACACCAATTTCAAGATCACTGCCAACGGGGCGGGCGGCGTGGCGGAGTCTGCGGTCACGGGCCAGGCTCGCAATCTGGGGAATCGGCTTACCACGCAGACGATTTCTCCCATCACTTATCTGGTCTCGCCGGACGCGACGGGCATCTTGAATTTCCCGACGGGGGCTGGACTCAACGAAACCTCGCAACTGATCCTGGGCCCGAAGAATATATTCGTCTCGCAAGACGGGAATTACTTTATTGGGGGTTCGCAGACGGCGGGTTCGCACGGCATGATGGTCGGCATCAAAGCGTCGGTCAGCGGTGCGACGAATGCTAGTTGGAGTGGCTTCTACTACAGTGCCGGATTGCGCTTCGATGCGGACCGGTCGCGTTTCGCCTCCAACGCGGCGGCCATTAACGCGACTTCCGTGGGCGCCGTGTTTGGGCGGCGCACGCGCCAGTCGGATGGATTGTTCGATGCCTCCACCGTCGCGACGTACGCGCTGGGAGCAGACGGGTCCGGGCCGTTCACATCGACGCCGGGACGGGTGAATGTCAGCGCCAACAGCATTCTATTTTCGACCAGCGGCGTTGACGTGGTCGATTCGAATAGCTACGAGCTTTCCTTTGGAGTCCGTATGCCCGCGCAATCCGGTGCGGGCGTGTTTATCGATCCGCAACGAGTTTTGAATGGAGCGAGTTTTGCGCTCGGATACCCTGTGTCTCCCGGTGGTTTCGTGACGTTATTCGGAACCGGCTTGAGTACGCAGACCACCAACGCAAAGACGTTTCCTTTTCCAGCGACGCTGGGGAATGTGAGCGCCACGGTGAATGGCAAGACCGCTCCGATTTATTTGGTGTCTCCAACCCAGATCAGTCTTGTGGTTCCGTATTCGTCCACGGGAAATACGGCGACGATCATTGTTACTTCGAACGGAGTGGCCTCCAATACCGTGGAAGTACCGATGGCTGCGACCGCTCCGGGGATCTTCAGCTTGACGCAGAACGGGCTAGGCGACGGAGCTGTGCTGCACGCGAATTATTCGGTGGTGAATGCCGATAGTCCGGCGCTTCCGGGGGAGATTGTGCAGGTGTTTCTTTCGGGAATGGGTGGGGTGACGCCGTCGGTTGCCGATGGGGCTGCGGCTCCGGGAACGACGCCGTTTGCTGTGGTGAATGCTCCCACGGCCGTGACTATTGGCGGGCAAAATGCCCAGATCTTCTTTAATGGACTCACGCCGCTGCTCGCGAGCCTTTATCAGTTGAATGTGAGGATTCCCACGAATCTTGCGCCTGGCGCGCAGAGTTTGGCAGTGCAGACGATTGAGGGATTCACCGATATGGTGAGCATTCGAGTCGGCAAGCCGTAGCTATTTGCCGATGCAGAACGTCGAGAAGATGCGGTTCAGGATGTCGTCCGCGGTGGTTGCTCCCGTGATCGCGTCGATGGGCGCGAGGGCGGCGTAGAGGTCGAGCAGGAGCATCTCATGCGGGATGCCTAACTCGGCGGCGGTGCGGGCTTGTGTGAGAGCTTCACCCGATTCGCGCAAGAGCTGTTCCTGGCGCAGGCTGGTAATGAGGCCGCCGTCTTGCTCCATGCGACCTTCGGGCGTAATGGCGCGAAGGATGGCTTGGCGTAACTCGTCGATGCCTTCGCCGGTGAGCGCGGAGACGTTCAGCGCGGCGGGATGGCTGGCGAGATCGGATTTGTTCGCGACCAACAGAAACTTGCCGTGCGATTCGGCTTTGCTCAGGAGCGCTTGATCTTCGGGCGTGACGTCGGCGGACGCGTCGAGCACGACGATGGTGAGATCGGCGTCGACCATCGCTTGGTAGCTACGCTCGATGCCTAGCGATTCGACCACGTCCTGACCCTCGCGAATTCCCGCCGTGTCGAGCAGGCGAACGGGGATGCCGTCGAGTGCGGCGGACTCGGAGACGACATCGCGTGTGGTTCCGGCGATGGGAGTCACGATGGCTCGGTCCTGTTCGAGCAGCCGATTGAAGAGGCTGCTCTTGCCGACGTTGGGGCGTCCCACGATGGCTAGGGTGAAGCCGTCGTGGACCAATTTGCCATAGGCGAAGCTCGCGGCTAAAGAAGATACGCCCGCGATGATCGGGTTCAAGCGGCGGACGATCTCCTGAGTTGGCGCAACGCTGATGTCGTCCTCTGCGAAGTCGATGCCGGCTTCGAGCAATGCGATCAGTTCCAGCATCTGGCTCTTCAGCGGCTTCAGTTTGCGCGATACAGAGCCTTCGGCCTGCTGAGCGGCAATGCGAGCTTGGTAAAGAGTCGTCGAATCAATCAGGTCGCGGATGGCTTCGGCTTGTGGGAGGTCGATGCGCCCGTTGAGGTACGCGCGCAGCGTGAATTCTCCGGGTTCCGCTAGTCGAGCGCCGGCGCGGCAGAGACGATCCAAAGCGTGGCGCAGGATTACTGGTGATCCGTGGCACGCGATTTCTACGACGTCTTCGGCAGTGTAGGATCGGGGTGAGGCGTAATAGGTGACGACCACTTGATCCACGACCACGCCGCCGTGATCGAGCAGGTCGGCCAAGGTCGCGGCCCACGGGATCCAGGGTTGGCGCTGTTGGAAATGCAAAAGGCCTGAAGCGATGGTGCGTGCTTCAGGGCCTGAGATTCTCACAATGCCGATGCCGCCGCGACCGGGCGGGGTAGAAATGGCTGCTATGGTATCGCCGACTTGCACGGGGGGTGCTCCGTCTGTCCGCTTCCTGACGGTCGCGGCTCTGTGCTCTAACGGCGCGGACCGCGATCGCGGCCACCACCACCGCCACCACGCGGGCCACCACGTCCGCCGCCGGGGCCGCCACGACGATCACCGCCGCGTGCACCGCCACCACCACCGCCGAAGCGCGGACGGCCACGATCGCCGCCAGGGCCACGACCGGCGCTATCATCTTCCGGACGCGGACGGGGCGGGCGAACCGCCTCGGGCATCACGGTCAATTCCTTGGGAACGATCACCACCTGGCGGATCGGACCTTCGCCGACGCTTTCGCTGCGGACGTCGGTCTCATCGCGCATCGCCAGATGCAGAATGCGACGCTCGCGGCTGTTCATCGGGCTAAAGTGGAACGGCTGGCGCGTTTTCTTGACGCGCTCGGCTGCGGCTTCGGCGCTCATACGGAGTTCCTGGACGCGCAGAACGCGATGGTCATTGGCATCGAAGCACAGTCGGGAGTGCTCTTCCGGAGCCATGCCCAGCGCTTCCATGGTCAACTGTTCCAGTGCGAGCAGGACTTCGGCTTTGTTGTCGAGAAGGATTTCCACATCGGGTCCCTCGAACCGAACCATGTAATCGGGATTCTCGAAGTCCGGGTGGAGGCCCTCGCCGCCGGTAATGTCGTAGGTCAAGTCGAAGTCGGCATCATCCAGGAGCATGTCCAGGAATTCTTCGATGCGGGCTTCGGCGTCTGCTTTGGAATACTTCTTTTCTGCCACCGTTATTTTTCCTATTTCTTCTTTTTAGGTGGAACCACGACGGCCAACGCAGGCGCCGGGGTATTCCGATTGAGAAGCCACTGCTGAGCGATGCTAACCACGTTACTGGTCAACCAGTATAATACAAGCCCTGCTGAGGCGTACCAGAACATGTACCCGAACATCAGCGGCATAAACATCATGATCTTCTGCTGGGACGGCTCCATGCCGGGCTGCGGAGTCATCTTCTGCGACAGGAATTGAGTCACGACCAGGAGCAAGGGTAGGATGCGGATGGCCAGGGTTTCCGGCTCCGCCAGATTCGCGACCCATAACCATTCGGCTCCGCGCATTTCGATGGCGAGGCTGAGGACTTTATAGAGGGCGTAGAAAAAGGGAATCTGGAAGAGCATCGGCAGGCAGCCGCCGACGGGGTTGATGTCGTGGGCCTTATAGAGAGCCATTAGCTCCGTATTCTGATCGGCCTTCTTGGGGTCGTTCATGGACAGACCCTGATACTTTTCGTTGATCTTCTTCACCAGCGGCTGGATGGCCTGCATCTTCTTCGAAGACTTCATGCTGGAGAGTCGCAGCGGGAACAGGATGGTATTGATGACAATCGTCATCAGAATGATCGCCCAACCGTAGTTGTGGGTCAGGCTGTTCGAGGTCCACTGCAGGGCGTAGAACAGGGGCTTGGCGATGAAGAAGAACCAGCCCCAATCGATGACTTGGGGAAGCCGCGGGTCGACCTTTTCCAGAAGATCGATGTCTTTGGGACCGGCGTAGATCTGGAATGCGTTGTTACCGCTGCCACCGACGGCGGCACCGACGTGCGCTTCGTCCTTGCCGGCTTCGGTGGGGACGTTGTCGGAATAGGTGGTCAATTCCAGGTTGCCGGCGGTGCCTAAGAGCGCCACACCTGCGAAATACTTGTCTTCGAGTCCGGCGAATGCGTAGGTGCCGCTGACGGAAACGGGAGCGTCTTTGGCGTCCGAGGCAGCTTTCTTTTCCAGGCTCTTATTGGCTTCGTCGTAAAACAGCGTCCTCGCGTCGGCGGTGGGATTGGTGCCCGTGGAATCACCGAAACCGCCGCGCCAGACCAGTGAATGCGGGATGAGAACGCCGTTCTCGGTGACCTGAGAGCTAACTTTGACGAGGTAGGAATCCTTGCTGAACTGGAAGGTTTTTTTTGACGTGATGCGCCCGTCGGAGTAGTCGAAGGTGACGCCCAGACCGTCGCCGCTGCGCGTTACGCGATAGAGGTCGTCATTGGGGTCATTGGAGGGGACGCTTTTAAACGCGAGTGCGAAGGGCGGGGGAACCGCTTTGTTGCCGGTCTGCTTTAGGGCGCGCTGATTGACGAGTTCCAGCGGCTGGCCTTTGCCGTCCTTATACGCCTTCAGCACCCAATTGCGAATAACCGCGCCGCGATTGGAAAAATTGACCTTGAACAGGTCGGTATCGATGGCGAAGTCTTCGCTGTTGGCGGCCTGAACGGCTCCGGGAACCTCAGCAGGCGTCGGGGCCGCGCCGGTGACCGGAGCAGTTGCCGCTGCGGGAGCCGCCTGTGCTGCTTTGGCGGCCTTATTCTGATCCGCGACCGTCTGTTGCGCCGCCGGTTCGGGCGTGGGAGGCATGAAATACTGGCTGACGGCGAACACGATGCCGACGAGCAGCATCGCGATCAGCATCCGCACTTCCATCGAAAGCTTATCCAACATAGTGCTATAAACCCGACCGTTTAACGGACCGGATCAAAGCCTCCTTCATGAAATGGGTGACAGCGGCCAATGCGGCGAATCCCCAGCCAGATGCCGCGCAGTACGCCGTGCGCGGAAATCGCGTCCATCATGTACTCGGAGCAGGTGGGGTGAAAGCGGCAGGCGCTAGGCAGCATCGGTGAGAGCCAACGCTTGTAAAAACGGAGAGACGTGAGAGCGAACGCCTTCATTTGGAGCGCTCCATCACTTTGCCCAAGGCTCGCTCGATATCGGCACCGGAGGCGGTGAGCAGCGATTTTCTGGGGTTAAGAACGATGTCGCGATCGCCAAAGGCTGCTCGTCGGAGCCGAAAAATCTCTCGCAACCGGCGTTTGATGCGGTTACGAACAACGGCTCCGCCAATGGCGCGCGGGACCGTGAGGCCCAAGCGTGCGCCGGAACCTGCCTCAGTTGCCAAAACGAAGGCGGCGAACAGAGGGGTTGAAAAGCGAACGCCGTTGTCATAGATTTTGCGAAATTCGGCGGTACGCAGCACGCGGACGGACTTCGGAAACAGGCGCGGACCGGTGCTACCTAGGCCAGGCGTATGGCTCTTTCGTCGCTGACAGTCAGCTTGTGGCGGCCTTTGGCGCGGCGGCGAGCGAGTACGGCGCGGCCATTGGCGCTATCCATGCGTTCACGGAACCCGTGTGTTTTGGCGCGCTTGCGGTTGTTCGGTTGAAAAGTACGTTTTGGCATTGCGAGTGGCTTTCGTAGTGCGCCAATAGCGGCGGCGCAACTTTTATCGTTAGATCAGAATCTAGTATAGCAAACGAAGGGGTCCAGGTCAGAGTTCCAATTTTCCGGCCACCACCATGGGGTCCAGAGGGAATTCAGCCAGCCGGAAGGGTCCGGCGAGGCCAGGGATATAAAGGTCGAACTGGACCTTTTTGTCGCTGAGCTGAACTTGGCGGGGAAACGCGATTCGGAGGTAGGGATCGCGGGCGGACGGCGGGAAATAGCTGGTCGGGGCCAATTTCAGGCGGCCGATCCTCATGGCGGAGCTTTTCAGCGCGGCCAACTCCTTCGACTCCGAGTACGGCGTGATGTTGGTGACACGGATGGCGAGGATGATGTGCGTGCCGGCGTTGTCCTCCATCCATAGGGCGGACTCTTCGATGACATCCGACTTGCCCTTGCCGCGACGGGTGCGTTCTTGTTCGGCAAGCTGGATGGGTCGTGCGCTGGCGATGTAGACCTGCGCGGGAGGGAAGTTGCCCTTGTTATCCGAGGTCACCATCTTTTGTGCCCAGGGGGAATCCGCCAGGAGTTGAGAGATTTCAACATCGCTCCAGTCGGCAGCGGATTTCACTTCCCAATACGGTGCGGCGAGGAGCAAGAGTGTGAGAAGAAAATTCATGCGCTAACAGCCACCATGGTACGTCGAACGCTATCCTTGTGCCATGCGCCCGTTTGACGATGACGTGCCTTCCCTCGACGACGGGCGGCCTTTGCCGGATCCTCGAACGGCTGTGGATGACTTGGTGGCGGTGGACGGGGAAATGAGCGTCACGCGACTGGTGGAGGCGTACACGCATGGAATTTTTCCATGGACTGCCGATCCGATTACGTGGTGGTCGCCCGATCCGCGCGCGATTTTCGACCTAGCCGCGATTCATGTTCCCCGGAGATTACAGGCGCAAGTTCGCAAGCATCCGTATCGCGTCACGTTCGATGCTGCTTTCGAGGCGGTGATGGAGGCTTGTGCGACGGCGCCACGGGATGAAGATTCGAGCTGGATTAGCGAGGAATTTTTAGAGGCATACACGGCACTGCATCGCGCGGGGATCGCGCACTCGATTGAGTTGTGGCGCGGCGAGGAGTTGGCGGCGGGGATTTACGGCGTGGCGGTCGGCGGGTTGTTCGCGGGCGAGAGTATGTTCCATCGCGAGAGCAACGCGTCGAAGATCGCTCTGGTGTTGTTGCAGCAGCAACTAGCGGCCTGGGGTTTTGTGCTGTTCGATACACAGGTAGTGACGCCGGTGACGGAGATGCTGGGTGCTAAGGCGATTCCGCGCGAAGAATATTTGCAGCGGCTGCAACAGGCCCTGCTGGTGAAGCCGCTCGTCAGGTGGCGTTAAGTGTCAGTGGTGACCTCGTCCCACTCCACGTTGCCCGTCAACCAATTCAGGCCCAGATGCCGCTCTCGAATCGCACCCGGATTCAAGCCACCTGGAATCTGTTTGCCGTGATATCGAGCGTCGTTCACTTGCCAATGAGCCTGGTAGGTAGCTTCCAGGCCTTCCCAAATCTCGACTTCACTGCGAAGTTGCGCTGCTTCTACAAATCCGCCCGTTGCCGCCCCGATGGTGGGAAGAAGGGCTTGGATTGCGGGCACGTCGCACAAGGCCGTCGGTCTCGGTAGGTCTCTCAGGTGCCCTAACGCCCATAGCAGAGGCACGACTGCTTCGATTCGCCAAGTGGCTTGTATGCCGTCCCGGTCCGAGAGTTCGGATGCTTCGAACAAAGCTCTCTCCTCCGGGCTTGCGTGCGTCCAGAGTCTCTCCCTTTGCAGCCACTCCCGCAATAAGGAGCGGGACTGCTTGTGCCCCGCTGCGCATACGGCGTATAAGACTAAGCAGCGACTGGCGATTTCGCGCGCTTCGCGCAGCGGTGGAAGTTTTTCGCTGCTGTCGTCCTGATCCATCATGACGGACTTACTTGTCGCGGGTCTGTAGCGAATGATAGCCGTGCTTTTCGCGGGCCTGGCGGAGGGTCATGCCGGACTGCACGGCCCTTCGGATTTCGTTCTCGACCGTGTCGATTTGTTCGGCCGCGTCCAGGACCGCGTTTTCGTGGGCTTTCGGGATCACGATGACACCGTCGGCATCGCCGCGCATAATGTCCCCGGCACAGCAGCGCGCATCGCCGATGTTGACTGGTCCGCCCATGGCTTCGACTTGCACGCGATCCTTGCCCGTGCGCATCGAGTAGCTGCGGCTGAACATGGGGTAGTTAAGTTCGTAGGCGAGATGCGTGTCGCGGCATGCACCATCAATGACGGTCCCGCCGATGCGGCGTTCGTGCGCAACCCACGTGAGGATGTCGCCCCACACAGTGGCGTTTTCGCGGCCGCCGTTATCGAGCACGACGATCCCGCCCGGTTCCACGTCGTCAATATAATCGCCGACCGTGCCTGAGGGTGAAGCGGACGGGCCGTAGAGAATCGTGAAGGCTCGACCGGCCAGGCGGAATTTGTGATTCAGCGGCTTGATGCCGAGGCATTGGCCGGCGATACCGAGGCGGTCCAGGGCGTCGCTGATGGCAGTGGTATCGAGGCGCGAGGCGCGCTCTACGTTGGAATCTGTGGACATAGGAGCCTACCTTTTCAACATGTGTTCGTAATTGGTGCCCATCACCTGGCTGATCGGGGTACCTTCGCGCAGGGCCTGTGCCATGAGCGATTCCTTCTGCCAGATGGCTTCCGCGGCTTCGAGCACGCGCTCGATTTCCGCTTGGGCAATGAATACGACGGAGCTTGCGTCGGCGATCACGTAGTCGCCAGGATGGACGGTGACCTCGCCCACCTGGATCGGCGTGCCGGTTTCGACTTCGACGATGCGGCCACGGGCGGTGCGGCCTGTGATGTTGCGCGCGAAGACGGGGAAGCCGAGTTGGCGGCTTTCATCAATGTCGCGTGCGGGGCCTTCGATGATGGCTCCTGCGACGCCACGGGCTTGTGCTCCGATGGTCAGATTGCCACCCCAGCAGGCCGCGTCGAGTCCGGTTCGCTGTTCACACACGATGACGTCGCCGGGGTCGGATGCTTCAATTGCAGTGGAGCAAAGGTGCCGAGTGTTGCTGCGGCCTTCGGCAGTGCCCATTTTCACGGTGCGCACGCGACCGGCGATGCGCTGGTCTGTGGAGACGCGGCCGATGCCGGTGACCGAGCCGGGGAGTCCGAGTTTGTCGAGCGCGTCTGAGACGGCGCAGGAGTCCATGCGTTGCAGGCGATCGATGTATGTCATTGTGTTATTCCCAATAACCGAAACCCATCCCGTTGCCGGTGCCAGCTTCCGAGCGATAGCAGGGGACGTAGTCGACGGAGTGATACTTGCGGCCTTCCGCGTTCATGGCGGCGATCACGGCGAACCAGTTTTTGATTTCCGCGGTGCCAACCTTAAAAACATTCTCTGGTATTTCCGTGAGATCCTTCTCATCGCCCGTTTCCATGGCTTTGATGATCCTGCGGTCGAGGTCTTCGTCGACGACGAAATGTGTAAGTCCGCCCGAAGCCATGATGGCGACTCGCTTGTAGCCCGTGAAGCTCTTGATCGCTTTTTGCAGCGCGCGACCGAGGTCCAGGATGCGCGCTGTTTTGGGGACGTTATGCGCGAAGTGAACGTTCAGAATCACCGGCACGCTGGGTGGCGGATCGCCTTGCAGCAGCGTGTGATAGAAAAATCCGAACGCGTGTGGAATCCCATGACGGATCGCGTTTTGCGGCGTCGTGTCGGACTGCGCGAGATCGAAGCTGCCGTTCAAGGATTGCAGAATGTGGTCGGCAAGTTCCGGCGCGCCCGGATAGGAAGCGCCCTGCTCGGGCGCGTTGCCCGGCTCCGCGACATTCAAGCCCGGTGAACCTTCGTGCAGGTGCTGGACGTTGATGATGTCCTTGCCTCGATAAATGGTGATCGACGGCGTGAGTTCGGGAGTGAAGAATTCACGTTGATCGTTGCCCAGGAGAACCACCGCGTCGGGCTTCACTTCCTGAAATTTGGCGTTTAACTTTTCCAGCGCGGCGCGACAGCGGGCGTGGCGTTCGCGGCGAACTTCGATTTCGACTTCTTTCGCGAAACCGGGGGCGCGTTCTTTCAGGAGCGCCTCGTAGTCGTAGGACTTGCCGCGGAACCAGTGCGACTTGTTCTCGCGGTCGGCCTTCGCACGAAGATCCCATTGTTCTGGAGGAGTGGATAGCAGCGGACCATGCGCGGCCCCGATGCCTAAAACGAGTTCTGCCATAAATTCCTTTCCTACCGCTCCGGCCGCCACTGCGAGAAGCGGCGCTCCAAGCGTTCTGCGAGCCAAGTGAGGACGATGCCCGCGGCGGCGATGATGAAGACGCCGACGAAAAGTGTGTCTGTGGCGAAGGTCTGACCGCCGTACGCGACCATGAAGCCGACGCCCTGGCTGCCGCCGAACATCTCTCCGACAACGACGCCGATCAGACCGAGCGCGACGCCCTGGCGCAATCCGGTGAGGATGAACGGCACCGAACCCGGGATCGCGACGGTCTTGAAAATCTGCCAGTCGGACGCGCAGAAAGCACGCGCGGCGCGCAGCAGATCGCGATCAATCGCGCGCATGCCGCCGACGGTGTTGACCAGTACAGGGAAAAACGCCGAGATGAAAACGATGAAAACTTTCGACCACATCCCGATGCCGAACCACATCAGGATCAGCGGAATCATGGCGACGCGCGGTGTTGCATAGAGGGCATTCAAGAGCGGGTCGGCGATCATGCGCAGACGGCGATACCAACCGACTAGAATGCCGATGACGACGCCGGCGATGGCCGCTCCGATGAAGCCGAGTGTGAAGTTCGTGCCGCTATAAAGAAGGTCGCCCTTGAGGTTGCCTTGCGTCCACGCGTAGACAGCTTGTTTGGCGATGGCCGAAGGTCCGCTAAAGAACAGCGGAGAGATCATCTTCGCCTGCCACGCGGCCTCCCAAAGGCTGAGGAGGAGAACGAGCGAGCCTCCGCCCAGGATCGCGCCTTCGTGGCGCTGATAGAACGATTGATGGGGTCGGCCCGTGGGCGCGCCTTGGCGATCGCTCATACCTCGGCCCCTTCCACGACCATGCCCATCTGGCCGGACTCTTCTTCGATCAGTTTCCAGATCTGGTCTTCGATCTCCAGGAACTTGGGGTCGCGCTTCAACGAAAGGTTGCGCGGGCGACCGAAGGGGATGTCGAAGATGGCTTTCAAGCGTCCCGGTCGCGGACTCATGACGGCCACACGGTCGGCCAGGAATACGGCTTCATTGATTTGGTGCGTGATGAAGACGACCGTTTTCTGCGCCTTCGTCCAGATTTTGAGCAGTTCGGCCTGCATGAATTCGCGCGTTTGCGAATCGAGGGCGGCGAAGGGTTCGTCCATCAGGAGCACGACTGGATCGGCTGCGAGCGCGCGGGCGAGGTTCACACGCTGCTGCATGCCACCGGAAAGTTCGCCGGGGAAATGTTTGTCGAAACCCGTTAGGCCGACGAGTTTCAGGAAATGGTCGGCGCGCTGCTGCATGGTGCCTTCGTCGAAGCGCTTCTGCATCTCCATGCCGTAGCGGATGTTGCCGATAATGGTGCGCCAAGGCAGGAGGCTCGAATGTTGGAAAACGACAGCGCGATCGGTGCCGGGGCCGTGGACCTTTTTGCCGTCGATCGAAACCGTGCCTTCTTCATACGGCAGCAGGCCGGCAACGATGTTCATGAGCGAGGTTTTGCCGCAGCCGCTGGGGCCGACGATGGCCAGAAACTCGCCGTCATTCACTGCGAGCGAGACATCGCTCAAGGCGAGCACTTGGCTGGAATCACGTTCCATCCAATAGCGTTTCGTAAGATGTTCGATCTGAAGTTTTACTGCCACTGACCAATTACTTCCCGAATGCGAGTGCTGCTTTTCGTTCCTGCTCCGCCTTCACGCTGTCGCCAAACAACTGTACGAAGAAATTCTCTTTGACCAGCTTGTCGACGATGCTGTTGTCGATGACTTGCTTCCAGTCGTAAGACTTCATGCGCTCGGCGAGTTGTGGATCGTTCTGCTGCGCGAGCACTGACTCCACCGCGCCCTTCAGGACGTAGGGAACTCGTTCGAACGCTTGCGGCTTGGCGTAGAGTTCGTAGGTGCGGTCGGCGTCCTCGGGCGAGATTTCAGGATCGTACTTGCGGTACGCGGCGATCGCGGCTGCCTTGTCGCCGTAGAAGGTCTTGACGGCTTCGGCATGCGCCTTTACCAGCGCTTCGGCGAGCTTGGTGTCCGGTTGCAGGTCTTTCTTCGTCACCAGATAGGCGGTGGACGCGAAGATGTCGTCGCGCTCGGCAAGATTCACGAGCGTGTTGTAGCCTTCGCCCTCAAGCTTGAAATACAGAGGCGCTGTGAGGATGGTCGCGTCGGCTCGCCCGCTGGTTAGAGCGGCTGCTCGCCCGGTTGCAGGGCCGCCGACAGGGATCCATTCGACGTCGCGATCCTTCAGGCCGGCCTTGGCGAGAATCGAAACGACGTAGCCGTAAGGCGCGTCGCCGATTTGCGTGACTGCGATCCTCTTGCCTTTGAGCTGCTCGACCTTGGTAATGCTCTTGTTCGAGATGAGGGCGAAGGTGCCGCGATTGAGCGAACTCCCGATCAACGACATCGAGCCGTCTTTCGAAGCTGCCTGCATGTCCTGCTCGAGCGAGGTGTTGACCATCTGGCTCTGTCCGCTGACGAGTGCCGCGATGTTGCCGGGGAATGCAACGAATTCGAGTTGCACGTCGAGTCCGTACTTCGCGTACGCGCCAGTTTCCTTGGCGATGTACAGAGGCCACTGCGACCCGCTCTTATTCGGGTAGTTGATGACGATCTTACGAACGGCTGCGGCCGGTTCAGGCGCGCTGGAGCAGCTAAACGCCACCAGCGACGACGCGATCATCAATACAAACTTCAGACGGGAGGTCATAACGAGGACTCCTTAGGCTTTGATCTTGAATACTTGTTTCGCGGTGTCTTCAAAAATGAGCTTCTTGTCGGCATCGCTGAGCCACTCGAAGTCCTCAATGATGTAGCGCGTTTCGTCCAGCCAGCGGCCGGTGCGGGGGTCCTTGACGGTGCCGACGCCCGGCCGTTCGGTGCCGAACATGCAACGGTCGGCTCCCACGGTCTTGATCAGCAATTGCAGCGATTCTTTGTTGTACAGGACCGTGTCGTAGTAGATGTTACGCAGGCGTTCGGAGAAGCGCTGAATGCCGCGGCGAATCGCGCTGGCTTCAAAACGCGCCCACTGATACGGGATCGCGCCGCCGCCATGCGAGCAAACAATGCGCAGGGTAGGGAAGTCTTTGAACACGTTGGAATTCAACAGTGATAGCACCGCAATGCTCTCTTCATTGATGAAGTGCAGAGAGTACGGCAGGCGTTCTGAGCGGCAACCAGCGGAGTGAATGTGGCCGGGAATGTCGAGTTCCACCAGCTTTTCGTATAGCGGATACCAGAAACGATCACCCAGCGGCGGCGTTTCCAGGCTGGTGCCTTCGCTGGGATCGGGGTTGAGCAGGCAGCCGACGAAACCGTCTTCCTTCACGATCTTTTCGAGATACGGCAGAAACTCTTTCGGGCTCACACCGGGGGTCTGCGGAAGGCCGCACACGCCGCGGAAGGTGTTGGGATAGAGCTTGGTCTGGCGAGCGATGATCTTATTAGTCTCTTCGATATACCACTGCACAACCTTGGCCTGCTCGCTGTGCATCATCTGGTAAGGGCGCGGGGAGATGACCTGGATGTCGGTGCCGACTTCTTTCAGTTGGTCGAGGTGCGAACTGCCGCCAAAGGTGGGCGCGTTCAACGCGGCGTGGATATCTTCATCGGTGGCTCCGGGCTCGCCCCGGCCATGCGCTCCACGATGCGACAGGATGTTCGCTTTATAGACGTAGAGCTTATCCGGCGCGCTGACGTGGCCGTGAATGTCGATGATCACCTAGATTCCCCCTCGAATTTATTGCGCGGACGAAACGGTCCGTTGGTACATCATAGCGAACCCTACCAATGGCCGTTCGGCAGAGATTTTCGCGACTCGAAGTGGCGCACGCTTTAGCGTGCTGTATCGACACTCGTGTCGATACCTGTGTGAGCGAGAACGGGGTTGAAGGCGTCGAGAAGAGTCTCGACGCGGCACGCTGAGAGCGCGCGTTACTTTGAAATCGTAACGATTGCCTGGGCTTCGGAGGAGCGAAGTTCGCCCACTGGACCCACGCCCTCGGCGGTTTTGAATTTGACGGAGACGCGGTCGAGCTCGATGCCGATGGTCTTCGCCAGAGCTTCGCGTATCGTCAGGCGGAAGTCTTTCAGTTTCGGCTTTTCCAGGATCACCGTGGAGTCGACGTTCAGGATGGTGTAGCCGGCGGCGCGCACTCGCTTGACGGCTTCCAGAAGAAACACGGCGCTATTAGCGCCCTTCCATTGCGGGTCGGTGTCGGGGAACAGCATCCCGATGTCGCCGAGCGCTGCTGCGCCCAGGAGCGCATCAGTGATCGCGTGGGACAACACGTCGGCATCGGAATGGCCGAGCTGGCCGCGATCGCTGGGGACGTGGACGCCGCCCAGGATCAGATCCAGGCCCCAAGCTAAGCGATGTGTGTCCCAACCAAGGCCCGTTCGGATCTCGGTCACGCCCGCTCCTGCGCAAGATACAGGTGTGCCAGCTCCATGTCGTTGGGCTTGGTGATTTTGATGTTCCGATCGCTGCCTTGGACCACGCTGACGTCGATGCGTTCCAGGCGTTCCACGAGGCTCGATTCGTCGGTGCCGGTAAACTGATCGGCGCGCGCGCTGGCGAAGGCTTCTTTGAGCAGATCAAAACGGAAGACCTGCGGAGTTTGCGCCATGACCAGGTGCTCACGGGGCAGGGTGGACTTGACCTTGTCCTTCTTGTGCAGCTGCTTCACGGTATCGACCGGCACGATGCCGACGATGGCTGCTCCGGACTGCGCGGCCTCGGCGATGACTTTTTCTACGATCTCAGGGTCGATGAAGGGCCGCACTGCGTCGTGTACCGCGACCAGTTCGGTGCCAGGAGCCAGCGTTGCCAGCGCGTTCTCCACGGAGGCTTGCCGACTGTCGCCGCCTTCGACGAAGCGGACGGGCTTGGTTGCTTTCTCGGCCGCGACCAACTCGCGAGCCCAATCCATGTCCTCCGCGCGTAGGGCAATGACGATTTCGTTCACCGATGGACAGCGCAGAAACTTGCGGATCGTGTGAATCAGGATGGGAGCGCCGTCGAGCAGCATAAACTGCTTGCGGCTAACGCCCGATTTTTCGCGCCCCATGCGCGTGCCCAGGCCAGCGGCGGGGATGATTACGGAGACATTCATGACGAACTAACGATTGTAGCGCCGTGAAGCCGGTCACGCGCCGGCGGCTTCGCGGACCACCTGCATGCGATCGTCATAGCGGCCGAAGATCATCTTCCCGGCGGTCGTTTGCAGAACGCTGGTGACGGTGACGTCGACGGTTTTTGAAATTAGCTTGCGGGCGTTGTCGACCACCACCATGGTGCCGTCATCCAGATAGGCGACGCCCTGGCTGGGCTCCTTGCCTTCTTTGAGGATGAACACCCGCATCGTTTCGCCGGGCAGCACCAGCGGCTTTAGGGCGTTCGCCAATTCGTTGATGTTCAAGACCTCAACGCCACGGACTTGGGCGACCTTGTTCAGGTTGAAGTCGTTAGTCATGATCTTGCAGTTGTAGAGCTTGGCCAGCTCAATCAACTTCATGTCCACTTCGCGCACGTTGGGAAAGTCGTCTTCCACGATCTGGACGGTGAGCTGCGGCATCTTTTGGATGCGCTGCAGAATATCGAGGCCGCGACGACCGCGGTTGCGTTTGCTGCCATCGGAGGAATCCGCCACTTGCTGCAATTCGCGCAGGACGAACTGCGGGATTACCATCGGCCCCTCGATGAAACCGGTTTCTGCGATGTCCGCGATGCGGCCTGCGATAATGACGCTGGTGTCCAGGATCTTGAAGCTATTCTTGCCGGTCGCTTCATTGCCGAACAACCCGCCGAACGCCGCCAAGTTCAGCATTTCGCCCTTGGCCGCGCCGACCACCAGTCCGCAGTAGGTCATAAATGCCAACAGCAGGATCTGCAAAAATGGCACCGTCGTGTTCTGCGGTGCAGCGAGTTCGAGCACCAGCGAGATCAGGTACGCGCCGAAAATTCCGAGGACGCTGCCGAACGCCGCGCCGATCAGCCGCTTCATGCTGGCTTCGCGCACGCGAAGCTCAAACGCCACGATGGCTAGCCCGCAAACCACGCCAACTGCGATTGCCGCAGGACCTTCCAGCGAGAACGGCCGCTGAAAATAGGCGGCGCTTCCCACCAGCAAGATGAACAACAACCGCAACACCACTAAATCGCCCATAGTCACCCCAACTCATTCGCCGCCGCATCGCCCCCGCGATGCGGTCAGTTAGCGAAAAAGTATATCACCCTTGGCGCCAACCGTTGGGCTTCAAGTACTGCTAAGATAGCGGATCGTACATTTATGTGGCCCCAAAATTACACTCCGCTCGGCGATAGCCTGTGGCTTTCTGCGCTCGTGGCTTCTCTGCCCGTTTTTGTGTTGCTCTTTCTAATTGGCGTAAAACGCAAGCCAGCCTGGGTTTCCGCCCTGTCCGGCCTGGGCGCAGCTGCCGTGGTGGCGCTCTTCATGTATGGCATGCCTCTTGGGCTGATGCTCAATTCCACGATCTACGGCGCGATGTTTGGCTTGTTCCCCATCGGGTGGATCGTTTACTGGGCCATCGTGCTCTATAAGGTTTGCGAAAAAACCGGCAAGTTTGAAATCATCAAGGACTCCATCGGGGGCCTCACCGATGACCGCCGATTGCAGGCGCTGTTGATTGCCTTCGCGTTCGGCGCGTTTATCGAAGGTGCCGCCGGGTTCGGTACGCCGGTGGCTGTCGCCGCGGCGATGCTCACAGGCCTTGGGTTCGCTCCGTTTTATGCCGCTGGAATCTGTCTGCTGGCGAACACCGCGCCGGTTGCGTTTGGCTCCATCGGCATCCCGGTTGTGACGCTGGCGCGCATCACGGGGCTGAATGAATTGGAACTCAGCGCGTGGGTTGGCCGCATCTGCGCCCCGATTTCGGTCTTCGTGCCCGCCTATCTGATTCTGGTGATGGGTGGCGTCAAGGGTCTGAGCGGCGTGCTCCCAGCGGTCGCGGTTTGCGGTATCGCTTTTGCTGCCGCGCAATACTTCGTGTCCAATTTCGTAGGACCGCAACTCACCGATATCCTGGGAGCCTTGGCGGCGCTGTTCGCCCTAATCGCTTTGCTGAAGGTGTGGAAGCCTACTGATAGTTTCGTTCTGGCTGATAGCCGTCCGATGGCCGCCCCCAAGAAGCATCGGGCTGGCGAAATCTTCATGGCTTGGTCTCCGTATCTGTTCCTGGTTTTTTTCGTGCTGCTGTCCGGCTTGAGCCGCAACGCGATTATCAAGGGATGGTTCCGTGGCGGGTCGTTCGATTTCTTCGCCAACGGCTTGGACGCGGTGGGAGCGTTCCTGGTCTCCGCAACTACGAGCTTTGACTGGCCCGGACTTGCTGGAAACATTATTCAGGTGGCGCCGGTAGTCGTGACACCGGGTCCTTATCCTGCCGATCAGACTCGCTTTACCTTAGACATTCTGGCCGCCTCCGGAACAGCCTGCCTGATGGCCTCGCTCTGCTCCATGGTGGTCCTGGGCCTGCCCTTCGGAAAATACATCGGCATTCTGACGGACACCGGCAAGAACCTCTTCAAGTCGATGGTGACCATCGCCAGCGTGCTGGGCCTCGCCTACCTGCTGAACTTCTGCGGAGCCACGGCGACCATGGGCCTCGCCTTTGCTGCTACCGGTGCAGTCTTCCCGTTCTTCAGCGCCATGCTGGGATGGCTGGCGGTGTTCCTCACGGGTAGCGATACCTCAGCGAATGCCTTGTTCGGCAATTTGCAGGTGGTGACGGCGAAATCGCTCAGCCTGGATCCGACATTGATGGCTGCGGCCAACTCCGCTGGCGGCGTCATGGGTAAGATGATTTCGCTGCAATCGATCGCTGTCGCTGCGGCGGCTACGGGCATGGCGTCCTCCGACGAAGCCAAGCTCTTCCGCTTCACCTTCAAGCACAGCATCTTCCTGGCCTCGCTATTGGGCGTGATCGTGATGTTGTATTCCTACGTGATCATTTGGCCCCTGCCTGGCAAATGAGTTCTGGCTCGCAGCATATTTTTCTGATTCGGCACGGCGAGACGGCATGGTCGCTTTCCGGCCAACATACCGGGCGCAGCGACATCGCGTTGACCGAACGTGGCGTAGCGCAGGCCGAAACGCTCGGGCGGTTTCTGAAGGGTCGCAAACTGGCGGTGTGGACCAGTCCGTTGCAACGCGCGCGGGAAACCTGTCGTCTGGCTGGCTACGAAGGTCAGATCGATAGCGACCTGATTGAGTGGGACTACGGTGCCTACGAGGGGCGGACCACGGCGGACATTCGCAAGGAAATCCCGAATTGGTCGGTGTGGGATTCGCCGATTGTCGGCGGAGAAACGCTGGAGCAAGTCGGCGCTCGCGCCGCGAATGTGATTCAGCGCGTCACGGCAGCCACTAAGGGTGACATCGGATTGTTCGCGCACGGCCACATCTTGCGCATTCTTGCCGCATGCTGGTTAGGGCTGCCGCCCGCGAACGGGAGCCTGCTGGCGCTCGATACGGGTACGGTCAGCGTACTCGGCTACGAACGCCAAACCCGCGTGATTCGACAGTGGAACGTAAATCCGGGGTGATGCTGTTACACTCGGACTGCGCGAGCACTTCGTCTGCGCGCGAATGGCAGAAGGCCCGAAGTCCGGCAGCCCATCCTTCTTTCCTTAGGCACGCTGCAACGAAAGAAGGCTTATGCTGTCTCGTTCCTGCCCACATTGTCGATCGCAAGATTTACGCGAAGTGGGTGCCCGCAATTCCTTTGACAATTTACTGCTCTGGTTCCTAACGCCATTTCGTTGCGAACTCTGCGGCAGGCATTTCTTTATATTGCGCTGGATGGCTCCCGTCGGGAGCTAACTAGCGTTTCGCCGGTGCGCCGCCCGGTCCTTGTGCTGGGCCGGAGATGTGTTCCAGATCGAAGTTGTCTTCCTGGCAGATGTATTCGAGCAACTCCGCATCGACCATTAACCGGGCGCGTCCGACCGTTGTGAACGGCTTCGCATAGGCGCCGGGATCATCGATCATAACTTCGAGCGACATGTTGCCCATGTCGGTGCGCGTGTAGCGCTCAATGGTGTGAAGCTTTTCGGTGTTCGGGTGACCGAGGTAATCGAACCAGAACTTGCCGTTGTAGCCGACCGTGTCGACGACCAACGTATTTCCCTCATAGTGGCCGACCGAGTGGCCGTACCAGGTCGGGTCCAGATCTTCGCCAGTGGGATGTTTGCGACCGTCCGTAAAAATCTGGCGATAGGTGTGGATATTGCCCTCATAGAGGATGAACACATGCGTCGGTGTCTGCACGATGCGCCACGGATACGGCGAACCTCGCGGCACGCCCGCGGGCAGGCAGTTCGCCTCGGGATCGTCTTTCGATTGACGCGTCTTCACCAGCGCTTCGGCCCAGGGCAACGGGACCACCGCGTCGCCTGGCTTGAGGGCTCGCGAGATGTCGGCATCGCTGCTGCCACCGCCGACCCAGACGCCTGAGAAATCGGGGCGTCCGTCGGCGAACTTCGGCGTGGGACCCGTCGGAGGCGCGGTCTGCCGCTGATAAAGGCCGATATTGACGGTTCCCTGCGCGGCGCAAAATGCGAGCGCGACAGCCATCAGCAAAAGCGTGCGGAGGCTATTTGTCATTTTCGTAGGCCGACATAAAGTTCAATTTGCGCCCATCGGGGAACACGATGGTGTTGGCGATTCCGAACTTGGTGTTGTCGCGAGCCTGCTGGCCTGTGATGGTGACGGTATCGCCCTCTTTCACTGAGGTCCGTTTCCATCCGTTGCGCACCAGCACGTTGGGGCTGGCAAGTTCCAGGTTCCAGTTCGTAACCTTGCCGCTGGCGTCTTTCACGTCCAGAAAGAAGTGGGCATGGGGATTGGTCCATTCCACCTTGGTGACGACGCCGGTAAGGTTGATCGGTTTCTCCGCATCGAACACGGCCGCTCCTGAATGGTGGGCAGACATTTGGAGAGCGGCGGCCAGCAAGCCCGCAGCTACGGGCAAGACCGCAAATTTCGATCCCATCGCGATACCTCTGATGGGACAGTGTACACGTTAGTTTCCGACGGCGAGGGAGAACGTCTGGGTAACCGCAACGCCCCCAAGCGTGAACGTGACGGGCACGGCGTCATTAGCAGAGACCGAGGGCACTACGATATTGAATTGGTAGAGGCCGACAAAGTTTGGCGCCAGACCGCCGTAGCTCACGGTCGCTTGCGCGCTCCCGAACCTGACGACCAAAGGTGAGGTAAGCGCGTTTACCTGCTGCGCAATCTGCCCGGGCCCGATGTTCTTGTCGACCGAGCCGAAGCCCACGCCATAGACAATGATGGTGTCACCGGCGCGAGCACGTCTGGACGTGACGCCATTGATCGCTCCAGGCGGGAGCACGTAGGTCGCATTATCTGGGAAGAGTGCCACCAGATTCTGCGTTCCACCGAGTTTGAAACTGAGCGGTGCAAGCAGGCCGGGCTTCACGCTTTCGACGTTGACGGCGAAGGGCGCGCTTGTCCCCTTCGGTGTGGTCACGGTTAATGTGGAGGCCCCGGTGGCGACTCCGGATGGCACTTGGACGTTAATCTGCGTGGGGCTGACGTAGTTGACATAAGCGGCTTTTCCCCCGATGCTCACTGTCGCCCCGCCGATTTTTGTCGGCGCGAAGACAAGGCCCTCAAAATCGCTGCCACCCCACTGCTGCGTGCCGACGGAAAAGTTGGTGCCGTAGATTTCGATCCAGGAGCCAGGCGCGAAGCTCGGGAATGCACCGAACGCACCCGCGCTGATCACGGAAGAAATTGTGGGGATTGCGGGCGGGACCAGAGAGAAGTGCAAAGCGAACGTGAATTCGTTCGCTCTATCGGTCGGAATGCCTCCGCTGTTTGCAAAGGTGTACGGCTGCACGAAGATCTGCTGCCAGTTGGTTTGCAAACCCGCGGGGATCGGTCCGTTGAACCCGCTGTTGTAGTAGCTTGCGCCGGGCAGGATTGGATTCGTTAAGGACGCGCAGCAAATTGTGCCGAAGTTGGAAACGGAGTTTACGGGCCGTCCGTCCACGAGCCATTGGTTGGCCACTTGGTCGAAGGACGATGCCACGCGTGTTGTGTAGTCCATGACCACGATCCAGTTAGCCCCCAAGTTGCCCGCCAGCGGTCCGCCATTAACGGTCTTCATATGGAAGATGTCCCATTCGCCGTTGGTTCCGGTGGGGACCTGTTCCTGCCAGATCTCAACCTTACCGCCGTCCACCAGCACATGCGCCGGGCTGAACGTTGTCGCGTCGGAGTAGGTATCGGGCGAGTTCTGCCCGCCCCATTTCATGGGTGACCCAAGGGCGATGATGTTCGCGTTCTGCGCCCAAGCCGTGGAGCCCAATATCAAAAGTCCGCACAAGTTCGACAACTTCATCGGTGACTCTCCTCCTGAAGCTGCCATTCTAGTCTATTTCGCCCCTGGAGCATCGAAATATTGATATTCTGTTGCGTTTCGGCCCACTACTCTGGGTGCCTGAAATCCGAACTGCTATCGAGAGCTTCCTCGCCGCCGCGCGGCAGCCTGTGGTGATCGAACCGGGAGAAGATCCCATCCCCATCAGGCAGGACAATTTTGTCCTCGGAGGAACTCCCGCGCGACCGGCAATCGAATGTTGGAGCACGTCGAAGAATCTGAATCGTCGCATCTCGGCGATTCATGCCGAACGTCCCGGTAAGCTGGAACTCGCCACGGAGCTTTTTGGAGGTCGCAAAGGTCGGCTCTTGTTCGTCGATCTTGCGCGGGCTGGCAATGCAAACGCAACTCGTCAAGGCGATCGGCTCAAGTTCCGCGAGCAGTTTCGGCTCGCCTTGAACCGGCAATACCCCGACTGGAAGATCGCGGAACTGTCGACGGATCCGGATTTGGAACATACGCTTTCTCCTTCCTATCCAAGAGCCTTGCTCAGAAAAGGATCATCCGGGATGGCGGCAATTGGGGCCTCGGAAGATTCCAGCGATCCGGATGGCGCGCTCAGCTTCGGACTCATTTGGTTGGACTATTTGCGCCGCCGCGAGCCGAGACTTTCGATTGGTGGGCTGCTGTTGTTTCTCCCGATCGGGACAGAAGTCAACACTTGTCACCGGGTGCGTCACCTGGATCCGGCAATGGCGCAAGTCGCGGTCTTTGTCCACGGTCCACAAGGGGTTGAGGAGGTTGTTCATCCCGAGGACTACACGAATTTTACGACTCGGGTGGAACCGTTGCGGGTGCCCGTGCTGACCGGAGAGATGGAATCGTGGCTCTGTCGCCTGGAAGGTCTCGATGGCGTGCAGCAGATTCGGCGGCCGAATGGAACCGTGAGCCTCTCTTTACGAGGGGTCGAATTTGCGCGAACCTCCGGGATGGAATTGCTGTTCGGATTGGAGCGGAAGCATGCCGGGAGTCTTGCGGAAGCTGAGGGATTGGCCAGCGGCCTCGCTCGCATGCGCCGTCACGATGCGGAGGATCGCCACAACCTGCTTTTCCTGCGCCATCCCGAAGCGTGGCTCGAGTCGCAGATCCGTGCTAACGTGCCAGGGATCGACGGGCGGTTGCTCCCCGCGCCAATCTATAGCCAAGCCCCGCAGATCGCTTCGGCGGAACGCGGCATCCTGGACCTGCTCGGCGTCGATTTCGAGGGGCGCCTTACCGTGATCGAAATCAAGGCCACAGAAGATCTGCATCTGCCCTTGCAGGCGCTCGACTACTGGATGCGGGTGAAGTGGCACCTGGAGCGCGGCGACTTCGCTCGCGCAGGCTATTTCCCGGGGATCACCGTCCGACCGGACCCGCCTCGCTTGCTGCTGGTGGCTCCTGCGCTGGAGTTTCATCCGACTAACGAAACGCTGCTGCGCTACTTTCCTTCTGAAGTTGCCGTCGAACGCGTCGGCCTCGGGATAGAATGGAGGCGAGAACTGAAGGTAGTGTTAAGGCAAACATGTCGCTCGTAGTTTTCCGCCAGATCAAAAAGGCGCTGACCAATTTGAACCCCGCAGAGGTTCGAGAGGAAGCCGCGCGTCCGGTGAGCATCGGGCTGATCGCCAGTTCCCCGGAGATGCTGGGGCGCATGGAGGCGTTTCTTGCTCCAGCGCACATGTCGCCGGAGCGCCGCACCGATGCCCTGCGTTCGATCATCCGCAACGGGACCGATTGCGACGTCGTGCTGTACGAATCGTCGCTGCTTGGGCCAAGGGGCGCGTTCACTTTTGATCTGGAATCCGCCGAGGCATGCGTCAGCAAGGTCTTGGCCGCCCGGCCGGAGCTCGCGCTGCCGTTGGCTCGCCGCTTCTACCCGTTCCGCAAGCGGGCCAGCCAGAACATTATTCGCGCGGTGGCGAAAGAGAACGCGCTGTTCTGTTTAGCCACGGCTCTGCCCGATGTGGTGCCGAGCATCGTTTCGATTCCCTGGGCTGTGGGCGAATACAGCTCCGACGCGATTTTCCTCACGGTCAATCAAGTCCGCATGGCGTTCCTGCTGGCTGCCGCGAGTGATCGTCCGGTCGGGTATCGCGAGCAGCGTTCCGAGATTGCCGCGATCGCCGCGAGCTCGTTCGGATGGCGGGCGCTGGCCCGTGAGTTGGTCGGCAAAATTCCGTTGGGTGGTGGGTTGATCCCCAAAGCCGCGATCTCTTGGGCGGGAACCTTCGCGCTAGGGCTATCGATGGAGCGCCTCTATCGCCTTGGATATGGCTTCAGTCGGCAGGAGCGAACGGCGGTTTATAAGGACGCGTTTCAACACGGGAAGGAAGTCGCGGGCCTGCTGCTTCAGGATCTGACGCGGAAGAAGAAAACCGCGTAGCTAGTGCTTCGGCTTGCCGGATTTGGCTTTCGGCTTGGCGCTCTTCTGCTTCTTTTCCGCTTCCGGCAGCATGAAGGTCGTCTCGCCTTCCTTCAGCTTGTTCAGCTTCCGGATCTCGACATCCTGATCGCTCGGACTGCTCTCCAAGCGCTGAATTCGTTCCTGGCGTTTGGCGTTTTCGGCTTCGAGTAGCGCGTTTTCTTCCTGGAGTTGCTTGATCTGCTCACGCTTCTCCAGCATGCTGTCGATGCCTTGCGATCCGCTGAGTGCCGCCCATCCGAGAGTCAGAACGATACCACCGCTTAACAACAAGCTCTTGTGTCGTTTTGCTAGTTCTCCGAAGGTTTGCGGCATGCCAAAAGGGGAAGAGCCGGGCGGACTCTCTTTTAAGTTATAGCCCGAATTCTTACAAAATGCTAGAACTATGCAAATTTTCTTCGTGCTATTCTCAAACGGCGGGATCTTGCCAAACGCATGGACGAAGACGACATTCTAGAAGAACCCTCGGGGCAACCGGTTCGAGGCACGTGTCCCAAGTGCGGCTCCAACGATGTCCGACGTTCTTCACGCGAAGGGTTTTGGTCGGCGATTCTCGCGATGGCGGGCCGGTGGCCATTCCGATGCCGCAGTTGTCGCAGCCGCTTTTTCAAACACGCTCCGCCGCCGCGGGAGCACTAGCGCGGACGGCAGGCGAAAACGCCTGCCCCACCACTACAAAAGGTGGGGCAGGCGCTTTCGCCTGCCGTAGACTACCTTGCCAATTTCGCCAACAACGCAGCGACGCCGGCAGGTGGATCGAACTTACTCGCGGGAATGTCGGGGTTGATTTCGATGGACTCGATGGTGATGACCATTTCCTGTCCCGCGGTTCGCTCCACAGACTTGGTCGGCGTCAGAATCCCGCCGAACTCTTTGTAGTCCAGGAACAGGATCTCCGCATCCACGTCACCCATCTGAGTGCTTGCCGTCGCGGCCATTTTCATAGCGAGCCCGGTCTTCTTCGAAAGGTACATCGTTTCCGCAGGGCCTTCCGTTGGAGTCATCGATACCTTGTAGCAGTCTTCTCCGCTTACGGACTCCTCTCCAGTCGTGACGACTTTTGGATAGAGTTCACGCCAAGCCGCCGTCGCGTTGAACTTCGATTCCCGCAAGGCTTCCGCCCGCTCTAATCCCGCTTTGATCCGCGGACCCATCAAGTCGCTTTGGTCCCAGGCGACGTCGTCCTTGGAGCCGGTTAGAAACTTGCCGATGCCAGCGATCTCCATTTCCAGTAGAGATTGTCCAGGCGCTGCGGAATAGCGGACCAGACTCCCCTTGACGCCCATCGCCGCCATTTCGACAGTGCCGCGAGCGATCTCGCTTTTCCGGGAAGCGAAGGCCTGCTTGCCGCCACTGACCTGCACGAAGCGATCCAGCAGGCTTTCCGCCGACGGCAGTTCTGCTCCGAACGCGCTGACCGAGGCCAACATGACTACGATTGCGAGTCTTCTTGTCATTTCTTTACCTTCTCTATCCATGCCAGCGCCGCTTCGATCACCGCGTCGTGCCCGTTCAGCAGACCTTCGCGGGTCAGCTTCACTTCTTCATCGGGAGTAACGCCCGCCCCCTCCAGTGCCTTGCCGCCCTGCGAAATGTAGTTCGCGATGGCGTACTGGAATCCGTCCCCGTTGGGCAGCGTCGTGAATACCGAGGGCAATGCCGCCGCCGCGCTACGCGTTCCGAACACCCGCGCCCGCCCCAGATCCTGTAGCCCGCCCGCGAAGATCTCAGAGGTGGAGGCCGAGGTGCCATCAAGCAGGAAGGCGACCGGTCCTGTAAAAACTTCCGCACGGGGATTGATCACAAAGTTGAGCGTCGCGTCCCTCATAAACATCGTGCCGAGCCGCTGATTCGCCTTGTCGACCAGAAACCCGGCCATGCCCATCGCCATTCCGCCGATGCCGCCGGGGTTACCGCGCAAGTCGATAATGAGGCCGTCGCAAGGCTTGCAGGACTGGATCGTTTTCTCAAAGCTCGGGATCAAGTGTGGGATATCCATGAACACGTTGAACCCCACGTACGCAGTCGCGCCGATCCGCCGTTCTTCGTACCAAACGCGGGTTGCGGGTAGGTTCCCAAACTCGGCGAGCGTGCCACGCCCCACTGTCAGGCTGAGCTTGAGGGTCGCTGCGTCAAATACGACTTCGATCGAACCGCCCACGGGTCCGCTCAAGCGCGCGAGCATGGCACGCGTCAGTGCAAGTTCCGGAAGATCCGGCACGGTCAGCGCCTTCCCGTTGACCGAGCGCACCACCCAACCTGGATGCACCCCAGCGTGTTCCGCAGGCGAGCCAGGATCGACCGAGGTGACCACCACTTGACCGTCCAAAACGCGAACGTCGATCCCCGTAGTGCCGGAGCCGCCTTCTTCAGCGAGGGATTCGTAAGTGAAGCCAGGCACGATGCCGAAATGCGTTTGCTTCAATCGCCGCAGCATCTCCTGCGTGACGGCGCGGGCTTCGGCTGTTGTCTTGGCTGCTTCCACGCGAGGACGGTATTCCGTCCGCATCGCGTTCCAGTCTAGTCCACCCGGTGTAGTCTTCTCCCAATGCGTGTCGCGAACGGTGGACCACACCTGATCGAAGGCGGCCAAGTCCGCTGCTGTGCGCGCTTGTCCGCACAGGATGGTGGCGCTCGCCAGGACAATCCAGAATCGCAGCATCACCTTTACGCTACAGCAATTGGGTGCCAGGCGCGTGCTTGCGCAGCAGTCTTTGTTCGCGATGACGAAGCTCAGGGGTGTCCTCGTGTTCGAGCGCCGCGCGGGTCCACTCCAGCGCGCGAGCAGGGTTCTTGGCGCGATGCTCTTCATGCTTGGCGAGTTCTTCCAGCGCCTTCATGCGATACGGATTGCGCGCGGTTGCCAGTTCCGTCCATGCCGTCACCGCTTGGTCGTCGGCGCCCAGCTTGCGATCCAGCGCTGCGATCTCCCAGAGCGTCTTGAACAGCAGCGCGTCGGGCAGTCCGGCATCTACGGCTCGAGCAAAGAGGGCGCGCGCTTCGGAAGGCTCGCCGGTCTTGAGTATCCAACGCGCCATGCCGACAATCTCAGCACCATGCTGCAATCCGCTATTGTCCTTAAACGCGTGTGGCACGATGCCGGTGAGGCAGGCCAGCGTCAGGATATCGATGGCGTTGTGTTCAAACACAGGCTGCAAGCGTCCGGATTGGCGCGTGCGCAAGTACTCAAAGTACAGAAATGGAATCAGCGAGCCGGGTACGTCGCCTTCGCGCTCGAACCCTAGTACCTGTGTCTCCAAATCCACCAGGCGGCAGCTTTCGTAGCGCAGCTTCCACAATCGCCGAGCGCCGTAGAGCAAATCCACGTGATGCGCCATCTTCGCGAACGGAGGGCGCGCCCGGTTCATGCGATAGCGCGTTTCGAGCAGCGGTTGATCGAACGTGCGTCCGTTGTAGGTGATCAGTACGCGGAAGGGAGCCAGGTGTTCGGCCAGCGCCGCGAGTAGGCTGGCTTCTTCGCCGTAATCGCGCATGAAAAACTGGCGCACGCGGAAGCCTTCTGGAGTGATGCGGCCTACGCCGACGAGAAATGCGCAGGTGCCTGTGCCTCCCGCAAGGCCTGTAGTTTCCGTGTCGAGGAAAGCCCATTCTGCGGGCGGGGAAGAGGGCGCTTCTCCTTCGGAGATCGCTGCAAGCAGGTCATGCGGCAAGTCCGACAGCGCACCGACATCCGCGCTGCCGTGCTGGCGGTGACTCGCGTACAGCGTCTCTGTTTCCCAGTGCGAGCCGTGCGCCGTTTCCACCACTTGCCCCGGCAGAGTCTCTGGAAGCCGCTGTTCATGCGGTTCCGGAGCATGTTGCGGCGGCTCGGAATATTTCTCCGAGAAGCGTGCGTTAACGCGCGCGACGCGCTCGCGCAATGCTGCAAGTTGTTCCTGTAAGTCGTTCATTCGCTACTCATTGCCGATAGCAGGGCCGCTAGCACGTAGATTAACACGCGAAGCGTGAAACGCTTGCCTGCCGGATGAATCTGTAGCTAACATGTGGAAAACCTGCGAAACCCTGAGGTTTTTTACATTTTTTCCTTTACACGCGTGGCTCGATCCCGTATGATGCGAATGTACGTGAACGCATCCGCGCACGTTGTACAAGGGAAAATCAGAGATTTCGTAAAGGAGAAACATGGCAGCAGCAAAGATGACTCAATCGCAATTCATCAAGGAACTGGCGACCGCCGTCGACGTTCCCACCAAGACAGCCAAGGCTTTGGTCGTCGCTTATGGTGACCTCGCAGTGAAAGAAACCAAGAAGAACGGTATGTGCGTTCTTCCGGGCGTGGGCCGTTTGGTTCGCGTGGATCGCAAGGCCCGCATGGGACGCAACCCGGCGACCGGCGAAGCCATCAAGATCGCGGCCAAGAAGGTCGTGAAGTTCCGCGTCGCGAAGGCCGTAAAAGACGCCATCGTTCCGCCGAAAAAGAAGTAGTTCGGTTTTGAAATGAGAAACCCCGCACCGTCCATCGAACTTCGATGACGGTTGCGGGGTTTTCGTTTCTAAATTCCGATTCAGGCGCCGCCCAAACGTCGAGCGCGCCAGGAAGCCTTATGCCTGCTTCTTGTCGTCGGGTGTAGGTTCATCGCCCTTCAAAGAATTCTTGAAGTTGCGGATTCCTTCGCCTAAGCCCTTTGCCACCTCTGGGATTTTCTTGCCACCGAAAAGTAGCACTGCGACCACCAGGATGATCAGTAACTCTGGCAAGCCGATTGATTTCAACATAAACGGCCTCCTTGCACCTTTGAGTCTATCATGAAACCAAAGAAACCCGGTTCTGAACTGAAATTCGATCAGGAAAAAGAAGTTCGGGCGATTGCCCGCGAGCGTGTTGGCCCGGTCAAGGCGTCCCGCGTGATCCTGCCCAAGCAGGATCGCAAGAAGCCCAAACACAAGAAGCCGGCGGGCGAAGAATAGTTCGCACCCGCCCGGCCGGATGCGTCATCCTATCCCTATGCGCATTCTTGGAATCCCCGGCAGCCTTCGCAAACAGAGCTACAATCTCGGAGCCCTCAAGGCGGCCCAGCAACTGGCCCCTGCGGGTGTCACCATCGACATCTTCGACCTGAACGGCATCCCGGTCTACAATCAGGACCTCGACGCCACACCGCCCGCCCGTGTCACCGAGTTCAAAGCCGCCATTCGCGCCGCAGATGCGATCCTCTTCTCGACCCCGGAATATAACTACTCGATCCCGGGCGTCCTCAAGAACGCGATCGATTGGGCCTCGCGCCCCTACGGCGACAGCGCATGGTTGGGTAAGCCCGCAGCAGTCATGGGGGCCACGGTCGGCCAAATAGGCACGGCCCGCGCGCAGTATCATCTGCGGCAGACGTTTGTGTTCCTGAACATGCCCGCCCTCAACCAACCGGAGGTCATGATTGGTAACGCAGGCCAGCGCTTCGACAAGGATGGGAATCTGACGGACGACGCCACCAAGGAATTTATCCGCAAGCAGGTCGAAGCCCTGGTCGAGTGGACGAAGCGGCTACAACCCTAGTCCGTGCTGAACCCGCCCGCGAGTTGGTCTACAGCGATCCGATCATAGTAGTGCGCCGTGAGCGGCTTCTCTTCTTGCACGATGTCCCATGCCTCAATTTTCGATTGTTCCTTCGGGCAGTGGACAAATAAAAACGCTGCGTAGTGTTCGGCGAGTTCGAGATTGTGGTCGGTGGAGAGCTGTTCCGTCTTAAAGAAGCGCGAGATTGCCTGCATGATGCTTCCCGCCACGCCGGTTTCGCGCTTTTCGAACTCGATGAATTCCGGCCCGGTGCATACCAGGACGTCATCATCGCGAAAGCTGGCATTCCGTAGATTCTTCTCAGCTCGATGTGCTGCAGGAAGGGTATCGAATACGGCAATCATGTAGTGCATCGGGTAAAAAACACCCAACGACGTGTGTGATTCTTTGAAGAATGTAGCTTGTACGCTCATGGAGCAAAACCTCTACGAGTGACGTAGCAACTTGTTGGCCAATGTGTAGCGCACGCACTCGTGCGTGCCGCGTCGAGACTCGTCTCGACGCCTGGGTGGGGCAATAGGTGTCGCCATGAGTGGCGACACGGCACGCTGAAGCGTGCGCTACCAGCCCATCGCCGTGGAAAGCCCCTTCCACGCGAGGTTGCCGCCAAGGATGACCAGCGCCACGCAGAGGACAAACTTCAGCTTCTGGGAGGGCAGTTTATTCGCCAGCAGTGACCCAACGATAGCACCCGCCGCACCGCCCATCAGGAGCTTCACCAGGACCGGCCAGTCGAGGTCACCAGCCGCCGCTCGAATGCCGCCACCCACTAGATTGAGAACCAAGCCGAACGTCAGGTCCGTGCCCACCACAGCGGCGGTGGAGAGAGTCGTCAGATTCATCAGGCACAACGAGCCCAGCGCGCCGGCTCCTGCCGAAGAGAAGCCCACTTCCAGCCCGATCGGCAGCCCAACGATGGCGAGCCAGGGCTTGCGATCCACGCCGTTGCCCGGCGCGAAGCGGAAGAGGTTAATGGCCGAGATGGTGACAATGGTGAGTCCGACGAACGCCGTAATCCAATCGCTCTTGATCCCTCCCAGCAAAAGAGATCCGATGAGAACACCCGGCAGTCCCGTGCCCAAAAGGTAGCCCAGAGCTTTCAGGTCGATCTGGCGGCGCTTCCAGTAAAAAGGCGTCGTGATGATCTTCACCGATGCGCCGAAAATCAGCGCAGTGCCCACGGCTTGCGGTGTCGGCATCCCCAACAACAGGATCAGCAGGGGCGTGGTCATCGAACCCGCGCCAACTCCCGTCAGTCCGATGAAGACTGCGATGACGAACCCGAGCGCGTATTCCATTTAGTGTTCTTTAACGCCTGAGCCTTCGGCTCCGATATGGATGCCGCACTCGATCTTGTTCTGGCCCGCCCAGCGTCCCGAACGCGGATCATTGGGGTCGAGCGGCTTCATCGTGCACGGCGCGCAGCCGATGCTGGTGTAGCCCAAGTCGTACAAGGACAGTTCCGGGATGCTGAACTTCTGCATGTAGTCGTAGACGTCCTTGGTGTTCCAATCCGCCAGCGGAGCGACCTTCTGCAATTGCTTGCCGGTGGGCAGTTTGAAATCTTCGACGAACTGCAGGTTTGCGCGCGTAGGCGATTGATCACGGCGCAACGCCGTGAACCAGGTGTCGAAGTTTTGCAGGCCACCGAACAGCGGCTCCACCTTACGCATCCGGCAGCATTCTTTCGGATTGGTTTGGTTCAGAATGCCGAACTGCGATTCCTGATCGGCAACGCTTTGCGTCGATTGCAGATTAATCAGCTTCAGCTTCCAATCCGCGGTCAGCTTGTCGCGATATTCGAGCGTTTCGGGAAAGTGGTAGCCGGTTTCGAGGAACAGCACCGGCATGTCGGGGCGCTGGCGGCGAATCATGTCCACCAGAACGACGCACTCCGACTGAAAGCTGGAGGTGACGCACGGGATGCCCGCGTTACCCAGTTGCTCCGAGATCAATTTCTCCGCGATGGCAATCTTTTCTTCGATCATTTGAGGATTCCCTTCAGCAACGTGCGCAGAACTTCCACCGCCTGCGAATCGTCCGCAGGCAGGCTCAGCCGCGCTTCCTCGGATACAGCTTGGCGAACCAAGCGGATCAGCCGATCCTGACCTGTCTCAGCCGAGCCTTCCGCAGCGCCCAGAATCATGCCAGCGCCGGCCGTAGCATTGGTCTTGCGGTCAATCAGGATGAACGCGCCGGACGCGCGATTGTCCTTATACGGATCGAAGAACAGCGGCTTGGACGTGGCAATACGGACCACGCCAATTTCATTCATCGCCAAGCTAGACGCCGGTTCGGTCTCCAGTTTCGAGACGTTCACCAGGTGCTTCACCTTTTCGATGCGCGCCGGTACCACATGCGACGTATGTTTTATGAGGTAGTCGTGCGTTGTGTCGAGCGGATGCGCATCGAACCACACCATGGTGGCCTCAAAGGCGCGTGCGACCTGTGGTTCTTCGCCGGAAGCGATCATGTCCCCGCGGCTGATATCGATTTCGTCCGCAAGCGTCAGCGTAACGGACTGCGGCGCGTGCGCTTCTTGCAAATCTCCGTCGAACGAAACGATACGAGTTACTTTGGTCCAGCGCCCAGAGGGCAGGGCACGCACGCGATCGCCCGGCTTCACCTTGCCCGAGCCAATCTGTCCCGCAAACCCGCGGAAATTCTGATCCGGGCGCGAAACGCGTTGCACCGCCATGCGGAAGGGAGCGTGTACGCTGCGATTCGCCGTATCTACCGATTCCATGTGTTCCAGCAAGCACGGCCCGTGGAACCACGGCATGTGAGTTCCTGGTTCGACCACGTTGTCGCCCTTCAGCGCGCTCATGGGGATGAAATAGGCGTCTTTTACTCCCAGGCTTTCAAGGTAGCCTTTGTACTCATCGTGAATGCGGCGGAAGGTTTCCTGATCGTAGCCGACCAGATCCATTTTGTTGACCGCGATCACGAAGTGCGGAATGCCGAGCAGCGCGGAGATGTATCCGTGGCGGCGAGACTGCACCGTCATACCGCGATGCGCGTCCAGAAGAATGATGACCAGGTCGGCTGTGGAAGCCCCGGTCGCCATGTTACGCGTGTACTGCTCATGACCCGGCGTGTCGGCCAGGATGAATTTACGCTTCGGCGTCGCGAAGTAACGATACGCAACGTCGATCGTGATGCCCTGTTCGCGCTCAGCACGCAGACCGTCGGTGAGCAGCGCGAAGTCAATCTCGCCGCCTCGGATCGCGCTCTTGAGTTGGTCTTCGTAAGCGCCCTTGGCGTCATGCAGCAGGCGGCCGATCAGGGTGCTTTTGCCGTCGTCCACGCTACCGGCCGTGGTCAAGCGGAGCAGATCTTTGGACTCTTCCTGGGCGAGGAAAGCGTCGATATCGAAAGCTAAAGTGCTCATTGTTCGAGGTCTACTCTATCCTATCATCCAATGTCCCTATTGTCCATCGGGATTGGGAAGCTTAGGCCTTCTCATAGAAGGCAAACCCAACAGCCGCAAGGACTAACAGGAACGACACGGCGTAGTTCCAGCGCAAGGATTCCCCTAAGTAAAAGTAAGCGAACCCACCGAAAACCACCAGCGTGATGCACTCCTGAATGATCTTCAGTTGGTAGGCCGAAAACTTCCCATACCCCAGCCGATTGGCCGGAACCTGGAAGCAATATTCGCCGAACGCGATGCCCCAGCTGATCAGAATTGCCGCGATCATGCCGACATCTTTTCGCTTCAGATGCCCATACCAGGCGAACGTCATGAAGGTATTTGAAACCAGGAGTAAAAGTACGGTGCTCATTCCACCGCACTCTAACATGTCCCTATTTGCCGACCAAATGCTCCGGTTTCTCGTTCTCGTTGCACACGTATTCGTGTAACTCTTCGTTCGGAGCCAGTTTCAATTGTCGCCGGAGCTTCCAGGGGCGCTCGTAAGCTCCCGGATCGTCGACGGTAATCTCGATTTCCAGCGTTCCTAAAGTCGTTCGCCGCATGCGCTCGATGACGTGAAGCTGCTCAGTCTGCGGCTTGCCTGTAACGTCGATCCATCCGCGGTCGTGAAAACCGACCGTGTCGATGACCAGGGTGTCGTCCTGCCAGCTTCCGATCGAATGCCCCGTCCAGGTGGGGTCGAAGTCCGCCGGATGCCCGCGCCCGTCGAGGAAAATCTGCCGGAACCCTGGAGGGCTGCCTTCGGCGAGGATGATCAACTCTGTGGGGATCTGAATGAACTTAGTGAGGTCCACCGCATTGGTCCGCACTACGCCCGAAGGAAGGCAGTGCGCCCGAGGATCATCCTTGCTCTGCTGCTCCGCCCGTTCTTTCTGCAACGCCGCCGCCCACGGCCGATAGGCGGGTGCATCGGCATCCATATCCAGGCTAGGAAGCCACATACCCGAAAGGTCGGGCTTCCCGTTGGCCGCTTTGGGCACCGGACCCGTAACCTGAGCGACGCGCTCACTCTCCAGCAGGTACGCCTGTTCCCCGGGAACTCCGTTATTGCCGGTCGCGGTGAGGGTGACGTCCACCTTCGTCGCCTTGCCGCTTGCCACCGCGACATCCCGTTTGGTGACGATTCCGTAGGCGGGCTTGCGAACGAAAATATCGAAGGTGCCGGGAGTCACGGTTAGCGAGTATGCACCGGTGGATGAGGTTTCGGTCTCCTCCACCGCCCCTGTCGCGACATTGCGAGCCCGCACGTTGGCAATAGGAAGGCCGCCCTGCGGTCCAGAGATGGTTCCAGTGATTGTTTCCGCGCGGCACACGCACCCTACGGCCAGTAGAAAAATCAGTCCCCTCATGTGTTGTATCCAATGGTCGTGAGCACTACGGCGACCAACACCAGCAGCAGCCCGCCCGCGCACACTCCCAGCACGATTTTCGGGAACGTCCGGCGAAACCTAGGCGATTGCATGTCCACCCTTCGACGATACCAGGAAACAATTTCCAGTTTTGAGGCTCAGCTTGGTAGGAGACTAGACCATGAAAACCACGTTTTGTTTAACCGCAGTCGCCGTCTGCTTTCTGCCGCTCCTGTCGGCACAGTCGAAACCTTCCCGCGCGGCCAATCCGCAAGGTCAGACCCGCGTCGAACGCGAAGTGCGGCATGAGTTGCTGATGGTGCCGCAGTACGGCGTGTTCGATCACCTCGCCTATCAGGTGAACGGCGAAACGGTCACATTAATAGGGAGCGTCACGCGGCCTGTCACCAAGACAAACGCGGAGAACGCCGTTAAGGGTATTGAAGGCGTGGAGAAAGTGGATAGCAAGATCACCGTACTGCCTTTGTTTGCCGCGGACAACGGCATCCGGATCGCAGTCTACAACGCGATCTACGGTTTCCCCGCGCTGCAGCGCTACGCATTACAGGCGATCCCGTCGATCCACATCATCGTGAATAACGGCAACGTGACGCTCGAAGGTGTGGTGCTCAATAAGGGCGACGCCGACATGGCGATCCTGCGCGCGAAGAGCGTGCCGGGGACGTTTGAAGTGAAGAGCAATCTGAAGCTGGACACCCCTGCTCAGGCCACGAAGTAGTACGTGATACATTGTATGCAGTACGTATGATTCGTTCCTGCCGGGATGCACAAACGCAGCGAGTGCTGGACCGGATTCCGAGCAGGAGGTTTCAGGCGGTTCAAGATCGGGCCGAAGAGCGGTTAGCCCTGTTGCACGCCGCGACGACGCTCTTAGATCTAGGACTGCCGAGTTTGCGTCTGGAGAAGTTGGTGGGGGATCGTAAGGGACAGTACAGTATTCGCATCAACGATCAGTACCGCGTCTGTTTCGAATGGCGCGGCGGCGATGCATACGATGTGGAGATCGTGGACTACCACTAGAAACACAATGAAACAGACCGCGAAGCGCCCCCCGATTCACCCGGGCCGGATCTTGAAATCGGAAATCGAAGAAGCCGGCCTCAGCGCGAACGCTCTGGCCCTCGCCTTGCGCGTGCCCGCGAACCGATTAACCGAAATTCTCAACGGTCGGCGTGCGATCACAGCGGATACGGCCATGCGATTGGGTCGGTTTTTCGGCACCTCGGCTCAGATGTGGATGAACCTGCAATCAAATTTCGAGTTGCAGGTTGCGGAAGATTCCTCCGCCGAACGCATCCTCGCTGACGTTCAGCCACTGCGTCGGGCAGGTTAGCGCCGAAAACAAAAAGGGCGACCGTTAGGCCGCCCTCATTTTCACCAAAGCGCTACTGCAAACTGTCTAGCTACACCCGCTCGTCGAGCCGCAATTTTCGCACTTGTAGCAGCTACCGTTGCGGGTCATCAACCCACCGCACTCGCTGCACGACGGAGCGTCGCTCACCGACTGCGCGAAGGGCAGGGACTGCTGCGGCTCCGGTTCGGTCGCGCGCATCTCAGGGGAGTCGCCGGCTTCGTTTTCCACTGTCTGCTCGCCGATGAAACGGGCGGCCATCCAGCGGAAGATGTAGTCCATGATGGACTTGGCGTACGGCACGGTCGGGTTGCCCGTCCAGCCGCTCGGTTCGAAGCGCACGTGGGCGAACTTGTCGACGAAGAACTTCAGCGGCACGCCATACTGCAGGCTGTAGCTGATCGCGGTGGCGAACGAATCCATCAGGCCCGAAATCGTGGAGCCTTCCTTCGCCATGGTGACGAACAACTCGCCCGGGGAACCGTCTTCGTACAGGCCGACCGTCAGGTAGCCTTCATGGCCGCCGATCGAGAACTTGTGCGTAATTGCGTGACGCTCATCCGGCAACTTGCGGCGGATGGGGCGGTACACAATCTTCTCTTCGATCTTGATCGTCGGAGCGACAACAGGAGCGCCATTGGCGGCCTTCGCGCCCTTCGAGGTACCGGAGCTGAGCGGCTGCACGCGCTTGGAGTTGTCACGATAAATCGCAACCGCCTTCAAGCCCATCTTCCAGCTCTCGAGGTACGCGTCCATCACGTCCTCCACCGTGCATTCTTCCGGCATGTTGATGGTCTTTGAAATCGCGCCGGAGATAAACGGCTGCGTCGCGGCCATCATGCGCACGTGGCCCATATAGTGGATGCTGCGCGCGCCGTTCTGCGGGCGGAAGCTGCAATCGAACACCGGCAGATGCTCGTCCTTCAATCCCGGGGCGCCTTCGATGGTGCCGCTGGAATCGATGTGGTCGACGATCTTCGATGCTTGGTCTGGCGTGTAGCCCAGCTTCAGCAGTGCGCTCGGGACCGTCTGGTTGACGATCTTGATGACGCCACCGCCGACCAGCTTCTTGTATTTCACCAGCGCCAGATCCGGCTCGATGCCTGTGGTGTCGCAATCCATCATGAAGCCGATGGTGCCCGTCGGCGCGAGTACGGTGGTCTGCGCGTTGCGATATCCAGCGACGCGGCCCAACACGTAAGCTTCTTCCCAGCAGCGCTTGGCGTTTTCGTAGAGAGCGGCCGGAACGCGCTTGCTGTCGATATCCAGCGTCGCGTCGCGGTGCATGCGGATCACGTCCAGGAACGAATCCTCATTGATCGCATAGCCTTCGCACGGACCGGTTGCATCCGCAGCGATGCGAGCGCTGGTCAGGTACGCCTGACCGCACATGATGGCGGTCAACGCCGCTGCCCACTGGCGACCCGCTTCGCTGTCATAAGGAAGGCCCATGGACATCAGCAAGCCGCCCAGGTTCGCATAACCCAAGCCCAGCGGGCGGAAGTCGTGCGAGTTCTTGGCGATTTTGTCGGTGGGATACGCCGCGTTATCGACCAGGATTTCCTGCGCGATGATCATCGTGTCCACAGCGTGGCGGTACGCTTCGACGTCGAACTGTCCGTCGGCGCCCGTAAACTTCATCAAATTTAGCGACGACAGATTGCACGCCGAATCGTCCAGGAACATGTACTCAGAGCACGGGTTCGATGCATTGATGCGAGCCGTGTTCTTCGACGTGTGCCAGCGGTTGACCGTGGTATCAAACTGCATGCCGGGGTCGCCGCACTGGTGCGTGGCTTCCGAGATCTGCCGCAGCATGTCTTTTGCGGAATGGCGGCTCTTACGCTCGCCGTTGACGCGCGAAATGGTCCACCAGTCGGTGTCGTCCACTGCCGCCTGCATGAATTCGTCGGTGACGCGGATGCTGTTGTTGGCGTTCTGGAAGAAGATCGAGCTGTACGCCTCGCCGTCGAGCGAAGAATCATAACCCGCGTCGATCAGTGTGTGGGCTTTCTTCTCTTCCTTGGCCTTGCACCAGATGAAACGCTCGATATCCGGATGGTCGGCGTTCAGGATGACCATCTTGGCCGCGCGACGGGTCTTGCCGCTGCTCTTGATGACGCCCGCGAAGGCGTCGAAGCCCTTCATGAAGCTCAACGGACCAGAAGCGCGACCGCCACCGGAAAGGATGGCGTCTTCTTCGCGCAGGGTCGACAGGTTCGAACCCGTACCCGAGCCCCACTTGAATAGCATGCCTTCGGTTTTGGCGAGTTCGAGAATCGATTCCAGCGTGTCGCCAGCGGAATTGATGAAGCACGCCGAGCACTGCGGCTTTGCATCGCCCGGCTCGATCTTCTTAATGCCGTTGGTGGCTTCGTCGTAATACCAGCCGTAACCGCGGGATTCTTTCACGCCGACGTTGAACCACACGGGCGAATTGAAGCATGCCTTCTGCTTCAGCATGAGGTGCGTCAGGTCCAGACGGAAATTTTCGGCGTCGACCGCGCTCTTGAAGTAGCGCTGCTCGCGGCCCCAGCCGGCGATGGTGTCGCACACGCGACCGACCAACTGGCGAACGCTGGTCTCGCGTTCCGGCGAACCCGCCTTGCCGTAGAAATACTTGCTGACAACGATATTGGTGGCCGTCTGGGACCAGTCAACCGGTACCTCGACATCGCGCTGTTCAAACAGCACAGCGCCCTTGTCATTGCCGATCGTAGCGGCGCGCAGCTCCCACTGCGTATCGTCATAAGGAGTCTGTCCTGGGGCAAGGTTGGCGGTAAAATACCGCGCGAAGGGTACCCCCACGCGCTCCGGAACCGGCACCGGCCGGCGAGCATCTTTCAATTTCATAGCAACACCTAAACCTAATTGTCCCATGTTTACCTTCTTGATTCCCCGATGTAAATGTGGGGACGGATCTGCCCGGATCGTCCCTACGTGTCTTATGACGCTCTGCCATCCTACCCCCTACATATAGCGGTGTCAAGGAAAAATCCCCAAGTGGTGGTATGTCCAATCTTATCTTCGGGTTCCCTGAATCATGACATTGCCACTAGACAATGTCTGTTTTGTGGTATACTTTTTCCAGTGAGCAAGCTCAGTCACTTACAGACACTGGAAGCCGAGAGCATCCAGATTATGCGTGAAGTCGCCGCCGAATTTCAGCGTCCCGTGATGCTGTATTCCATCGGAAAAGACTCTTCGGTCATGATTCGCCTGGCACAGAAGGCGTTTTACCCGGGTCCGATCCCGTTTCCGCTGCTCCACGTCGACACAAATTACAAATTTCGCGAGATGATCGAGTTCCGCGACAAGTTCTGCAAAGAAATTGGCGTGAACCTGATCGTCCACCAGAACAAGAGTGCCTTGGACGCGGGAGCAAACCCGTTCAGATTGGGCACAGAGCGCTGCTGCGGGCTGCTGAAGACGCAGGCGCTGCTCGAAGGCCTCCGGTCTGGCAACTACGACGCCGCGTTCGGTGGCGCGCGCCGTGACGAAGAAAAATCCCGAGCCAAGGAGCGCATTTACTCCTTCCGCGACTCGCTCGGCCAGTGGGACCCCAAGAATCAGCGCCCGGAGCTGTGGAACATCTTCAACAGCCGCGTCGAACCCGGCGAAAGTATCCGCGTGTTCCCACTGTCGAACTGGACGGAGATGGACGTGTGGCAATACATCCACGCGGAGAACATCCCGATCAGCGACCTATATTTCGCCAAGCCCCGAGAAGTGATCGTCCGCGGCGAAACGCAGTTGATTGTCCCGGAACAGTCCTTCGTGAAGCCCGGCCCGCACGACAAGATCGAGATGGTAAAGTGCCGCATGCGCAGCCTGGGTTGCTCCCCGTGCACCGGCGCGATCCGGTCGGAAGCGGACACGCTCCCGAAGATCATCGCTGAACTGGTCGCCGCGAAGAACTCTGAACGCGAGAACCGAGTGATCGACCACGATCGCGAGGGCTCGATGGAGCTGAAGAAGCGCGAAGGCTATTTCTAGTTCGTAGCTGCAGTACGCTGTGGTTAGAGTGCGCGTCGGGCTCGGGTGAGAGTGCGCGTCGGGTTGAGAGCGAGTCCACTTTCGTTGGGATTCGGATGGCTGCGTGAACATCGACCTATTCATAAATTCGGTGAGTTTCTCGTTAGGAGAGCGCTTCGACATCCAGAAGCTCAACTCCGCGAAATGCGGCAAGCCTGGATTCTTGGACCGCTTTTTGCTGAAAGCCCCGAGGGGCCATTCGGTATACTGGGCCAAAAATTGTAATGTTACGTGCTTTGGTGGAGGGAAGTCCCCTCTGAGCGGGTTCGTGGTATACGCAAATTTAGATTGGCGGCGTAACGGACCCGATCTGATTTCAGGAACGTCGGCGTTCCTCTACTTCAAAGATGAAGTTTTGGTAAGCGTTAAATTCCAGGTACTCAAGAACGAAATAATGGCCAATAGAAGTGTTGGCGAATTTCAGGAACTCTGCCGAAATGCCTTCGGTCCTCCATCCCAAGATTCGCCAGCCTATTGGCTCAGCGAAGACGATGTCGTCTTTTGTACACTCCACCACACACGAGATCAATCGCTTTTTGTTTGGAAAACTCGACGCCACATGGAAGAGTACGGCATGCGCTAACGTAGAGGCTGAATCATCGTTAGCCGGGCCAGTCAGTGACGCCCTATCGCGGCAATCCAGGAGACCTCGTTTATCGCATCAGACAAGGGCCAGCGCTTCTTCGCGGGCGTGCTGGCGTAGTACCTCCTCCGTGGTGGGGGCCGAGAACCCAAGCTGCCTTTGCGTAAACAGTTCGCTCTGAACTCTAATCACGCCGCCATCAAGTCGCCACACTTCGATCCGGGTACCTTCCGGTAACGGCACAGGAGTCCCTTGGGGACGTAAAGTCCATATGCGCTGCGTGATCCAGACTGTAGAATTCATGGCGCGTCTATACTACACACGCTTCGACAAGCCGCGCAACTAGGTATCTATCGTAGGCGCTGCGAGAAAAATGGCAGATCCACCGCCGATCTCGATGAAGGGTTCCTCTATAGCGGCAATCGCCGGTGGAGATTCCGCCACTCTTCCGGTTTTGCGAGATGCCAAACGAGCACGATTTCATCAATCGCATGCCCAATTGGCATGGATCGCGGCACTATTATCATGCCCGGACTCTCGGAATGTTTGAGGAAGTCGCCGAAGTGCCTCGGCATTGTCCGCGCATCGTGCGTCACCACAACACGACCCATGAGGGCAGCAAGGGCAAGAACGTCGGGGTCCTTCATTCTCGGCGGAATAATGGCTTGAGGAAGCTCGAAGCTAATACTGGGTTCGGCTCGAAGCACACCTGCGACGATGCGCTGATCAAGATTTGTATCGGCCAGGAACTGGAGAGGCGCCGCTATCTCGGCACCATCTCGTGCCGAGCTTTACGAAGCCGGTCCACTAGGCTGCCTGGAAGCGGTGGCTGGTTGCGGCTTAGTTCATCCATGAGCCGTTCTTGGTCCGCAAGATAGACTTCGACCACATCCTTGTTCGCAAGATAGAAGGTGATCGCGCCATAGATCCCCTCAAGCGACCCAGCGGTGGGGAAGGATTGGAGAATGCTTTCGGGGGACGCGCCTTGCTTGAACGGGTACACCACGCTGTCCAGCCCGATCCGGCTACCAGCCAGATAGTAGCCGCCATCGCGCTGATCTACGTATTGCTCGTTCTTCATAGCTGCTAGCTTCAGTGTACTCCTCAAATGAGCAACTCGACTGGCCCCGCAAGAACTCCGCCGGTCGCTTCGCCAGTCCTCAAGCGCGATATTGAGATCAACGAAGCGCTGAAATAACTCTTGCCACTTGGCTAGCTGTTCGCTTCGATCTCTTCTGAGATCTTTTCCCACTCGCCCACGCGAACCTCTAGCTCTGTACGCAGCTTGGTGAGTAAGTCGGACAGGCGCATCGACTCCTCGGGGCTTTTGTAGTCTGCCAGAGCCGCTTCGTGTTGGGCGATTTCGGACTCCAGGGTTGCGATGTCGGTTTCGGCCTTCGTCAGGTCATCGCGAAGCTTTTTGAGCTTCATGGGGTTGACGCGCTTGACCGCTCCCTCACGGTCGCGGCTCTGTGTGGGGGCGGGGGCTTCGACAACCGGTTGCGTCTGGGCCGCTAAATGCCCGCCGCCTTTGCGCCACAGGTAATCCTCGTAGTTGCCGGGATACACGTGGACGTGGCCTTCCTCGATTTCAAAGATGCGCGTCGCGAGATTGTCGATGAAGTAGCGATCGTGCGAAACCAGGACCACGGTGCCGGTGTATTCGCGAAGCGCTTCGAGCAGTACGTCCTTCGCGCGCATGTCCAAGTGGTTGGTCGGCTCATCCAACAGCAGGAAATTCGACGGAGCCAAAAGAATCTTGGCCAGCGCATACCGATTGCGCTCGCCGCCGCTCAGCACGCCGATCTTCTTGAAAACGTCGTCCTCACTGAACAAAAAGCAGCCGAGCAGACTGCGCAACTGCGTCTGCGTGGCTCGTGGCGATGCGTCGGCGATGTCGCTGATCAACGTCGCTTCTTTGTCGAGTTCCTTATATTGGTCCTGCGCGAAGTAGTCGGCCAAGGCGTTGTGTCCCAGCGTGTAGGTACCCGTCGACAGAGGTTCAGCGCCCGAGAGCAGCTTAATCAAAGTCGATTTGCCTGCGCCGTTGACTCCGACCAGCGCAATGCGGTCGCCGCGCTCGATGACGAAGTTCGCGTCGCTGAAGACCAGCTTCTCGCCGTAACTCTTCGAAACATCCTTAAACTCAGCCACCACCCGACCACTGGGCTTCGGCTGCGGGAAGGAGAAATGAATCACACCTTCCTCTGGCGGAATCTCGATGCGCTCGATCTTGTCGAGCTCCTTGATGCGGCTCTGGACCTGCTTGGCCTTGGTCGCCTGCGCGCGGAAACGATTGATAAATGCTTCCAGTTGCTCGATGCGCTCGCGCTGATTGCGATACGCCGACTCGAGCTGCGTCTTCTTCTCCGCCTTCGCGTTCAAGTACTTTTCGTAGTTGCCGGTGTAGAAGTGGACGCGCTTATTCCACACTTCGACGGTCTTATTCACCGTAACGTCCAGGAAATAGCGATCGTGCGAGATCAGAATATAGCCGAACGGATACGACGTGAGATAACTCTCCAGCCAGTTGCGGGCCTCAAGGTCCAGATGGTTTGTCGGCTCATCGAGCAGCAGCAGGTTCGGCTTCTGCAACAGCAGTTTCGCCAGCGCAATACGCATCTGCCAGCCGCCCGAGAACTCCTCTGTGAACCGCGGCCAATCTTCTTTCCGAAAGCCGAGGCCGTTGAGCACAGAGCCGACCTGCGCCTCGATCGCATAACCGTCGCGATTCCGAAACTCCGTATCAATGTGATGCGCGCGATCGGAAGCCACAGCGTACTCTGGGCTCGCTGGATCCAACTCGCCGATCTGGTGATGCAGCGACTCCAACTCGCGCTCCATCGCGTGCAGGTCATCGAACACACTCAGGCATTCGGCGAATACGCTACGCCCTCTCAGCGACAGTCCGTCCTGCGGCAGATATCCGAGCGTCGTGCCCTTGGTGTAGCTGATCTGCCCGTAGTCCAGCGATTCCGCCCCGTGAATAATCTTCAGCAGCGTGGACTTACCAGTGCCATTGCCACCGACGAGGCCGGTCCGCTCATTCGGCGTGATCAGCCAGTTGCAATCTTCAAAGAGGAGTTTGTGTCCGAAGCGCTTCCCTGCGCCCTGCAGTTGAATCATTGGAGGAAAAATTTCAAGGACCGGGAGATGAATGCTTTCATCTCAGAACGTTTCACAACGGCGTCCAACAGGCCATGCTGCAGCAGAAACTCGCTGCGTTGAAAGCCCTCGGGTAGCTTCTGACGGATGGTCTGTTCGATCACGCGCGGTCCAGCGAACGCGATCAACGCTCCCGGCTCGCCAATATTCAGGTCGCCCAGCATCGCGAAGCTTGCCGTCACGCCGCCCGTTGTCGGATCGGTCAGGACGCTGATGTAGGGCACCTTCGCCTCATCCATCCGCATCAACGCAGCAGAAATGCGAGCCAGCTGCATCAGGCTGATCGCGCCTTCCTGCATGCGCGCGCCGCCAGAAGCGGAGACAATGATCAGCGGAACGCGCTGCTCGATACTCCGCTCCACCGCACGCGTAATCTTTTCGCCGACCACGGCTCCCATGCTGCCGCCCATGAAGCGGAACTCCATGGCGCAAATGTTCACCCGCCGACCGTCCAATTCGCCGCTGACGGAGAGCAGCGCATCCGAGGATTCGGAAACCAATCGCGCCGCGGTCAGTTTGGCGGAATACTTCTTCTGATCCTCGAACTTCAGCGGATCGGTGGAGATGAGGTTCTTGTCGAACTCCTCATACTCCCCATCCAGCAGCATCGCCACCCGCTGGCGCGCATCCACTCGAAAGTGGAAATCGCACTTGGGGCAACACTGAAAATTCTCGTCAAGCGCCTTCTTCCAAATGATCTGGGAGCACTTGTCGCACTTCAGCCACAGGCCTTCGGTGCGGATGTGGCGTTCCTGATCGGAAATGTCTTCCTCAACGCCGGACTTCTCTCTAGTAAACCAAGCCATGCAACTCTATCTAGGTTAGCAGGACACGCGCCGGAAACGCTGATATCATCTTGCACATGTACGCCACAATGACCCGTCTGACACTGGCCGCGACCGCCATGGCAAGCCTCACGCTCGCGCAACAGAAGGGCCCGGTGATGCCCCCGGTGCTGGGATGCGGCGTCCACGGCGATGCGGAGGTGATCTGCGGAACGCGTGCTCCCGAGGATCTGGAACTCACGCCTGACGGCAAATTTCTCATCGTGCCCCAGTTCGTGACAGGCCCTGGTAGCACGGGCGGAGCGGGCGGACTGTTCCTGTTCGATCCCGCAAAAAAATCATTCGCAAAACTGACCGCAACCAACGAGCCTTTGAAGGACTGGGGCGATGCCTCCTGTCCCGGTCCCATTGGCGACGCGCTGGGCCCCCATGGAACGTCGCTGGTGAAGCGCGCGAACGGCAAGCAGCAGCTCTACGTCGTCAACCACGGCGGCCGCCAGTCGATCGAGATGTTTGAACTCAAGCAGACCGGCGGAACCTGGGGCATCGTGTGGCACGGATGCGTCGTGTCGCCCGGGCCCGAGTATAACGACGTGGCCGCACTCACCGACGGCAGCTTCATCGCGACCCACCCGACCGGCATTCCCGCCGATCCGCAAGCCAAAGGTAAGCAAGGTGGGGGCGGGCAATTCGGCGGCCAGCCCACCGGCTTCATGGTTCGCTGGGCCGCTGGCAAGGAAACCGAATTGCCGGGCACCCGCACCGCGTACCCCAACGGCGTCGTCGCGACACCGGACGGCAAGACTGCCTACTATGCGGTTTACGCCGCCAAGGAAGCCCGCCGCTACGATCTGAAAGGCCAGAAGGAAACAGGAGTCGTGAAGCTCGACTTCATGCCCGATAACCTCACCTGGACGAAGAAAGGCAACCTGCTGGCCGCCGGAATCAAAGGCATCGCCGGTGAATGCCCCGCCGCCAGCGGCCAATTCTGCCGTCAGGCGTTTGCGGTCGATTTCATCGACCCGGACAAGATGACGCGGAAGTCCGTCTACGATTCGAACGGCAAAGGCAACCTGATCTCCGGCGTATCCTCGGCGCTGCAGGTGGGCAACGACGTGTATATCGGTGCCTTTGAAGGCGACCGCGTTGTAAAGATCGCCTGGAAGGAGTAGTGCTCGCTTGTCCGCTCCCTAACGGTCGCGGCTCGGTGCTGACACGGAGCCGCCATGCGTGAGCATGCGGGCAGATGATCGCCTACCGCAGCTCCCAAACATACGCCGCGAAGTCCCGACGGTTGACGAACCCCATCCGGCGATACAAATTCACGGCCTCCTGATTAGACGTCGTCACCGTCAGGCTCACCTTGTGGCACCCATGCGCCGCTAGCGTCACCAAACTCCGTCGCAGCAACTCATACCCGAGCCCCGTTCCCCGATGCGACGGAGCCACACACGCCTGCGTAATGTGCCCGATGCCTGGAGCTACCATGCTCGCGAGACTCATCCCGGCCAGGCCCTGCCCATTCGGCAAAACCGCGACGAACGACGCCGGCGTAAAAAACGCACCACATCCCGGGTATTCCACGATATTCGTCAAGAACCGCCGAGCTCCCCCCGGCGACCGATACTGATCGTTAATCTGACTATCAATATGCCCCGTGTACGACGCTGCGATCAGCCGAGCCGCGTCCGCCCGCCGATTGTCCGTCCACGGGGCCACCGTGATCGCCGGATCGCGCGGCGGCAGTGTCACGATTTGCGCCAGCGGTACTTCCAGGAACATGCGCGCGTGCGGACGATAACGGCTCGCATACGGCACCGGTCGATCGAGCGGCGAATCCAGCATCATCAACTGCGCTTCCACCCGATGCAGCGCCGGGGTCTTCCACAGTGCGTCCAGAACCGCCGTCAGTAGCAGGTTCTCATTTTCCATCGTGCGGTGCGGACGTGACAGGTACAGCCCTCCGACCAGACCTTTCCCCTCATCGGCGACGTAGTAGGCGTAGCCAGCGGGAGCCGAGATGCCGCGCCCCGGCAGCGCGAAGCCCATCAGGCTGCGCATGGCGATGAAGCGGCGCACTAAATTGGCCGAGGGTTCGAAATCCCAATCCAGTTCGGAAAGCCACTCTCGCGATTCTTCCTGCAACAACGCGTCCAGGTGCGCAGGCTGCAGGTCGCGCAAGTCCACTAACGGGGCGGGCAGGGGCAAAGGGCGATCGAAACGCGCAGCCATCGCCAGTATCTTAACTTATAGGACGGGTTCGGGTGGTAGCGCTCCGTACCCAAACTCGTGTAGAACATAACAATGACTTACCAAGTTGACCCAAAGCACAGCGCCGCCCATTTTCAGGTTCGGCACATGACGATCGCCTTCGTAAAGGGCGAATTCGGTAACGTAACGGGCACCATCAATTTTGATCCGGCGAATCCGGAAGCCTCCAGCGTGGACGTGAATATCGAAGTCAACAGCCTCTATACGCGCGATGCGCAGCGCGACGGCCACATGAAATCTCCGGACATCCTGGATGCCGAAGCGAATCCCAATGTCACTTTTAAGTCCAGCAAAGTTTCGAAAGCCGGCGCGGGATACGCAGTGGTCGGCAACCTGACCCTGCGCGGCGTCACCAAAGAAGTCACGCTCAACGTGACCAACGTCTCCGACGAAGTCACCGATCCCTGGACGCTGAAGCGCCGCGGCGTCACCGCTAACGCGAAGATCAGCCGCGGAGCGTTCGGCATGGGCTGGAACATGGAACTACCTGGTGTGGGCCCAATGGTCAGCGACGAAGTCGAAGTCTCCATCGACATCGAAATGACTCAGCAAGGATAATATGCGTTGGACTCCAGGCGGCTCTAGCGATAACGTGGAAGACCGGCGAGGCATGGGCTCGTCCGGCATGAAGATGGGCGGAGGAGCGGGGATCGGGGCGATCTTGGTCGTCCTCTTCCTCAGTTGGCTCACCGGTCGCGATCTAACGTCCATGCTGGGGCTGCTTTCGGATGGAGGGGGCACGTCCGAGTCCAGTTCGGTTCCCACAGGCGTGCCTGCCAGGGACGAAGCAGGGCAGTTCGCCACCTTTGTTCTGAACGATACGCAGGAGCGGTGGGCGAAAATCCTGGGGTCGGATTATCGACAGGCCAAGCTGGTGCTGTTCACTGACGCCACCGAATCCGGCTGCGGCTTTGCCCAAGCCGCGACGGGACCTTTTTACTGCCCGGCGGACGAAAAAGTCTACATCGATCTCGGTTTCTTCGACGAACTCCACCGGCGCTTCGGCGCTCCTGGCGATTTCGCTCAGGCCTACGTGCTGGCCCATGAGATTGGCCATCACGTCCAGAACGTCCTAGGCATCGAACGCGAGATGCGCCGCGCGCAGCAGGCCAATCCCCGGGCCGCCAACGATCTGTCCGTTCGCATGGAACTCCAGGCGGACTGCTTCGCCGGCGTTTGGGGGCACGAGGCCGATCGGGATGTCCTCGATCCCGGCGACGTCGAAGAAGGACTCGCCGCCGCCGCCTCTATTGGCGACGACAACTTGCAAAAGCAGGCCGGCCAGCGCGTTTCGCCCGAAAGTTTCACCCACGGATCCTCGCAGCAGCGCGTCTCGTGGCTCCGCCGAGGTCTCGAGCAGGGTACGGTCGAGTCCTGCGATACGTTTAAAGTCCAATAACCTACAAACAATACAGGGAGCCTCATGTTCAAATTGCTCACGCTCGCCGCCCTCGGATTGACTTTCGTGCACGCGCAGGACAACCGCCGAAACGTCGGCACCTTGACGACAAATAGCACTCAGGTTGTCCCGCTCGTGATCATCGGCGAGGGCTGGAGCCAGAAGATTGTCCTCAGCAATGTCGACAAAACCGATTCGGCAGTAGGAACAATTCAGTTCTACACCAAAGATGGGCAACCGTGGACCGTCGAGACGACATCCGGAACAGCAAACACGTTCCTTCTCAACGTATCGCCCGGTGCCGTGCAAACCATAGAGACGACAGTAAAGCAGACGCCGCAAGTCCTCGGCTGGGCGCTCATCACGCAGACATCTAACGGGTTGGGCGATATTCTCGGCCAGACCGTCTTCCGCAAACAGACCGACGGTCGTGCCGATTTAATGACTTCGATGGTCCTTGCCGATCGCGCGTTCCAGGAGCTCTTGATCTATTTCGACAACACTGGCGGTAACTACACTGGTCTGGGGATTCTCATCTCTGAGTTTTGTACCTTCTCGTCATGCCAGGGCGATGAGCCATACGACGTCACTATCCGCGATACTACCGGTACCGTGATCTCCTCGAAACGCATTCAGCAAAAACGGGGTAGGCTGTATTGGATGAACCTCGGTGTTGACTTTCCGGAAACAAACGGCAAGCGTGGGACCTTCAAAGTGGTTTCGCCCAACGTCAACTATTTGAGCGGCTTCAGCCTACAGTTCGCAGGAAACGGTGCGTTCACTGCGATCACGCCGTACGAGAACTAGCGTCCCTCCCGAACAGCCCTCCGCGAACTGGGCGCGGTAACATAGATTTTGGTCTCCGCTCCCCTTCTCCCTATATTCCTGATCGTAGCCGTCGACGTCCTGGGCCTCACGCTCATGATTCCGCTGTTGCCGTTCTACGCCGAACGCATGGGCGCGAGCCCCGCACAGGTCGGCTGGCTGATGGGCATCTACGCGGCCTGCCAGCTTGTTTCTGGTCCCATCCTGGGCCGCCTCTCCGATCGCATGGGGCGCAAGCCTCTGCTCCTGATCAGCCAGGCTGGCACCTGCGCGGGCTTCATCGTGACGGCCTTCGCTCCAAACCTATGGATCCTCTTCCTCGCCCGAGCCATCGACGGAGCCACCGCCGGCAATCTGTCCCTGGCCCAGGCCTATATTTCGGACATCACCAAGCCTGAGGAGCGCACGAAATCTTTCGGCGTGATCGGCATCGCCTTCGCTTTGGGATTCCTGGTCGGCCCCGGCATCTCCGGCTTCCTTGCGCAGTACGATTACCGCTATCCGATCTTTGGCGCGGCAGCGCTCTCCGCGTGCAGCATCGCGACGACTTGGATGTTGCTTCCCTCGGTGAAACCTGCCGGCACCGCGCGCCGCACTTCGGTATTCGATTGGTCCAGCTACGCGGCGTACTTCCGCCAACCACTCCTCGCCTCGCGATTGTGGCAGTTCTTCCTTTTCTCTCTCGGCTTCGCGCTCTTCACGTCTGGCTTGCCGTTGTTCCTGGAACGCCGCCTGACGTGGGACGGCATGCCCTTCGGCCCGAAGCAGGTCGGCTATACCTGGGCGCTCGCCGGATTCTGCGGTATCTTCTGGCAAGGCCCCGCCCTGGGACGCTTGGCGAAACGCTTCGGCGAAAGCCTGCTCAACCGCGCTGGCTTCCTTGGCTACGTCGTAGGCTACGTGATCCTCGCTTTTTGCCAGTCCGTCGCGTGGCTCGGTGCTTCCACCGCTGTCATGTCGATGGGTTCGCTCGTGCGGCCCGCATTAACCAGTCTGATTACGCAAGCGGCCGGAGCGCAGGAACAAGGTGCCGTGCTGGGATTGACGCAATCGCTCACGTCAATTTCCATGATCATCGGCCCGCTAGCTTCGGGGTACCTGATCGAGCACGGATTCCTCACCACCTGGGGCCTGACCGCCGCCGCCATTTCGACGGTGGGGCTACTCCTGGCCTTCCAATCTCCACGTAAATAAACGGTATACTCGAAAACTATGATGAACTGGATCTACTCAGCGCTTGTTGGAATCGTGACCGGTTACATTGCGCGGCTACTGCTGCCCGGTCATGACGATATCGGCGTGCTTATGACGATGCTGGTGGGTATCGTAGGTGCGTTCGTCGGTACGGCCATCGGCCACGCCACCGGCAACATTCAGAAGGACGCGAAAGCCGGCTGGCTCTTCTCGATTTTAGGGTCGATCCTGGTGCTGGTCGCGATGCGCATTCTGTTCTAGAGATCGGTGTCAGACACCATAACTCCCGAACTCAGGTGATACACAACCCGACCCGACCCAGGCGTTTGATTCCTTAGAACCACGCGCAGCGAACCGCTCGACTGCCCTTGCCCTATCGAAGCAAGAGACAACAGCAACACGATTCGTTTCAAGATCGCTTCATTATCCTGGGAATGTTACGCCACGGCTACGTAGGGCCCGCAATCGGCACTTAGTACCTATATCTGTAGAGTTTCAGCGACGATTGAACTGTCTTAGGGGATAAGTAGACCTTGAGCACACTCACCGTATTTGCCTGCGAATCACAGCCCATCGTTCTCGAGGGATTAGAGAAGGTATTATCGCGTTCGGAAGAATTCCAATTTCTCGGCGCTTCCAGCAGTCTGACCGAATCGCTCGGAGCGGTTCGCGAAATGCGACCCGACATCATGTTGGTGGATCACTCTTCGGGACTGAAGATGGTTTTCCAATTCATCTCCGACGTCAAAAGCACGTGGTCCAAGTGCCAGCCCGTTCTGTGGGTCAATGACCTCGCGGAAATTGATTGCTTCCGTGCCCTCCAAATCGGCGCACGCGGAGTTTTAAAAAAGACCCTGCCGGTGGAATCGGTGACCGATTGTCTGCGAGCGGTCGGCCAGGGCAATGTCTGGATCGAAGGTTCGGTGGAGCAATCGTTACCCGGCTTCGAGCGCCGCGCCGCTCCTCGCCTCACACCTCGCGAACGCGAGATCGTGAAGCAGATCTGCGTGGGCATGAAGAACAAGGAAATCGCCGGGACGCTTTCCATCACGGCAGGCACGGTGAAGGTTCACCTGATGCACATCTTCGAGAAGACCGGCGTAAAAGACCGCTTCGAGCTCGCGATGCACGGCCGCAAACTGCTAGGTCTGGAGCACGCCGAAACCATCAACCGTTTTGAAGCGGCTTCGTAGGCGGCTTTCGCTCAGCACAAAGAGTCCGAACAGCCCCAATAGAGCAGCGGGCAGCGCCGCGCTATACGGCGGACCGGCCATCGCCAGGAAGTAGGGGATCGGCGTCAGGATGAGGGCCGATACAACACGAAGAGGGATCAGGCTACTTGCGCCCGTAACCAAAACCAACACGGGGATCAGCAGAAGATCGTCGGAGATCGCCGCATGGAAATTCGCGAGTAGTCCGCCGACCAGCGCCGCGCCCAGCAGCAATTCGTAACTGTCGGTCTTGGTGGTCAGCCAAACAAATCCCAGCACCACGACGGCCGCGAGGCTGGCTTCCACTAAACCTCCGCCGTGCAACGCCGCGGCGAGCCCGTGCAGATTTGGCATCTCCTCTGCCTCCGCGTTGATCCACGGATTACGCATTACCTCGATCCACTGGACGATAGAACCCGGGCCATTGACCACGATCCCCAGCAGCGTGAGAGCCGCAGTGCCGGCGATTCCTCCGGCAACCATGCTCCAGCGCTTCTTGATCAGCAGCAATATCGGGATGAACACGAATAAATGCGGCTTAAGAATGCAAAGCGATAAGACCATCCCGGAAGTAAAATCGCGCCCCGTGCGCGTCAAGAGGATGGATGCCCCCACGATCGCCACCAGGAACGCCGGATCCTGGCCGTTGCTCTCCGCCGTCAGCAGAGGAATACTGAACGCGGCAAAAAAAGGCAGGGAAGGGCACTGCTTCGAGAATCGCCAGATGAACCACAGAAAGCTCCCCAGCGTAGCGACCGTGAAAATCGCGTACGAGGTCAGGTACGGGAACCACGCCAGCGGCTTCAGCACCGCCGCGTAAAACGGGTGCCGTATATATAAGGTCCGCTGCATCCGCACGCCCAGCGTCGAGTCGATCAGCTCAATATTGGCCTTCGCGTCGTACAGCGCCGGTGTGCCCGCCAGCTTTGCCCCCGCGTAGAAGGCCACGAAATCGTTCTTGCCTTGCAGCGCCCGGTCTTTCTGCAGGGAAAGCAACAGAAGCAGGAACAGTACCCCCAGGGCGATGGGCGACCAATGCAGGAACCGCTTCATGTCTGTGAATCGGCGGGGATTCCCATGCAGGATAGGTCTGCATCTTCTGGCACTTCCGGCCGATAGACGCATTGGAAGTACTATGACACCCACCCAGACTCTACCCACGGTCCGTCCGGTCCCGCGCAGTATCGAATCGGTGTTGGAGAACCGTTGGGCAAGGCTGCTGATCCCATCGTTATCAGATCTGTTCTTTCTGGCGATCCTGGGCTGGCTTTTTGTCAGCGGTGGCGGTATGGGCTGGGCGGGCTTGCTGGCCGACGCCGATGTGGGATGGCATATCCGCACGGGCGAATACATTCTGGATCACCGCTCGGTGCCCACCGTCGACCTCTATTCATTCTCGAAGATCGGCGCTCCCTGGTTTGCCTGGGAGTGGCTCTCGGACGTGATTGATGGCGGCCTGCACCGGATCTTTGGGCTGAAGGGCGTTGTTCTGCTGGCAGCATTGACGATTTCCGTGTTTGCGACCACGCTGGTTCGCCGCATGGTGTGGCGCGGATCGAACCTCTTTATCGCCATGCTGATCGCGCTGCTGGGCGTAGGCGCGTCGACGATTCACTTTCTCGCGCGTCCGCACGTGTTTACACTGTTGCTGCTCTCTGTTGCCGTATGGATGATTGAGGCCGACCGCAAGCAGGCCTCGCGCCGTATTTGGCTGCTGGTCCCCGTGACTGCGGTCTGGACGAATCTCCATGGCGGCTTCCTGGCCTTGATCGCTGTGCTGGGTTTGACCGCCGTGGGTACCGCGATGGAGGTGTGGCTGGGCAATGGCCGGACCATTCGCGATGCCATGCGCTACGGCAAACTGACCGTTGCCTGCGCTCTTACCTCGCTGGTCAATCCGTACGGCTGGAATCTGCACATCCACGTCGCCGAATACCTGCAATCGAGCTGGATTAAGGAAGTGATCCAGGAGTTCCAATCCCCCTCGTTTCGCAGCGAAAGCATGATGCAGTTTGAGCTACTTCTGCTCACAGGCCTGATCGTTGCTGGAGCTTGCCTGCGCCGCAAGCAGGTGGTGGAAGCCCTGTGGATCGCCTTCTGGGCGCACATGGCCCTGGGTAGCGTGCGTCACGTGCCTGTGTTTATTACCGTCTGCGCTCCCCTGGTCGCAAGCGAAATCTCCACCTGGTGGACCCTCTGGACCGCTAAGGAGAAAAAGAGTTCGCTGACCGGCATCGTAAACCAGATGGCGGCCGACTCCGTCGCCGGATTCCGCCGCACCAGCGTTCTTCCCTGGGCCGTGGCCGCAGCCCTGGTTATCGTGGGCACCCCCCTGAAGTGGCCGCAGGATTTTCCGGCGCAGCTCTTTCCCATCAAGATGGTGAACGACAATGCCGCGCTTATCGCCCGCTCACGCGTATTGACCACCGACCAGTGGGGCGATTACCTCATTTACAAAAATCCGCAGCAAAAAGTTTTCGTGGACGGGCGTAGCGACTTCTACGGCGAAACCATTGGAAAACAATACATCCAGGTCATGAACGGCCACTGGCGCTGGCGCGAATGGATGACCAAGTACGACTTCGATTTGGCGCTGATTCCCACGACAAATGCCCTGTCCGCGTTGCTCAAAGAGGAGCCGGGCTGGCGGACGCTCGCCGACGACGGTAAGCAGATCCTCTTAGTTCGTGACCGTCAGGGAGTACCAGTGGCAGGGATTCTCCCTAACCAACCAAGGTTCTAAGGGACAGGTCCGAACTACAGTTCGGGCTAATGAAAACTACGGACTCGACCGAATCATACATGTGGGAGCACACAAATGACGAAGCGGAGAGCGTCAGGGTTGCCGGGAGCCCCGTTGCCATTGCAATGGATGGACCCGATGAGTTGGCGATTGCCCTCGGGCAAGGCGCTGGCGGAGTTCGCACTGCAGTCGGGTTTTTTGGCGCCGCTCTTGATGAGCGGGCCGATGGGAGATGGCCGCGTGAAGCGTAAGAAAAAGGTCGAGGAGGCGCCGGATCTTCCCGGCCGGTTTCGACGCAGCACCGCTTCGGTCACGAGGCAAGGGTAATGAACGCACAAGTGTGGATCGCAATTCTGGTGGGACTGGCAGCGGTGATCGATGATCTCGCACGCCGGCAGATCTCCAATTGGATTTGCGTTGCCGCGCTCGCGGGTGGGCTTGGCTGGCAGGCCGGACAGTACGGCTGGACTGGTCTCGCCTACGGATTGGGCGGAGCCGTTTCGGGGTTCGCCGTGTTTATGATTTTCTACTTGCTGGGCGGCATGGGCGGCGGCGACGTGAAGCTGATGGCAGGCTTTGGCGCGTTGCTGGGAGCCAGCCGTTTGGTGGAAGCAGCGTTGTGGACCGCCGGAGTCGGCGGGATTTTGGCGTTGTTGGTTCTCGGATTCCGCGCACTGCGCGACATGATTCGCAAGCCGGTTCCGGAAATCGGACTCAGTCCGGAACAAAAGTTGAAGGCGGCTTCGATTCCCTACGCGCCGGCCATTGCGCTGGGAGTTTGGTTGTCGCTGGTCCCCAAGGGATAGCAGGGTTTTGAAGGGTTAAGAGGAGAAGAATTATGGATCGTAGATTTCTCACGGTTTTGGGTGTCAGCCTGGTGTTCGCGCTGGTGGTTTCCAGCGTGTTTTACCAGATGACGTCCCGCGCCGGAAACAGCGCTGAAGCTCCCGCGGTCTCCGACGAGATTGACGTGGTGGTTGCCGCGCGCCCTCTGAGCGTAGGCGTGATGGTGAAGACCCCGGACATCAAGTTGGTGAAGATGCCGGCCACCGCACTCCCCAAGGGCGCCTTCACGAAGGTGGAAGAAGTCCTCGACCGCCCGGTAATCTCGAACATTCTTCTCGACGAGCCGATTCTCGATGGCCGTTTGGCTGTCAAGGGTAGTGGCCTGGGACTCGCGCCCACCATTCCGATGGGCATGCGCGCCGTCACGGTGCGCGTGAACGACGTTGCCGGTGTCGCGGGATTCGTACTCCCCGGCATGCACGTCGACGTGCTGGTCACCGGTACGCCTCCCTCGGGCACGGCCACCATGACCAACACTGTGTTGCAGAACATGCTGGTGCTCTCGGCCGGTAAAGAATTGCAGGCGGACGCTCGCGGCAACGCGATGCCCACGCCGACCGTCACGTTGATGGCGAGCCCGGCGGAAGCCGAGACCCTGACACTGGCTAACAGTGAAGGCCGCATTCAGCTGGTGCTGCGTAACTCAAGCGACCAGGAAGTGGCCGACACCACAGGCAGCTTTACCGAAGAATTATATGGAGCGCGTAAGCATGCCAAGGTCACGGCCGAGCCGGCCCCGGCGCCGCGTCCCCGAGCCCCTCGCGTGGAAACGGAACGGGCACCTGTAGCTGTAGCCGCCGCCCCGCCGCCTCCTCCTCCGTCCGCGCCGCCGGAGATCGTCGTGATCCGCGGAACAACGCGCAGCGTCGAAATCGTGAGTAAGTCTCACAATCAAAATCCGTAGGAACCAACAGCTTCACAACCAGCTTTATAACCAGGGAAGGTTAAGGAATCGATCATGAAGTTCACTTGTTTCAAAGTCGCCAAGAATACACGTTCGGTTGTGGGCGCGGCGGCGTTGTGGATTGCGGCTGCCGCCATACTTCTGCCCGCTAGCGCCAGCGCCCAAAGTGCCGAAGAGCTGCGCCTGACCGTGGGTAAGAGTGTGGTCATCGACTATCCGGAGGACATCCGCCAGATTTCGACTACCGATCCCACCATTCTCGACGCCAGCCCCGTGACCACCCGCGAAATCTTGCTGAATGCCAAGGGCATCGGCGCCGCCACCATGGTGGTGTGGAGCAGCAACAACCAGCGTATGTTCTACAACGTGACGGTGGAACTCAACACCGATGGCTTGAAGCGCATTCTCCGTGATACTTTCCCGAAGGAAACTATCGAGGTTCGAACCTCCGGAGAGTCCATTTCGCTCAGTGGAACTGTTTCTACCAAAGACGTGTCCGACCGTGCAGCGGCGCTGGCAGGGGTGACTGCCAAGACCGTTGTTAACAATTTGAGTCTACCCACCGATCGAGTGTCGAAACAAATTCTACTCCATGTGAAATTCGCTCAACTGGATCGGTTGAAGGCGGAACAGTATGGAATCAACTTCCAATCGACTGGGGCTTTTAATTTCCTCGGCTCGCTCACTACCGGAGCCGTTAACGGCGCGAACTTGGCCGGTCTCGCGGGATCGGCCGCTTCGAACGCGTTTGCCCGGCTCACAAATATAGATCTTGGCGTGGCCGTGAAAGCCCTCCAAACCCGCAACGTTCTGCAAGTGCTCGCAGAGCCGACCCTGGTGACCTCCGACGGAAAAGAAGGCGAGTTCCTGGTCGGTGGCGAGGTTCCCGTTCCGGTGCTACAGGGCGGCAACAACTCCCAAGGCGTCACGATTCAGTACCGCGAGTTCGGCATCAAGCTCCGCTACACGCCGCAACTCACGGTCAACAACACCATCAAACTAGCCCTCTTCCAGGAAGTTTCGGCTTTGGACTACGCAAACGCGACGACCCTCAATAACTTTGTGATCCCCGCTCTTTCAAGCCGCAAGACGACAACAAACGTGGAACTGGCTGAGGGGGAGACCTTTGTAGTAGCGGGACTTCTGGATAATCGCGAAACTGACATTCTCAACCAAATCCCCGGAATCAGCAGTATTCCAATCATTGGAAATCTGTTCAAGAATACCTCGAAGGAAAAACGCAGCACAGAACTGATTATGCTGGTGACGCCAGAGATCACGGTTCCGTTGAGTTCGTCCGATCCCAAACCCGAAATTATTTTTCCAAATGAATTCCTGAAGCGCCTCACTATGGAAGACATCCAGCCCAAGGGTCCGGGCACCAAGAACAAGAAGTAGGTTGCGAAGAGTCGGGTAGCAAGGGAGAAGCAATGAACGAGGGTTCGCGGCAGGCATCGGAGATCACGGCGTTGTTGATTGCGCCGGATCGCGGCTTGGCACAGCAGTTCCTGGAAACTCTTCCCCAGACGCGATCCTTTCAGGTCCTCGCCGACCTCAAGAGTTATCCTCCGGCGGCCACGCTGGAGATCCGGGTTCGCCAACTGCGGCCGAGCGTCATCCTGCTCGATCTGTCCTCGGGACTCTCCGAGGCGGTGGAGCTCATTAAGACGATCAGTACACTGACCCCGCCCGTCCACGTGGTCGGCCTGCATACGGCGAATGACTCGCAGGCCATCCTGCAATCCTTACGCGCCGGGGCCGTGGAGTTTCTGTATGCTCCTTTTGATCTCGCCATCCAGCGGGAAGCGATCGCGCGCCTGCACCGGCTGATTGTGCCCGATGTGACTACGCAACGCGAAAGCGGACGGGTGATCGCTTTTGCCAGCGCCAAGCCGGGCTCGGGAGCGAGCACCATGGCAACGCAGACCGCGTTTGCGTTGCAGCGCTTGACCGGGAAACGCGTTTTGCTGGCGGATTGCGACCTGACGGGCGGAACCATCGGTTTCTACCTGAAGCTGGCCCACAGCTACTCGCTGGTCGACGCATTGCAGCATGTGGAGCGTTTGGATCACGCATTGTGGAACTCGCTGACGGTGAATCACGGTGGCGTGGATATCGTGCCGGCGCCCGCCATGCCCTACGCGGAGCCGCTCGATCCTTCGCGATTGAAGGCCTTCGCCGAGCACGCTCGCACGGTGTTTGACTGGGTCATTCTCGATCTGCCGACGGTCTTCAGCCAGACCAGCCTGATGGCCATCGCCGAAAGTGACCGGGCCTACATCGTCTCCACATCGGAGCTGCCGAGCCTCCATCTGACGCGCAAGGCGATGGGATTGATCGCGCAGTTGGGATTCCCTAAGGATCGCTTTCAAGTCCTGGTGAATCGCGTGGACCGGCACGAAGAGATGTCCCCAGCGGACATGGAAAAACTGTTCGGAGCACAGGTGCACGCGCGTTTGCCGAATGACTATTTTGCCCTGCATCGGGTGGTGACCCTGGGGCAGCCGCTCGGCAACGATTGTGAACTGGGGCGGTCGATCGAAACAGTGGCGCGAAATCTATGCAACGCCATGGGGACGCCGGCGGCACCGGCCGCTTCGGCCGCGAAGCAAGGAAACACGGTGCGGACGGCAAGTGAAGCTCGCCCGGCATTGTCACGGGCCTGAGGGGTTAGAAAGAGAACATGTTTTCTTCAGTTGAGAACGGCGGCAAAAACGTCCAGCAGGTTTCCTGGGAACAGAGACTGCTCAAGAATTCGGGCCGGCAAAAAGCCAGCCTGAAGCCCGAATACCAGGAGCTGAAATTCACCCTCCACCGCAAATTGGTGGACAAAATCAACCTGGAAGCACTGGCGACGATCGACAATCAACGGGTGCGCGCGGAAGTGCGCCAGGCGGTCATCCAACTCATTGATTCCGAGCCGACGCTGCTCAGTTCGCTCGAAAAGCAACAGATCAGCGACGAAGTTCTCGATGAAGTCTTTGGCTTGGGACCGTTGGAGCCGCTCCTGTCGGACCCCACCATCTCAGACATCCTGGTCAACGGCTCAAAGCAGGTCTACGTCGAACGGCGCGGCTTGCTCGAACTCACCAGCGTCAGCTTCCGTGACGACCAGCATCTGCTGCGCATCATCGACAAAATCGTCAGCCAGGTCGGCCGTCGCATCGACGAATCGACGCCCATGGTCGACGCCCGTTTGCTCGACGGCTCCCGCGTCAACGCTATTATTCCTCCGCTTGCCGTCGATGGCCCGTTGCTCTCCATTCGTCGTTTTTCGACCGACAAATTGATGCCGGCCGACTTGGTCGCGAAGATGGCCATGTCTCCCGGCATGATGGAACTGCTCGAAGCCGCCGTCAAAGCCCGCATGAACATCATCATCATGGGCGGTACCGGTTCCGGTAAAACCACCCTGCTGAACGCGCTTTCGATCTTCATCAACAACAAGGAACGCATCGTCACCATCGAGGACGCGGCTGAATTGCAGCTCAAGCAGCCGCACGTGGCGCGCCTCGAAACCCGCCCGGCCAACCTCGAAGGCAATGGCGCGGTCCGGCAGCGCGAACTGCTCGTCAACAGCTTGCGTATGCGTCCCGACCGCATCGTCGTCGGCGAAGTCCGCGGTGAGGAAGCCCTCGATATGTTGCAGGCCATGAACACGGGTCATGACGGCTCGCTCACCACCATCCACGCCAACACGCCCCGCGACGGTGTCAGCCGTCTCGAAGTCATGGTTTCGCTGGCCAATAGCAACATGCAGATGAGCGCCATCCGCCAGCAGATCGCCAGCGCCGTCAACATCCTGGTGCAGGCCTCGCGTTTGAGCGACGGTTCGCGCCGCGTGATGTCGATCACCGAAGTGACCGGCATGGAAGGCGAAGTGGTTACGCTGCAGGATTTGTTCGTATTTGAAAAGCGTGGTCTCGATCCTGACGGCAAGGTCGTCGGGCGCTTTGCGGCCACCGGTATTCGACCCAAGTTTTACGAAAAACTGCTCGCGGCCGGGATTCGTTTGCGGCCCGACCTGTTTGATGAAGTGGTGGAGGTTTAAGCAGCCATGAGTACGTTTCTGATTCTGGCAGTGGTGGTGTGGGCCGTGGCGATGGGCGCCTGGGTCATGGTCTCGAAGTATTTCAAGAGCTCCGATGCCACGCGCATCAAGGAACGCCTGGTGGGCACGGCGAAGGCTGTCAGGAAACAAGCCAAAGCAGCGGGTGAAGGAGCCTCGGTATTAACGACGCAGGATGGCTCGAAAAATAAGCTGGCCAGGATGTTGGTGGAGAAGTACCGCCTTGGCCCTAAGCTCGAAACTCTGCTCGAACAGGCGGGCCTGGGCAAATGGAGCCCAGCGCGTCTGATGCATCTCTGCTTGATTGTCTTCATGGCCGTGACGTCTTTCTGCTGGCTGATGCTCCCGGTTCCGAATATCGTCTCGATGCTGATTGGCGCCGCATGCAGTCCTGCCCCGATCGGGTATGTCTGGTGGTTGCGGAAGGGTCGTCTGCATAAGTTTGAAGCCGTATTCCCGGAAACCTTGGAATTCATTTCCCGCTCCATGCGCGCCGGCCATGCCTTCTCCGTTTCCCTCGAAATGATTCATCGGGAGTTCCCCGAACCGATCTCCGGAGAGTTCCGGCGTACGTTTGAAGAACACAATCTCGGTTTGCCGCTCGATACGGCGTTGCAGAAGCTGGCGGTGCGCGTGCCATCGCTCGATTGCCACTTCTTTGTCAGCGCGGTCCTGCTGCAGAAGCGCACAGGCGGTAACCTGGCGGAAATTTTGGACAAGCTTGCCGTCATCATTCGTGAGCGGTTCAAGCTGCGCGGCCGTATCAAAGCGGTCAGCGCGCACGGAAAGATGACCGCCAGCACGCTCAGCGCAATCCCCGTAGCGGTCGGCGTGCTGATGTTTTTCACCAATCCGGATTACGTGACGTTCTTCTTCGAGGACGAAGTCGGGCAGATCATGCTCGGCGTGGGCGTGGTGTTGCAGCTGCTGGGCTTCGGCGTCATGAAGAAGATCGTAAACATCGAAGTATAGGCATTGGAATTCAGGTAAGGATTAGACCATGTTTCTATTGTTGACCGTTGCCGTATTCTTAAGCGTGGTCGCTGGCGGAGCCGCGATCGGGTTGAAGCTGTATGTGCGCCCGAAAGAGGCGTTGGAGCGCGTCACCGGGTCATTCGAGCAGGAGCAGGCCATGCCTGCGCATCCGAGCCTCGCATTTCACGATCTGATCAAGCGCATTGGCAACTTTGTTCCGCAGTCGCCGAAAGACGTTACGGTGATGCGGCGCCGTTTGATCCGCGCGGGCATTCGCAACGAAAACGCACTGAAGATCCTCTATGGCGCAAAGGCCGGGATGGCGGTAGTTCTGCCGCTGGTCGTCGGATCGGTGATCGCGGGTTCGGCGACCGAGTCGGCGAATAAGATCTTCGCGATTCTGGCTGCGGCGGCTGTTGGTTTCTTCGGCCCTAACGAATATGTCCGCAAACTGGCCAGCAAGCGGCAGCACGAGATTTCCCGTGGCTTGGCGAACGCGCTCGACTTGCTCGTAGTTTGCGTGGAGAGCGGATTAGGTCTAGACCAGGCGATCCTGCAGGTCTCGAAGGAACTAGAACACGCGCATCCGGAAATCAGTGAAGAGTTTGGTTTCGTGAACCTTGAACTCAAGGCGGGTAAGCGCCGCGTCGAAGCACTCCGCAACCTCGCGGAACGCACCGGTGTGGACGATCTGAAGAAACTGGTCGCCGTGCTGATCCAGGCCGACCGCTTCGGCACGGGTGTCGCCCAAAGCTTGCGCGCTCACGCCGACTTTATGCGCGTTCAGGCGCGGCAGATTGCGGAAGAGAAGGCCGCCAAGTTGGGCGTGAAGCTGATCTTCCCGATTTTCTTTTGTATTCTCCCGTCGCTCTTCCTCGTGACAGTTGGCCCGGTTGCCATGAAAATCGTGCGCGAGCTGATTCCGATGATGAACGACATGTAGAGGAAAGGTTTGCGGCTTCCCGCTAGTACGGCCTAAAGGTTAGGCCTAGGAGAGCCGAATAATTGTTGTCAGGAAAGGAGAGAGTCAATGGATACTTCCATGGTTCGTTTAGTCTGTGGGGCACTGATGGCCGTATTGCTGGGAATCATCGTGTTGCGCCGCAAAAAGAACGCAGCAGACGAGTAGGACGCCCGTTCGGGAGCAGGGTAACAAATCTGAGTTGGCCGGCCAAAACCGGTTCCGGCCAACTCTTTTTCGCTCCGTTTTGAAGTAGCAGTTGAGTAGTACCTGTAAGACATGTTTGCGTTCGTTGGACCGGCACAGGGATGTGCGCAGGATCCGGCAGGACGAGGGAGAGATGGAGTTGCGTATGCTTCGAAAGTCAACGATTCTGGCGCTGGCGGGTTCGCTCTTGATGACGGGAGCGGCATTGGCCGGTACCTTTGGCAAAGTGGTGCCTATTGGAGGCGCTGCGGCCGATGTGGCCCTGGATGAGGCGCGCGGCAAGCTCTACGTCGCCAACTTCACAGGCCGCCGAATCGACGTGATGTCGCTCGCGACCAACACCATCACGACGTCCATTAGCGTGGCCGCACAACCGAGCTCGCTCGCGGTGTCGCCCGATGGCCGCTGGCTGCTGATTGCCCACTATGGCAATAACACGGCCCCGGCATCACCCACCAACAACATCACGGTCATCGATCTGCGCAACAACAATTCCAAACAAACCTTCGCGCTGGCGAATCCGCCGCTCGGTTTGGCGTTTGGCATCGACAACAAGGCGCTGATCGTAACCACCAAGGATTTTATTTCGTTCGATCCGTCGCTCGGAACCACGCAGGTGATCACGACGATCACCGAGCAGGCAACGAAGGCGATTCCGCAGCCAGCGCAGAGCGCCCCAGCGCAGTTTTCGCAGGCCTCGGTTGGCGCTTCGGCCGATGGGCGCTACATCTGGGGCTTTGCCGATTCGCTGCTGTTCAAGTATCAGGCGACCAACCACATCATTACTGCCGGCTACTATACTGCGTCTCCGATAATGGCGCCTCGCGTGGTCAGCGTTGCCAACGATGGCAGCCGGGCCGCGATGGGCTGGTGGATGATGGACCTTTACAACGACTATCCGCGTCCCTACGCGCAGTTCCCGGAACCGCTCGGCGATCTGGCGCTGGGCGGGCACCAAATCGATTCTGCTCGCGGCCTGATCTATTCCGAGGTGCCCAGGCTCCTGACGGACGCGCCGATGTTGACCGTCCGCGATATCGACAACCTGACGGTTCGCGAACGCCTGCAACTGGCGGAGCATCTGGCTGGACGTTCGGTGATGACCACGGATGGTGCGACGATGTACGCTTCCTCGGCCTCCGGCGTGACCGTGCTGCCGGTGGGCAAGTTGAATACGGTGCCCCGCTTGGAAGCTTCCGTCGAAGACCTCTCGTTTCAAGGCAACTTTTGCGACCGCGATGCGGCAACCCAGTCGTTCATCGTGCGCGACCCGGGCGGTGCCAAGGTCCCCTTTACGATCTCCTCCTCCAATTCCGGCGTGCGCCTCACGCCTAGCTCGGGCGTGACGCCTGCCGTAATCAAGGTCACCGTCGATCCGAATGCGTTCGCCGCTCAGAAGGGCACGGTCGCCGTCACCTTAACGATCACCTCCGATACAGCCGTGAACGCGGTGAACTCAGTGCGCGTGCTCGTGAATTCGCGCGAGCCAGACCAACGCGGCACCTTTATCAATAGCCCCGGCAAACTGGTCGACTTAGTGGCCGACCCGGCCAAGGATCAATATTACGTCCTGCGTCAGGACAAGAATCAAGTGCTGGTTTACGACGGAGCCAACAATACCGTTAAGGCGACGCTGCGCACCTGCAGCGTGCCGCGCGGCATGGCGATCAGCTACGATCGCCGCTACCTCATGGTCGGTTGCAAGGAAGGCCGCACGGTTTCGGTCTTCGATCTGGAAACGTTGCAGCCCTCCACCTCCATCACAACGCGCAACGCCAATATCCAATCGATTGCCGCGACCGCGCATGGCATTCTGGCCGTAGGGTTCGATCACTCAAGCGGGGACTGGGGCGTTTACTCGCTCGACATGAATACCCGCACCGGCGACCGCCTGCCCACTCTTGGTGTCTGGGAGAACAAGGTTCCCGAGAATACCGTGGTGACCGCCGCCTCCAACGGAGCCTCCGCGTTGATCGCTTCGCCCGATGGCAGCTTGTTCGTCTATGACTCCAACGTGAATACCTTCACGGTTTCCCGCAAGGACTTTACGACGTTCGCTGGTGCATACGCGGCCTCCTCGTTCGGCGACTACGTCATCGGTAACCAACTCTTCAACTCTTCCGGGGTTCCGGTGCGGCTGATCCAGCCGACCAACGGTGTCTCCTCCGGCTTCACGTTCGTGGACCAGAACGGCTACTTCGTAACGGCCAGCGACGCCACCAGCGCGGGTGTGATCTCGAAGGTAGACGCCCCGACCGGCCTTGGATTCCGCCCCACGCGCTTTGTGGAAGCCCCGATCCTGCCCACCGACCTCGAACCGTTCACGCGCACCGTGGCTCCGCTGTATAGCCGCGGCAGCATCATCGCGCTCACCGTCTCCGGTATCACCGTGCTGCCTTCCGGCTACGACGCATCGGTGGTCTCGCCCAATATCGCTCGCGTTGTCAGCGCCGCCGATGGCGTCTCTGCGATCGCTCCGGGCGGACTCTTCTCGATCTACGGCACCAACCTGAGCCCCACCAACGTGGCGACCAAAGAGATTCCGCTGCCGACCGCCCTGGGCGATAGCTGCCTCACGGTGAACGGCCAGCCGGTCCCCATCATCTTCGTCTCTCCCGGCCAGATCAACGGCCAGATGCCGTACCAGACAGTCGGCAATGTTACCTTGATCGTCCACACCCCGGGCGGAGTGAGCGACAACTACAACCTGACCGTCCCCGCGACGGCTCCGGCGATCTTCCGCGCCGAAGTCACCCCGGGTGCCGCATTCCCCACTGTGGTCCGCGCCGCCAATAACCTGATGGCCACCGACACCAATCCGGTGCATCGCAACGACGTCCTCGTCATCTACCTCACCGGACTCGGCAAGGTCTCCCCGTTTGTGGAAAATGGTCGTCCTGCCCCGTCTGATCCGCTGGCGACCACCGTCGCCCAGCCGGAAGTCAATATCGGTGGCATCGGTGCACCGGTGCTCTTCTCCGGCCTGGCTCCTGGCCAAGTCGGTCTCTACCAGTTGAATGTCACCGTTCCCGGCAACGCTCCCAAGGGGCTCGGCATTCCGCTCAATATCGTAGCGAACGGCGTCACGCACACCGTGAACGTCCGCGTCGTCGAATAATAGCGCCGAATAAACGTAAGATCCGAAAACGATTCAAGAAATAGAAAGGGAGCTTATGAAAACAGCTCGTATGCTCGTAGTGTGTCTGGCGGTTTCCGCCGCCCCGGCCGCCTTGGCCCAGAAGTGGGAATTCGGTGGCGCAGGGGGCTACGGATTCAATACTTCGAAGGACGCCACCCGGCCCACGGAGAAGGCAACCGCTAAAATCAAGCCCGGCGTCGCCGGCAGCGCTTGGCTCTCCAACAACACCAGCCTTCGTTGGGGCGGAGAAATCCGCTACGACTATCAGCGCGGCGATCTCCAACTCAAGCAAGGTTCCACGGAAGCCAACTTCAGCGCCGAAACCCACGCCATACACTACGACTTCCAATGGCACGCGACCGACGCGGATTCCGCTTCGCGCCCCTATGTCGCCTTCGGCGGCGGCGTGAAGGTCTTCCGCGGCACGGGCACCGAGCAACTCACACAACCCCTGAGCCGTTTCGCACTGCTCACCAAAACCCAGGAAGTCCAGGGCATGCTCAGCATCGGCGCCGGTATCAAAACCAAAATCAACGATCGCTGGCAGTTTCGGATCGACGTTCACGACTACATCACGCCCTTTCCGAAGGACGTGATCACCCCGAATCTTGGCACCAACATCGGCGGGATGATGCACAGCATCGTTCCGACGGTCGGCATTAGCTGGACCAAGTAAGTCTCTCCCTCTGTTCCCCATCGCCCCGGCAAGCTGTCTAACCTAGCACAAGGTTAGATACTTTGCCGGGGCAAACTTATTTCGTGCGCTATATTTGGAACATGTTTGGGATGAGGGGTTTCGTCGGGGCTTTGTTGCTCCTGGGTCTGAGTCAGGTGCCAGCCCATGCCCAAAATGCCAAACCCGATTACGTCGGCAGCAACGCCTGCCGAACCTGCCACATCGATCTTTACTCCACTTTTTTTCGCAATCCTCATTACAAAAGCATCGCCGCGGGCAATCAGGCGCCCGAGAAGACGGGCTGCGAGAGTTGCCACGGTCCGGCTTCGGGCCACGTCACGGCTGGTGGCGGCAAAGACACCATCCCCCGAGCTTTCTCGAAGCTGGACCCGTCGCAAGTGGTCGAGACCTGCCTCGGATGCCACGCGCAATCCATCTCGCGAGCCAACATCCGCCGCAGCGAACACACGCTCGACAACGTGGTCTGCACCAACTGCCACTCCGTGCACCATTCCCCCTCGCCGAAGAATCTGTTAAAAACCGAACAGCAACGTGACCTCTGCTACGGCTGCCACACCACCGTGCGAGCCCAGTTCTCCATGCCCTTCAAGCACCGCGTCAACGAAGGAACGGTGCAGTGTACCGATTGCCATAACCCCCACGGCTCCTTCGCCGCCACCTGGAATATGGCGGCCCGCCCGCGGATGGTCGATCAGGCTGCGGGCAACGAAGAACCCTGCATGAAGTGCCACATCGATAAACGCGGGCCGTTCGTCTACGAACACGCCGCGATCCGCGTGGATGGCTGCGAAACTTGCCACAACGCCCACGGCTCCACCAATCCCCGCCTGCTCAAGCGACCAGTAGTCTTCACGCTTTGCCTCGAATGCCACACTGGCCGGGGCAACTTCGGCCGCCAGGCCGACGGCATCCCCCAGAACACCACCTTCCACAACATGGCCGACCCGCGCTTCCAGAACTGCACCTCATGCCATGTGCGCCTGCACGGTTCGAACGCCGACGCGTTCTTCTTCCGGTAAACGTATGAGGAAGCTACTCGCATCTACGCTGCTCGCTGCCGCTGCCTGGGCCCAGCCAACGGTCGCGCCCACCGGTGAACCCGTCGGCATCACGCGCGGCGAAAATGCCAGTGGCTATAACGTAAAGAATTCCTTCGAACTCGGAGCCCGCTTCCACAGTGTCGGCGGCGACGAAGGTACGTATCGCAGTACCGTGAACTATGGCAATGGGCTGCGCCTGCTTGGTAGTTCTCTGTCCGTCCAGTCGCTCGACGGCCACGGCAAATACTTCGACCAGATCCAGCTCAATACTCAGGGTCTGGGCAACGACCCGTATCAATACGCGTCCCTGCGTATCGAGAAAAACCGCCTCTACCGCTACGACCTCACGTGGCGTTCCAACGCCTATTACAACCCCGGCCTGCGCTCCGACCATAGCCAGCACTTCGCCGACACCACGCGCAATTATCAGGATCAGGACCTCACTCTGCTCCCGCAAAGTCCGATCAAGTTCTTCCTTGGCTTCTCGCGCAACATTCAGACGGGACCCGCCATCACCTCCGCGCAATTGTTCGACAGTCGTGGCGACCAATACCCTCTGTTCGCCAACATCCGTCGCCAGCAACACGAATACCGCGCTGGTTTTGAAGCGGCCCTTGCCGGCTGGCGCCTGAATCTGATGCACGGCTGGGTCAACTTCAAAGAGGACAATCCGATCCGCCTTCCCGTGCCTTCCGACGGTTACAACGTGACCGACGTCACCACCTTGACTTCCTTTCAGCGCAACGAGCCGTATCACGGCAACAGCCCCTACTGGCGCCTCTTCCTGCTGAAGGAATCCCGAGCCTGGGCCGTGAACGGTCGCTTCACCTACGTAAAGGGACAGCGCTCCTTCGTGCAAGACAGCACCGGTTTCGGCACCGACCGCTTCGGCGGCAACGTCACACAGCAGGTCTACACGGCCGGCAACGCGCAACGCCCTGCCGCCACCGGCAACTTGAACGTCAGCCTCTTCCCCTCCACCAAACTCACGATTACGAATCAGACATCGCTATCGCACATTCGGATGTCTGGGAGTTCCGTGTTCACCATGCTGACCAACGGCTCCCCCATTCGCCCGTTCGTGCCCTTCGAGTTTTTGGGCATCCGCACCATCGCCAACGCCACCGACGCTGATTACCGTCCCTTCCGCTGGTTCGGATTGCGCCTCGGCTATCAGTATTCGACCCGCCGCGTCCGCTCCATCCAGACCGCCAATCCAACGGGCATCCAACCTCTTGCTGAGCAGGAGAACGGCCTGCACACCGGCATCCTGGGCGTGCGCTTGCGGCCCTCAAAATCTCTTACGATCAACCTGGATGGTGAAATCGGCCGAGCCGACCAGCCCTTCTATCCCGTCAGCGGCAAGAACTTCCAGGCCTTCCGTGGCCGGATCGAATACCGTCGCGACGCGTTCCGTTTCGCCGGCTACCTCCGCACTGATTACAACGTCAATTCCGGCTCCCTTTACAGCTACGCGTCCCGCAACCGCCAATACGGAGCCGATGGCACCTGGACCATCTCCCGCACGTTCTTCGTCGACGCATCCTACGCCAAGCTCCACCTGGATACGCTCGGGTCGCTGAACTATTTCTCGCGTGTCGGCAATTCTATCGTCGGCATTTCGAACGACCGATCCTACTACGTGAGCAACCTCCACACCGCGAACCTCTCGGCGCACTTCGTCGCAGGCAATCGCGTGGACGTGTCGCTCGGATTCAGCCACACCCAGGACACGGGCGACGGTCGCGCGACCGCCATCGGTGCCGGCAGCTACGCTTCCCTGCCAGTATTCCAGTCCGTCCAGACATTCCCTCTGCGCTTCACCTCGCCTCAGGGCAAAATCTCTGTGCGCATCCATGAGAAACTCCGCTGGAACCTCGGCTACCAACACTACGGTTACGCCGAGCAGTTCTCCGCCTTGCTCACCGAGGCCCAGAACTTCCGCGCCCACACCGGCTACACCTCGGTCACCTGGTCGTTCTAGGCCCCTAAACTCACCCCCAGTCCCCGCCGATAGCTTCAGTGGATATGTACTTCCACGCCACGCCTACAAATATGGTCGCCGTGCTGGTGTCGGCACTGGCATTCGTCGCGCTGTTTAAGCTGATGGGGAAACGCTTCGACTCCAATATCCCGTTGCTGTTCTACATCTTCGCGGTCCCGTTCACCACCATGTTCGAACGCCCCATCCACCCGGGAATCCTCTACGGCGGACTAGCCTTCGTCCTGCTGCTGCGTTTCGAATTCATGGGCGCCGGCTTCGCCAAAATGATCGCCTTCTTCGCCAGCTGCGGCCTCTGCGCCATGATCTGGATGTTGCTGGCGGAAACCGCAGTCTAAAATAGGTAGTTGCTCCGCGTCCTCATTAGCAGTAGCTCATTCCAACTCCCCGAACATCGTGACCGCGTGCGCGAAGCTGCACTTCGCATCGGGTGCCTTCCCGACTCGCGCGATCCGTCAGACCTCGCGGCATCCAACGCAGCGGCGAAAGCATTGGAGCTCGCCGACCAAACGGACGCCTACATCTCCTTCGGTCCCGCCACCCCGCTCAGCGAGCAGGAACTCCAGCGCGCGAGGGGGCGTAGCATTCCCGTCCTGTCGTTTCCAGACCTGTCAGCCGCGGAGCTCGAAGCCAAAGTCGTCGAGGCCCTCTCCAAGCTGATCGCGCAGGCGTCCCCCGAAGAAGTCCGGCCCATCCCCAAGCCGCCCGCCCTCTACGCCAACCCGCCCTACCTGCTGACCTACACCTTCATCGGGCGCTGGCAGGAGCTCCACGAACTCGACCAGTGGGCCGAGTCCGGCGAAGCCGCTATGGTCTACGAAGCCATCGGCGGCATTGGCAAGAGTGCGCTGGTCTGGGAATGGCTGGAGTCCCGCTCCGAAGCGAAGATCCCAGGCCTCGCTGGCCGCATTTGGTGGAGCTTCTACGAGCGCGGCAGTTCCCTCCGAGGCTTCGTACGCCACGCGCTCGCCTACGTCAACGATGAGGACGTGGAGGAGTATCGCCACATCGAAGACGCCGAAGCCGTGAAGCGGCTCGTAACGGCGTTGCGCTCGCGACCCTATCTCATCGTGCTCGACGGTTTTGAGCGCTTGCTCGCGGCCTATCATCACCTCGACAAAGCCCAGATCCGCGACGACCGCGTGCGCGAAGATCTTCGCCAGTCGACGAATCCGCAAGACGGCGACCTGATGCGCGCGTTGGTCGATTGCGCTCCTTCAAAGATCCTAGTGACCTCGCGCCTGATGCCTAAGGCTCTCGAAGATTGCACGCGACACTATGTGCTGCCTGGACTAACTCCGCGCGACGCAGAATCCCTGGCGCGAGCCGCGGGTATCAAAGGCTCCACGCAAAAGATCCAGGACTTCGCCGGACAATTCGGTTGTCACGCTTTGGTGCTGCGCGTCGTGTGCGGCATGGTCAACGATTACGCACCGGAACCCGGATTCTTCGACCACTGGCTGGAAGATCCCGAAGCCGGTGGTGCTCTCGCGAACGCCACCAGTCATTCTCGTATTCTGGAATTCGCCATCGAGAGACTGGCTCCGCTGGAACGCCAACTGCTCAGCCGCATCGCCGTTCTGCGCGATACCGCGTCGTACGAAACCATCCGCGTCCTGAGTCCCTTCGCGTCACCTGTGGATTTGCACGCCGCACTGAAGCGCCTGGAGGCATGGGAGCTGCTTCAGTGGGATCGCCACGTCAACACCTACGACCTCCACCCCGCCGTGCGCGGCGTGGCGTTTGATCAACTCGAAATCACCGATCGCGCGGGCACCTACAAAGCCCTGCGCGACCACTTCGCGGCGATGCCTCCCGAAGACGTGAAGCGTGCGACTGAGCTCGATCACCTGAAGAACAGCATCGAGGTCTTCCGCCTCTTGCTGGGAGCGGGGCTCCTGAAGGAAGCTGCGTCGCACTACTTCGGCGAACTCGCCAACGCCTTGCACTATTCGATCGGAGCGTACCGCGTTGTCTGCGAGCTGCTGCGCGAGTTGCTGAAAGCCGCGGGTGACGAGCCGTGGAAAGTCCTCGGTCCAAAACCCGCGAGCTACGTGCAAGGTGCGCTCACGATCGCGCTGCAGCAACTGGGCGAGGTTGCAGAAGCCCGAGCGCTGGAAGCGCAATCCATCGCGCTCGACCTTTCGGAGAGCGATTGGGCGAACCTCGCCATCGAGATTGGCAATGTCTCCATGGGTCGCGGCGTCGCGATGCAGGAGCGAGGTGGGAACCTTTGCCTGCAACTCGCGGAGCTAACATCGAACAAAGACGGCGTCGCCGCTGCGCACCTGTCGCTAGCTCATGTGGCCGCTGCGCGCGGTCACTACGATGAAGCTCGCGAGCATCTGGCGAAGTCCCCTGGCTCGCCGGTCTTAGAGGCGAGCATCGCGCTAGAAACGGGCGGGTCATTCCCGGACGTGACTGCATTCACGCCCACCGCGCAGAAGGACCTGCTGATCCTGCGCGCCCGTTTCCACGTCGAGCACAACAATTGGGCCGAAGTTCTAAAGGCCGCCGATGCTGCGATTGAGATCATCCGCCGCACGGGTGAGCGCGCACTGCTCCCCTTCGGCTTGCGAGCGCTCGCCCTTGCGGAGTTGGGTCGTGAAGCTGAAGCGCGCGAGGCCTTGGCGCAGTCTTCGAATAATATTTACGCCGCGATGGCCTGCTTCGCGCTGGACCTCGACCAAGTCGCTCATGACGTGCTCCAGCGAGCTTATCCGCATGGCAACCACTGGGAGCGCGAGCGCTGCCGCCAGTTGCTCGGGTATGTGCCGGTGCTGGAACTAGAGTCCGACGAGCGCATTCCACACGAAGGCGAAATCGTCGCGGCGATCGAGAAGCTGCGTCGCATCCACGAAGAACGCAAGAAGCGCTACCTGATATGACGGGTGGGGCAGCCACCTTGCCCGCTTCTCGAAGGCGGCCTGCGAGGCCGCCGCAGGCAGGGTGCCTGCCCTACTTAAGATCCTGAGGCTTGTCCGTCATGCCGTCTTCCCACGTGGACCAGCCGGTCACCATGCCGTAAGGGACGTTGATCTGGATCGCTTCGATGCGGCGAATTTTGCCGGCCTCAATCTTGAACGTCTCTGCAACCGCCAGCGTCTCGGGCTTCATCGGACCAGACGAAACTTCCTTGCCGTCAGCCATCTTGAACGTCCGATACTTTCCTGACGCGTGATCAATAGCGAAGATCGCAGTGACCAAGCCACGCTCGCGATCCACCGCCACAAAGCGCCGGTCGCGGACGCGGGTAGCGAAGTTGTAGAAGCCTGACTTGAATTGATCCAGGCAACTCATGCGCACAATCCGATCGAGTAACGGGTCGGGCGGGGCAGCGACAGCCCCACGTCCAGGCGGAGGCGGAGCTGGCAGAGCCGTCGTACGATTCGTGGTTTGCGTGCCGTTCTGAAAGCGGTCGCAATCCGGAGCGAAGTTGTAAGTCCCCTTGCCGTCGTTCCGCTGCAGGCCGGTAAGGTAGCTGTTGGCCGTCTGAATCAGCGCCGCTCGCGTGGTCCGCTGCGCCGCGGGGATCACAGCCGTGAACAACTCCGCAGGCCGACCGCGATCCTCAAACGCCTTCGCCGCGGCAGCATCGCGGACGACAAAGTTCTCCACTTCCGTAATCTGCTTGTTCGCAACCTTCAGTCGAATCATCACGATCACCGCAAGGTTCGGCACCTCGCGCATCGTTCCCATGAACACCACTTGCCCGTTCTCGACATCCGTGTTGAACAGACGATAACTGCCCTTGCCCATCGCCGTGCGCCAGAACCCGTCGCCCGGATCGAGCCGCACTCCGTCTTCGGTGTTCTTCACCTTCGGAGCCATGGCAACCTGCGCGGGCTTGTGCGCGATCAGCGCCTCCATATAGAGGTCGACAAAATTCTCAAGGCACGCCTTATCGCACGTCTGCGCCGAAGCCAATCCTGCCGTGACCAAGGTTAAGAAAAGCGTTCTCATTTCAGCTCCACAATAATCGCGCGCTGTTTGCCCTGCACCAGTTCTTCGTTGTGCGCCCGGTCGCGCGCGTTGAATCGAATCGTTCCCGGGGTCCACTGGTTCACTGTGACCGTACCCTCGACCGTCGTCGATTTGAGATCGCCTTCTTCGAGGAACATCACGACGACATCTTTATCGTGAAAGTGCATCGGGGTAGCAACGCCGAAAACCCACGTATAGTCCCACGCGGTGAAGCGCGCGTTATCTAATATCTTCTTCGCGCCAGGCCGAGGCATCGCGAGCGGCAGACCCGTGGTGTTCGGCAACGCTTTTACTGATCCCGGTTTGAACTCGATAATTTCCTTCTCCGCGATCGAATTCGAACCCGCTTTGTAAAACTTCACCGCGCCCGTCGAACTCACCGTGAGCGTGTCGAACTCGAAAACTTTCGAGGCCGCACGCCCCTCCCATACGCGCACTCGAGCGTTATCGATCAGCGGTTTCGGCTCCGCGCCTTGAAACGCCAGCAGTACAGCTAAGAGAATCGTTTTCATTTCGCCACATCCCGAGCCCGTGAGCTCAACCCGTCTTCCCACGCCGACCATCCGGCATTCATCCCATATGGCGACCGCTCCATGATCGCTTCGATCTGCCGGATCTTACCCTTTTCCAGCCGGAACAACTCCACAATCTGCCATGTCCACGGCTGCTGTGGACCCGCCGAAACCTTGCGCCCATCCGGCACCGCGAAGTCGCGCGTGTCTCCTGCAGAGTGATCGAAGAATCCGAACGCATACACCAGGCCTCGCTCCGGATCGACAGCGACATAACGCCGATCCCGAATGCGAGTCACGAAATGCAGTAATCCGCTAGCGAACTGTTCCTTGCAACCCCACTGCGATGAATACCCCGTAGATGTCTTGGGATCCGGCCGCGTCTGCCCGGGGGGAGTCGGCGTATTGGTGGAGTTTCCTCCATTCTCAATGCGATGACAGTCATCCGCGAATGGATAGTCGCCCTTGCCATCGTTCGACGCCATGCCCGTGAAGTACTTGTTGGCGACCTCGATCAGTTGCTCACGGCTGACACGCTCGCCTGCGGGAATCGGCTCCGTCCACTTATAGCCGATCTTCTCGAATCCGGTCGCCGAGCTCGGACTGCGCTGAATGAACTGCTCGGCTTCCGTGATCTGGTTGTTGCGAATCTTCAAACGCAGGCCCAGCATCGCGCCGGTGTTCATTTCCTGGATGCTGCCGAAGAAGGCAACCGACTGCGCTTCGACGTCCGTGACAAACGTTCGATAGGTGCCCTTCGCCGTGATGGTGTTCCACAGACCGTCGGGTGGAATGAGCCGCTGGCCGTTCTCGGTGAACTTGTAGTCCTTCGCGAAGGAGACCTTGGAGGCATCATGCGCCAGCATTGCGTCGAGGTAGCGATCGATCCAGCCTTCAAGGCAGGCTCGGTCGCAGGCAGGCTTGGGCTGGGCAAAGACTGTGGACGCCACGAGCAGGGAAAAGACGATGGCACGCATGGGGGCTCCTTTTCGGTTCACGTTGGATTCTATCACCGGGCGGCCTAGTTTGGGTTTGTTTTGAGTCAGGTTTTGGGATTGGCCTTTGTTATCAACAAGGAATTGGCTTTGTTTTGTCAGGGCGCATTTTTCCCTGGTTTGGCCACTTTTTCGCTCTTTTTTGCGGCGTGCATTCGATCAAGGATGCGCGCTAGCGGGGTTGGTAGGGAGTGAGTGTTTATGGAAGTGAAAGACGTGACTGCCCTAAATCGTCTTGTCTGGCGCGTAACAGAGATCCGCGATGCCGCATTCGGAGCACTTGGGCTTGCGAGCCACGCAAGGTCCGCGACCGTGATGGATAATCTGGTGGCTGAAGAGAATCCACCGGTCCTGCGGCAGGATCTTCATCAGGTCGCGCTCGATTTTGACGGGTTCGGTTTCTTTCGTCAGGTCGAGGCGCTGGCTGATGCGCTGCACGTGGGTATCGACCACCACGCCGCTGGCGATCCCATACACAGTGCCGAGCACGACATTCGCGGTCTTGCGAGCCGCGCCGGGAACGGTCAACAATTTCTCAATGTCCTGCGGGATCTCGCCGTTGTAATCCGAAAGCAACTTGCGCGCCGCGCCGATTAGGCTCTTGGCTTTGTTGTTATAGAAGCCGGTGGAGCGAACCGCGTCCGCCATCTCTTCCTGCGACGCCGAGGCGAAGTCTTGGATGGTCGGGTATTTGCGAAAGAGCCCAGGCGTGACCATATTCACGCGTTTGTCGGTGCACTGCGCCGACAGGATCGTGGCCGCCAGTAGTTCCCACGCATTCGAATGGTCCAGTGCGCAGGTGACGTTGGGATAGAGCTTGTCGAGGCCAGCCAGAATCTTTTTTAAGCGCGCTTGTCGTTCCGCGGCGGTTTTGGGTTTAGTCAAAATCGATATCCCGCTTTGGCGGCGGCTCGTTCGGATTTTCTTTGGCCAGGCGCAGCATTTCGTCGAACTTCTTGTTCAGCACGTCGGCGCGATTCTTGTGTTCGTTCACAGACTTGTTGAACGCATCCTCGCGACGATTTGCCTCGCCTTTGAAGCGCGAAACCGCTTCCTCCATGTCCGACATTGTGGGCGGTTTTACATGCTCTTTATGACGAATGACGGCGGATGTTGCGGGGTCGATATGGAGTTCTGCTTGGCAGCACGGACAGGTCACAGTAATTAATGCCATAGCAATCGTTAGTGTAGTACACTGAGCGCCTAGCGTCGTGGAACGTTAGAGAAACGGGGATTTCGGAATGGCAGGATTCAAGGATTTTCTTCTACGCGGCAACGTCGTGGATTTGGCTGTCGGCGTTATTATTGGCGCAGCCTTCGGCGGTATCGTGGATTCGATGACGAAAGACGTCATTACGCCAATTATCGGCTCCATCGGTGGGCAACCAGATTTTTCGGCGTGGAAAGTCGGTGAGATAGGTATCGGCGCCTTCCTGAACGCCGTGATCAGTTTCGCGATCAAGGCCGCTGTCGTTTACTTTGTTATTGTTCTGCCGTTCCAGGCGATGATGGCGCGGCTAAATCCGCCGCCAAAACCTGGTGATCCTCCGCCTCCGCCTGCCGACATTCAATTGCTCACGGAAATCCGCGACCTGCTGAAGAAGCAAGCCTAAACCGAGCCTAGAAACAAAAATGGCCTCTGGAGCGATCCAGAGGCCATTTTCAGTTTTAAGAGTTAGTTGCCGCTGCGGCGTTCCAGCTTCGGACGCTCGTCCTTGTCGTCGGAACCCGTATCGTCCTTGGTCGAACCCGGCTTCTGCTTCAGCGTCGGACGGTCGCCGTCCTTGCTCTTGTCGTCTACACGGCGGCGATTCTCGAGCATCGCCAAGCGAGCTTTCACCTTGTTGAACTCGGAGGTCGTCACCATGTATTCCGGGCGAGACTCCAGGTTGTCCTGAATGTTCTTCTGCGCGTTGGTGATGCGGCTATCGGTCGGCGGATGGCTGGAGAAATACTGGCTGATCGTACCCTTCTTGGTCTTCTCCATCGCCTGGATCTTTTCGAAGAAGTCGACGAAGGCCACCGGATCATAGCCAGTCTTATACATATACTGCAAGCCTAGGTTGTCGGCTTCGGCTTCGTAGGCGCGGGAGAATTTCAGGAAGCCCAGCGGGATCAAAACCTGAGCCGCCTGGCGCATCGCGTACGCACCCCAACCGCCGCCCATGAAGATCATCGGGAGCGTGGCATAGCTGGCAATCTGTCCCTTGGTGTCCTGCCGCGTGCCGTGACGAGCCGCCACGTGCGCGATTTCATGCGCCATCACGCCCGCCAGTTCGGCTTCGGTTTGGGCTTTCAGGATCAAGCCGGAATTGACGAAGAAGAAGCCGCCCGGCAGCGCGAACGCGTTGACCGATTCGTCTTCCACAACTTTGATTGTGAACGGCACCTGAGCATCGGAATTTCGCACGATGTTCTGGCCCACACGGTTCACGTATTCGGCGATGATCGGGTCATCCACGATCTTGGCCTGACGCTCCACTTCCTGCGCCAGAGACTTGCCCATCGCGATTTCTTTTTCGATGGAGTAGAAGTTGATGCCCTTGCCAGTCTCGCGATTGCCGATCTCGTTAGGATCGTTCTTCTTCGCAATGACCTTCTTGCCGTCCAGCTTGGCTTGCTTTTGGGCTTGCTCGGCGGCCTTCTTGTCTGCGTCTTTCTTGGCCTTTTCTTCCTTCTTGGCCAATTCCTGCGCAGCTTTGTCGTCCTTCGGCTTGGGTTCGGCAAAAGCCACCGAAGAGAACGTCGCGATCACCATCAATACAAGTAGGCGGCGCATAGGGGCACTCCTTCTGTTTACAGTATACTCCCGCTATTTAGGATGCGTCGGGTGCGCGCAAGGGTACAGGAAATTACGGCTGGAAGGGGGCCAGCCGGTATCGCGTGCTGCGGCCACCGCGAGGGGATTTCACCAGGACCCGCTTCTCCACAAGATCCGTAATGTCGCGCAACGCGGTGTCGGGAGAAGTTTTCGTTAACTGCGCCCACTGTGAACTGGAAAGATCCGGTTCCAGCCCGTCGAGCAGAATATTGAGCGCGGTCCGCTGGCGAGCATTGATTTGCAGCACGCTCAGGTTCTCCCAGAAGCGCTGCTTCGCCGTCACTGCGCCCAGAGTCGCCTGTGCCGTGTCGATGGCTCCATTCAGGCAAGCTAAAAACCACTGCATCCAGGGAGTGATATCCAGCGGACCCCTCTGGCTCGTTTCGAGCATGTTGTAGTAGTCCGCGCGCGTTCGCTGAATCTGGCCGGACATGCTGTAGTAACGCTGGGGGCTCTGTTCGGAGCGCGCCAGCGCCATATCGGCAATCGCGCGCGCGATGCGGCCATTGCCATCTTCGAAGGGATGGATGGTGACGAACCAGAAGTGCGCCTGAGCAGCGCGCAAAACTCCGTCTGTTGGCGAAGGAGCGTTGAACCACTCCAGAAATGCGGCTGTTTCGTGTTCCAGGCGATAGGCCTCAGGAGCCTCGTAGTGAATTTTCTCGTGTCCGATTGCCCCGGAGATGACCTGCATAGGACCGGTGCGCCAAGCGCCCGTAGTGATCTGCGACATCCCGCTGCGGCCTGTCGGAAATAGCGCTGCCTGCCATCCGAAAAGCCGTTCCGGCGTCAGCGGCTGATCGTAATTGCGCGTGGCGTCGAGCAGCATCTCGACCAAGCCTTCGACGTTGCGGCTCGCGGGGATGCCGCCGAACTCCAGGCCCAGACGTCGAGCAAGTGACGACCGAATCTCCCCGGCGTCCAAGCGCTCGCCTTCGATGGCGCTGGTCTTGAGGGCGTCTTCGGTGAGGGACTTTAACAGCGCATCCTGCTGGATCGGGAACCCCATTGCTCCCAGGTGTCCGAACAAACGCCCCTGTTTATTCCGAATCCCGGCCAGTGGGGACGCTAGAAGTTGCTCATTCCAATGGAGATTCGGCCAGCCTTCGCGGCTGTGGATGTAAGAATAGATGCGCCGTCCCATGCATCTATCATACTATTGATAATATTTGGATTACAAGTATTAACCGCAGGTTATGCGGAGAATACGCGGCTAATCTCCGCAGGCCTACCCGTGGCCGAGGTACATCAGCCAGCTCAGCCCGAAGAGCGCTCCCAGGAAACACGCGAAGCAGTAGACCGCGTAGCGAAACCGCTCCCGGTCGGTATTCTTCGTGATGATGCCAAGCAACACTGAAGTGAACAGCGCGAACAGCATCGACGCCTCAAAGTGAGACAGTGCCAAACTCGGGAGCATTAGTCTTTTCTCCCCGTGGCGATCTCAAACGCGTCGACGATACCGAGCAAATTCAGCAACCCCGCCGCGACCAGGAACTTCGTGCCGTAGTCGTGGACGTGTCCGGCCATGTCGGCTTGCGCGTATCCGAGCCACACCGAGCAAAAGTAAGGGAGGCCGGCGAGCAGGTTACCGAGAAACCCGCCGTAGTAAATCACAGTGGTCAGCAGGTCGCCGCCTTGCGGGGAGAACAGCGCTCCACGCATCATCAGGCCCAGCAGGAACAGCAGCGACACGGAGCTCAAAATCAGCAGCCCGCGTCCGCCGCGCTTCAGGAACATGTGGCCGCCGCCGGGAACAATCCAGCCCAGCGCGACTGCTGCGATCCAACTCATGTGCTTAGTTTAGCGTAGCGCGCGCACTCCTGCGTGCCGCGTCGAGACTCGTCTCGACGCCTGCGGCATTCTTAGTACAGCGGCACAGGCGGCCTGGGAGGCCGCCGCAGGCAGGGTGCCTGCCCTCCATCACCTACCGTGCACCATGGGGCCGTATGCGCACCCCTGCTTCGGTGCCCGGGGCGCTGGACACGACCAACGTCCCGCCGATGTCGGATTCCAGGAAGTCCAACTCCTGATCGTCGATCTCTACGGCGTATTCGGATTTCGCGGCCAAGCCGATTACGAACAGTTGCTGCCCTTCCAGACGAACCTTCACTGCAGTCGCGTCTGCTGGGACCGTCACCACGGCCTCCCCGATTTTCAGCGGAGCAATCGGCGTCCCCTTGCGAACCGTCTGCACGCCACCATTGCGGAACAGTTGCAGCGCCCCGTCGAAGTAACCGATCCAAGTCGCGTCTTCCTCCCAGCTGGTGCGCGCGAACACATGGCCCGTAGCCGTGTCGTGGAACACCAGGGGCAGCGTCTGGTAGGCCAGCCCCGGTTGATAGGGATTCGCCCACAGGAACTCGTAGGGAGCGCCCAAAGCCCCGCGCATGACGAACCGGTCATTCATCAGCATGCCTTGGACAAACTGATAATTCACCGCGTTGGTATCCAGCGCGACCATGGCCAGCCCCGCCGCGCGAGCCTTCGTCGCCACCTTCACGTCCGGCTCGCCAGCGCCTGTAAACACGGGAACGCGGAAATCGTTGTCCGGTCCAGAAAGCGTCGCCGGATAGAACCCCGACACGTAGTCGAGAGGCAACTCGTTGAAGTAGTCCGCGGAACCTTGCCGCAGCTCTACTTTGGTGTTGTCCCGAACGGCATGCAGAAACTCCATCAGCGGGTACAATTCTTCCCGCTTCGCCGGAGGCTGCTTGCGCCACCACGTCACGATTTCCTGCAGCACAGCATTCCCAGCGTCCGGCATTCGATCCGCGATCGCAATCGTGGCCAGGGCCCGAGCCGCCTGTCCCGCTAAGTCCGTCGCCGGACGCGAGACCCCTTGCTGGATCTTTTCGCCCAACCGGTCCGACTCGGGGCGAGTGAGCAAAGGCGAACACCAGTCGTAGACGAGCGCGAGTTGGCGTAAATCGGCCCCGGCCGGAGAGAGTGCCCAATCGATCGCTTTCCGACCGGCGGAATTTTCATGGGCCACGCGATAGTAGAGGGCCGCGGCAAAGCCCGGTTCTGGGGATGTTGTGCTGGCCGCGGCATCGAAGTACTGCCAGCGAAGTGAGTTACGCTCCCGCTCGCGCTCCAGCAGGCGCTGGCGCTGCGCGCTTAGGAACAACCTGGGGGGATCCCGATACACGTGGAAATCGTCGTTCTGGGCTTGCGCCCACACGCTGCCAACCGCGATCAACCCGACCAGGACCGCTCGCACAACCCGATTGTGTCACACCGACACACCCACGGGGCAGGACCCCGCACACAAACGTCCATCTCAACTCGGAACTAACTGAAAACGCTGGCTCCACGCCATGGCCCTGCGAGTGCTACTCTGTATAGCGAATTGATGAAGTAACCTTTTAAACCTGTCCCTCTGTATGCAATGGGTAAGAGCGGAAGAAGCGGGCGGCTACTATAGCGTGCTTGCGGGAGTCGGGATTTCGGTTTTAAGACCGCTCCTTCCTTCGCTGTTGCAAATTGCAACAGAGGGCTTTTTTTTAGTAGCGGTACGCTTTTATATATAACTCGGCTTTTTGAAACGAAGGTCTTGAGAATCGATCTTTCAAGAGCCTGCGATCTCGATCTGATCTCGCTTGAGTTGGGGAACCAATAAAATGGACGCGGGCCTCAGCTGAAGGTTGGATTGGATGGAAATTCGGGTTCTCGCCCACTTTGGGCGAACCGCATCGGAAACGGCTAAACCAAAACTCACCGACTCCGGTTCCGATGCGGTTTCTCTAACCATTTCAGGATACTCCACTTTTTATCCCGCCTGAGAGGCCTTCCGGCCTATTCACCCGAAACCGCCGTACCGGAACTTCTTTATATGCAATAGGAAGCTCCGCTCTATAGGTACCCCCATGGGTTCGCGAGCCACAATCCTTGTGGCTGCTTATGAGCGAAGATCTTGGGCTTGTCCTTCGGTTCACCCGCAATTGGATTCATTACGGGTTCATTGCACACACCGTCGCGTGTGTTTTCATCGCCGCGATTCGCGGAGTCACCGGGCAGTAACTACTTCACTGCGACAGTGGTCCCCGGCGGACTAATGTTGTCACCCACCACCAATTTGATCGGATAGGTGCCGCTCACCAGGTTCGCAGGGATGCGCACGTTGATCTGCAGAACGCCGTGTACCAATGTAGGTGCCGATCCCGCGTACAGCACCTCCGCTGTCTGTGTGCCAATGCGCACGGAAACAGGCAACAGCGGGCGCAACAGGTTGCCATCCGTCACGGCTCCGTTGGGCAAGCTCCGATCCATGGTTCCGGCTCCCGTCGCGAAGAGCGTCACTACGGACCCGATTTCTGCTGGTGCCGATGCCGAGTTTAAAGTTCCATTCTGATTGAAGGATGCCACTGGCCCGGAACCCGATGCGTTCGAGGTGAACAATCCCGGCAGGCTGGAGATGACCGAAGCCGTGTCCACTGTAGTGACCGTGCCAGATCGCTCGATGGAGATTACTGTGAATGTTTTGCCTGCCACTTCCGCCGGCACAATCACGCTGGTCTGCTTGTCCGATGCGTAGACGATCGGTGCAGGAAATTCGTTAAACAGCACGCGCGTACTTCCTACGGACGTCGAGAGCCGTCCATTCTGATCCAGCGCTCCGAGCGTTAGATTCGCGGGCCCCAGTCCCGTTCCAAACAACGTAACGATCTCCAGCGGAGCTACGGCCGCGCCGGGAAGGTCGAACGCGGGGCTGCTTAGGTAGCTGGCCGCGTTGGTGGTCCGGAAATTCGTGGGGTTGCCGAACACAGCAAACAAATACTTGGCCCGATCCAGCACCACGTCCTGCGTAAGACCGTTGTTGGCGACGTCGCCCAGCCAATATTGCAATGACTGATTGCCTCGCGGAACCGCAGTGAGGGCAACGCGTGAGCCTTCATCATAGAAGCCATCGAAGGCCTGGGGACTCACCGAGACCGATCCGCCATTGGTGTATTCGTAGTTTAGGAAATATTGCTTGCTGAAATTCGCCGCGTAGACGGGCGCGGTTGCAGGGATCGTGATGCTGCGCGTCGTTGAGAGCGAGCCATCTTCCCAGCCGCTGAAGTTGATGCGCGAATCGCTGGTCAATTGCTGCGGCCCCGTCACGCCCAGCGTATGCGCAGTTCCCGGCGTGAAGCTAAGGAAGCGTGCCGGAGTGTAATAGGGGACGCCATCAATCGTGATATCCGCGCCCGGCGGATTGGATTCGATCGAGGTCATGAACTGGTTGCTGAACTGCCCCTGGAAATTCACGCTGCCCCGTAACTCGATGGTCATGGATTCCGCAGCGAGGCCGTAGCCGAAGGCCTCCGGGTCTGTCCCCGCCCACCGGTAGAACACGTACCCCGAACCGGGCCTCGCCGTAATGCGCACCTTGGACCCGGCGGGGTAGTAACCGTCTGCCGATGGAGGATCTAGTGTTACCGTGCCGCTGCCTAGAATGGAACTGGCCTGCGCCTTGAAGTTCTGCTGGAATTCGGCCGCCACCACAGTCTGGTTCGCGCTGGCGATGAAGGTGTGCGATGGGCCGCCACCGTCTGTCCAGCGAACAAAGCTGTTGCGCGTCGGCGTGATGGCGGACCCGCTGTTCTGGGTCGTGTCCACAGAGATGGTGTGGCTGGAACCTGCGCTCCAATTGAACGATTGCGCGGCGGTGTACCGCTCCCCATCCACCATAAATGCCAGTCCCGTGGGAATTGTCGTTACGCGGGTCACCGAGGGGGCAATGTTATAGATGCGGGAAATATTATCGATGTCTCCCGCCGACAACGCGACGCTCTGCCCGATAGGGATTCCCCCGGGAACCGTTTCCAGGTCTGCGTTCCCATCCACGCTGAACCCGAGAGGCGAATAGTGCATGATGGACCCGTAATCGTAGTAGCCCACATCGCGCGAGTTGGATTCCTGGCCGAATTGCAGGTAAGCCGTGTTGTCGATATTTTCATACAGCACGGTCAGCCAACGATTGCGATCCTGGCGGCTCTGCTCATGCATCAGTCCCAGGGCGTGGCCCAGTTCGTGGATGATGGCGCCCTTTGGACAACTGGTGCCCAACTGGATCGTCTGCCGCCCCCCCAACATGCCGATATTGGACGCGCAAAACGTAGAATTGCTCGACGCGACGAACTGGACGTAATTGCTTTCTGCAACCCGTGGCAGGATTTTGATCGGGCTGTTGGTGTTCCAGTGGTCCACTGCATCCAGAATGCGCTGCGGATTGGGGAATCCCGTCGCGATGCTGTAGTAGAGCGTGGCCCCTGGCCAGGTGGGAACTGCGAGGTATTGGGCTGCGGACCGCGGGGTTGCTGCTGGATTCTTCGCCGTTGCTTCCAGTTCTGCGGCCGTTCCCAGAATGATGTCGCCCTGGGTCACGGCCAAGTCGCCGTTCACTGTGTACCGCACCAGCTTCCCGTCGATCTCAACACTACGTGTGGTTTGTATCGATTGGGCCGAAACCGCGCCGGCAAGCAGGCACACCGCCAGAGCGCCCAAGTTCGTTCGCATAACTCTGGGACGCGAGAATGCGGTCCACCGTTTCGACTGGGCGACCGCCAGTATGTAAAATCCCATACCGGAAGAATCGGTCGCTTGGCGGCGAGTCGTTACCTTACTTTACAAAGATCGTGGTTCCCGGGGCGCTCGACGCGTTCCCAAAGATGACCCGAATCGGCCACTCACCGGTTGTCAGGCTGGTGGGGATCTGCGCGTTGATCTGCACCACGCCGTTGACCTGCGTAGGAGAAGACCCAGCGTAGTACAGCTGAACCGGTTCGCGCCCGATCCGCACGTACACCGGGGCCAGCGGACCAACCAGCTTTGCCGCTCCCATGATCTCGCCATTGGCCGGATTCCCGTCCATCAAGCCTGCGCCGGTCGCGAAGAGGACCACATAGGACCCCGGCGCGGCTGGTCGATCCATGGAATTGCGCGTTCCGTCCGGATTGATAGCGACAATCGGCCCGGAGCCCGTCGAATCCGCCGTGAAGATCCCGGGCAGCGTGGGCGCGACCGCGAAGATTTGCGTCCCAGTGATCACGCCGTTGCGTTCCAGCGCGACGGTTGTGCTGGTGCGCGAGGCGACCTCTTTCGGCACGATCACTGTGGTCTGCGTGGACGATGTGTTCAGCACCGGTGCCGCGATCCCATCAAACAGTACCCGCGTGTTTCCGCTGCCCGAGGCCAGGCGCCCTTGCGAGTCGAGTTGCCCCGGCGTCAGTGTCGCGGGACCGACGTTGGTTCCGAACAGCGTGACCATTTCTAGTGGCGCGACAGTGGATGCCGGCTGCTCAAACGCCGGATTGATCAGAAAGCTAGCCGCGTTGCTCAGCCGGAAGGGCAGAGGAGTCCCCAGAACCGTCACGACGCGCTTCGGGCGATCCATCAGCAGCGTTTTGGAAGTGCCGCCGCCCGTAACATCGCCCATCCAGTATTGGATCGCTTGGCCGCTGAGCGGCTGCGCGCTGAGCGCCAACGTGATCCCGGCGTCGATGTAGTTACTGTCCTGTCCTGGACTCCAAAGGAGATTGCCCGAACCGACTCGGGCCCAATCAAGATAGTGCTGTTCCAGAAAGCGAACCGTGTAGGTGGCGTCTTCGGTCCCGGCTTTCACTGTGCGCAGTGACCCACTGGTCCCGTCCTGCCACCCGGCATAACGATAGCGAGTGCTGGATGACGGCGAATACAGCGGCGTCCGTGCTTCCAACGTGTGACTGGAGTTCGCAGCCCAGATAAAGTTTGCAGGAGTTCTCACGGCTAGGCCGTCCACGTAGACGAACTGCCCCACCGGCACCGACGTGATCGTGGTCAACGGCTGATCGGTGAAGTTCGCCCGCAAGTCCAGATTCCCGCTCAGTTCTAAATCGAAAGTCGCGGCTCCCGAGCCAATCAGGTAAGCCGACAAGACCGATGGCGATGCGGTCCAGGAACGGAATGCCTGTCCGCTCTCTGGCGTCGCGGTGATGTGCAACAAAGTGCCCGCCGGATAGTAGCCGTCCACCGTTGGCGGTTCGACTGTGATCTTGCCTTTCCCCGCAGCAACGTCCGTGGTGATGCGGAAGCGCTGCTGAAATTGCGCTGAGACCACGGTGGTGTTCGCGCTGGCCACAAACACGTGATCGGGCGAGCCGTTATCCGTCCAACGAACGAAGTAGTGCTTCGCGTCGAGCACGCCGCCCAGCGGTCCCTGCAGCAGGTTTGTGCTCAGCGTGTGCACGGACCCAGGCACCCAATCAAAGCTGCGCGGCGAAGTGTAGGGCTGCCCATCCGCGAAGAAGGTGAGGCCTTCGGGAACCGTGGTAATCGTGGTTTTCGTCGGCACCACACCATAGATTCGCGAAATCGCATCGACATCGCCCGCCGAAAGCCCGTTCCGTTGCCCGATCGGAATCCCCGGCGGCACAGTGGTTTCCACAATCCGGTTCGCGACGCTGAACGCCACGGTCGGATAGTGCATGATGGAGCCGTAATCGTAAAAGCCCACATCACGCGACGTCCGAAACTGGCTGAACTGCGAGTAGGTGACCGTGTCGATGTTCTCGTAGAGCAGCGTCAGCCACGTATTCCGATCGCTGCGGCTCTGCTCATGCAGGAAGCCCCACGTGTGCCCAATCTCATGGATCACGGCGCCCAAGTCGCAGCCCGCCTCATCCAGCACGATGGTCTGTTGTCCACCAATCCGGCCAGCCGACGACGCGCAGCTCCCGGTGGTGGCCACGAAGCGAACGTAGTCCGCCTCTGCCACTCGCGGAACAACCTTTAACGGCGTGCGCGTGTTCCAGTGATTGATGGCCGCGAGGATGCGTTGGGGATTCGTGATCGTGGAATCGATCACGTAATAAAGCGTGTTGTTCGGCCACAGGGGCGCGGTGCCCAGCGTGGTCAGAATCTGGACTGCCTTGCGCAGCCCCGCATCCTCCTTGGCCCCGTCAGCCTCGGCCTTGGCTGCAGCGTCCATGTCCGCCGCCGTGCCGATGATGATGTCGCCCTCAATAATTGCGTACTCGTCGCGAATCTCGTAAGTCAACGGTTGTCCGTTCAGTATCACAGTGCGGAGTTGCGGCAGCGCGTCTTGCGCCTGAATGGCGGTCGCGAGTAGCGAAAAACTTAAGAGGAACCGGAACATAGGGACAAGCAGAATAGCTTACTTGCCCCCTGTTTTTCAAGGCTTTTCGACCGGTAGTCCGGCCTGATTCCAGGCCCGCCAGCCACCATCCAGCGAAATCGCGTTTTCGTACCCCATCTTTTGCAAGGTATCGGCTACCAGTGCACTGCGATAACCGCCGCCGCAGTATAGGACCAAGGTTTTTGACTTATCCGGAATCACGGTTTCGACGTCCCGCTCAATGATTCCTTTGCTCAGATGAATGGCGCCCACCGCGTGCCCAGCTGCCCATTCCGAGTCCTCGCGAGTGTCCACCAAAATATGCTCGCCCACCGAAGAATATTGCTCGATCTTGATTTCCTTGACGCGCGACTTCGCGTCGTTCACCAACGCAAGAAATCCAGGATTGTGGCCGTGTGCAGGAATGCTCATGATGCTACTAGTGTAGTGCGTCACACAGATTGCACTTTTGCCGTTTGCCGTCAGGCCACCGGGGTGTCGAGAGAGTCTCGACACGGCACCCTAAAGCGTGCGCTACTTGCTTGCCACATTGCTCCCACATACTGCGCAGGACTTGCGACGCAACCACTAAGAGGGTGCGAAAAAAAGGGCCTTGGTGCGCTTACAGCCGACAGGCTGAAGCCTGTCCCACCTGTTCTCAATAACCTGTGGCTGCTTGGTGGGACAGGCTTCAGCCTGTCGCTGCCTAGTGGGCAACGCGGCGAATGTTTGCGCCCGCCGCATTCAACTTCTCTTCAATCCGATCGTACCCGCGATCGATATGGTACACGCGGTCGATTTCCGTTACGCCTTCCGCCGCCATCGCTGCCAGCACCAGCGAAGCACTCGCCCGCAAATCGCTCGCGATCACCTGCGCTCCGCTCAACCGCGTCGGTCCGGCGACGATCGCCTGCCGACCCTCGATCCGAATGTTCGCGCCCATGCGCGACAACTCCTGCGCGTGCATGAAGCGATTCTCGAAGATCTTCTCCGTGATGAAACTGATGCCCTCAGCTTGCGTCATCAGCGTTAGAAACTGCGCTTGTAGATCGGTGGCGAACCCAGGATGCTCTTCTGTTGTGATGTCGACGTGCTTCAATTTCCCTGGCACCCGAACCCGCAACGTATCCGGAGCAGTCTCCGTAACCTCAACCCCTGCCTGCTGCAGCTTCGCGATCAGCGACCGCAAATGCTCCGGCACGCAGCCCGTTACCGAAACATCGCCGCGAGTAATCGCGCCCGCAACCAGGAACGTTCCGGCTTCAATGCGATCCGCAATGATGGTGTGCTGCGTGCCGCCTAGCTTCGCGACTCCCTGCACGCGAATGGTCGATGTCCCGGCGCCTTCGATCTTGGCGCCCATGCGCGTCAACAGATGCGCCGTATCCACGACCTCAGGCTCGCGCGCCGCGTTCTCGATGATGGTTTCGCCCTTGGCGAGAACCGCCGCCATCAGGATGTCTTCCGTGCCAGTCACCGTAATGCGATCGAACTGCACGGTGCCGCCGCGCAACCCGTTCGGTGCGACGGCTTCGATGTAGCCATGCTCCTGCCGAATCTCCGCACCCAGATGCTCCAGTGCCGTCACATGCAGATTGATCGGACGTGCGCCAATCGCGCACCCGCCGGGCAGGGAAACCCGCGCTCTTCCACAGCGAGCTACAAGAGGCCCCAACACCAGGCTCGACGCGCGCATGGTTTTCACCACTTCGTACGGAGCCTCTGGCTTGTCGACCTTCGCGCCACAGATCGTGACCCGCTCGCCTTCGACCGTTACTTCCGCGCCGGTGTAGCGGATCAAGTCGATCATCGTGCCGATGTCGCGCACTGGCGGAATGCGGTCCAGCACCACCGTTTCCGCCGTCAACAAACAAGCAGCCAGCGTCGGCAGCGCCGAGTTCTTCGCACCACTGACCGCAATCGAACCAGACAGCGGAGTTCCGCCCTGGACAACAAACTTTTCCATGTTTACAGGAGAGCCTTGCGTAGTCGGCCGCCAACACTGGTTAGCCGTTGCTCCGCATCCGCTCGGGAGAGACCTTTCTTCTCCATGATAATAGCCGTGCGCACGCTGCGTCCCGATGCGTCCAACAATTCCGCCGCTCGCTCTATCGAGACACCCGTAACCTGCTGAATGATCCTGTGCGCGCGATCAACAAGTTTCTCATTCGTCGGCGCGACATTCACCATCAGGTTGCCGTACACATGTCCCAGCCGAACCATGACTGCGGTGGAGATCATGTTGAGCACCATCTTCGTCGCGGTCCCGGCGCGCAGGCGAGTGGAGCCTGTGACGATCTCCGGCCCCGTGACCACTTCGATCGGAAATTCTACTTCGCGAGCGATTTCAGAATCGGGAACACAAACAACGCAACCCGTGAGTGCGCCCTTGCCCCGAGCCTGTGCCAGTGCGCCCAAAACATAAGGAGTTCGTCCGCTTGCCGCGATCCCAATCACGGAATCGCTCGCCGAGACTTCGCCCAGGTCCAGCGCTCCTGCACGCGGATCGTCCTCAGCCCCTTCGATGGAAGTCGTCAGCGCGGTATTCCCGCCGGCGATGATCCCGCGCACTAATTCAGGAGGAACTCCAAACGTAGGCGGACACTCCGATGCGTCGAGCACCCCCAACCGACCGCTGGTCCCCGCGCCCACGTAAATCAGCCGCCCGCCGCGCTTCGCAATCGCATCGACCAACGCCGCAATGCGAGTAGTCTGCGTGGCGACAACTCCCGCAATCCCCGCATCCGCCGCGTTCATCACCGCGAGCAGTTCCTGCGTGGAAAGCAGATCCAAGTCCTTCGATGCAGGATTCCCTTGCTCAGTCAGCAACATCCTCTTCAGGTTCGCACGCCCGCCGATTTCTGACCAGCCCCGTGCGGTAGCGCGGGGTTACTCCCTACGATCCACTCCACTCCCGTTGAGACTCATCTGATTGAGCTTCCGCCATTGCTTGCCATCCATCTGCTTGCGAATCCCCAGCAGCAGTCTTCCACGCGTCTTCTCCAACTCAGCCCGCGCCTGCGCCACACGATCGAATTGCGACGTCGTGCGCGCTTCATCCAACGCCTCTGAGGCGATCAGCGGCTCCAGAATCGCCTCTTCGCGATCCAGCGTCGCTTTCTGCTCGATCAGCTTGAGCCGGCTCTGTTGGAATACCTCGTCCATCCGCTTCACCTGGGCCTCAGAGAGTCCGATCGTGGTCGCCATGCTTTCGTTCCGCCACCAGGTTTCCGAATTGGCCTGAACCCTGGTCGCGGCCCGCAAGGCATCGAGCTGCTGTTGCAATTTCTGCTCACTCTGAATGAGTTCCTGTTGTCCCCGCAACTGAGCCTGCTCTGCGCGCTGCTTTGCCTGCCTTGCCTCCAGCTCCGCAGCTCGCGCCTGATTCTGCGCGTTTGCTGCAGCTTTTTGTACCGCCCGGGCGGCGATTTGCTCCTCGAGTGCACGAATCTGTTGCTGCACATCACGCACTTGCGGATTCGCGTCTGTATACTTCTTACGCAATTCCGCGATCCGGGCCTTAAGCTCGTCGAGAGAAGGTTCGGCAGACTGCGCCATCACCATGGCCGCCGTGAACATCAGAATCCCTAAAAGTCGCATCTCGTTATCCTTCCTAATTGCCCATCAACGCCGCGAACGCCCTTGGAGCAGATCGTGAAATCGCACTGTTCACCTGCTGCATCAGCAGCGCATCCGCCCGCTGCTGCTCCGCCTCTCGCTGCCGCTCTTGTGCATTTCGATACGCCGGAATCGCACCCAACCCGATCACGACCATCGCCGCTGCGGCCCATCGCCACTGCAACACCGGTTGCCCTAAGATCGCTAGTAAACTCGGCGGAGCACTCCGCGCGCCCTCTCGATGTACCGCATCCCGAAATTCCTTTAGCGCGTCTCTCACTTCGACCTCCCTACGCTCTCCCGTACCCGCCGCAGCGCGCGAAATAAATGCACCTTCACCGTTCCTTCTTTCAATCCCGTCACCGCCGAGATCTCCAGCAACTCCATGTCTTCCACGAACCGCAGCAGAAACACCGTCCTCTGCCGCTCCGGCAACAGCGCCGCTGCATCCCACACGGCGGCCACGCGCTCTTTCACCAGCACCGTCTGCTCCGGATCAATCGCCCCAGTGGGCAACGGCGAATCCTCAACCGGAACCGTGGGTGTCCGCTTCCAAAACTTGAGCCGCCCGCCGCGAGCGCGATCTCGCACCAGATTCACCGCGATCTGCATCAGCCACGTTTGCAGGCTAGCTTCCCCGCGAAACCGAGCGCGGCTCTGGTAGGCCTTGAAGAAACAGTCCTGCGCGAGAGTCTGCGCCACATCGTGGTCGCGCACCGACGCGAGTATGAAGCGAAACACCCGCGGCCAGTAGCGCTGAATCACTGCGTCAAAGTCGACGATCTCCGCAGTCCTGTCCTGAACATTCATTGCGATCAGGTTGGAGGTAGCGGTCGGCTGCATTCGGGGGTGTAGACGGAGCTTCGCCCGTCGGGGTTAGCAGGGAGGGGAAGTTTTTGTGCGTTAATTCGCGTCCGGCTTCTCAAGCCGATCGATCACGAGCATGGGGAACGGCTCCGTTGCCCGCTCCAATTTCAGCCCCAAGGTTTGGACCGCCTGAAAAACATCCGGGTGCTCAAGCGTCGCGGGTTGGCCGGGAAAGACCACGCCGAAGTCCAGGGTGATCCGAAAGATCCCCTCGAGTCCTGTGCGGTCAATGACCGGCTCTCCGCCGTCAAACGCGAATGCGATGCCCAGACTATCGGCAAGCTGAGCCATCGTCCAGCCGAGGGGAGGCCTCAGATCCGAAGGCGCTCCCGCCGGAGCCCGCACAGGGGACCCGTTGAACGTCAGCTTTACACCGGATTCCGTGCTGCCTTCGACCGGGCGCTGCATCTTCGGGCCATCTTTCCCGACGATCAGCAAAACGACCTTTGCATTCTGATTTTCCCGATGCGTCTGCAACCGAAACCGGTCCGCCAACAACTGCCGAACCATTGCCTTGCATTGTTCCTGCGTCAGGCCCGGCGAAGCCTTGGCCTCAATATCGAACAGTCCGTCGGCGGCGTTGACCCAAGCGGGCAGGCTCTTCAGTTGGAACGGCTTGATATCGAATGCCCACTGAATCGCGCGGTTTACTTGTACCCCTTGCGATACAAAGCGACCCTCCGATGCGCAGCCGAATGGTTCCGCTGCTTCCGGCCTGCGATCAACCGGGCGAGGTTTTACGGATGTGACGTCAAAAGTTTGGGCGCTGGTGAGACCGCATATCAGTAGGAGAAGAGATATGCACCGGATCATGCAATCGATGACGATCAGCCATGATCCGGCGTGGAAGGAAAGGTATGAAAAGTATAAATGCGAACTACTTCGCGGCGGCCAACTCTGCGTTAATCCACTTCAACGTCGCCCGTTGTGCTGCCGGTTTCGGCCGAGGAAACTTTGCAGGCGGCATATCGCCCGCTTCGATCTTCCATGCGACCTTCTTCCAAACCTTGAGATTCGCGCGCACCGCGTCGACCGAGGTGAACTGCTGTAGGTCCAAATTGGCTGTCTTCACCTTCGCGTTGTGGCATCCCACGCAGTTCGCGGAGAGGAAGGGTTGAACCGTCTTCGTGAACGCCACTTCCGGCGTCACTTTTGATTTTGCGGGGGTTTTTACGTCAGCGAGTAGAATCTGGCCAGCCGCCAGCAGCAGGATTGCGAAGGTTCGAGTGGAGCGTTGTGCAACGTTCATTACACCCCTAGGACGCGGGATGAACGGCGTTTCTTCCCTGAAAATAGGCCGAACGGCAAACTTATTCTGGCGCCATAAGAAAAAGGGCACCCCCGCAGGAGTGCCCTCAATTTCAGAACCGACTAAGTCTTACGCGCTGAACGAGCTACCGCAGCCGCAGGTGGACTTGACGTTGGGATTGTTGAATTTGAAACCCGAACCTTCCAGGGTCTCGACATAATCGACTTCGACGCCGTCCAGGTACAGCAGGCTGGCCTGGTCGACGAATACGGCCAGATCGCCGTACTTGTAGGTCTTGTCCAGCATCCCAGGGCTATTTTCGAAAGCCATAGAATAGCTGAAGCCCGAGCATCCGCCGCCCACGACGGAGATGCGCAAACCAGCCGGCTTCGGCTCCTGCGATCCAAGAATCTCGGCTACTTTGCCAATGGCGGTTTCGGTAAGTTGAACCATGGTGCTAACTCCTCGACTTTCAATGTACCATACGGGACAATTTCGGTCCAGTTTGGGAACTGGCTACCTACTTGGATTCTCGGCACCAAGGAAAGATGCAAATTCCTGCAAAATGCGGTTAGCTGACACATATGGAGCCGAGCACTGCATTCATCGTCACTCACACGATTCAGCCTGGCGAAGAGGCAACTTATGAAGCGTGGTTGACAGAAATGTTGAGTGAGGTGAGCCATGCTCCCGGCTACCTGGGACGCGAAGTCTTCCGTCCGGCGCCGGGCTTAACCACGTACACCTCCATCGTCCGCTTCTCTACAAACAACGACGTGCAGGCCTGGATCAAATCACACGCGCGCAGTGTATTGCTCGCACGCATCGAGGGCTTGCTGTCCCACGGAGATCGGCACGAGGTCCGAACAGGAATCGATTTTTGGTTTACTCCCGCCACCGCCAAGCCGCCGAAGTCCTGGAAGCAATTTCTCCTGGTGCTCTCTGCGATTTACCCCCTTAGCCAGCTTGTCCCGCTCCTGCTGGCCCCACTCTTTCAGTTCGCCGGACCCATCGTCCATCCACTTCTAAAAGCCCTGCTCAACACAGCGGCGATTGTCGCGCTGATGACCTTCGCGATCATGCCCCACTACACCCGGCTCGTGAAGCGCTGGCTGTATCGGGAAAGCACAGGTCGGTAGTTACAAGGCGAGAAGAGGACGAAGGCAAAGAAAAGGGCGCGGCGGCCAAAGCCATTCCGCGCCCCGACTTTATGATGCTGGCTGGTTAGAACGTGATGCGACCGACGAACGTTCCGGTGCGCTGGCCGCTTGTGCCGGAGAGCACATTCATCGTCCCGAAGCCACCGCTGTACAAGCCGGTGTTGGCCCCGGACGTAAACAGTGTTGGGTTATTCGCAAAGTTGCCTGTCGTGATCGGACCAGGCAACCGCGTGCGATTGAGGATGTTGTTGAATTCCATACGAATGTTCAGATTCACTCGTTCTTTGAACCGGAAGTTTCGGCTAAAGTTCACATTTTCCTCGGGTTGACGGGATGCGCGATAGAAGCGCAGCGTGCTCTGGTCGGCGGCAAACTGTCCGTTAGGGATGTTGGCCCAGGCGTTTTTGTTCAACACCACCGTCTTCGTCGGATCATAGCAGTGGCAGTTAACGTCCAGGGGATCGGTGTGATGCTTGCCGTCGTAGTCCGTCCAATCGACCGAGAAGGGGTTCATGTAATTTCCGTTCGCGTCGGTCTTCAGTTGCGCGCTACCCGGCCCGTAGCCCAGGAACTGACTAATCGGGGTGGTGCCGTTGCTGCTCGGCCGATTGATGATGGACCCGCTCTGATAACTGAGATAGGCACCGATGCCCCAGCCCGAAAGGATCTGCGAGGCGATCGGGTTCGAAACAAAGGCCATGCCGGAGTCGCGTAACGTTGGCACTTGGTACTGCACAGTGAAGCGCAACTGGTGCGGAAGGTCGAATGCCCCCAGATTTTTGCCGTTCGCCCGGTTGTATGGGTCCGCCGAGTTCATGATGTCCATGGACTTGGAGAAGTTGTAGTTCATATTGAAACTCACGTTGTGGCTAAAACGCTGGGTCACGTTCAACTGGAATGAGTTGTACCAAGTGCTGCCCAAAGGCGCGGCGATGACATTGTTGCGCGCGGGAGCAAAGCCGCCCGTGTCGCTGTATTGCGGATAGTCGCGCAAGGACTGGCGAACGGTTTGACTGGTCGGAAATCCCGTGTACGGAACTCCTGTGATTCCGCGCGCGGCCAGAGTGGAGCGTTGCGCCGCTGTGAGGGTAGAAATGGTTCTGGTCAATAGGGCCGCTTCCGTCGCGCTTGAGAAGTTATTGAAGCCGTACTTTAGAAGGGTGCTTTGCTGAAGAGCGTTGGTCGTTACCAGAGCGTTGGCCGTCCACCACATTCCCCGATTGGCGACGTAGGACGCCTCCACCACCAGGTTGCGGTTAATTTCGCGCTGTAGCCCGATGCTCCATTGCAATAATCGCGCGGGGCGGCCGAAATTGCGGTCCTGAAGTTGCGGCATCGCGATCACCGCGCCCGGACTCTGGCCTACGGCGGGAGAGAAATTGGGCCACGCCGGTTGTACGCTCGCGGGCATGCCGTCCTTGAACAGTCCAGTAATTTGGCCCGAGCTGTCTGGGAGGGAACTGGTTGCGGCGCTATTGGATGCGTTGAGTCCCGGAGACGCAGTTGCGTTGTAAACCACACCGACGCCGGCACGCAGCACCGTTTTCGTATTGATTTGATAGGACAAGCCCAAGCGGGGTCCCACAGCATAGCGGTAGTTGTTGGCGAAGTTACAATTGCAGGTTGCCTCAAACTGGCTTGCTCCTAACCGTCCGGATGCTGACGGGTTCGGAATAGCCAGACCGATCGAGCCGATACGGCCATGTTGTTCGCGAGTGTAGGTTCCGTAATCCCAGCGCAAGCCGTAGTCGAACGTCAATTTCCGGGTAACTTTCCAAGTGTCCTGAGCATACAGGGCGAATTGCGTCTTATAGTTGCTGAGCGCGATGGGAGCCGCCAGGGAATTGGAGCTCGTGCCGCCGAGTAAGTAAGACGCAAATTGGAAGCCATCGAAACCTTGATTGGTTGGAACGCCCAACAGCGACGGCTGTTCCGTCATGTTGACACCAAAGGTATAGGTCCCATTGGTGTTGGCATCGATGTAGTTCGGAAACCGTTCCATGCGCCAGTCGGAGCCGATCTTGATCGTGTGAGCACCCGTTACGTAGCTGGCGGAAACGATGCCCGACGGACGCCGCTCAAGGGAGTTCGTCGGGAAGCCCGACATGCCCAGGTTCGAGCTGCCGCCAATCGCCGTATTCGCATTCACCCCGATCACCTGGTACGGGAAGTAGCGGGCCGCCGTTTGTCCTCGCAGGCCCAATTCCTTCAGAGCGTCATAGTTGTTCAAGTCCGCTTTCAGCGCAAAATCGCTGTCGTTCCAGCCCGCTCCTAAGTGCAGCAAGAGGCGCGGGGTGATGGTGTAGTCGTAGTTCACCCGGAAAGTCTTGCCGGAAGAGATCGATGCAACCGAGCCGGTGATCGGCGGAACAAACGCGTCTGCACCCGTCGGCGTGCGTGGCACATTGGTATGGGTCTTTTGATAGTAAAACGACAGGCGACCCTTGCTGCCCAAATTCTGATCTAGCTTGATAGATGGAATCGCCGACAAGCGGCTGGAGTCGTAGGTTCCCTGATAGTTGTTCGAAGCCTGTCCGCGCGAAGCATTTAAGCCCAGCGGCTGAGGGATCAGCGGCAGAACCTTGACGACGATCGGATCGAAGCGTGCCACTGGGATTTGATTGGCCGGGAACGGATTGCGGTAGGTGGTCCCGTTGGCAGCAATGGCCTGCGACGCCGGATCGAATATTGTTCCGCTGGCTATGGTGCGGCCCAATGCGTCCACAGCCGGTCCTGATGCCGTCGTGATCAATCGATTCTCCGCGCTGATCAGGTTGCTGAAGTCTCCTGCCCGGTACGCGGGAAGCGGCACCGTGGTCGTATTGCTGACGTTGATGTTCTTATTCCTGTACTGTTCGTAGTTCAAGAAGAAGAACGTCTTGTTTTTCCCGTCATAGACCTTCGGAATCCATACCGGACCACCAATGGTGAAGCCCCAATCGTGCTGCTTCACAACGTTGCGGATGCCCGTATAGGGCTGGTGCGCGTTTAGAGCTTCGTTCGTGCCGTAGTCGTAGGCGCTGCCGTGGAATTGGTTCGTGCCGCTCTTGCTGACCATGTTGATCATGGCCCCGCCCGCAGTGCCGAACTCCGCTGCAAAGTTTGAAGTTTCGATGGCGACTTCTTCAATCGCGTCCACCGACGGCTGGGTTTGTTGCTGCGCGCCCAGCAGGCGCGGACCGGTGGGGTTCGTGGTCATTCCGTCGAGACGGGCCTGAACGGTATTTGCTGGAGTGCCGTTGATCACCATGGTTGTGACGGCTGCCGGAGTGCCGGACGCAATATTGGAGCCCGCGTTGTAGCGGATGCCAGGCGATAGCCGCACTGCATTGAATGGATCACGAAATCCGGAGTTACTCCCCCCGACCGTCAGGATGGGTAGATTGTTCAGCTGCGCCAGCGTAACGTTCTGGGCCACTTCTGTAGTTTCCGTCTTTAACAGCGAAGACTCTGCCGTCACGGTGACGGACTCGGTTGTTTGGCCAACTTCCAGCGCGACGTCTTCGCGCATTGTCTGCCCAGCCGCCAAATGAAATTTGGAATGGGTGTAGGTTTTGAACCCGGGTACTGCGACCGTCAGGTCATAATCGCCGATTGGCAACTGCGAGATGCTGAAGTTCCCAGTGGCGGAACCAGAGGCTCGAAATGTGCCGCCATTTTCTAAATTCAGGAGTGTGACCGGGGCATTCGCGATCACGGCGCCCGTTGCGTCCGTAATCGTCCCGGTCACCGTGGCTAGGCCGGTTTGGCCGAATCCTAGGGAGGCTGTCAGAAGCAGCAATATTGAAATTCGCATACGGGGCATGTTTCCTTTCGGCGGTCAAACTCTGGGGAGTCTAACAAAGGGCAACCCGGCCTTAAATAGTGCGCGAGCAGGCGAAGACAATGCGAATATTGCCTCTCAATCCACTGCTTTTTGCCTGGTATCCCTACCGTCCTTATCCGAGCAGCAAACATTTCCCCCAGCGCGGCTGTTGGTTTTCCAGTAAGTCTGCGCTTGGTGTGATTCGAGTAGCGGTCCAAGAGAGAGTGTGGTAGCGCCAGTCCTAAACTGGGGGCCTTGGTCGTTAGGCCTCCTCTGTCCACCGTAAGAACCGGCTATGCACACCTCGTCGTGGACCGGCACGTTTGCAAGGGGCGACCAACACCCCGCTAGCTGGGCCGTTGTTCCCCTTTTTCCTCTAGTATTTGGGGATAGAGCCGGGAGGGTATAATGAGGCCAATAATCACCATTCTGGAGTGATGTTCCCTAAAAAAAGTATGCCGAACGTGGCTCCAGACCCTACAACCTGGAGCGCGGACCACCAGAAATGCTACTTTGTTCCGCCCGCCGGGATGCTATCGTTAAGGTGAAAATCGTTGAAACCCCCCAGCTATGGGCCGCGTCGGTAGGGTGTCATGTCGATCTCAACCGGAGCGAGCATTAACGGGGTTCTGAGTTTCCCTGCGGTCGGAGAAAAACCGCGTACCAGACCACGCGTGGACCACAAAACGAGCGACGAGGCGGCCCTAGTCCGGCGTGTTCAAGCTGGCGACGAACTCGCGTTTCGTGAAATCGTCGAGCGCTACCAGTCCAAAGTCTTTTCCATCATCTACGGCATCCTGCGCAATCACAACGACGCGGAAGACATCTCGCAGCAGGTTTTCGCCAAGGTCTACTTCTCCGTCAAGGGTTTCGATTTCCGCAGTTCCCTGCTGACGTGGGTTTACAAGATCACGGTCAACGAGTGCTACGACTACCTGCGCAAAAAGAAAGTCCGCAAGCTGGTCTACGAAAGCGACTTCAGCCAGGAAGACGCGCAGCGCATGGAAGCCTCTGAGCCGGCCGTCGCTTCGGCTTCTCCCGTGGACACGCGCCTCGCGAACCGCGACTTCGCATTGCAGCTCCTCGCAAAAGTTTCCTCGGAGGATCGTAATTTGATCCTGCTCAAAGAAGTCGAAGGCCATTCGGTGGAAGAACTCGCCGGGATGACCGGGCTGAACGAAAACACGATTAAGGTAAAGTTGTTCCGCACCCGACAGAAGTTATTGAAGGCCGCGCAGCGCCTGGGCAAGTTTCGCGCCACCGGCGCTTAATGTAATATTTGTAGTTACCAACAGTGGGCATTAGACCCGCGAGCGAGATGCAAGTGACTGTGAGTGAGGGAAGTAATTCATGCATCGGATCATTGAAGACCATCTGGAAGACGTGCTTTCCGGCACCCTGCCTGCAGGTCATCAGGTGTACGTGCACCTGAAGGAATGCGGTGATTGCCGCGAGTTTACCAGCGCCATGCAGGCGCAGAACGATCTATTCCACGCGTTCCGCACCACCACCGAAGCCGAGCCCCAGGCCGGTTTCTACGCGCGCGTCCTGGAACGCATCGAACTGCAGCGCCCGATTTCTATCTGGGCTCTCTTCACCGAATCTGTGTTTGGCCGTAACCTTGCCACCGCTTCCTTGGCCGTCGCCATGGCGATGGCGCTATACATGGTGACCAGCGAACAGCAGGAAGCGCCCAGCTCGTTCGCCACCCACAGCGCCGTCGAGATGGACCCCTTGTATCCGGGTGCCGGTTTCACCAACGATGTCATGGGAGCCAACGCTTCCAACAGCGGTGCAGTGTTGATGAGCCTCGTTAGCTACCAGGGGCAATAGGCTGATGGCGAATTCTCGCATCGTTCTTACGCTTGCAGGAGTGTTTCTGGCAGGCATCGGAACCGGCATGCTGGGCATGCGTTACGGGCTCCACGAAGTGATCCATCCTGCGCCGGCTGCCGCAGCTCCTTCTCCCGACGCCGTGCTCGAACGTTTCCGCTCCGAACTGAATCTCTCCGCCGACCAAACCACCAAACTCGCCGCCGTCCTTTCCGACTATCAGCATTACTACCAGGCCGTCCAAGAGCAAATTGAAGAAGCGCGCCTGCGCGATCAAATCGACGACCTGCGCGCCACCGGCAAAAGCAAAATCCTCGAAATCCTCAACGAAGATCAAAAAGCCAAATTTGAAAAAATGACCGGACTTGATCCCGCGGCCCCTGCCAAGCCAAAGTAGAGTTTGCCTCAACTCATATCCGGCCCGCCGGGCTTCTCCACCACACAGGCTGCACTCGACCGTTTTCGCGCGCGCGAGGGCTCGCTGCTACTGGTCCCCACCGCGACCATGGCGGATCACCTACGCCATTCGCTGGTGCGTAGCGGAGCCGCGGTACGACCCACATCCATTCAGACCTTGGCCGCTTTCCTGGACAAGTGGTCTCCTTTTGCCGCAGCGCCGATCGCCTTGGTGCAACTCTGCATGGAGCGGGCGTTGGCCCGCATCCGTCCGGCTCGCTTCGTTCCTGTCGCCGAATTCCCCGGCGTCGTGCGGTCCCTCGCCAGCCTCTTCGGAGAGATTTCCGGAAAGCGCATGCCTGAGGACGTCGGTCGCCTCTTCGCCGACGTTGAACGCCAGCTTGCGGCAAAAGGTATGGCTCCCCGACACGCGCGCCTGGCTGCCGCAGCCGCGCGCATCGCGATGGACAACGAACCGCCGCCACCGCACATCGTCTTCGACGGCTTCTTCAAACTCTCCGCTGGCGAATCGTCGCTCATCGCGGTTCTCTCGCAGCGAACCGAAGTCACCATCACCTTGCCCGAGTGGTCCGGAGCGCAACGCGCGCGCGATGGCGTGCTTGCCGGAGGCTTCGACGAAGTCCACGTCAGCGCTCCTCCCAGCCACGCACAAGCGACGCTCTTCACCGCAGCCACCGCCGAACGTGAGGTAGAAGAAATCGCTGGCCGCATTGTCCAGGAGGTCGCCCGTGGACGTCTTTTCCGCGACATCGGTATCGTCCTGCGCTCACGCGATCCCTACGGCCCGTTGGTCGAAACGACCCTCGCCCGCTTCGGCATCCCCGCACGAGCCTACTTCATCGATACGCTCGCTTCCCATCCCGCAATCCAATACCGCACAACCCTCGTGCACTCCGCCCTTGCCGGTTGGGATCACGCGCAACTCCTGATGGCCCTCCGCATGCCCGCATCAGGCTTGGGAGCCACCAAAGCCGGCGACAAACGAGACTTCGAACTTCGCAAGCTGCTTCCCGATTCCGGTTGGCCCGACACGCTGCTCCCCGCAGGTCGCCTCGAAGCGTCCGAATGGGCCACGCGCCTCAAGCGCACTCGCGATTGGAGCCCCGAGCTCGCCGTCGAAGACCGCGCCGACCCGGATCGCGTGCAGGCCTGGAGATCCACCGCCGCCGCCCTCGCCGGCTTCGATGCAGCGATGGACGCCACCGAGCAAGCCTTCGAAGGCGAACCGCGCATGGCGCTCGCGACATTCTGGAAGCAAGCCGAAAGCGTTCTCGCGCAGGAGCCTCTCCGCGTCCCCGATGCTCGCCGCAACGTTGTCCACATCCTCGACGCCTACGAAGCGCGGCAATGGTCGCTGCCGCTCGTCTTCGTCCCCGGTCTCACCGAGCGCCACTTCCCGCAATATCACCGCGAAGATGCCATCGTCGGAGACGCGGCCTTACGCCGGGCAGGCCTCGACACGGCCGCCGACCGCGAAAAGGAAGAACACTTCCTCTTCGAGCTGGCCACCACGCGCGCCACCGAAGAAACCGTCCTCAGCTTTCCGCGCTTCGATGAGTCCGGCCAGAAAAGCCTCCCGTCATTCTTTCTCAATGGAGCCGAGCCGCAAGATAATGACGCTCGCATTCGCCCCCTTGCCACGCGCACGATCATTCCGTCGCCCTACACTCCCATCGACGACCCAGCCTTCGCCGCCCGCAAACTCAGCGCCAGCGCCATCGACTCTTACGTGCAGTGTCCCTTCCAGTTCCTGATGAAGAAGAGCCTTCGTCTCGTCGAGCGCCCCAAGGCTCCTCGCGACCGCCTGAACGTGCTCTTGCAAGGCACCATCATCCACCGAGCCTTCGCCGAATGGAGCGACAAACCCCTGCTGGGCACGGCGTTGCTGGAAGAAGCCTTTGACGAATTCTGCGCCAAAGAGCGCGTTCCCAAAACCTATCGCACCGAAGCTGTGCGCCTCGAACTCCTGCGCCACTTCGAAGCCTTCCTGCGCGACAACACGGTTACACTCGGCTGGCCCTCCCGCGTCGAAGAAGAGTTCACGTTCGAAATGCTCCCCGGCCTAGTCCTGCATGGCCGACTCGACCGCGTCGACGTGAGTCCCTCCGGCCAGGCACTGGTCATCGACTACAAGTACAGCGCCGCAGCTCGACTAAAAGGCAAGCTCGAAGAAAGTGAATCTGGCAACGCGGTGCAAGCCGGTGTCTACCTGCTGGCCGCGCAGCGAGCTTTGAAATTGCAACCCGTCGGCATGCTCTACTGCCACGTGAAAAAAGGCGTAGCGTGGGACGGCTGGCAAGCCAACATCCCTGGACTGGAAGTGGGCGAGAAGCGCACGGAAGCTGGCGTTGCAGAGATTGCGAAGGCAGCCGAGGAGACTCTGCTGCGTGTCCATGCCGACATCACCGCCGGTCGCGTAGTCGTTGCGCCTCGCGAAGACAAGCCCTGCGATTGGTGTGATTGTCGCGACATCTGTCGCAAAGAATCCATCGTTCGCGCGAAGAAAGCGGTGGGCGAATGAAACTCTCTCCTGAACAACAACGCGCCGTCGAACGCGAAGGCCAGGACGTCTGCGTCGTCGCCGGACCCGGCTCCGGCAAAACGCGCGTGCTCACCGAACGCTTCGCCTGGTTGATCGAGCAGCGCAACGTCGAACCCTCTCGCATCCTCGCCATCACCTTTACCGAAAAAGCCGCCATCGAAATAAAACAAAGATTGGTAAAACGTTTTACGGCGAGCCCCGACCTGCGCGAAAGCGTGGAGCGAGCCTGGGTCTCCACCATCCATGGCTTCTGCACGCGCCTGCTCAAAGAAAACGCCATCGCCGCCGGACTCTCCCCCGACTTCGCAGTCCTCGAACAATCCGCCGCAGAGCGCCTGCAACGCGAAGCCGCTGAAGAAGCCCTCGATGCCTTGTTCACCGAACGGTCCGTCGAGATGCGCCGCCTGCTTGAAGCCATCGATCTCTCCACCTCCGACGACGGCCGACAGGACGACCTCGCGGCGAGCCTGCTCAAGATTTACGAAGCAATGCGCGTCTCCGGTACGAGTGAAATTCCAGAGAGGCCGCCCGCCATCAATGTATGGCCCGATGCGATCGTTGCTGCGCGCGCGTTGCTCAGCACGACGGAAGCGCCGTGGGCCGCTCGCTTCATTGCTTTGCCACAGGGCGGCGTAACGAAAGAACACCTCGCGACGATCACTGAGTTCCATCCCAACCTAGTCAAAGTCCGCCACCCCGAAGCCAAGCGCTTGCGCGACGTCATCAAGCCCCAATTGCTGGCTCAGTGGTTAGGCGAATGGTACGGCGAACTGCCCGCGCTGCTTGGCCTCGCGATCAAACGCATCGACGTTGCCTATCGCGCCCTCAAACGCAAAGAGTCCGCCGTCGACTTCTCCGATCTCGAAGAATTCGCCGTCGAACTCCTGAAATCGAATCCCGATGTGCGCACCGAAACCGTGGGCCGCTTCGACGAAGTCCTGATGGACGAGTTGCAGGACACCAACCGCGTCCAGTGGGAACTAGTGGAGCTTGTGAAGTCCCGCCTCTACGCGGTCGGCGACATCAATCAATCTATCTACGGCTTCCGCCACGCCGACCCCGCAGTGTTCGCCGAATACCGCGACGGCCTGCTGCAAGCAGGCTTCAGCGTGGACGAACTGCGCGACAACTATCGCAGCCGTAAAGGAATTTTGGACGTTGTAACACACATGCTCGACGGCGAACCGGGTATCGAACATCGAGCCCTCAACGCCGAAGGCGACTTCCCCGACAAGCCCGGTCCCACGGTGGAACGCTTCGTCGCCACCGGTGATCAAGGACCCGAAATCGAAGGCGCAATGGTCGCCGCGCGCATCCGCGAATGGTCAGACTCAGGCGAGTTCAACTACGGCGACGTCGCGATCCTCGTCCGCACACTCGCAGCAGCCGAGCCTTTCGAAGAAGCACTCGAACGTGCCGGTATTCCGTTCCTTCTCAGTGGAGGTCGAGGATTCCTCGAAGCCCGCGAGACGCGCGACCTGCTGGCCTTCCTCGCGGCACTGGTCAACGTCTGCGACGAAATCCCGCTCGTCGGTGTCTTGCGCGGTCCCCTCATGGGCCTCTCCGACGCCGAAATCTATCGCCTAGGCCGCGAGGGCTGGCGTCGTGTTTTCGAAGAACGCTTCGGCCACATTCGCCAACTTGCAGGGTTGATTCCGCCGGACCGCCTGATCGCGCAAGCCTTCGACGAATGCGGCTACGTCGCGACACTATCCGAACGCGCGCAAGCCAACATCGACAAGCTCCTCGCCTGGCTGCGCCGCGAATACCGCAATCGCCCGCGCCCGCTCGCCGAACTGCTCGAAGATTTGGAAGCCCTGCGCGAAGCCCAAACCATCGCCGACGCGCCGCCCCCCGAAGCTGGCAACGTCGTCCGCATCATGACGATCCATGCCGCAAAGGGCCTCGAATTTCCCGCCGTGTTCGTCAGCGCCTTGCACAAGGGCCCCGAGCGTAGAACCCCCGCTCTGCTCTTCTCGCGCGACCTCGGCCTCGGAGCCAAGTGGCTCAACCCCGCCTCCGGCAAAGGCGTCCCCGATGCCGCGCACGCCCAACTGAAAGACCGCGAGTCCGCGCGCGAAAAGGCCGAAGCCAGCCGCCTGCTTTACGTCGCGATGACCCGAGCCGAACATCGCCTGATCCTGACACATGCCGATCGCAAACAAAAATCCGCTTGGGAAAAGCTCGCGAGCTCCGCACTCCCGAACCCCGAAACCGCAGCCGAGCCGCCGCCCATTCCTCGCTCTGAAAACGAAATCGCAGCTCCATCGGAACACCATCTCGCCCCGCCCGCCTTGTCAGGCCAATACGACTCCACAGCGACCATCACGTCCATCGCGCTGTTCCACGCGTGCCCGCGCAAATACTATCTGTCGCGCTACCTCGGTCTCGAGCCCGAGCCTGACGGCGAAGGCACCGGAGCCATCGCCACCGGACTCGCCGTCCACGCCGCGCTCGCCGGCCAGACCATCGATTCCCCCGAAGCGCAGAGACTAGCCGAGAAATTCCCAGCCAGTGACTGGGGCCAACGCGCCGCCCGAGCCTCGCGCGTCGAACGCGAATTCGACTTCCTCTTTGAAATCGACGACGTCATCCTGCGCGGTCAAATCGACCTGTGGTTCGAAGAATCCGGCGAGCTCGTGCTCATCGACTACAAGACCGACCGCGACGAAACGACGGCCGAAAATTACGCGCTGCAACTCCAGCTCTACGCACTGGCGCTAGAGCGATACGCGGGCCGCATCCCCGACCGGGCAATCCTCTACTACGTCCGCTCAGACCGAGCAGTAGAAATCAGCTTAAGTGCGGAAGACTTAAGAAATGCAGAAAAGCGAGTGAGGGATTTTCGAGAAGCGCAGGAGGAGAAGGAATTTCCATTACGGCCGGGAGGCCAGTGCAAGAAGTGCGCGTTTTTTGGTGGGTTGTGTCCGGAGGGTCGAGAGGAGTTGGTTACGGCTGGGCGGATTTTCGGGCTGCCATCTTCTTTTCTAACGCCGCCATCAAGCGGCTCTTGATGTCTACCGGTACTTCCTGCTCGTCCATTCCCTTGTAAACTTGCATCGTCTTCTTGGTCGTGTCCACGATCACGAAGCAATTGGGGCACTCATCTACGTGGGATTGCCAATGAGCCTTCGTGCACGGGTCTACGGCTTCGTCCAAGTACTCGTTCAGTTCCCGTAGAAAATCTTTACATGAAATCAAACCCAGTGCCTCCTTTTCTCTTGAACTGACGAGTCAGCCTTTCGCGCAATGCCAAGCGAGCCCGCAACAGGCGACTTTTCACCGCCGCCACCGAAATATCCAGGGCTTCTGCTGTTTCTTCCGTGCTCAATTCTTCGATGTCTCGCAAAGTAAAAACGGTGCGGAAATCTGGCTTGAGGGTGTCAAGTGCGTCCTCAAGGATTTTCTTCATTTCTTCGCCTGAGTACTGTTGCTCAGGGTTGCCGTCCCACACCGCGATCTCGCGCTGCATGGTGTCTTCGCCCAGGTCCACCGGCTCGTCCAGCGGAACCGTGCGGTCGGTCTTGCGCTTGCGCAACTTCATCAACGCCTCGTTGACGGCAATGCGCACTAGCCAGGTGTAGAACTTGGAATTGCCTTCGAACTTATCGAGATGTTCGTAGGCCTTAAGAAACGCGTCCTGCAACACATCCTCGGCGTCTTCGTCGTGCCGAGTGATGTTCTTGGCAAGACGGAAAATCTTACGCTCGTATTTGGAAACCAGCTCTGAAAACGCAGCCGTATCCCCAGCCTTCGCCCGAGCGACTAAGGGCGCTTCGTCGAAACCTGTCGGAATGGCGGGGGTCGGTGTCACAACGTATGCTTCCAATATAGCCGACTACTTGCTCTGAACGAGGCGGTCGTACTCAGCATGGCTTCCGATCCACACCCAAGTGATCGTGTCCCCCTCGATCCTACCCAGCACTCGATAGTGAATGCCGACGCGCACCGAAACCCGATTTGAACTCCCGGCCAGCACGCGAAAACGCAACGACGGATGTTGCGGGTCCTTGAGCCAGATGGCGTAAGCCCGATGGGCGAGGGTCTGGACGTCGGGAGGCAGCGCGGCGAATTTATCCCAGAACCGCCGGGTCGCAACAGACCTCAGGATTCGGAAGGCCACTTGCGCAATTGAGACTCACCGGCTTCTTCAAAAAGAAAATCGAGAGCTCCACAAGTGGAGTCCTTGTCGATCTGTGCGTCCCACGCTTTTTGGTCCTTTTCGAGAACCCAGCGCGAGATACGCTGGAATTCTTCCGGACTTAGGCTGTCGATAGCGAGCTCGATTTCTTCGACGCGGCTCATACCCGAAGTCTATCATTTCTGGCCCGCTTTGCTACCCTTAAAGATTCTATGGAAAACATCCAGGTCACGCTCCCAGACGGCAGCGTCAAAAGTGTCCCCGCCGGTTCCACCCCTCTTGATGTGGCGAAAGGTATTGGCACTCGCCTCGCCGACGACTGCATCGTCGCGCGTGTCGACGGCAACTTGTGGGACCTCACCCGAGCCTTCGACGGCGACGCCAAGCTTGAACTACTGACGACCAAGAACGTCGACGCCCTCGAAGTCTATCGCCACTCGACCGCGCACTTGCTCGCCGCCGCGGTGCTCGAACTGTTCCCCGGCACCAAGCTCGGCATCGGCCCGCCTATCGAAAACGGTTTCTACTACGACTTCGATCCGGTCGAGCCCTTCAAGCCGGAAGACCTCGAAAAGATCGAGAAGAAAATGTGGGAAATCCAGGCTCGCGACCTGGCTTACGAACGGCAGTACATGCCCAAGGCCAAGGGCTTGGAACTCTACAAAGATCAACCAATGAAGGTCGAGTTGATCACCGAGAAGGCCGACGACGTTTTCAGCGAGTACACGCTGGGACCGCACTTCATCGACTTCTGCCGCGGCCCGCACGTGCCCTCGACCAAGAAACTGAAGGCCTTCAAACTTCTCTCCATCGCCGGAGCCTATTGGAAGGGCAACGACAAAAACGCCCAGCTACAGCGCATCTACGGCACCGCGTTCTTCTCGAAGAAGGAGCTAGACGAGCACCTCGCGAAGCTTGAAGAAGCCAAGAAGCGCGACCATCGTAAGCTCGGCCAGGAACTCGACCTATTCAGCATCCAGGAACTCGCCGGACCCGGCCTGATCTTCTTCCACCCCAAGGGCGGCATCATTCGCAAACAAATCGAAGACTGGATGCGCGACCAGTATCTGAAACGCGGCTACTCACTCGTCTATACGCCGCACGTCATGCGCGCCGACCTGTGGAAGACCTCCGGCCACCTCGGCCACTATGCCGAAAACATGTTCGCCGGCATGGAGCTTGACGACGCGGAATATCGCCTCAAGCCGATGAACTGCCCGGGCCACATCCTGATCTATCGCGACAAGCTCCGCAGCTATCGCGAACTCCCGGTTCGTCTCGGCGAGCTCGGCACCGTCTATCGTTACGAACGCAGCGGCACCATGCACGGCCTGCTCCGCGTGCGCGGCTTTACCCAGGACGACGCCCACATCTTCTGCACGCCCGAGCAGATCGAAGACGAAGTCGTGAGCTGCCTCGAGTTCGCCTACGACACCCTGCGAGCTTACGGATTTGAGAAGTTCGAAGCCGAAATTTCCACCTGGGACGGCGGAGCCAGCGGAAAGTATGACGGCACGCCGGAACAATGGGAAGTCGCGACCAGCGCCCTGAAACGCGTCACCGAACGCATGGGCATCAACGCCCCCGTGATCCCCGATGAAGCCGCCTTCTACGGTCCCAAGATCGACGTGAAGCTGCTCGACGCGCTGGGCCGCAAGTGGCAGCTATCCACCGCGCAATTCGACTTCACCCTGCCGCGCCGCTTCGGTCTCGAATACGTCGGCCAGGACGGTGCCAAACATCAACCCGTGATGGTCCACCGCGCGCTCTACGGCTCCATCGAACGCTTCTTCGGCATTCTCGTCGAACACTACGCGGGAGCCTTCCCGCCATGGCTCGCGCCCGTGCAAGTCACCGTGCTGCCCATCACCGATCGTCAACAGGAATTCGCGAAGGGTGTCCACAAGCAACTGATCGATGCCGGCTTCCGCGCCGAACTCGACGATCGTAGTGAAAAGGTGAACCTGAAAATCCGCGACGCGCAGATGCAGAAGATCCCTTACATGTTGGTCGTAGGCGATCGTGAAGCCGAAGCCGGAACCGTCTCCGTCCGCCACCGCAAACACGCCGACATGGGTGTCAAACCGGTAGCCGAATTCATCGCGATGCTAACCGAGCAGGTCCAATCCAAATCGGTAACCGACTAACTCCGACCAGCCCCGTGCGCAAGCGCGGGGCTTCTTCCTCCGCGATTAAAGCCCGACCAAATTCCCAACGCTGCCGCCAGCAAGGCCAGCGAAAACCCGCACACGCCCCACCAGCCCGCGTGGTTCCAAAAGTACGTGCACAAATACGACCCCATCGCGCCGCCGCTAAACGAACACGTCATGTAGATCATGCTCAGGCGGCTCCGAGCCGCCGGTTCCAATCCATAAATCCGCGTCTGGTTCGACACGTGCCCAAACTGCTGCCCCAGGTCGAGCAGGACGACCCCCGCAATAAATCCCACCAGATTCGTGCCGAAAAATCCCAGGATCAAGAACGCGGCGATCATCGTGCAGATCGAATACAGCACGTTCTTATCCCCGCCGTGTTTGTCCGTGATCCTACCAGCGAAGGGAGCGCACAACGCACCCGCCGCCCCGATCAACCCGAACATTCCCGCGCCTCGGCTGGTGTAGTTGTAGGGTGGCCCTTCGACGAAAAATACCATCGAGGTCCAGAAGCCGCTGAACACGGAAAACATCAGCGTGTTGATCAGCACGGCCTCGCGCAGAATGCGATGCTCGCGCCACAAGGCAGGAATGGTCGCGGCGAGTTGTGACCAACGCAGCGACGAACTGCGGCCAGTTTCGGGAAGCCACCGCCACATCAGCGTAGCCAGAATCACCATCAGTGCGGACGCGCTGTAGAAAACGGCTCGCCAGCCGTAGACTTCTCCCACCCAACCGGAATAGGTGCGCGATACCAGGATGCCGATGAGCAATCCGCCCATCACGGTTCCGATGACGCGCCCACGTTGCCCGTCCGGTGCCAGGTGCGCCGCGAAGGGCGTCGCGATGTGATTTACAGACGCAAGGGATCCGACAAAAAATGTCGCGATCATCAGCCAAGCCGCGTTTTGCGCGGTGGCCATCAGCGCCAGCGCAACAGCGGCTGCCGCGATCATCCCGGAGATCAGATAGCGACGCTCCCGAATATCGCCGAGAGGAACGAACACCAGCTGACCGATCCCAGCGCCCGCCAGCCCCAGCATCGCGACAGCCCCTGCGCCGGTCACGCCGAGATGAAACTCCCGCGCGAGGTCGGGCAGCAGCGGCTGGGCATAATACAGGTTCGCGACCACGCAGCCCACGCTGATGGCCATCAGCCGGAAGAGTCCCGGCCGTATTTGCGCTTGCACTAGCTCTGGAACGTCCGCCGAGCGCGATCAATCCCTTCTTCCATCATGTCCGCTGCTTCATCGGCCATGTCGCGCCCGCGTTCAAAAAGGTCGCGGCCCTTGTCATACGCATCGCGCCCCGCTTCGCTCAGCCGCTCGCGACCACGGCGGGCCTGCGAGCCGATGTACCGGCGAGTTTCCTCACCCGACGCCGGCGCGAACAGAATAGCGAGCGTTGCCCCAATCGATGCACCCGCGACGAACCACAGAGCCTTGTTCGAATTGTCCATGCTTTTAGGATACACTTGGCGGTCATGACGCGACGCCATCTTCTAGCCGTCATGGGAGCCGCTGCCGCCCAACGCGCAAGCGCCCAGACCGCACTCAAGTTTCGTGGTCTCGACCACATCGAATTCACCGTCACCGACGTAGAAAAATCGACGAATTTCTACGCCCAACTCTTCGGCGGTGCAGATGTGATGAAGAACCGCACTACCACTCGCCGCTACATCAAGCTCGGCGCGAGCTACATGGCCATCGACCGAGCCGACGCCCCCAAGATCGACCATGTGTGCCTCGGCGTCGAGAACTTCAATATCGACGAGGTGCACGCCTACCTGACCGCCCAAGGCCTCACCTACCGCGACTACCCCAGCGGCCGCGACACCGGCGTTAACGACCCCGACGGCACCCGAATGCAGCTTTCTTCCCCCGATGGCTGGACGTCGCTCGCTGCGCAGACCGCGTCTCCCGAGTCACGCACATTGAAAGAGCCTGCGATCTTCCAGCCGGTTGCTCTGATTTATGCGCAGGTGGGTGTGGTCAATCTTCCCCAAGCAACCGCCCATTACGAGAAATTGGTCGGCCCAAGTCAGAATCCCACCAAGTTCAATGTCGGGCAGGGCTTCATTGACCTTCAGCAAGGTGCTCCCGGCTTCCGCCGCTTCACCGTTCGTGTCCGGTCCTTCGACGAAGCTCAGGTAATCCGCCGCCTGGAAGCCCTCGGAGCCCGCATGGAAAAGCCCGAGCGTCGCGCCCAGACCGTGCAGTTCCTCGACCTCGATGGCTTCCGCGTCGAAGTCATTTACCCCCAGTAGCCCCGTTCACTGAGCCGCGACCGTAAGGAAAAGGATAGACGGCAAAAAGCCCGGAAATCCAGAAGGACTCCCGGGCCGTCTTGCTCTTCTAAATGTCCTACTCCAGCGTGAGCACCCACACCGACCCGGCTCAACCGCCAAGTTCCAGAACAAGGATGCCCGATTCCGCATCTGACTCGAACGCGGCGATGCGAATCGCATGCTTCCGCAGTAGCCTCTCCGCGTCCCGCGTTGGGTGCGTCCACCGCCTTAGCCAAATCACTTGTGGAGGCGGACCGAACATGGTCACCAGTTCAAAGAAATCAGCATCTGTCGTCACGATCGTAAATCCGTCGCGCGCAGCCCGATCAAAGATGGCCGAATCCCGACTTCGTGTTAACTCAATTTCACTAACGTGCGTCGAGCCGGGAAATAGATCCGCCAGCCGTAAAACAAGCTTCCGCGAGAGATTCTCGTCGAAGAGCAGCTTCACAACGCGACGCGCTTACCCACCTGCGCCGCGTATTCGTAGACGGCGCGGAAATCCTCAGGTTGGAGCTCCGGGTAGTCGTCGATAATTTCCTGCTCCGTCATTCCCGACGCGAGCCAGTTGAGTACGTCCCACACGGTGATCCTTAGACCACGAATACACGGTTGCCCGGAGCGTTTTCCAGCCTCAATCGTGATCCGTTCTGAGATCCCGTGCGGGTTCATAATTGCACGATACCACTTTGCTCGCGCGCCCTACTCGATCGCGAACACCCACACCGACCCACCCTCCGGCACCTGTGGAGCCGACGGAACAAAGTTGCGAATCGTATTATTCATGCCATTCGCATCTCCACCCCAGCCCGAGTTCACGGCGATGTACTGCTTGCCGTCCAGCAGGAACGTGGACACCGGAGCCTCAACCCCGCTCGACGTGGGGAATTCCCACAGCACCTTGCCTGACTTCGCATCGAACGCGCGCACTTTGCGATCGTTGGTGCCGCCGCTGATCACCAGGTCACCACCCGTCGCCAGCATCGAGCCCCAGTTGGGAGACGTCGGGAACGGATGCTCCCACACCTTCTTACCCGTATCCACGTTCCACGCCTGCACCGCGCCGAAGTGATCGATCGAAGGCGGCTTCACCGGAGGCCCGCCCATGTTCGCGCCGCTGTAGCCCTTGCCTGCCACGTAGCTAAACTCTTCCTGGCCCGATAGCGCTCCACAAACGTTGTCGTTCGACGGAATGTAGATCATGCGCGTCTTCGGGCTGAACGCAACCGGAGGCCAGTTCTTGCCACCATGCAATCCAGGGCAGAACTCCGCGCGTTTGTTCGTGCCCGGCTTGTGCGCGGGATCCACGTCCGGACGACCCGTTACCGGATCCAGACTCTTAAACACGTTCTGATACACGAACGGCTTGCCTTCGACAAACTTGATCGGCCCGCCCGTCCCACGATCCAGGAACCACATGTATCCATCGCGAGCCACGTCAATCAGGCCCTTGACCGTCTTGCCATTGCGCTGATAGTCGACCAGGATCGGCGGCGAAACTTCGTCCCAATCCCACGATTCGTTCGGATGATATTGGAAGTGCCCCTTCAACTTGCCCGTCGCCACATCAATCGCGATGGCCGACGACGTATAGAGGTTGTCCCCAGGCCGCTTATCGCCCATCCAAGGTCCGCCATTGCCCGTTCCGAAATACGCAGTGTTGGTGTCGACGTCGTAGTTGCCGGTCACCCATACAGGAGCGCCGCCCGTCTTCCACTGATCACCCTTCGGCCAAGTCTCGCTGCCAGGTTCGCCCGGAGCCGGAACCGTATAGGTGCGCCACGCTTCCTTGCCCGTCTCCAGATCCAGCGCGACCACATAGCCGCGAACACCGACCTCGCCGCCCGACACGCCGACCATCACCTTGCCGCCCGCGATCAGCGGAGCCATCGACGTGTAATACCCGCTCTTGTTATCGCCAACGTTCGTCGTCCAAACCGCGCGACCTGTGCGAGCATCGATGGCCACCAATTCCGATTCGACCGACGCGAAGTACACGCGATCCCCGAACAGCGCGACGCCGCGCGGATTGTCATGCAACACCACCGAGCCCGCGGTGCGCGGCTTTCGATAGCGCCACAACACGTTGCCCGTCTTCGCCTCAAAGGCAATCAACTGCCCATTCGGCGTCGGCACAAACATCGCATTGCCGTTTACCAACGGAGGCGCCTCGTGCGGACGAACTTCGCCCGTCGCCGAAGTCCACACCAGCTTCAACTTCGAAACGTTGCCCGTATTGATCTGGCTCAGCGGACTGTAGCCCCACCCATCGTAAGTGCGGCGGATCATCAGCCAATCCCCATCGGCCGGCTTCGTGAGCCGCTCCTGCGTCACAGGAGGATAGTTGGCCAGTTGCGGGATCACCACGGGCAGCGGCTCGGCTTTGCCCTTTCCTTTGTCCTGCCCGGAACTGCTGCTGACCGTGATCAGTCCAATCCCCATAGCGGCCACCGCAAGGCCGCTCATGGAAAGCTTCTGCAAAAAAGTTGGGCGCACAAGGCCTCCTTGGATATTGAACACATCATACCCCAAGCGGCAACGACGACTCATCGAGGAGGGATCAAATTAAAATAATGATTTATTGGCGAGAAGTGATAGCATTTCCAACAATGACTACTATTGCTCTTTTTAATCACAAAGGGGGCGTTGGGAAGACAACGCTGACCGTCAACGTGGCAGATGCGCTAGTTGACCTCGGGTTTAAGGTCTTGCTGATTGATGCAGATCCGCAGTGCAATCTGACGTCCTTCTACCTTGAGGAGAGCCAACTAGATAAGCTCCTTTCAGAATCGAACGATGATGGCGGTGGCACCATCTGGTCTGCGATCAAGCCCGTTGTCGATGGCAAGGGCCCCATAACAAACATCAATCCGTTTCGTGTACACGGCAACAGTCAGCTGTTGCTTTGTGCTGGGGATGTGCTCCTAGCCGACTATGAAGAGGAATTGCCGACCGCGTGGACTGGTTCCTTCGCACGCAAAACTCGTGACTACGATGTAATGTGCGCTCTCTCAAGGGCGGCTCGCGGTTTAGGCAAGAGGCACAATGTCGACATCATTCTCTATGACGTCGGACCGAATGTCGGGGCGCTCAACCGCACGATTATCCTAGACTGCGATTATTTTGCAACACCGGTTGCTGCCGATCTGTTCTCCCTTCGAGCCTTGGCAACAGTGGGTCGGTCACTCGGCCGCTGGATACGCGATTGGGAAATTATTCGAAGCCTAGCTTCTTCCTCGGATCAAGCGACTCTTCTTCACGGTCAACCTAAGTATATTGGCTACATAACTTCTGCCTACAAAGTCTCTGCTGGGCGAATTCCTACGCTCCCTCACGAGTACTGGGAGAAGAAAATTGCACCGAGAGTCCGCGACACGATCATCGCCGACCTCCGAAAGGTCCACCCAAACTTGGTCCCCAATTCCTCGAACAAGCTCGCTGCCATTAAGGATTTCCATAGCCTCGCTCCCCAGGCACAGACAAATGGAGTAGCGATGGGAAAGTTAAAGGGGTACCCCGGCGTCAACTCTGGATACTACGCGCAAATCGACGAAGCCGCCAGCGAATTCAGCCTTCTCGCACGAGAGATTTTAAAGCGAGCGGGAGTTAAGAAGCCCTGAACCCCGACCCCATCGGACCTGCCCATGCCATCATGGTTCGGTGAAACCGCAGCGCATCCGCGACATCCGAGCCACCACCGTCACCGTCCCCCTCGAGGCCCCCCTGCGCCACGCCAACGGCTGCCACTGGGGCCGCTTCGTGCGCACCATCGTCGAAGTCGAGACCGACGACGGAATCATCGGCCTCGGCGAAATGGGCGGGGGCGGCGAATCGGCCGAGGCCGCCTTCCGAGCCATGAAGGCCTACCTCGTCGGCCACGAAGTCTCCCGCCTCGAAGAGATGCGCTTCAAGATCGCGAACCCCACCGCGAGCCTCTACAACAACCGCACCCAAATCCTAGCCGCACTCGAATTCGCCTGCCTCGACATCCTCGGCCAAGCCTGGGGCGTCCCAGTGAGCGACATCCTGGGAGGCCGCCTCCACGACCGCGTCAACTTCGCCAGCTACTGCTTCTTCCGCTATCCCAACCCGCAAACCGGCAAAGGCGAAGTCCGCACCATCGATCAGATGGTGGCGCACGCCCGCGAAGTCAAACAACGCTTCGGCTTCACCACCCACAAAGTCAAAGGTGGGGTCTTCGCCCCCGACTACGAACTCGAAGTCTACAAAGCCCTGGCCGGCGCATTTCCCAACGACCAACTCCGCTTCGACCCCAACGCCGTCTGGTCCACTGAGCAGGCCATCCGCTTCGGCCAAGCCATCGAAGGCCTCAACAATGACTACCTCGAAGACCCTGTCTACGGCCTCTCCGGAATGCGTCGCACCCGCGAGAAGGTGCGCATGCCCCTCGCGACCAACACTGTCGTCGTGAACTTCGAACAACTCGCCGCCAACATCCTGAACACTGCCGTCGACGTTATCCTGCTCGACACCACTTTCTGGGGCGGCATCCGAGCCTGCGTCAAAGCCGCCGCCGTCTGCGAGACATTCCAGCTCGGCGTGGCGGTCCATTCATCGGGAGAGTTGGGCATCCAGTTGGCAACGATGCTCCACCTCGGAGCCGTCATCCCCAACCTGGCCTTCGCCGCCGACGCCCACTATCACCACCTAACCGACGACGTCATCGAAGGCGGCCTCATGAAATACGAGAACGGCTCCATCGCCGTCCCCACCGCTCCCGGCCTCGGAGTGAAGTTAGATCACGACCGCTTAGGCGCCTATCAAGACTTGTATCGCCGCCTAGGCAACTACCCCTACGATCAAGACCCCGCCCGCCCCGGCTGGTCTCCTACCGTCCCCAATAATCGCTGGGCCGACCCAAATGACGCGCGCCCCATTTCCATCCCCTTCTAGCGTCATAATCAACATATGGGCACTCTACCCGTCGCGCGCCTCACCGAGCAGGACTACCTAGCTCTCGAACGCGCCGCGGACTACAAGAGTGAGTTCGTTGGGGGCGCGGTAGTGGCTGTGTCGGGTAAAACCATCCGCACTATGCGCTTGGCCGGGACAATCCTTTCGACGCTTGATCAGCAACTAGAGGGACGCGACTGTGCGCCTTTCACCTCTGACCTGCGGATGCGCACGCCGCGAGGAGACTACTTTTACCCAGACGTTTCCGTCGTGTGTCAGTCCTTTGAGTCGCACGAAGGGAATGCCGATGTTTGCGTCAACCCCGTCGTAATGGTTGACGTTCTGCCGCCTTAAAGCGCGAACGACAATCGAAACGTCCGAGTCCGTCGTTACCTCGAAATTCCCTCGCTGAAGGAATATCTCATTCTCCACAGCGATTCTGTTCATATTGAACACCACGCCCGCCAACCCGACGGTTCTTGGCTGTTGCAGAACTATCACGGCGATGACGCACGCATTCTGCTGCCCTCGATCAATCGCGAGCTAACCCTCGGGGCTATCTACGCAGGCGCGATGGAATGGCCTGGATAGCGATCATGCAGAAATGCTTGATTCTGGCGATCGCCGCCTCCGGATATTTCGTGCTGTCCGCCCAGCGCCCCGAACCCGCAACGATTTTCACATCGGCTCAAGCCGAGGCAGGCCGCAAGGCGTTCCAAAACAAAGGCGGCACAAGTGGCAACAAAGATGCCGCCTGCGCGTACTGCCACACCACCGCACTCACCGGCAGAAAAGGAGCGCCCGACGAACTCCCAGCCTTGAGTTCTCTGGAACCCGCCATGCAACAGTCGATTCAAAACAGCGGCAGTATCCCTCCACTCGCTGGCGCAGACTTCATCGCCAAGTGGGGAGCACTCACAACGAACGCCTTGGTGGAGCGCATCAAACTAGCGGCCGGCCAATTTGAACCGGAAGAAACATCCGTCAACCTTGCGGCGTACATTCTCCAGGTCAACGGCGCAGCACCCGGCCCCCGCCCTCTCACTGCGGCCACTACCGTCGAGATCCGTTCCGTCGTAAGGTAAAGCTCCACTCCTCGATTCGACGTAGCGCGCGCACTCGTGCGTGCCGCGTCGAGACTCATCTCGACGCCTCTCTCCACCGAGCTAACGCAGCTTCTCGCGCAACCTGCTTAGCGTTTCCAGCGATCCCGTAAACAAATCCTGCGGGTATTTGCGATAGCGCGAAATCTCTTCCATGATCTGCGGAGCGTTCTGATTATTCGCCCCCATGCCCGCCAAATATTGCAGGCGCAGATTCAAATCGCGGTTGATCGCGGCACCCGTCACCCACTGCCGCATATCGGACGCTTGGCCCGCGTACGTGGAGAACAAATCCGCGGCGCTCATAAATTGCACTTGTGACAGAGACTCCGCAACTGTCGTGTCGCGTTGCAGGCGCGCTTGCACCTGGTCCATGTCGATCTTCGTCGGCTCCGCTTGGCCCAGCAGAACCACGTCGTAACCTTCGCCGTCGATGTTGTTGGCCCAGATCGTCGCGTTAGGAAACACATCGAAAAACGTCGCGATTTCGCTCTTCACCGTCGCCAGATCGCTCTCGTACAGCGGCACCCATTGCGTGATCACCCCACCCGGCTTCAGGTGTTGTTTGGCGATTTCAAAATATTCCTTGGAGTAGAGCGTCGCGGCGCCCTTCACCCACGGATGGATCGGATCGGACGTGATGATGTCGAACTTCTCCGGCGTTGTCAGCACGAAGTGACGCGCATCGTCGTAGTGGATCTCCGTGCGCTTATCGTTGAGGACGTTGTAATTTTCCTTCTCGAAATACTTCGTAGCGGCGGGCGGAATCAATGGCTCCATTTCGCAGATCACGATGCGCTGCATGCCCGGATACGTCGTAAACGAACCCGCCGTGACACCTGCGCCAAAGCCCACGATCAGCACCGACTTCGGATCGCGGTGCGACAACGCGGAAATGTGTCCCAACATGCGTTGCAGCCGCATATCGAAAGGCTCCGTGGACGCCTCCACCTTGCCGCTGACGTGGAAGTAACGCTGCCCCGCCGGCAGTTGCGAGATCACGATGGACGAATTCATACCCTCGCCAATGTACAGAGGTTCGCCGGCTCCAGTGGTTGTGATGGCTCGGCGACCGTAGGCCAAGGGGAGCCACGGCACCGGACTTAAGCTGCGGATGAGGGCGATACCTCCGCCGATGGAGACGATCACCGCGGCGGCGGCCCACGTGTTGCCGTTGCCGCGCACGGACCGCATCAGCATGGGGGCCAGAGCAATCAGCGCGCTGACCATCGCGAGTCCCGCTAACAGGCGTTGCGCGTTTTGCGTGCCCAGCATCGGCACAAAGACCATGCTGAAGAGCAACGCTCCAAAGATCGCGCCCACGGTGTTTGCCGCGTAGGTTTCACCCGCCACGCGCGCGGAATCCTGACCGGGGCTACTGATGGCAGACATCGCCAGAGGGAAGCTCGCCCCCCACATCAACGCGGGCGGCAGGACGGTCCAGAAGGTGCGGGCGAGATCGATCTGGAAATTGAACCACGGGCTGCTGGCGAGCAGGGGATTGATCGGCCAGTAGGGCAGCGAATCAGCGAGCATGTAGGCGGTCCACAAGATGCCACCGGCGGCGAGGAGCTGCGCCCATCCCAGCGCGCTGCGTGCTCCCGCGGTGTTGCGGCCGATCATGGCTCCGGCGGTGCTGCCCAGGCCGAGGCCCACCAGGAATACGGCGAGAATGATCGAGAAAGTGTAGACGGTTGCCCCCATCATCATGGCGAGCAGGCGGGTCCAGACGACTTCCGCGCCGAGGGCGCACATGCCTGAGATGGCGATGGTGATGAAGACAGCTCGCTTGCCGGGGGTCGATGCGGCAGGGGCGTTGTCGGTGACTCGCGGCGTGTAAGGAGAGCGGTCGGCGAGCAGCCATCCGAGTACACCGACGACGAGGTTGATGGCCACCGCGGCGTAGGTCGCGACGCCCATGTCATACACGCGCAGCAGGTAGAAGCCGGCGAGCAGGCAGCCGAAGACTGCGCCGACGATGTTGCCTCCGTAGAAGAAGCCGAGCCAGGAGATGCCTTCCGGAGTGGTCTCGATCCAGCGGGCGATGGCGGGGAGAGAGGCTCCCATGAGCAGCGTCGGAGGCAACAGGCATAGCGCTGCGACGATGGCTCGGGGGACGACCCCGGTGAGGCCGAAGGTGGCGACCGCTTCGTAGAGTTTGTCGACGAGCGGGATGAGGAAGAGGACTACGAGGCCAAACGCGGCGATGCCGAATTCGATCTTCGCGTAGACGCGCAGCGGGTGTTCCTTCGCCGAAACGTAGCGCGGCAGCAGCAGGCTTCCCAGGCACATGCCTCCCATGAAGGTCCCCAGCAGCACGCCCAGCGAGATCGCGGACGATCCTATCGCCAACTGCAACAGCTGGAACCAGACAATTTCATAAATGAGTGCCGCGCAACCGCTGCCGATGAACAGCAGCAGAAGCAGGGGCAAGTATGGGCGGAGTGAAGGAGAAGCTGTCGTCATGCGGAGGGCCAGTCGACTATCATACCGTTGTGACGACATTCCGGGCAGTTCTTGTTACGAAAGAGAGCGCATCTTTCCAGGATTTAACGCGCGATCAGTTGCCTGCGGGCGAGGTGCTGGTGCGCATCGCGTACTCGAGCCTGAATTACAAAGACGGGCTCGCGGTCACTGGTCGGCCGGGTGTGATTCGCACCTATCCGATGGTGCCGGGGATCGATTTTGCTGGCACGGTGGAAGAGTCGGCGGTCGCGGAATTCAAACCCGGCGATTCGGTGGTGGTCACTGGCTGCGGAACCTCAGAGGTGATGTGGGGCGGCTACTCGCAGTACGCCCGCTTGGACGCAAAGTACATCGTGCCCCTACCGCAAGGGATGACGTTGCAACAGACGATGGCGATCGGCACTGCGGGATTTACTTCGATGCAGTCGGTGATTGCGTTGGAGAAGCATGGGCTGAAGCCGGGTGGGCGCGAGGTGCTGGTGACGGGTGCCGCTGGCGGCGTGGGTAGCACGGCGGTGGCGATTCTCGCAAAGCTCGGCTACAAGGTCGCGGCCTCGACGGGGAGGCCGGAGCAGGCGGATTACTTGCGCGCGCTCGGCGCGACCACGATCGTCGATCGCGCAGAGCTGGCTGCTCCTTCGAAGCGACCGCTCGAATCCGAGCGTTGGGCCGCCGCGATTGATTCCGTGGGCGGCGACACGCTCGCCTCCGTGTTGCGGACGGTGGAACGACATGGCAGTGTTGCCGCGTGCGGGCTTGCTGGAGGGGCAGAGTTGCACACGTCGGTGTTCCCTTTCATCTTGCGCGGGGTAAACCTGCTCGGGATGGATTCGCCGAACGTGGATAAGGCGGGGCGGCTCGAGATCTGGTCGCGGTTGGGGACGGACTTACCGTTAGAGAAGCTCGACGCGATGACGGAGGTTCGAGCGTTCAAAGATGTGTTTGCGGCGGGGGAAGAAATTTTAGCGGGGAAGATTCGGGGTCGGGTGGTGATTGAGATCTAGCGATCCAAGCCGAACTGGGGGGACTTCGAACTGCCGACAACCTTGATCTTCAGGAAGGTTCCCGCGCCGTTCTTGGCGAAGAAGGGGTCGATCGGCTTTAGCACCCAGCGTTTCCAGCCGGATTGCGTTTGGGATACTTTGGCGTCCAGTGAGAGAGCTCCGTGGAAGTCGAGATTGTCGGCTCCCAGGTCGTAGGAACCGTCGAGATTGACCGCGGCTCCCGCCACGGCAAAGGCCAGCATCTTAAACATGATGACCTGGTCGTCGAGGCGGAAGTCGCCGGCCATTTGTGAAACCACCTCGTCGATCTCCTGATTCTTGGGCTTGCCTTGGCCGCGTCGACTCAAGCCGTCGATCTTGTCCTGGATCATCGAGCGAAGGAACTTGCCTCCGGTGACTTCGAACTTCCCGTCGAGTTCGAGCTTCTCTTTCACTTTCCCGTCCAAGGGCGGGATAACGATCTTGGTGGTGAGTTTGACGATGCCCTGCATGAACGGGTCGCCTTTCATTGCGAGGCGCAGGACGTCGGTGAGATTGCCTGCGGGGATGAGCGCGTCGAGTTCGATCGCTCGGTGCGTATCGCCGTCGTGTTTGATCACGGTGCCGCTGGTGGTGAGATTGGTCGACCCCAACTTAGCGTGTACGGGACGCAGTGTGGTGTTGCCGTTGGTGCCATCTACGCCGACTTCAAAGGTCGCTGTGAGAGGCACGGGGTTGCCCGACATTTTCAAGCGGAAGTCAGGAATCGTCGCTTCGCCTTTTGCATTGATGTTGCCAAGTTCACCTTCGAACTGGCCGGTGGAGTGAAGAATGCCCGCGATGCCTTTGAAGACTCCGAGATCGGCGTTTTCAAACAGATAGTTCCCGGAGAGTGAAGTGTCGGAGGGTTCGCCAGCGGACCAGGGTCCGAAGGTGCCCGTGCTGTGGATCTCACCTTTCGGCTTGGGGTTGCTGAGGTACGCATCGTACCTCATGGCGCCTTCGCTGCCGACCGAGGAGAGATTGACTTCGTGCAGTTCAAAGTTCAACGGAACGCGCGAACGATCACGCGGGAGGATGGCGAGTTTGGCGTTGCGGATTTCGACGTTGTCGATACGAACAGCGGAATCGCCGTCGTTTTTGCTGTCCATTTCCGGGCGTTCGTCCTTGGGTGGAATGTTGATTTCCATGCCGTCAAGCTTTACGAGCGGCACAACTTTGGCTGCGGTGAAGAGAGTTTGCAGGTCGACTGTGGCGGAGAAATGCTGCAGCCTGAACATCGGCGGGATGTCGGTGCGCCCTTTGTGGCGCATCACCAAGCCTTCGCCTTCGAGCTGCGCGAGGGCGATTTTGCCTTTAGTGGCCAAGTGAAAGGCAGCGCCGCCGGGAACGCTGACGTGGAGGCCGGTGAGTTCCACCTCGCTATCGAAGCGTTCCTTCAGATACTGGATCGCTTGTTCGCGAATATAGGGCTCGAAGTGGCGGCTCAGGTAAATCAAGCCGATGCCAAATGCTGCGAAGAGGATGGCGACTATAATTCCACTTCGGATCAACCATTTCTTGGATCGCGGTGCCATACACTCTATAGAGTCACTTCCCCAGGGAATTGTTTCCCGATGGTACCGTGATTGCATGACGAAGGCGTCTGCGGAGAAGCAGATACAGAGGGTTCGGGCGATCTGCCTGGGCTATCCCGGCGCGATAGAGAAGGTCTCGCATGGCGAGCCGACATTCTTCACCCCGAAGCGCGTGTTCGCGATGATCGCCAACAATCACCACGGAGATGGGCACGTCGCGGCGTGGCTACCGGCGGCTCCGGGCGTGCAGGGGGAGTTGATTGGAGAGCGGCCGGACGCGTTTTACTATCCTCCGTATGTGGGCAAGGGTGGATGGGTCGGCGTGGAGTTGGCCCAGGTCGGGGATGACGAGTTGGGGGCGCTGATCCACGAGGCGTATGCCCTGACGTTGGTGAAGGATAAGCCCAAGCGGTGAGATCGGTGTCAGACACCATAACTCCCGATCTCGTGGGGCGGTGGTAAACTCGATCCGAATAAGGAGTCCACGTGCGTATCCAAGCTTTGACCCTGTCTCTGATCGCCATCGCGCTGCCGAGCCTCGCGGCCACCTGTGAGAGTCTCGCGTCGCTGAAATTGGCCGACGCGACGATTACCTCCGCGGTCGTAGTCGCGCCGGGATCGTTTCAGGTGCCCGGAGCCACGCCTGGAAAAGGCAAAGGGCCGAATCCCTACGCCAATCTGCCGAGCTTCTGCCGCGTGACAGCCACACTCACGCCGTCAAAGGACTCCGATATAAAAGTGGAAGTCTGGCTGCCTTCGGACAGTTGGAACGGCAAGTATCAGGCGGTCGGCAACGGCGGCTGGGCCGGGACCATCAGCTACACCGCCATGGCCGAGGCTCTGGGCCGCGGCTATGCGACCAGTTCCACGGACACGGGGCACGTCGGCGGGCGCGGCACCTTCGCGCTGGACCATCCGGAAAAGTTGATCGACTACGCCTACCGCTCGGAGCATGAAATGGTGATGAAGTCGAAGTCGGTCATCGAGAGTTTCTACGGCAGCCCGATTCGCTACGCCTATTGGGTCGGCTGCTCCACCGGCGGCAAGCAGGGTCTGACAGAAGCCCAGCGCTACCCGAACGATTTCGACGGCATCGTGGCGGGCGCCCCGGCAAACTTCATGATCCATTTGCACGCGTGGTCCTTGTGGGTGTATCAGGCCGTGCATAAAACTCCGAATAGTTTCCTGGAGCCCGCGCATTTGCAGACGCTGCACGCGGCGGCGTTGAAGGCCTGCGACTCGCTCGATGGTGTCAGTGATGGCGTGATTGAGAATCCGAGGAAGTGCAAGTTCGATCCGTCCGTGACTTTATGCGCAGCCGGAGCCACAGCCGCTTGCCTCAATGCCGATCAGGTTGCCGCAGCCAAGCAGATTTATACGGCGGCAACGAACCCTCGCAACAAGGCCGAGATTTTTCCTCCGCTCGAACCCGGCAGTGAACTCGCGTGGACCGTTCTGGCCGGCAAGAATCCCGCGGACGTTGCAGCCGACACCTTCCGCTTCGTGATGTTCAAAGATCCCAATTGGGATGCCATGAAACTGGACTTCAGCAAAGATGTCGACATGGCCGACAAGATCGACAACGGCCTGAACAACGCTACGAATCCGGACCTCAGTAAGTTCTTCGGGCATAAGGGCAAGCTGCTGATGTATCACGGCTGGAATGACCAACTGATCGCGCCCGGCAATAGCATCAATTACTACAACAGCGTGGCGAAGAAGCTCGGTGGGGTCGCGAAGGTCGATCCGTCGATGCGCCTATTCATGACGCCGGGTATGCAGCACTGCAACGGCGGCGAGGGTCCGAATTCGTTCGACGCTGTCACTCTAATGGAGCAGTGGGTGGAACAGGGCAAGGCCCCCGACAAGATGATTGCCTCGCATTCGACGGCCGGCCAGGTGGATCGAACGCGGCCGTTGTGCGCCTATCCGCAGGCGGCGGTTTACAATGGCTCGGGTAGCACGAATGAGGCGGCGAATTTTAGTTGCAAGGTGCCGTAATTGTATCCTTGAAGTTTGAAAACACCACTCATCCTTCTTCCTGGCCTGATGTGCGACCACACTGTGTGGGACACGCAGATCGCGGCTCTTTCTGATATTGCCGATGCTCGCCCCATGGAGTGGGGCATGGAGCATACTTCACTCGTAAAGATGGCGGAGGCGACGCTTGCGTCCGCGCCGGAACGCTTCGCTCTCGCGGGACATTCCATGGGCGGTCGCGTGGCGTTTGAGGTCTACCGGCTGGCTCCGCAGCGCGTCTCGCACATCGCGGTGATGGATACAGGCGTGGCTCCGTTGGCTGCGGGCGCCGCAGGCGAAGAGGAAGAGCGCGGTCGGCGGAAGATGCTCAATATCGCGTTCACGCAGGGGATGCGTCCGATGGCGGTCGAGTGGCTGAAGGGAATGATCCCCGCCTATCGCCAGGACGATACGACGCTGGTCGAAGAGATCCTCCAGATGTTTGAACGCAAGACTCCGGAGCTGTTCCTCGTGCAGCAGGAAGCTCTGCTCTCCAGGCTCGATGCCCGCCCCGTGTTGCCCACCATCGATTGCCCTGCGTTGGTGTTGACTGGCGAGGATGACGCGTGGAGTCCCCCCGCGCGCCATCAGGAAATTGCGACCGCAATCCAGGGGTCTCAGTTGGTGATCGTGCCGAAGTCCGGCCACATGGTCACGATGGAGAGGCCCCACGACATCGCGGCTGCCATGCGCGATTGGTTAAGGTAGGGCAGGCGTTTCCGCCTGCCGACCATTTCTAGTCCGCTGGTAAGATCTCGATGTAGTCCAGCCCCGCAAGCTCCCCTGCATCCGTCAAGCCTTCGATGCGAATCACATCGCCAGGGCGCAACGCCACCGCCTGAATGGTCCTCCGCGAGGACGACGAACTATCGATCCTCGCCGTGGGAACAATAAAAGTCGCTCGCCACTCGTCCACAAGTTGGTCCCCAATGCGCACCCGATAACCAGCCTGGCCATTGTTCTGATCGAAATATTGCACGCGAATCTTGAACCAACCCGCAGGCCCATTGTGTCTCAGGCTCGCCTCGCACCGAGCCTGTTTGCACTCCACCGCCGTCCCGCCCGACGCGCTCTCCCAACGGATCGGGACCATCGGCGTATACCCGTCCAGCCGCAACGCCTCGGCTTCCGTCCGACCCGGATGATTGCCCACGCGGCCCTTTGCATCGGGAATGCTGGAGGCTTTCGCAAACCAATTGTTGACCGCATCGCGCCACACTGTGGCCTGTCCGGCTTGATAGTCGAGCTGCGCCTGAATCTCGGTGTAACGCCGCTCGTCCATGTGCGACGCCAGCGACCTCCACTCGCGCGCATACCCTTCGACCGCCGCCGCGCCTTCGTAATGCGAGTCGTACAGATGTTGAATCACCGTCTTGCCGGAGTGCAGTTTGTAGGTGTACGGCACATGGTGAAACCAGGTGATCAATTCGTCCGGCGTCTGTTCCAGCGATTCGTACACGCGCGCGACCGCAGGCCGGTATTGCCCGCTGAACCCTGTCCCCGTCGCGACACTGCGGTCCATGCCGACACCTTTTTCATCCGCGCGGTGCCACTGGCCCCAACCGTTGCCTTCCGATGCTTCCACCGCCACTCCGTAGTGGTTGCCAGTGATATCGGTCAGCGTTTGCAGACCGAGCGGACCCGTGTAGTTCTCAAACGTCCGCCACGAATCCAGTTGGATGCGGGTGACTACGTCGAGGACTTTGGGATCGTTGCCGAAGGTGAGCTTGGCCCAATCCTCCACGATCTTCTTCGACGTCAAGTTGGCGTCCCAGGCAAGCTTGCCGAAGCCGTAAAGGTTCGCTTGCGAAAGATGATTCCCCAGCCAGTTTTCGTCCAACCCCACGTTCGACACCGCTACCACCGCATTCACCACACTTTTGACGGGCGTTGCGCCATCGCGAATGCGAAGGTCGAAGTCCAGCACGTCTTTCCACATCGGCACCAGGAAAACGGTGTGCTTCGCCTGGCCGAAATATTCCTGCGTGATCTGGAGTTCGATTGCCTGCTTGGTTTTTTCCAGCGTGCCGAACAGCGGCGAGGCCGGTTCGCGCACTTGGAAATCGATGGGTCCGTTCTTCACTTGCACAATGGCGTTGTCTTCGAACGTGCCGTCCAGCTTGCGGAAATTGTCGTCGGCGGCACGAGCGCGGTCGTTCTTCAGATTGCGCCAGTCCATCTTGTTGTCGTAAACGAAGCCCCGGTAAAAAATGAGTCCGCCGTGCGGCTTCAACGCGCGCGCCACCACATTGGTCGCGTCCGCATGCGTGCGACCGTAAGCGGATGGGCCAACGCGGCCTTCCGAATCCGCCTTGATAATGAAGCCCGCAAGATCGGGGACCGCTTTGTAAACCTCGTCGGTCTTCGCTTTCCACCACGCAATCACGCGCGGGTCCAGAGGGTCGAACGTATCCAACCCGCCGATTTTCTGCGGGCTGCCAAAATCCACGGAGAGCGCCACGTGAACTCCCCACGGCCGCATCGCATCGGCGATCCGCACGATCTCCGGTAGAAAGTCCGTCGCCAGGATGCGCGGATTTACGTTGACGTTGTTGATCGAAGCCCCGTTGATCCCCAACGACGCCAGCATCCGCGCGTAGTCGGTAACCTGCGTCAGATCCGTCCGGGATTTGACGTTGTCCCAGAAAATAGACCGACCGCCGTAACCGCGCTCAATCGTTCCATCCAAGTTGTCCCAATGGTTCACCCAGCGGATCGCCACCCCCGGCTCGTGCCGTTCATTAAGGTTCGTGATCCGCTCGCCCAGGGCGATCTTCTCTAAAAGCGCGAAGGCACCGTAGAGCACTCCGCGATCACTGCTCGCGCTGATCACGATGTTGCCGCGCTCGGTGCGCAGCTGATAGCCGTCGGGCTTCAGGTTGGTGGCTCTTGTATCCAGCACAATCGCCGGCTCATTCACGCTGCCGTTGCTCGCCCGCAGGGTCCGGTCCGTCATGCCGCGCAGGCCGCGAATGAGTTCGCCTTGCGCGCTGCGCAGCACGGGCGTGTCCGTCAGGATCGTTACGACGGCCGGTAGCGCCGGGGGCTTCTCCAATCGTTCATAGCGAAGCCATGAGTTGTAGCCGGACTCACCGTATGCCGACGCCATCACACAGAAACTAACAATTAACGCCTGACGCAAGGAACCCTCCATCCACTGCTATACATTGTCCGGTCAAAAAGCTCGCCGCATCCGAAGCCAGCAGCACCGCGACGCCCGCAATCTCCTCGGGCTGCCCGAAGCGCCCCATCGGCGTGCGCATCAGCAGTTCATTGCCGCGTGGCGTGCCCATAATCAGTTTGCGATTCAGTTCCGTCGGGAAAACGCCGGGAGCAATCGCGTTCACACAGATCCCGTCTTTCGCCCACTCGCATGCCAGACTCCGCGTCAGTCCCAGAATCGCGCTTTTCGCTGCTGCGTACGCCGCCACCTCATGGAAGCCCACATACGAGGTCAGCGAACCAAAGTTGATGATGCGGCCATGCCCACTGGCCTTCAGCGGTTCATAAAAGGATTGGCAGGTCCGTAACGCGCCGTTCAGGTGCGTGTCCAGCAAGGAGGACCACTTCTCTTCCGCCATCGTCGCCGTCGGCGAGCGAAAGGTGAAGCCCGCTGCGTTGACCAGGATGTCCACGTGGCCGAATTCTTTGAGCACCGCGTCCCGCAGTTCGTCGACCGATTGCCGGTCTCCGACGTCGGTGATGTGCTCCATGGTCTTGCGGCCCAGCGCGCGAATATCCGTGCAGACGCTTTCGATGTGTTCCACCCTGCGACCCGTCGGAATCACAGCGGCCCCCTGTTGGGCCAACGCCAGTGCCACCGCCCGGCCCAGACCGGAGGTTCCACCAGCCACCACGGCCACGCGACCGGATAGGTCAAGGCTTTTGAGCATTGTATTAGTGTAATGCGAGTTCTCTAACCCTCAAACACGACACTCATACACGTCACCCCGGCGTCGGCCTTCACCAATTCCGAAATCCCCACCGTCCGCACGGTGAACCCTCGAGCCTCCACCACCCGAGCAGTTTCCGGATACTCCGCCCCCATCACCACCCCATCTCCCACTCGCAGCGCATTTGCTCCACCGGCCTCAGGCGCATCCAAAAACTTCACCCCGCAAAACGCGTCCATATCGAGCCACTCCCGATTCGCGAGCACCGTATCATGGCCCAAATAGCAACAAGCGCTCTTCAGATGCAGGCACCCCCGCACCTCCACCGGCACCACCCAATACCCGAACGGAGCCGTCAATTGCGCCAACTGCTGCAACCCCGCGATATTCGTCCGCCCCGAAATTCCGACGTAGAGCGTTTTCCCGATCCGCATCACGTCGCCGCCTTCGAGCTGGCCCGGAGCGCCAATCTCCAACAACTCCCGATACCGTCCCACCGCCGCGGCCAAGCTCGCCGATTCCCCCCGTCGCGTTTCCGCCCCCATGCGCGTGACAATCGCGACCTCATCCAAAACCACGATTGGATCTTCGACAAACACACAGTCCGGCTGATCGTCGAGCGCAGGCAGCGTCACAACCTTCGCACCCAACTCCGCCAGCACCGAGCAATACTCCGCATGCTGCCGACCCGCCAGCTCCACATCAATAGGAGCCCGTTCCTGAAACGACACCAAACACTCCGAGAGCCGAGGACTCACCTCACGCACAATTGCCGTTAGCACTACTTTTTCGCCGCCGCCACTTCCGTAACAATTTCCCAAGTGAACCGAGCCAGCCGATGCAGCGAAGCCTCCGGCAGTCGCTCCACGTCGCTATGCGCCCCGTAGTTCACCGAATCGCCCTCTTCCAGCGCCGGCCCAATCCCGTAACTCTGAATCCCCTTCGCCCGCAACTGCGCCATGTCCGTCGCCCCTGTCAGCATCGTCGGCAGCGTCGTCGATCCCGGATATAACCGCTTGCTCACCAACTCAATCGCCTTGAACATCTCCGTGTCCAATCTGGAAGGTGGAGTCGCCACCCTAGCTCCCGCGCTCAACGGCTCAATCTTCACCGCCGGGTCATTAATGACCTTCCTCATCTCTTCATAAAACTGCGCGACATCCTCATCCGGCAGCACGCGAATATCCAGCGTGGCCTCCGCCTCCGAAGGGATCACATTCATCCGATACCCAGCCTTCAAAATCGTCGGCACCACCGACGTCCGCAACATCGAATAATGCGTCGGCTCATTCTGCGCCAAGTAGCGCTGCGTGTTCACCGTCCGCTCCGGATCGAGCAGCCCCTTGTACCGAGCCGCCTGTTGCGGCGTGCTCACCGTCGCCAGTCTCTCGAAATAGGTCCGCGTCGTATCGTTCAACCGCATCGGCGGCTCCCACGTTCCGACCTTGCCCACCGCCAGCGACAACCTCACCAACGCATTGTCCGTCCGCGGCACGGAGCCATGCCCCGACGTCCCATTCACCACCAGCCGTGCCCGCCGAGGCATTTTCTCCGCCGTCGCAATCGTGATCAGCGTGACCTTCCCCTGCTGCAACTTCGCCCCGCCGCCCTCCGTGATCGCGAACTCCGCGTCAATCTCATCGAAGTGCTCGCGCACCATATAGTCGATGCCCGGCCCGGTATCGCCCTCTTCCCCCGACTCCGCGAGAAAAATTACATCCCGATCGAGCTTGGCACCACTGCGCTTCAGCAACAGCATCAACATCAAGTTCGATGCGAGCTTGTCCTTGTCGTCTACAGTTCCGCGACCCCAGATGTACCCGTCTTTCACAACAGCCCCAAACGGATCGACCGGCCACTTCTCGCGCTGCACCCCGACCACATCCGTGTGCGCCATCACCAGCACCGCCCGCTTCGCTCCACTCCCGCGAATCCGAGCCACAATGTTCGCCCGAGCGGACTCCTGCGCGAACACCCGATTCTCAATCCCCGCCGCGTCGAACGTCTTCTTCAAATAGTCAACGACCGCCGTCTCATTCCCCGGCGGATTGCTGGAATCAATCTGCACCAGCGCGCGGAAGTGCCGCAACGTCTCAGCCTCCTGCGCCTTCCAATCAATCGCAGGAGCCTGAGCCAACAGCGTGGAAGCCGCGAGAAGCGCAACGATGCAGGTGCCAAAATGCATGAAATCAATATACCGTTTTAGTGTTGAACGTCGCGTCTGTTTCCTCCGAGGCCCGCCCCAACGCCGCCGCTCATGCCCACACGCTCAACCGCCGACACTGAGCCGCGACCGTGAGGGAGCGGGTTAAGCGCCACCGACTCAAAGTGTATGAATGCGAGGTTATGGGCCTTCACGACCTCAGAGAATGTCAAATCCCATCAGCGGCGTCACGTTTCAATCTCAGGACGGTCAATCCGTGAGTCTTTGGCTTTGAGTGTCCGAACGACGAAGTCCTTCAAGAACGGTCCATCCTCGCGCGCGAACAACCGTCCAAACTGAAATAGCACAATCCCAAATAGGGAAAAAAGGCCAAAACTGACTCCCGCACCCGTCTGATCGCCGCGCCGAAGCGCTGCAAGCGCCCAGACAAGAATTGCTCCATACGTCAGAGCGAAAAGCAGCCAAACCCCGCCGTGGACACCCAGCGAGCCACGTATGGCAGAACCCCGTTTCATCGGTCGGATAGACACGACGAGGAAGGTTTGAAATGAATTCTGGTACCAGATGCGCTTCCTTAGCCAAACGCGCGAGGCGATGAAGGTGCCAACGATCGGTAGCACGCCATCTTTCGAGGGAACATCGAGCGCCGCACTCAGCCGCCCGATGCACTCCTCGGGAGGATAGGGCGAAAACAATTCAAATCGATTAGGGTTGAAGGCGCCCATTGCGTGTATGGCCCATCCTGACATTTCAGGATAGTATTCTCGACGTAGTTATGATGCGTCAGTACCGCATCTGCTTTGAAGGGCGCGCGGATGGCGCCTATGAGGTTGAGGTGGAGGTTTATCCCACGAAGAAAAACTAGCCCCCATTCACCCAGGCGAATCACTCCGCATGGTCCTGGACGACGCCGGTCTGAGCGCCAATCGCGCCGCGCTCCTGATGCGTATCCCGAGCAACAGGCTCACCGCAATCCTAAACGGCCAGCGGGGCATCACCGTTGAGACCGCCATGCGCCTCGGTCGCCTCTTCGGCACACCAACCGAGATGTGGGTCAACCTACAAACCCGCTACGAACTAGAAGTCGCCGCCGACGCCTTGGCCGACACCGTGAACCGCGAGGTCGCCCCACTCAAGGTCGCTTCTTAGCAGCGCATCAAACCAGCGGAGGACTCGCCACCGGTCGCGGCAACACCATCGAAACCCGCTCCGCTGCCCCCCGATACGTCGCGATCTGCCGAGCGCAGAACGCGCACCCTGCCGCATGCGCCTCGACCCGCCCACGTTCCGCAGGTTCCATCCGGCCATCGACCATCGCGTCCATCTCTTCGTAACTCACGTGTCCCGCCGCAGGCTCCGGGAACACCACATCGACCCCCGTAGCCATCTTCTTCGCCCCCGGCATCCGCAGCACCGCCGCCGCGATGGTCACCACGTCATCCAGCCGAGCCGGTCCGCCCAGATAACTGAACAGGCCCATCAACAGCCGATTCCACCCCTGCGCCGTGACGTCCGCCGCTGCGTGCTGCTCCGGCACCGCCCGCGTGTGAATCATCTTCGTATCGTTCACCACCGCCGTCACCCGCGTCGCACGAGTCAGCTCACGCTCGCGGTCCTTCTCCTGCCCACAGACCCAGATGCCGTCGGCCTGCCATCGCGCCCATCCCGGATGCGTGCCCAGGAAGCGAAACAGGTGCCCCTTCAACTCGAACCATTCATCGCTCGGCATTAAGGGTGGATCCGCCGGAACCATCATGGGCACCGCTTTCTGGCTGACTGCGCCAGAGTGAGTATAGTCCGAAGTAAGCGGATTTCATTGTTAACTTTTGGTAAACGCCAGATACTCGCCGCCCCCACCCCTTGCGCCCGACCGCCCCTTGGCATACGCTCTATAGTGCTGAATCTTATCAGCTTGTTTGGAGCATTCGAGCCTTGGCCACCACTCATCTCAAGACCGCGCTCTCCGTCGCAGGGCTCCTCTCAGCAGTCGGATTCCTGCACACCGCGCAGTCCCAACAGGCTTCTCCCGAACGAGCCCTCGTTGACCGTTACTGCGTCGGCTGCCATAGCGATAAGCTCAAAACCGGCCAATTATCCCTGCAAAACGTCGATCTTTCGAACCCCGCCGCGCACGCTGAGACGTGGGAAAAGGTCGTCCGCAAGCTCCGCCAGGGAGCGATGCCGCCTCCAGGCCTGCCGCGTGATCTGCCTTCGCTCGACAAGTTCGCATCCTACTTAGAAACCTCGCTCGACCAGGCCGTCGCCGCCAAACCCAATCCCGGCCGCGCGACCCTGCACCGCATGAATCGCGCCGAGTATCAGAATTCCGTCCGCGATCTGCTTTCCCTGAACATGGACGTCGCCCAGCTTCTGCCGCCCGACGACGAGAGCTACGGCTTTGACAACAACGCCGACGTGCTCGGCGTCTCGCCCAGCTTGCTGGAGCAATACGTCAACGCGTCCTCGAAAATCGCGCGCCTCGCCATCGGCGATCCTAACATTGGACCCGTCGCTTCCACCTACAAGACTCGCCCCGACCTCTCGCAGCTGAACCGCATGGAAGGCATGCCCCTCGGCACCCGAGGTGGCCTCGTCACCCCGCACAACTTCCCGCTCGACGGCGAATACACCATCAAAATCATCCTCGCGCGCAACACCGTCGACGTCACCCGAGGCCTCGAAGAAGTCAGCGAGGTTGAGATCCTGATCGATAACGCCCGCGTTTTCTCGACAAAAATCGGCGGCAAGGAAGACACTGACAAGGTCACCGTAAATCCCAACGCCGTGATGGAAGAACTCGCGAATCGCCTCACCGCGCGCGTCCCCGTCACCGCTGGACCCCACAAAGTCGCCGCAACTTTCGTGAAACGCAACTCGGCCCAGGAAGATTACATCCTGCAGCCTTTCCTGCGCTCCACCCTCGACCCTGTGAACGAAGCCGGCCTGCCGCACATTGAAGCGATGGTCGTCGCCGGTCCCTACAAGCCGACCGGTGTCAGCCAGACCCCGAGCCGCACCAAAATCTTCACCTGCACGCCGAAACAAGCCAGCGAAGAAGTCGGCTGCGCGCGCCAGATCCTCAGCAACCTCGCGAAGCAGGCCTACCGCCGCCCCGTCACCGACCGCGATCTTGAACCGCTGCTCAGCTTCTACCAATCGAGCCGCAATCGCGGCAACAACTTCGAGCAGGGTATCGAAAGCGGCGTCCGCATGATCCTCTCGGACCCACAGTTCCTCTATCGCTACGAGCCCGAGCCCGCCAACGTCACCACCGGCACTGTCTACCGCATCAGCGACCTCGAACTTGCCTCGCGACTTTCGTATTTCCTGTGGAGCAGCCTGCCCGACGAAACCCTGCTGACGCTCGCGTCACAGAACAAGCTGCACGATAACGCCGCGCTGGAACAACAGGTTCGCCGCATGCTCGCCGACCCGAAGGCCGACGCTCTGGTAGACAATTTCGCGTCCCAGTGGCTCTACCTGCGCAACATCAAAAGCACCTATCCCGACCCGCAGGAATTCCCGAACTTTGACGACAACCTCCGTCAGGATCTCCGCACCGAAACCTCGATGTTCCTCGGCAGTATGTTCCGCGAAGACCATTCGATCATGGATCTGCTGAACGCCGACTACACCTTCGTCAACGAACGCGTCGCGCGCCACTACGGCCTCGAAGGCGTCTACGGACCGCGCTTCCGCCGCGTGCAGATCACCGACGAGAACCGCCGAGGCCTGCTGGGCCAAGCGAGCATTCTTTCCGTCACCTCGCACACCACCCGCACCAGTCCCGTCGTCCGAGGTAAATGGATTCTCTCCAACCTGCTCGGCACCCCGCCGCCTCCTCCTCCTCCTGATGTCCCGGCGCTCAAGGAAAATGTAGCGGGCGTGAAAGCGACCTCAGTCCGCGAACGCCTCGAACTGCATCGCGAAAATCCCGCGTGCGCGTCCTGCCATAAACTGATGGACCCGCTGGGCTTCGCGCTCGAAAATTTCGACGCGACTGGACGCTGGCGCACCACGGATGCCGGCGGCAGCAAGATCGACACCACTGGTGTCCTGCTCGACGGCACTCCCGTCGACGGCCCCATCGCGCTGCGCAAAGCGCTGCTCGCCAAGCCCAACGTTTTCGCGACCACCTTCAGCGACAAGCTGATGACCTACGCTCTCGGCCGCGGCCTTGACTATAACGATATGCCCGCCCTGCGAGCCGTCGTCAAGCAGGCCGCGAGCAACCAATACAAGTTCTCGTCCATCGTATTAGGGATCGTGAAAAGCGTCCCGTTCCAAATGAAACAGAAGGGTGGAGCGCCCGTCCTCGGCGCCCAACGGTAGGCATTATGAATTTCATCTCCAAAAAGAGCCTCGACCGCCGGACATTCCTGCGTGGCACGGGTGTAGCGCTTTCGCTCCCCCTGCTCGACGCGATGGTTCCTGCGTTGACCGCGCAAACCAAGACCGCCGCTGCCGGAGCGCAGCGCCTCGGCTTCGTCTACATTCCTCACGGCGCAGTGATGAAGGAATTCACGCCCGCTATCGAAGGCAAAGCGTATGAGATGTCGACGACGCTCAAGCCTTTGGAAAAGTTCAAGGACTACGTCAACGTCTACAGCAACCTCGCGCACCATCAAGCGGACTCGCTCGGTGACGGGTCCGCCGATCACGCCCGTGCCAGCGCGACGTTCCTGAACGGCGTCCACGCTAAGCGCACTGAAGGCGAAGATGTTCGCGCTGCAACCACCATCGACCAAATCGCGGTCCGCAAGATCGGCCAGGATACCCGCTATCCGTCCCTCGAAATCGCCACGGAAGACATGTCCGCGCTCGTGGGAGCCTGCGACTCCGGTTACAGCTGCACCTACATGAACACGATTTCCTGGTCCAGCCCGACCACGCCGCTGCCCATGGAGATCAACCCGCGCGTCATCTTCGAGCGCATGTTCGGCGACGGCGGCACCGCGGAACAGCGCAAAATGCGCATGGATGAAGACCGCAGCATCCTCGACCGCATCGTGCAGCAGGTTCCCGGCCTGCAGCGCGATCTGAACGCCCGCGACAAATCGCGCATGGGCGACTATCTCGACAACATCCGCGAAATCGAACGCCGCCTGCAGGTCGCCGAAAAACAGGGCGGCTTCTCGATGGTCGTCCCCGACGCGCCCGTCGGTGTCCCCGACCAATACCAGGAACACGTAGGGCTGATGTTTGACCTCATGGCCCTCGCCTATCAAGGCGACGTAACCCGCGTATTCAGCTTCATGATGGCCCGCGAAGTCAGCCAGCGCAGCCACGGCTTCGTCGGCGTGCCGGAACCGCATCACTCTGTTTCGCATCACCAGGACCGTCCGGAGAATCTCGCCAAGCTCGTCAAGATCCAGACCTACTATGTCTCGGCCCTGGCTAAATTCCTAGACCGTCTCAAAGAGACTCCCGATGGCGACGGCTCGCTGCTCGACCATTCCGCAATCCTCTTCGGAAGCTGCATCAGCAACAGCAACACGCACAACCACAACCCTCTGCCGATCATCACCGCCGGCAACCTGGGCGGCAAGATCAAGTCCGGCCAGCACCTGAAATTCGCGGAAGCGACGCCGATGACGAACCTGCTGGTGAACATCCTGCACGCGGTCGACGTGCCGCAGGCATCCATCGGCGACAGCACCGGACCGCTCGCAGGAGTTTAGTATGCGCAAAGTTTTCCTCAGTGCTCTCTTAGGTTCCGCCCTGACCTTCGGTGCCGAACTCGGCGCATCAGCGTTAGCTGACACCGCAGCCCGTGGCGACATGGTCGCGGTGCGTCAGCTACTCGCCCAGAAGATGGACGTGAACGCTCCGCAAGTCGATGGCACCACCGCGCTCCACTGGGCCGCGAACTTCGACGACGCCGAAGTCGTCAAAGCCTTGCTCGCCGCCGGAGCGAACGCGAAAGTCACCAATCGCTACGGCATCACTCCTCTCTCGCAAGCCTGTGAAAACGGCAACGCCCAGATCATCGAGATGCTGCTCAAGGCCGGCGCCGATGTGAACGCCCCGCACGCCGAAGGCGAAACGCCGCTCATGACCGCCTCGCGCACCGGCAACCCGGCTGCGATCAAAGTTCTGCTCGACAACGGCGCGCAAATCAACGTCGCCGAAAAATGGCGTGGACAGACCCCGCTCATGTGGGCTGCCGCAGAAGGTCACACCGAAGCCGTGAAGCTCCTGATCTCGCGTGGCGCGCTGTTCGACATCCATTCCGCTGTCTTCGATTTCACCAACCTCCGTCCGAAAGCCGGCAGCGTCGGTATGAATTTTCCGCGCGGAGGCTTCACGCCGCTGCTCTTTGCTGTTCGCCAGGGGCATATGGACACCGTCAAAGCCCTGGTCGACGCCGGTGCGGACCTCAATATCCCGGAACCTGACGGCACCACCGCCCTCGTGATGGCGATCATCAATTTTCATTACGACATCGCCGCGTATCTGCTGGACAAAGGCGCCGACGTAAACGCCGCCGACATCCGTGGCCGCTCCGCCCTCTACGCCGCCGTCGACCAGAAGAATCTCGACATCTCCAATCGCCCTCCCGCCAAGGTTGAGGACAAGAACACACCCGAAACTCTCATCCGGCAACTGATCGCCAAGGGAGCGAATCCCAACGCGAGCCTGATCAAGTCGCTTGCCCCGCGAGCCGTGCTGGATGGCGGCGACGCCACCATGGGCGCGGGCGCGACTCCCTTCCTACGCGCAGCGCGGGGCGGCGATGTCGACACCATGAAGTTTCTATTGGCGAACAAAGCCAACCTGAATGCCACGACAACCGCGGGAGCAAACGCGATGCTGATCGCCGCTGGCATGGGCTGGCGCGATGGCAAGACTCATGCTCCGGACGGAGATTCGGTGGAGGCGGTCAAATACCTCGCCAGCCTCGGAATGCCGGTCAACGTCGTTGCCGGCAATGGGGAAACTCCGCTGCACGGCGCGTCGGGCCGAGGTTCGGATCCCGTTGTCGCCGCTTTGGCCGCACTCGGAGGCGATCTCAACGCGCTCGACAAAGTGGGTCGTACTCCGTATGACATGGCGATGGGCGTCGGAGCCGGTGCGGGACGCTCGCCCCAGGAGAGCACCATGGCGCTGCTAATGAAGCTCGGCGGCAAGCCCGCGCCGAAGCCGGAACCGAAACCCCTCCAATAAAAGCTGTCATCCTAGAAGGGATGCTAGCTACCAAGAAGTCTCTGACACTTGCCGCCGCGAAGCGGATCGCTGACGCCGCCGAGCAAGAGGCACTCAAAAACAAATGGAACGTGGTCATTGCCATCGTCGATGATGGCGGCCACCTGATTTTCCTACAACGTATGGACAACACGCAGCTTGCCAGCGTGGAAGTCGCCCAGCAAAAAGCCAAAGGCGCAGCGATGTTCAAGCGCAATACAAAGGCCCTGGAAGACATGGTCGCCGGGGGCCGCACGGTTATGATGAGCCTGAAAGGCGTCGTTCCCGTCGAAGGCGGAGTGCTGCTGGATGTCGACGGCCAGGTTGTCGGCGCGATCGGCGTCAGCGGCGTGACCTCGCCGCAAGATGGTCAGATTGCCAAGGCCGGTGCGGACGAACTGGCAAATATCGCGAAGGGGTAAGTTATGACGCGCCGACTTCTCCTGTTGGCTCTTACGCTGGTTCCTGTGTTTGCGGCGGATCCGCTCGCGGAGATGGCTCGGGCGAAGTTGGCGCTCATTGAAGATGACAAGGCGACTCCCGGCTCGGTCATCACCTTTACTTCGCAGGAGTTGAATGCGTGGATTCGCGCCGAGCTCGCGGAAGAACCGCAGGTCGGGATGCGCGAAACCAAGCTGGAATTGGGAGAGGGGACGGTCTCGTTCGAAGCCCTCGCCGATTTCCAGAAGTTAGCCAGCGGCCAAGGGGGGATGTTCGCCACGCTGCTCGCGGGGGAACGCAAGGTCAAGCTGGTGGTACAGCCGGAAACCACGGCGGGCAAGGTTACGGTGAAGCTCAAGCTGTTGGAAATTTCGGGTGTGCCGCTAACGGGAATCCTGCTGAACCTCGCCGCGAAATTGGTGATGTCGCAGGTTTACGATGAGGTCCAGGTGGATCAGCCATTTGAAATGGGCCACAACATCGATCACGCCGTGATCGAGCCGACGGGCCTCCGCGTTTACATTAAAAAGTAGCAAACCCCGCGCTGACGAGCCTGCGTGAAAACTGCCGAAACCGCCCCCTACCGGAGGCGGCTGCTCAAGCGGTGTATTGCAAGCAAACGCTTTCGTCGGTAGCCCGCGGGTTCAAGAACTAGACCCCATAGCGCGGGGTTTCTACGACTGCAATACCGTAAATTGATTTACCGGTGCTTCACTCTGCCCAGGAACCTGGAGTTCCGGCATCGGCTTCGCCGTGAAGAAGGCCGCCAGCGGTTTCGCCAGCATGCGAGCCCACTTGGTGGCATTTTGCCGACGCGCGCTGTCCGTCGAAATACCGGTCTTCGCGTACATCTGCCGGTACAGCTTGGAGATGAACACAAACGCCAAGCGCGACTTCAGCGACTTCACGCAGTTGGAACGCTTCCAGATATTCGAGGTGCTGTAGAAGCGGTCCCACACACCTTGCGTGCGATCACGAATTTCATCCGAGCTCATGATCGGATGCGGCGTGAACATCTTCGGACGCTTCTCCATCGGGATCAACCAGTAGCGCGTGACGGGAATGCCGTCGACCTTCTGCGCATTGTCGCCGAGCTTCTTTTCCCACCGCTCGAAATCCACAGTGCCGGGGAACGGCGTCATCATCACGAATTGCGCAAACGTGATGTCCGCCTTTTCCGCCAGATCCGCCGTCGCCGCAAACGTATCCGGCTTATCCGTCGGCAAACCAAAGATGAACGAGCCCAATACGTGGACACCGTTTTGTTTGAAATTCTGCAAGCGCGTCGCCAGACTATCGCCAGCCAGATTAAAGTCCTTATAGACCGACTTCAAACCCTCAGCCGTGACCGCCTCGACGCCCACCAGCGCGCCCTTGATATTCGCCTTCTTCATCGCTGCCAGGAAATCGAGATCTTCCGCCGCTTCCATCGTGATTTGCGTGAAGAACACCATGTCCTTCGGCAGCAGCGCGAGCTTTGCCATCAAGCGGAACCGCTCCGCCCGCAGCTCTTTTAGTTCGGCGACCCGCTCCAGGTTGTTCTGCCGCTCAGCCAGCTTGATGTCGGTCAGCGTCACCGGATAAAAATTGTCGTCGGCCAGCGCGATAAACCGATAGCCCATGCGCCGCAACTGCACGATCTCTTCGATCACCGGATCGGCTTCACGCATACGCGGAGCTTGACCATCGGTACGCCACACGGAACAGAATGAGCAGTGCTTCGGGCACCCACGCAGCGTCTGCACCGACGCCCACATGTAACGCCCCGGCTGCAGCAGGTCCCAGCGAGCCTTAATAAATTGCTTCGCCGCAATCCGGCCGCCCTTGTACGTCTTCTCCGGCGCGCCCTTCGTCACGATGTCTTCGATCACATCGCCCCAAGCCCCGTCACCATCGCCGTCGACGACCGCGTGCGCTCCCCCGCGCTCAAAGGATTCCTCCGGGAACAACGACGCATGAATGCCGCCGTACACAACCCAAGCGCCCCGCGCCCGAGCCTCCAGGCCCAGCTCATAGCCACGCAACGCGTTGCCCGTATGGATGCCAATGCCGACCACGTCACCCTTCTGGATTACGCTGGCGTCAAAGCGTTCCAGGGTTTCGTCTTGAATGATAGGATCGCCGAATTTCGCCGGAGTAGCGGCAGCCAGGACAAACAGCCAGCGAGGCGTAATTACGCCGATGCCAAACGCTACGTCGCTGGGATTGATGAGGTATACACGCATCCTCCGATGATACCAGCAAACCCTCCGCCCGCCGTATTCACTTTGGAATAGACTTGAAAGAAGATGCCCCGCACACCACTCTTCTTCTTCGGCCACGGCTCGCCGATGATGACCCTCACGCGCAACAAGTACACCGACGCGTGGGCCCACCTCGGCAAAACCATCGCCCGCCCCAAAGAAATCCTGTGCATCTCCGCCCACTGGTACATCTCGGGACCCGCGGTCATCGTCAGCACCGCCCCGCCCACCATCCATGACTTCGGCGGCTTCCCCAAACCCCTCTTCGACATCGAATATCCCGCGCACGGCAGCCCCGCGCTCGCGCACACCGTGCAAAAACTGCTCTCGCCCATCAAAGTCGAACTCACCGAAAAATGGGGCTACGATCACGGTACCTGGACCGTTCTCCGCCACCTCTATCCCCACGCCGACGTGCCGGTCGTCCAGCTCAGCATCGATGGCACCAAGCCCGCCGAGTATCACTACGAAGTCGGCAAGCGCCTGGCCACGTTACGCGACCAAGGCGTGATGATCGTCGGCAGCGGCAACCTGGTTCACAACCTCCCTCTCTACCGCCGCAACGACGGCCCCCTGAACCCGTTCGACTGGGCCGTAAAATTCGACGCAAGAGCCCGCGACCTGATGCTCGCGAAGGACTACGAATCCCTAGTGCGTTACGAGAAGCTGGGCAAAGAAGCCGCTCTCTCCATACCCACTCCCGACCACTATTTGCCGCTGCTCTACGTCCTAGGCGCGGCCGACAAAAAAGAAGCCGTTCACTTCCCCGTAGAAGGCATGGACGGCGGCTCGATGTCGATGCGCGCCGTACAGATCGGATAACGATGAAACTTACACTCTTGCTCTTGATCTCCGGCAACGCGTTGCTCGCCCAAACCCCCTGCACCCCAGGAACCTTCACTGGCACCTGGAACGGCTGGGGAGCCAACACCGGAAATACCCGCTACCAACCAACCACCTCCATCACCCCCGCCAACGTCGCCAGCCTCGACGTGAAGTGGTCCTTCGGCATGCCCGGAGCCCGCAGCGCCTTCGGCCAACCGACCGTCGTCAACGGCCGCGTCTTCATCGGAGCCGACACCGGCCAGGTCTACGCGCTCGACGCCACCACCGGCTGCATGCTCTGGTCCTACAAAGCCGACACCGGCGTCCGCACCGCCATCACCGTCGCGAAGGTCAGCGACACCCGCACCGCCGCCTTCTTCGGCGACACCAAGGGCAAAGTCTACGCAGTAAACGCCGACACGGGTGAGGAGATGTGGAAGACCATCGTCGAAACCCATCCCACCACCAAGCTCACCGGAGCCCCCGCGTTCTTCGAGGGCCGCCTCTACGTCCCCGTAGCGAGCGGCGAAGAAGGAGCCGGTGGCGGAGCCAACTACCCCTGCTGCTCTTTCAGAGGAAGCGTGGTCGCGCTGGCCGCCTCCAGCGGTCGCGAAGTGTGGAAGACCTACGTCATCCCCGACGCCCCCAAAGAGACCGGTAAGAAGCCCAACGGAGTAGCGAAAATGGGCCCCTCCGGCGCAGGCATCTGGAGCGCCCCGACGATCGACGCGAAGCGCCGCCAGCTTTATGTAGCGACTGGTGACGCGTACAGCGCCCCCGTAGCCGCCGCCACCGACGCCATCGTTGCCATGGACCTCGACACCGGCATCATCAAGTGGATCGAGCAGGACACCAAAGACGACATCTGGCTCTCCACCTGCATGGGTGCCAACAAGCCGGACGACTGCGGCCCCGATCACGACTTCGGCTCCCCCGCGCAACTAGTAACCATTGGAAACCGCGACTTGTTAGTAGCTGGTCAAAAATCCGGCAACGTCTGGGCCCACGACCCCGACACCGGCAAGGTCGTGTGGCGTACTCCGTTGGTCCCCAACACCACCGAGTTCGGCGGCAAAATCGTCTGGGGCGGCGCGAGCGACGGTCAACGAGCCTACTTCGGCCTAGGCTCCGGCGGCATCGGCGCAGTCCAACTCAGAGACGGCGAAAAACAATGGTTCACCAACCCGCCCCTGGCCGAAGGCAAGAAACTCGGACACGAAGGCCCCGTAGCCGTGATCCCCGGCCTAGTCTTCTCCGGCGGCTTCGACGGCATCCTGCGAGCCCTCAACTCCACTGACGGCAAAGTCATTTGGGAATACGATACTGCGAAGGCTTACGAAACCGTCAACGGCGTACAAGCCAAAGGCGGCTCCCTCGGAGCCCCCGGCCCCGTAGTAGCAGGCGACATGCTCTTCGTTGCGTCGGGCTATGTGGGCGTGAAGGCGGGTGTCGGCGGGAATGTGGTGCTCGCGTTTGGCTTGAAGTAGAGCTAGCCTATGCCGAGATTACGGGAACGTTCCTCAGGCACGTTTGGGTCGCCCGATTCTAGAATCGCCTTCACCCCTGCGGGACGTGGAGACTACGAAACGTGGGACCGATACCTCCTAGTGGATGGGAAGCGCGCCTACAACTTGGGGAACGCATGCCAAACTTGCGGGTTCTTCTTCAAGCGACTGGAGGGAGCAAACACATCCATAAACGTGGAACACACCGCGAACGTGCTACGCACTGGGATTCACTCCCTCTCGGATACAGTGGTCGCTGAGATTGGCAAGGGCCTCCCAAGCGATAACTACCTCTCCTGCCTTTTCGAGACGAGCGTGCAACTGGTTCGTCCAGGTGATCCTGAAGACTATTTCGTCAAGGAGCAAGTGGAACAATGGGGCGTGGATGGCTTCTGGGACCTGCCTCACGATCCCCGCGTAGCCTACTACCGCATCGGTGAAGGAAACCCAAGGCCAGACACCAAGTGCTTTCACTTCTTGATCCCGATGTTTCCCGAGAGATGGCTCGAAGAATCTGTTCTATCGGAATACGAAGACGAACTAGAACGGGGCGGAACACCAACCGCAGTCGCCATCTCGATTCTGGATGTCGTGGGTCCTGCAGTGAAGTACACGGAGAACCCATATACGGAACATTGGAACTACGCTCATTTCCTGATCGACGGGCATCACAAAGTTGCGGCCGCACGGCGAGCCGGGAAACCGATCCGACTTCTCAGCTTCCTGTCCCTCACACAGGGAATTTCGACTCCGGAACAGGTTCACCAGGGTCTCACCTGAGTGCCGTGAGCATGTTCTACCGGGGCGATTGAATCTGCGTTCATCCGCGTTGGGAGGGTTTATCTTCGTATCCCTTCAACAACTTAATTGTTTTATGCCTCACATTCCGGATGCTCCGTTGCTACGCTCCAATCAAGCAGTCGGGTGTTGGTCTCGCCCAGTACCGGCTGGCCAAAGCAATCGGAACCATGGAAATCCGATTGAACGGTGTAGGTTCCTCGGCGGAGGAGCAATGGAAGATTCGAGTCGAGCGGCAACAGCGAAAGGTTGCCCGGCTGGTGGACGTCGATACCCATCCATCAAAACAGAGAGCTCTCTGAAAGGAACTTTGCGAGTCTTTGCGCCTTTGCGTGAGACTTCTTCATGACAAGATAGAGGAATGCCCGACGCACCCACCACCCTGAAGCTGCGTTCGTCCTCCAAAGCCATCAAAGCAGGCTACGCGTGCGCCCTGCTATTGGCCCTCGCCATCGCCGCCTATATTCTCTCCAGCGAAGCTGCGGACGCACGCCTGTGGGCGCTCCTCACCATCCCCGCCGCGCTCGCACTGTACCTGGTGATCCAACACCTGGCCAAAACCTACACGCAACTCACCATCGAAAGCGGTCGCCTGCGCTACGAATCCGGCATGCTCTCCAAGTCCACCCGCACCATGGACCTCGCCAAACTCCAGGACGTGCGCGTCGACCAATCGGCCTCGCAACGCCTCATGGGCATCGGCGACCTCTCCATCGAATCCGCCGGCAACACCAGCCAGATCGTAATGCTCTCCATCGACCGACCGCAGGAAGCCGCCGACCGCATCCTCGAAATCGCCCGCGGCCACTAGGACCGACGCCTCCTATCAGCGGGGTTGATTTCCACGCATCAGAGGTCTACTCTGAATCGGTTCGATAACGTACCTGATTCGGAAGGAGTAGAAATGAACGATTCAATTCTCACATCCGATTTGTCCACTTGGATGCCTTGGGCCTCACTGGGCGTGAATACAGCGTACTTGCTGCTGGGCTTGGTGACGCTTGTCATTGTTGGATGTATCGCGCGGATGGTGAACCGGGAGACCCATCCATCCACCTCCAAGCGCAAGGCGACCCTGGCGCACTAGCCTCAGGCACCCGCTTACCGCCGCAAGGCCACAAACTTCCGCAGCAACTCGTACAACACCACCCCACCCGCCGTCGCCACGTTCAACGAATGCTTCTGACCGAGCATCGGTATCCGCACATGCGTATCCGCCAATTCCATCACTGGTGCCGTGAGCCCGTCTACTTCATGCCCGAACATCAGCAACACCGGAAATCGGGGCGTCCAATCGAACAAATCCACGCTTCGATCGCTCGTCTCAATCGCCGCGATCTCATACCCCCGAGCGCGCAACTCCTTCACCCGGCCAACCGTATCCAACGTATGATCCCAACGAACCGTGTCGTCCGCCCCTAGCGCCGTTTTCGAAATTTCCTTCTTCGGCGGATACCCCGTGTACCCGCACAAATGCAGCGCCTCGACGCCAGCGGCATCACACGTACGGAAGAACGACCCGACGTTATACATGCTGCGGACATTCTCCAGCAGCACCGATACCGGCAAGGGACGCACAGCGTCATACGCGGCCGCACCTGCGGTGACGCGATAGGGAACTCGCTCGCTCATCTAAGGCAGCGCGAACACGTAGATCGCGTTCGCACCCGCGGGCACCTTCAGCTCCGGCACTTCCGCCGCAAGCTCCGGCAATTTCAGATTGTCGCCCGTCATCACCGCGACGTATTGTTTGCCGGCCACCGCATAGGTGATCGTGCTCACCGAAATATTGCCGCCCAGGATGGACTCCCACAACTGCTTGCCCGTGTTCGCATCGAACGCCTTGAAGCGCCGCGACATATCGCCGTGGAAAATCACGCCGCCCGCAGTCGCCAACACCGCACCGTTGCCCGGAGCGCGACCCACATCAAAGCGCACAATCTCGCCCGTGGAAAGATTGATCTTCGCCATGCCCGTTAGCTCATCCGGCTTGCCACCGGGACGCTGCACCACTTTCCAACTTTCGCGACCTCCTGGAGCCGCCGCCGAAATCAGCTCGCGGCAATTATCGATGTACGACGTGTACAACGAATTTGTCACCGGAGAATACGCCGCAGGCCAATAGCTCTTGGCATTCCAGTAACAAATCGTCTTCTTCTGATTCGGACCCGTCACCACGTTGTCCCAGTTAATCGTCGCCTTGCCAGTGTTCACGTCGATGTCCGAAATCGCAAACGTCGGCGTATCGAACGGGAACGGAGTCGCCCACAGGAACTCGCCCGTGTGCCTGTCTAGCACCGAGATCCCGCCGCCCTCAGCCACCGTCACCGTGACATCGCGCTCTTCGCCGCGCTTCACCTTCGCGCTGATCCACTTCACAGACTTCGGATCAGGATTGAACTTGATCCGAGCGAGCGTGCGCTCATTGGTGTGATCCAAATCCGAATCATCGCCCGGCAGGTGCTGGTAATACCACTTCAGCTTTCCCGTCGCCGGATCAATCGCCACCGTCGAGTTGCTATACAGGTCCGCAGGTGCCGTCTTCGAGACGCCATCCGCCGTTCCATGCCGATCCATGCGACGATCCGGCATCGGATTCGCGATGCCCCAGATCAGCGTCTTGCTCGCCACGTCATACGCACCCGGCAGGCCCCATGTAGATGCCAGCCGCTTCTCTAACGGCGCACCCGCCCACGATTCCGCACCCGGCTCGCCATCCGCGGGAGTCGTATAGAAGCGCCACACTTCTTTCCCCGTGATCGCATCGTGCGCCGAGATGTAGCAGCTCGCGCGATTGCCTGCGCACGCTCCGCCAGAGATCACCTTACCGTCCGCAATGATCGCGCCCGACGTGTTGCCGCGCGAATCAACCTTCGTCTCCCAACGCTGCTCACCCGTCCGCGCATCGAGACCCACGACGAAACTATCGGGAGCCGTATAAGCAATGATGTCGCCGAAAATCGCGAGCGTCTTCGCCCGTCCCTGCGAGGCCTGATTGGCCGGCACCTTGCGCTTGTATTCCCACAACACGTCGCCGTTCTTCGCGTCGAGAGCCTGCACGATCGCGCCAGGAGCGATGACGTACATCACGCCGTCATGCACAATCGGAATCGTCTCGGTCGTCCCCGCCCCGATGCCGCGCGACCAAGCCATCCTGAGCTGCGCGACGTTCGACGTCTTGATCTGGTCCAGCGGGCTATAGCGCTGATTGTCGTAGGTGCGGCTGAACATCAGCCAGTCATTCGGGCTCGGATTTTCCAGCATCTGCTGGGTCACGGGCACGAAATTCTTCACCTGGGCGCTTGCGAGCGTGGCAAAGGCGAGCACGAGTGCGGTCCGTTTCATTCGAGCCTCCAACACTAAGAGAGTGCCTGAAGTAGCGTCTTAACGCAAGCGCGAACAAACTGGGTGGTGCCATTGGGTCATCTCGCGCAACTTTCCCCGTAAACCCTAGACTTCCGGCAGATGTAAAGTGGCATCTTAGATGCTACATTTAAGTCACTCTATGAAACAACGGACGAAATGGTTGGTTGGGACGGGTGGAATCGCCCTCCTGATGGCCGCAACCGCGGCCTGGGGTCAGCACGACGTTACCAACGCCGAAAATTCCATCATCCCTTCCGACCATCCCGTCATTAACTACCCTCAAACACCCACCTCGGATCCGGGCGAACTGCTGAACCGCAAGCTTCAAAGCGGCGAAGTAAAGCTCAAGTACGACGACGAGTTCGGTTACCTTCCGAGCCTGCTCAAGGCCTTGAACGTGAACCCGGATTCGCAGGTGTTGGTGTTCTCGAAAACCAGTTTTCAGGCCGTCCGTATATCTCCGCGCCAGCCCCGCGCGATCTATTTTAATGACAACGTGAGCGTGGGCCACGTGCAGGGCAGCGATGTGCTGGAACTCGCGACGCTCGACGCCAAGCAGGGCTACATTTTCTACACCTTTGAAGATAGGAAGACCGACAAACCGGTGTTCGATCGCCGCGATATCTGCCTGAGCTGCCATCACGGACCGGCGACAGCCGGCATACCCGGAATCATGGTTGCGTCGGTGTATCCCGATTCCTCAGGCATGCCGTTCGCGCGCCTAGGCATGCCGGCGACGGATCATCGAACGAAATTCCAAGACCGTTGGGGCGGCTGGTATGTAACCGGAACGCACGGCGGACAACAGCATCGCGGCAATGCCGTGGCGAGGGATCGCAATACTCCGGACATTCTCGACTACCACGACACGCAGAACCAGATGAGCCTGACCAAGAAGTTCGATACGGCTCCCTATCTCCAGAAGACCAGCGACATCGTGGCGCTGATGACGCTGGAGCATCAGACGCGCATGTCGAATTTACTGACGCGCCTCGGTTGGAGGTCGCGCGTTGGGGACGATGTGACAGACGATATCGAAGCCACGGTCACCTATATGTTGTTTGCCGACGAGGCTCCGCTGCTGGCACAGGTGACCGGATCATCGACGTTCACCGACACGTTTCCGGCGCGCGGTCCACGCGATCCGCAGGGGCGCAGCTTGCGCGACTTTGATTTGAAGACGCGCATCTTCCGCTACCCGCTGAGCTACATGATCTACAGCGACGTCTTCGATGCACTGCCGACCGGCGTGCGCGAGCGAATTTATGCTCGGGTGCTGGACGTGCTGACTGCGAAAACTCCCGAACCGAAATTTGCCAAGCTGACACCGGAGATGCGGCGGGATATCTTGGAGATCCTCCGGACGACAAAAAAAGGGCTCCCGGCAGCGTGGCTAACGGCTGCTGCGTTTTAGCGAGCACCAGATGGTGGAGCGCCTGGATCTGCAGGGTTTGAAGCGGAAGATTCGGTGGCGGGTCGTCCGGGATATCCGCCACGGTTACCGTTGAAAGTGTAGTTGTAGGCATACGCGATGGGGGTGAGCTCGTCGCGGCGGATCAAGGTCGGCGATGTCCTGGACATCGAAGGCAGTCCGGCGATTGATACGAGCTGGCGCGTGGTGTCAGCGCTGGGAGGATCCGACGCCCGGCCTACGGGTGGCTCTGGGTGGCTGCCCCACTATTTTTCGGAGCGCAGGCTTGTTGTTCCAGGAAGCGGCGAATTTCAGGCTGAAAGCCTGTCCCACCGGTGTGGTCTATTTCGCTGGCCGCAGTGTCAGTTTCTGTACACGCCAGTTTAAGATTTCGGCTACGTAGAGTTCGTTTTCCGACGGGCAGGCTATTTCGTGGATCCAGCCGAATTGTTTGGGTTGGCGGCCGGACTTGCCGAGCATGCCGACGATTTTGCCGTCGAGAGTCATTTTATAAATGCGGCCGGGGAACGCGTCTGAGGAATAAATATATTGCGTCGCGCCGTTCGTCGCGGGGGTAATGCAGATCGCCCACGGCGAACCGGGCTGCGTGGTCGCGGCGGAGGCTGTGGGTGCGGATGCCATCCAGGGTTTCGCGTCGGCGGGCACCGGGATGTCGATGGTGATCTGGCGCTGCACGACTCCCTCGGTGTTGAAGACCTGGATGCGGCGGTTGCCGCGGTCGGCCACATAGATGTTGCCGGCGGCGTCTGAGGCGATGCTGTGCGGGGTGTTCAACTGGCCGGGACCTGTGCCGGGCTCACCGAAGGATTTCACCCAATCGCCGTTCGCATCATACTTCGCGACGCGTGCGTTGACGTAGCCGTCACTGATGTAGATGTTGCCTGCGGCGTCCCAGGTCACGTCGGTGGGTTGGCGGAACTGGCCGTCGATGGGAGCGCGTGGCGGGGTGATCTTTTCCCACGGCTCGGCGAGATCGCTGGCTTCTTTCTTGCGGCCGAAAACCATGTTCACGCGGCCTTGCGGGTTGAAGCGGACGACCATGTCGGAGCCTTTGTCGATGGCCCACAGGTTGTCATTGCGGTCCACGCGAACGGCGTGCGCGTAGGCCCAGGCGTACAGGCCCTTGCCGATCTCGCGGACGTATTTGCCGTTGGCGTCGAATTCCAGCACTTGCGCGGCAGCCGCGCCGAAGGCGGGTCCGTTGGTGTTGCCGCGCGAGAAAACGAAAACGTGTCCCTTGGAATTGACGGCGACGCCGGCAGTCTCGCCGAAGTGCATGTCGTCGGGCAGCTTGAAGAAATCCACATTCGCATCGAAGGGAATCAGCGGGACGGCTTGCTGGGCCTGGGCTACGGAGACGATGGCCATGGCCAAGAGTGCAGCGGTTTTCATGGGTCTGATTGTATCGCGTTATATTGGGACCAGCATGCGGGTCCTGATCCTACTCGCGGCGGCCCTACCTGCCATGGGGCAGCTGCCCACTTGCTCCGCGCCCATGTGGAGTCCGTGCGATCTCGTGTTCGAATTGCAGGCGGGGGAAGACCCGGCGAGTGCACAATTGCGCGGGGATTTCCGGTCGCCTCACAAGGATACGAAGACCATCCGTGCGTTTCGCGAAGGCAATGCGCTGGTGCTGCGGTTTACTCCGGATGAAGTGGGCGAGTGGGATTACCGGTTGACCAGTTCGGTGAAGCGGCTGGATGCGCAGATCGGCAAGGCGACCGGGACGGCATCGACCGCGCCGGGGTTTGTGCGGACGGCGAACATTCATCATTTCCAGACGGCGAACCTGCAGCCGCATTTGTGGATGGGGTCGGCGATTGAGAATTTTGTTGGGCTGACGCGTGCGGAGTTCGAGACGGCGGTGGCGGCTCGCGCGGCGGAGAAGTTTACGCATCTGCGGGTGATGATCGAGCCGAATGCGGACTTGAAGGAAGCAGCGGCGCGGATTCGCGTGATTCACGATCGCGGGATGGTGACGGACCTGGTGCTGGGCGTGATTCCGGAAGATCGGCGGGAGCGGGAACGCTACATCACGGAGATCGCGGCTCGCTTTTCGGCGTTCAATCTAACCTGGGCGGGCGTGCCAGCGTTTGAGCGGGTGAAGAATGCTCGGGTGGTGCTGCGCGAGGCGGGGGAGTTGCTGACGACGCTCGATCCCTACAAACATGTGCGCACCTCGATGGCGGAAGGGACTTCTTCGCCGCTGATCTCGGACAAGTGGATGAACGTGCTGAGCTACGGTACGGCCGATCCGAACGTGGGCGCGGTGGAGCATCAACTGACAAAGATGCCGGGGATTAATGCCGGGATCAACACGCGCGCGGATTTGTGGAACGCGACGATGAACGGGCAGTATCCGTCGTCGGGTGCGGGGCGCGAGTTCGCGGTTTGGTTTGAGCTGATGTCGAAGACTCGTTATTGGGAGATGGAGCCGTACTTCGATGTGAGCGGTGGCCGGGCGATCGCGGTGCGCGAGGGCGTGGGCGTGTACGGCGACGACGAGAGCTCGGTCGAGTACCTTATGTACATCGATAAGCCGGGTCCGGTGGAAGTTGCGGTGGACGATCAGAAGTACGACGTGTTCTGGATCAATCCCGCGAATGGGGAGCGGGTCGTCGCGAAAAATTATAAGGGCAAGAGCTTTGCGGCGGAGCCTCCCGATAAGTCGCACGACTGGCTGCTGCATCTTTCGCGCGAAGGGCACAAAGCGGGACTGAGCAAGTATAAGTTCGAATCGCGGCGCATCATCATGCAGACTGCGGAGACGAATCCGAATAATCTGCCGTTTGAAATCGACGCGCCTACGGGCGATATTTCGATGCGCTCGCCGTCATTTTATTCCTTGAAGACTTTGCGCGCGACGCGTGCGACTCGCGATCTTCTCGTTGTGTGGACGGCGGACCTCGCTTCGAGCAACGAGGGAGGTCGCATGGTGGGCGTCGGCAAGGAAGGCACACTGCATCTGCCTGCTTCGTTCGCGGAGAAGCTGCCAGGGGTGCTGAGTCTGCGCGTCTCCGTGCTGAACGCCAATGGCAAAGCGTACGTAATTGATCGCGCCTACAAACTTGTTCCTTAATGTCCTACATTCTTGCGCTTGATACGACGACCGATCCGGGGAGCATTGCGCTTGCGCGCGGGCCGGAATTGCTGGAAGAGGCTGTGCTGAAGGCTCCGGAAGGGTATGGCGATATTTTGTTCCTGGAAATTCAGAAGCTGCTGGAGCGGCATTCGATTCGGCTGCAGGATATCGAGTGTTTCGCGTCGGCGTCGGGGCCGGGGACGTTTACGGGTGTGCGCGCGGGGCTGACCGCGGTGAAGGGCTTCGGGGATACGCTGGGTCGCAAGGTGGTGGGCGTTTCGAACTTGCAGGCGGTGGCGTGGTTTGGGTCGGGGGAGTTGCGGGCTCCGCATCTGGATGCTCGCAGGGGCGAGGTTTATGGGGGCGTGTACGATTCGCAGTTGCGAGTGGTGCAGGGAGAAGTGGTGATGAAGTTCGATGAGTGGGTGGCGGGGTTGCCTGCCGGAGCCGTGCCTATGGGGCAGGAGAAGCCGCTGGCGCGGGCAATTGCGGCGATTGCTTGGGAACGGATGCAGAGTGGGCTCGGGCAGGATGCTGCGGAAGTGGATGCGAATTATGTTCGGCGGGCGGATGCGGAATTGATGTGGAGGGAGCAGTAGGCGCAAGTGGGGCAGCCACCTTGGCTGCGGCGGGCACGTTGCCCGCCTCTTTCGATCGCGGCACAGGCGGCCTGGGAGGCCGCCGCAGGCAGGGTGCCTGCCCCACCTTCAGCTTGGCGGGGAAAGGGTTACTCGAATCTGGGCAGGGAGCGCGGTCGGCGCTGGGGGCGGGGATCGGTGCGTTGGCCGAAGACTTTGTGTTTGTAGCGGCCAAGGCGTGGCGCGGGTTCCCATTGCGTCATGAACGCGGCGGGCGTTAAGAAGAGGGCGAAGGAGCGGTCGGCGGACCACTTATAGAGTGGGTCTTGCGTTTTGGGATTGAACTTGGCGAGTGGCGATGCATCGCGCAGGTTCAAGCCTTGTGCTTGTTTGATCCGGATGACGGAGCCGGCGAGCGTCGTGGAGGATTCGCCTGCGTAGACATGCAGGGATCGGGCCGTGGCGTCGAAGCGATAGAGGCCGGGCTTGAGGAGTTCGGTGACGGAATCGCCAACGCGGATGCGGGGCGGGGCACCTTCGACGGAGTTCGCGACCTCAATCAATGCTATGCCTTCGTCGAGCGCCATCATCGGGCGCGAGGATTGTGTTTCGACCATGCGGATGAACGCGTGGTCGCTCATGCGGGCAATGGTGCCGACCCCCAGGAAAACTTCCGCTTTCCCAGCTTCGGTGCGCAGGAAGTTTTCGCGGCCCAGCAGGATGGGTAAGCGCGTGACGCGGGATTGTCCGCTGACGATAGCGCTGCCGTCTAAGTAGTAAATGAGTCCGGCTTCGGAAGCGGCCTGATATTTGAGGCGCGCGGCTCCGGGAGTATCGGGGAGCTTGATGCCGAAGCTGGAGTGTTCGCGCTCGCCGAATCTGTCGCCACCCCAGTGTTTGAAGGCTCCGGCGTCGTTTTCCAGCATGAAGGAGCGATAGGCGGACCAATAGTGGAGCTCGTCAAAATCCTTGCGATCGAAGGGGCGAACGACGCCGTCCACGCTCTCTTCGCCGCGGATTAATTTCACGGGTCCCGGTAGCAGCGCTTCGCCAGCGTAGACGCGCACGGTTTTTGAAGCGCTATCGAAGCGGTAGAGGCCTTCGCGTGTGATCTCGACGTTGAGCGTGCCCATGTCGACTTGTATCCGACTATCTTCGAGCGAGCGTTTGATTTCTACCATCGCGGAGCCAGCCAATAGCGCGATAACGGTGCTCTCCACGCGCGTATCGTCGAAGCGAATCTGCGATTGTGTCGCGGTCCACAGGGTTGCGCTGGGGCCGAGGAGGAACTCGGCATGGCCTCGGGGCGACGCCGCGATTTGGCCTTCGTTCAGTTCCAGGAGACGCTCTCGGGAGGAGGAACGGACGGTTTTGCCATCTACGGTGAAGGTTCCTTCGGCGTAGTAGAGCATGCCTGCGCGCGCTGCGACGATCTTTTGCGCGCTTGCAAAAGATGCAGACAGCAATAGAATCGCGACCAGTTTCACCGAGTCCCCCGCTTGCCAGATTCCATCGTTATCGTACACGATTGAGCTTATGGATGAAGCAGCCGTCTACGGCGCAATCGGAGAAGAAGGTTTCGCGAGACTGGCCGCGGCGTTTTATCGCAAGGTGGCGAACGACGATATTTTGGGGCCGATGTATCCGAAGGATGACCTGGAGGGCGCGGAGCAACGGTTGCGCGACTTCCTCGTGGGACGGTTTGGTGGTCCGCCTCGGTATATCGAGCAGCGCGGGCATCCTCGGTTGCGTGCGCGGCACATGCCGTTTGTGGTGAACCCGGCGGCTCGGGATCGATGGGTGAGTTTGATGACGAACGCGGCGCATGAGGCGGAGTTACCGGCGGAGGCTACGGAGGTGCTCGTTGGGTTCTTTGGACCCATGGCCACGTTTCTGATAAATAGAGGAGAATAGTCAGCGTGAAAATTGCGTTCCCAATTGCCGCAATAGTGAGCTTGGGCGTGAGCTCGTTCGGTGTTTTCGCGCAATCTGCGACCGGCCCGAAATTCGACGTCGCCTCCATCAAACCCGCGTCTCCAGACCCTGTGTCTATGTATGGAGTGCGGCCCCTTTCCGGAGGTCGAGTGAGTGCCGTTAATGTTTCCCTCAAGCAGTTGATCCGGTCCGCCTACAACATCCAGTCTTTCCAACTGTCCGGCGGATCATCGTGGACCGAGACGGATCTCTACAACATCGAGGCCAGCGGCGATTCGGCGGAATGGAGAGAGATGCTGAAGAGTTTGCTCGCAGAACGCTTTCAGCTCGTCGTGCACCGCGAGGAACGGCAGCTTCCGGTGTACGCGCTGGTGCTTGCGAAGAAGGATGGCAAGTTGGGTCCGGAGATGGTCGAGGCGAAAGAGGGAGCTTGCATCGCGCGGGATCCGTCGCGACCAATCGCTTTGCCGGCGCCAGGCCGGCCGGGTATCTGCGGCAACGTATTAGGGAGCATGTCGGAACTGTACGGAAACGCCGCGACCGTCGGCGACTTGGCTCCGATGCTCTCGACACTAGTCGGGCGAAAGGTGCTCGACCGGTCGGGATTGACCGCGAAGTACGATATCAAGTTGACCTACACGCTCGATGAGAGCCAGCGGGTGTCGATGCTGCCTCCCGGCACTCCTCCTTCTTCAATACCGCTGGATACATCGGGTCCGTCGCTCTTCACGGCGCTTGAGGAGCAACTCGGATTGAGACTGGAGACACAAAGGGCTCCAGTGGAGGTTTTCGTCATCGACCGTGCGGCAAAGCCCTCAGAGAATTGACGAAGGAGGTTCGTATGAAAATCGTTCTGGCGAGCGGCTGGGCGATTTTCTGGTGGGACGGTTAGGTGGTCCGCCTCGGTCTATCGAGCAGCGCGGGCATCCTCGGTTGCGTGCGCGGCACATGCCGTTCGCGCTGAATGGGGCGGCGGAGGCGACGGAGGTGTTGCTGGGGTTCTTTGGGCCGATGGCCACGTTTCTGATGAATCGGGGCGAATAGACGAATGTGGCGCACGCACTTTTGCGTGCTGTGTCGAGACTTTCTCGACACCTGGCCGTGGAGGATGGATGGCGAGGCGTCGAGATGAGTCTCGACGCGGCACGCAGAGTGCGTGCGCTACTCTCAGAAGCGCTGTGGGAGGTCGGAGAGGCGAGCGACCTGCACGAAGCGGGCTTCGGGGGGACAGGCAATTTCGCAGCGTTCGAGGACCCAGGTGCGTTCGTGAGGAACAAGCACTGCGCCGAGGCCGACTGCCAAGGCGGGGTTGATGTCGGACTTGGGGGAGTTGCCGATCATCCATGATTGGGATTTGGTGAAGCCTTGCTCGGCGACTAATTTTTCGTAGGCAGCGGGGTCCTTCTCCTTCACGATTCCCAAGTGGCCAAAGTATTTGCCGAGGCCGGAACGGTCCACTTTCATGCGCTGTTCGTCGGGGTGGCCTTTGGTGAAAAGGGCTAGGTCGTGGCGGGTAGCCAGAGAAGAGAGTGTCTGTTCTACTCCGTCGATCAACTCCAGCGGCTGCTCCAGGATGGCTTCGGCGAAGGTCATGATGCGATTCAAGTCGTCGGGGGCGATGGCTCGTTGGGCCAGGTGTTGATAGGCCTGCTGCAGGTTGCGGCCGAAGTTGATGGAGCCATAGCCGTGGACCTTCGCGTTCACCAGTTCGATTTCATTGAGCGCTTCGCGGATCTGCTCCGACGTGAGGTGTGAGTGGTCGAGGAAGTCGACGAAGCGGTCGAAGGCTCGCTCGAAGTAGATGTTATTTTCCCAAAGCGTGTCGTCGGCGTCGAAGATCAGGGTCATTGCGGTTTCGATCCATTGCCGTTGTGATGGGCGTGACCGTTGCGCGGGGCTGCGTTCTTGATGGCTTGCTCACGAGCGGTCTCGTGGGCGAAGTCCGGCAGGAACTCGGCCAGCATGCGGATACGCTCTTCTTCGCTACGGGCAGAGAGCAGCTTCTGGCGGAACTCCAGGTTCTTGACGGCGCGAACCAGGCGGAAGCTAACGCGAGGATCTGTGAGGCCGGCTTCTTCGAGGGGCTGGTTCATCCACACCTTTTGCAGGATGTTGTAGGCGTCGATGGCGGTGGTGCGTAGGTCGGGTGGGCCGGGTGCGGCGTCGGGTTCGTCGTCGAAGAATTCAACGGCTCCACGGAGAAAGTCGCGCTCTTCGTTGACCAGTAGAATTTCAAAACGGCGGCGGCCGAGGGTGACGATGTCCAGGCGACCGTCGGGATACTCTTTGAGCACGCCTTCGATGGTGGCTGTGCAGCCGACCTCGGCGAGACCCTTGCCGCTGACCAGCACGATGCCGAATTCGGACTTATCGCGCAGTGCCTCGCCAATCATTTCCTTGTAGCGTTCTTCAAAGATATGGAGCGGCAAATGCGCGCCCGGCATCAGTACAACTTCGAGTGGAAAGAGCGGCAAAAGCCCCGGCTGCATGTTACTATTATGGCGTCCTCACGGCATGATTCTGAAACTGAAGCGCACGCCCGGCATTTACCTGGTGGGGTTTATGGGCTGTGGCAAATCCACTGTGGGACACGCGCTGGCCGACGAACTGGGCTGGCGCTTTGTCGACCTTGACGAAGCCATCGAAAAAGACCAGGGCAAACCCATCACTGAGATTTTTGAGACGCAGGGCGAAACTGCGTTCCGGTTGCTGGAAGCGGCGGCGCTGCGGAATATCGTGCGCAAGATTGAATGCGGGCAGCCTTACGTGATCGCGCTGGGGGGCGGGGCGTTCGCGCAGGAAAACAATGCTTCGCTGCTGGCGGAGAAGGGCGTTTCCATCTGGCTCGATTGCCCGTTTGAAATGGTCCAGCAGCGCGTGGGTCAGGATTCCCAAAGGCCGCTGGCTCGCGATCCGCAGAAGTTTCGTGCCCTATACGAGGAACGTCTGCCGAAGTATGAGCGAGCGGACTATCGCATTCCCATCCATGGCGACGATTGTGCGGACGCGGTGAAAGCGATCCTCGCGCTCGGGTTGATTTAGGCCGTGAAGAAACACGCGCTCCAGATTTTTCGCGCGGCGTTGGAAGCGGCGGAGCCTCAACAAGCGGTCCTGCGGCAATTGCGTTCCGATGGGCGCACGCTGCTTGCGGGCAAGCAACGCTACAAGCTGACCGAGATTGAGCGCATCTTCGTCATCGGTGCTGGCAAAGCCAGTGCGGCGATGGCATCGGCGGTGGAGCGGCTGCTGGGGCGTCGCATTACGGACGGGCTGGTCACGGTTCCCGATGGAGTCACCTCGCGCGTGCGGCGGATTCGATTGCAGCATGCGCGGCATCCGTTGCCCGATCAGCGCGGTGTGGACGGCGCGGCGGGGATCGCGGCCATTGCGAAAGATGCGGGCGAGCGCGACCTGGTGATCTGCGTGATTTCCGGTGGAGGGTCGGCGCTGATGCCTGCTCCTGTGCCGGGGTTGACGCTGGAACAGAAGCAGACGATCACGCGCGCGTTGATCAACGGCGGCGCGACGATTCACGAATTGAACACGGTTCGCAAGCATCTGAGCTTGATCAAAGGCGGGCAGCTTGCGGCGTTGGCGCATCCGGCCAAGGTGATCGCGCTGATCTTGTCGGACGTGATTGGCGACGATCTGGATGTGATCGCCTCGGGGCCGACGGTGGGGGATCGTTCTACGGTGGCCGATGCTCGGGCGGTGTTGCTGAAGTACGGTGTTGCGGATCCGGGTGTGTTTTGCGAGACGCCAAAGAGCGTCAGCGGCGTGCAGAACTTGATCGTCGGGAGCAATGCGCTGGCGGTGGATGCGGCGGCTGCGAAGGCCAAGGAACTGGGCTACAGGCCGCTGGTGCTGTCGACGTTCATCGAAGGCGAGACGCGCGATGTGGCGGCGATGCATGCGGCGATCGCCAAGGAAGTGATGGCTACGGATCGTCCTGCCAAGCGTCCAGTTTGTATTTTGTCCGGTGGCGAGACCACGTGTACGGTGCGCGGGTCGGGCATGGGCGGTCGCAATCAGGAATTCGTTTTGGCTGCGGCGCTTGCGCTGCAGGGCGCGCGGGACTTGATGATCCTCAGCGGGGGCACGGATGGAATCGATGGTCCGACGGACGCTGCTGGGGCCTTCGCGGATGGCGGCACGGTGGCGCGGGCTGCATCGATGGGTCTGGATGCGAAGGCGTACTTAGCGAACAACGACTCGTATCATTTCTTCGAGCCGTTGAACGCGTTGATCAAGACTGGCCCCACGGGGACCAATGTTATGGATGTGCGGCTGTTACTGCTCGATCGGCCTCGGTAGGGCTTTAGGCGGCAGCGGCGCGACCGGGGCAACCGGGGCGATCCTTGCCGTCGACGCGGCTCCGGCTCTGCGCAGCGTCAGTTCGCCGCGATTCACCTGCACATCGATGGTGGCACCACCGGCGCTGCTGGTGATACTGGCTCCCCGGCGACCGTTACTATCCTGGCGAACTCCGTCGCCATAGTCGCTAAAGGCTTCGCCGCGTTGCGTGACGGCGTTCATGTTGAACTTGGCGTTCTCCGGCAGGGACAGCTCCACGTTACCGGCGTTGAGGCGTATGCTGATGTCGTGCAGCGGGACGGTGGTGGCGTTCAGGCGCACGTCGCCGCGTTGCATGTCGAGCGTGGTGGCGCCGGTCACGTCGGTGAGTTCGATGTCCTTGGTGTTGGATTCGATCCGCAGGGGACCGGTAACCTTGCTGGCGCTGATATCGCCGACGGTCATGCGCAGTTCTCCGGGTAGGGCTTGCGCGGTGATTTCGGTCTGCGGACCCTTCCAGCGAATCGGTTTGGCGAGTTCGCGGAATTGAATCAGGCCGCCCCACGATCCGTCCACCGTGACTTGGCCGGCGATTTTTTCGAAGTCGATGTCGTCGCCGCGGCCTTTGAGTTCCAGACTGCCTTTGATGTTGACGGCGCGGACGATGTCGCTGCTTTGCACCTCGAGCCGCACTTCGCCGCCGATGCCCTCAAGGCGAACACTGGAATTGTTGCCGTTGATGTCTACGCTGCCCGCGATGCCACTGATGTCGAAGTCTCCGTCGCGGTTGGTGGCGACGATGGAGGCACCGCGTGGGACGGTGATGTCGAGGTCGGCTGAGATGCGGCGGGAAACAGGTCCGCGCTGATTGCCGAATTCGGTACCCGTGGGCTGGGTTACGCGAATGATCACCTGGGAGCTTTCGTTGATGACTTCGACTTTAGAGTCTTTGCCGGTGCGATCGGCCGTGGCTTGGTCCATACTGCGAATGTTCTGGTGACCGGAGACCTTGATGGTGTTTCCGTCACCGGCCACGATGCGGGCGCTGCCACGGAAGCCTTCGATGACGATGCGCGGAGCGGCTACGGTCGCGGCTTCGGCCGACAGAGGATATTCAAAGGATTCGCCGAAGACTTCCAGTCCTCCCCATTCAAATCCGGCGCGCGGGAGCCAGGATGTAAACCCGCGGACGGCGTGCAGGCTCAAGCCGAACATGCACAGGAAGACGACCAGGATCCATTCGCCGCCGGAGACGCCGAAGCGCGGCAGGGGCTTGGACTGGACGGCCCAGATCGCGATCTCCAGCAGGCGCAGCGCACCCCACAGGATCAGCAGAAACGGCCAGTATTGCGCGAGATAATCCAGCAGCGGGAGATCCGGCACAATGTTGCGTGCCAGGAACAGGCCGCCGATTCCAATTAACAGCAGAGGTCCAACCAGAGAGCCGCGCCTCATTCCCGTGTACCTCCTGCGTACGAAGCAACTTTCAAGACACCAAACAAAATCAGTAAGGCTGGCCAGGTACGATCGATGCCGAAGCGACCGGCTTGATCGGCGGCCATGAGAGCTCCAACGGCGATCAGCATGATGGGTCCACGGATGGCGTCGATCAGGCCGTGATACTGGCGGTAGTTTTGCGGAGTCGGCGGATTACTTGGGTTCATCACTGCCTCCTGTCCCGCCGCCCATGCGCACGTAGAGCATGTAGACTCCGAGCCCGATCATGCCTACCGGCCAGTACCGCATCAATTGCCGGATTTCGAGGACGCCCAGATTGTTCAGCAGGAAAACCACGCCGAAGACAATCAGCATGACTGCGGCAACCGGGATGCCCGACTGTTGGGTCGTCATTCCCAAACTGGAAAATTCGTCCACGGGCAAGCCTTCTCGTTTCCGGCGGGCCGTGTGATAGGCCTCGAAGGCCATGTAAAACCAGAACACGGGGATCAGCAAGCCGAAGAGCGGTCCCTCGGTGCTTTCGGCGGCCATGATGAGCAAGGCCACGATGACCACATGTACGATGCCCTTGGCGTATTGGCCGTTGTAGATCGCGCCCACGCCGGGGATCATGCCGAGTACAAACGCGGCTCCTGGTGAAGCATCGCTACTCCCTGGAGGTGGTGCAGGAGCGGTGTAGGGCGAATAGGAACTGGCATCGTTGCGCGGAGGCGGAGGTGGAGCAGAGGCAGCAGGCAGATGTTCCGCGCAATAAATGGTTCCGTTCGCTGTCCGTAAATTGGCTTCGTCCAAGCCTGTGCCGCACGTGCGGCAGTACCCCACAATTTTGATCTCTGTCTCGCTCATTTCGCCTGCTTCCCCCCCGCCTTGTTCTGCTCCTGCTCCGCTTTCTCTTTTTCCTGCTGCGCGGTCCATTCCTGATACCGCGACTGGATCTCAAACACCAGCTTCAAGCTTTGGTAATGCTTCACACCGCGATCCCACAAGCGCACCACGCGGTCCTCGGCCGCAGCGGCCAGGTTCACGGGGCTTAAGTCGGCCCACTCGCGAATGCCTTCGGTGCGCAGCAGCATTCCGAACGACAGCATGGTCATCGCCATACCCATCGCGAAACGGGGCTGCAAAATGGACCGAATCCCCTTGCCGAAGAAGCGCTGCGAGAAGGGCGGCTTGACGATCTCGTGGCCCGACTTGTTGTTGCCGATCTCGAACAGGATCTTGTTGACCAGCTGCGGAGGCGGCTCCACGACTGCCGCGCGCTCCATGAAATTCACAGCGGCCATGGCATCAGCGGCAAGCGCCGCGCATTCCGGGCAAGTGGCGAAGTGGGCCTTCAGGTCCGCCACATCGCGATCGAGCAGGGTCTGGTCGACATAGTCGGCCAGCAATTCCTCCACGTCCGCGCAATTCAGCAGGGGTCTCATGCGAACACCCCCCTCTGGCGCAACACCCGAGCCAGTTCCGCACGTCCACGATTCAGGCGGCTCTTCACCGTGCCTTCGGGAACGCTCAGGACCTGGGCGATTTCCTTGTACTCCATCTCTTCCAGATCGCGCAGGATGACGGCTTCGCGCAATTCCGGGGAGAGCTTCTGCAAACCGGCCTGCAGGACTTCACTGGCTTCACGTCCAGCCAGGATTCCGTCCGCCCGAGTCTGCCCGCCGGTTTTTTCTTCCAGCATCGGAAGCTGGAGCTCGATGGAATCGGTCACGCGGTCCAACTTCGTACGACGGTAGTGATCGATTAACAGATTACGCGTCAGACGCGAAAGCCACACGGCGAAGGAACCTTCTCCCAACCGGTAGCTTCTGAGGGATTTGAAGAGCCGCAGGAAAACATCCTGGGTCAGATCCTGGGCCGAATGGTCAGACCCGGTAAAGCGATAACAAATTGCATACACACGCCGGGTATGGGCTTTCACCAAGTCTTCCCATGCGTTTTCCTCACCTGCCAAGCACCGCTCCACGAGTTGCTGATCTAGGTCCCTATTTAGGTCCATGGAAGACTGGGTTTTACGACTTGCCAGCAGCCTCCAGAGTTCGTTTGCTCCGGTAGATGCCGTAGACCCGGTTAGGCCCTGTACAAGCATGGTACCCTGTCGAACTATGGCGATTCCTGCCATTTCGTCTCCTCGTGTGACCTCGTGTTCTCCGGTTCAAAACCCGGGATTTTACATTCCACCAAGGAGAACGAAAGTCGCGCATAGGAAGTTCGATCTATTCTATCTATGTGGCCATTGTTTTGGCGCTTAGCGTAACCGATTGAAAAAACACCATCTAGGACTCCTTGTTGCAGTCGCGCTCGTGCTGGGGGCGGGGCTGTTTCTGTACTTCCGGCTGGGGGATTCGGGTTTTGCCTGGACCCGTTTCGTCGACGTACTACGCCAAGTCAGCCCGGGGTGGATGACGGTAGCGATTTCGCTGATCCTAGGGGCGTATGTAGTCCGCGCGATTCGGTGGCGGATTATGATCCGGCCTATGGCTCCGCAGGCGACGATCTGGGAAATCACGGTCGCGACTTTCATTGGGTTTACAGCGGTGGTGCTATTTGGACGGGCGGGGGAACCGGTCCGGCCTTACCTGATTGCTCGTAAGTACGGCCTGCCCTTTTCCAGCCAGATCGCAGCGTGGTTGGTCGAGCGGATTTTGGATTTACTGATGGTGCTGTCGCTGTTCGGGCTGGCGTTAAGCCAGACGAGCGAAGCGGGTTGGGCTCCGGATTCAAAGCTCCATACGGCATTGCGGGCCGCAGGCTGGATCGCGGGGCTGACAGGCGCAGGATGTCTGGCCGCGCTGGTCGCGCTGCGGCGCTATCGGGGGCGGATACGGTCGCGGCTGGAGGAATCGTTGTCGTTCCTGCCGGAGGGGCCGCTGGCCAAGATTCAGAAGGTGATCCACGCGTTTGATGAGGGCATGGAATCGACACGCGATCCTGCGTCGCTGTGGCTGCTGGTGGGGACCACGATCGTGGAATGGGTACTGATCGCGGTGGTATTCTTCTCCGTAATTCGCGCGTTCCCGGCGGCGTCGCATCTATCGATAAATGAAGTCCTGACCACCATGGGATTTGTGGTCTTCGCCGGCGCGATCCAGATTCCGGGCGTGGGCGGAGGGATGCAGATTGCGACGATTTTGGTGCTGACCGAGATGTACGGTGTCAGCGTTGAGGCGGCGAGCGGCATCGCGCTGGTGTTGTGGGCGACGAACTTCCTGATCTCGCTGCCGTTGGGCCTCACGATGGCGTTTCATCAAGGCATTCACTGGCGTACTATGAGGCATGTGGGTGAGGAGAATAATTTAGGGTGACTTGTCCGTTTTGTGCTCACAGAGAAGATAAAGTCATCGACTCGCGCGAGAGTAAAGAAGGCGATGTCATTCGCCGTCGCCGCGAATGCCTGAAGTGCGAGCGCCGGTTCACCACCTACGAACGCAGCGACGATATTCCGTTCATGGTGGTCAAGCGCGACGGGCGGCGCGAGAAATTCGAGCGGCAGAAGGTGCTCGAGGGCTTGCTGCGGTCCTGCCAGAAGCGGCCTGTGGGTGTTGCGAAGTTGGCGGAAGTAGTCGACGCCGTGGAGTCGCGCTTGTCGGAGAATGCGGATCGCGAAATTTCGACCACAGAGATCGGCGAGATGGTGATGGAGCGCCTCAAAGGCCTCGACAAGATCGCCTACGTTCGCTTCGCGTCCGTGTATCGCGACTTCCAGGACGTAGAGGCGTTCTTTACGGAGCTGAAGGACCTATTCCAGCGCCGTTCGTAGCGCACGCACTTTTGCGTGCAGCATCGAGACTCATCTCGATGCCTGCGGAATCGTCGAGAAAGTCTCGACGCAGCACGCAAAAGTGCGTGCGCCACATCGCACTAATGCTTGTGCTCCGGCGCTGCCGCGTCTTCCTTTTCCATCTTCTCCATCATTTTTGTCCCGGCTTGGACCTTCGCGTCCAGCTGTTTGAGCAGCGCTGCATGGTCGGCTAGCTTTTTCGACAAGACCGCCGGGTCCTTCTCCGCCTGGATTGCGGCAAAGGACTGGGTGATCTTCTCCACCAACTGCGCCATTTCGCGATGCTCGCCCTTCATGTCGGACATGTGGTCGGCCATCATGCCGACGCCCATTTTACCTTTGGTTTGTGCCTGTTGCGCCGCAAGATTCACGGCGAAGCACGTTGTCATGGCGAGGAAGATGCGCGTGTTCATGCTACGAAATAGTGCAGGTGAAGGGCCGGAGTTATGTTATAAAAGAACCCGCCATGGAACCCTTCCTTATCTGGGTGGAGCACACCGACTACAGCCGCTGGGTTCGCGAGGCCGTTACTTTGTGGGCGTTCCCCTTCATGCTGATCCTGCATGCGATCGGCATGGGATTCCTGGCTGGGATGCACATTGCAATCAGCCTGCGCATCTTAGGCGTGGCTCCGGGAATCCCCCTCAAGGCGATGCGGGCCTACTTACCGCTGCTGTGGTTCGGGCTGGTCATCAACGTATTCTCGGGCGTCTCACTGCTGATGGCGTATCCGACCAAGGCGCTAACCAATCCGCTGTTCTACATCAAAATGGCGCTGATCGCGATCGCGTTATGGACGCTGCGGTGGACGCAGAAGAATGTGTTCGATAACGGGTTGCTGCCGGTGTCGGCTCCGAGGATGGCTCGGCTGGCGATTTTCTGTTGGGTGGCTGCGATCTTCGCCGGGCGGTGGCTGGCCTACACCTACTCGAAGTTGATGTCGTCGCAGGATATTTAGCATGAACGAATTCACCGAAGCGCTACGGATGTTTTTCCTCAAGGTGCCGACGCACGATTGGATGCTCGATACCACGTGGGCGTGGCCGTTGTGCGAGTCGATCCATTTCCTGGGGCTGACGTTGCTGATCGGCACGGTCGGGATGTTCGACCTGCGGTTGCTCGGGGTGGGCAAGCAGATCGCTCCGGCGCAGCTGCATCGGCTGATTAAGTTCGGTGTGGCTGGCTTCATCGGGAACGTGCTGACGGGGATCTGCTTTTTGTCGGGGGCTCCCGACCAGTACATCTACAACATGGCTTTCCGGTGGAAGGTGGTCTTCCTAATCACGACGGGGCTGAACATTTTAGTTTTTTATAGTGCGTTCTTCCGCAAGGTGCGCACGCTGGGTCCGGGGGAGCCGATTCCATGGGGGGCTCGGATGGTGGGGGCGGTGTCGCTGAGCGCCTGGATCGGGGTGATCTCGGCCGGTCGGTTGCTGACGTTCTTCCGGCCGTACTATCATGACGGGATTTGGGAATTCTAGTATCGAGGCCCTGCATTTGACTGGATCTAAACGATTTTACCCACATCCGTTGAAATATACCCTTAACAAATGCGGGTACCGCTGTTATACTGAACTTGGCAGGGTTGCGGAAATCTGGGACAAGTGCGCCGTTAATTCTCAATCAAGTTCCTGATACAAATGGGCTTGAGCCAACGTCATACTATGTGAGAGTGCGCGCCTGGGTATCTGTGCCCGGTGCAGGTGAACTACGTGGATCATTTTGAGGATCAGTTTCTAGGCGAAGGTCATGAACCTTTGGCCATGCCGTTCGACGAGGACGGTGCATTTTTCCATCCCGAGGAAGTGCATGAAGGCGATGATGCGCCCGCACACCCGGTAGAAGAATCCATCTACACCGATGACCCGGTTCGCGTTTACCTGCGCGAAATGGGCGCGGTACCCTTGCTCACCCGTGAGGGTGAGGTCAATCTCGCGCGCCGTATGGAACGCGGTAAGTTGCGGATGCAAAAGGCAGTTAGCCGCTCCGCACTCGTTCAGCTGATGGCCGTGGAGATTGCCGAGGAATTGAAGCGCGATCCGGACGCGGTAGACAACTACATCGATCTGGGCGACCTCGAAGCAGGCAGCTCGGCTTATAACAAGCGCCGCAACGAAGTCCGCAATCGGATTATTGAAATCGCGGCCACCCACAAGAAGCAGGGTCAGGCGCTGGCCAAGCACGAAACGATTCCGGCCAATAACAAGAAGCTTCGCCGCAAGTGGATGGGCAAGGTTGCTCGGGGGATCGTCGAAGTCTCGCAGGCGATGCGCGGGATTCCGTTCTACACGCAGCAGTGGCGCGTGTTCTCCAAGGAAATCGAGCGCGTCAGCGAAGAACTTTCGCACCTGGAGCAGGATCTGCGCAAGCTGGACGGTCGCAACGCTGCTGCCGCCAAGCTGAAGCTCAAGGAAATCAAGAAGGAAATCAAAAAGCGCGAGGAAACGGCCGGGGCCAACCTGATCGACCTGCGCCATACCCTGTCGGTGATCCGGCATGGGGAAATCGAAGCCGAGCGCGCCAAGAAAGACCTCGTCGAAGCCAACCTTCGCCTTGTTGTCTCGGTCGCCAAGAAGTACGTCAACCGCGGTCTGCACCTGCTCGACTTGATCCAGGAAGGCAACATCGGTCTGATGCGCGCCGCCGACAAGTTCGAATTCCGCCGCGGCTTCAAATTCTCGACCTACGCCACCTGGTGGATTCGTCAGGCGATCACCCGCGCCATCGCGGATCAGTCGCGCACCATTCGTATCCCGGTGCACATGAACGAGTCGATGAACAAGTTCCTGCGAGCCACTCGTGAGCTCGAAAAGGAACTGGGCCGCGCTCCGACCAACGAAGAAATCTCCCGCCGTATGGACATTCCTGTGGAGAAGGTCCAGAAGCTCAAGACCATTTCCCGCGACCCCGTGTCGCTCGAAACTCCGGTCGGCCGCGACGGCGAAAGCGCCCTCGGCGACCTGATCGAAGACCGCTGGGTGGGTTCGCCCGTCGACGCCGTCATCGACACCAACGTCCGCGACGAGACCGCCAACATCCTCAAGACGCTCTCTCCGAAAGAAGAGAAAGTAATCCGTCTCCGCTTCGGCATCGGCTGCGAACGCGAGCACACGCTCGAAGAAATCGGCCAGGAGTTCGACGTCACGCGCGAACGCATTCGGCAGATTGAAGCCAAGGCCCTACGGCAATTGCGGTCGCCGGAACGTGCTCGGCATTTGCGGGCCTTACTCGCCGCTCGATAGCCTCTACGGATTCATCTGAGTTCACACTCAGCCCTCAATCGTCGATAAAGTAGCCAGAGGAAGAAGCTGCTCGACACATGAAAGTAAACGACCCGAACTTACTGGGACCTGGCGGACTCGCGTCGACCGGAGTGTCGAAACCCGCCCAAACGGGGCGGACGGGGGCTGCCGGTGCTCCGGTTGCTCCAGCGGGAGACAGCGGCGATGGAGTCGAGCTTTCGGGACTGGCGCAGAGTTTGCGCAGTCTCGACATCGATTCGCCGGAGCGTCAGGCGCAAGTGGATGCGCTGGCCAAGGCGTATGCGCAGGGCAACTACAAAGTAGATGCCGATGCGACCGCGGGAGGCATCATTCAGGATGCCCTCAAGAACCAATAATCTCGTAGCAGAGGCCCGGGCCGCAATGGTTTCGGACCCCATGCGGGCGGCGATGCTGCTTGAGGAAGTGGCCAAGCGACTTCGTGTGCGTGCCGAATCTGTTGACGGCATCGAACTGGCCGCGATCGCAAGACTCGCGCGTAACGGCGAAGATTTTTGGCGGGCCTGGGGTAGACTACTCGGCCTGGAGCCGGGGTATACAGCTGCGGGAGTGCCGGCCAGTGTGCCGGTCGGCTCGCGCATCGCGGTGCAGGGGTAGCGCATGGGGAACCTCTTTACATCCCTGGTCAACTCCACCGGCGCGCTGCGGGTATACGGTCGCAGCTTCAACGTCCTGCAGAACAACATCACCAACGCGAATACGCCGGGGTACGTAAAGCAGGACCAGGTATTGCTATCGCTACCGTTCGATCTTTCTCGCGGCATGGCGGGGGGCGTCGTGGCGGGACCGATGGTCAATGCCCGATCGTCGTTTCTGGAGCAATCCGTGCGGTCGCAGAATCAGCTGCTCGGTGCAGCGACACAACATGCCAACGATTTGGGTGTGGTTGAAGGGCAGTTCGATCTCACCTCCTCCTTCGGCGTGTCGAGCGCGCTGAATGGATTCTTTAACGGCTTCTCGCAGTTGGCGGTGAATCCGAACGATACGGTGTCCCGACAGGGCGTGATCGATCTTGCCGGGCAGGCGGCGAGCGCGTTTCGGCAGGCGGCGAGCGGCTTGCAGGAGGTTTCTACAAGCATTGACCGGCAGACGCAAGATACAGTCGCGGGGATCAACCGCTTGGGGGAGCAGATCGCCGGAATCAATCGGGTGTACCGGGCAAATGCCGGTGCCTCCACCGATGCAGGCTTGGACGCGCAGTTGAATGCGGCGCTCGAAGAGCTTTCGGGACTCGCGAACTATACCCTGGTGCGCACCTCCGACGGCGCGGCGAACGTCTATCTCGGCGGCCAGACGATTTTGGTGATGGGCGATCGCCACCTGCCGATGAGCGCCGATTTGTCCACTTCGCAAGTGGTGATTCGCGACGCTGCTGGAACCGACGTCACCGATCAGATCCAGGGCAGCCGGTTGGGAGCGTTGGTCGAAGAAAAAAACACGACGATTCCGGGATACCTCACCGATCTCAACGCCGTCGCCGTCGCCTTCGCCGACAACGTCAACGCGACGCTGGCGCAGGGCGTGGACCGCAACGGCTCGCCTCCGCCGTACGGACTTTTTACCTACAATGCGTCCGCGCCCGCAGCCACCCTGGACGTAAATCCGCTGGTGCCGGACCAGATTGCCGCGGCGTTCGCCAATTCGCCGGGGGGCAACGGGAACGCCATCGCACTAGCGCAACTATCCGGAGCGCCTGTCGCAGGCGGGTTCACCTTGTCCCAGGCCTTCGGTGCCTTGGGCGCGAAAGTCGGCCGCGACGTGGCCAACGCCCGCAACGAACAATCCCAGTATCAGGACACACTCGCGCAGGCGCGGCAGTTCCGCCAGGAGACCACCGGCGTATCGCTCGATGAAGAAGCCGCCAAACTATTGCAATTCCAACAGGCCTATCAGGCGGTGGGCAAGCTGATCAGCGTCATCAACGACCTGACCGAATCGGTCATGAATATTATTCGGTAGCTTATGATCTCCTCCCTCAGACCATCCGACCAGTTATTTCTCAACAATCTGAACCGCGTCTCGGAGCGAATGAATCGTGCCCAGCGGCAGCTTTCCACAGGCGTCCGCATGGCTCGGGTGTCGGACGATCCCGATCAGGTGTCGACGCTGCTGAACGCCCGGGCGAGCTTGGCCGGGGCGCAGCAGATCCAGTCGAATCTCGGCCGGGTTTCTGCCGAGGTCGACGCCGGCGAGCAGGCGCTCCAAAGTTCAGTCCAGTTATTCGAGAGGGCCAGGACGCTCGCGGCGCAAGGCGTCACCGGAACGCAGACGGCCTCGGGGCGGGCGGTCACGGCGCAGGAAATAGGCTCCATCATGGAGCAACTGGCGGGCCTCGCCGGCACCCAGGTCGAAGGGCGCTATGTTTTCTCAGGCGACGCCGATCATCAAGTTCCTTACACCATCGATCTTTCCCTCCCGACCCCGGTAAGCTCCTATTTAGGCGCGAATTCGAGTCGGCTGGTGCAACATCCAAACGGGACCACGTTCCAGGTCGCGCAGACCGCTCAGGAGATTTTCGATTCCTCCACCCCTGGGGCCAATGTCTTCGCCTCCCTATCCGCCTTGCGGGATGCCTTGAACGCCAACGACGAAGCGGCGATCCGCGCTGCCATGGACGGGATGACCACGGTCAGTGACCACCTCAATAGCGCCCTGGCCTCGCATGGCAGTTTTCAGAACAAAATCAGCAGCGCGAAGGAATTCGGACAAACCCTGGAGCTGCAATTGAAGACCCAGATTGGGGGCCTGGAAGACGCCGACGCGACGGAGGCCATTTTGCAGCTGAATCAGGGCCAAATCCAACAGCAGGCGGCGCTCACTTCGCGGGCGCAACTACCTCGGACCACACTCTTCGACTTTCTGGGTTGATCAGGATGGGCTGAGAATAAGCGGGCCGCGATCGCACCAATTGGGTACGATGCTGCGTTTCCTTCTCCTCCTCACGATTGCCATTGGAGCCATGGCTCAGGCCCCTCCAGCCACAGACGCTCAAATCGAGGCTCAAATTCACGACCGGCTGGCAAAATCCGTGGTCGGCAAAGACGGGTTTACGGCCAAAGTCAAGGGCGGGGTCGTATATTGGGAAGGCTCGACGGCCATCGCCCAGCACAAGGGAGCCGCCACCAGGATGGCGAAATCCTCGGGTGCGCGGCGGGTGGTCAACAATATCAAAGTAAAAAAGGCGTCGCCGAGCGCCCCGAGGCCAACCGCCAGCGTCGCACCCGCAGCCTCACCTTCCCCGGTCGCACCTGCCCCTGCCCCTGCCGCGGCCTCTCCCCCACTGAACCGCGTCGCCGTAAAGTGGCGCTAAATCCGGTCTTTGGCCTAGCGCCGATGTTAGACTGAGAGAAGTGCCATGAGTTCGCTGTCTCCAAGGCTTCAAGTCCGAGTCCAACAGAAGCAAATCCTCACCCCTGGATTGGTCCAGATGGTCAGCTTGCTACAGCTGAACCGACTGGAATTGAAGGACATGATCACTGCGGAGATCGCGGAAAATCCCGTCCTCGAAGAGAGTACCGACGGGACCGAGGAGCTTTCCCCCGAAGAACTCCAGCCGTTGCTCGAAGCCGAGCGGGCGGGCGACCCGGCTGACCAAGGCATTTTGGACGTCACCCCAGGAGCTCCGGATAGCGACGCGGGCTACCTGACAGAGAGCGAGCCGGCCGCGGGAGTATCCGCAGCCGAGACTGCGCTCCAAGAGGCGGCAGGCGGAGCCACCGAGTCCCTGGAAACCCCGGCGACCAGCGATCCGTTCGACGAAATCGACTTCGGCTCCTATTTCGACGACTACCTGGACCCTGGCTTCAAAACTCCGGCAGCCGAGACCAGCGACAAGCCCTCCTTCGAAACCTTCCTTTCCTCGCCGGTCACCTTGGCCGACCATCTCCACTCGCAACTCGCGTTGGTCGCACTTTCTGAGAACGTCCGCGATGCAGCCGAGGGTGTGATCGGCAACCTGAACGAAAACGGCTACCTGCTTTCGACGCCCGAGGACATGGTGACCGAGGGTCAGCACACCGTCGAAGACGTGCTGGAAGCGATCCGCGTGGTGCAAACGCTGGACCCATCGGGCGTGGGCGCGGCCGACTTGCGCGAATGCCTGCTGCTGCAACTGGAAAGCCGCAACGCTAAGGGCGGGCTCGCCTGGAACATCATCGAGACTCACCTGAAGCTGGTCGAGACGCGCCAGACCAAGGAACTCGCGAAAGTTTTGCGACGCCCGATCGAGCATGTTCACATCGCGCTCGACGTGATTCGGCATCTGGATCCGCGGCCGGGCCTGCGTTATTCGGGTCCCGGTGCTCGCGTGGTGGAGCCGGACGTTTACATTTACAAAGACGGCGAAGACTACATCATCCAAGTCAGCGACGACGACATCCCGCAGTTGCGGCTGAACCCGCAATATCGCAAGATGATCGACCGCGTGCACGAGCCGGACAAGGACGTTCGCAACTACGTCAAGGAACGCTACGCCAGCGCGATCCAGCTGATGAAAAACATCGAACAGCGCAAGCAGACAATTCTGCGTGTGTGCCGCTGCATCGTGGAACGCCAGGGCGATTTTTTGGAGCACGGCTTGGAACATCTGAAGCCGATGATGATCAAAGAAATCGCGGAAGAGATCGGCGTCCATCCTTCCACGGTCAGCCGCGCGGTTTCGAGCAAGTACGCGCACACGCCGCAAGGCGTTTATGAGCTGCGCTACTTCTTCTCCGAAGCGGTGCAAGGCCCGAGCGGTGGCGCGACGCCGCTGCTGCTGTTGAAGCGTCGTGTTAAGAAAATGATCGAAGAGGAAGACCGCGCGCACCCGCTGACCGACGAACAAATCACGGAGCGGTTGCAGAGCGAAGGGATCGACGTCACGCGCCGTACCGTAGCCAAGTACCGCGAAGACATGCGCATCCCCTCCACCCATCAGCGGCGGTCACGCGAGTAACGCCGTGCCACCGCAAAAGACATTCATGCAAGTCACCTACACCGGAATTCACCACGATTTACCTGAAAAAGTTCAAGCAAAAGTAGACGCGAAGTTCGCGAAGCTAGCCAAACTGCTCGATTCTCATGGCGAGCACAAAGCCCATGTGATCCTCAGCCAGCAGAAGAGGACGTATCGCGCCGAAGTCACCGTGCACTATTACGACCACCAGTTCGTTGGTCTGGGCACGAGCGAGGACCTGTTCAAAGCGATGTCGGCGGCGCTCGAGAAATTGGACGCGCAGGCCGTGAAGGCGCGGACCAAGTGGCGCGCGACGCACCGCCGCCAACCGAAGCCCACCTTAACGCCACCCGAAGAGATCGTTCCAAAGGTATTTGTTCCGCAAGTATTCAAGGCCGTTGCCAAGAAGAAGCCTCTGATGCTGGACGAGGCGGTGCGCTTGATCGGCACGGGCACGCACATCATCTACCGGTGCGCGGAGACCGAGAACCTCCACATCTTGATCCGCCGCTCCGACGGGCATTTCGATCTCGTAGAATCGTAGACATGCCGCCGCCACCCCAGCCCGTTGCCAACACGGAGCTCGTGATCATCACGGGCCTCAGCGGATCGGGGAAGGGGACGGTGCTGAAGGCGTTCGAGGATTTAGGGTATTACTCGGTCGACAATTTGCCGATCGACTTGATCCCCAAGTTTGCGGAGCTCACTAAGAGCGCTCCGAACATCCGGCGAGCGGCGCTCGTTGTCGATGTTCGCGAAGGCTCGGCGTTGGAACGTCTACCCGCGCTTTATAAACGCATCGCGCGACAGGTTCCGGCCAGGCTCCTGTTCCTCGAAGCCGACGACGCGGTTGTGCAGCGCCGCTTCAGTGAGACGCGGCGGCCTCATCCGCTGGGGACCAAGCAAAGCGTCGCGGCCAACATTCGGCTGGAGCGCGAGCGGCTGGAGCCCATCCGCAAGCTCGCCGATCCGATCATCAATACCAGCAACTACAACGTGCATGAGTTGCGCGAGACCATCCACTCCATCTTCGGAGCGGATCGTAAGAAAGCCGCTGGGCTGCTGATCCAGGTGAACAGCTTCGGTTTCCGTCATGGCATTCCTCCGGAGAGCGACTTGGTGTTCGACGTGCGCTTCTTGCCGAATCCGAACTACATCCCCGCGTTCAAAGAGAAGACCGGCAAGAATGCAGCGGTGGCTCGCTACATCCGGAGCTTCCCGCAGACGCAGGAATTTATCGAACGCATCTCCGACCTGCTGGTGTACCTCATGCCGCATTACATCGGCGAAGGGAAGAACTACCTCACGATTTCCTTCGGCTGCACCGGAGGCCACCATCGCAGCGTGATGATGGCAAGTGACATCCGGAAGCGCCTCGCAAGTGCCGGTTATCGTGTAAAAGAGAATCACCGCGACATTAAGAAGTAACGGCTCTATGCCTGCTGTCACCACCCCCGTCTGCCGCGATTTCGAGCAATCCTCGCGACTGGAATGGCTGGAAACCAATGGCACCGGCGCCTTCGCGATGGGCACGGTGGCGGGTGTGAACACGCGCCGCTATCACGCGCTGTTGACCGCGTCGCTCAACCCGCCGGTAGAGCGATTCGTCTTGCTCTCTCGGGTGGACGAAGAGGTTCAGATCGACGGCCGCGTGTTTGAGCTAGGGGCGTGCCAGTACCCCGGCGTGGTAGCTCCGCGAGGGTATGAGAATCTCGAGTCCTTCGAGTCTGACCCGTGTGCGACGTGGCGATATTCGATCGACGGCCACGCACTTGAGAAGCAGGTGTATCTAGTCCCGGGTCGGCAGGCGGTGGTGCTGCGTTATCGCGCGAACGTTTCCGCGACTCTACGGGTGAGGCCGTTCCTGGCCTATCGGGACTATCACTCGTTGTCGCACTCGCGCCCGGATGTGCGGCAGGGCTTGCCGGAATTGGAATTTCGATGTGCCGGGAGTTTCACGGAAGATACGCATTGGTATAACAACATTGAGTATCTGGAAGAGCTAGACCGCGGGCTCGACTTCCGCGAGGACTTGTTCACTCCGGGTGTATGGACGCTGGCGTTGCAGGCGGGCGAGTGGACTTCGATCTGTGCGTCGATCGATGGAACAGACGCTTGTGATCCGCCGAGCGCGAAAGCCGATCCGTTCATCGTGCGGCGTGCGGACGGCTGGCCGACGATCATCGCGGGCTATCCGTGGTTCACTGATTGGGGTCGCGACACGATGATCGCCTTGCCGGGGTTGCTGATCACCCCCGGTAAGCTCGACGAGGCGCGCGAGATCCTGGAATGTTTTCTGGGGCACATGGACAACGGCATCATTCCGAATCGGTTCCCGGATGCAGGAGAGGCGATCGAATATAACACCGCCGATGCCACGTTGTGGATGTTTCAAGCCATGCGGCAATGGCTGGCGGCGGGCGGCGATAGAGCATTTCTCCGCGATACGTTTTATCCGGCGGCCAAAGAGATCATCACTTGGCACATGCGTGGGACTTGGTATGGCATTGGCGTCGATCCCGGCGATGGGCTGTTGAACGCGGGATCGCCGGGTACACAGCTGACGTGGATGGATGCGAAGGTCGGCGATTGGGTGGTGACGCCTCGGCACGGCAAGCCCGTGGAGATCAACGCGCTGTGGCATGGCGCACTGTGTTCGATGGCGGAATGGAGCGTCGAGATGGGTGACGAGCCGGGCATCGAAGAATACGCGACAGCGGCGGCGCGCGTTCGCGATAGCTTCCGCGCGAAGTTTTGGAATCCGCTGCGGGAGTGCCTGTTTGATGTGCTGACGCCGGATGGTCCGGTGAACAAGCTGCGGCCCAACCAGATTTTCGCGGTGAGTCTGCCGTATGACTTGCTGGATCGCGCGCAGCAGCAGGCCGTAATGCGTGTCGTCTCGACCAAGCTGCTCACGCCCGTCGGGCTGCGGACCTTGGATCCAGCGGATCACGAATATGTTTCTCGCTATGAGGGCGGGCCTGTGGATCGCGACGGTGCCTATCACCAAGGCACCGTGTGGCCGTGGCTGATGGGGCCATACGTGGACGCTTATCTCACCGCGTTTGGGCGAACGCCGGAGACCCTGGAGTTATGCAACAATTTGGTTCGCGGGTTGGAGAGGGAAGCAACGCGACACGGCTGCCTCGGTTCCATCGCGGAAATTTACGACGGCGATGAGCCGCGTTACCCACGAGGTTGTCCGGCGCAAGCCTGGAGTGTTGCAGAACTCGCGCGGGTGCGCGTGGCGCACGAGCTCTAGTAGCGCACGCACTCGTGCGTGCCGTGTCGAGACTCGTCTCGACACCTCCGTGAGCAAACTAGCTACTTACCAGCGTTGTGGACCGCGTCCTTCTCGTTGTCGCAGACATCTTCAATCAGCTCCGTGTCCGGCATCAGCCCCAACGGGATCGTCACGGACCAAGCCTTGGTGTAAGCCTTGGGATCGTCCACAATAACTTCCAACGTCATGTGCCCAAAATCGGTGCGACGAAAGCGCTCCTGCGTGCGCATGGCCTCGGTGTGCGGATGGCCACTGTCGTCGAGCCATGTTTGGTCGTTGAAACCCGCAGTTTCGATGACGAACGTCTCGCCCTCCCAGTGGCCGACGGAGTAGCCGAACCAAGCTGGCTGCATGTCAGCGGGCAAGCTGCGCCCGTCAGTGAAGATCTGACGAAATTGCGCGAGTTGCTCGGTCAGGATCAATGTGAGGCCAGGCGTTTCCACGATCTTGAAAGGAATGTTGGGAAGCACGCTCCCGAGGACGCCATGCGGCAAGCAGCGTTCGGATGGACGGCCTGCGCCGAGCGCGCCGAAGCGTCGCTGTTGCAGAAGTTCGGCTGCCCAGGGCTGTAGTGGAACGGTAGCTCCCGCAGGCATGTAGTAGGTGACGGTGTTGCCGAAGTTCGCGCCTGTGGGAGTCCCGGACGGTGGGATGCGATGCCAGATACCGCCAAGCGCCGGTTTCCCCTTCGCGTCTTTAGGTGCAGGAGCTGTGAGGTCAGGCTTACCATCCGCAGTGCGCGGAATTCCTGCCGTCGGAAAGTTCAGCCATTGCGCGGATGCCGATGCTGCGATCAACGCAGCCAGAAAGAGCCGTTTCACGCGGCTACTGTATCACTTTTTGCGGAACTTGCGGCGAATGTCGGGCATGAACTCCGAGAAGGAGTTCGCCGCGATGCGGCTGAGGAATCCGAGGCCGATGCGAGCCGTGGTGTCCCCCACCGTCCGCTGACTATCGGGGCGCCACGCATTACTGATCACATTGCTCGACGGAATCGCGATGAAGCGCGCGTAGGCGGGCATCGCTTTGCCGTTGCGATCATAGGCGACGAACGCCGTCTTCACCGCATACCAGATGCGGTTCTTGGCGCCGGTCACGGTGGCTCGGCGGTAGCGCGGATCTTCGCCCCACAGCGAACCGACACCAGCTTCCATCAAGGTGCTGGTAGCCGCGCCTGTGAGCCGCAGTCCGATTCGTTTGCCGTAGCCATCCCAATGCGGCCCGTATTCGCGAGGGCTGTTGGTCCAGGTGGAGTAGGCGCTGGTGATCGCGCCCGCTGCGATGCTGGGTGGCCCGACGGAAGAATACACGGCCCACTTCAAGCGTTGCGACGGCGTGATGGGGCTAAGCGGGGTTGGCGTGGTCTGCGAAAACGCGATGGAAGTTGTAAGTAAGAAGAGAAGAGTACGCATTAGATCCTATGAAAACTTTTCAAAATGTCGCGCGTGGAATAGCGCAGGGCGATGGGGCGGCCGTGCGGGCAGCTCATCGGGCAGGAAGTCGTCGCGAGCGTCTTGAGGAGCCAGTCCATTTTCGCGAAGTCCAACTTCATGTTGATCTTGATCGCCGCTCGGCAGGCAATCGTCGCGGCCATGGCGGCGCGAGATTCGTCGAGCGAGGCTTTGCGCAGTTCTCGTTCGGAGATTTCGAGAATCTCAAAGATGACGCGTTCGATATCAGGGCCGCTGACGCCGGCGGGCGCGGCTTTGATGGCAATGGTGCGATTGCCGAAGGGCTCGGTTTCAAAGCCCAGGGCGTCCAGTTCTTCGGCGATGCGCGCGTACTCGAGTTGTTGCGCAGGGCTGACCGTAATGACCAACGGCAGCAGCATCCGCTGACTCTCGACGGCTCCCTTGGAGCGCTGCGCGAGAACTTGTTCAAACAAAATACGCTCGTGGGCGACGTGCTGGTCAATGATCCACAGGCCGTCACGGCCGGCAGCGATGATGAAGCTTTCGTGAATCTGCCCCAGCGGGCGGAGGTCGCGCAACGCCTCAAGGCTCTCGGGTTCAGGGATGTGCGCGCCGGGGAACAGAGGCCCATGCGTTTCGGGGACCGCGAGTTTCGGGACGGATTCGGTGAAGCCGGAAGAACCAGTGCCTGAGGGCTCGACGAAATCGAATCGCGGCGCGGGAGAGACCGTGTTACGCAGGACGAACTCGGGGACGTGACCGGACTCGGGCGCGGGTGGAAAGGCGGCATCGAAGCTCATATTTTCCATGCGCTGGCTAAATTCCGAATACGGCAAATTCACTCCGGCTTGCGGCGCGGTCAGTTCGGGGATGCGCGAGACAGGCCGTTGCGCCATCAAAACTTCGCGGACCGAATCGCGTACGAAATCGTGCACCACAGATCCGTGGCGGAAACGAACTTCAGTTTTCGAAGGATGCACGTTGACGTCGACTTCTTCGGCGTCGCAATCAAGGAACAGCAGCGCGAAGGGGAAACAGGCCGGCGGCATCAGGTTGTGATACGCCGCGGAGATGGCGTGCAGCAGCAGCTTGTCTCGGATCAGGCGACCGTTGACGAACAGGTAAATCGAATTGCGGTTCAGCTTCTGGACCTGCGGTCCGCTGACGAAGCCGCGCAACCGGAAATGCCGTGTAAGCGGCGCTTCATCCGGCTCCATCGGGATCGCGAGGTTGCGCGAGAGATCGCCCAGATCCACTAGTTCGTCCAGGATTTGGCTGCCGAAGACTTGGAACACGCGCTCCCGCAGGGTGGCAACGGGCGTGGTGTTGAGCAGGTCCGTTTGGTTATGGCGAAGCTGGAAGCTCTTCTGCGGGTGAGCCAAGCTGTAGTGCGTGACCAGCGAGGCGAGGTGCGAGATTTCCGTCGGCTCACTGCGCAGGAATTTCTTACGCGCCGGAACGTTGAAGAAAAGATCGCGGACCGTGATGGTGGTGCCTTCGGCGAGCGCGGCTTCGTCGCAGCGGAGTAGTTTGCCTCCGGCGATCTCGACCGCAGTGCCGGATTGTTCGCCGCGCGCACGGGTTTCGAGCAGCAAGCGCGATACGGATGCGATGGATGGTAGCGCTTCGCCGCGGAACCCCAGAGTCGCGATGGAAAGCAGGTCCTTCACGTCATTCAGTTTGCTGGTGGCGTGACGTTCGAAGGCCAGCAACGCATCGTCGCGCATCATGCCGATGCCGTTATCCTGCATGCGGATCAGTTTGCGGCCGCCGGCTTCGGCTTCGATGCGAATTTCCGTGGCTCCGGCGTCGAGCGAATTTTCGAGCAGTTCCTTGACGACGCTGGCGGGCCGTTCGACGACTTCGCCCGCAGCGATCTTGTTGGCGACGTTGTCGGAGAGAATCCGGATGCGACCCATGGTGGAAGGACCTTCATTATCCCATGCCGCTTTCGGAAGGGAGAAGATCGGGCAAAGATTATGGCTGGGAACTTGCAAGTGTTTACTGGCGTCTCACTGACTTACAATAAACAAGAGTCTCCAAGTTCCCATGACATTTCCCAGTTTTCGCAATTTTGTTGTGACTTTTGCGTCCGCAGCGGTTCTATGCCAAGCGCAGCAGGCGTTCACGATCAACACAGTGGTCGGAATCGGCACGGCCGGTTTCTCTGGAGACGCGGCGGCGGCGAACCTGGCGCAGGTAAATTTCCCAACGGCGATCACGCGGTCAGCTTCGGGCACGCTCTACATTGCAGACACCTTCAACATCCGCATTCGTACAGTGCAAACCGACGGCATCATTCGCACGGTGGCGGGCACGGGAACTAGAGGGTTCAGCGCGGACGGAACGGCGGCGGCTACGGCGCTGATCAGCTCTCCTTACGGCGTGGCGGTTGACGCGGCGGGCAATATCTATTTTTCGGACTCGCTGAATATGATGATCCGCAAGGTGAGCACCACCGGGACCGTTACCAGGATTGCAGGCACAGGCGTGCAAGGTTTCGGCGGCGATGGCGGGAACGCGGTGGATGCTTTGTTGAATTTGCCGACGGGCTTGGCTGTCGATAGCGCTGGCAATATCTACGTCGCGGACACCCAGAATCACCGCATCCGTAAGATTACGACGGATGGCAAGATCTCCACCGTATTTGGAACCGGGCAGCCGAGCTACGATGGTGACGGCAAGCCGGGCGATCAGGCTCCCATTTACTATCCCGAGAGCGTCGCGCTGGACAGCGCGGGCAACCTTTATGTTGCGGATACGTTCAATCACCGCATCCGGAAATTGACGGCGGGAATCGCGTCCACGGTCGCGGGCAACGGCACTGCCGCCTTTAAAGGTGATGGCGGACAGGCTGCGTCGGCTTCGCTCAACTATCCTCGCGGGGTGTTTGTGGATGCCTCGGGCAATGTCTTGATCGCGGATTCCCTGAATAACCGCATCCGCATGGTAACGGAGAACAAGGTAATCCGCACGATCGCCGGGGCTGGCTTTTTTGGCGATGCGGGTGATGGTGGTCTCGCTTCACTGGCTCTATTGCGCTATCCGCGCGCGGTGATCTCTGATGGCTCGGGTGGATATTTGGTGCTGGATACGGATAACCAACGCATCCGCCAGTTGACTCCCATCCCGCAATCGCCGGCCATCAATCAGAACGGCGTGGTGAGTTCCAGTGCGTTTGGTGGATTCAGCAGCGCGGCGCGTGGCTCATGGATGGAAATCTACGGCTCCAATCTGGCCCAGGGCAAGCGCGAGTGGGCCTCCAGCGACTTCGTCGAGGGCAAGGCCCCGACTTCGCTCGCGGGCACCTCTGTGACCATTGGCGGGCAGCCAGCGTTCGTTTCCTACGTCAGTCCCGGGCAGGTGAACGTGCAGGTTCCCGATACGCTGACGGCGGGTGTGCATGAAGTGGTGGTGAAGAGCGCCATCGGCGCGAGCACCGCCTACAAGGTAACCGTGAATGATGTCGAGCCGGGCTTGTTCGCCCCTTCTTCGCTTCAGGCTGGTGGCAAGCAATACGCGGGTGTGATTTTAGCGGACGGATCGGTCGCCAGCCCTTCGGGCGCAAGCATTCGCGCGGGTGACACGGTTACACTCTACGGGATTGGATTCGGCTCAGTCGCACCGAACCTCGCGGCGGGCGAGATTGTTCGCAACGCGAACTCCGTGGTGATGCCGCTTCAGATCTACTTTGGCGATACGGCGGCCACGGTGACGTATGCGGGCCTGGCTCCGGGCACGCTGGGGTTGTACCAGATCAACGTCGTAGTGCCGCAGGTCTCCGGGAATGCGATTCCGTTGACGTTCAAGCTGAATGGCGCCAGCGGCACACAGGCACTCTACACCTCTGTTAGCAAATAGTTAGGTTTGTAAAGTCGCCGTTAAATCAAGTACCTACGTGTAGCCAATCGGGATTTCGGTGGCGTCTCCTCTTGTGTAAGGAGACGTTATGACGACCGTTGAGACCCGAACCAATCAGGTGATGTTGATGCTAGGAGCGCTGCTCGCGCTGCTGGTGGCATGGAACGCGGGGTCGCAATACGTCCACTTTTCCGATATGCAGGCGAGGCTACAGGCTCGCTTTGCGAATTCGACTTCGACCAACCGTCGGCAGCCGCCTTCTGGTCCTGCGCCGGCGGAAACAAATCTCATCCTGAATGGCGCGGCTGCGCTCGCGTTGCTGGGAGCGGTGGTCTCGATCGGCATTCGGACTCGCTATCACATGCGTGCGAAACGCTGGGAACAGCAGTTGGCACAGGGCCGCGCGGTGCAGAACCAGTTGATGCCGTCGGCCGACGTCGCCATCCCCAATATTCACGTCGCCGCGGAATTCCTGCCGGCGTTGGAAGTGGGTGGGGATTTGTACGATGTCTTCACCACGGCTGACGGGCGCGTGGCGTTCTCGCTCGGCGACGTTTCCGGAAAGGGGTTGCCCGCAGCCTTGTTGATGGGAATGATCCAGGGTGCCGTGCGGTCGAACGCTTGGTATCGCGACCAGACGACGCACGAAGCCTTCGCCAAGCAGTTGAACACAATGTTGTGCAACAGCAGCGCGAGCGCGAAGTTCGCGAGCTTGTTCTGGGGCGCGTATGATCCGGCTCGGGCGCGGTTGACCTACGTGAGCGCGGGACATTGCCCGGGATTTGTGGTTCGCCAGAGCAAAATCGTGAAGCTCGATTCGACGGGTCCGGTGCTCGGGTTGTTGCCGCAGTCGCGCTTTGAGCAGGGTAGTATCGACTTCAAGCATGGCGATTTGCTGGTGCTCTATTCGGACGGAATTGTCGAAGCGGCGAATGCGGATGGCGAAGAGTTCGGAGAAGATCGCCTGGAAGCAGCGCTGGCGCGTTGCACGGGTTCTTCGGCAGAAGAGGCTCGGCAGGAGATCCTGAAGGACTACCGCGCGTTCCTCGGCGGCACGGCCCCCGAAGACGATCTTACACTGTTGGTGCTCGAGGCTCGCGGCGCGCGGGCCTCGTTGGAAGTGGCGGCGTAGGCAGCAGCGTCTGTCCGCATGCTTACGCATGGCGGCTCCTTGCAAAAAGAGCCGCGACCGTAAGGAAGCGGACAGGCGCTTCAAGCCTTCAGGTGGTCCGGATTCGTGCGCTGCCGCTGCTTCTGGATCCCTTCAAAGATCTCGTTAAAGTCGCGAAAGAGAGCCTTGTAGTTGTCGGGGTTGCGGTAGGCCTTCTTCTGAAAGCCTTCCGTCAACTCCGCAAGTTCAACCACCTGCTGCCACCCGTCGGGCAGAGCGTAAGCGTAATACGGATACTCAGCCGGGACGTTGCGCGCAAGGACGACGTTTAGTTTCCGACCACGCTTGCGCGCGGCGTAAACACGATGGATGCCGTCATTAATGAGCAGCACTTTGCCGCCATCGGCCTCCGTGGACTCTTCAATCACAGGCGGAAGGAATGGGATCGGCGCTTCGCCCAAGTCCGCTCCTTCGGGCCAGAAGAGCAGTGCGCCTCGAAGTGCAAACACGTCGACACCCATAGGTTCAAACGCATCCGCCACATCGAGAATCGTTTGTACACCGTCCGCCAAGACATAACGCTGCGCGGGCGTGAGGTCGTTGGTGTCGACGCTCGCGACTTCGAGAGAAGCGTCGCGATAAACCTCGGCTCGGTCGAAGCCACGCAGGCGCGTCTTCTTCAGTCGGGCGAGCAGTTCGCTCTCAGGCAGCAGTTCGTACTTCTGGATTTTCATTGGATGTGTTCCGGTTGCAAGTCGCGGATGGAGTGTAACGTTAGGTTCGGGCGAGGCGCGGTGCCGTTCAGAACGTCGACCAGCGCGGCGGTTTCTTTTTCAGGTCGGTGCAGGACCCAGATGGTTTTCATGCCGAGCTCGATGGCAGGCAGAATGTCGTTCTTGTAAGTGTCGCCGATCATGACGATCTCACTCGCTGGGACGTTCAGCTCTTTGAGGGCGGCGTGGAAGAATGCCTTGTCGGGTTTGCTGAGGCCCATCTGGAAGGACAGGAATTGTGGGTTCTCGGCCTCGGTCACGAACGATTGATGGAAGTGTTCGTAGAACGGCGGCCAGATGTTGGAGAGGTAAGCTCGCGGGATGCCCGCGGATCGCAGACGGGCGACGGCTTCAAGTGCTCCGGGGAGCACGTAGGCTTCAGTGAGTTGCGCGTTCCAGAGTTTGCTGCAGGCTTCCTCGGCTTGGCTTTGCGAGATGCCGGTGCCTTCGGCGATATGCTGCGCGAGGTGCTCTGGACTTTCGGACGGAGTGCGGAAGAGCAGACGTTCAAGAGTGGCCACGGCGGGTTTATCGAGGCCCAGCATCTCAGCCAGGCGCCGCGCGGGGCCGTAGGGAGGGCCGTCGATCAGAGTGGAGCCGATGTCGAAGAGGGCGATCATTCCGCTGCTTTGGCCTTCTTCATTTCCATCTCTTTGCGAGCGATCTCGCGGCCCAAGTAGAGGGCGTGAGAAATTTCAGAGACGGCAACGTCGCGGGCGAGTTGGCGTTCGAGTTCTTCGGCCGACTTGCCGCGATACTCGTGGATCTTCATGCCGTCAAAGGAGTGCTCGACGATCAGTTCCCACGTGGAGCGGTCGAAGGTTGTTGTGAATTCCCCGTTAGGGTCGAAGCGTGGGCCGAGTTTGCCGTTGGTGTCGATGACTTCGTCTGACTCCTTACCGTCGGCGATCTTCTTCGCCTTCTCCAAAGACGGAACGTCGATGCTGATGGAGTGGCTGACGACGGTGATGGGACCGGGCTCCATTCCTGCGCGTTCGCAGACGAAACGTTGGATCGCGATCAGGCCGTACAGATTCTCGGGCCAGGCTTCCATCGCATTATGGGCTCGGAACGTCGCTGTGAGGGTGAGTTTGCCCTCAAACTTTCTGAAGAAGGCCGTGACGAAGCACGGCGTGTCGCTGCCTTCGGGCAGATCGCGGCTGTTGTCCCACAGGCTGATGTAAGCGTGGCGCGAGTCGGGCTTGGCGCGCAGGCGGTCGCCGGCGATGACCAGGGAATCGACGAGCTTGCCGTCGTGCTCGAAATACCCGCGCAGGCGGTTGCCGTAGGTATAGCCAAGATCGGCGGGCTTCACGGGGTCGAGAATGCGCTGCTGGTAGCCTTGAAATTTCGCAAGGCCGAAGCCGTATTGTTGCAGCGTCGCGTCGGATTCTTCGACCGGCTTGGTGACCACGATCTTGACGTTTTGCAGTTCGACGCGGCCTTCCTGCGTGCCTTTCTTCGCGACCAGATTGCGGTGGCCGAAGCGGTAGAGACGGAAGATGAGCTCGGTCCAAGCTTCCATCGGCGTGTCGCGCACGAAGGTGGTTGCGCGGGCTTCGGTGGGGAAGCGAGTGACGGTGGGCTCGGGAATCGGCGGCGGTTCGACGCGCGCGACGGTGGTCGGCTCGAAGGCGGGCAGCGCGTCGAAGTATGCGCGCAAGCCTGCTTTCGTTGCCGGATCGCCAACGTCGCCGAAGACGGTGAATTCGATTTTCGACGCGAAGTGTTCGGGCAGCACGAGGCCGTCGATGGTGCGCTGTGTGTTGCGGATACGGTGGGCTTTCGCTCCGAGGAATTCTACTTCTTCCAGGCCGCGCTCAAAAAAGTTCAGCAGCCACTCGCGTGAGCCGGAAAGATTCTTGCCGACGATGACGATGCGGCGGATTTGCGGGTTGTGAAGCAGATTGCGCAGCATCTGCGGTAGACCGTTGCCGTAGAGATTCGTTGCCAGGGACAGGCGCGAGGTCGCCGGAGCGAGATCGACGCCGGCCTCTTCCAGGATTTTGATTGCGGAGTCGACTTTAGACCAAAGCGTACACAGGGCGACGTCGCCCTCGGGATTCACGATCTTGAGACGTTCGGCGTAGTAGAGAGGCTCGAATTGCAACCTTCCATTGTATCCTTGGAAAGTTGAACGCGCGCTTACAATTTTGGTGTCTCGCAATCGCATCGGTTTTGCTGCTGGTTGCGCCTGTTCGGAAGGGCGATCTTGCAGGCTACGACGATGCGGTGTACGCGCACATTTCCAAGGTGATCGTGCAGTCGGGGGACTGGATCAACATTCAGAGCAACGGGTTTCCTGCGCTCGAGCATCCTCCTGGATTTGTGTGGATGCAAGCGGCGTTGTTCAGCGTCTTTGGATTCTCGGACTTCTTGGCCAGGCTCCCGTCGGCGTTGTGCGGCGTGGGGACGGTTCTGTTGGTGTTTTGGTTGGCTCGGCGGATTTTGAAGGATGAGCAGGCGGCGTTGCTCGCGATGCTGGTGATGCTCGCGACGCCGTACTTCATTAAGTACACCTCGCACGGGATGACGGATGTTCCGTTCACGTTTTTGTTTCTCGCGGCGGTCTGTGCGTGGGTGGGCGAACAGTATGTGGTGGTCGCCATCCTGACAGCGTTCGCGCTGCTGACGCGCGGGGTTGTCGGATTCGCAGTGCCGCTCACGCTGTTGTTGCTATGGCGCGGTTGGAAGCCCGCGCTCGCGATCGCGGTGGCTTGCTTGCCGATTACGGCGTGGTACGCGAATCAGTGGAACACCTACGGCGACTTCTTTTGGACTGTGCAGTCGAATTTCTTGAGCGACAAAATTAGCGGGGATCTTGAGGGATATCGGCGCTTCACAGGTGCGTATGACTACGCGAAAGACCTTGCGGGGTCCTATTGGCCGTGGCTGCCGTTCCTTCTTGGTGGCTTGTGGCTCCGGGACAAGCGGCTGCGGGTGCTCTACGTGTGGTGCATCGTGATGTTTGTGGCGTGTTCAGTGGGCGGAAGTCGCGTGCTGCGCTATCTGTTGCCTGCGTATCCGGCGTTCTCGATCATTGCGGCGGTGGGGTTGATGAAATGGGTCCCCGAGAAGTACTTGCGGACGGGGCTGAACGTGCTCGCTCCGGCTGCTGTGATTGTGGGCTTGGGGATCGCGATGTTTCCGCCGGTGACTCTGCATGCGGAGGAGATCAAACCGATTGCGGCTGCGGTGAAGAGCGTGACGGGCAAGAAAGAGCGGTTCGTGTTCTACGACGGTGGGCAAGCGCGCTTTGATGAAACGGGGCAGATTCAGTGGTACGGGGAACGGACGATGTGGATCTTAACGGATGCTCCTGCGTTTGAGAATGCGTTGGCGGAACCGATCGCTCAGGTGTGGGTGGTGGACGCGGCGACGTTCGATCGGTATCTGGCGAAGCGAGCCACAATCGTGGCTCGTAGTGGGCATCTGGTGTGCGCGAAGCTTACTTGACCAGATCGGCTTTCAAAATCGCTCCGTCGTTTTCGTCGGTTAGGAAATAGAGCAAGCCGTCGGGGCCTTGGCGGACGTCGCGGAAGCGCTGGTGGAGGTCCTGGAAGAGCGTCTCGCGTTTCTGTTCGCCGTTCTCATTGAAGGCGACGCGCTGGACGTTGCCGGTGCCGCCGATGCGGCCTACGGTCATCGAGCCTAGGAACAGATTGCCCTTCCAGGCGGGGATTTTGTCGCCGGTGTAGAAGGCGATGCCGGACGCGGTCACGCTCGGGACCCAGAACAACTCCGGCAATTCGAATTCCGCGCGGCCTTGTGCGGTGGAGAGGCGCTTGCCGTCGTAGTCGCGGCCGAAGGTGACGACGGGCCAGCCGTAGTTCTTGCCGGGCTTGATGATGTTCACTTCGTCGCCGCCTTGCGGGCCGTTTTCGGTTTCCCATAGCTCGCCGGTGGTGGGATGGAAGGTCAGGCCGAGCACGGTGCGGTGGCCCATCGAATAGACCTCGGGCTTCTTGCCGGCCTGGCCGACGAACGGATTGTCCTTCGGAACGCTGCCGTCGTCGTTGAGTCGCAGGACTTTGCCGATGTGCGAATTCGCGCTTTGCGGAGCCTCGGAGTTACGACGATGCGACGAGCTCATGAACAGCTTGCCATCGGGGGCGAAGGCGACGCGCGAGGCGTCGCTACCCTGCGCATCCTGCCACGCGTCGGCTACGAAGATGTCGGCGACGTTGGTGACGGACTTGCCGTCCCATTTGCCGCGCGCTAACGCGGTGGTGGCCCAGTAGCCTTTCCCTGTGGGGTTGGTGCCCTTCTTCATGTAGGTGAGGTAGACCCAGCCGTTCTCGGCGAACTTGGGATGGAGGGCGATGTCGAAGAGAACGTCTACGGAGAGCTTGGAGAGATCGGCTACGGGCGCGGGGTCCAGGACGCCGTTGCGAAGGACGCGGACGCGGCCGGGGCGTTCGGTGACGAGCATGTCGCCGCCGGGCATGAAGACGAGGCCCCAGGGGTGCGACAGGCCGCGGGCTACCACCGAGAGCTGGATTTTTGTGTTGCGTTCCGCGGTGTTGTAAGTCCAGGGTCCGGGGCCGAGAACGTTGGCGGGGGCTTGGGCCAGGAGGGTGGAGGCGACGAGGGCTGAAACGACGAGGAGTTTCATGACTTGAACATGATACTGGAAACCCCGCGCTACCGCACGGGGCTTGCCATGAAAACGAGAGTAGGCGTGGGGTTAACCGAGTTCGAGTTCGCCGGAGGCGCGCAGGCGGCGCATTTCGGCTTGCACTACGACCAGGCTCATCAGCATGCCTAACGCGTGCGCGCCGGCGTCGACGAGCGGGTGCGGTTTGAGCGAGCGCAGGGCGTCGATGTTTTCATCGAGCACGGTGCGCATGAGAACAGCTTCCTTGTCATTGCAGCCGAATTCCTTGGCTACGCCTTCGGGATTCTTGAAGAACCGGCGGCGGAGGTCGGAAGACAGGCGCAATTCATACAGGATTCGATTGAGACTGTATGCGGAGGGATGCGGGTGCTTATAGAATTCGAAGCTGCCCTGCGTGAACTTGTACGCGGGGGGGATCTCGCCGGTGGGCGGGCCCTTGCGCTTGTTCGGGAGGAAGCGCATCACGGCGTGGCCATGGTGCCAAGTCGGCTGGTAGGTAAGCAACTCGCCTGGTTGGTTGCCGATCGCGCCGAACATCATGTACCACGGCAGCATTTCGGTGTTGCCAACTTCGTCGAGTTGTTCCGACGAAAGCTTCATGAGTTCGTCGATGTTGCCGCGTTCGAGCTGTGCGATGGCCCAGTAATCGAAATCGTAGGCCGGCTGCGGATATTTCCACGTGCCTGGATAGTGGGACATGCCACCACTGGCGATAATGACAACGCGTTCCGCGCGTCCGGCGACGATGCGTGCGATTTCCTTACCGACCTTGAAACAACGCTGTGGCGTCGGCAGAGGCGGAAGATACGTGTTGAGGAAGATGGGCACCACCGGAATGTCGCGGTCGGCGATGATCCACTCGTAGACGGCGGCGAAGCTGTGACCGAGCAGCGCGTCCTGCGAATAGGCCATGTCGAATTCGGCCTGCACCAGCTTGTCGAGGATGTCCTCGGCGAGCGGCAGGTGCATCCGCATGTTGTAGCTCTTGGTGGCGAAGTGGGCCTTGGAGGTTTCGCCCGCGATGACAGCGAAGGTCGGCACCGAAGAGAGGAAGAAGGTTTCCAGGTGATCGCTGCCGATGACGATGACGGCGTCCGGCTTCAATTCATCAAGGTCTTTGCCGATGACCTTCATCGCCGCGATGTCGGCGTCCATCTGCTCCGGAACTTCTGTCGGGGGCCGCACGAATAGCTGCGGCGCGTGAACGGTTGCGTAGGCTCCTACGATTTGTCCCATATTATTTATCCTCGTCTACCCAAACCACACCCAGCTCAACGCATTTGGCGCGGAGCTTGTTGAAATCGAGGCTCAATTCGCCCGCCTTTAGCTTAGCGCGGGAACTGGCTTCCTTGACCAAGCGGTCCTCGCCGAGTTTGGCCACCGCGTCCGCATCCTGGCGGCGAACGACTACTACGCCGTCGACGTCGGCTACGATCACGTCGCCCGGATAGATGGTTTCGCCCGCGCACACCACGGGGACATTGACGGAACCGGGGGTCGCTTTCACGGTGCCATGGGCGTGGATCGCTTTGGCCCACACGGGAAATTCCATGGCGGTGAGGTCAGCGACGTCGCGCACGCCCGCGTCGATGATCAGGCCCTTGACGCCGCGGGCGATCAGTGAGGTCGCGATCAGTTCGCCGAACATGCCGTCGGTGGAGGGAGATTTTGTGGTGACGACCAGCACGTCGCCCGGTTTGCAGACCTCGACGGCCGCGTGGATCATGAGGTTGTCGCCGGCCTGGCAGCTCACGGTGACGGCCGGACCGGCCATTTTCGCGGTGTTGTAGATCGGGCGCATGTAGGAAGCGAGCAGGCCGATGCGGCCTTGCGCTTCGTGCACGGTGGCGGTGCCTTGGTCGCCCAGGGTCTTGATGGTGTCCGCGCTGGGACGGGGGATGTTTCGAACGACTTTATGTTCCATTTTTTAGAAGGGTTACGGAATCCATTATCTTAACATCCGCGACGTGACCGCTTAGATTACGCGACTGGTTGAGGGGCGAATATGGGTTCGTTTTGGGGAGTGGAAGTGATTGCTTTCCTTGGGGTTGTGGGCCGGAAATGGGTTCGTTCGGGAAATTTTCCCGTTTGCGTCTAGGGCTGATGTCGCGGCGATGCATGGCTCTTGAGGGTTAGCACACGAAATCGCGGTTCGGTGGTGGTCGCTGTGGCAGGTGGCGGATAAGGAAGGAGATACAAAGGTCATCAGCACTCTGGCGAGGGCTCGGCTTTCCCTGCGAACCTTGCGCAGCCGAGCGATGCGAGCATGATGAACCCGATGCCTGTCCACTGTAGGGAGCCCAGTTGCTCGCGCAGGAAGACGAGCCCGGAAAGGGCTCCGATGGCGGGTTCGATGCTCATTAGTACGCTGAATGTCTGGGCCGGGATCCGTTTCAGCGCGTACATTTCGAGAGAATACGGGAGCGCGCTGGAGAGTATGGCGACGCCTAGTGCCAGGCCCGCGGCCTTCCACGAGAGAAGACTCGCGCTGAACGAGAAGATTCCCAGCGGCAGAACGACCAGTGCCGCGACCGACATGCCCAGCGCGACCGCGACGCCCCCATGCATAGCCGCGCCCACGGACTGTCCCGTGACGATGTAGAGGGCCCAGCAGACGCCTGCTCCCAGGGCGAAGGCTACGCCCACCGGATCCAAGTGCGCCGCGTTCCTGAGGGGGAGCAGGAGTGCCAAGCCGGACACAGCACAAATGATCCACAAGAAATCGGCAGTACGCCGCGATTTCACCAAGGCCAGTGTGAGGGGTCCGCAGAATTCGAACGCCACGGCTAGGCCGAGGGGAATGCGCTCCAATGCGAGATAGAAGAGGACATTCATGGCGCCGAGCGAGGCTCCAAAGAGCAGTACGGCGCGCCGGTGCTCGCGAAGGACGGAATCCGCCCGATTCTTTCCGAATGGCCGCCAAAGCAGGAGCAGAATCGCGGCTGCGAAAACGAGCCGCAGGACGGTCGCTCCCACGGCACCGACCAGTGGAAAAAGCTGCTTGGCCAAGGCCGCGCCGCTCTGTATGGAAACCATCGCGATGAGAATGACGGCGACGGGCGCGAGGGTTCGCTTCACTCTTGTAGGGTAGCGGAGCGCCGAGCCAGGTTAGTTGGTGTCCGGCCGTTCCATCGAATCCACCACAAAATGGGAGACGGGGCCACGCGCTTCTTGCAGCCTCAAGCCAAATTGCTGCTCCACGGCGGTGAACAGCTCCGGATCGGCGAACTCGCGATTCGCCTCCGCGCCAACGGAGTACGCGAGCTTGTATTTGTACCTTCCCTCAATTCCGGTTTTATTGAACACGGGGAGACCACGGGCGTTGTTGGTGAGCATCTGCGCCAGGTCATCCATGCTGATCCCTTTCCAGACCGAAGACTCGGGGGCGAAGGGTTGATCCGGCCTGCTGTTCCTGGTGACTTCGATATTTGCGGCGGGATTGTCGGGATCCGCAGGTTGCATCTTGAATCCGCTCCTCGCGACCACCATTTCATAGACTGGGCCGGTTTCTGTGTCCCAATGAAATCGGAATCGGAAGCGATCCGCGAAGAGTTTTTGGGCCATGATCCGGCACTCCTCGTCCGTCGCATCGGGGCGAGTGGTGGCTTCGAGGTCGTAGAAAGCAGCCGTGGACTCCGTCCACTGCGGAAGCTTAGCGCGCATTTCGAGGGTTTGCTGGGTGGTCTGCAGGTTGAACGCCCACTGCAGGGGAATCAGCAAGGGTCCGACCGACCTGAAGCGACCGTTTTTGCAAGCGGGTAGGACGCCTTGACCGCTGCCGGGAACGTAGGGCTTTACGGAAGTGACTTCGAAGGTTTGGGCGTAGGCACCGAAGGCGAACAGGAGCGCAGTCGTGAGCGCACGAGTGGATCGCATGCCATAGAGACGCGAGTGAGGGCCATTTAGTCGGTGGGAACTCGGAATCGTTCGTAAACATACGCAGCGGCCGCGACGTCTTCGACGGCGATGCCTAGGGACTCGAAGATCGTGATGCGCGTGCGGTCGTAATCCTGGGCCACGTTTTGGAGTTCGTGGACGTTGTTCCAACCCTCCGTGCCCTGATAGGCGAGCAGCAGATCGCCGGCTTCGACGCGGGCCTGGGGCAGGTCGTCCACGGCGATGAGGCCGGCGCTTCTGACCAAGTCGGTTGGGAGCTCGCGACGGTTGCCGATGTTCGAGCCCATGGCGGCGATGAAGGTGCCGGGATCGACCCAGGCGGCGGAGAGGACGGGGTCCTTGGCGGTGGTGGCGGTGACGACGATGTCGGCTCCGCGCACGGCGTCCTCGGCGGTGGCGACGGCCTTGCAATCGAGGTCGGCTGCGAAGCGCTGGGCGTTTTCGGGGTTGCGGCTCCACACGCGAACTTCTTTGATGGGGCGGACCAGGCGCATGGCCTCCACCTGGGTGCGGGCTTGCGAGCCGCTGCCGATGATGCCGAGAATCTGGGCTCTTGGGTTGGCGAGCAGGTCCGCTGCGTAGGCCGACGCGGCACCGGTGCGGATCTCACCCATGCGGAGGGCATCGATGTAGGCCAGCGGTTTTCCTGTTTCGGCGTCGTAGAGAAGGACGATCATTTCGTGGAGGCCGCCGTGTTTGATATTGCTCGAGTAAATCTTGGTGGCGAAGTAGTTGCCCCAGGAGCCGGCCATTTGGTGCAGGACGGAACCGGTGGGGAGGATCAAGCGGCGGCGAGGTTGATTGATAGTGGACCCGGCCTTGATGGCTTCGAAGGCGAGGCGCATCTGGTCGATGCAGGCGCGCATGGGGAGGAGGCGGATGACGTCGGATTCGGTGATGCGGAGCATGAGGACTATGGTACGGCAGAGCGTCTGCCCGCATGCTTACGCATGGCGGCTCCTCGCAGGAGCTACTCCGAGCCTGCGGTTTGCTGGAGCATTTTCGCGACTAGGCCGGTCCAGCCGGTTTGGTGGCTCGCGCCTACGCCGGAGCCGTTGTCGCCGTTGAAGTATTCGTAGAAGAGCACCAGGTCGCGCCAGTTGGGGTCGTGGCCGTATTGGCTCTCGCGGCCGTGTACGGGGCGGTGGCCGGTGGCGTCGCGCAGGAACAGGTTTTCCAGGCGGTGTTCGATCTCGGTCGCGACCTCCCACAACGTCAGGTATTTTCCGGAACCGGTGGGGCATTCGACTTTGAAACTGTCGCCCAGATAGTGGTGGAACTTTTGCAGCGATTCAACCAGCAGGAAGTTCACGGGGAACCATACGGGACCGCGCCAGTTGGAGTTGCCGCCGAAGAGGCCGGTGGAGGATTCGGCGGGCTCGTAGCGCACCATGTGATCGCCATCGAGGGGGAGTATGTAGGGGTGATCTTTATAGGCTCGCGATAAGGCCCGCACGCCGAAGGGCGAGAGGAATTCGTTTTCGTCGAGCATGTAGTGCAGTACGCGGCGGAGTTGCTGCTCGGTAACGATGGACATCAGCAGTCGGTGGCCGCTGCCGACCTGACTCATCGACGCGACGTTCGCGGTCAAGTCGGGGCGGTTTTCGATGAACCATTCGACGCGGCGTTTGAAGCCGGGGAGTTTGTTGACGATCGCCGGGTCGAGAGTTTCCACGGCGAAGAGCGGGATCAAGCCGACCATGCTGCGAAGCTTCACGGGCAAGTGGCCGCCATCGTCGAAATGCAGCACGTCGTAGAAGAAGCCGTCGACCTCATCCCACATGCCGGTATGGTTGCGGCCGAGGTGGTTAATGGCGTTGGCGATGTAAAGGAAATGCTCCCAAAACTTGCTGGCGACGTCTTCGTAGGCGGGGTCTTCGTCGGCGAGTTCCAGCGAGATGGCCAGCAGGTTCAGGCTGTACATCGCCATCCAGCCGGTGCCGTCGGCTTGTTCCAGGTGGCGGCCGGTGGGGAGCGGCGCGCTGCGGTCGAACACGCCGATGTTGTCGAGGCCGAGGAAGCCGCCTTGAAATACGTTGCGACCGTCGGCGTCTTTGCGATTCACCCACCAGGTGAAGTTCAGCAGCAGCTTGTGGAAGATGCGTTCGAGGAATACGCGGTCGCCGACGCCTCGGCGCTTCTTTTCGATTTTGTAGACGCGGAACGCGGCCCAGGCGTGCACGGGAGGGTTTACGTCGCCGAGCGCCCATTCATAGGCGGGCAACTGGCCGTTGGGGTGCATGTACCACTCGCGCACCATGAGCTGGAGCTGCTCTTTGGCGAAGTCGGAATCGATCAGCGCCAGAGGAACGCAGTGGAAGGCTAGATCCCAGGCGGCGTACCACGGATACTCCCACTTGTCGGGCATGGAGATCACGTCGGCGTTGTAGAGGTGGTCCCAATCGTTGTTGCGGCCGTCGAGGCGGCTTTCGGGTGGGACGGGTTGGCCGGGATCGCCTTCGAGCCATTCCTTCACCACGTAGTGATAATACTGTTTCGACCACAACATGCCTGCGAAGGCTTGGCGCATCACGTTGCGAGCGTCGTCGGAGCTGTCATTGGGGATGACGGTGGCGTAGAAATCGTCGGCTTCCTGCAGGCGCTGCGCGAAGATCGTGTCGAAGTCGGGACCTAGCGATGTTTCGGAGGTCGGCTGATCGGTGAGGCGTAGGCGCAGCGTGACGGATTCGCCGGCGTTGATCGTCATTCGGTAATGCGCGGACGCCTTGGTGCCAAACCGATGGGGATTCACGGCGTTGGTGCGGCCGTTCACGACGTAGTCATTGATGGAGTCTTTGACGAACTCCAGGCTGTTGTCGTAGCCGAAGACGCGGCGCACGTTGGTTTCGTTATCGGTGAAGAGAAGTTCGGGCGAGCCACTGCAAATCAGGGTGCGGTGACCGTAGTTCGGTTCCGTGAGCTCGATGGTGTTGGAAGCTCCCGCGCGCAGGCTGGGACGGATTCCGGCTTTTCCCCAGCTCCAGGTGTTGCGAAACCAGATGGTGGGGAGCAGGTCGAGTTCTGTGGCCTCAGGCCCGCGATTGTGCGCGGTGATTTTGATGAGGATGTCTTCGGGAGTCGCCTTGGCGTACTCGATGAAGACGTCGCAATAGCGATTTTCGTCGAAGATGCCGGTGTCGATGAGTTCGAACTCGCCTTGATCCTTGCCTCGATTCTGATTCTCCTGAATGAGTTGTTCATACGGGTACGCGGCGTGCGGGTACTTGTAGAGGAACTTCATGTAGGAATGGGTTGGCGTGGAGTCGAGGTAGTAGTAGTTCTCCTTGCAGTCTTCGCCGTGGTTGCCTTGGTTGCCGGTGAGGCCGAAGAGGCGCTCTTTGAGGATCGGGTCTTTGCCGTTCCATAGCGCGAGCGAGAAGCAGATTTTTTGGCGCCGGTCACAGATGCCACCGAGGCCGTCTTCGTTCCAGCGATAGACGCGCGAGCGGGCGTGATCGTGGGGAAAATACTCCCAGGCCGTGCCGCCGGCGCTGTAATCTTCGCGGACCGTGCCCCAAGCGCGTTCGCTGAGGTAGGGTCCCCAGCGCTTCCAATGGGTGTGCCGGGCGCGCGAGTCTTCGAGGCGTTGCTGTTCGGCGTTCAAGCGAGGCTCCTTATGGCATTGTAGGGCTTGCCATAATGAAGGTGTCGGCAGATTGTGAATATCCCTCCAGCACGCACCTATACCGTGATCTACGATTCGCACTGCGGCGTGTGCTCGCGCTCGGTCGCGTGGTTGCAGCGGCAGCACGCCGATCAGCCGTTTCGATTTCTGGCGGCGGAGTCGGAGGAAGCGATTCGATTGGTGCCTGTGCGGCCTCCGAACCAGATGGCGATTGTGAGTCCGGCGGGTGAAGTGCTGCTCGGGGCGGATGGGTGGATCGGGTGCATGTCGACGTTGCCCCGGTATCGATGGGTGGCTAGAGCGATGGCGTGGCCGGTGGTGAAGCCGTTCGTGAAGGTGGGGTATGGATTGGTCGCGAGGAATCGGCGGAGGTTATCCGCGTTACTCGGGCGAAGGGCTGACGCTTGCGAGATTCGCTGATTTGCGTCTGCGGCGGAAATGAAGGATTGCGGCCAAGCCCGAACCGACGGCCAGTCCCAGTTCTAGCCCCGTTAGAACGATCTTGCTGCGATTCGGAATGAAGGCCACGCCCGGGAGTTTAGTCTGCATGGAGACAATAGGAACCGTCTCGCCGTCTGGCCTCGCGCGGTTCGCTTGTTGAAAGGCGACGACTAACGCGTGGGTTGCCAACATTGCCTTGCGGGGTTCACGGTATTCAAAACGGATCGCGACCGTGGCGCTATTCGTGGCTCGCGTTTCCAAGGAAATGGATATGCTCTGTTTCATCATTTCGAGAACGTCCTCGCCTGATCGTCGCATGCGTTCGTCCGGATAGAGATTCAGGTTAGAAATGATGTCGGCGAGTTGGCCCCGAGATAGAGTTCTCTCTGCAAGGGGCCGGAACGCATTTCCGATGATTCTCGGCGCGTTCTCCGGTGTATCGCGAACCAGGAGGACGACTCGTCCCGTGGAAGCGTATTGCGGCGTGATCGACAGAGCTACCAGGGTGGAGACGATGACCCCACCTAGTGCACCTGCAAACACGACTCGTTTCCAGGAATAGGTGGTCAACTGAAGTGCAAAGGCTGCTTTGGCGATGTCGAGTGCTCCGCGAAATCCTGGGCGCGCCTCTTCCAGGAGCGCAGTGAACTCTTCGCCGTAGCGCTCCCGCCACCAGCGCGGGTAGAGTTTTGAGGCGAACTTTGTCAGGCGATCCACAGTTAGGCTGCCAGAGGCGTCCGGCGGCGAAGGATCAGGGCTGCCACTCCGCCGAGAGCTAGGCCGGTCCCGAGACCGGCTAGTGCGACCTGACGGCGGTTTGGGAAGACGGGATTCGTAGGGAGAGTTGCTGGGGCCAGCAACTCAAAGACGAAGTCTTCGGGGCCGACGGCGAACGAGCCGTCGCGCCGCCTGTTCTGCTCCAGAAAACTAAAAACCAGATAAGTGGTTACTTTCGTTGCGGTCAATCGGTCGGGATAGTCGAAACTAACTTCTAATGCCTTGGCCGCACTTGGTGCGGCGATGATGCGGATGTTCTGTCTCATTTTTTCCAGCACATCTTTAGTAGGCATTTTCTGTCGCTCGTCGCGATATAGATCAAACTTGAATACGAGATTCTCAAGTCTCTTCCGGTCTAGAACGTAGGTTGCGCGGGTCTTGATTGTGCGCAGGACGTCCGCTTGAGACGAACCGGCAGGAGCCCGCACGCTCACGATCCCAGATGAAGAATATTGCGGCGTCATGAGGAATGTTGTGGCCAAGCCAACTAGCATGCCTGTGATCGCGCCGATCACTATAGTCCGCATTGTCGAGATTGTGGCTAGCTGCATCGCTACCGCTCCCCTCAAAATGTCGAGTGTGCCAGCACTTCCAGGGCGCGCGTCTTCCAGGAGGGCGGCGAACTCGTCGCCGTAGCGCTCGCGCCACCAGCGCGGGTAGAGTTTCGCGGCGAACTTTGTCAGGCGGTCCATCATGCTTCCTTCAGCCGGTTGAGGCCGGTCTTGACCACTCGGTTGAGTTGCGAGAGTTGCTCGGTAAGATGCTCGCGACCTGCGCCAGTGATGCGGTACGGTTGGCGGCGGTCATTGCTGGAGGCGACTGGCTTGATCCAGCCTCGCTGCTCCAGGCGCGTGATGGCTCCGTAGAGCGTGCCGGGGCCGAGGCGGACCTGGGCGAAGGAATCGATGTCCTCCATCATGGCGTAACCGTGTTTATCGCCGTCGGCGAGGCTGGCTAGAACTAGAAGTGTCGGGTCTGACATGTTATTACGTTTCGCGTAGTATATCGTGCCACGTAGTAATTCGCCTGTCAACACTTTTCTATACTAATGAGATGCGACTCTCCGAACTGGCCACTGCTCTGGGGTGCGAGCTCAAAGGCGATGGGAATATTGAGATCAGCGGGGTCGCGGGGTTGGAGCAGGCGACGGCGACGCAGATCACGTTTCTTGCGAATCCGAAGTATGCGCTGAAGGTGAAACAGACGCGCGCGGCGGCGGTGCTGGTGTCGGCGTTCATCGAAGGCGTGCCGACGGCGCAACTGATTTCATCGAATCCGTATCTCGATTTTTCGCGGGCGCTGGCGCTGTTTTATCAGCCGCCGAAGCCGGCTCCGGGGATTCATCCGCAGGCGTGGATTGCTGCGAGTGCGAAGGTCGGGAGCAACACGTCGATTGGGGCGTTCGCGGTGGTGGGCGAGAATGCAGTCGTCGGGGCGAACGCCGTGATTCATCCGCACGTGGTGGTCTATGAAGGCGCGGTCATCGGCGATGATTTTCTGGCGCACTCGCATTCGGTTGTCCGGGAGTTTTGCCGGATCGGGAATCGGGTGACGCTGCAGAACGGTGTGGTCGTCGGCGGCGATGGATTTGGATTTGCGAAGCGCGCCGACGGGACGCACGCGAAGATTGTGCAGAGCGGGGTCACGGTGATCGAGGATGATGTCGAGATCCAATCGCTCACCTCGGTGGATCGCGCGACTGTGGGTGAGACCCGTATTAAACGCGGGGCGCGCATCGATAGTCTGGTGCAGATAGGTCATGCCTGCGTGGTGGGCGAGGACAATATCATTTGTGCGCAGACGGGACTCGCCGGGTCCAGTATTCTCGAAAAAAACGTGTTGCTCGCGGGACAGGTGGGCATCTCGGGGCATCTCACGATTCATGACAACGTCATTGTCTACGCGCAGAGCGGCATTGGCGGTGACATCCCGGCTGGCTCGGTGATGAGCGGGTCGCCTGCGTTTGAGGCTCGGGATTGGCTGCGATCGATCACGTCCTTTCCAAAATTGCCGGACCTCTTAAAGACGGTGCGACAATTGGAAAAGCGTTTGGCGGCCTTAGAGCAGACCGGCACCCAATCCTAAACTCCTCCCATGTACGAAGACGAAAACGACAACCTAGAAGAACTGCCAAACCGTCCGCGCGCTTACCGCGACCAGAGCTTCATGGACAGCCCGTCCGCCCGCCCGGTGCGCATTCTGAGCGAATACCTGGCGCCGTTGGCGAGCTTTCAGGAGCACAAGATTCACGACACGGTGGTGTTCTTCGGCTCGGCGCGAACGTTCGAAGCGAGTTCGATGGGGCGGTACTACAAAGACGCGCGCTCGCTTGCGGCGAAGGTTACTCGGTGGTCCGACAGTCTTGGCGGGTCCACGCGGCGCTTCGTGGTGGCGAGCGGCGGTGGTCCCGGCATCATGGAAGCGGCCAATCGAGGGGCTGCGGAAGCTGGGGGCAAGACCATCGGCCTCAACATCGGCTTGCCGTTCGAGCAGCGGCCGAATCCGTTTATCACTCCGGAGCTGAACTTTGAGTTCCACTACTTCTTCATGCGCAAGTATTGGTTCGCCTATCTGGCGAAGGCGCTGGTGGTGTTCCCAGGCGGGTTCGGCACGCTGGACGAATTCACTGAGATTCTGACTTTGATGCAGACGCGGAAGCTGCATAAGAAGATGGTCATCGTGCTTTACGGCACTTCGTTCTGGAAAGAGATCATCAACTTTGAAGCGCTGGTGAAGTACGGCGTGATTTCGCCCGAAGATTTGGATCTGTTTCAGTTCGCCGACGATGTCGATACGGCGCTCAAGATTCTTACAGACGGTTTGACGGAGCTCTACCTGACGCCGGCTCCCAATGTCCCGGATATTCCTCACGAGATTGATTGATGAAGCGACGATTTCAACGTCTGGTGCAGTGGTTAGGCCGCGCCGGGGTTGCGTTCGTCGTGACATTTGTCAGTTGGCTGCTGCTCACGCTCACGGGCACTTTGGATTTACTGCGCGCCGTGTTCCTGCTTGGCATGCTGGTCACCGGGGCGTGGGTTTCGCTGCGCGTGTTCCGTTGGCTCGGCGAGCGGGCTGTGTGGCGGTTGCGCCATCGGCTGATGATCACTTACCTGTTCATCGCGGTGGCTCCTGTTGTGTTGCTGGTCGTGCTCGGGTCTATCGGCGTCTATTCGCTGATGTTGCAGGCGGCGATGAACGTGGTGACCACGGAACTCGAACACCGCGAGGCGGAGCTGAGTTCGGCGGCTGAGGCGATTGGGCGACTAGATGCGCCCGTGCGCTCGCGCGAGATGGTTCGGTTGCTCGATCCTTATTTCACGCGACGGTATGCGGGGCTCGCAGTAGTGTTGCACCAGTCTGGGGTTGAGACGCGGTTCCCTCTGACGGCAGTGGTGCCTCCGCCTGCTGCGAAAACGGCGGGTGGAGTGGTGCAGCGCGAGGGGCGACTATTCCTGTGGGCGTATCGCAAGACGGACGATGGCGATGTGACAATCACGGCGCCGCTTTCGCGATGGTTGCTCGATCAGTTGGCGCCGGAGCTCGGTATTGTCGACGCGGCACTGGACCGTTCGCAATTGCCTGCATCGAGCGCCGGCGCGGGTTCGAAATTACCTCCAGCGGCTGGCGGGCTGGATGCGGCGTTCGTGTGGGTCGCGTTCCTGCGCACGGCGGAATGGGAGAAGCCGGCCGAGCAGTCGCGCGAGTTTGTGCTCGGGTTGGAGACGCGCATCTCGGCGGTGGCGGCGACTGTTTTTAATCGGGATTCGGAGCTTTCCCAAGGGTTGCTGCAGGGAGTGTTGCTGGGTGGCCTTGTGATTTTCATTCTGGTCGAGATTGTTTGCTGGGCGATCGGAGTGACGATGACGCGCACCATCACGGGCGCGGTGCATCATCTTTATGAGGGCACGCGCAATGTGATGGAGGGGAAATTCTCACATCGCATGCCGGTTCACGGGCGCGACCAGTTGGCGGAAGTGGGGATGTCGTTCAACCGGATGACGGTCAATCTGGAGCAGCTGGTGGATGTTGCGAAAGAGAAGGAACGGTTGCACTCGGAGATCGTCATCGCGCAGGAAGTGCAAAACCAGTTGTATCCGAAGCTGCAAACACGCAGTTCGCATCTGCGGGTGGCTGCGGCGTTCCGGCCTGCGCGGCTGGTGTCGGGAGACTATTTCGATTACGAATCGACGCCCGATGGAAAGGTCGCGATCTGCATTGGAGACGTGGCGGGGAAGGGCATTTCGGCAGCGCTGCTGATGGCGTCGATTCAAAGTTCGCTACGTACGCAGCTGGGTCACGGCGGGCAACATTCGCCGGCGGAAATCGTGGCGCGCCTGAATTCACACTTGTGCGCGAGCACGTCTACGGAGAAGTATGCGACGTTCTGCCTGGGACTCTATGACGAGAGCAGTGGCAGGCTGACGTATACGAACGCCGGGCACATTCCGCCGATCCTGATTCGCGCGGGGAAGGTGCATCGGCTGGACGTGAATGGAACGGTGGTCGGGGCGTTTGCGTTCGCTAAATACGATCAGAGTTGCATTGAGCTGGAGTCCGGAGATCTGCTGGCGCTGCCCACGGACGGGCTGACGGAGCCGGAAAATCAGTTCGGCGAGATGTTCGGTGAAGAGCGCTTTATCGATCTCGTCGCCAGGAACTCGCAAAAAACGGAACAGGAAATTGTGGATCGCGTGTTGGACGAGATCCGTCAGTGGACCGGCTCAGACGAGCTGCAGGATGATATTACGCTGCTGCTGGTGCGGCGGGTTTAAGAGGCGTCGAGACGAGTCTCCGCACTTTGATGTATGGCGGCACGCACGAGTGCGTGCGCCACGCTAGTCGCCGGAAACGCCTGCGGGTTGCGGCAGGCTGATCTGTGTGAGGATCGCCGCTGCTTCTTCCGCGGTGAATTCCTGGGTCTTGTTCGAGTGATTCATGGAGCAGAACTTCGGGCCGCACATGGAGCAGAACGCCGCGTCCTTGAAACCTTCTTCGGGGAGTGTTTCGTCGTGATACGCTTTCGCTGTTTCGGGGTCGAGCGATAGAGCGAACTGCTTGTTCCAATCAAAGGCGAACCGGGCGCGCGAGAGCGCGTCATCGCGATCCTGAGCGCCGGGACGGTGCCGCGCGATATCCGCCGCGTGGGCCGCGATCTTGTAGGCGATCATGCCTTGCTTCACGTCTTCGCGATTCGGGAGTCCCAAGTGTTCTTTGGGCGTGACGTAACAAAGCATCGAAGCGCCATACCAGCCGATCATCGCCGCGCCGATGGCCGAGGTGATGTGGTCGTAGCCGGGAGCGAAGTCGGTGACCAGCGGTCCTAGCGTGTAGAACGGAGCCTCGTAGCACAGCTCCTTTTCCTTCTCGACCTGCATCTGGATCTGGTCCATCGGAATGTGGCCGGGGCCTTCGATCATCACCTGGACGTCATACTTCCAGGCGATCTTGGTGAGTTCGCCGAGGGTTTTCAGTTCGGCGAATTGCGCTTCGTCGCTGGCGTCAGCGATCGAGCCGGGCCGCAGGCCATCGCCTAAAGAGAAGGTCACGTCGTACTTCTGGAAAATCTTGCAGATGTCTTCGAAATACTCGTAGAGGAAATTCTGCTTGTGGTTTTTCACCATCCACTCGGCCAGAATCGCTCCTCCTCGGCTGACGATTCCCGTAACTCGCTTGGTCGTCAGAGGAATGTATTGTACCAGCACGCCAGCATGGATCGTCATGTAGTCGACACCCTGCTGGGCTTGTTCTTCGATGACCTCCAGCATGACGTTCATGTTGAGATCTTCCACGCGGCGTACTCGCGAAAGAGCTTCGTAAAGCGGGACGGTGCCGATGGGGACCGGGGATTCGGCGATGATGGCTTTGCGAATGCGTGGAATGTCGCCGCCGGTGGAAAGGTCCATCACGGTGTCCGCGCCGTACTTCACGGAGTGCTGCAGCTTGGCGACTTCCTCATCGATGTTCGATGTGGTGGAAGAGTTGCCGATGTTGGCGTTGACCTTGCAGGTGGACGCCACGCCGATGCACATCGGCTCCAGATTATGGTGATTGATGTTGGCCGGGATAATCATACGGCCGCGGGCAATCTCGTCGCGGATGAGTTCAGCGGTGAGATTTTCGCGCTTGGCGACGTACTCCATCTCCTCCGTGACGCGCCCTTGGCGTGCATAGTGGATTTGGGTCCGGATCTTGTCGTTCGCGCGTTGTTCTGCCCAGGCTTTCCGCATGATGCTTCGAGTTTATCATGCGGTCCTACCTGCCAGCGTTAGTGCGGATGCTGTAAATAGTGCAGTCGGAGGAGATCTTTGCCGTAGTCGTTGCCGTTGGGTGTGCGGACGACGACGTGGATGTGGGACTGCTGCGGCTTGGATGGGTCGGCTGCGAGCGCGGTGAGGTTCGCGGGGCGCTGGTGGTCGAATTCGATGAGGACCACGGGGCTGTGGATGCGGTAGTAGAATACGCTGCTGTCCTCGCTGCCGCCGATCCAGGCGAAGCGGGTCTGGTCGAGGTGTTTGGTGACGTCTTCCATTTTGACGCGAGCGTGCCCGGCGTCCATGTTGCTGATGTAGATGCTCGCAAGATCGAGCAATTGTTTTTTCTGCGCGGTGTTAAATTGCGAGACGGGCACGCCCGCGTAATCGAGCACGACGTTGTCGCTGAAGGCTTCGCCGATGTTGTTGTTTTCGGTCTTGTTGGAATTGAGGACGGCCTTCGCGCGCTGGTCCGCGGTGAGTGCGCGTAGCATCGCGAGTCCGGCCTTCTGTTCTTCCTGCAGAATTTCGATGCCTTTGTATTTGCCGCTGGTGGCTTTGACCGGCTCAGATCCGGCGAAGAAGGGGGACATTACGACCTGGTCGCCCAGGACGAAGTAGTTGATGATGATGTGGTGTCCGTCGAGTTGCCAGCCCCACGGCTCGGTGGCAGAGGGCGTACCCATGATGGTGACGTGATAGAGCCACTCGCCCAGGAAATCGTGATCGTTGGTCAGTTCGGCCAGCGTCTCGTTGAGCTTCATGATGTTCTGGGTGAGCTTCAGGCCGTTCGCACTGAGGCCCGCGCCGACTAGAGAGAACGCCTTCTCGCGCTGCGTGTCGTTCATTTCCTTGAAGCTGACACCTTGACGAACGTAGAAATGCTGATTCATCCATTTGCGCCATTCGTCGTCGCCCACTGGGAACATGGTCTTGGTGCGCTGCGCGGGCGTGAGTGCGGCTAGGAATGCTTCGGCGGCCTTGCGGGTCGCGTCGGTGGAAACGCCGGTGGATTTGAGGCTGTAGAGTCCCTGTTCCACGCCGGATTTTGCGGCGATGCCGCGGAAGGGCTGGGCGAGTCCCTTGGCCTCGGAGGACTTTGACATTTGCGCAAAGCGCTCGGCGGTGGCGGTCGCGTTCTGCGAGAAGGCGGAGTGCGTGAGTCCCAGTAACGCCGCGAGCGCGGCAAGCATGGCGAAGCGAATCTGCACACGTTGCATCATGGGCAGATTATCTCACGCGGTTAGATGTTGCGGAAAAAAGGTGACAGGCTGAAGCCTGTCCCACCTGTTCTCTAAAACCCGTGGTTACTTGGTGGGACAGGCTTCAGCCTGTCGGCCCTGTTCCGCAACCTCGGCTAGCGTGAAGGCCGGGCTTTGGCTTGCTGGACGGCGCGCTGGAGTTCGCGATGCTGCGTGAGATACTCCGCCACTTCGCGATCGTTGGGGGCTAGGCTCACCGCGCGCTGTAGGGCGGCTTCGGCCAGGGGTGCCGTGTCGAACGCCAGTTGTCCCGTGCCTCGTAGGATCGAACCCTGGAAGGAGAGCATGTAGCCAGCCTTGGCCAGCACGTAGGGATTGGTGGATGTGCCGAGCGCGATCCGGGCTTGGTTGGCGAAGATGGATTGCGTCTGTGCCGGGTCCACGCCTTGCGGGAAGCCGTTCTTGTTGATCATGGTGATGCCCATGATGGCGAGGGCGTAGGCATCGCCGAGGCGGCCGCAGATTTCCTTGTTCGCGGGCTCCAATGCGACAGCGCGTTCCAAGGTGTTGAACGTGATCCCTTTGTCAGAGAGTTTGAAGAAGTAGGCGGCGTTCGCCAGCGCTTGCGCGGGCAGGTCGCGTCTCGCGATTTGGGTTTTCCATGCTGTGGAGGCTTGCTGGAAACCGGTCGGATCGGCGAGCGCGTGGCCGGATGCATCGATGGTCGCGGACGGTCCGCCTGCCAGTGGATCGGCGGGTGCGTTTTGGATCAGCCAGAGAATGTGGCTACGACGAGCCGGAATCGCGACAGCAGGATTGGCGCTGCCGGTCCTGTAATAGTAGTCGACCAGTTCGGCGCGGGCGGGGCGATTCGCGGGATCGGCCTTGAGGGCGGCTTCGAGTTGTGCGGTACGGGCGGTTTGAGCCAGAGTCAGCGATGCAAATAAAATGAGCGCGGCGGTTGTGCGGACCATGCTCAAAAGATCGGCGGGAAAAGGAAAAGGGCCTGCTCCGCGAGATCGGAGACAAGCCCTAGTTCCAGGAACTACTTTTACTGAGATCAGACGCGGCGCAGCTTGGTGAAGCGGCCGATTTCGACCCACTCGGCGACGAAGATGTTGCCATCCTTGTCGAACGTCGCGCCGTGGGGGGCGACGAACTCGCCGGGTTTGAAGTCCGAGCGATTTTCCGTGGTGCGTGCGACCGCGCGCTGGCCTTCCGGCGGAGCGCCGAAGGTGGACACAATCGCGTTGCCCTTCATGATGTGGACCTTGGAGCCGAGGTCCGGCACCACGATGAGGTCGCCATGCTGCTGGAAGTGGCAGAACTGGCCGCTACCGGTCGCGGTGTCGATTGGCTTGTCGTCCAGCGAGTAACGCAGGATGCGCTGGTTGCCACGGTCGGCGATGAGCAGCACGTGGTTCTTGGGGTCGCGCGTGTCGATCCAGTTGCCGTGCGGATTGTTGGTGTTTTCCAGAGCGGCAGGAGGACGTCCTGCGCCTTTCGCCGCGCCAGCGCCACCGGGACCACCCGGAGCTCCCTTGGCTTGTGCATCGGCTGCCAGAGGAGCCGGAGCGTCGCCGCCCTTGCCTTTAGCCGCGCCGGGACCGCCGGGTCCACCCTTTGCCGCGCCAGCGCCCGCAGGTGCCGCGCCGGGGGCCGGAGCTGCTGGTCCACCGAATACCTTGACCAACTCGGGATACGAGGTGGAGGTCTTCTGCTTGTAGTGGAACATGTAGTGGGAGCCGTAGCCGTCGCCGAACCAGAAGTCCAGCGTGGTGGGATCGACCGCGATGTTCGTGGGACGGAAGTTCAAGCCGTTCGCGCCGCCAGGACCGGTTGAGCCGGGGCCCTTCTGATAGGTCGGCGCGTTCTGCGGATACCCCATCGTCCAAACTTCTTCGCCCTTCAGCGTGCGCTTGGTGGTGAGACCGTGCTTCTCGCTGGCGAAGTAGAGGTACTCGGTGTTGCCTTCCTTCTGGATGTGCAGTCCGTGGGCGCTGTCGCGGAACATGTCGCCCCAGCTGCGGACGAACTTGCCTTTGGGGTCGTACACGACAACGGAGTGTCCGCTCGCGCTGCTCTTGTGAACGGTGTGGTGGAGGTAGATCAGTCCGTTGGAATCTTGCACCACGCTGTGGCAATTGCCGAGCTTGATGGTCGAGGGGAGATTGGCCAGACCCCAATCGTGCTCGACTTCCCACATATACTCGCCAGAGCCGATGACGGGCAGCTTGTTGCCAGACTTGTTTTGCGCTCCGAGAATCGCGGGCGCGGCGAAGGCCGCAGTAACAGCGGCTCCCGCGGCGACGAAATCGCGGCGCGAGAAGGTCTCTTTTTTCTCCATGTAAATCTCCTTGGTGTGGCTTGGCGCAGGGGGCCTCCAGAGATTATACCTCCGGATCGCGAGCTTTTAGCTTCTGCCGTTTGGCAATCCTGCGGAGCAAAACAAAACCCCACCGGCCCGAAGGCAAGTGGGGTTGAGCGAAGACGGAAATAGGAGGTTGTTACTGCTTAGCGTTGTCGCCCGAAGAGGCAGCGCCTACTACGGTGCCATTCGCTAAGGTCAGCGCACTGGCATTCGCCAAGGACGAGCCATCCTTCGCCAAGCTGCCCTTGCACTTGATCACGTCGCCCACCTTGATGGAAGTTCGGGTCCAGCCGGAACGCATCAAACCGTTCGGGCTACCGAGTTCGAATTCCCAATTGGTGGTCTTGCCGTTCTCTGTCACGTCCATATAGAACCGGGCGTGCGGATTCATCCATTCGACCTTGGTCACCTTGCCGCTGAACTCACGTGACTTCGTGCGGTCATATTCCGCGTCGAACGAGTGGTGGGCGCTCAACGGCAGCGCGATGGCGGCCAGAGCCAAAATGCTTGCGAGTTTCTTTTTCATGTAGCCTCCAAAATTCATTGGACAGGATTCCTGCCTTCGGTCTATAAGAATACATTTGGACGGCTGGCCCGTCAAGGGGGTCATTCGGCAGGGTTTAGACGAAGCCGATGGCGCGGCCGCCGGCTCCCACGCAGAACCAGAGTACGAAACTGACAACCGCCGCCCCGCCGCCCAAGATCGCGGAACGTTGGGAGTCCTCTTTCTTCAGGAGCCAGGAGTAGAGCGTGAATTGGAACAGCAGCACCAATCCCAGGCTGGCCATCTTGAATTTGAAGCCGTCGTTGGAGAAGTCCTTGAGGGCCTCCGAGGTGAACATCGCGTAGCCGGAGATCAGCATGATGACGAGGCCCCAGTTGACGAACGGCATCAGGGTTTTGGCGAGCACCGGCAGCGGCTGTTTTTTCATGCCCAAGCCGAGGAGCCGCAGGTTCAGGACCAGTAAGCCGCCGAACATGATGGCCATTGCCAGGATATGGATCGTCTCGATGAACGGGAAATACCAGATCGAGTCAGAAATGGTCTGTCCCAGCCAACTGGTGTTGTGCCACTCAAAAAACGGATAAGCTGCTTCCCACATGGTGTTTCTGTCTTATCCTTTCCTAAAAGTTATAGGCCATGGTACGACCGGTGATGATGACCATCGCCCAGATGAAGATCGAAGCCCAGCCGGTGAACTTTACCTGAACTGGCGGATCGGGGTCTTTATCCCAGACGGCGCGCTTGCGATAAATGGTGTTGTGATAGAAGCCCGCGTTGGCGGCTCCCAGGAATAGGAACAGAACCTTGTAGCGGAACCAGATGCTTTCATAGCAGCGGGTCGGTTCGGACCACATCAGCAGGAAGCCGGTGATGGTCATCACGATGAAGCCGATCAACATGTACGGGGCGACCGCTTCAAACACGTCCGAGACGGGTTCTTTGCGGAAGATCTTGCCGCACATCCGGAGATCTGAGATGGCGATGGCTCCCGCCGAGGCACCAATGCCCAACAGGTGCGTTCCCTCAATGATCGGGAACATCAAAATCGATTCTCGGATGCTGACACTGAGGTCGGTGTCGCGCACCCATTCGGCAAACATTTGTAGGTCCATCATGGGAGTCGTAAAGGAGAGCTTTAAGCGAAACTTTATGCTTGCACGTTTAGGGCAATAAAAAACCGCCCGCCGGTGCGACCAACGGGCGGCTTTCGGGTGTTTTCGCGATACTTACTGTTTGCCGGTGTCGCCAGATGACGCAGCGCCAACCACGGTGCCGTTGGCGAGGGTGAGGTTCCGGGCGTTGGCGAGAGCCGAGCCGTCTTTGGCCAGGTTGCCGCTGCACTTGATGACGTCGCCCTTCTTGATGGAGTTGCGGGTCCAACCGGAACGCATCAGCCCGTTCGGGCTGCCAAGTTCAAATTCCCAGTTGACGACCTTGCCGTCAGCTTCTTTGATGTCCATATAGAAGCGAGCGTGGGGGTTCATCCATTCCACTTTGGTCACGGTCCCTTGGAAGTCGCGCGACTTCGTGCGGTCGTATTCCGCGTCGAATGAGTGATGGGCGCTCAACGGTAGCGCGATGGCAACCAGTGCCAAAATGCCTGCTAGTTTCTTTTTCATGGTGAAATCCTCCCGACTTTAACTTAGGCCGACCCAACTTAGGCCAATCAATTTTACGTCAACCGGGGGAGCTCCTGCTTCGGCTGTCCCCGTCCAACAAGAACGTATCACAGAACATTGCGGGTTACACCTGCTAGAAGGTTAGGTCGCGGTCACTGACCAGGATCGTTTCTGGTCACGCCGTGTGATCTCTATGAAAAATCGCTACTTGGCTCGATTTTCGCGGGCCGGAGCGGTGATGGCGCGATACAGCACGTAGCGGATTTCGATGGGCATGTCATCCATGGAGCGCACTTTCAGGACCACCTGATAATACTGGGGGACCTTCCCGGAGGCATCTTTCATCTCCGAAACCAGGGTTGCCGCGAACTTTGGATTGGTGAACGCCTGCACACCGCCCGTGATGGCCCCGACGCGGTTGCCCGAAAGATAGAGTACTTCGCCGTGCCCGTAGAGCCCGGGTACTCGGCTGATGAGCGCAAAACTCTCTTCGGTGTCCGTGGGGTCGACAGGCAGCCGGTCCGTGAACAGCGCTGGCTCGCCTGCCTGGGGTTGCGTGTTGTGAATTCCTGCAGCGTCCAGCATAAAGGGCCGGCCTTCGCTCATGGCCTGCATTTGTCGGTTCTCTACCGTGCGTCCCAGGAAGACCACGTTGCCCATGGCGACTTCGGGGGCTTCGATCTGGTCGCTTTGCAGGACCTGGACGTTGGCTTTCAGTTTGCCTAAAAATTCTCCCAGGCGGAATGTCGCTGCGCCAGCGCCGGCGGACTCGGTTTTCGCGGTGGATACCGCGACGATCAGCGGGCGGGTCGAGGTCACGATGGGTTCCCAAAGCTGCCGCAGTTCGGGAGTCCACTCCACGTCGGCGGTTTCGGCGGACTGCATCTGCCACAGCTTGGTTCCGAAATACAGGGCGGCGCCGACGGCGATCAGTAACGCCGCAACCAGCACTACCTCAAACCAGTAGCGGACCGGTCGGGCCGTCCGGGGCGCTGCGTCAGTGGGTTCCGGTTCGACGATCGGAGCGACTGCCCGTGGCTCAAAAGTGACTCGGAATCCGCCCTTGGGCAGATCGATAAAGATAGGGTCGTCGGCGCCCTCGGTCCGGTAGTATTCCGCGAGCTTCTGCCGCAGTCGGGCCACGTGCATCCGGACGGTGGATTCCTGACGCGGATCGTAGGAATCCGGCTTGCCAAACACGTCCAGCCCGACGGTGTATTCCTTGATGTTCTCCGCGTCCCCGGAAAGGGATTTTTCGGCGAGATAGGTCAGCAGGTTGCGATGCACCTCTGAGGTGCGGAAGGCCTTGCTTTGGACAATCCGCTGGATTTGAGCAGACGATGCTTCCAGCGCTAATACCATGAGTGCCTCAATCGTAACATCTTCAGCCGACGGCTCTATTGTAGTGGGCAAGGATGTTTGTATCCCGCGTAATCAGGACCGCTTTCGCCAAACGGGCCTGGGCGACGATGATCCGGTCGAAGGGGTCGCGGGTCCAGGATTCGGATGCGGCCTGCAGGGCGACTTGTTTGAAGGGAAGGTCGCAAACGCGGAGGGAAACGGACTTTTCCAGGCGTGCCAACGAGTCTTGCCGGCTTGTGCGGATCCTGCCTATTTCCCGCATGTATTCCATTTCGAGCAGAACCATGGGAGAAATTCGGAGATCCGTTTCGCGGTCCAGGAGCCGACGCGCCTCTTTGCCGACCGCGCTTAATCGATTCTGGCTTAGGTCTTCCAGGACATGAGTATCGAGATAGATCACGCGCGCTTCTTCTTCGGCTTCCTCTCAATCAGTTCGGTGAAATCCTCAGACCAGTCCATGTTCGCAAGGTCGCCGGTTCCGACGAATTGAATTTCATTCTTCAACGATTCTTGCAGAGCCGCCAATCGCGGATACTGTTTGGCGAATTCCTCGTTGGAAAGATCCTGTTCCAGCGGTTCGGGTACGATGCGAAGCAATTTGCCCTTGCGTTCGATTTCCACGGGGGTACCGGTGGCTAACGCCTCATCGAGGATCGCGTAAATGTTCTGGCGGAGTTGGGTCGCGCTGACGGCCATGACTTACGCTAACACGTACGTACGTGAAATACAATAAACGTACGTACGTGTTTATGTCCCGCCCGATCTGCGAAAATCAACGCGAGGTTCTTGGCATGAAAACTTTCTTGGCCCTCTCTCTCCTTTGCGCGACGCAACTGGCGGCCCATCATTCGTTCGCGGCGGAATTCGACGGGAACAAGCCGATCAAGGTGACCGGCGTGGTGACCAAGGTCGAATGGCAGAATCCGCATATCTGGTTCTATGTCGATGTGAAGGATGCCGCGACCGGGAAAGTTACGAATTGGGGCTTTTCGGGCGGTGCTCCCGGACAATTGCAGCGGCGTGGAATTTATCGCAAGGTGATCCAGGAGGGCACGACGGTTACGGTGGAAGGTTTCCTTGCCAAGGACGGTTCGAACAACGCCAACGGAGCGCGGGTGACGTTCGCCGATGGCAGCCAAGTGTTCACCGCGGGTTCTGAGGATAAGCTGCCAGACGACGGCAAGGCGAAAGGGAAGGGCAAGTGATGCGACTCCTTTTGTTGGTGGCCTTCGCCGTAACCACGTTCGCGCAGACGCCTGCGATCCCTCGGTTGAACGGCAAGCCCGATTTCAGCGGCATCTACGAATGGCCGCAGGCAGCTCCGGGATTGGAGCGCTGCCGCTGCTCCGCTACCGTGTTTGACCGCAAACAATTCGCGCCCTTCAAGCCAGGCGGGGAAGCGTTCTACGAAAAGAATACCGGCGACCCGCGCCACGATGAGCCGCGCGATTTCTGCATGCCTGCCGGGTTCCCTAGTGGAATGCTTTCGGCGAATGCCATGCAGTTCACACAGTCGAAAGACACGCTGATCATGGTCCACGAGTTCCAGCGGATGACGCGCATTATTCCGCTCGACGGAAGACCGCATCGCGACCATCTGGAGCCGAGTTATTACGGCGATCCAGTCGGGCACTGGGAAGGCGACACGTTGGTCATCGTGACCAAGAATTTCAAGCGTTGGTCGATTGACGATTTTTTCTACACGGATCCCAACCAATACCGCATGCACAGCGACGCGCTGGTCACAATGGAACGCCTGACGTGGAAGGATGGGAAGACCATTTCGTATCGCATCACGCTCGACGATCCGAAGATTTTCACCCAGCCATGGGGGCAGGACTTCACCATCGAGGCCAAGCCGGAATGGTCGAAGGACGGCCTCTACGAATACGTCTGCGAAGAAAATAACCGCTGTCCCGGCGGGAAATGTGGGAGTAAATAAGATGCGGGCGCTGCTGATTCTGGCGCTTACTTCGCTTGCCTCGGCCGCGACGATTGATGGTTTTCAGGTTCACTCAACGGTCCACGGAACCGGACCAAAAACGATCATCTTTGTGCATGGCTGGACGTGTGATGAGACGTCCTGGGATCAGCAGGTCCCGGCGTTCGAGAAGGACTATCGCGTGATCACCTTGGATCTGCCGGGTCACGGCAAGTCTGGCGCGCCGAAAAGCGAAGCGCTCAGTATGACGCTCTTCGCGCGTGCGATCGAAGCGGTTCGTGTCGAGGCGAAAGCGGGAAACGTGGTCCTGGTGGGGCACAGCATGGGAGTTCCGGTGATTCGGCAGTATGCCCGCATGTTCCCGACCCATGTCGCGGGCCTGGTGCCTGTCGATGGTCCAATTCACTTCTCGGGCAACCCGGCTCCTGATCCCGAGCCGATGAAGGGTGCGCAAGGTCTGAAGAACCGAGAAGGCATGATCCGTGGAATGTTCGGCAAGTCGGCCACGCCGGCGATGCAGGAGCAGGTGGTGAAGATGATGCTGGCTCCGTCCGAATCGACCGCGATCCAGGCGATGGCGTCCATGTATGTCGCGTCAAACTGGACTGAGGAAGTGATGCGGTTTCCTGTGCTGGCGATTTATCCTGATCATTCGCAGGCGAATGACTCGAAGTACACGAAGAAGATTTTCCCGAACAGCAAAATCGTTGAGGTCCCGGGCACGGGGCATTTTGTGATGTTGGAGAAGCCGACGGAGTTCAACAAATTGCTCGCGGATTTTCTGGCGAAGGTGAAGTTCTAATTACTGCAAGTCTTCCAGATTTGTAATCCGCTGCTCATGGGCATGCGCGATGCGAGCCAAGCTGTTCACGCTGTCCATGAGTTGCGCGAGCGCAACTTCATTTTTATCCTGCAATTCAAACAGCCGGTCTAGCTTCGATTCGTGTTTCCCCTGCACTTCAAAAAGACGGTCCAGATTGTCATCGTGGCTATTCTGCCGTTGGACTAACATCTCAACGGCATGCGTCAGTGCTTCCAAGCGCTGATCGATATTCATAGCCACAGTGTATCAATGCTTTGTGCGATACGGGACTTGGTCTAGTGCGGTTTCATCGATCAGGAAAATCGGACTCAGCACGCTTTCTCCACCGGGGCGTAGATAAACCGCGAACCGTGCGAAGTCACCTACCTCAAAGGGTTGGCGCGCGGCTGTCGCCTCTTCCCCGACAGAGAGGGTCTGGCCCGGCCACAACCACTTCGAAACTAGGTGAGTCGAGCCGCCCCAAGTAGGCGCAGGTTGACAGTAGTCCCCGTTGTTAATATCAAGCGCAGTTTGCCACGTGCCAGAGCCACGCGGTTTTCGCTCGATGCGGTAGGCGATCGCTGTTTCATTCGAATTGGTGTCGCTGATGTACTCGCAACGCTCCATCACGACAGGAAGAGGGGCACCATTCGTTATGGTCGCTTCGTACGTTTTGGTGATCCCGGGAATGCCGATCTCAGCATTTCGAACGAGCAAGTCAGAATGAAGCTGAAGGGGCATCCAGTGGCCAAAGGTGGACCAATGCCTAACTTGAGACCATGCCGTGAAACCGCCAAACAGAAGTACGATCACGAAGCCAAGCTGGACTAAGTGCGCTCGCCGCATACATAGAGTTTGGACTCTGGATCGGAGCAGTTTGTTCCTAGAACGGAACGTCGTCGTCGCCGATGCCTTCGTTAAAGGAAGGGGCCGCCGCGGCCGGAGGAGCTTGACGTGCCCTCGGCTGGCTCCGCGGGGCTGCTGGTTCCTGGGAATATTCGTCGCCGCCGCTGGGGCCACCCGCCGCGCCGCCGCGTCCGCCGAGCAGGATCAACTCCTCGGTGATGACGTCGGTGGTGTAGACCTTCTTGCCGTCCTTGTCGTCGTAGCTGCGCGAATTCAGGCGGCCTTCGATGTAGACCTGGGTCCCCTTGAGCAGATAGGGCGCAACATTTTCTCCGCGCCAGTGGACCACGTTGGTCCAGTTGGTTTCTTCTTTCCACTCGCCGGACTGCTGATCTTTCCAGCGGCGGCTGGTCGCCACGCTGAACTTTGTCACTGCTACTTGTGATGCTGTGTATGCGGTTTCCGCGTCCCGGCCCAGATGGCCGATCAAGATCACTTTGTTTACGCTACGGCTTGCCATGATTGTTTGAGTTTACTCGCTTACGTCCGCGCGAGCAATTGCTGGCTCATACGGAAGAAGGCGTAGGCTGTTACGGCCACGCAGACCCAAGCAGTGGTTTTCCAGGTGGTATCGTCGCCGCGAGCGTGGGCTCGCGAGCCGGCCAGATAGGCGATGACGAAGCCCCCGACGAAGCCGCCGATGTGCGCGGCATTGTCGATGCCGGGAATGATGAAGCCCTGCACCAGAATGAGCATCATCCACTGCACGTAGCGCCCTCGCTCGCGACCGATGATCGAATGGCGTTCCTTGGTGCCAAGGCCGACCATTGCACCAACCAATCCGCTGATGCCCGCCGAAGCGCCGATCGATAGGACCGCGGGTGTCCAGAACAGGCTACCTGCGAACCCCAGGACCGTCGCCACGAAGTAAATCACCAAATATCGATAGGTACCGAAAATCTCGTCGATTTGCGGACCCAGGCTCCACAAAACCCAGGAGTTCATGCCGATGTGGAGCAAACCGCCATGCAGGAACCCTGCGGTGATCAGGCGCCACCACTGCATATCGCGGAAGATCGCGTAGCCTTCCTTAGCGCCGAAAGCGTAAAGAGCCTGCCCGCTGGGGTCCATGCCGATCGCCCGTCCGCCGGACGAGTACAGAAGCGTGCCCACGAACAGGCCCACATTGATCAAAAGGATCACGGTGGTAGTGAAACGGTCGCCTTGCAGAAGCCCGGCCATGGCATCTGCCGCCATCTGCCGGTCAATAGCGCGGGGTCCGACTGGAGTGTCGCAGTAAGGGCAAACTTTATCGTCCGTGGTGATAAAGGCCCGGCAATTCGGGCACATCCGCCGATTGTCCATGAACTCCCATTGTAAAGGACTTGTGGTGTTAAACTTCAAGAATATGAAGGGCAACCCTAAAGTCATCGCCTTGCTCAATGAGGCACTCAAGGAAGAGCTGATTGCCATCAATCAATACTTCCTGCATGCAGAAATGTGTGAGAACTGGCACTACATGAAATTGGCCAAGTTCATCAAGAAGCAGTCGATTGATGAAATGCGGCACGCGGAAAAGATCATTGAGCGACTATTGTTCCTGGACGGCGTTCCGGCCATGTCAGATGCGATGAAACTCACCATCGGAGCGACGGTGAAGGAACAGCTAGCCAGCGACCTGAAGCTAGAAATCGGCGCGGTTGCCATGTATAACAAGTCCGCCGCGAAGTCACGCGAATTGAATGACGCCGTCACTGCGGACTTGTTTGAGTTCCTGCTGGCCGACGAAGAAAAACACGTGGATTGGCTGGAAGCGCAGATGCACCTGATCAAGGAAATCGGCTATGAGCGCTATCTCACACAACAACTAGGCGAAAACGCCGAATAAGGGAGCTTTTGTTTTGAACCTGTCTAAACTTTTGGGTCCGTCCGGTAAGGCCGTTGTTCTGGCCACGGACCACCGTTATTTTGGCGTCGTCAACGGTCTGGAAACTCCCGGACCGGTGATCCGCCCGTTGTTGCCTTACGTCGACGTTCTGATGACCGAACCGCACATTCTGCGCAACGTCTTCGGCGGCAAAGTGGACAAGCCGATTCTGCTGCGCGCTTCGGGCTGCTCCACTGTGATGAATGTGCCTACGCCGAGCTACCTGCTGGAACCCGCCAAGGCGGCCTATCAGCAACGCACCGGCAAAGCGTTTGATCAAACGGTGGCTGATTTGTCGGCCAAGGCAAAGTCGGGCAAGGCGACGGACGCGGAAAAGGAAGAGCTGAGTTACCTGGAAAGCTTCCTTTACGAACCCGACACGATCGGTAGTGAGAAACTGATGCTGACGGGAAAAGGCTGCGTGGAGGAAGGCGCGGCCGGTGCGGCAGTCAGCGTGTATTTGAAAACGCGCTACCAGACGCAGACCCTGGAGAATTTAGCCACTATGTCGCGCGAGGCGCGTCCGTTGGGCTTGCCGGTGTTGGGCGTGGTCGCGGTGGGAACGGCTCTCGGCTATCTGGAGCAGGACATCGACTTCCTGACGCGCGCCAGCGCAGTGATGGTCGCTCACGGTGCCGACATCATCAAGACCTATAACTGCGGCGAAGGCTTCGATAAAGTCATTGAAGCGACCGGTGTGCCGGTGATCGTCGCGGGTGGCAAGGTTCCCAAGGGCAAGGACCCGACCATCGATACCCTGGACTTGGCGCACGATTGCATGCAAAAGGGCGCGTCTGGGCTCGACTTCGGCCGCCGCATCTGGCGTCACGACCATCCCGTGGCGGTCGCGCGCGCTTTGGGCGCGATTGTTCATAAAAACGCGACGCCCAAGGAAGCGTTACAGTTGTTTGAAGAAGTCAGCAATCAGCAACCTGCATGAATCTTCCCGCTTCCATGCAAGCCGGTATGTATTACGGCTCCGGCGATGTCCGCCCAGTAGAGCAGCCGGTGCCCGAGATCGGTCCCGGCGAGGTTCTGGTTTCGGTGAATGCCTGCGGAATTTGCGGGTCGGACACGATGGCCTGGTATCGCGATCCGTCAGCCAAGAAGGCTGGCGGAATCAACACCGGTCATGAAATTACCGGGCAGATTGTGAAGGTCGGCGAGAAGATTCAGAGCCGCTTTCACGTTGGGCAGAAGGTCATCGTCACGCATCACTTCCCGTGTCTCCAATGTGAACGCTGTCTGGCTGGGGAAGAAACTACCTGCGCGACGATGCACCAAAAGCACATCGCGCCGGGGGGCTTTGCACAGTACGTTCGCGTGTTTGAATCGGGACTCGATCTAGGTTTGTATCCGCTGCCGGAGTCGATGAGCTTTGAAGCTGGAACCTTTGTCGAGCCGTTGGGATGCGTGGTGCGCAGTCTGCGCAAGACGCAGCCGATTGTAGGGCGATCGGTGCTGGTGATTGGCAGCGGGCTATCCGGCTTGTTGCACATCCGCATGGCGAAGGCCATGGGAGCATCGAGGATTACGGCTGTCGATACCAATCAAGGCCGCCTGGATGCTGCGATCGCGTCCGGTGCCGATGAAGGCGTCCTGGCGACATCTGCGGCGCTGCCCAAAGCGGATCGCGTATTTGTTTGCACGGGAGCGCCCTCGGCCACGCGGGCGGGTCTCGAAGCGGTGAATCCCGCTGGCTGCGTGATGATCTTTGCGTCGGATGGTCCGAATAAGGAATTGTCGATTCCGATTACGCGGTTCTGGCTCGAACAGCAGCGCGTGATGTTCTCTTATGGAGCGGCACCGCGCGATATGCAGGAAGCCATCGACTGGATCGCCAGTGGCCGCGTTCGCGTCGACGATCTGGTGACGCATCGCTTTACGCTGGATCAAATTGGCGAAGCTTTCGACCTGGCGACCAATCCTCGCGACATGTCGCTTAAGATTTTAGTGGAACCCCAGCGCGTCGTTTAACGCTACTTTACCGGCGCGTCGAGGATGGCGTCGGCAGTGCGGGTCCGCCGCGTCTTTGATCGCTTCACCGTCGATTCCATGCCGAAGAAGTAGCTTGCCAGGATCCCGCCAATTATCAGCTTCAAGGTCTCCAGCGCTCCGTAGATCTGCGTCAGTGTCCAGATCTGTGTCCGAGCGCTAAAGGAAGTCGCTTCTGGCAGGAAGTCCACGCTACGTCCCAGCATGTTCAGGTCAGGTGTAACGCCAAAATGTTGGATCAAGACCAGGATGCCCATCGCGGCGGACATGGCAATCGCCAGGATCTTGCGTTGATCGGTAAAAATCAAGAGCACCAGCATGATCAGGGCGATGACGAGCTGGGCTGCTCCCCACGTGCGTAGGGTGCCGCGGACCTGCTCGCTGGCCGTGTGGTGTAGCAAGGTGCCGACCGGAGCGTTACCGGATTTCGTCAGAACGTCTTTCACATCGGGGTTTGGATTATCCAGAACTTTGGATGCGGTCCGCTGACCCTCCAGCGCCACGATATCCACCAGCACGCAGCAGCCGATCCACACACCGAGTAGAAATGTCGCCAAGCGTCGCGAGAACATGTTTTCAATCCGCCTGAAAATGGGAGAAGGGGAGCAAATTTCTACTCCCCTTCGCCGCGTCGATCACGGTTAGATCCGGAATCGTGACTTCTTGGTCCCCTTCAAATCGGGGTTCTTGTATTCTACCCTTTAATGCACCGCCCCGTCGAATATGCTGGTGGAATTCGCCGGTGGTGCGCCCGTCATCCCAGCTCCACCGGCGGAAGGAGTGATGGACGGGGCTGGTGCCGGCGCGGTAACCGGCGTCTCCGGGATCAGGTAGATCGCCAGGATCCGGCCATCCGACTTAAACGTCGCCCCAGTGGCCGTAATTGCTTCCTTCGAGGGTTGCGACGGCGTGATGTACTCCAGCTTGGCTACCTGGCCGGATTCCTGGAGGCTCTTGCCGATGTAGTCGCGCTCCTTGTCGATTTCCGGGTCGATCTTGTGAGTGAGGCCGTTGTTGCGCGTGTCGCGGTCGAAGCCGATGTCGTGGGTGCCGGCACCTACAAAAAAATCGAGGCCATCCACTTGAAAGGGTGCTTTCCAGATCCGGAAATGATGCCGTTCCGCGATGACCTGGATCGGGTCGCCTTGCGCCATGCCGTGGTCCTGCACGCGCCCGAAGAAGGTTAGCTCACTCATCGGCAGCGCTACGTAAGCCTGCTTGCTCAGGATCGCCTGGATGCCAGCGGAGATCGCGTCGTTGTGGGATCGGTCGACTTCAATCCATCCAGCCCCTTTCAACGCGGCCATGATCTGCTTCTCATTGCCCACAATCAGGAAGTTTGTGTTGTCTCCCAGATTGCCCTGCGCATCCTGAATCCGGCGCGGATATTTATCGACCACGGCGGTGTTCACCGTGGGCAGTTTGTAGTCGGTGGTGACCTGCTCCGGGCCGCGCTTGGTGAAGGTCACCTTGACGTGGAACGATCCCTTGGGGGCGTCGTTGCCTGATTTATTGATGCCGAGGAACAATCTCCCGGCCTTGGGAGCCTTCCACTTCACTTCCGTCCCGATGAGAAAAGCCTTCGCCGCATCGCTGTCGCCCAAACGGCCGATCAAGGCTCCCTGTCCCGACGCGTTTACCGGGTAGGTCCGGATCATGTCCCTAAAGCCGCGCTTGGCTCCGTTGGGCGTGACGGATTGACCGGCGACGGTGAGACTTCCCGTTCCGGTAAGCGTCACCTCGTCCTGCGCGCGTATGTCTAGTTTGGTGTCCAACCAGGCGTCTGTGCCGGCGATGTCGAATTCCTGGGCACAGGCCACGGCAGCAAAAACAGTGAAGAGGAGGAAATGCCGCATTCCCATATTCTAGTACCTCAGGTTCCGCGCTATCATCGGGGTTTCCAGCATGCCTGACTCCGTAAACCAAGACGCGCCCCCCAGCCTCAGGGCTTCCGTCATCCTTCTCACCTATAACCAAGCTCCCGCCCTGCGACGGGCATTGGCGGCTCTCGAACAATCGCAAGGCCGCGAGAGCTTTGAAATTGTGGTGGTGGACTGTGCCAGTCAGGATGGCAGCGGAGCGTTGGATGTCGAGTTTCCGGCGATCCACATGCTGCGGCTCCCGCATCACATGGGGGCGGCCCGGGCGCTGAATATCGCGGTCCGCACGGCCAAGGCAGATCTGGTCTTATTCCTGTCGCCGAATGTTGAGGTGCAGGCGAACACCGTGATCGCACTCGCGGATGTCTTGGACGCGGACCTGGACACCGTTGCTGTGTGCCCCTCGCTTCCAGGAGCGACGCACACGTTCCGCATGCCGGACCCGGCGAATGTCCGATTGGTTTCTGTGCAGCCGGATTCTGACACTGTCGAATTCCCCAGCCTGGATGCATTGATGGTCCGCAAGGCGTTTATCGTCGCGATGAACTTCTTCGATCAGCGCTATGGACATTATTGGGTGGACGCGGAGCTTGCGATGCAGATCCGGCGGGTGGGTAAGAAAATTCGTTACCGGCCCGATATTCAGGCCACGTATCATGCGGCGCCCGACCCGTTGGCGGAGGATTCGCTGGCGGAGACCGATCGGGTGGTGGGTGCGGCCGAATACGCTGGCAAATATGGTGGCGGATCGTTTGGCATGCGCATGGGCGCGGCGTTTGCTCAGTTGGGGCGCTTCAATTTTGGCGGGTTCTTTGGGTTGCTGAGCGGGCAAAAGATCGACGGTAGTCAGGCGCATTAGGTCGCGCAAAAGGTGTCGAGAAAGTCTCGACACAGCACGCAGGAGTGCGTGCGCTACGATGAACAGGTGCGGAAGCTGCTGATCATCGGGATCGTTTCTTTACTAGCTGGATGCTCCACGCCTCCAGCGACAGAGCACAAAGAAGGCACCGGACACGTCGTATTGAAGCCGTTGTCGACCAGCCCTGCTCCGAAGACCCGCCAACTCGTCTACGTGCCGGCCTACTCGGCGATCTACTGGGGTTTTGACGAACAACTCGCCGAGCTTGCGGTGACGCTCAGCATTCGCAACGTGGCTCGCGATCCGATTGTCATCCACTCCGCCAAATACTTCGATTCTGACGGCAAAGAGGTTCGTGAGTTTGTGGCGACTCCGTCGGAATTGGGTCCCATGGCGACGGCGGATTTCGTGATCCAGCGCCGCGATACCAGCGGTGGGCCGGGAGCTAACTTCCTGGTCGAATGGTCCAGCACGGCGGATGTGGATGAGCCTGTGATCGAGGCCGTGATGGTTGGACAGCACGGCAATGCGGGCGTGTCCTTCGTGGGCCTTGGCCGCGCTCTACCCAAGGCGAGCGCGAAGCTGCCTACTCGTTAATCTGGTACATCTCGTGCCGAATTCGGTCCACGATCCGGCTGGTGTCTGCCTCGTCCCGCCCGCAGCGCAGCAGTCCTTGCCGGACCATCTCGAGCCCGCCTTCGAACTCCGGCTGCACTGCGACAGATACACCCAGGTCGCGCAATTTTTGCAGGTACCGCACATTGGTGCTGCGTGCGACCAGGATCAAATCGGGGCTAATGCTGCGGCTTCGTTCTACGGCCAAGTTGACGGTATTCTGATCCGGCATGGTGAGCAGCAGCATCTTCGCGTCGCGGATGTGCGCCGCATGCAGAATCTCATCGTGCGCGATGTCGCCCCACAGTGCCATGAAGCCGTTCGAGGTCACATCGGCCATCAAAACATAGCTCGACTCGACCACCAAAAAAGGGATGTCCGCTTCGCGCAGCGCACTCGAGACGGCTCGTCCGATGCGTCCAAAGCCCGCGACCACCACGTGATTCCGCAAGGCTGTATCGGGCGGGATCGATGCGGGCGGAGGCTGCGTTACGCCCCTCCACTTACGCCAAGCGCGTCCGATCGGCAACGCCGACGCGGTGACCACCGGTGAGGCGGCCATCGTGAGCACGGTCGCCGTGAGACCCAAGTCATAGACGCCTTTGGATATGAGGTTCGCGTTGAACCCCGTGCGCGCCAGCACGAAGGAGAATTCGCCGATCTGGGATAGCCCCAAGCCCACGATCCACGGGGCCATGTGCTGGTATCCGAACAGCCGCGCGATGATGCCGAAGATGACGGCTTTCCCCAGGATGATCGCCGTGACCACGAATAGGATCAAAAGTGGATGGCTCAGCGCATACTCCGGCTCAAACAACATGCCGACGGTCACGAAGAACAACAGCCCGAAAATATCGCGCAAGGGAACCACATCGCTCAATGCCTGATGGCTAAATTCGGACTCGCTCAGAATCAGCCCGGCGACGAAGGCTCCCAGCGCGAAGGAAAATCCGGCGGCGTGCATCGCGGCACCGATGCCCACAGCGGTCGCGACCACGGCGACCAGGAAGAGTTCTCGCGATCCCCAGAAAAGAATCCGCCGGAACAGCGGAGGTAACAAACGCGTCCCAGCAAAAAATGTCGCGGCGAGAATAGCCGCTGCCAAGGCGAGCGAGCCTCCGACCCGTGCTGCCAGCCCTTCCGAGTTGCCGAGCTGCGGCAGGATGATCAGCATCGGGATCACGGCCAGGTCCTGCACCAGCAGCATGCCGATCATGACTTTGCTCGCAAGGGTGGTGGTGACGCCCTCGGCCGCCATCACTTTCAGGACGACCATGGTGCTGGACACCGAGATCATGGCCCCGAACCAGAGCCCTTCTGTCAGCGGCAGTTGCAGGCCGTAGACGACCGCAGCGGCGCCCGCGGCCATCGTTACCAGGATCTGGATCGGCCCACCGACCAGCGCTACGTGCCGCACGGCTTTGAGGTCGCGGAACGATACTTCCAGTCCCAGCGAGAACAAGAGCAGCGCCACGCCGATTTCGGCTAGCGTCTCGATATCCCCTAGCTGGGTGACCGTAGGCCCCGCCGTATGTGGTCCGACGAAGATGCCAGCCACCACATATCCGACGAGCAGCGGCAGTCGAAGTGCGCGAGCGAGCATTCCACCGAGCAATCCGGCGACGACAATGAGGACAAAATCAGCGGCGATTCCCAAGAACAATTATCCCCTGTCTAGAGGAAACCACCTACTCCCCCTGAATTACCCCCTATAGACCCCTAACTTTCTTCCCATGTCCCGCCGATAGGTCCCTAGAGAGAGGAATAGATCTCATGCAGATGCAAGCGTTTCTATGGTTGTTTCTTCCGCTATTCGTCGCGGGAGGCAGCGCCATGTTGGCGTACTACATTATGCAGGCGCGCATGGAAGTCGCCCTGGCCAAGGAGCGCGAAGCGTTGGCCGAAGCGCGGGCTACCATCGATTCCCACAAAGTAACGATGGAAGAGCGCATCAAAGCCACCGAAGAGGCCGCGCGCCGAGCCGCTCTCGACGAATTAATGCACGACATTCGCGTGGAAGAACGCAGTTACGTTCGCGATTCCAATACTCCCGACGGAGCTCGGCGCAGTATGGTGATGCAGGAGCGGGTCTTCTTCCGCAATTTGCCGATGTCCAGCTGGAGTGAGCGGGAAATGGTGATTGAAGAGGGTCCGGCCAACAGCCTTTCGGCCCGCACGGAGAATTTCGAAGCCCCTGTTTTGACCGCTGGTCCTGCGCCCAGTGCGACTGCCCCGGTGGCGATCGATTCCCGCAGGTTGCCCCGTCCGGTCCCCCCGGCCCCGGACACACGCATCGCGGTTTCAAAGACGCTGGAGCCGGTGGTTCACCCCGCCGCCCCCTCCGCTCCGCTGCCTCGCCGGGACACGCGGACCCTGGTCGCGGCATTTGGCGCCCAGTAAAGCCCGTTTTTTGTAACCCATCCCCTTTTTGTAACCCATCCTGCGGTACCACCCGTCTGTTTAGCGTATGATGGGCTTGATGGCGGATCCGTCCCTGATCAAACCAGTTCTCCTGGAGAATCTGGAAGCTCACATTCCCGTCCGCGAGGGACTCAGCGTTTCGGCTGATTTCAACGCCTGGATGATTTCCGAGCAGCGTCGGATCTACGGCCTTTGCCAGCACATGTTGCAGGACCGCGACGAGGCTGATTCCGCGACCCAGGACACGTTTCTCAAGGCGCATCGCGCGCTGCAGAAGTTCGGAGCCGAAGACCCCGTCGAACCCGCGAAATGGCTCACCCGCATCGCCGTAAACACCTGCCTGGACCGGTTACGGAGCCGCCGCTGGCAGTTCTGGCGTCGCCGAGCGCAGGCCGTTGAGGATCAGGACGCGCTGCAGCGAACCGTTTCTCGCGCGCCGGAGGCGGAAGATCACTATTTTGCGAGCCAAATTCGCGAGCGTTTGGCAGCGGCTCTGCATCAACTTTCCGACCGGCAACGCGCGGTGTTCACGTTGCGGCATTACCAGAATTTCACTATGGATGAAATCGCGGTGGCTCTGGACCTCGATTCCGGCACGGTGAAGGCCCACATGCATCGCGCGGTCACGAAACTGCGCACCGAATTGCGTGATCTTTACGGGGCGGGGCTATGAGTCTCCACCTCAGCGACGATCAATTGGTGGACCGGCTCTACGGCATCTCCGATGCGGGCAGTGAGCATCTCGACAGGTGCCCGGAATGTCAGGCGCGCTGGAGCCACATCCAAGAGCGACGCCACCAAGCCGTCGCCTCAACGTCTGCGTCCCATCAACAGCTCCGAAAGCAGCGCCGACAGATCCTGAGCCGGATATCCCAGCCAGCACCCGTTTTGCGCCTGATGTGGGCTCCTGCCACGGCGGCACTGATCTTGGTCGCTGGGCTCGTGATCACTCCGCCCAAGGCGCACGCGCCCGTCACTCCGGAACCGACCATCGCGGAAACCACTGAAATTGGCTGGTTTGAAGATACTTATTCCGCCACGCGTGTCCTCGAACCGCGCGCGGCCACTCCCATCCGTCAGTTATTCTTCCCGGAGGGTGTTGCAGAATGAAGCGCAAACTGCAGATCGCGCTCCTGGCCGCAGTGTCCATCTGTGCCGTTCAGGCTCAGCCTCCCATTCCATGGTGGGAGAATCCGGTTGCCAGTGGCCTCACGCTCTCCGAAGCGCAGAAGGAAAGTGTCAATCGCATTTTGGGCGAATACCGTGATCGTCTGACTGCGGAACATCAGGACGCGGAACGCGCGGAACACGAATTTGAACGGGTTGTGAATGCAGATACTTTGGAGTACGGTCGCGGATGGAAAGCGATCGATCAGTTAGTAAACGCTCGCGCTGTTTTCACCAAGGACATGTCTGAAATGATCTTGCGCCTGCGCAACGTCCTGACAGCCGAACAGTGGCGCACGGTACGCGAACGTGAGGAAGTCCGTGGCGGCAGGGAAGGCAAAGGCCGTCGCTCTGAAGATCATGGGCCCGAAGGTCGAGGTCGGCGGTCCGGCGCCCAGAACGGGTCTGCGCCCGCGCATTAGGTCGTGGTCAGCTTGAGCGAGGGGCAGATATCGCGCTGAGCTATCTGCTTTTGCGCTTCGCGGTGGCGGAAAGAACGGCACCGAACACCACACCCAGGGCGACCCCCAGGCCAATGTGATGCAGGGCGGCTCCGATAGCAGTTCCGATAGCTATGCCAATTCCGATGTAGCTGCCCGTAGACGTGTTCATAGCACTTGGTACGCGAATCCAGACCATTTTGTTCCGCGCCACCGCTTCGGAAAACCTTGCGCCGATTCACAGCATTCGCAGCGACTATCGTCGCATAAGCTGCTAGCATAGAAAGTTGTCAGGCTCCGGGCTTCGTGCAACGGGTCGCCGCAAACCCCGCCAGGTCCGGAAGGAAGCAACGGTAGTGGCTTCTTCCTGTGTGCCGCGGATCACCCGGGGTCTGGCATTACTTCCCCATGTATCAAGTTATTGCGCGCAAATATCGGCCGCAGACGTTTGCCGAACTTGTCGGGCAGGAGCACGTCCGCACCACGCTTGAAAACGCGATCACGCAGCGGCGCATCGCCAGCGGCTACATTTTCAGCGGCCAGCGCGGGACCGGTAAGACCACCGTCGCGCGCATCATGGCGTTGTGCCTGAACTGCGAAAAAGGTCCGACCGCGACCCCGTGCGGCGAGTGCGCGAGCTGCAAAGAAGTGGCCTCCGGCGGCGCGATGGACGTGATCGAAATCGACGCTGCGTCGAATCGCGGCATCAATGAAATGAGGGAGTTGCGCGAAAATGTGCGCTTCCGCCCTGCCCGCGATCGCTACAAGGTTTTCATCGTCGACGAAGCGCACCAGATCACGAGTGAAGCGTTCAACGCGCTACTGAAAACCCTGGAAGAACCGCCCGAGTGGGTGGTGTTCATTCTGTGCACGACCGAGTCCCACAAGATTCCGCAGACGATTGCTTCGCGCTGCCAGCAGTTCAGCTTCCGCTCCGTAGATTTCAAGTTGCTGGTCGAGCGGATGGAGTACATCTCCAAGGAAGAAGGCATCACCTACGACGGTGAGGTGCTCAGTGTGCTCGCGCAGGCAGGCGAAGGCAGTGTGCGCGACTCGCTATCGGCGCTGGACCAAGCGATTGCCTGCTGCGGTGATCGGTTGGAAGCGGCGCAAGTGCGCGAGCTGCTCGGCATGTTCTCGCTCGACTCGATGGGCCAGGTGGCGCAGGCTTTGGTCGCGGGTGATTCGCGACGCATGCTCGACATCGTTGCGGAACTGGAATCGAACGGCCGCAGCCTGCAACACTTCGCACGCGAGCTGGCTCGCTATTTCCGCAATTTGCTGGTCGCCCGGATTTCGGGTGAGACCACGCGCTTGATCGCAGCGTCCGGCCCCGAGCAGGAACGTTTGCTGGTAGTCGCTAAGCAGTTCACGGAAGAAGATCTCACGCGAGCGCTGAAGCTGTCGCTAGACCTGTTCCGCGATCTGCAAAGTTCCCTGCAGCCCCGCTTGCATCTGGAGATGGGCCTGCTGCGCTTGGTCCACGCGGCAAAGTTGGTGTCCATTGAAGAAGCCCTGGCGTCGGTAGGACAGGCGCTTCCGCCTGTCAAACCCGCAGCGTCACCGGCTCCGACGCCATCCTACTCAGCACCCGCGCCGCGATCGTTCGCGTCACCGGCACCCACGCCCGTGCGCACGCAGGCGGAAACGCCTGCGCCACCTTCAGCAACCGGCGATCTTCGCATGCGTCTCCACGCGGCGCTGATCGAAGCCAAAAACATCCACCTCGCCGATGCCGTCGAACATTGCCAGGTGGTCGAAACGGCCAACGAAGTGGTGTTCACCGCCTCGAAGATGTTCCAGATGTTCCTCAAAGACCCGGTTCTCGACGCGATGGTAAAGCGAGTCACCGGAAGGCCGGTTCGCCTAACGTTCAAGGTTGGCGACGTTGACGTTGCGCCAACTCCATCGGCTCAAGGCGCCGCCACCGCCAAGAACGAAACAGCGGAGCGCGCTCTCTCGCACCCCGAAGTCAAACGCTTTCAGGAATCATTCCCCGACGCCCAAGTGCGCACCGTGCGCGATCTGAAGGAGAGTTAACCCATGAAGATGCCGAACATGCAGAACATGATGCAGCAGGCTCAGCAGATGCAGAAAAAGATGCAGGAGCAGATTGCCCTGATCCGTGTCGAAGCATCCGCTGGCGGCGGCACCGTCACGATCAAGATGGACGGCCAGAAGAACGTGATTGGCGTCGTGATTGATCCCGAAGTCGCTGGCGATGTCGAAATGCTGCAAGATCTGGTCATGGCCGCCTGCAACGAAGCCGTGAAAAAAGTCGAAGCCGAAACGCAGTCCAAGATGGGTGGCATGCTCGGCGGCATGGGCTTACCTCCGGGCCTCCTCTAACATGCACGATTTCGCTGCGCCGCTCCAACGCTTGATCGACGAATTCCGCCGCTTGCCCGGCATCGGGCAGAAGTCCGCGCAGCGCCTCGCGTTCCACGTTCTGCGTGCCCCGCGCGAGCACGCTTCGGGCCTAGCGGCCGCGTTGATCGACGTGAAGGACAACCTGATGTTCTGCGCGCAGTGCAACAACATCTCAGACGCGGAACTCTGCTCCTATTGCCGCGATCCGCATCGCGATCACGCCAGCGTCTGCGTGGTCGAAGAGCCGCACAACATCCTGCCCATCGAAACCACGCGCAGCTTCTCCGGTATCTATCACGTGCTGCACGGATCGATTTCGCCTCTGCGCGGCATCGGCCCCGAGCAGTTGCGCATCAAGAGCCTGCTGGACCGCATCGCGGAAGGCGACGCCAAGGAAGTGATCCTCGCCACCAACCCAACCGTCGAAGGCGAAGCGACGGCAGTCTACCTCTCCCGTTTGTTGCGCCCGCTCGGCGTGAAGGTCACCCGCATCGCGATGGGCATCCCCGTGGGGAGCGATCTTGAATTCGCGGATGAGGTGACGATGCTGAAGTCGCTTGAAAACCGCCGGGAGATGTAGCGCAATCTGGAGTCGCCGTACAATTACGTCATCGGGCATCGACAAAACACTGCGCTAACTCCGATGCCGCTATCCGCTTTGACGAGCTCTGTTCACTTTTAGATACTCTAGCGGAAGGCTAGTATCGAGGAGCGGATCAATCTGCAGCACGACGGAGGGCGAACGAAGCCTTACCAGGTGAAGCAGGTCAGAGCCATGATTTTACGGAATCGGCTCGGAGGCAAACTCGATGAATAAGTACGAAGTCATCATTTACTGGACCGACGAAGACCAGGCGTTCGTTGCTGAAGTTCCGGAACTGTCCGGCTGTGTCGCGCACGGGGCTACCCAGGTGGAAGCGCTGGCAAATGCACAGGTAGCCATCGAACTCTGGATTGAAACCGCCAAAGAATTTGGTGACCCCGTTCCAGAGCCCAAAGGCCGGCGTCTAATCCTTGCCTAGGCTACTTCCCGACTACCTTAATCTCAAACAGCTTCGGCCACAACTTCCCCGTCACAAAAATCCGATCGCCCTTCGCATCGTAGGCGATGCCGTTCAGCACGTCGGTTCCCTCGGCCTCTAGTGGCGACAATATCCCTGTCAGCAGTAGCCACGAGTTCACGCGGCCGGTCTTCGGGTCGATGCGGGCAATGCGGTTCGATTGCCACACGTTGGCCCAGATCTCGCCCTTGATCCACTCCAGTTCGTTCAGCCGCTGAATTTCCTGGCCGCGGTCGGTTACGCGGATCGTGCCTAGATTATTCAAGGTCCCAGGTTCCAGGAAGGTCAGTTTAGAGGACCCGTCCGACATGATGAGTCTCTTACCATCGGTAGTCAGACCCCAGCCTTCGCCCTTATAGCGAAACGCTTTCTGCAACGCCATGGTGGTTTTGTCGTAGACGAACATCATGCCGTTCTTCCACGTCAGTTCGTACAGTTGGTTGCCTACGGGAGCCAGGCCCTCGCCGAAATACTGCACGCCGATCTCGTGGTTCTGGAGTACCTTGCCCGTAGCAAGTTCCACGCGCCGGATGCTGGAACGGCCTTCGAGTCCCGTGCCTTCCCACAGCTGCCCGTCCATGAAAAACAGACCCTGCGTGAAGGCTTGACGATCATGCGGATACACCTTCACTACCTGGTGTTTCAGGATCGGCGCCTCCTGGGCTTTCGACGCGGCCTTGGTTTGCGCAAAGCTCAGCGAGCTGGCGAGCAGAATGAGAACAAGAGACTTCACGCTTTCTAGGATACCGCTCGGATCGCTGCGGGAATACCGACGCGATAGCTTGGGTACTCCAGTTTCACGCCGAGCAGATGCCGGATCGCGGAGCCGTCAACCTTCCGATCCCCGAAGATCCTTGGTGTGGCGACTGGTCCCGTGGGCAGTTCGACGCCGACAAGTTTCGCGCAGAATTCCGCGATCTCGCGTGACCGGCAGGGTTCTTCGTCGGCCACAGGGTAGCTGCCGTTTAGAAACGACAACAGCCCTGCCTCAGCATGCGCCGCGAGGTCGTCGACGTGAATGCGGCTGATGAAGTTTTCTGTTGCGGGATAGGTTCCGCGTCTGACCGATTCCTGAACTCCGCGGCCGGGTCCGTAGATGGCTGCTGGACGAAGGATCAGCGAGGACCAAGGACCGGAAGTGATGGATTCCTCGGCTTCGAGGCGGACGCGGGCGCGCTCGTTGGACCAATCGACGTCGGTCGTCTCGTTCACGATATGTCTCGACCCATAGACGCCTGTGGTCGAAAGATAGACGACGCGAGAGGGCGCGTCTCCCAACAAGGAACGCACGTCGGGCGCGCCCTCCGGAGGGATGGAATGCAACACCAGGCAGCCCTGCTCGATCACGTTGGGGACGTCTTCCACCCGAATTCCTTCGACGCCCAACGCGGCGAGTCGCGAAGGTTCCCTCGAGGTTGCGATCACCCGGGACCCGCGAGCCAGCATGCGTCGAGCCACGCGCTCGCCTGTGAAGCCGCAGCCTAAAATCAGGACCGTCAAGAGGGCAACACCTGGAGTGAGCCAGTCTCGAACAATCCGTCCGTCGTCAGTCCACCGACACGAATGTCTTCGATCCGATTCGCGACGCGCGGGTGTGCGAACGCTACTTTGAGGTAGTTTTCACTCAGTCCAAAATTGCCGCTCTCAAGCGAGACCACCGAGATTCGCTGGCCGACTATGCTCGCGCGAAACGCCTGGCTCTTGGCTTCTCCGAGTTCACGCAGAATTTTGGTGCGCTGTTTGCGAACCGGCATGGGAACTTGCCCCGGAGCGTCCGCTGCCGGAGTGCCCGGTCGCGCGGAGTAGGTGAATACGTGCAAGTAGGTGAACGGAAGACTTTCGATGAATGCTCGGGAGTCCTCAAACTCGGCGTCGGTCTCGCCGGGGAATCCGGTCATGACGTCGGCTCCGACAGCGCACTGGGGCATCAGCGCGCGAGCCTTGAAAATGCGGTCGGCGTAGTGCTTTGGTCGATACTTGCGATGCATGCGCCGCAATACGGTGTCTGACCCCGATTGCAGCGGAGCGTGGACATGCTGCGCGATGCGGCCGGATTCCGCCATCAAGGAAAGCAGCGTGTCGGAGAAGTCCATTGGTTCGACCGAGCTGAGGCGCAGGCGTTCGACGCTGGTTTCGGCGAGCAGGCGGCGAACAAGGTCCACCAATCGCATTTGTCCGGGAAGATCGCGACCCCAGCGGCCCAGATTGATGCCGCTCAGGACCACTTCGCGGTAGCGCGAACCTAAATCTCTCACCTGCGCGACGACGTCGTCGCCGGGAGCGCTGCGACTTTTCCCGCGCACGGAGGGAATAATGCAGAAGCTGCATTTGTTCGAGCAGCCGTCCTGCACTTTGAGGTTTGGACGCACGCGGTCGCCGAGCGCGTCTTCGATTGGGGCGGCTAAAAACTCGCTCCCGATCTCGCCGACGTGAATTTGCCCGTGATAGGGAGTGCCCTCATCAAACATTCCTTGGATAAAGGTTTTATGCGAATTCCCGACCACCCATTCCACCCCTGGCAGTGCGGCGAGTTCCTCCGGCGCACGTTGCGCGTAACACCCAGTCACCAGGATGCGCGCGTCCGGCTGATCGCGATGAATGCGGCGCACCGTTTGCCGCAGGTCGTAGTCGGCGGAGGCGGTCACAGTGCACGTATTGAGGACCACGAGATCGGCGTCCGAGACGTCTGCCGCGTTGCGCATGCCGCGCCCGGCGAGCGAGGCCTCCAGCGCCGCGCCATCGGCCTGCGAGGCCCGGCATCCAAACGTTTTGACGTGATAGCTCTGCAAGACTCCATTGTAAGACGCTCAGACTTCTCTGAACCCGAATTTCCCCTCGTTCCCCCGATAGAAGGACATGGCCGGCGAACGGATGCTCTCCCAGGAGGAGATCGATAGCGTATTTAGAAGGAACCAGCGCAGGAGCCACGACGATGCGGCCGCGAAGGCTCAGGTCTATGACTTCCGACGTCCCGACCGCATTGCGAAGGACCAGCTTCGCGCGATCCATCTTTTGCATGAGAATTTTGCCCGCAGTCTGGCGTCCAGCTTGTCGGCCTACCTGCGTGCCTACGTTGCCGTAAACCTGATCAGCGTCGAGCAACTCGCGTTTATGGAATTCGCCCAGCTGTTGCCATCGCCCACCAGCGTGGTCACGTTGAGCATGAAACCTTTCGATGGGAATTCGCTTTTGGAGCTGAGTCCATCCCTGGTATTTCCGATCCTGGAAATGTTGCTGGGGGGAACAGGGCAGGGAACCCTCAAGCCGGATCGCGAGATTACGGAGATTGAACAGAGCATCCTGGATGGTTTGCTGCGCATCATTCTGAACGACCTTCGCGCGGCATGGCAGGGGGTGGCGAACATCGAATTCGCCATCGAGAGCCACGAAACCGAGCCGCAGTTGCTGCAGATCCTGGCTCCCAACGAAGCCGTTGTCGCCATCAGCATGGAGATCCGCATCGGGGAGATGGCGGGAATCATGAACGTCGGTATCCCGTCCATCACGGTCAAGATGCTGCGGCAAAAGTTCGACCAGCAATGGAGTGTCCGCAAAACCCGCGCTAGCGACGAGGAGCATTCCCGAACCCTGAAAATTCTACAGCCGGCACTTTTGCAAGTGGAATCGTCCCTGACTGGCCCCACATTGTCCGTCTCCTCGCTGCTGGCGCTAAAAGAGGGAGACGTGTTGGCGTTCGACTATCCTTTGGACCGGCCGATCGATTTTCGTCTCAACGGCTCCCTCAAGTACCGGGGCGAAATCGTGACCAACGGGCGGAAACGCGCATTTCAGGTTTCAGAAGCGGTCGTCGCAGAATAGGCTCGGGCGAGCTCCACATCTGCGCAAGCTTCGCGGCCAGCCAGGAGGCCGTTCCCCGAAGCTGCGTATCCCCCAGCAAGCCTACTCCGCCTCTCCCCAGCACTGCGAACCGGCCCTGATCGACATAGGCGAACGGTTTCGCAGTGTATCCGGCCATGCGTTCCCGGATCGACGAGGCGACGTAGCGCCCCTGCTGGGATGCGACGGTCGCCAGGCCTTCCAGCGGTCGCCCTTGATCCATCGTTCGCGCCAAATCGCCGATGACGAAGATTTCCGGATGTCCCGGAACTGTCAGGTCCGGATTCACGCACACCCGCCCTGCTTCGTCCAACGCGACACCGGTCTCGCTTCGCAGCACGGTCCCGAAGCTCGAGCCTTCGACGCCCCCCGCCCACAGAACCGCTCGGCTGAGAATTTGTTCTCGCCCTTTTGGTCCGGAAAAACGAACACTCTCGGCATCCACCCCAACCGCGTGGAGCCCGAATCGCACCTCCACGCCCATCCCCTGGAGTTGCCGCAGCGCGTCCTCGGCCAAGCTTTCCGGGAAGGTTGCGAGCAACCGAGGCCCCTGCTCGGCGATGACCACCCGCCGGTGCTGGTTCGTGACCGCTGCAGCTAGTTCAACTCCCGCGACCCCACCGCCGACGACTACTACCGTCGAATCGAGATCCTGCAATTTCTCCCGAATGCGCCGAGCATCGTCAGCGGACTTCAGGCTAGGCGCGAAGCGTTCCCAGTCCGATCGCTCGTAACGCGCTCGGACGCCGGTTGCCACCACCAAAACATCGTAGGGCAGAGCACGATCCGCAAAGAGTAGTCGCTGGCGGCGCGCGTCCAGATAGACAGCTTCGCCATGGAGGACTTTCGCGTGGGGAGGAAGTGCGGTCGAAGGGCGCTGCTTGCCAACGGCGATCGAATAGAGATGGGAAGGAAGTGTATGCGATGGCTCGCGATCCACTACGGTGATGTCCGCGTGAACGAAACGCAGCGCGCGGGCGACGCTGCGGCCGCCGATACCTCCGCCTAAAATGACAATCCGGTTGTTCACCAACGTGTCCACCTAGGAAGGTGGCAACCGGATGGAAAACTTCTCTAGCGGATTAGCCCGGCCATCTTGGAGCCGGGGCGAATGATGGTTTCGTTGCGCTCCGGACCGGTCGACACTCCGCCGATTTCCACTCCCGAGCGCTCTTCCAGGAAGTTCAGATACGCGCGAGCCTTCTCCGGCAGCGCTTCGAACGTCGGAATGCCGCGTGTGGAGGTCTTCCAGCCCGGCATGTTTTTATACACCGGCTCGATGGCTTCCAGTTCGCGATGCGTAGCCGGCATTTCTGTGATGTCCTGTCCGCGTAGCTTGTAGCCGACGCAGACCGGGATTTCTTCCAGCGTATCGAGCACGTCAAGCTTGGTGATCATCAGCGTGTCAAAACCGTTGACCATCGCCGTGTAGCGCAGAAGCGGCGCATCAAACCAGCCGCAGCGGCGCGGTCGGCCCGTGACTGCTCCGAACTCTTTGCCTTCTTTGCGCAACAGTTCGCCCATCGCGTCGTGGCTTTCGGTCGGGAAAGGGCCCGCGCCCACGCGCGTGATGTACGCCTTGGAAACACCGATGACGCCATCAATGCGGGTCGGAGGAACGCCGGTTCCCGTGGTCGCACCGCCAGCGCTCGCGCTGGAAGAAGTGACGAACGGATAGGTGCCGTGATCGATGTCGAGCATCGTGCCCTGCGCGCCTTCAAATAAAATGTTCTGCCGATTTGCCATCGCGTCAGCCAGCAGCGCCGCAGTGTCGCAGACCAAGGGCTTGAACTTCTCGGCGAGCGCTTCGATCTTCGTGCGCACAGCTGCGTAGTCGACGGTGTCGGTCAAATGGAACGTTGCTGCGAGGGCCTTCTTATCTTCCACCAGCGCATCGTATAGCTCCCGGAAGCTTTCCGGATCGTAAAGATCCGCGATGCGGATGCCACGGCGGCCAATCTTGTCTTCGTAAGCCGGACCAATGCCGCGGGAGGTAGTGCCAATGGCTACTCGACCTTCCCGCGCTTCCGACATCTTTTCCACCAAGCGATGGAATGGAAAAATCGCGTGCGCACGATTGCTGATGCGCAACTGCTTCGTCACGTCGATGCCGGCTGCTTCCAGCATCGCCATCTCTTCGGCCAACGCTTCCAGGTCGACGACAACGCCGTTGCCGATCACCGCCATCACGCCCGGGCGCAAAATTCCGCTGGGGATCAGCTTCAATACGAACTTCTTCGGACCAATAAAAACGGTATGTCCCGCGTTGTGTCCGCCTTGATAGCGCGCGACCACGGAGAACCGCTCGGCGAGCAGGTCCACAACTTTGCCTTTACCCTCGTCACCCCATTGGGCTCCCAGGACGATTACGTTACTCATTTTGGTTGTGTTGCGCACGCAAGCGAAAGGCTCGCGTGCAGCAACCAACCATTATAGCAGCCGGGGGGCAGCTGCTAAAACTGAATGCCGAATGTCACCGGGATGTAGGTGGTCGCAGTTGGTCTTGTGTAGATGTGGTGGTAGCGGGCTTCGGCGTAGAACTTCAGTCGATCACCGCCAAATGTGATGCCAGCACCCCCGTTCACACCTGCTTTATTCACGGTGAACGAGCTCAGCACTTGGTTCACAGGGACGACCTGTTGATAGTAGATATTGAAGTACGGATCGTACCCCTGGAATGTCGCCAGAGTCGGCGCGGAAAACTCTACTGTGCGCCGGTAGTAGCCGCCACCGCCGATCACATAGGCGCGAACGGGGCCTTTCCACGGCAATTCGATCTGCGGGTTCAGAGTCAAAGAGTGAATTCGCATTTGGCCCTGGGGATAACCCAGCGCCGTCGTCGTGGCGTCGGTTACCTTCATTTCGTTGAATTGGTACTCGGCGCGAATGCCGATCACGGGCGCATGCAGGCCAATGCCCGCGGTCCCGTTCCAACCCGTGTCTAGGCGCGTCCCGGTTGTGTATTGAGGTGATGTGAACCCCCCACCGAGATTAAAGCGAACCACCTGTGCAGAAAGCGACAAAACCCCGAAGCCTGCGAGGAGTAATATGTTTCTTACTTTTTTCATTTCGTTACTTCTCCTTACCCAGTAGACCCGGTTCAAAGGGGGGTGTTTCTTGGGAAAGTTCCGAAATGGAGGGCCCAGCGGCTACAATAACTTGAGATGCAGGTTACCGATATTTTCCTCGGCTTGGGCAAGGATCGCCTGGACCAGTTGTTGCGATCCGTTTCCATTGGCCGCTTAAAGACCTACCAACTGTTCGACCGTATGAAGATGCGGTTGCACATCAATAAGCTGAATTCCGAAGCGCTGCGGCATGCCGCGCCTCGCATTTGGACGCGCATTGAAGCGCGCGATGAGGAGTTCACGGCGGAGCTGGCGCAGGCCATCCTGATTTCCCACTTCGACATGATCAAGGCCGTGCTGGACCATCTGTCGATCCCGCACGAAGAAGGTTTCTTCTCGAAAGACACCGACGTCGCCGCGCTGCTTAAGGACGGCTGGCAGGAATCCGCATGGACGGCGTTCCGCGAGAAGTTCTCCCCGGCACCGCTGCTATTCTACATAAATCACCTGGGTTGGGAAGTCGCGGAGCAGAAGGAAGTCTACGCGCCCACGTCGTAAATCACCATGAAGGAATTGTTTGAAGCCGTACGAGCCGCGGATGTGGCTCGCGTGGAGGCATTGATTGCCGCCGATCCGACGCTCGCGATTTTCGCCGCGTCGATGCTCGGGGATACGGCGCGCCTGGAAACGCTGCTCACCGCGAATCGCTCGCTGGTCACGGCCATGAGCACGGACGGCTGGACGCCTCTGCATCTGGCAGCGTTCTTCGGCAAGGTGGACGCCGCACGCATGCTGCTGAACAAGGGTGGGGCGGTCGCCACGCGGTCCAATAACGCCATGAACAACCATCCTCTGCACGCGGCTACGGCTGGCGGGCATGTGGAGATCGTTAAAGTTTTGCTGGAACACGGAGCAGCGGCTAACGCGCAACAGAGCGGCGGCTGGGTGGCTCTACACGCGGCGGCGCAGCATGGCAACGTCCCGATGGCGCAGGTGTTGGTTGAAAACGGAGCGGACGTTTCCAAGCGAGCCGATAATCAACAGCGCCCCATCGACCTGGCGCTGCTCAAGGGCCATCAGGGCATGGTCGACTATCTGGAATCTTGCGGAGCTTCGCTTTAGTGAATCCCGAAACCGTTATTTCTGAACTGCGCGTCACCACGCTCAAAGCGTTGGAAAGCGCGACCACGCTGGAGGCGCTGGAAGCGATTCGTGTTGAGTCGCTGGGCCGCAAAGGCAAGCTCGCCGAAGTGAGCAAGACGTTCGGCAAACTCACGCCGGAAGAGCGCGCGAGCTTGGGCAAGGTGCTGAACAGCGTCAAGCAGGAACTGGAAAGCAGCATCGATTCCCGCAAAGCAACGCTCGAATCAGTGGCGCTCGATGCGCGATTGGCCAGCGAGTGGTTCGACCTGACGACGCCCGCGCCCGGAATTCGGCCTGGGCATTTGCACCCCATTACGCAAGTGCAGCGAGAGATTGAGGACTTATTCGTCTCGCTGGGCTTCGCGATTATGGATGGGCCTGAAGTTGAGGAAGAGCGCTACAACTTCGACAAGCTTAATATCCCGCTGGACCATCCGGCGCGGGATATGCAGGATACGTTCTGGCTAAAAGACGGCCGCCTGTTGCGCACCCACACTTCGCCGGTGCAGATCCGGGCACTCGAAAAGCTGGGCGCGCCGCTGAAGATGATCGCGCCGGGGCGCGTGTTCCGCAACGAAGAAGTCGACCCGTCGCACGAGCATACCTTCTACCAACTCGAAGGCATGATGGTGGATAAGAACGTTTCCGTCGCGCACCTGATCTACTTCATGAAGACTCTGCTCTCGGCGATCTTCAAGCGCGAAGTCACCGTTCGGCTGCGGCCTGGCTTCTTCCCGTTCGTTGAGCCGGGATTTGAACTCGATATTCAGTGCTTGATCTGCGATGGCAAGGGCTGCCCTGTTTGCAAACGCTCAGGGTGGGTGGAATTGCTGCCTTGTGGCCTGGTGCATCCCGAGGTATTGCGCTCCGGTGGGCTGGACCCCGATGAATGGAACGGCTTCGCCTTTGGGCTGGGGCTGACGCGGCTGGCGATGATGCGGTACGCGATTGACGATATTCGATTGTTTGCGAGCGGGGACCTACGGTTCCTGAACCAGTTTTAATATGAAATTTTCCTACAACTGGTTGCGCGACATGGTGAAGGATTTGGATGCTTCACCTGAAGATCTCGAGCGCCTGATCACGATCAAAACTGCCGAATGCGAGGGCATCGAAGCTCATGGTTCAGACTTTGTTATTGAGGTCGATAACAAGTCGCTGACCCATCGGCCGGACTTGTGGGGACACTTCGGCATGGCTCGCGAAGTCGCTGCGATCACCGGCAAGACGTTGCGCGATCCCGTAATGCCGCAGGATTTTGCGGGTAAGAACGCACCGGTGAAAGTTGCGATTGACGATCATGCGTTGTGCCCGCGCTATTCGGCGCTCGCGTTCGATAACGTCACAGTGAAACCGTCGCCCGCATGGCTTCAGGCGCGTCTCGAAGCGGTGGGACTGAACCCGATCAACAATATTGTCGACGTTACAAATTTCGTGATGGCTGAGTTGGCCCAGCCGATGCATGCGTTCGACGCTGATAAATTACACGACGGCCCGATTCAGGTGCGCGCGGCGCAGAGCGGGGAAATCCTCGAAGCATTGAACGGCGAAACCTACGAACTCGATCCTTCGAATCTCGTGATTGCAGACCCCAAAGGCGCCATCGCGATCGCCGGAGTGATCGGCGGCGCAGGCAGCGCGATTTCTGAAAAGACGACGCGTCTGGTGCTGGAGAGCGCGAACTTCAACGCGTCCCATATCCGTAAGACCTCGTCAAAGCTTCGTCTCCGGACTGACGCGTCGATGCGTTTTGAAAAGGCGCAGGACCCCGTCAACACCGTGCGAGCGTTGGAGCGGGCTTACGAACTACTGCTCGAAGTATCGCCGGGTATCCGTGTTGTCGGCGGCCTGGCAGATTCCTATCGACCTGCGAAGGAACCCGCTCCGATCGTCCTGCCGCTCGCTTGGCTCGAACGAAAGTTAGGCCGAGCGCTTCCCGCTGACGAAGTCCAGCACATTCTCGAAGCGCTGATGTTCAAAGTAGAGCGCATCGACGCTGCGACGTTCTCCGTCTTCGTCCCTTCGTGGCGTGCGACTAAGGATGTCTCGATCAAGGAAGACCTGGTCGAAGAAATCGGACGTATGGTTGGCTACGCGTCGATCACGCCGACGGCTCCGCTGATTGCCGCGCGTGTTCCCGCGGCCAGTCCTGAGCGAGTGTTTCACCATTCCGTCCGCGAAGCCGCCGTCGCGCAGGGATTTACGGAAGTTTACAATTACTCGTTCCTGAGCGAGGAACTCGCGCAGACCTTTTCCCTCGACCTGGACGCGCACATCCGCGTGACCAATCCGATCGTGGCCGACCAGAATCTGATGCGCACCAGCCTCCTGCCGGGCATCTGGAAAAACATCGTCGACAACACGCGGCACTTCGGCTCGTTCCGATTGTTTGAAATCGGTCGAGAAGTCCACCCCGATCGCGAGGTCCCGCACTTCGTTGCCGCACTCTTCGCCAAGGATGATGGCGTCGCAGGACTGTTGGAATTGAAGCGTCTCGCGGAATGCCTGCTGCCCGGCTCCGAAGTGAAACCCTCGGCGACGGCGCGAAAGTTCGAGCATCCTCAGCGTGCCGCCGAACTCAGCTACGAAGGAACGACATACGGGCACCTCTTCGAGTTCCATCCGAGCTTGATCGAACAAGGCCGCGCTGCGGTCCTCGACATCGACTTGCGCGCACTGATGGATCTGCTATCGAAATCCGTGAAGTACGAGCAATTGCGGCGCTTCCCGTCGAGCGATTTCGATTTGTCCGTGGTCGCCCCGGCTCGCGCGCTGATTGCGGATGTTCAAGCAGCCATGAAGAAACTCGCGGGCGATGCGCTGCTTAGCATCGAGTTCCTCCGCGATTTTGCTTTGCCCACAGGAGATCGGAGCTTGTCTTACAGGCTTACGGTGGGGGCTTCGGATCGGACGTTGTCGACTGAGGAAGTAACTTCGGTGCGGACCGCGGTGATCGACGGCATGCGCGCTGCTGGTTATGAATTGAAGGTCTAAAGCCTACTCTAGCTTCAGTCCGTATTCCTGCAACAACTGCCGCTGCGGATCATAGAGCCGGACCCAATAGGTGCCCGCGCCCAGCGCCTTCTCCACATGCAGAACGTAGCCGTTGTCTTGAGAAAACTGCGGCGTGCCTTCCCATTGCTGTTTTCCCGATGCATCCACAATCCGGGCGCCGAAGCTTTCGTCGACCCGCAGATGCTGTGACTCGATCTTCAGCGTCAGCCACGAGTTGGCTGGACCCAGCGCTTCCACGTTCGCCGATCCACCGCGCACCGACCGCAAGGTAACTTCGGCTTCCTTGGTGGCTAAGTTCGGGTTATAAGTCTGTATCAAAATGGCCGACAGCGAGAGAGCGGCCAGCGCGACCGCGAAGGCCGGAACTGGCCTGGAGAAGCGGAATGCCCCGGCAAAGGCAGCCCAACGGCTGGGTGCGGGCGCGGGAATCGGTTCTGCCAGGGCACTTTTCATAGCTGCCACGTAGTCGTCCGTTGCCGCTAATGCATCCTGACATTCGTGACAGATAAAGAGATGGTTTTCGACCGGGGCCAGCTGGTTTTGAGGAAGGAGGCCAAGCGCGTAGCTTTCGAGTATGTCGGCGGAAGGATGAGCGGTTAAGAAAGGGGATGTGTCCACGAGGGTTGGCTCCATAGCAGGGCTCTGATTTTCATGTGGCAACAACTGGGCCACCTAACTCATTAGTGGGCCAAGGTCGCAGAAGTTCTCAAAAAAACTGCCTGCAAATTCTTGTGCGCCAGGCGTTTTTTTCCCAACTCGCCAAATCTGGCCTTGGCGCGCGACTTTAACAGTCGAAATTGGGTATCCGATAGCTCCATCTCGGCGCAGATCTGCTCCTGACTCTGTTCTTGCAGGTAAAAACGGGTGAGAATTTCCCGGTCCCGCGACGGGATCTCCGAGAGAACTCGGTGGATCAACGTCTTTCTTTCCGAGAACATAGCGGTTTCCTCGGGGCTGATGCCCGGGTCGCTGATGCGAACCGTGGTGTCCAGTTCCGTTTGCTCCCGGCGGCGAAGCACAGCCCGATCAATATGCGCGGCAACCTGGCGCCGGACAATCGTGCGGACAAAACCCATCAATCGCGACGGTTCGCGCAACTCCCCGCGGCGAATGGCCTGAACCACCACCACGAAGGTGTCGTGGATCTTGTCTTCCAAGTCCTGCGGCCCCAGTTGCCGGACCAAATAGAAACGAATGCCGCGGGAGAAGAGCTGATAGAGCTCCTCCATGCCGTCTGTTGTTCCACACTGAATGCGTTCCACCAGGTCCACCCAGCCGGCGTAAACGTCTTCGCCCTCCGCCGGCGCCTGGTCCGTGAATTCGCTTTCGCAGACGGCGTCTGCCAACACCGGTTCCACGTCCGCTACGAATTCTTCCTGCATTGTCTGCACAGTCATCACCTTGATCCCGCCTGTCCTTGCCGCTTGTCGATCACCGGACACCGCCGGTGAGGTGGAAGGCTGCCCAATAGGCGGGGTCAGACTGCCAGTTGCCCGAATGAATCATTTCGACCTGCCCCCGCCGCAGGGCTTCCGCCGCCGAAATGGAGTTGGAACCGGACGTAAGGTTCCTATAAAAAGCCGGGAGCAAGTCGCCCCGTGAATCCTCAACTGGCCAACTGGTGGCGAGGACTGCGTGTGCTCCTGCCGATAGCCACGCGCGGGTTAGCCCCAATAGCCCGGCCCCGGCGCTCACCTGCCCGGCACCCGAGGCACAACCGCTCATCACCACCAGCGCTCCGGGAACCTGCAGCATCGCGATGTCGGCGGTGCCTAACAACTCTGGCCTTCCGCCCTCACCCACGGAGAATGCCAGGAATGCACGATCCCTCTGGTCTTCGCTCGCGACCACATGCGTGGCCAAAAATACGTTGCTCGGCGAAGTGGACAAGGACTCCAGAAACGCTGCTCGCGAGGCGTTCTCCCCGCTCAGCGTGGTGGAATGCGGACCCCAAAGTTTTGCCACCCGTTGTAATTCATCACCGCTCGCCACCAAACGATTCAGTTGGCCGGAGGTTTGGTAGAGCGACGGGCGCGTGGACCAGGTCGCCGGGCGCAATCGCTCATCGGCCCAGTTGTAGATAGGGTCGCCCACTCCGACGCTTACGCTGCCAGCCGCCGAGGGCGCGGCCTTCCGCAGCCATGTCGCGCTGGGAGTAACTTGCAGCGAGTGAGACTCGACCAAATACCGCGAGCCGTTTTGCAGCGCAGCCGCTGGAAGTTCAAACAGTGGACCTTCCAGAGACAGGATCCAGTCGTGGCGGCTCATTTCCCGCGCGTCCAACTGTCCAAACAGCGTTGCGTAAAGATGCTCTCCCAATTCGGAAGTGTTCTTCTCGCGCTGCATGACGGCGTGTTCAAAACGCTCCACTGCTTTTCCTATCCGATCCGCGGCAGGAAGCTTATAAAGATGCAAGCTATCCCGCGTCACTGCCCACAGGTAGGATTCTCCGGCTCCCGTGTAGAAGCTAAGGAATAACTCCGATTCCCCTAGGCCCCGCTTAAAAAGAGTAAGTGAAGTCTCAGAGGAAAAACTCTCTACTTTGTTAGGTGAATACCCTAGCCCGGCTGCCGACTCCATCTCGGCTAATTCCCGGTGTAGGGATTCGGATAGTTCCGCTGTGCCGCCCGCCTGCATTTGGCGGGTCTCTTCCGTCCGCAGATGTGCGAGTGTCGCCCAGTATTTGGGAGGAAGCTTACGACGCCAGACTTCGGCCAATGCGGCGGACTGCCGGAGGCTCGCGGCGCGATTGCGTTCGGCAGCCAGCAGGGCTTTGCGAGTCCACTTCGGGTCTCCCGTGGTCAGCGCCTGTCGCGCGGCGGCTTCAATGAAGGTGCGAAAGACCTTGCGGTCGGCTTCCGTATCGGCGGCCGCAAGCGAGGTTCGCGATGGGGGCGGAACCGCCTGCCGCCAATGCTCCGCGCTGCGCGCAGCGGCTTCAAAATCTTCGAGGGCCAGATCGGTGTGGCCCATGGCCTGATGGATCGATCCCCGTTGGTGCAAGAGAGTTCGTCCGGACAGCGCTGCCCCCTCTACGTGCAGCAGATCGAAGGCGGCAGCGGTGAATCGCATCGCTTCATCCAGCCGGTTCTGCGCCAGACGCAACGCCCCCAGGCGCCAGTAGGAGAGCCGCAGATCCCGCTCCAGGTGCAGCGCTCGTAAACGATGCGCCTGCTCCAATGCGGCTTCGCAGCCGGATAGGTCGTGGCGGCTGAGGCGCTCTTCTCCCAGGAGATCCCAAGCCTCCGCTTCCAGCGCTACGTTGGACTGCGCGCGGGCGGCATCGATGGCCTCCAGAATCTCTCGAATGCTTCCTTCCGCGCGGGTGTTGAGGCGGGCGTGCTGCAACTTGAGTTGCGCTTCGTAATAAGGTGGTGTGGGTAGCCGCTTTGCGACCTTCAGGCCCGCCTGGGCGCTTTCACGGGCCGCCGGCCAGTCGCCGGCCAGCAGGTAGACACTGGAGAGTCCCGGTGCCACTGCCCCTTCCGCCAGCCAGTCGCTGTTGGCATGCGCCAGGTCGCGAGCTTCCACATAGGCGTTGATCGCCTCTGCGTAGCGAAACAGGTAAACGTAGGTATTGCCCAGCGCGGTAAGGTAGCTCGCTCGCGCGCGCATGTTGCCGACCGTACGGGCTTTGTTGACCGCTTGGAGATAGAGCTTCTCCAGCGCGACATAGTCGCCGGATCGCCGCAGATTCTCTGCGGACTTCTGAATAATTGAGAATTCTTCTGCTTGCCACCACTGACCAGAGTCAGGCGACTCTGTCCGGCTGGCCGTCGACGGGCGCGACAAGGCCAACCACAGGATGAGGGCGAAGCAGAGGCCTCGGGGGAGGTGGGCCACTGTTACCTCACAATGTCTACGGTTGCTGTATCACCGTAACAAAAAAGGTTGCATGTTTCCATGGTAAAAACGAGTTTCTCCTTATTTCGGTACTCTTTACCCACGGTTTACCTGAACCGTACTAAGGAGAATTCGGACGGATATGGGGAAATCTTTATCCCCGACCCACTAGGGGCATCGTTGTCGCCATGACCGTCATGAACTGCACATTGGCCTCCAGGGGTAGGCTGGCCATGTAAACCACCGCGTCGCCGACGTGTTTCAGGTCCATCCGGGGTTCGACCATCGTGGTCCCGTTTGGTTGGAGAACACCTTTGGCCATGTTTGCAGTCATGTCGGTAGCGGCATTGCCGATATCGATCTGTCCGCAAGCGATGCGAAAGGGGCGGCCATCCAAAGAAATGGATTTGGTTAATCCCGTGATGGCGTGCTTTGTCGCCGTGTAAGGCGCGGAATTCGGTCGTGGAGCGGTGGCGGAGATAGACCCGTTATTGATGATGCGCCCGCCGCCCGGAGTCTGCGCCTTCATCAGGCGCATGGCTTGTTGTGCGCAGAGAAAGGATCCCGTGAGATTCACATCCACCACTGTTTTCCATTGGTCGAACGTCAGTTCGTCCATCGGCACGCCCGGAGCGAAGATCCCGGCATTGTTAAAGAGCAGGTCCAGGCGCCCGAACGTTGCCTGTGTCTGATCAAAGAGGCTTCGCACTTGCAACGGATCGGCTACGTCCGTGGGAACTACCAGCATTCGGTCGAAACCTGCAGCCGTTTCCTCCAGCGCATCACGCCTGCGTCCAGCGAGTACTAGGGTCCAGCCAACTGCATGCAACGAATGGGCCACCGTGCGGCCAATGCCTGATCCTGCTCCCGTAATCACGGCAATCTTTGGGGTCTCGGCCATCGACCGATTATACTAGCCATCATGTCCGCCTCCGCAGGTCTCTCGCGCCGGATCGTTAGAAAGGTCCTCGCGATCCGGGCCGCCGACCTGCCCCCGGAGGCGGTCGCCAAAGCGAAGCTGGCTCTGATCGACTACATCTCCTGCATGTTCGAATCCCTGGACCTGCCGCAGAGTATCCAGGCGATGCGCGTCTCCAGCAGCGGCAGCAATTCGGACGCCGCGTTCGTGAACGCCGTCCTGGGACACGGCCTGGTGCGGGAGGATATGCACACGGGCTCGGTAAGCCATCTCGGCGTCGTTATTTTTCCGACCTTATTGGCGCTGGCCCGTTCGCGCAAGATCGATGGCCGCGAGTTCTTGACGTCGGCCATTTGTGGCTATGAGGTAGGGGCGGCGATCGGCCGCGCGTTGATGGACGCGGAAACGGTGCGTGTCTTTCGTCCCACAGGCATCACCGGGACCTTGGGAGCCGCGATGGCCGGGGCCCGCATGCTCGGTCTGGACGAAGACGCTTGCGTTACGGCTGTTGGCTTCGCCGCCAACACTACCGTCGGGCTGAATGAATGGGCCCAGTCCGGAGCCGACGACATGTTCTTCCATGTCGGCTATGCCGCTCGCAACGCCGTGACAGCCGTCGAGTTGGCGGAAGCGGGCGCACGCGCTTCCGAGGGCGCTTTGGATGGTCCAGCAGGTCTCTTCGCTGCGCTGCGACGGCCGGAGCGCGTCGCAGACGTAAAGCTGTTCGAGCGGGAACGCTTAGAGATCCTGGAGGTCTTCCACAAACCAGCGGGTGCGTGTAACTATGCCCAGACCGCGATTCAAGCGGCTTCGCAACTCGGGGTTGTCGGCGATGACATCCAATCCGTGCGAGTCTGCTGCACGGCCGCCGCGCTGAACTATCCCGGTTGCAATGCGACGGGTCCGTTCGGGAGCATCCTGCAAGCGAAGATGAGCATTCAGCACGGCGTCTCACAGGCACTCGGCATCGAGCCAACGCAGGTCGCGCTCGAAGAAGACCCGCAGTTGACTGCGGCCTATCCTGGCAAACAAGGGTCCGAGGTGATCGCGATCTTACGCGATGGCCGGGAAGCGCGACTCCGCTTGGACGATCTCACCCCTGCAAGCGATGATGACGTGTTTGAACGCTATGATGCCGCCGCGTCCGCCTATCTTGGCGGCGCGCGAACCGACATGGTCACGGAAATGATCGATTCCATGGAAACGCAGAAGGATCTTGCAAAGTTGGGAGAGTTACTAGGCCGATGACAAAACATCAAATGCTGATCAACGGAGCGCGCGTGGACGCGGCTTCCGGCGAGTGGTTTGAATCCATGAATCCGTTCACGGCAAAAGCCTGGGCGATGGTGCCTCGCGCGGCAGCCGAGGACGTGAACCGAGCGGTGGAGGCGGCTCGCGCCGCATTCTACGGCGATTGGCGCAAAATGACGGCGACCGCCCGTGGAGCCATCGTCCGTAAACTGGGCGACCTGATTGCGGCCGATGCCAACGCGCTCGCCGAGATCGAATCGACCGACAACGGCAAGCTGCTGGCGGAAATGCGCGGCCAGTTAAATTACATCCCGCAGTGGTTCCACTACTTCGGCAGCCTCGCCGATAAGATCGAAGGCCGCGTGATTCCCATCGACAAGCCCGGCGTGTTCAACTACACACGGTCGGAGCCGCTAGGCGTTGTGGCCGCAATCACTCCCTGGAATTCGCCGTTGCTGCTGGCCGCATGGAAGCTCGCTCCCGCTCTGGCTGCGGGGAATACGATTGTGTGGAAGCCGTCGGAGCATTCGTCGGTGTCCGCCTTGGTGCTCGCGGAGTTGTTCGAGAAAGCTGGCTTCCCGCCCGGAGTCGTGAATATCGTCACCGGCTTCGGCGGCGAGGTCGGCGAACCTTTGATCGCGCACCCCGACGTCGCGATGGTGGCGTTCACAGGCGGCGACAAGACTGGCGAGCACGTCTACCAGTTAGCAGCGAAAGGTATCAAACACGTCACGTTAGAACTGGGCGGCAAGTCCGCGAACATCGTATTCGACGATGCGGACATGGACGCGGCCGTGAACGGCGTAGTCTCGGGCATCTTCGCCGCGACAGGGCAGACTTGTATCGCGGGCTCGCGAGCCTTGGTGCATCGTTCGATCCACGATAAGTTCGTGGATCGCCTGCTCGCGTTGGCAAAGACCGCGAAGATGGGCAATCCGTTGGAGCTGACCACGCAGGTCGGCCCCGTGACCACGCGTCCGCAGTATGAAAAGGTGCTGGAATATATCGGCATCGCGAAAGGCGAAGGCGCAGTGTGCAGCCTGGGCGGACGGGCCGCAACGGAGCAGGGCCCGTGGTTCGTCGAGCCGACGATCTTCACTGGCGTGAAGCCTGACATGCGGATTGCCAGGGAAGAAGTCTTCGGCCCCGTGCTGTCTGTCATCCCCTTTGACGATGAAGACGACGCCATCCGCATCGCCAATAACAGCATCTACGGCCTCGCGGCGGGCGTGTGGACGCAGAGCATCCAGCGCGCGATCCGCGTTCCGGAACGCCTCGAAGCCGGCACGGTCTGGGTAAACACCTATCGCGCCGTGAGCTACATGTCCCCCTTCGGCGGCTACAAACGCTCCGGCATCGGTCGCGAAAGCGGTCAGGACGCCATTAACGAATACCTGCAAACGAAAAGCGTGTGGATCGATGTCTCAGGTACCACACGCAATCCGTTCGTGATGGGTTAACCCTTTACTTCGACTCCAGCCCACTCCTCGACACTCTTCACGATGGTCGTAAAGTCGGCGTCGTAACCTTGACGCATCGCGGTGATCGTCAGCAGCTCCTTGATCGCGTTCCCGCAGATCATCGGCACGCCTAGCGTCTCCGCCTCGTGCATGCACAACCGAATATCCTTGAGCAGCAGCCCGATGGCGAAGCCGAAATCGAACGTGCGCGGCAGGATCGCCTTGGGGAACTTGTCAACCGACGCGCTATTGCGCCCCGTGCCGGAGTTGATTACGTCGAGCATAACGTTCGCGTCCAGTCCGCCCTTCACGCCCATCACCATCACTTCGGACGTCACAGCGAGCGCGGCAGCCGACAGCAGGTTGTTGGCGAGTTTCATCAACTGTCCCGCGCCCGGCTTTTCCCCCAGATGGAACACCTTGCCCAGCGGCGTCAGCACCGGCGTCACCCGCTCCAGCATCGACTTCGGACAGCCCACCATGATAGCGAGCGTGCCCTTCTGCGCGCCACCAACGCCTCCGGTCACCGGAGCGTCCACCGCCACGATATTCTTCTCTGCGAGGAACGTCGCGACTTCCACCGCCATCTTCGGGCCTGTGGTCGACACGTCGATGAAGATCTTGACCTTTGACCCGCCTGCGACTTGCACCGCGACATTTTTCACCACGTCCGGCGTCGGCAGGCTGACGATCACCACCTCCGCCACCGAAGCCACAGCCGCCGGCGAGGCCGCCACGTGCGCTCCCAGCACTGCCAAAGCACCCGTCGCGGATGCGTTGGTGTCGAAGATCGTAACCTCAAAGCCCGCTTTGATCAGGTTGCGGACCATGGGGTCGCCCATGCGGCCGACCCCTACAAATCCAATGTGCTCGGGCATTACTTTGTCTCTTCGAACTCTTTGATGGCTTCCTTGGCCGTGCGGAATGCGTCGACCGCCGCAGGCACGCCGCAATAGATCGCGGTTTGGATCAGAACTTCGCGAATCTGCTCCTTGGTCACGCCGTTACGCAGCGCGCCCTTCACGTGCAACTTCAACTCATGCGGACGATTCAACGCCGTCAGCATCGCCAGGTTCAGCATGCTGCGTTCCTTCTTGGACAAACCTTCGCGTGTCCAGCAGGCGCCCCAGCAATATTCGGTGACCAGTTCCTGCAACGGACGATTAAAGTCGTCAGCGCTGGCGATCGCGTTCTCTACGAACTCTTTGCCGAGTACGGATTTCCGTACCTCAAGGCCTGCTTCGAACATTTCTTTGGACATAGGTACCCGTCAGCCTACAATATGACGCATGGATTACACAACACCCGACACGTACGAGGTCTTCGCCGTCAAGTACGGAACGCACGCGCGGATGCGGAGTGAAAATTTCATCATGGGCGACCCCCACGATGGTCCCATGCCGATCGACTTTTTCGTGTGGGCGATTGTCGGGAAGGATCGCACCTTCGTTGTGGATACCGGTTTCGACCACGCCATGGCGGCCAAGCGAAAGCGGCAGATTTTTCGCACGCCAGCGGAGGGGCTGAAACTGATCGGCGTCAATCCCGACAGCGTCAAAGACGTGATCATCAGCCACATGCACTATGACCACGCCGGCTCGCTGGACGAATTTCGACAGGCACGCTACCACCTGCAGGACCGCGAGATGGCGTTCTGCACCGGTCGCCACATGTGCAACGCAACCACGCGGTTCCCCTTTGAGGCGGACCACGTTTCTACCATGGTCCACCGCATCTTCGAAGGCCGTGTGGAGTTTCACGATGGCGACGACGAACTGGCGCCGGGCGTCACGGTGCATCGTGTAGGGGGCCATTCGCCGGGCCTGCAAGTGGTGCGTGTCCGCACACGCCGTGGATGGGTTGTCATCGCATCCGATGCGACGCATTTCTACGAAAACATGGAGACCATGCGTGCGTATCCGGTGGTGGTCAACGTTGCAGAGATGGTGGAAGGCTTCAAGACGATCCAGAAACTCGCGACCTCAGCAGCGCACGTTATCCCCGGTCACGATCCTCTGGTGCTCGAACGGTATCCTGCAGCGAAGTCCGGCCTCGAAGGCATCGTCGCGCGGCTCGACGCGGATGTTCTGTGACCAGCCCCGCGCTACCGAGCCTTTGTGAAAACGAGTAACGGCAGTTGGAAGAAAAGCGCGAAAGGAAGGGTGAGCCGGTCATTTACGACAACCCAGATCAAGCAATGCTGTTGCCGGCGAGCGTCTGGGAAGAGGTGGAGGCAAGAATGCGATTCGGCATGCTGTTGTTGATGGCGACTGCTGGTGCCCAGGGGCTCCAATTTGAGGTAGCTTCGGTGCGCGTTTCCGGCTTGCCGGATCAGCAGTGTTTCGGAAAGACACTGGGGCCGGAGCGGGTTCACTATGGGTGCTACTTAGTCGCTGGCGTGATCATGGACGCCTTTGGGCTGGAGGCCTATCAATATGCGGGTCTGAGTAAGGCCGAAGGCATCTCCGTAGAGATCGACGCGACCATGCCTGCCGGGACCACGAAGGCACAGATGCAGGAGATGCTGCGGAATTTATTGGCCCAGCGGCTTCACCTTAAGGTGAGGCGCGAGACGAGGGAGGGGGACGCTTACCGGCTGACTGTGGCTGATCCAAAGAGCCAAGGGCTGCGGCCCGCCATGACCGGCAACCGTGGCGTTCAAGGAAGTTTTGATCAGACCACGGGAAGGCCGAGCGTTGCTGGGACCAATGCGACGCTGGGTGACTTGGCGGCGTTTCTCGCGACTCGTATCAAGGGACCTGTACGGGACGAAACTGGCTTGGCAGGGAACTTCGATTTCAACTTGGTTTCCGTTGCTCTGAACGATGACGGGCTGCGACCGGTAGCCGCAGGTGGCGAGGATCTACTGCCGATCCCGGCGGCATTGCGGGCACAACTCGGGCTGCGGTTGGAGAAGTCGAAAGGAACGGTCGAGTTTGTGGTGATTGAGTCGATTGATTCGAAGCCGACGGAGAACTAGAGCAAAATATCGCCGGCCCAGAAGGCGAAGAAGATCACGGCGATGTAGCCATTCATGGTGAAGAACGCGGCGTCGATCTGCGAAAGATCGTCGGCGTGGACCAAGCGGTGCTCCCAGGCGAGCAGTGCGGCGACCGCCGCGATCCCCGCCCAGGCGGCTCCGCCGAGTCCGAAGGCTTGTTCCAGCATCACCAGGCAAACCAGCATGCCGATATGCAGAGCCCGGGCAATCCACAACGCACCCGAGATTCCGAACCGCTGCGGGATGCTGTGCAGTCCGCTCTCGACGTCGAAGGCGTAATCCTGGCAGGCGTAGATGATGTCGAAGCCGGCGGTCCACAGAGTAACGGCTGCGGTCAGCCACAGGATCCGGGTGTCGAGCGACCCGGTCATCGCGATCCACGCGGCGGCCGGAGCGATCCCGAGCGAGAAGCCCAGCACCAGATGGGCGAGATGCGTGAAGCGCTTGCAGAAGCTGTAGAACATCACGATGCCGAGTGCGAGCGGGGCGAGCTTCAGGCACAGCGAATTCAGCGCGGCGGACGCGCCGAGGAACACTGCGGTCCAGAGGACGATGAAGCCCCAGGCGAAGCGAGCGGACAGCAGTCCCGCGGGCAGATGCCGACCCTTGGTGCGGGGATTGCGAGCGTCGATCTCGGCGTCCAGAACGCGATTGAACGCCATCGCCACGGAGCGCGCCGAAACCATCGCGACGACGATCCACACGAGCTTCCAAAGGAGTTCTCCGCTCGGGAATCCCGTATCGCGCCAGGCGAGCAAGGCTCCGGTGAGCGCAAACGGCAACGCGAAGATCGAGTGTTCGAACTTGATCATGTCGAGCGTGTGGCGGACGCGGGTAAAGAAGGTGGCCAACGCACCAGTATAACCGGAGTTATACTTATGGTGTGAAAACGGCAGTCTCACTTCCCGACCCTCTATTCCACGAAGCCGAAGCGGCCGCGCGTGAGTCCAAGGTATCGCGCAGCCAGTTCTACGCGAACGCCATCGAGGAATTCCTTCGCCGCCGCAGAGCCGACGCGATTACGGCTCAGATGAATGCCCTATGCGCGCAGTTGGACACCTCCCTGGATCCAGCCTTGGAACAAGCTCAATTGGAAGTGCTCGCTAGGGAGCGCTGGTAGTCGTCGATGGCCGAAATTCTCCGGGGAGAGCTGTGGTGGGCGAACCTTCCCGAACCCTTTGGCTCAGAACCTGGATTCCGCAGACCCGTCGTAATCGTCCAGGCGGGCGAATTTAACCGAAGCGCGGTCCGCACAGTAATCGTTGCAGCCGTAACCAGCAATCTTAGGTGGGCGGACGCTCCCGGGAACGTGTTCCTTTCCACAGATGTCTCCGGGCTGCGGACGCCCTCCGTCATTAACGTGCTTCAGTTGTCGGCAATCGATCGGACTCGTCTGTCGGAATGCATCAGCAGGCTTCCCGACGACGTGATGGCTGCGTTGGACAACGGCCTGCGCCTCGCCCTGGAGCTGTGAAATCCGCTCCGGCTTCCCTCGCGAGCGGGGTACACTAGAAGGTTCCGCGGGGGGCGCGGGCGCCATTGCAGTAGAACGATACGAAAGAGACACGATGAACACCGAGACGTTGAAGCAGTACGCCCTCCAAAGCACCTACGAAATCAGCTGCCTGACCAACATGGCCAAAGTGGCCGAGGAGGTGGGCGCGAAGGGCGTGACGATTGCGCCGGGTACGATGTTCTCGATCGTGGACAAGTCTACCGATCCTGGCACGAAAGATATCGAGCGGGTCAAGACCATTGAACGTTCGGCGCAGTTGGTGAAGTTGGGGTTCCGGCCCATTCCGCACATCGCGGCGCGCCGATACAAAGACAAGGCGCATCTGAGCGGTATCGTGCAGGCGCTGCTGGACGTAGGCGTGGATGGCGTTCTGCTGTTGGCTGGTGATCCGAAGCAACCCGCTGGATCCTTCGCGGCAGCGATGGATATGGCGGATACGGGGCTGTTTGACGACGCTCGGATTAAGAGCGTCGCGTTTGCTGGCCACCCCTACGGCAACCCCAACACCGTGGCAGCGAATACGGCGAGCGAGTTGAAACGCAAGAACGCATGGGCGGCGGCGCACAAGGATAAGGAAGTGTTCCTGTGGTCGCAGGTCTGCTACAGCCCGTCGAAGTTCGTGCGCTGGATGGACCAGATGGAGCGCGAAGGGAACAAGCTGCCGGTGCATCCGGGCGTGATGCTAGGCGACGTGAAGGCGAAGTTCGCGTTCGCGCACGGCAATTTCGTGCAAGACCGCCCGCTGGGGCAGCAGATCCGAGGGTATATGAAGATGCTCGGCATCGGTGCGGCGCAGGGCATTGACGGAATCGGCAGCCTGATGGCGACGATCCCGACGGGCTTCATTACAAAAATGGCTGACCGTGCGGCGACGGACAAGCGGCTGGCGCAGATTCACTACTACTCGGGCTTCGGGGCGGCGGCGGTGAAGCAGGCGCTGGAGGTGAACCATAAGTTCGCCACCGGCCAGCCGGTAGAGTAGGACAAGCGGGTCAGTTATCGAAATCAAAGCGGGAGGCGAATTGAGTGTCCAAGAGCCTTGAGCCTCTCCTTCCGTTCGAACCCTACGAAGGAATCTCGTGGTCACGTGCGTTCTTCCACACCCTTTGCGCATTGCCGTTGACCATGACGCTGACCATGATAGGGTTCTTGCGTGGGAAGCGCGGCGTCCTGCTGCTGCCTCCGAACCGTCAAGGTATTACCTTTTGGATGGTAGCCTCGGTTCTTTTTGCAGTATGGATCACCTACGGCGTTTGGAAGCGGCGGCTCGTTGATTGGGAAAAGCTCTACTTCTCCGCAGAGACAGAATTAAAGGTTCCGCCGACAGCTCAGGAGCGCTATTTCTTGCCCTGCGAAAATTCGTCTGGGCTCGTCGCATTTATTGGAGCGCTGTTGATCGGCCCCTCAGGACTACGTTTCGTCGGCAGGAAAGAAGGGAATTTGCCTGGAGCCAGCGCCTTTCAGGAACTGGTTACTATCGGTCCGCTGAACGAGATCGAGATATCCATCGAGCCGACGGACTGGTGGAGGACCTCGGGCTTCCGTAGCGCAAACCAGCGGGTGAAGATTGCATGGCCCAATAACAGTGCGACTTTCTGGATGCCGTCCCCGGAAATAGCAATCGGGGAACTGAAGCGCGTACTCCAGGAACCGCTGTCAATCACTCCAGCGCCCGCGAAGCGCCAGGCGGTAGAGTAACGCACGGACTACTGCGTGCCGCGTCGAGACTCGTCTCGACGCCTCTCGCGCCAGATCACTTATAATCGTGCGGAAGGACTTAACCATGTCGAACCGTTACGCTTACATCCTGATCCTGAGTGCCTTGTCGGCGCTCGCTCAAACCGGCACGCAGAACGGCCAGTGGCGATATTACGGCGGTGACGACCGCAACACTCGCTATTCTCCGCTCGACCTGATCAACGAGCAGAACATCGGCCAGGTGCAGGTGGCGTGGCGGTGGAAGAGCGCTAACTTCGGACCGACTCCGCAAGCGACTTCGGAGACAACGCCGCTGATGGTCAACGGGGTTCTGTACTTCACGGCGGGCACACGCCGCACGGTGGTCGCGGCTGACGCTACTTCGGGCGAAACTCTGTGGACGTATCGCTTCAACGAAGAAAATCGCGGGGCGGTGCGCCAGAATAATCGCGGCGTCGCGTATTGGTCTGATGGTCAGGGCAATGAACGCATCATCGCGGTGTCGCCGGGGTATCAACTTTATACGCTGGATGCGAAGACCGGGCAGCGCGTGAACAATTTTGGCAGCAACGGCATCGTCGATCTATGGCTGGGTCTGGATCGTGACGGCAAGGTGCAGCCGGGAACGATCGGACTTACCTCCGCGCCGATCGTCGTGCGCGACGTGATCGTGGTGGGCATGGCATCGGGCGTAGGCGTCTCGCTGCCGAAGCTCGATAACACCCCCGGCTACATCCGAGGCTACGATGTCCGCACGGGCAAGCTGGTGTGGACGTTCCACACGGTTCCCAAGGCTGGCGAACTGGGCGTCGAAACGTGGGGCAAGGATTCCTGGAAGTTCACGGGCAACACGGGCGCATGGGGACCGCTGGCTGCCGACGACGAACTGGGGCTGGTTTACATCCCCACAGAAATGCCGTCGGGCGACCTTTACGGCGGGCAGCGCCCGGGCAACAATCTGTTCGCCGACAGCCTTGTCGCGATCGATGCAAAAACGGGTGCGCGCAAGTGGCATTACCAACTGATACACCACGATATGTGGGATTGGGATATTCCGACGGGGCCGGTTCTGCTCGACGTGATGCATGAGGGCAAAAAGGTGAAGGCCATCGCGCAGGTGACCAAGCAGGCGTTCACCTACGTGTTCAATCGCGAAACGGGCGAGCCGCTGTGGCCGATTGTCGAGCGGCCGGTGCCGCAATCGAAGGTGCCTGGTGAACAGAGCTCGGCCACGCAGCCGTTTCCCACCAAGCCGGCTGCCTTTGACTATCAAGGATATTCGCCCGACATCCTGGCGGACTTCACGCCTGCGATCAAGGCCGAGGCGTTGCAGATGGTGCAGCGTTACCAACTGGGTCCGATTTTTGAACCTCCGATCGTTAAGGACGCGGGCGGGAAAGAAGGAACGTTCCAAATGCCCGGTGCTGGCGGTGGAGCGAATTGGATGGGTGCGGCGGGTGATCCCGAGACCGGCTACCTCTATATTCCGTCGGTCACGTCGCCCTATATTTCTTCGCTGGTCCCGGGCGGCACACGTTCGGAGATGCCGTACATCGCTGGCGGTTCCCTGGGCGGGCTGCCGCAACCGGGCGGGGTGCCGTTGCTGAAGCCGCCGTATGGGCGCGTGACGGCGATTGATCTCAACACGGGCGACCACGCGTGGCAGGTACCCTATGGGACGCCTCCGAACAACGCGGCATTGAAGGCGCTGAATCTTGATATGACGAAGCTGGGCGGCGGCGACCGCTCGCCGCTGCTGGTCACCAAGACTCTGCTGGTGGGCGGTGGCAACATGTTGCGCGTGCTGAATAAGAAGACGGGCGCAACGATCCGAGAGATCGATCTTGGTGGAGCGGTTACCGGCGGTCCGATGACGTACAGTGTGGGCGGACGCCAGTTCATCGTGGTCGCCGTGGGGGGCCGCGAAGGGCACGAGTTCGTTGGGCTGGCGCTGCCGTCAGCGCGTCCTCCGGCGGCGGCGAAGGCGAAGCCGGGACCGGCGGAAAACGAATAAGTAAGGAATTGCAAACCCTGCACTGAGCCGCCATGCGTGAGCATGCGGGCAGGCGCCAGTGTAGTGGCGCACGTACTCGTACGTGCCGTGTCGAGACTTTCTCGACACCTTTTGGACGGTGGCAGAGGCGTCGAGATGAGTCTCGACGCGGCACGCTGAGAGCGTGCGCCACCATTACTCGCCCCCGCGCCAGTCGTAAACAACTTTTACGTAACGCCCTGCCCATCATCCGTCTCTCAAACTAAGCGGACTACCTGATTCTCTTTCTGGTACTCCCGGCCCATACTGATGGAAGTTTCATGAAGCGGTCCCTATTTACGCTGTCGGCGATGTGGTGTTTCGCCACGTTCCTTTACGGGCAAACGGAGCAGAAATCCGTCCAGGCCCTCACCAACCAAGCGCGATCTTTGCGTCGGGGCGGCTGGCGAACGGACGAATTCACGCGAGCGATGAGCGCGCGTGCGGACGCTTTTCGACGTCTGATCCGCACGGACCCGCGTAAGGCGGTCGAACTCGCGTTGAACGAAGAAGAAGCTGCGCGCCTGCGCGAGTGGACGGGCGACGTTGAAGTCACCGGCACCTGGACGGGGGCGATGGAAACGCGCATGGAGGACGATCCCATCACGGGATCGCGGCGTCGCTACTATCTGACTACGGCGACGGATGAAGAACTCGAAGTCTTCCCGGCGCAACCGCCGGATTTGAGCTGCCAGCAGCAGGTCACGGTGCAGGGCGTTCGACTGCAGGCGGAAGTGGCGACGAACGCGGTGCAGGTGGCGGCCGCCTCAGCGAGTTGCTCTACTACCGGCGTACAGAATGTCGCCGTCATCCTGGTGAATTTTTCCAGCGCGGCGTTGCCCGCCAACCTGACGCAAGCGTTCGTCAGCAATGCGTTCTTCGGCGTGAACTCGCTGGATACGTTCTGGCGCGAGGCCTCCTACAATCAGACGTCGGTAACCGGGCAGGTTCTGGGACCGTTTACCTTGCCCTCCACCGTGACCTCTTGCGCCAGCACCAGCGCGATCCGCACTGCGGCGATCGCGGCTGCGGATTCGCAGGTCGACTTCCGCAACTTCACGCGGCTGTTTATCATCACGCCCAACGCCGGGAGTTGTTCGGTGGGCGTGGGAACCATTGGTTGTTCGGGTCTGACTTCCGCGGACGGTTCGTTCCAGGCGTCCACCGCGTGGATGCGCGGCGACTATCTGCAGACCACGGCCCACGTGGTCTCGATCGCCGCGCACGAAGGCGGTCACAATCTTGGACTGCAGCACGCCGATACGTACGACTACGGCGCGACGGCGCTGGGACCACCTGGCACTGCGGGTACCTACAACGAGTATTGGGACCTGTTTTCCGCCATGGGGTTGTCGTTCAACAACGGCGGCACGATTCTGATCGGGCACTATGCTGCTCCCCAGAAAGCCGCCCTGGGCTGGCTTCCCAGCAGCACCGGCTATCAATCGGTGACCAGCAGCGGAACGTTCACGGTTTTGCCGACCGAAACATCCACGGCGGGCATCAAAGCTCTGCGCGTGCAACGCCCTGGCACCAATAAATGGTTGTGGCTGGAATATCGCCAGAACATTGGACCCTTTGACAGCACCCTCAATACCTATAGCTCCAACATCTACCGGGGCGCGCTGGTTCACTATGACGATCCCAACGAAGCGAACTACCCGGAGACGCTGCTGCTGGACATGACGCCATCCGGCTCGCCCAATAATTTCTCGGACGCCGTGCTCGCGGCCGGGTCAACCTGGACCGATCCCAGCACCACGCTCCGCATCAACGTGCAGAGCGCGGTCAGTTCCGGCATGACCGTGGCCATCACGATCGGTGGCACGTTCTCCGCATGCGACCTGAACCAGGACGGCTCGGTCAACGTTGTGGATGTGCAGGCGTCGGTGAATCGGGCACTGGGCCTGGTCGCGTGCACAACGGGCGATGTCGACGGCAACGGCGTGTGCAACGTCATCGATCTGCAACGCATCGTAACCGCCGTTTTGGGCGGGATATGCACGATTGGGTCCTGATCGTACTACACTAGAAAGTTAGATCTGCACGGCCCCGGCCTCCGCCCGGCCTGCCCGCATTTGGGCGATGCTTGATCGCGAACGCAATCGTACCGTGGAGGCTCGTAGTGTCTATTTCGCCCGTTCAACCCCTGACTCAGCCCTTTGACCAGCAGCGCCTGGAGGATGTTGGATTCCTCACAGCCATGACGCTGTCCCTGCTAGGCAACTATGCACAGACGGGGCATTATGGGGGGCCGCTGGCCTACACGCCGTATAACATCGCTGTGCATCTGGCGGGTCCTGAATTCGGCGGACTGCGCTACGACTACCGGCGTCCCAAACATCCGGGTAGCGATAAGTTCATGCTCGCGGGCGGGCACTGCATTCCCACCTGCTACGGGCTGTGGATCTCCATGGGTGAGGCGATGGAGCGCAAGTTCAAGCAAACTGGCGACCGCAAATATTTCGTTGATCCGGAACACGCGATGCTGAGCGTTGACGCGCTGGGCTTCCGCCGCGGCGCGGGTCCGCTGGCGACGTTGCTGCAGGACCACGGCCTGGAGGATCATCCGTTGTTCGCACAGGCGAAGGGACGCGGGATTCGTTCGCTGTCGGGGCATGCGGAGTCGATCGACGTTACGAACGACGTGAACGGCGGGCCCTCCGGCGTCGGTCTCGCGCTGGCGGCCGGCAAAGCGGCTTTCTGGGACGTCATGGGCGCTCCGATCAGCGGACCCAAAGTCATCGCGTTCGAAGGCGAATTCGCATTGTGCGAAGGCCACGCCCAGGAATTAAAGACGCAAGCGCTGGCGCTGAAGAACGGCAAACGCCTGCGCCTGATGGTTTCCGACAACAACGCCGGCATCGACGATTCGCTCATTGGCGGCGTGATCGACGCGAAGTACACCGGCTACAACCTGGTGGAGCAGTGGACCTCCTACGGTTGGAACGTGTTCGTCATCGAAGATGGCAACGACTACGCCCAAGTGGTTTCGGTGCTGAAGACCATGGAAGATTGGGACCCCACCGATCGCCGTCCGATGGTGGTGATCGGCAAGACCATCAAGGGTTGGTGGCCGGTCGAGCTGCCTAAGCCGATTACCGGCTACCCGAGCCACCCCTACGCGTTCAAGATGAACTCGGAGTTCTTTGTTTCGCTGGCGGAGACGTTTGAGAAACGCTTCGGAGTGGAATTCGTCGACATCCGCAGCAGTGCCCCGAAGGACACGCGGGAGCGCCTGATTCAATTCAAGACCAACATGGACATCGCGATGTCGGTGCTGGAGAAAAATGGCCTCGGCGATTGGCTGGCGGATCGGTTGGTGGCCATCGGCGACACCATCACCGACACTTTCCCGCTGCGCGTGCAGAACACGACTGATCCGTTCCAGGACGAGCGCCTGCGGGTCAAGAACCTGCCGGTGGAGCCGCAAAAGCTGAACGTCACGAATCCGATTTCGGGCGAGAAGAAGGACGTCAGCGTCACGCTCTTCCGCAAGCCGGGCGAGGTTGCGGGCACACGCCGCGGCATTTCCGAAATTCTGAAGTGGATGAATTACGTGACCGAGAACCGCTTCCTTACGATCGCGGCGGATCTTTCGGAATCGATCAATCTGGAACACGGCAACCTGTGGGGCCACTACGATCCGGAGACGAATCCGGCGGGCACGCGTTTGAAAGCGGCCATCCAGGAAGCGGGCAACGTCTCGACCGCGATCGGTTTGGTCGGACAGAACGCGTCGGTCGATCCCACCAAGTTCGCGGGTGTGTGGGCCATTAGCGGAACCTATGGAGCCTTCACTCCGCTGATGTACCTTCCGGCACGCGTGTGGAGCCAGCAGAATCAGGACAGTGTGTTCCGCATGGGAGTGCTGCATATTCTGGCCGGTCACTCGGGGCCCGAAACTGCGGCCGATGCGCGCACGCACTTCGGCATTTTCTCACCGCAAGTGTGGAAGCTGTTCCCGCGCAATCAGACGATCCACTTGAGCTTTTGGGATTACAACGACGTGGCGCCCGGATACTTCGCGGCTGCGGAAATCGCGGCGCGCGAGCAAAAGGTTGGCATCATCTCGATCGAAGTCGCCCGACCGGACTTCCCTGTCGCCGACCGTTCTAAGTTCGCGGATACCGACCTGATGGCCGCCGCGAAAGGCTTCTATGTGATTCGCGACTTTGCTCCGGGACCGCGCCACGGCTACGTTGTCACGCAGGGTTCGAGTTCTACGGTGAATCTGGTGAACTCGCTGCAGCAGTTGGAGGCCGCGGGCATTAACGTAAAAGTCATCGCCGCCATCAGCGAGGAACTCTTCGACCGCCAGCCTGAGGCGTATCGCCATTCCGTGTTGCCGCCGGAAGCCTACTATGACTTGATGATCGTCTCCACCGGCACCCGCCGCATGTGGCCGCTCAAGAATGTCGGGCCTTTGACCGACGCCTATTCGCTCACTTCCGATTGGGACGACCAGTGGCTCACCGGCGGACTGGAACCCGACGTGATCGCAGAAGCGCACCTTGATGCGAAGTCGATTCAAGCGGCAATCGAGCGCTTCGCCAAGGAACGTGACAAGCGCATGAGCAGTCAGCGCGACGCGCTCAAGGCGTAGTTAATCGTTCTCCGGATCGCGGCCCGATGGATGCAGATCCACGGGCTTCCCGGGCTTGCGGACTCGCAAGTTCAGCATCTCCACCATCACCGAAAACGCCATCGCAAAATAGATGTAGCCCTTCGGAATCGCCTGGTGCGCGCTTTCCGCAATCAACGCCATACCGATCAGCAGGAGGAAACTCAAGGCCAGAATCTTGATGGTCGGATGCTTCTCAATAAACGCGCTCACCGCACCGGAGGTGAACATCATAAACGCCACTGCGATCATGATCGCGAGGATCATCACCACTCGATCCCCTGACATGCCAACCGCGGTGATCACCGAGTCTAACGAGAACACAATATCCAGCAGCGCAATCTGCACCAGCACGCCTACGAAGGAATAAACTTTCTTAACCGTGTGTCCTTCGTCTTCCATCCCCTCTAAACGCTCGTGAATTTCGCGCGTACTCTTCCACAAGAGAAACAGGCCGCCAATACCCAGGATCAAGTCGCGTCCGGAAACCCCGTGACCCATCACCGTGAACATAGGTTCCGTCAACCCGATCAACCAGGAGAGCGACAGGAGCAACAAAATGCGAGTCCCCATCGCCAGCGCCAGCCCCATTGTGCGCGCCCGAGCCTGTTGCTCCTGGGGCAACTTCCCCGCCAGGATGCTGATGAAGACGATGTTGTCCACGCCGAGCACGATCTCCAGCACCGTCAGCGTCAGTAATGCGATCCAGGATTCCGGCGAAGTGAGAAAGCTCATGTGATGAGTCCTTCCATTATGCAGGGTAGAATCGTCTGGTGGCCAATTCGCGAGCCGAAGTAAATCTCGAATTTCGTGGGACCCCGTGGCAAGCGCTCGGCTGGATCCTGCTATCCATCGTGGGCGGCGTGCTGTGCATTCCGCTCGCGTGGGTCAACGCCGCCATCGCACGCTGGCTCTGCCGCACAACGATTTTCAGCGACGGCACCAGCGCTGAATTCCGCGGCACCGGCGGCGAAATTGTCGTTTGGATGGTGCTGCTATTCCTGATCACTGTCGGCCAGCAACTGGCCATGGCGCGCACCGATCCTGGCGACTACGGCAGCATGATTGCCATCTTTGGCATCAGCTACATCGTCATGATCGCGATCGCTCACACGTTGGTGAAGTGGTTCGTTTACAATCTGCGCCTTAGCTCTGGGCCGCATCTGACGTTTACGGGGTCGTTCGTGGGATTGCTCGGATGGTACGTGCTGCTGATCGTGTCCGGCGTGACGATCATCGGATGGGCGTGGGTCGCGGTCGCCATGTATCAATGGATCGCGCGCAACACGAAAGGGGATGGCATCGCGATTGAATTCCGAGCTAGCGGCTTCGAGTTTCTGTGGCGAGCGCTCGCCGCGGCACTGGGCAGTATCTTCATCGTGACGATCCCGTTCCTAACGATTTGGTTCACGCGTTGGCTGATCGCGAACATCGTGCTGATCCGAGGCGTTGAGACTGAATGGGGCGGGTTTATCGAGGAGCAGAGAACTCCGCAGAAGCCGTCATGGCCAGCCGTCCCCCCGTTGCACAGGCATTGAGATTCGCGACGTTCCCTTCGCGCGAGCCTCGGACCACAAACGCCTGGGTATCGAACAACGGACTCACGGCACGGAAGCTGAACCTCGTCACTTCGCCCGCCATGTGCTCGCGAGCCAGTTCCAGCATCATGGTCGCGACCAGCGGACCATGCACCACCAGCCCAGGGTAGTGTTCGACATCTGTGCAATAGCGGCGGTCATAGTGGATGCGATGGCCGTTGAACGTAGCCGCTGAATACCGAAACAGCAGAACGTCGTCCGGATGCACCGTTCGCTCCCATTCCGATTCTGATGGCGCTAGCTGCTCCACGGCCACTTCTCCCGGCTGCGGATGATCGCGGTAAACAATATCGTGCTCCTCTGCCAGAGCGAAGCCACGAGCGGTGTGGATCTCATGCCGCACGACCACGAAGACCAGCGGACCGGTGCGGCCGTGCTTCTCCACAACAGATGCGATCGTCGATGTCCGAGTCGCCGTATCCCCAACGCGGAGAGAATCATGAAACTCCAGCCGCCCGCCAGCCCACATTCGCCGAGGCAATTCCACGGGAGGCAAAAACCCTCCGCGATGCACGTGTCCGTCCGGAGCCAGCGCGCTCTGCGGATAGGTGGGGAGGAAATACAACCAATGCCACAAGGGCGGCACGACATCGCCAGGAACGCCGCGATCGAGCGTCGCCGCCAGCGCGGACAACGGCCACGCCGTGATCACGTCCTTCATCGTTTCTGTTTTGCCGATCCAAGCTTCGTAGCGCAAGTGACCATGATAGACTGACCGGACTATGCAGAACGGTACAACCGCTGGCTGGCGCATGTGGGTGGCGCCAACCACCATGATGGTGTGTACGCTGCTCAGCTACATTGATCGCCAGGTGCTCGCGGTGCTTTCTCCCACGATCCTTGCCGACACCGGTCTCACCCAAGCGCAATTCGCTCAAACGGTCTCTGTCTTTTCCCTGACCTACATGATCACCAACCCGCTGTGGGGTTCCGTGATCGACTATCTCGGACTGCGGCTCGGTATGCTGCTGGCGGTCGCGCTGTGGACAGCCTCCAGCGCCTCGCACGCGTTTGTCGGCACGTTCCTCGGCTTCGCCATCGCGCGCGGATTTCTCGGTCTGGGCGAAGGAGCCGCCTTCCCCGGAGCGCTCCGCACGGCCGTCGAAGCACTGCCTCAGAACAAGCAATCCCGAGGCATGGCCCTTTGTTACAGCGGAGCCTCCCTCGGCGCGTTGATCACGCCATTTCTCGTCACCCCCATCGCCTTGGCTTACGGTTGGCAATCCGCGTTTCTGATTACCGGAGCATTTGGACTTATCTGGCTCGTACTCTGGCAGCTGGTCGCGCGACCGCCGTTCCTCCCCGAGCACAAGCGCGGCAAGCTGAAGATCCAATGGCCGGACTTCAGAGACCGCCGCGTGTGGGTCATCATGTCCAGCTTCGGCCTCGGCGGCCTGGCGCTCGGCGTGGTCGGCTACCTCAGCCCGCTTTACCTCAACCGCGTCCTCGGACTCTCGCAAGTCGAAGTCAGCCGCGTCGTGTGGATCCCCTTCGTCGGCTGGGAGATCGGCTACTTCTTCTGGGGCTGGATCGCCGACCGTTACGCGGCCCACACGGACCGCCCCAAAAACATCTTCCTTGTATTGACGGTCCTGAGCCTACCCACAGCGTTCGTGACGATGACCCACTCCGTCCCCATCACCATCGCGCTCTTCTTCTGGGCAACGTTCGTAGCCGACGGCTTCGTAGTGCTGAGCCTACGAGTCGGCTCCCGCATCTTCCCGAAGGACCAAACTGGAATGGTCGCCGGCATCGGCAGCGGCTCCTGGGGAGCGGTGCAATTCCTAATCCTGCCGCTCTACGGTCGTTGGTTCGACGGAGGCTGGCACACCTGGTGCTTCGTCTCGATGGCGCTGCTGCCGGCGGTGGGCACGATGTTCTGGTTGTGGCTCAGCAAGCCGTGGGAAGATTCAAAACTACTTGCTGCTGCGTAACGGTTGCGTGCCCCACATCCAGTTGTCGGCGCAGTCCTTGCTGTGACCGTCGGCCCATAGGATTTTTGTAGCGCTGCCCTTCGGCGAGCCGTCTTTGGCAGGGTACGCGGTCACAGTCACTATTTCATTGGGACGCAACGATTCCTTGGTCCAGCCCTCGCGCAGCAGGGAGTTTGGGGAACGCATTTCAAACGTCCAGGTTGCGGTCGAGCCGTCTTTCAACGTGACCGAAGCGGTGAAGGTGGCGTGCGGATTCATCCACGTTACGGTCGTCACCGTGGCCTTGTATTCCGCTTGCACAGCTCGATCGTATTCGGTCGCCAGCGAATGATGGGCGCGAGCCGCCATGGCCGTCGCAATCAGCACTACAGCAGTTCGCATACGAACCTCCCTATATGTCATCGCCTGGCCTAATGCAGTTTGTGGAGTTTGCTGTAGGCGGCCTCGGCCTTCACAACATGAGACACGATGCTGAAAACGACAACCACAGCTAGGATCGCGACGACGCCCAATCCGAAGTAGGAAACGTAGAGTCCATCTGAGGTCCAGGACAGCAAACCGGACGAGTCGAACACGTAAGTTGAACTATCCATGCTATTCCTCCAGGCACCCAAGAGATGAAACAGCCTGGGTTAGTGTATGCGAGTTGCCGCCCAAGGGCAACCCTATTCGCCTGTAAATTGCGCATACGACGCACGAAGGGTGTAGCCGTTGGAATTCGTCGATCGTTCCCGTCTAACGCAGCGCGTGTACAATCGGGGTCATGCGAATTGGGTGCGTTGTTATCGGTCTTTCGATCGCTGCGGTTCTTGCGGCAGCCCCGCGTGTCCCCTATGCGACCTACCTCGGAGGCAATGCCGGAGACAGTGCCTCGCAGATCGCGAGTGACTCCAGCGGGAATTACTACGTAGTCAGCGTGACCTCTTCGACAAATTTTCCGGCGCTGCCGGCCAACCAGAGTTTCGGGGCGGACACCGACGTGGTGGTATCCAAATTCAGCGCCGCCAACGTGCTGGTTTATTCCACTGTCCTCGCCGGGAACGCGGCGGATTCCTGCAATTCCATCGTTGCCGATACCGACGGCAGCGTTTACCTGGGTTGCAACACGTCGTCCCCAAACTTCCCTCGCCCTGCTGGCAGCGTGATTGGAACCGCCGTGACGGGAACCGGCGTGGTCAAGCTAAACCCATCGGGAGTGTTGGTGGCATCCGCGTTCCTGGCCGCGCCCGCAAGTCAAGGCATCGCCGGTATTACGCTCGACTCTGGCCGCAACGTCTGGGTGACTGGAAATACTGCCGGCTTCCCGAATCAAACGGGAGCGATTCAAACCGGCGTCGCCGGCGACCTCGACATCTTCGTCGCGAAGTTCAATAGCGGGCTGACGCAGATGACGTACTTTACGTACCTCGGCTCCAGCGCGGCAGATGGCGGCAACCGGATCGCTGTCGATGCGGCGGGTAACGTTTACCTGTCTGCGTTTGGAGGATCCCCCTCGTTTCCGACGGGCACAGGCAAAGCATTCCCAGGGTCGGGGGTGTTCGTCGCAAAGCTCGATCCTGCCGCCAACAAACTCCTATACGCCAGCTACGTCAGCGGCGGAAGCGGCGGCTTTGGTTTCGTCGTGGATGGTAACGACATCTGGATTTGCGGCAGTGTCGGACCCACTTTCACCACCACCGCAGATGCGTTACAGCCTGCGAGCGGCGGCGGAACGGACACCGCACTGGTCCGGCTCAGCGCGCAGGATGGAACGATTCGCTACGCCAGTTACTTCGGTGGCAACGGCAATGAATTCGCGAACTCCATGGCGCGCGATCCCGATGGGAACATCATCGTCTTCGGCAACACCACCTCGACGGACCTCCGAACTACGCCTGACGCGATTCGTGCGACGCTGGCCAATCCAACCTCGGCGTTCCTCTATCAGGTGGATGCCGGTGGACGGCTGCTCTTCTCGACTTATCTGGGAGGAAGCACCGGATTCAACTTTGGCATCTCGGTCGCGCTGGATAAGCTGGGCAACCCGATCGTATTCGGGATCACGGCGGCCACTGATTTTCCGGTGTCCGCCGACGCCTACCAGGGCCAATTTGGCGGCGGAGCAAACGATGAGTACATTGCGAGGATCGAACTGGTCGGCCCCGCAGACCCTTATCTAGAACTCACCGCCATCCAAAACGCGGCCAGCTTTGCGGGCGGCGCGGTTGCCCCCGGCGAAATCATCACCATCTATCCGCGGAACGTCGGCCCGGCGGGCTTGGTTACCGCCGCGCTCACACCGGACCGCCGCATTGCCACACTGATCGGCGCGACGCGCGTGCTCTTCGACGACGTTCCCTCACCCATGGTCTACACGATCAACGGGCAGGTGAGTCTTGTGGTGCCCTACTCTGTCCAAGGCAAGGCGCTGACGCGAGTCGTGGTCGAATACAACGGCGTGAAGTCTCGTCCGTTTGCCGTCCCGGTGACAGCCGCAGCGCCGGGAATCTTCACCGCGCTCAGCGGGGTCGGGCAAGCTGCGGCTCTCAACGAGAATGGATCGTTTAATACCGCGGTCAACCGGGCTACACGCGGATCGATCCTCGTATTCTTCCTCACCGGAGAGGGCCAGACCGCTCCCGCAGGCGTCGACGGCCGCCTTAACGAATTCAGTCGCCTGGAGGATTTTCCCGCTCCTGTGCTGAAGCCCGTCGTGACCATTGGGGGCCAGCCAGCCGAGATCCTGTTCAGCGCGGGCGCCCCGAACTACCTGGCTGGCCTGATGCAGTTCAACGTGCGCATTCCTCAAGGCATCCAGCCTGGCGCTGCAGTGCCCTTGACGGTTACGATTGGAACCACGGCGACACCGAGCGGCGTAACACTTGCAATCCAATAAATCTGAGGAGAACCCCAGCAAATGAATCGATTCTTGAAGACCATCCTCGCCCTAGCCGCGATGACCATCGGCGCGCAGGGTGCGGATTGCGATCGCGCGTGCATGAAGGGGTTGCTCACGCAGTACATCGACGCGCTGGTGGCGCACGATCCTTCCAAGCTGCCGTTGGCGGCGAGCTTCCGTTACACCGAAGACTCCAGCGACGTGAAGCTCGGCGAAGGACTCTGGAAGACGATTACCGGGAAACATCCCTACCGGCAGGACTACATCGACCTCAAGAAGCAGATCGCCGCGTCGCACTTCGTGCTTCTCGAAGCCGAAGCGCAGGTGCAGTATTCGCTGGTACTGCACGTCGCCGATCAGAAAATCGCGGGCATCGAAACGCTGGTCAATCGCGTAACGGCAACCTCGCGCTTCAGACCCGATTCGCTCGACAATCCGCTCCCCAGTATGAGCATGGCGGTCCCCTCCGGCAGGCGGATGCCCCGTGCGGAGATGATCAAGGCCGCGCTCAAGTATCCCGAAGGCCTCCGCATCGGCAACTTCACAGACGCTGTCGCGCCGTTCTCGAAGGAAGCCTACCGCGTGGAAAACGGCACCTTCATCGCGGGCGTCGGCGGACCGAGGCCCAATATCGCGGGGCTCTTCACGCAGAAGATCATCCTCCACCCGTCCATCGTCGCGAGCGTCGCGGCGGTGGATGAAGAAGAAGGACTGGTGCTGCTGTGGATGAACTTCGGCGACACGAACTCCTATGGTCCGAACAACGCGCTGATCACGTTTGAAGCATTCAAAGTCTGGGGTGGCGAAATCCACGCCATCAATGCGTTTTTCCGGACCATCGCCGCTTCCACTGCGCGCTACTGGCCGTCGATCGGCTTGGACTAGTGATCTAGTGGGGCGGCCACTCTGGCTGCTGCGGACTCTCAGTCCGCATGCTCCGCAGTATTCAGCACTCCGGGGCGGCCTGCGAGGCCGCAGCAGCCAGGGTGGCTGCCCCACTCCCGTTCGGAGACTCAGGGCAAGAAACAACACTACGGCAGCCACCATGAATCGCAATCTGGAATACCAGCAGGCTCACTCACTCCACTCCTCGAACCGACCATCCGTTCCGCAACGCCATGCACAATCGACCGAGGGTCAAGCGAATGCCGCACTCATCCCAGCAAAGATTGTCTTCCTCGCTCGACAAAGTAAACTTTGCAAAACGAACCCAGGAAGTTACTGAAAACAATAAGTTGTGAATCTTAGCTCCATTCCGCCCGCACCCTTTAGTGTGATATTCTCAGCCTCGGATCGGGAGGTGTTGGGAATGAGTTGGAGACACGTGATTGCGGCGCTTGCGATCAGCGCGGGACTTGGGTGGTTCGGGGTTCCGAGCATGGCGCAGAGCGGCAACGTATTTAAGGGTCGGCTGTCAAAAGTGCCGGTGGACGCGAAGATGTTGCCCATCATCATCGGCACCGGGAACGCGACGGCAACCTTGAAGGGCACTCGCGTCACCATCGCGGGGACGTACGAAGGCCTGGGGTCTCCCGCCACCGTGGCTCGGCTGCACGAAGCCAAGTTTCGCGGCGGTCATGGACCGGTGATTGGCGAATTGGTGGTGACCAAGGCCGCCAGCGGAACCGTCTCCGGCGATGTGAACCTGACCACCGACCAAATTACTGCGCTCAAAGCCGGCAAGCTCTATGTGCAGATCCACACCGCAGCAGGGCCGGAAGGTCACCTGTGGGGCTTTTTGTTGCCGTAAGGAGATTCCATCATGAAAATCAATCAGACCCTGACAGTGACCTTGGCCGGCGTCGTAAGCTCGGTCGCGATTTTGCTCACCACCGATCTCACGGCGCAGCAGCGCCCCGCAGGACCGTTCACCGCGGCGCAGGTCGCGCAAGGCAAGGCAGCCTATGAGAAAAACTGCGCGACGTGCCACCTGCCGACCCTGGCGGGCAGCGGCGATGCCTCGGCTTTGGCCGGGATTCCGTTCATGTCGAACTGGGGCGCGCGCAACGTCGGTGCCCTGCATAGTTTCATTCAGACCGCGATGCCGCCCACGGCCGCGAACAGCTTGGGCGATGCGACGTACCTCGCCATCACCGCGTATATCCTCGACCGCAACGGATCCACGGCGGGTAACGCTACGCTGGCCGCGAACAACACGGCGACCATCGGCTCACTCGGCACGGGCCAGCCTGTCGGCGATGTCGCGGCGAAGGGCGGCGGTAAGGGCAAGGCACCCGCAGCCGCCAATGACGGCAAGGGTCGAGGTGTGGTGGCCGCGCAAGCCAAGGGCATCACGAAAGTCGGCGAAGTGAAGAATTACGTCAACGTCACCGACGCGATGTTGAAGAATCCCCCGGCCAGCGACTGGCTTATGATTCGCGGGAATCAGGCTGCGCACAGTTACAGCACGCTGGATCAGATTAACGTGAACAACGTCAAGGGTCTCCAACTGGTCTGGAGTTCATCGATGAACAACACCGGCACCAACCAGCCTGCGCCGATTGTGCACAACGGCGTGATGTACCTGAACAACACCGGCAACATCCTGCAGGCGCTCGACGCCCGGACCGGGGATCTGATTTGGGAAAACAACTACGGCACCAACGCACAAGCGGCGGCGCAGCGTGGCATCTCGATTTATCAGGACAAGATCATCGTGTCTTCGTCGGACGCCCATCTGTTCGCTTTCGACGCCAAGAACGGCAAGCAACTCTGGGAAGTCACGATGGGGGATCGGTCTCAAGGCAACTACAGCACCTCCAGCGGACCCATCGTATATAACGGCAAAATCATCCAGGGCCTGGGCGGCTGCCAGGCGTATCGCGAAGATGAGAAGTGCCACATCGGCGCCTACGACGTGAACACGGGCAAGCTGGTTTGGAAGTTCGAAACCATCGCGCGTGAGGGCCAGCCCGGCGGCGATACGTGGGGCGGCCTGCCCACCGTCTTCCGCGCAGGTGGCGAAACCTGGATCACGGGCAGCATCGATGCCGACGCCAACACGACCTATTGGGGCGTCGCGCAGGGCAAGCCCTGGTTCCGAGCCAGCCGCGGTTCGGGCAACGGATCGACGCTCTATGCGAACTCCACGGTCGCACTCGACCTCGATACCGGCAAGCTGAAGTGGTATTACTCGCACGCGCCGGGCGAATCGCTCGACTTTGACGAAGTCTTCGAGCGCATCCTTGTCGACGACCTGGGCCAGAAGCTGGTTTTCAGTGCCGGAAAAGTTGGGGTCTTGTGGAAGCTCGACCGGACCACTGGCAAGCACCTGGGCCACAAGGAAATGGTTTTCCAGAACGTCTACGATTCCTACGACCCGAACACCGGTGAGCCGCACTATCGCAACGACATCGTGGAGCAGCAGGTCAACACCTGGGTGCCCGCATGCCCGTCGAGCGACGGCGGCCACAACTGGATGGCGATGTCGTATCATCGCCCGACAAACGCGATTATCGCTCCGCTGACCCAAGCCTGCCAGGAATGGTTCATTCAGGAGGTTCCCAAAGTGGTCGGCGGCGGCAACGGCGGCGGCGCCCTGCGCAAATTCATGGAGCTGCCGGGCTCCAACGGGAATTTAGGCAAGCTGGCCGCCTACGATGTTCGAACTCTCAACGAGAAGTGGAAGATCGAACAGCGCGCGACGTTCATGACCAGCGCCTTGAGCACCGCCGGCAACCTGGTCTTCATCGGGGACCTGGGCCGCGAGTTCAAGGCGATCGACGTCCGCAACGGCAACATCGTATGGAAGACGCGCCTGATCGCATCTGTGCAGGGTTTCCCTCTAACGTTCAGCGTCGGCGGCAAGCAGTATGTCGCCGTGACGACGGGGCAAGGTGGCGGCAGTCCGCGACAGGTGCCGAGTTGGCTGTCGCCGGAAGTGGAATCCGGCCAGCAGGGACACGCGGTTTACGTGTTCGCGCTGCCGGAGTAACTAGCCTCGCTTATCGACCCCTGTTCGCCCATCAGCGGGGAGCAGGGGTCTACTTGTCTCCGACGACGCTCTTTTCTACAAATGCGGTCACATCGAAAAACACGATGACAGTTGGACTCAAGATGGAAAAGGGAGGCTGGGCAACCTGCCACCGAACATACTTCCTGCCATTGTTCGTCAGAGTCTTCCTCTCCTGAACATTGACACCATCGCTCGGTAGTCCAAGAATCGACAAAATGACGTATTGTTCCCGATCGGTGATAACCTCCTACGCCGCCTCAAAAGACTTACCGTCACGTCCTCTCATGATCGAGCCAGCCATGCGAGTGACAAGGTCTAGAGCACGGGCAGCCCCGGAAGAATCCCCCAGTTGCTGGTAGGCCGCAACGCGCGTCGCCTGGACTTCAAGATTCACGAAGCCTTGGTCCAGAAGCTTGTCACAGAGGGCAAGCAGTCCTCGAGGCTCCTTAGTCACAACAAGTTCCGTCAACTGACTTTTGGTCGACCGAGGTAAGCACGAGGGAACCCGCAGGCAGAGAAATCGCATTGTTCGGAAGTCGACGCTGGGTTCCCCGTTCTTCGCCTGCTCAACCAAGCGATTGTAAGACTCTTCATCGGAACCTTGGGCGTAGACGCTCGTGCTGACGACCAGCAGAAGAGTCGCAATACGACACGCGAGAGAGAGCATTTCCGTCCAGTGTAAGCGATACAACATTCACGCCGCCCGAGTAAATGCGCGTTATCCAGCCGCCGCGCGAGCGATCTCGGCGGCGGCGTTTAGCGACTCTACCTTCCAGCACAGCTCCATCAATCGGCTGGCGCGGGCTTTGGGCAGGACACCGTCGGCGAGATCCGCGAACTTTGCCTCCAGCGCTGCGTCGGTCATGGGGTTTTCCATGCTGCCGACGGCATGCTCGACGAACTGCTCCAAGCTGCGGCCGTCTTTCAACGTGACCGTCGCGTGCACCTGGTCTTCGTGGATGGCTGGGTCCACTGTGATGCGGACACGGTCGCGCAGGGCGACGATGGCAGGGTCGCGGACGAGCTTGTCGCTAAACTGCTTCTCGCCGGCCGCGCCTTCCACGATGGCTGCCGCCGCCGCGAAGTAGACGCTGAATTTTCCCTCGAGGCCGGTCTGCGGGGTCTTGTTTCCGGTCAATTCCGGCACCAAGCGGTGCACGCGCAGTTCGACAGTTTCAATCTGCGCCGCGGTCAACTTGTACTTGTTGCGCAGCTGAATGCACGCGTCGAGCGTGGGGTGGATCACGATGCCACACGCGAATGGCTTGTAGCTGTTCAAGGAAATCTCATACGTCTCGCCGAGCCTGTCCACGATCTGCGAATAGTCGCGCTGGGTGCTGAGCGTGTTCGCCCAGCCCGCCTTCGCTTCGATGCCTTGATTCGAGCTGGTAAATCCGCGCGCGGCGAGCAGAGCCGAGGTCAGTCCGTTCTGCGCGGCTCGGCCAGGGTGGAAGCTCTTCGTCATGGTCCCGAACATTTCCTTCAAGCCCACAGGCTGCGTGGCGGCGAGCCCCAACGCCCAGATCATCTGCTGCTCATTCAGGCCCAGCAGCTTGCCCACGGCTGCCGCCGCTCCGAACACGCCGGTGGTTCCGGTGATGTGCCAGCCGGCATCGTAGTGCGCGGGATACACGGCGTTGCCGATGCGGCACTCCACTTCTGCTCCCAGAATCAGAGCGTGCAGGAAATCGCTTCCACGGACTGGCCGGTACTCTGCGAGCGCCAGGATCGCCGATGCCACCGGCCCCGCGGGATGGATGATCGTTTTTAAGTGTGTGTCGTCGAAATCGAAGACGTGACTACTGATGCCATTCATTAAGGAGGCGTGCAGGATGTCGAGGCGCTCGCGACGTCCGAGCACGGTCGCCTGGCCAGGACCCGAGAACGGAGCGAGCGCGCTGATCGCGATGTCCAGCGTCTCATGCCTCGAACCGCCGACCGCGCAGCCCACCCAATTGAGCAACGTCCGCGTGGCTTCCTTGCGCACCGCCGGTGGAACATCCGCTGCCTTCGCGCTGACCACGTAGTGTGCCAGCTTGCGCGTAACGCCGATCGCCGCTTGCGCCGCTGCGGGCACCGCGACCTGCGCCCGCAGCTCCGTCGACAGTCCCGCGAGAGCAACCGCCCGTAGGAAATCCCGGCGCGCATTCGACTCCATAGAGACACCTCCGCCCTATACAATGACACAGAAGGAGTTTTTCCACGTGCGCACTGCCATCACACTTGCCCTGCTCGCTTCCGCCACCGTGTTTGCCCAAGGTCCCGCCCGAACGCAGACCCTCTCCCAGGTCTTCGACGGCCAGATCTCGAATATTGAACGCGAAATTCTGGGCCTCGCGCAGAAGATGCCCGCCGATAAATACAACTTCGCCCCGGCGACCGGCACCCCTCCCGCAGGCACCTTCGATGGCGTGCGGACGTTCGCGTTACAGGTGCGCCACATCGCGACCGTGATGTATGATTTCTCCGCGAACGTGCTCGGCGAGAAGAACCCGGTGGAGATGGGGGCCGATGAGAACGGCTCCAATTCGCTGCAGACGAAGGACCAGATCATCAAGTATTTCCAGGACTCGCTCGCCTACGCACACAAGGCGATGAAGAGCATCACGCCGGACAATCAGGGCACGAAGGCGGGCGCGGCGGCGTTCATTGCGATGCATAGCTACGATCACTACGGACAGATGGTCGTGTATGCGCGGTTGAATGGGGTGACGCCGGGTGGCGGGCCTCCGCCGGCGGCGAAGGGTAAGGCGAAGGCGAAGTAGGGATTATGGCCTCGGCGGAGCAAGATGCGCTCGAGTTGCTGCAGAAGCGCTCCTCGGCTGCCGACTTCGAGGAATGTCTTCAGGCGGCAGACACCTGCACTACGCTTCGGTTGCCCGAGTGGTTGTCGTTCCTCGCGGGGTTATCGAAGGTCGCCGCATCGCCGCTCGACTGGCTTGAGAGCCATGAACAAGATTGGCTTAGGGACCAAGTAACTCGGAGACTGCTGAAATTGCTGATTCGTGGCAACCCGGATCGGCCACCGGCGCGGAACGACGTGCGGTCCGCACTGCAGCCCTTCACTGACTGGATCGCGACTCAATCAGACTACGAGGTGGTGGCTTTTTGTTGGGAGTAGCTCACTCATCCGAATCATCATGGGGGGATGCGGGACCCTGTGTACGCGCTTCACGGCAGTGACCGTTTAACGGGGGATATCTCGCTTGAGAACATTGAGCTGGGGATTTCCTTCGTTCGTGATGCCGAAGACATGTTCACGAAGTGGCCCGAAGAGCGATGGGAATTCGTCGATTGGCCGCGCGATGCGATGCGCTACATTCCGGCACTCTCGCACGCGAGTTACCTGGTGCGCTCCAGTGCCGCCAGAGCGCTTGGAGAATGTTACATGAGTTGCCTGAATGCGGGACATCGCAACATTCCATCGGGCGGGGAGATACTTACGGAGATGGGACTGCGGGAACGGGGGACGGCGGGCATTGCCGGATCCTTTCTCCACGGTGCGCATTGGAGCTGGGAACAGAAGAAGTTCTCAACAGATGGCTTCGACGTAAGAGGATGGTTTCTCGACACACTCCGCAATTCTGAAGTGGAACGAGACACTCCGGGTGGCCAAACATTGGAGTTTTACGCACATGAGCTTTTTGCGGCTGATCCGAATGCGATCTCCGCGATGCTGCAAATGGGGCGGCGAAATCTAGCAGTGATGACGGCCACCCAGGACCCGTCACAGGTCGATACGATCCGCCAAGTACTGGAGACGATGGCACGATCGCGGGACCCCGAAGTCTCCCAGGCAATCCAGAAGTATCTGGAACATCCAATGGATCATTGGGGAACGGAATTCCTCAGCGGCACGCGATTCGGCAACCCACGAATTTTTCCTCTTGACGCTTAGTGTATTACGTGTAATAGTACACGTGTGATCCCGTTCCGTCTGACATTTCAGCCTGGCACCTCCATCTATGAGCAGGTTGTCTACGCCGCTAAGAAAGCGGTTATTGCGGGCCAAATGCGGCCTGGCGATGCGTTTCCCTCTGTTCGGGCGCTGAGCAAAGAGCTGAAGATCAATCCCAACACCGCCCACAAAGTTGTGACGCAATTGCTGTCCGAAGGAATGCTGGAGGTTATGCCCGGCATCGGTACGGTGGTTGCGGCTCCCGTGGCCTCGTCTGCCGCGGAACGGGGGCACTTGCTGCGGAACGAACTCGAACAACTCGTCGTACAAGCTAAAAAGCTCGGGCTGGGCTTGCACGACGTTACGGACGCGGTCGCCGATCACTGGGAACGTCTGGACGGAACACGAAACGGAAGGAAATCATGAGCGACGTCATCACCACGCAGAATCTTACGAAGCACTATCGCAAGCACAAGGCTCTGGACAATCTCTCCGTGACCGTGCCGGAGGGCAGTGTCTACGCGCTGCTGGGGGCGAATGGCGCGGGCAAGACCACGGCGCTGAAGCTGCTGATGAATCTGCATCCGCCGACCTCCGGCGAGGCGAAGGTGCTCGGGATCGATTCGCGCGAACTGCAAGGGCAGCACTTTGAGCAGATCGGGTACGTGTCGGAGAATCAGGATCTGCCGGGTTGGATGAATTTGAAGTATCTGCTCAGCTACCTCAAACCGTTTTATCCGACATGGGACGACGGGCGCGCGGAGGAACTGGTCACGCAGTTTCGTTTGCCGCTGGACCGGCCGATCAAGCATTTTTCGCGGGGCATGCAGATGAAAGCGATGCCGGCGTCGTCGCTAGCGTATCACCCGAAGGTGCTGGTGCTGGACGAACCGTTTAGCGGGCTCGATCCGCTGACGCGCGAGGAACTGATTGGCGCGCTGCTCGAATGCGGGCCGGAGACATCGACGGTGGTTTCGTCGCACGATCTGGCGGACATCGAAAGTTTCGCGAGCCACATCGGGTATCTGGACAAGGGCAAATTGGAGTTCGGCGAGGAGTTGTCTACGCTTACGGCGCGGTTCCGAGAAGTGGAAGTGACGCTGGCCGAGCCCGCGTTGCCTGCTCCATGGCCTGCGCATTGGTTGCGACCGGAGGCCTCGCCGGCAGTCGTCCGCTTTGTCGAAACGCATTTCGATGCGGAGCGGACCATCGGCGAGATCAGGCTGTTGTTCCGGGGCGTGACGAATATCGAGGCCAGCCCCATGCCGCTGCGTTCTATCTTTTTGACACTCGCGCGCACGTCGCAAATGGCGGCCTAGGAGAACATCATGACCACCCTACAACAAGCTCTACACATCTTCCGCAAGGACGCACGGCACTTGCGGCTCGAAATCGGCGGGGCGCTGCTGCTGACGCTGATTCTGGTGCTCTCTGAAGTGCAAACGTGGGCGGACCTACAGGAACACGGCGGCGACTTTAGCGGCGGGCCCATGGACGTGGTGCTACCGCTGATTTGGGCGCTGCTGATTGCTCGTTCGATCCAGACGGAGGCGCTGCCGGGCGACCGCCATTTCTGGCTCACGCGGCCTTACAGCCGCACAGGACTGGTCTTGGCAAAAGCGTTCTTTGTGGCCGCCTTCATCAATCTTCCGTTGCTCATCGCACAGGCTGCGATCGTCGTCATTGACGGCCTGCCGCTGTCGTCGTACCTGGGCGGACTGCTGTGGAACCAAGTGCTGATCACGGCGCTATTGGTGCTGCCGGCGGCTGCGATTGCGGCGCTGACGCGCAACCTGGCGCAGTTCCTGCCCATAGCGGTGATCGTTGGGGGAATGCTGGTGGGTGCGGCGACGGGGCCGGAGTTTTCGATCGAGGATTTGAATTGGGTGCGTTCGTCCATCGGCTTCCTGGTGGTCGTCGCGGTGACCAGCCTCGCGGTGTGGCGGCAGTATCGCTTGCGTCGATCGGGCAACACGGCGTTGGTTGCGCTGGGTACGGCGGTGGCAGGACTGATCTTTTATCTGAGCTTCCCGCAGAGCGCGGCGTTCGCGATTCAATCGACGGTTGTCGGGACCGCGGACTCGGCATTTGGGTTGCGGCTCGGCGAACCGCGCGCCATCAAGTCGGTCGCCACGGTTACTCCGAACCGCTATCGCCAATTACTGGAACTTCCCGTCACGGTCACCGGTACGGATGCCCAGAACTTAGAAGTGCGCGTCACCGGACTTGCTTTCAAAACCTTGTCAGGCGTCACGAGAAAAGTGCGCGCGAAAGTGGAAGTGAGCAAGCTTGGCCTGATTCACACTGCGAACGTCGATCGGGATTTCTTCAACGCTGCCAAAGACTCGCCTGTAACGGTGCATGCGGAATACTACGTGACGCAGTACGCCGACGAGCGTTCCACTGACGTGCCGCTGGATGGAACGCCGGTGTTCATTCCCGGGCTGGGACAGTGCGGGGCGGCGGTGAACTACGACAATCGTTCGTTTGTTTGCCGCTCGGCGTTCCGCAATCCCGGTTGGTTTGTCTCGGATCGACTTGTCATGGGGCCGGTCGTGCGGCGCTGGTGGGGCGTGTACTCGCCATTTCCTGCGGACGTGGTGATCCACCCGGTGATCGCCCGCAGCTTTGAGCTCTCGAAGTTTGACGGCGGCAACGAGTTAGCTCCGGCGGCACCGGAGAAGCCGGCAACCTTGGTGTCGCGTAAACCCGTGGCGTATTTTCGCTACACGCTGGACGTCCCGAACGTGCGGCTGGCGAACTACGCGATCCCGGAACCCAAGGAAGAGTCGACCAACTAGACACAGGGACTGCGGCGATCCGACCCACCGGACTAAAGGGAATACTCTATTGCTTCAATAAGAAACGAATGGTCCAGTACGTGCATCATAGGGACAGACATGCGAAAACTAGCTTTTTTCCTGGTGGCCCTTATTGTGCCCACACTCGCTTCGGCGCAATCCTTTCCCTCGATCGCCGATGTATCGAAAACCCTGAGCATCCTGAAGCCTGGGATGGAGATTCAGGCGATTACGGTGGACGCTACTGGAAATGTGTATCTGGCGGGGACCAGCACGCTGGGCTTCACAGGGGCAGCCAATAATATTGGTCCGCTGGGCGACGTGGATCTATTTGTCATTAAGACGAATGCGACCGTCGACAGCGTGCTCTACGCGACGGCCATCGGCGGCTCCGGGACAGAGTCGCTGCGCGACATCAAGGTGGATACGGCGGGCAACCTCTACATCCTGGCGAATACGTCCTCCCGGGATCTGCCCAATACCTCGCAGGACAACGCACTGGTGCCCATTGGCACGGTAGTCATGAAATTGAATGCTACGGGAGCGGCGCTGACGTATTCGGCGCAGTTGTCGTCGCAGATGACCGCGCTGGCGATGGATATCGATTCGACGGGGGCGGCGTACATTGTGGGTTCGGCGAATGCGCAGAGTATTACGACCACGGCTGGCGCGCTGAAGCCGGCTCCTATCTCGGATGCGCTGCCGGGGGACTACATGGGTTTCGTGGTGAAGCTGGGGCCGAGCGGTGCTCTTCCGTATCAGGCAGCCACCTATTTTGGGGCGGCGAACAGAAGCGTGGAAGCGGTTTCCGTGCGCTCCAATGGCATCGCGATTCTGACGACTGGAACACTGACTCTGTTGAATACGGGCCTGTCGCAGCAGATTTCATCGGCAGCTACCGGCGTGAGCGCCCCGCGCATGGCGTTCGATGCAGCTGGCAACATCTATGTGGCCGGACCAGCGACGTTAACCGGCGTTAGACTTCTGGGCTCATTTGTGATCACCAAGTATTCTGCTAGCTTAACTCCCGTGTCGGTCTATGACTACCCTCTGCTGAGCTCCGCAAATTCCACCCCACGCATTGTGGTGACGCCGTCGGGGCGGATCGTGGTCTTCGGACAGCCGACGAACGCCGGGTTCCCCACCCTGAACGCCTCCCAGCCCTGCTTGGCGAATATCGCGGCTCCGAACGGTGTTGCGGGCTTGCCGGGTATCGACACCAGCGGCGGTTTGGTGGGGACTATCGGGGCACCGATTCCTCCGGATCAGGGATTCGTGGTCTTGGAAAATGGAACTGTTCTGCACGCTGGCTTCACGCCGATGCTGGTGGCGCAAACCGCCGTCGCACCGACGAATGGCCGTATCTACCTCGCGGTAAGTGAGACCATCTTCGGCACTCCTCGCACCACCTGGAACGGCGTGGTGCGTTTAAATGTGGAAGCGCTGCCGACAGCCAAAGCGTCGCCGTCGTGCGTGGTTCACGGCGCGTCGTTCAATGCGGTGCGGGTGAGCCCCGGCGCGATCATGACGATCTTTGGCAGCAACATGGGTCCGACGGTCGGGGCGCAGTTCGCGCTCACGGGTCCGAACGGTACGGTCGAAACCACGCTGGGCGGAACCTCCGTCACGGTGGATGGCAAGGCTGCGCCGATGCTGTTCTCACGGCAGGATCAGATTAACTTCATCGTGCCGTGGACGGTGCGCACCGATGGCACGGCGGTTCCGCTGTGCGTGACGTTTGGCGGCTCGCCGAACTGCGTACAGGTGGGAACCACGACGGCTGTCACCGGCGCGTTCCAGCGCGGTACCGTCACGGCGGCGCTGAATCAGGATTTTTCGATCCACGAGACTACGAACGGGGCGGCTCCTGGCACTGTCGTGCAGCTCTTCATGACCGGCTTCGGGGCGGTGGATGGAACGCTGGTGGATGGCGGCGTTGCAATAGGCGGCATCCGAAACGTGAAGGGCCAGGTGACCGCGAGCACGCAGCCGCCTCCGACGGGAGGGTGTGGTTTGTTCGCCTGCGCTTCGGCCACGGGCGGCTATAAAGACGTCGGCGTCGGCTTTGCCGGGGCGGCTCCCAGCCTGGTACTCGGCGTCAATCAAGTGAACATCACGATCCCGCCGGATATGCCCAGCGGCTTGCAAACATTCACGATTTCCTTCAAGCCCACCGGGGCGACGACGGCGATTGACACCAACGTTCAGCTACAAATTAAGTAGGGAAGATTGACAATCCCTGCCCTGACGGGTTTACCATTGAAGGGTAGACCCGTTACGGGGCGCGGTAGCCAAGTGGTAAGGCAGAGGCCTGCAAAGCCTTTATTCGTCGGTTCGATTCCGACTCGCGCCTCCAATAATTTCTCTCACCTCGAAACTCCTCGTTTCCTCCCCCTCTGGCTCGATCCGAATTTCGATGCGATTCTCCGGCATTAGGCGCGGGAAACGCTCACCCCACTCAATCAGCACGACGGCTTCGCGATCAAACAGGTCATCGAGACCGAGGGTCGCGATCTCCGCTTCGGTATCCAGTCGATAGAGGTCGATGTGATAGGCGCGGCCGTTGCCGTATTCGTGGATCAGGGTGAAGGTCGGGCTGGTAACTTCTTCGGGGTCGGCGAAACCGAGGCCGTTGAGAATACCTTTCGAGAGAGCGGTCTTTCCTGCGCCCAGATTTCCGATGAGCAGGACCACGGCTTTGCGCGGCAACTCTTTTGCGATCACGCGACCGAGAGCGATGGTTTCGTCTTCGCTGTGTGTCTTATGCGAGTTCACGAATTGCTTTCGGCAGGTACTTGAGCAAGTCGGTGGCGATGAGGCACTGCTCGGTGAGTTCCTCGACACCGAGTTCGCCAGCGCGGCCGTGGAGCCATACGGCAGCGCGGACGGCGGTGAGAATGTCGTGAGGGTGCTGCGCGACCAGACCCGCGATCATGCCCGTTAGGATGTCGCCGGCGCCACCTGTGGCCATGCCGGGCGAGCCAGAGGTATTGATCCACACCTTGCCGTCGGGCGTCGCGATCAACGTGCGGTGGCCTTTTAGGACCAGGCAGACGTTGCGCGTGAGGGCGAAGCCGCGGGCGGCGCTGAGGCGGTCACCCACTTCGGTGCCCATCAAGCGAGCCATCTCGCCGGGGTGCGGCGTGAGGATGGTTTCCATGCCTCGGCCACGGAAATCGGTGCCGGCGATGGAGTTCAGGGCGTCGGCGTCGATCACCAGGGGCACGGTCGCGTCGTTCATGAGGCGTTCTACCATCGGACGATTCAGACCCATGCCGGGGCCAACGGCGATTACGCTTTTGCGATCGAGGGATGGGTCTTGGAGGTCCTCGGTCATCAGTTCCGGGGCGACGAGTGTGGCTTCGCGGGAGGTTACGCTGACCAGACCAGCACCCATGCGGAGCGCGGCGAGACCGGCCATGGTTGCTGCGCCGGACTTGCCGGGAGATCCGCCGACGACCAGGACGTGGCCGTAGTCACCTTTATGTCCATCGCGGCGGCGGGGGGCGAACAGAGGCTTGAAGTCTTCGACCTCCGTAACTTCGAGGCCATCGGGGATCAGCCAGGGCGGGCAGCCTATTTGCGTGAGGACCAAGCGGCCTACGTGTTCCTGGGCACCGTCGGCGAGATAGTGTTCGACTTTCGGAGAGGTGAAGGTGACGGTGATATCGGCGCGCACGACATCGCCACCGCCGCCGAGTCCTGATGGCAGATCCACGGAGACGATTTTCGCTTCGGGGAACGAACGCGTCGCTTCGATCAGTTCCGCGACCTTGCCGGTGGGCGCGCCTTTGACGCCGGTGCCGAGGAGCGCGTCGATCACGAGCGTTACGGCTCGGCGTTCGCGTAGTTTCGTGGGGACTTCGCGAGAAGGGTGGATTCTTGCTTCGGAGAGGCGATCCAAATTTGTCTTGGCGTCGCCGGTGTACTCACTGGGATCGGCGGCGAGCACTACGTTGATGCGGTCGATGTTGTACTCGCGTAGGATGCGAGCGATCGCGAGTCCATCGCCACCGTTATTGCCTTTGCCGCAGAGAATCACGATGTTCTGCGTGTCGAGGGGCGCGAAGGTGCGCACCAACTCTTCGACGACGCGATGGGCGGCATTCTCCATAAGAGCGATGCCTGCCACGCCGTCTTCGATGGTCCGGCGATCCACTTCGCGGATCTGCTCCGCTGTTAGAACCCTCATTCCGCGCCTTCCGCCAGCATTTTCTCTAACTGGTCCAGCCCGGAGGGTTCGCCCATCACAATGAGGTAATCCCCACCGGCCAATGTTTCGCCATCGGGCGGGTTGTATAACATCTTGCCGGAAGAACGCCGCAATGCCAGGACGACAACTTCCTTACCTTTGTTCACTTCGACCTCGCGAATCGTGCGGTTACAGAACGAGCTGCCGGGTTCGATGCGAATTTGTTCGATGCCGGCTTCGGCCGATGTGCCTTCCTGCAGGGTGTAATCCAGGAATTGGAGTACGTGCGGCTTGAGTAACGCCTGCGCCATGCGATGGCCGGTGGAGACATAGGGGGCGAACACGAACGAGGCCCCGGCACGGCGCATCTTAGGCTCGGTGGTCTCTTCCGCCACGCGGGCTGAGATTTGTAACAACGGGTTGAGCGTTTTCGCCGTCATGGTGACGAACAAATTGTCGGCGTCGGTGCCGAGGGTTGCGATCAAGCCTTTGGCGCGTGCGATGCCAACGTCGCGCAAGGCGTCATCGCGGCTCGCATCGGCGACCACTGCGAGCAGGCCCGCCTGCATGGCGCGCTCCACGCGATCTTCGTTGTTGTCCATCACCACGAACGGGGCTCCGGCCGCAGTCAGTTCGGCCGCGGCGCCACGGCCGACGCGCCCGTAGCCGCACAGAATATAGTGGCCCTTCAGTTTGTCGATCATTTGCTTGTTTCGTCGCTTTCCGAAGAATTGGTTGAGTTCCAGCTCAACGATGGTCTGTGTGAGGAAGCCTGTCGCCAAAAGGATCACGACGATCCCGGTCAGCATGAGGATGGAATTGAAGACGCGCCCCGCAAAGCTGAGCGGCAGAATTTCGCCGTAGCCCACGGTGAGCACCGTGATCAGCGTCATGTAGAACGCGTCGAACGGCGGGTAGTCGTCAATGAGGACGAAGCCCAAGGTGCCGATCACCAGGGTCCCAGCCATGGCGAGGCCGACCAGGATCAGCCGTCTGCGGATTCGCTCCATCTGTCTATCGTAAGCGTTAGCGGAACAGTTTCGTTACGTAGTCAGGGCCGAAGCCAATGCTTTCGTAATATTCGCGGCACAGGGCGATGTAGTTGTGGACATCGAAGCAGCCGGTGGATTCACCCTGCTCGTCGAGCCAGACTACGGGGCCTTTGACGACGAAGAACACTTTCATCGGATCTTTGTGTTCGTAGGCGACCAGGGTGTGGGCCTCGCCGGGGGTTTCGTAGATGAAGTCGCCGGCGGTGGCGGTCCAATTGTGTTCGAGGTAGCCCCACTTGCCGGAGATCGTGTAGGCGAAGACCTCGTGGGGGTGATAGTGGCGATTGACCAAGCCTGCGGCCTTGGAATAGAGGATGTCGCACCAGCGATTGGTGGAGGGCGAGATCCACAACGGGCGCGAGGACACCGTTTCGGTGAAGGGGACGTAAAGCTTCTCGTCGTCGGTGGCGGCGTTGTGGATGTAGACCTCCGGCAGCGAGTCGCGTTGGAAGACTTTGGCGATGGGGGCGATGTCTTTCCAGAATTCGGAGGCTGGCGTTTCAGGCATGTTTTCTATCATGCAACATTGAGGAGTCGGTAGAGAGGCGACCAGGGTGGTCGCCGCAGGCAGAGTGCCTGCCCTACGGCGGCGCATCAAAAATGCTGATAGCGGGTATCTCGGCTTGATTGGGCGGTGCCCAAGTATAATTGGAGATCGTCCCCAAAAAAACCATGTCGAAAAAGCTTACCAACCTACTCAACCCTGTCCCCAGTGATATCGCGATTGCCCAGGCGGCGGTCCCGTTACCGATTTCTCAAGTTGCGGCTGAGGCCGGCATTCTTGACGCGGAATGCGACGCCTATGGCAAGACGAAAGCCAAGGTCCACTTGTCGATCCGGGATCGGCTGAAAGACAGCCCGAACGGCAAGTATGTGGTGGTCACGGCCATCACGCCCACGCCGCTCGGCGAAGGCAAGACGACCACCACGGTCGGTCTGAGCCAGGCGATCGGCGCGCATCTGGGGAAGAAGGTCTTCACCAATATTCGGCAACCTAGCCAAGGCCCGACGTTCGGCATCAAGGGCGGCGCGGCGGGTGGCGGCTACAGCCAAATTATCCCGATGGAGGAGTTCAATCTCCACCTGACGGGCGACATTCACGCGATCATCGCGGCGAACAATCTGCTGGCCGCGGCGCTCGATTCGCGCGTGTTCCAGGAAATGCAGGCGACGCCGGAGCAGATGTGGGAGCGCCTGGTGCCTCCCGCGAAGGACGGCAGCCGCAAGTTCTCTACGATCATGTTGCGGCGCGTGAAGAAGCTCGGGATCGACAAGACGGATCCGAACACGTTCACGCCGGAGGAGAAGGCTCGCTTCGCGTATCTCGACATTGATGCGGACACCATCACCTGGAATCGCGTGGTCGACACCAACGACCGCATGCTGCGGCAGGTGACGGTTGGGCAGGGTCCGGATGAGAAGGGTTTCAATCGTAAGACCAGCTTTGACATGGCGGTCGCGAGCGAGATCATGGCGATCCTCGCACTGGCCACCGGCCTGGGAGACATGAAGGATCGCTTCGGTCGCATGGTTGTCGCGAGTTCGAAGAAGGGCGAAGCGATCACTGCGGATGATATCGGCGTGACGGGTGCGCTGACGGTCCTGATGAAGGACGCAATCATGCCGAACCTGATGCAGACCATCGAAGGCACGCCAGCCTTTGTGCATGCGGGTCCGTTCGCGAATATCGCGCACGGCAATAGCTCGATCGTCGCTGACCAGATCGCACTGAAGCTCGCGGGCAAGGACGGCTTCGTGCTGACCGAAGCCGGCTTCGGCGCCGACATGGGGATGGAGAAGTTCTTCAACATCAAGTGCCGCTATTCGGGTCTGGTGCCGAATTGCGTGGTGCTGGTGGCGACGGTTCGCGCGCTGAAGATGCATGGCGGCGGTCCGAAGGTGGTTGCCGGCAAGCCGCTGGCGCACGAGTACACCACGGAGAATCTGGACCTGCTGGAAAAGGGTTGCGCCAACCTGACGCGCCATATCGAGAATGCCAAGGCGTTCGGCATTCCGGTGGTGGTGGCGGTGAACCGCTTTAAGGACGACACTCCGGCTGAGCTGGAGCTGATCCGCAAGAAGGCCAAGGAAGCGGGCGCGGAAGATGCGCTCACGACCAATCACTGGGCGGAAGGCGGGCTCGGAGCAGTCGATTTGGCGAATGCCGTCGTGGCCGCATGCGAGAAGCCGAGCAACTTCCAGTTCCTCTATCCGCTGAACGCGACGATCAAGGAAAAGATCGAGGCGATCGTGAAGAAGGTCTATCGCGGAGCAGGCGTGGAATATTCGCCGGAAGCCGAGAAGCAGATCGAGCGCCACGAAAAGCAGGGGTTCGGCGGGCTGCCGATTTGTATCGCGAAGACGCAATACTCGTTCAGCCACGACGCGAACCTGAAGGGTGCTCCGGAAGGCTTCATCATGCCGGTGCGCGAGATCCGTGCCAGCGTGGGCGCGGGCTTCTTGTTCCCGCTGATGGGTACGATGACGACGATGCCGGGGCTGTCAACGCGGCCGGGGTATTTCGATATCGATATCGATTCGGAGACGGGTCGGATTATCGGCTTGTCGTAGAATAGGTGCATGAACCGAGGCCTCCAAGTCGTCCGTGGCTTGGGGGCCTTTTTCATTTGTGGAATGCTCCTGCAGGCCGCCGGTCCGTGGTCGGTTTGGGACCACATGCATGAATTGGAAGGGCGCCAGCTAGCTCTTGCCTTCCGCGACGGCACTTGTACTCAAGGGCACGCTTCGTGGTCGGGAAACGAGGGTGTCTTCTACGCTGATCAATTGCGATCCGAAGACGGGGGCATCATCCCGGCCCGGCAATTCAAGATTCTCAAGAATGACATTGTGAGGATCTCCGAGTGGTGGACTCCTCCGGCGGTCAAGGACCTTCTCTACAGCACTCGAAGTTCATGGAGCGATGTGGGGGAGATTGCCGCTGTCTCACGTGAACAAGTTTCTGTCACGACCAGACAGGGCAAGGAATTCCGCGGCAAGCCGTCGGCCGTCACAGCCGACTCAATTCAGATTGACTCGACTCGAATCCCCGAGGCTGAGGTTCAAACCGTGGACTACCTTCGCTACAAGCCATTGAGTGCCAGCCAAGAGTATCTGGTGCATGAGCAGGCGTCGCTGCTGGACGTTCGATTGTGGTTCAATCGATGGCTGATTCCGTTGGTTCGTATCCGGGTCTTCGACGCCATGGCGGCGGAAGACAACACGCCGATCTGTCCTAAGAAGTAGCGGAGTTCCTCCGTCACTCCGGGCGACTGTGATTACAATGTAATTATGAGGACTAGTCTAGTCGCGATTGGCAACTCGAGAGGAATTCGCATCCCCAAGGCCCTCATCGAGCAGACCGGACTTCAGAACGAAATCGAGATCGATGTGCGAGGTTCTGAGCTTGTGATCCGCTCGGCGCGCAAACCGCGCGAGGGGTGGGAGGAAGCCTTCCACGCGATGGCAGTTCGGGGAGACGACCAATCGCTCGATGCTGCTGTGCCCACTACCTGGGATGAAACCGAATGGACCTGGTAGCGCTACGGTTTGAGGTCTTTCTCATCAACCTGGATCCAACGGTGGGCAGCGAGATTCGTAAGACGCGGCCTTGTGTGATCCTCTCTCCCGACCAGATCAATCGGCATCTGCGTACAGTGATTGTGGCCCCCATGAGCACGGAGGGATTCCCATTGCCCACGCGCGTTCCTTGCACCTTTCAAGGCAAGAAGGGGCAGGTCGTTTTGGATCAAATTCGAACTGTTGACCGTGTCCGCTTGGTCAAGCGACTGGGCAAGCTTACACCTTCCCAGGCCACGTCAACTCTCGCTGTGCTCGCGGAGATGTTTACTGCTTGATCGGGGCGGCTTCCGGAGGCGCGGGGCCGGATGCCTGGAAGCGGCCGATCACTTTCCCGTCCATATTCATAAGCTGTAGTTCCTCACCGGCGATGCGGTAGGACTTCGTACCGGACAGTGCTTCCAGGAACTGCGGCTCGACGTTCGCATCGAGGCAGGCCATGCGGGTGGCTCCCACGGGGGCGAACTTCAGGCCTTCGTGAGAGAACTCGAACTCTCCGAAAACAGAATTGCAGCCGGAGAATCCGGTCAATTTTTTGTCGATGGAGTGGAGTTGAATGTGCACGGCGGGGCGGCCTTCGCTTTTCGTGATGGTCTTTCCCATGACCTCGAGAGCAACCCAATTTGTATCCTCCAACATGCCGTCGGCGGCGAATACGATCGCAGCGCCCAGGGCTGCTAAAAACAGAACTTTGTGCATGGCGAAACTCCTTAATGGGTAGATGCATCAAACCCGCATTTCCTTTCGCCCTGCCATCCGGCACACGTGAGACCCGGAACGCGCTATCCTGACTTTCGCGTCTCCAGCGCCATGATTCTTAAACTCAATCACCTTAACGCCAAAGCAACGGCTGCGACCCAGGCTGTGATTGAGGCGGTGTATGCCATGGTCGCGGAAGGGCAGCTCGACAAAGGGCGTTTCGCCAGGCTGCAGGTCGAGCTGGACTGGATTCAATACAAGCAAAATTTTCGTGATGTGGTTACGGCGACACACGGGTTTAGCTGCAATGGGTCCGCGCCACCGCTGATGGAACTTCACGTGGACACGCGGCAGGTGGTGCCGGAGCGGCTGCGGGCGGATCTTGCGCAGGCGCTCCATCCGCTAGAGAGGGTGCACGTGGAAGACTTCTGCTCCATGCGTCACAGCATCGTGTGGGAGTTCAACAAGTTTTACTGGCGGAATCTCAGAGCTTGGGAGAACGCGACCGGCCAGGGTTACGACAAGGCACTTCCGGGCGGCGGGTCGGATGGACACAATCCGCTGGCGATTGCCGATGATGTGGAAGAGTTTCTCGACCTGCTGACAGAACTGCGTGCGCGGGATACGTTGCCTCCGGAAGTGCACCTGCTGGAGATCGGCGTCGGTTCAGGTTCGCGGTGCGCGCAGTGGCTGGATCAGTTCCAGGCGGCGGATCACAAGCGCGGCACCGAATTTTACCCGTTGATCCAGTTCAACATGGGCGATTACTCGAATGAGACGCTGGACAAGGCGCGGCCACAGGTGGCCAAACATATTGATCAGTGCCGTTTCATCCCGATGGACGCGATGAATCCGATCAAGGCTCTGCCGCACCTGCGCCACAAGGTGATGCAGGTCCACCTAACGAACGTGTATGACAACCTGCCGGATGAAGAAGTTGTCCGGCGGGACGGGAAGTTGTACTTCGTGCAGGTGCGGGCGTATGTTCCACAGGTGGAAGCGCATCGACTGAGCGAGAAATACGGCATTGCGTTTCCGTTCTTCCGCGACCGCGTGGTGAGCATGATCGACCACGGCTTCGATGACTTCGGCGGGGCGATGGATGGGGTCCCGTTCTGGCAGGAGTTGTGGGCCGCGATGCGGTTGGAAGAACGACTGGTAAAGCTGGAGGACCTGGCCGAGTATCCGTTTCCGGAAGGCTTAGACGCGGGCAAGTTGGAAGACATTCTTCAGAGCGCGCCGACCGATTTCCGTTTTCATCTGAGCTCCGGGGCGCTGGAAAGTTTCATTCGCACGCTGCCCTTGCTGCACTCCAGCGGCTACTTGCAGATTTTCGACATTTTCGTGACGGACTTGGCGCAGTATCGAACAGGATTCTTTGGACCTGGCAAGCTGGATGGTTCGCTGCTGAATTGGGTGAACGGTGCTTTACTGAAAGAAGTGGCGCAGCGCGAAGGGTACGACGTACACTTCCGGCCATTTCAATACCGCAAAGACACGAAGACGTCGATCCTGTACACCACGCGCCGAGACTAATTTATGAATCTTCCTATTCTTCCCACCGCCATCGTTGGGAGCTATTCGATGCCGCATTGGCTGGAGCGCCTCAAAGGTGAATATTTCGCCCGGCGCATCAGCGGTCGCGATTTGGACGAAATTTACGATACAGCGGTCAAAGCGGCGATCAAGGATCAGGAGGTTGCCGGGATTGACATCGTGACGGACGGGGAAGTTCGTCGCGACAATATGGTCGACTACTTTGTCGAGCGTTTCCCGGGCATCCAGATTGACCGATCGTCGAAGAAATTTTACTACGACTATTACGACAGTTCGATTCGTAATAAGTTACCGATGGCGTCGCTCGGGCTGGTGCAGGATTACACTTTCGCCAGGAATTTCACCGACAAAGCTTTGAAGTTTTGCGTCACTGGGCCGCATTGCCTGACCAAGCGAATTCGCAATCAGTTCTATCCTTCCGATGAAGCCTTCGCGATGGATATCGCTCGGCTGATGAATCTGGAGTTGAAGGCGCTGGTGAAGGCTGGAGCGGAGTTCATCCAGATTGACGAGCCTTACTATTCGGGATTCCCGGAGGATATCGAATGGGGCGTGAACGTCATCAATACGCTGGTTGACGGCGTCGATGCGAAGATCGCGTTTCACATCTGCTATGGCAACCGGTACGGGAAACCCTCGTGGGAAGGAACGTACCGATATCTTTTTCCGGCGATTCTGAAGGCGAATGTCCAGCAGCTGACATTGGAGTTCGCGCGCCGCGGCGGGGAAGATCTGGATCTCTTTAAAGAGTTCGACGCTCCCTTTCGCTTAGGCTTGGGTGTGATCGACGTCAAGACCGAGGATGTGGAGTCGCCGGAGCTGGTGGCGACGCACATTCGCAGGGCTTTGGAGGTGGTTCCGGCGGAACGTATTAGCGTTCTCACAGATTGCGGCTGCTTCCATCTTCCGCGAGATGTGGCGTTCGCCAAGATGAAGGCGATGGTCGACGGGACGAAAATCGTGCGCAAGGAACTGGGTCACTAGCGTCCACATCCTCGATCAGTTTGGCCCCCGGCGTGCAACTCTTCACGGTGGAGGACAGAATGATCTTCTTTTTTAAGAAACTCGCAAAAAAAGCTCGCCGGGTGGGTAAAAGCGACACTCCGCCGAAGGCCCGCGTTATCCCGATCACGGACTCTTCTTTTTTTCGCCGTGTAGAAACTCAACCTCAGGAGTTAAGCCGAGCATGAGGACGAAGGTCGCTGTCACAACCATTGACGCAGGAAACCGAAAGATTCACCTGCACAACGTAACGGACTCCCCGTGGCGGGCATTCCTGTCGAGGATGGATTTCTGGGCGAGTGAATCACCTCTAAAAATCCGCCCGGCGGAATTGTCGAACAACAAGGGAAGAGGTCGACTCGGCGAGAGGGTATCGCTACCGTTGGATGCTGCGTAAGTCAGATCGACCCTAGTCGATGGGGTTTGTCGCGAACACCGTGAGTTCTGTCGTGAACCCGCGATCGTCCATTTCGAGGACAGTGCGGACGGCGTGGGCGATGTCGGAGGAGCGGAGTTTGCTGGGGTTGTCCTTCTGCTGGAAGCCCGCGGCGACGCCGAAGTTGGTGATGACTTCGCTGGGGTTCACCAGCATCACGCGAATGTTGTACTTGCGGAGTTCGGCGCGCCAGCATTCGGTCATGCCGCGCAGGGCGAATTTGCTCGCGTAGTAGGCAGTTCCGTTCGGAGCGCCGCGGTGAGACGCGGTGGAGCCGATGTTTACGATGCTGCCTTTCTTGCGTTCGACGAAGTGCTTGGAGGCTTCGCGGGCCATCAGCATGGCTCCGGTGACGTTGGTAGCAAAGGTGCGCTCGAAGTCGGCCAGATTCGTTTCGAGCAACGGCTTGAAGGTGCCGAGGCCGGCGTTGTTGATCAGGATGTCCAGGTGGCCGAAGTGCGCGATCACCTGCTGCATGGTGCTAAGGACATCCTCCTCTTTGGAGACGTCGGCGTGGATCGCGGTGGCACCGATAGACTTCGCGACTTCTTCCAGGCGAGCCTTGTTGCGTCCCGTGATGGCGACGCGTGCTCCAGCGGCGATCAGCGCCTCGGCGATGCCTTGTCCAATTCCGGAACTTCCGCCGGTGACCAAAACGGTTGCAGCTTTTAGGTTCATGCTCCCAGTTTAGGGGTATTTGCGCGTCTGTCCGCATGCTTACGCATGGCGGCTCTAAATGAAGGTCATCTTGCGGACGCCGACGGGGAAGTTCACCAAGTTCGGGAAAACGGCACCGGGGGCGCCGGTGAGGGCTGCGTCGGGGACTCCGAACCAGGAGGCCATGGTGGCGGCGTACTGGTCCAGCGAGGTTGTCGGGAGCCACAGGCCACGATTGCCGACATCGTCCGGACCATTGAGGGCGGGGTTCGGGAAGGTGCCATAGGCGTTGGCCCCTTTAACGGGTCCGCCGATCACGAAGTGATGGCCGCCCCAAGCGTGGTCGCTGCCGTTGGTGCCGTTGGAATTCATCGTGCGATTGAATTCGGATTCGGTGAAGGTGATCACGTTTTGTTCGATGCCCAGTTCCGCGAGCGCAGTCTGGAACGCACCCACGGCGCCGTCGATGGTTGCCATCAATCCGCCCTGATCGTTGATCAAGTTGCTATGCGTATCGAAGCCGCCGATGCTGGCGAAGAAAATCTGGCGGTCCATGCCGAGCGCGCCGCGCACCTGCATGATCCTCGCCACCTGCGCGAGTTGTTGGCCCAGCCCGGAGTTCGGGAAGACGGTGGCGAGCGGGGTGCCACCAGTGAGGGCAGCATTGATCTCCTGTGCTGAATCAAGGGCCTTCTTCAACACCCCACCACCGGCGGAGATCAATTGCACTCCGGTATCGAAGGTGAGGATCTGTTGCAACGCAGCGAAACGGGCGTTCATCGCGGTGGCGTTCCCAAACGAATTGAGGCCGAAGTTCGAGCCTGGCGCGATCGTCACACCGCCGGTCTGCGCTCCTGTCAGCAGAGCGGAGTTGCCGGAGACAGAGACGCCTGCGGGAAACGGCGTGGCTGCAGCGATGACATCCGTCATGCGACCGCCCCAACCCGTGCCACCCGCGACCGTGGGATTCGCGGTCTGCCATTGCTGCGTTTGGTCGGAATGCGAATAGAGGTTACGCGGCATCGGATAAGGCGAACTGTTCAGAGTCGCTTTCGTCATGGGGCCGACCAGCGTGCCAACGTTGAGGATCATCGCGGCTTTGTTGGCCTGATAGAGGTTGCGGATATTGACCAGGTTTGGATGCAAGCCGTATCCCACGCCCCCCGCGGTGACGGGTAGAACCGCTCCCTGTCCCAGTGCCAGACTGCCGCGAGCGGCTTGATAGGCGCTGTAGGTGGCGGGGTTGCCGGGAGTGGCGCTGGCGTTCAGCGGCACGATCATATTGTTCGAATCGTTGCCGCCGTTCATGAAGATGCAGACCAGGGCTTTATAGGTGCTGGTGCTCTGTGCGTTGGCCGTCATCAGGCCGAAGCGGGTCAGGTGCGCGGCTGCTCCACAGGCTCCAAAGGTGCAGCAACGTTTGAGGAATTCGCGTCGTGATTTCATGTTGATTTCTCCTTGTCAGTAGCTGCCTAGTGTTCCACTTGGTATTGCATCGAGGACCCGATCAGGTACAGCACGGTCCGGATGCGGTCTGTGTTGCTAGTGGAGGATGCGAGGGCTGTAAGGATCGCCTGTCGCATCTCCGGGCCCATGGTGCCGCCCATGAGATTTGCGTTGGCCGTATCGACCAGCGCCGCGGGATTGCCAGCGACCGGGACATACGGAGTGGTGTCGATAGTGAAGTTGCTTCCGAAGCCGCCGCTGACCAGCGCTGCTACGAAGTTGGTTCGTGTCATGGCGGTCGCGGTCGACCAGATTTGGAGCTCAGGGCCAGTTACGCCGCCGGGGGTGCGATAGCCAGGCGAGAAGTAGTTGAACACGCTTGGCGCGAACCAGATGCGCTGGGACATGTCCTGCGAGAAGTCGGTCATGTAGGGGTGATCGATGACCGTGGAGTTCAGACCGCGAGCCAATGTGGTCAGGAATAACGCGGGTTCTGAGAACTTGCCGGAGTTCGGCGTCGCCGAGGCTTCGGGGTGCAGCAGGATCGCTTTCACGATCGCCTTCAGGTCGCCTCGGACGCCTAATCCGTTGTTGGCGAACACTGCCGAGATGTCGCTGATGTATTGCGGGCTCGGGTTCGACTTCACCAGGCGCTGGATCAGTTGCTTGCTGATGAAGGGCGCGATGTTCCGGTGATTGAACAGCAGGTCGAGGGCTTGCGCCAGATCCTGACGCGCGGTCTGGTTGGCGGCGAAGGTCGCGCCGAGGACCGTTTTGCTACCCAGGTCGTGGAAGTTCGCGACCGGTTCCATCGGGCCGTCGTAATACCGGCTGTTGATGCGTGTGGGGTCCCCTGCGATGGCGTCACCATAGGTCCAGCCGGTGAGTACACGGGCCATTTCCAGGATGTCGGCTTGACCGTAGGTGGGCGCGCCGGTGGTGCTGCCGTCGGGATTCAGGACGGTCAGGCCCAGGGTGAACAACTGGATCAACTCGCGTGCGTAGTTTTCGTTCGGCATCACGATGTTGGGAGCAACTCCCGAGGCCTTCTTGTTGTTGACCATATCGAGGAACTCGCCCATGGCCGGGGTGAGCGTGACCTTCTCGAGAACGTCGCGAACATTGCCGAAGGCGTTTTCTTCCAGGACACGGATGTAAGGCACCATGGCGTGGGTGTTGTCGACCTTGATGGCCGAGGCTACCCAGATCTGGCTCAGCGCCCAGGCGACGCGCTGGCGCAATTGATCCTGACCTTGCAGCGCGTTCTGGAAGAACTGCTCGCTGACCAGTTCCATGTTGGGCATGGTGACCAGTGCTTCCGGATACGGCGTCGCGGGGAGCGCGAATTGCTCGTCGAGGAAGGCGCTCTTGCCGACCTGGACGACATGATTCACCAGGGCCGGCGTCGGTCCCCAGGTGGATTGGCGCAGGAACTTGAAGGCGCTCATCTGCTCGGGGGTCAGCACGGTGGCGGGAGGCGTGGGGACCGCGCTCACTTCGACCGATTTTGTTCCGAGGCCCGAACCGCTGACGGCAGCGACTTTGTAGAAGTAGGTCGCTCCGTTGGTCACCGCGGTATCGAGGAAAGTGAGGGTGGTGATGCCGGTCATCAGAGGAACGTCGCCCTGCCCGCCGGTTCTTGTGCCACGGTAGATGTTGTAGCTAAGCGCTCCGGTCACTGCGCCCCAGTTCAGCGTCACTTGCGCGTTACCCGCGGAGGCCGAGAAACCCGCGGGCGCGCCCGGGGGAGGTGGCGGAACCGGCTTGGCACTGGCCTGATTGGACATCGTGCTGGTGCCATTGGTGTTCACGGCGGCTACTTTGTAGTAGTAGGTGGTGTTGTTCACCAAGCCTGTGTCTTTGAACGTCAGTAGAGTGATGCCCGTCATGATCGGCGTGGCCCCTTGTGCGCCCGATGCCGTTCCGCGATAGACGTTGTAGCTCACCGCGCCGTCAGAGGCGACCCAGTTGAGGGTCACTTCGGTGTTGCCAGCCGTCGCGGCGAGGCCGGTGGGTGCGGGCGGCGCAGGCGGAGCGACCGGTTTGGCGCTGGCCTGATTCGACATGGCGCTGGGTCCGTTCGTGTTCACGCCGGCGACCTTGTAGTAGTAGGTGGTGTTGTTCGTCAGACCCGTGTCTTTGAACGTGAGGCCCGTGATGCCGGTCATGATCGGGGTCGCGGCTTGCGCTCCCGATACGGTGCCTCGGTACACGTTGTAGGTGGTAGCTGCGTCGGAACCGGTCCAGGTCAAGGTTACTTCTGCGTTTCCGGCAGTCGCGCCGAGGCCTATCGGCGCAGGCGGAACCGGGGGAGCGACTGGTTTCGCGCTTACCTGAGCGGACGGAACGCTGCTGCCGTTGGCATTCGAGGACGCCACGCGATAGTAGTACATCGTTCCGTTGGTCAGGCTGGTGTTGTTGAAACTGGTTCCAGCTAGGGTCATGATCAGGTCGCCCTGCGCGCCAGCGGTCGTCGAGCGATACAGGCTGTAACCGGTCGCGCCGGAGACAGCTGTCCAGGAGAGAGCAACCTGAGCGTTCCCAGGGATCGCCGCGAGACCGGTCGGAACTGCGGGAGGTGGCGGCGGGGCAGGAGGTGCCACCGGCGTTGCGGGGACGGGCGGGGAAGGGTCACTGTTGCCGCCTGCGTTGCTCGCGGCCACACGGAAAAAGTAAGGCGTGCCGTTGGTCAGGCCGGTGCTAAGGAAGCTGGTGGAAGTAAGTCCGCTGGCGATCTGCTCACCGGGCAAGCTGGAGCTGGTGGAACGGAAGACCTTGTACCCCGTGGCGCCCGATACGGCGCTCCACAGCAGGGAGACTTGACCGTTGCCGGGCGTTGCCGCGAGGCCGGTGGGGATCGCTGGGACTGGGGTCGGTATGGGTGCCGCCTGCGCCATCGCGTTCACCGGAGTGGACTGCTGGCCCACGGTGCTGCCCGCCACGGCGGCGACGCGATAGTAGAACATCGTGCCGTTGGGCGTGTTCAAATCGATAAAGTTGGTGAGGATGACACCTGGAGCGAAGAGCGCCATGCTCGCGCTCGAGCTGCCGCGATAAACCATGTAGGAGTCCGCGCCGCTCACAGAGTTCCATGTCAGCGTGATCTTGCCGCTGCCAGGAGTCGCTGAAAGACCGGTGGGAGTTCCGGGAAGCTGCGGAGTCGGCGTGGGGTTGGGATTCGGAGGGGGCGTCGAACTCGGGAGCACTGCCGTTGAAACGCGTGCGCCGGCCCAATCGGCGTGATCGTAGCTGATGCCATCGCCGGCATCGAGAACCTTCAGCTTCAATTCGGTGACGCCCGTCACGTCCAATGCGATCGGGACCACGGGGTCCGCGCCTTTAATGATCGGGCTGACGTACTTGCGCGTGCCGTCGAGCCACACTTCAAAGATGACCGTGCCGCGCGCGCCGACTTCATCATCGATGCCGAGATCGGCGAAGAAGGACTTGTACCTGCCCATCAATTGGTAGCGGAGATCCGACGCGGCGTGAACGCCGAGTCCGCGGCCCCACTTCAGATCGTTGAGCTCGATGGTGCGTCCGTCGCGTGAGCGGGATTCGCCGTTGCTGCGATCCTTCTCATACGGACCCCAGCCATTCTGCGCGACGGCTGGCGTTAGCTCGCTGAGATAGATCGGCTCAGGACCGGTGGCCAGTGCGTCGGAGTAAAGCCGCGCTTGCGGGATGACGGTTTCGGTTTGGCCAGGATAGCTCCACAGCAATTTCGCGACGGCCATGCCCAGGCCTTCGCGATAGTCGACCTTTAATGTGTACTGCTGACCGACAGTGAGGTTGATGGCAGCGGAAGTGTTCTTCGCTGTCCAATGATCGGCCCAGTTGTCGATGATCAACGATCCATTGAGCCACACGCGAACCGCTTCGTTGGAGTAGGTCGCCAACTTGTAGGCGCCCGTGACAGGCGCCTCTACTTTTCCACTCCAACGCGCCGAAAAGTAGTTGTTGGAAATTCCCGCGGCAGGAGTTCCCCACCATTCAAAGTTGACCGTCGCGTCGGTGCGGGTAACGGCGGGACTTCCGGTGAGTCCGGTGTTGTTGAAGTATTCTCCCTTCAATCCGTTTCCGGCGGCGAGAACGGGAATGCTCGCGAAGAGTAGAAAACTGGCGCACGCAATCGCTCGAGAGATGTTCATTGGCAGGGCGCTCCTTTCAGCATGAAGCTGAGAGTAACCTGCTACAGCCTCCACCCCAATCAGGGAACCCGAGCGAAAAGAAACTATGAATCCCCTAGTACTAGCTACAGGTGGAGCGATGTACTAACTACGCCACGTATCTACTACCGAGCAAGCACGAAAGAAAAAGAATGTAACGTTCGCGTACCCGGACCGCTCCTTGTCATGAAGTACTTTTGTTGCGTCAATCGAGCTTCAGCCAAGGGTGAAATGTGTGCAGTTCGGTCTCCCGGATAAGCACCACCTGTCCAGCAAGTTGGCCCGGTGTGGCGGAGCCCATCGCCATCAGCACGCGACCTCCACTTAAGCGCCGCACACGCACTCCATATGCTGGATTTGTTGCGTCGGAATAATAGTAGACCTTAGTCTCTGCAGGCGGGAACCATTCGTCGACATTGCGTTCGTGTTCCCAGTTGCGTGTGAGGCTGAGTAGCTCACCGGTAGCTTTGCGGAACAGAAGGATGTGAGAGAACTCGTGATTGTCTTCGATACCGATCTGATACTGCCACGATTCCAATTCGCCGCCCGGCACGATGAGTGAGGGATGACCCAAGCGCTGCAAAAGTTGCGCAGGCTTTTCAGTCAGCTCAAAAGACAGCAAGTTTTCCTCTTGCGAAAAAGCGGGCGCTGCAATGAGCAGCGCCCCCAAAAGAACAACTACGTGTTTCATTGATCTACTTTCCAATGGTGGTCGGGAAGCCGCCGGACTTGGTCAGCACGTCCAGTGCAGCGTCGATGGCAGATGTGTCCATCGAAGCGGACGCGGCCATCTTGAAGAAGATGTCGGTCTGATCCATGTAGCCGGTGAAGAGCAACGCACCCGGACCTTCGGCGGTGATCGGCACACTGGAACCCGTGTGGTCGCCCGTGCGGAATCCGACAGCCAAGCGGCGGAGTCCGGTTCCGGAGTTCACGGGATAGCCGTTGCTGCCCTTCTTGTAGGCCGAGAGGCCAGCGTAGGTGGACAACGTACCCGCCTCAGGAGTGAGCTGCGGAGCGGTGGGCGCGAAGGATCCCGGAGGGCCCGCGGGACCGGTGCTGACCGAAGCCGGAGCGCCGCCGCTGTTCACGTACGGATAAGCCGAGCGAACGTTGGCGTAGGAATCGCCGTAGACGCTGAACGCCTGCGCGCCCGCCGGAGTGGTGAAGCTGACATCCGACTTCTTGCTGCGATCAAAGTATTCGGCGTCCGGCGTATTGCTGACGCCGTTGATGATCATCGACTGATCATGGTCGGCAGTGACTACGACCAAGGTGTCTTTGCGTTCACGACCCGCGGCAAAGGTGCGCGCGACGCCAACCGAACGGTCCAACTCAATGGCGTCCCAGATCGTTCCCGCTGCGTTGTTCGGATGCGACTGCTTGTCGATCGAGGCCGCTTCCACCATCAAGATGAAGTTCTCATTGGTGCTGGAGAGGACTTCGATGGCCTTGCGGGTCATGAGGTCCAGCATGGGTTGGTCGGTGTAGGTGCCGAAGCTGGGCGTCGGCTCAGAGGCGGGACGGGTGAGGCCAAGCTTGTCGTAGGCGACGTCCATGTTCACGTCACCGGTGGCGATGCCGTTGCTGCTGGGCGCGGGAGCGGCCGAACCCTTGAACAGGCCGATGAGCGGGGCCGGGCCGGTGATGGAAGCGAGTTCTTTCGCGTTCTTCACGCTGCGGTAGCCCAGGCCCTGAAATTCGCCGACCAGATCACGACCGTCGCGACGGCCTGCGCTGGTGAATGGATCTGCGCCACCGCCGAGGATGACATCGAACGCCGGAGCGCCGCCCAACATGGGACTTTCGCGATACTGGCGGGCAATTTCGAGGCGCGCCTGGCGATAGCCGGTGTAGCCGCCTTGCGCCGCGGGCGTCGCGTCGGTGATCGCCGCTGTGCTGACGATGCCGGTGCGGTAGTTAAAGTTCCGCTTCAGATACTGCCACAGGTTCTCAACCCGGGGATTGTCCAGCATGGCGGGCAGGGTGGTGAGGTTATTCACGCCCGTAAAGCGCCAGCTGCAATCGTTGCCGTCTTCGAACACGTTCAAGGCTCCAGAGAAGCTCTTGTTGCCACTCGCCCAGGCAGTGCCGGTATTGGCGGAATCGGGAACGATGGAATCGGTGCCATAGGTCATCGACATACCGCTCACTGGCATGCGGTCCATTTCGGAAAGGGTGTCGAAGAAACCTTCGCGGAAAGCGCTTTTGCCGTTGGCGTCGACGGTCGCGCGGTCCACAAGTCGAATGGAATCGCGGTAGGCGGTGCCCATGGCATCGCCGATAAAGAGGATGATGTTGCGGCGTTGCGGGAAGGCGAAGGGACGCACTTGAATCGTGCGCGAGTCAGTGAGAGTTTTGCCGTCGGCGGTTACCGTCGCGGTCAAGGTTACGTTCGAGGTGAACGATTGTAGATTGGCGCGGTACACCCAGTCCGAACTGGTGTCGCAATCGAGCAGTGTGGCTTTAGCCGCGCCGAAACGTGATGACAGGTCCAAGCCGGAGCCGTTGACAGTCAGTCCGCTGACCGCGGTCGCGTTGCGCACTTCGATAACCAGGTCTACCATCTGGTTCTGCAAGAGGCGCGTGCGCTCCGGCAGCACGATCCGAATGCTGGGCGCGGGTGTTTGCCCAAACGCCGGAATCGTCATGGCCGCGCAGAAAACTGTGGCGGCGAGTTTTTTCAAATACAAGTGTGTAGCCTCCCTTAACGAACTTTGATACTAGGAGGCTGACATCAACTTCTGTTGGCGATTGCGTGAATCTACGGTCAATGTCGAACGCGTGACGGAAACCCCGCGCTACCGAGTCTGTCCTTCCGCACTTCCCCTACCCAAAACTCCGATCTTCGCTTCTTCTCTTTCCCCGTCCGGCGGGCGTTCCCACACAGGCTCGGTAGCGCGGGGCTACCGCCGTGATATTCTGAGGTTTCTGCAATGATTCCCACGTTTGAAGATCCCCGGCTGGAACCGATCCGCGTAAAAGTGGCTGCTGGCGAGCGCCTGACCGCGGAAGACGGGCTGCTGCTGTATCGCACGCCCGACCTGCTGGGCGTAGGCTGGCTCGCCAACTACGTTCGCGAAAAACTCCACGGGAACGTCACCTTCTTCAACATCAACCGGCACATCAATCCGACCGACGTGTGCGTCGCCAACTGCAAGCTCTGTGCGTTTGGCAAGCTGACCCGCGATGGTAAGGCGTACACGATGTCGCTCGACCAGATCTATCACAAGGCTGGCGAGGGTTACACCGAAGCAGTAACTGAGTTCCACATTGTCGGCGGCCTGCACCCGGAACTGACCATCGACTGGTATTGCGAGATGCTGCGCGGGTTGAAGCAGCGGTTTCCCAAGGTCCACTTGAAGGCGTTCACCATGGTGGAGATCGGGTACTTTATGAAGCGCTCCAAACTGAGCGCGCGCGAAGTGCTGCAGAAGCTCAAAGACGCCGGCATGGATTCGCAGCCCGGCGGAGGGGCGGAAATTTTCAGTGAACGTGTCCGGCGAATCATTTGCGACCACAAGTTGTCCGGCGATGAGTGGATTGAGACGGCTCGCACCTCGCATCAACTCGGGCTGCATTCGAACTGCACCATGCTGTACGGGCACATCGAAACGGAAGAGGACCGTGTCGACCACCTCTTGAAGCTGCGTGCGTTGCAGGACGAAACGCACGGGTTCCAGACCTTCATCCCGCTGTCGTTCCATCCTGACAACACGGAGTTAGAGCACATCGCCAAGACGACCGGCTTTAACGATCTCCGCGAGATCGCGGTTTCGCGCTTGATGCTCGATAACATTCCGCACATCAAGAGCTACTGGGTGATGGTGACGCCGCAGATTGCGCAGATCGCGCAGCGTTTCGGAGCCGACGACCTGGACGGCACCCTTGTCGAAGAACGCATCTACCACGACGCCGGAGCCACGACGTCGCAGAGCTTGCGTCGCAAGGACCTGGAGCGCCTGATCACAGAAGCCGGTCGAGTGCCGCAGGAGCGCGACACGCTGTACCGTCCCGTAGTTCGCACCGCGAGCGACAACGCCAAAATCGAATCGACCTTCACGGTTCTTGTATAGCGTACGGGACGTCGGCCCGCCTAGCGAAAATATTCGCGAACCTCCGGCAACGTCTCCCGCAATATCTCAATCGCCGCCTGTCCTCCTGCACCCTTCGCCAGCAAGACCTCCGACATCCGCCTGTAGACCGCACCCTTCACCTCCACCGGCAGCGCCCGGAACGCATCCGAGTACACCATGTAACTGCACGGATACTCAAACGTCCGCGTCCGCAAATTCAGCTGCCGCAAACTCCGACCCTTGGAATCCCGCGGCCCCAGCGCCGAGAACTTCGCCGCGAACCCCGCCGCCCCGCCGATCTTCGCATCAAACGGAGCCTCGCCCGTGAACACCAAATAGTCCACCAACTCCCGGGCTCCATCCTCGATAGACGTCGCCCCCGTGCGAGCCGCCCAACTCAGTCGCGTGATCAATCCCATCGCGTACATCTGGTGATCGAACACCATCAACGCCGCCGCGTCGCTGTAAGGCGTAAGATACTTCTCCACCGGAAATCGCCCCTGCAAGCTCGTGACCGGCAGCGAGTTCACAATCTCCGGCTTGTCCCGATCCAGCACCCGCGCGTTCCCCATGTGTCGCAATCCCGCCGGCGAACCCGTCACATACCAGCCGCCCCAGCGTTGGTCGATCGGCGTGCGATGGTCCGTAAACACGCCTCCGTAAATCATCATCGGCTCCCCATTCGGGCCAGGAGGGATGCTGCGGATAATCATCCCCGGCGTGCCGTTGCTGGTGTCGCTTTGATGACAGCGCAGACACTGCCCGCCGGCGCGCTGAAAACGCGGTGCCTGATCCCGATCCTGCAGCAGCGTGTAAAAAATGACGCCGTTCTCCGGATCCTGCGCCGCAACCTCGATGAAGCCTCCGTTCATCCATGCGACCGCGACGGAATCGTTGAAAAAGATACTGCGTGGATTCGTGGGAGAGATCAAGTCCGCCTGCAAACTCGTCTTCGACTGCACGAGTAGTTGCGATTCGACCGGGATCTCCAGCGCATCCAGCACCGACTTGAGGTAGCCCGCCCGACTCGCATACTGGAGCTTCATCGACCCGTCCGCCAGCTTCGCGTCTAACTTGGCCACACGATCGTTGCCAGGCCGAAAGTAGTTGATCTTCGGATCGTTCAACGCAGGCGGCAACGTGTCGCTGAAGTCGGCAGCCGCTAAAAGAATGGCCGCGAACACACCGAAAACAAGCAGTCCGATCCGCATGTGCCATCGATTATCCCACGCGCTAGTTCTCCGACGGCATCGCGACGCTCTCGATCACGAAGATATCCATGAAAACCTTCGTCGGTTCCAGGCGCAATCCCAGTTGCTCCTGCATGGCGGTAAACAATGATGGCAGCGACTGGTCTGGTATGAGCGCGCGTTCCGAAGCCCATGCCAAATGGATCGAGTAGGGACCGGCCAGACCCGTCTGGTCGATCACAGGGCGATCGAATTCCGGCTCCAGAGTTGCTAACAGCGAACCGATGGTCGTGCTGGGCGCGTCCAAATTTCCCGGCAAAATGCTCCCCCTCGCCTGACGCGGGGGTCCGAGCTTGGAACCGCCATCGACGACCTTCAAGGCATATGCCGAAACTTCGCGAGTCTCGCGATGCCACTTCAGCTTGAAGCGATCCTCTAGTAACGACTGAAGCATGAGAAAGATTTGGGACCGGGAGATGGGTTCGGCACGGGGCGCTGGCTGCGCCTGAATATCGAAACCACGCTCTTTGACCCACGCCGGACCACCTGAAATTTGCAAAGCGCCAAGTGCCCACACGTTGCGAAGCAAGTAAAACACCGTCACGTTCCGTGCCGAAAGCCGACCGTCCGGGAACGTATCCAGTCTGAGCCCAACAAACGGTGCGTCCGGGTTCCCTTTGATCGAGGCAACCTCAAACGCCGGTCGCTCCTGCGCGAAAGCTAGAACACCAGCCAGAAAAAGAGCAGCAGCTCGCATACACTACTGACGGCGCTAGGCCGGGCATTGTGCATGCCGTTCCACTATATTTCCACACCCCTGCTATCCTAGCGGTGGGAGCATTCCTGCCGTACGTATTCGCGGCCTTCTAATATTGATCCAACAGTCAATGTCATGGAATCTGACTCGATGATGTGCCGGTGAGCAAGCTCCCGTCTCGCAAGGGGCGACGGAGAAGCCTGATGGTACTCGGAAGGTTCCGCCCTGTTAAGTTCGGGGTCAAAATGACGGAGGTCGTGGCGGTGGTAATGCTCCCTTAGAAAAGATCCCTTTTTGACCAACCTTCTCTTTATTGGCGATATCTTCGCCTCTCCCGGCCGGGCAATGGTGGCTCGGCATCTCCCCGAAATCGTCGCCTCGGAAGACATCCACCTCACCATCGCCAACGGCGAAAACGCAGCCGGAGGCTTCGGCATCACCCCGCAACTCGCCGACGAAATTTTCGGCTACGGCGTGCAGGTGATCACCACCGGCAACCACGCCTGGGACAAGCGCGAAGTCTACGACTATTTCGACCGCCAGCAGCGCATCCTGCGCCCCGCGAACTACCCCGCGGAGCTGCCCGGCTCGGGCCTTGTGAAAGTGAAGGCCTCGAACGGCGTCGAATGCGCCGTCATGAACCTGCAAGGCCGAGCCCACATGCTCCCCATCGACTGCCCGTTCAAAAAAGCGGACACCCTGGTCGCCTCGCTCGCCCCGCATGTCAAAGTCCGCTTCGTCGATTTCCACGCCGAACTCACCAGTGAAAAAGTCGCGATGGGCTGGCACCTCGATGGCCGCGTCTCCGCCGTCGTCGGCACGCACACCCACGTCCCCACCGCCGACACGCGCATCCTGCCGCAAGGCACCGCCTACCAGACCGACGCCGGAATGACCGGCCCCTACAGCGGCGTCATCGGCGTAGACAAAGACATCATCCTGCAGCGCTTCCTGAAGCAGCTCCCTGTGAAAATGGAGGCCGCACGCTCCATGCCGGAGTTGCACGGCGTAATCGTAGCCGTGGACGAATCGACCGGCAAAGCCAAGTCGATTCGCCGCGTCGAAATCTTAGGCTCGTAATGTGGGGCAGGCACACTGCCTGCGGCGGCCTCCCAGGCCGCCCTCCTAACGCGAAACCACCAACACCGTAAACGTATCCGCCAGCAGCGGACCTCGCCCCTTCGCCTTCCCGTCCTTGCCCAACGGAGCCGGACCATTCTCCGCCGCCGGCAAGTAAATCTTGTGCGTCTTCGTATCCGAACCAATCGTACGCGCCGAACGCTGCGTCTCAACGGTTTCCAGCACCACCCACTTGCCGCCCTCTTCTCCAATCACCGACATCGTGCCATCGGTCCCATTGGAAGTGAACACCCGACCATCATCAAACGTCACACCATCCGCCCCCGCCCCGATCGCAACCGTACCCAGCAACTTCCACGCTTTCGCATCGATCGCCGCCATCAGTTTATTGCTGCACGCCGCGAACAAGCGACCCTTCTTCGTATCGATCACCAGCCCCGTCGGCTCCTCGCACGGTGCCAGCTTCAAGCGCCGAGTAATCGTCGCCTTCGCCGTATCCATCTCCACAACTTCGCTGGACGTTTCGTCGTTGAAGTAAAGCTTCCCCTTACCATCAATCTGCGCGAACTCCGGCTTGCCAGTCACCGAAACCGTCGTGATCACCTTCTCCGTCTTTGCATCGATCACCGTGGCATCCTTGCTGTTGCCGTTGAAGACAAACACGCGCTTGGATGACGGATCGTAGATAATCGCATCCGGATTCGTACCCACAGGGATCGTCCCTGTAGCCTTCATGCTCTTCAGGTCGAAAACAGTGACGCTATTCGTCCCACCGTTGCTCGTATACCCCTTGCCTAGGTCGGCAGCCACCGCAATACCGTGAACCCGCATCGTCTCCGCGATCGTGCCAATCACCTTGTTGGTTTTCAGATCAACGATCTCAGTCTGATTCGCATGCGACACATAAAGCCTCGCCGCGCCGCTGTCCACGAAAACGTAATCCCAAAAGGTCCCCGTGCCACCGATCTTGATCTTGTCCGTTACCTTGTACCCCGGACCCGCCGCCCACACCGTCGTCAGGCTGAGCGCCGCCAAAAAAAGCTTCTTCATGGAATCTTCCCTTCAGCCTTTTCTAACGCGGGAAGGGACGCCGACGGTTACCTGGATTCGGCCGGGTGCGCGATTATTGTAGAAGTCCCGTGACCCTCACCTTTGAACAAGCCCGCGCCTGCGTGATTCAGGAAGTGCGCGCGCGTCGCAAGAACTTCGCTGTGGAACAAATCTCCGCCCTCGATGCCGCGGGCCGCATTCTGGCTGAGCCCATCCTGGCCGACCGCGACTATCCGCCCTTCCCCCGCTCCGCCCGCGACGGATTCGCCGTCCGCGCCGCCGACCTGCCGGGAGAGCTCACGGTCATCGGCGAAGTCCGCGCCGGAGAGATGTACACCGGCTCCGTTGCACCCGGACAAGCCGTCGAGATCATGACCGGCGCTCCCCTGCCCGATGGCGCGGACGCCGTGGTCATGGTCGAGCACACCGAACGCATCGGCGACCGCGTTCGCATCGACCGCACCCAAACCAGTGGAGACAACTTTAATCCCAGAGCCATCGAAGCCCGTCAAGGCGCCACACTCCTCGAGGCAGGTACCCGCCTCGGCTTCAGCGAAATCGCTCTGCTCGCCACCGTCGGCAAAGACCGCCTGACCGTCTATCAGAAACCCAAAGTCGCCATCCTGCCGACTGGCGACGAAATTATCGACGTTACCCAAACCCCCGAGTCCTTCCAGATCCGCAATTCCAACGCCTGGTCGATGGCCGTGCAAGTGGCCCGCGCCGGAGCCGAACCCGTCATCCTCCCCATCGCCCGCGATAACTACGACGCCACTTCCAAGCTCGTAAAACAAGGCCTCGCCTGCGACATGCTGCTGCTCTCCGGCGGCGTTTCCGCCGGCAAGTACGACATCGTGGAAAAGGTCCTCGCCGACCTCGGAGCCGAATTTTTCTACACCCGCGTCCTCATCCAACCCGGGCAGCCATTAGTATTCGGCACCGCGCAAGGCCGCTTCTTCTTCGGACTCCCCGGCAACCCGGCATCGACCATGGTGACCCTCGAAATCTTCGCGCGCGCCGCCATCGAACTCCTCAGCGGAGCTTCCCAGGCGACCCTGCCCCTGCTGCAGACCAAGCTCACTCGTGATTTCAAACAGAAGCCCGGCCTCACGCGATTCCTCCCCGCCATGGTCTCGGCCGACGGCAGCACCGTGGAGCCGCTATCCTGGCAAGGGTCGGGCGACGTCGCGGCACTGACCCGAGCCAACGCGTTCCTGGTCACCGAACCAGACCGCGAGCAGTGGTCCGCCGGGGACCTGATTCGAGTGCTTCTCAAATGAAAAAACTCTCCCACTACGACGACAAAGGCCGCGCCAGCATGGTGGATGTTTCCGCCAAGGCCGAAACCAAACGCACCGCAACCGCCCAGGCGTTCGTGAAGATCCGGCCCTCTGTGCTGAAGAAGCTACCGCAGAACCCCAAAGGCGACCCCTTGGAAGTCGCTCGCGTCGCAGGAATCATGGCCGCCAAACGCACCTCGGAGTTGATCCCCATGTGTCACCCGCTCCTTCTTTCGCACGTCGACGTCAAAGCCGAAATAAAGGCCCGCGGCGTGCTCATTACGTCCACGGTGACCATCTCCGGCCCAACTGGTGTCGAAATGGAAGCCCTCACCGCAGCCTCCGTCGCGGCCCTAACCGTATACGACATGACCAAGGCCCTCGACAAAGGAATCGAAATCCAAGACGTGTACTTGTTAACCAAAACCGGCGGCAAATCCGGAGACTACCGTCGTGGGGCAGGCACCCTGCCTGCGGCGGCCTCCCAGGCCGCCCACTCAAACAAACGCACATGACCCGCACAGCCATCATCACCATCAGCGACTCCACCGTCGCCGGCACCCGCGCCGACCTCTCCGGCCCCGCCCTCGAAGCCAAAGCCGTCGAACTCGGCTGGACCGTCTCCAACACCTTGGTCCTCCCCGACGAAGAAGAACACATCGCCAACGCCCTGCGCGAACTCGCCGACTCCGAACAATTCGACCTCATCCTCACCACCGGCGGCACCGGCCTCGCCCCTCGCGACGTAACGCCCGAAGCCACCAAACGCGTCGCCGACCGCGACGTCCCCGGCTTCGGCGAACTCATGCGTAGCGAAGGACTGAAGACAACTCGCTTCGCCCCCCTCTCCCGCGGCGGCGCGTCCACACGCGGCACCACCCTGATCGTCAATGTACCCGGATCCCCCAAAGGAGCCGTCGAATCACTGATGGCCGTTGCTCACCTCATCCCCCACGTAGTCGACCTGCTGCACGGGCGCACGGAGCACAAGTGATTCGCGCTGCACTCCTGGCCTTGCTGCTGGCCCAAGATCGTGCCGACATCCGGTCCAACGTGGTGAACGTTCAGGTGCCAGTCACGGTCCTGGACAAGAAGGGCAACTTTATCACCGGCCTCACCGAAGACGACTTTCGACTCTTCGACGGCGATGCGCCACAAAGCATTAAAGTCGACGAAGCCGCACATCCGGTTTCGCTTGTGGTGGCAGTGCAATCGAACTCCAACACACGCGATCTGTTCGCCACCCTGCGCAAAGCCTCTACGTTGCTCGTCCCGCTCATCGCCGGGGACAGCGGGGAAATTGCCGTCGTCACCTTCGATCAGGAAGTCCAGATCCTCGCGCCCTTCACGTCCAATCCCGCAGAAATCCAAACCGCTTTCAGCCGGATCAAAGCTGGCGGCGGCCCACACCACTTGGACGACGCCGCACTGCAAAGCGTAAAGCTCCTGCACTCGCGCGGCATCGGCCGCAAGAAAGTCCTGCTGATCATCGGCGAGGGTTTCGACCAGGGCAGCGCCGTAACTCCCGCCGACGTATTCAGCCAAGCCGAACTCGACGGCGTGCTGATCTACACGATCAAGATGAAATCGGCCACGCCAGAGACCCCGCAGAAAGCCAAGAATCCGGTCCCCCCAGAAGCCCGAGGCCCAGGCCCCATGGGCACCACGCAGACCATGACCACGGACGTGCAACGCGGCGGCTACGGCCCCAGCCTGAATGAGATCTACACCTACTTCCGTGGCCTGAAGGCGTCGAACAACCTCTCCGCTTACTCGCAGTTCACCGGAGCACGCGCCCAGGATTTCAAGAACCAGAAGTCCCTCGAAACCGCGATCGAGAACATCGGCAAAGAAGTCCACAGCCAATACCTGCTGACCTTCGCCCCCCAGAATCGCGAACCCGGCTACCACGAACTCACCGTGCATCTCCCGACCCCCAACCTGCAGGTCCGCGCCCGCCGAGGCTACTGGCTGGCCGCTCAGGCGGAAGTGCGGTAGCTTGTAGGTAACATGCGAACCAAAATTTTAGCCGCAGTTGTGGCCAGCGCCCTGGTCACAGGCATTGTGATCGCACAAGCCCCCGCTGGAACCGAAACGGAAGTCCCGCTCTTCCGTTCTGAAGTCGTCAACATTCAGGTCCCCGTAACCGTTCGCGACGCCAAAGGGAATTTCATCAACGGCCTCGCGCCCGTGGATTTCCAACTCCTCGACCAAGGCGTCCCCCAGCCAGTCAAGCTCGACATCGCAGCCCATCCACTCTCCTTAGTCATCGCCGTCCAGTCTGATTCCACCGCGCGTCAGATCCTGCCTACGATCCAAAAAACCGCGAGCATCTACGGACCCCTGGTAGCCGGTGAATCAGGCGAAATCGCCGTCATGGGCTTCGACCACATGGTTCGGGTCCACACACCGTTCACGTCCAACCCGGAAGAAATCAAAGCCGGCTTCGCTAAACTGAAGCCCGGCAGTTCGCAGCACCACCTGGATGACGCCGCCATGGAAGGCGTTCGCATGCTGCGAGCCCGTGGCAAGGATCGCAAGAAGGTCTTGATCCTGATCAGCGAAACCCGCGACAAAGGCAGCGCGGTCAACCCTCGCGACGTCTTGACCATGGCCGAATTCGCCGACGTCCAGATCTACGCCGTCAGCATGAACCACCTGCTGAACCAGCTCACCACGCAAGCCGAGCCCAATCGCCCGAACGCCGTCCCGCCGGAGTATCGCGGCACGCTTCCGATGGGCGTGATGCGCACCGGCACCACCGACGCCCAGCAGAACATGGGCAACTACGCTCCCATCTTCAAGGAAATCTTCGCCCTGGTAAAAGGCATCTTCGTGCCCAACTCGCTGGAGGTCTACACCAAATTTACCGGCGGCCGCGAGCAGAACTTCGTCAGCATCAGCGGCCTGGAAGAAGCCGTGCATGAGATCGGCGAAGAGATCCACAGCCAATACCTGCTGACGTTCGCCGCCCCCCAGAACGCCGAAGGCGGCTACCACGAGGTCGAAGTGAAGGTGCTAGGCAACCCGGCCTTGAAGATCACCGCTCGCAGCGGCTACTGGATCGCCCCCAAGGGTCCGGCTCCGAAACCGGCTGCCGCGAAGTAACTAGACAGGCTCGACCACCGCGCTCATGGATCCCTTAGACACCGGCATGCGCGGGTCCGCTCCATAAGCCTGGATCTGGTCGCGTCCAAACTCCGCCTGCGCCAGTTCGCAGACAATCACCACCGTCCGCCCCATCGCATCGACCTCGGACGCGTGCTTATAAGCCGTCTCCGCCGAGATGAAGAAGATCGTGCACAGCATCTCGATGACGTACTCGTAGGTGTGTTCGTCGTCATCGAGCAGCACCACCCGATACAGCGGCGTCTCTTCGTCGCGATTTTCGGTCGCCGTTCCCGTGCCTGTGCCGATGTCTGGAGCTGTCTGGGGTAGTGTTTCCGGCATGTAGGCTTGCACCTCAATGCTAGAATGAAATCTAAGGGGGGCGCAACGGATTCGACGGGATTGATTTTGTCGTGGTGAGTCGTGCCGGGTTCCGAGCTCCCGTAAAACGATCGGAAAACAACAACTGCCAACACGCAGTTTGCATACGCTGCTTAATTAATTAAGTAGCCGGTCTAGTGGGGTGAGCCTGCGCGCTCTGCATAGACCGTCATTTTGCAGGATAGGCCCAAAGCTTCTGTTCGGAGCCACAAGCCGAGATCAATCGGACTAAGCTGTTAGGTTCTTGCCGGTGCCTTACCTAACAGACGAAAACTACCGAACCGGAAACGCACGTAGTCTTTTCACGGCAAACTATTTCGGACGCGGGTTCAACTCCCGCCGCCTCCACCATCCTTCGCCAAGGCTTCGGCTGGCAAGCCGGAGTCTTGACGAAGGATGGTGCCCGCCGTAGCTTTAGCGAAGGAGGGCATGCACTACGTCTACATCCTCCGTAGCCTCTCATCCCCCGACCAACGCTACACCGGGCTAACCAGCGACCTCAAGGCCCGTCTAACCAAACACAACGCCGGGGGAGTCCCACACACCTCCAAATTCACCCCGTGGCACCTTGAGACCTACGTAGCGTTCTCCACGCGCGACCAAGCCGCCGCCTTCGAAAAATATTTGAAATCCGGTTCCGGCCGAGCCTTCGCCACCAAGCGCCTATTTTCACGCGCACCTGATGAGAGAGATCAGTGACTCCAGCCGGGGCGTCGAACTAAAATCCCTCCACGATAGGTGTAAAATTGTGTCTTGCTGCACGTCCCTCGATCTTCGCGGGACAAAGTGGCGTAATGGAGGTTTCACGATGCGTAAACACTATCTCTTATCCCTTTCGTTGCTGGTTCCAGCCCTTTTAGCCGTCGGCGGATATGCCGTCGTTCAGGGTCAGCAGAAAGCTGCTCCCACGCCTAGCCCGAAGCGCTGGTCGGATGCGGCCACCTGGCCTGATAAGAAGGTTCCGGCCAAAGACGCCACCGTCACCATTGGCCCAAACATGAACGTCATCCTCGACGTCAGCCCGGCACCGTTGAAAGGTTTGACGATCAACGGCAAACTGAGCTTCGCGGATAACAAAGATGTGGAACTCACCACTGAGTGGGTCATGGTGCACGGCGAACTCGAAATCGGCACGGAAGCCAAGCCCCATACGCGCAAGGCGACCATTACCTTCACTGACAACGTCAAGGGCGAAGATATCAGTGGAGTGGGTGGAACGACGGACCGCGTGGACCGCGGCATCATGCTGATGGGCGGAACGCTGAACCTGCACGGTGATCGGAAGAACACCTGGACCAAGCTGGCAAATACGGCCAACGCAGGCGCCACCTCGATCCAGGTTCTGAACGCCGCTGAATGGCGGGTTGGGGACGAGATTGTGCTCGCGTCGACGGACTTCGATCCCCGGCAGGCAGAGCGGCGAACGATTTCCGCAATCCGCGGAAACACGATCACGCTCAACAAGAAGCTGGACTACATGCACTTCGGCAAGATCACCTTCGACGTGGATGAACGCGGCGAAGTCGGTTTGCTGACGCGCAACATCAAGCTGCAGGCCTCGACCGACGCGGAGCAATCCTTCTTCGGCGGGCACGTGATGGCGATGTCCGCCAGCAAGATGTTTGTCGAGGGCGTCGAGTTCAATCGCATGGGGCAAAACCTGACGCTTGCCCGCTATCCGATCCACTGGCATCTGCTGGGCGACGCGAAAGGGCAGTACATCAAAAACGCCGCGATCCACAATACCTATAACCGCTGTGTGACCATGCACGGGACCAATGACCTGCGCGTGGAGAACAACGTGACCTACGACACCGTGGGCCACTGCATCTTCATGGAAGACGGCGCGGAGCATGGCAACGAGATTATTCACAACCTCGTGATCATGACCAAGTGCCATACGTCCAAGCCGTGCGTACCGACAAACCTCGCCGCCTCGGGTGAACCCCGCCTGGGAACGAATGGCCAGCAATCGAAGGATGTGCTGCTTCCCTCGGACAACACCGTGGCGAGTTACTGGATCACGAATCCGGATAACACCTACCGCGACAACGTGGCTGCGGGGTCCGATTCGAACGGCTTCTGGATGTCACTGCCGGAGCACCCGAATGGAAAATTCGAAGGCACGGAGATCAGTGCAAAGACCTGGCCGCGTCGGACGCCCTTCCGCGAGTTCAAGGGCAACGTCGCCCACTCCAACTTCGACTCGTTTATGTTCGACCGGAATATTAACCCTAACAACACGTTCAGTGTGACCGGCGGCTCCCATACCGCCCGTGAAAATCCTGCAGACGCGAACAGCAAGCCGCTGGAAACGGTATTCGAAGATCTCACCTCCTACAAGAACCGCAACGGCGCCATCTGGGGCCGCGGTGAGCTGCACATATTCAGAAACCTGAAGCTGGCCGACAACGCTTTGGGCTATACGCATGCGTCTGGCTTGGGCGGTGGTGATCCCTTCACGTCAAGAGTTGTGGATTCGCTGTTCGTGGGCGAAACCGAGAACATCGGCAATCCCAAAACGGACGCGGAAAAGGCCTATGGCCGCAGCCTCCCGAAGCCGGACCTGCCGGACTACCCGATCCACGGCTACGAGTATTACGATCTGCGTCATGACGTAGTGAACACCACCTTCCGGAACTTTGAGGACAACGCCACTCGCAAGTCGGGAGCGCTCTCTTACCTCATGTTCACCAGCTTCGCGGTCACCTCCAACAACACCGTCGAGCGCGTGAAATTCGTCAACGCCAAGCCAGTGTATTTCCCGCCGATGGCGAACAACGCCAAGTGGGCCAGCGACAACGGAAGCAGCGTGGCCTGGAAGACTGCGGCGATCCACGATAAGGACGGCTCGCTCGGCGGTGGTCCCGAGTCCTACGTTCTCATCCAGGACGGAGTGAACGATAGCATCGCGGCCGACGCACAGGCCTGTGAGAACAAGCCCGCCTGGGGCGCTGCCATCTGCAAGGGCGATGTCGGGCGACTCACTGTTGGCGGCCCCGGCGGTGCCGGTCGTGGTGGTCCTGGTGGCCCGGGCGCAGCGAAAGGCGCACCTGGCGGTCCTGGCGCTGCTGCCGGTCCTGGCGCTGCGAAAGGCGGTCCTGGTGGTCCGGGCGCAGCTAAGGGCGGCCCCGGCGGTCCTGGCGCTGCCAAAGGTGCTCCGGGTGGATTTGGCGGTGGCGCTCCTGCGCAGCCGCCCGTCATCCTCAGCCGCAATGGCAAGGATTACGACCTGACCGCCACCAACGTACGATCTGGTACCGAGATCAAGGTCGCTACCGAAAGGCCGGCCGTGTCCCTCACCCTGACCGAACTGGATCCCGGCTCATGGGTGATCTTCGAACTGCCAGGATTCACGACGGCAGCCTCGGGCGCTTCGCAGGACAGCCTGGATGCTCTGCGTAAGGCCAGCGCAACCTCGTACTTCAAGGGCAACGGTACGCTCTGGGTCAAGGTTGTCTCAGTCGTGGGTGGCGGCCGGGGTGGCGGAGCCAGCCTTCAGGTCAGCCGGTAAGCTGCACCTCGCTGTTTGCACAAAAGCCCCCAGCCTAAGGCTGGGGGCTTTTTGTTTCGTACCTCTCTTCACGCGCACCTGACGACTGAGATCAATAACGAACCTACGCCGCAAGGCACTCCGCGAACGCCATGTTCCTGCAATATCGTGGTTCGGACCGGCGCATCGACGACACCTTCCAGCAACCGCGCCCAAGTTGCCCGTTTTTAGTCAGCGGCACGGGAACCACTCCCGCTGCCCCCCACCGTTCGTAACGGCCGACGTTTACGGCTTGGCCAGCCACAAGACCCACCAGATCAGCACTCCCTGCAGCGGCAATCGCGCCCACAGCAGCGCAGTCGGGATAGACTCCCAGTCCCCGTGATTCTGAAGCATGTAAACGTTCGCCGGGAATACCGCGATGAGCAGGGCGACCAGACCCCAAGACGCGTAGCGCCGGGTGAATGGAAACGCCAGACCAAGACCTCCTGCGATTTCAGCCAAGCCGCTTATGTAAACCATCGCCAGCGGCCAAGGGATCGAAGGAGGCATAATCCGTAAATACGTTTCGGGTATCAGGAAATGAAAAATCCCTGCCGCAATGAAGAGAATCGCGGTACCCAGCCGTAGGATGGTCTTCATTGCCCCGTCGCAAAATAGCCACAAGGCAGAAGCTGGCGCATCAGTTTTACTACCCCTTCAAGCACTTCGCGAACGCGTCGAAGAACACGTCGAGTTGCTTCTCATCCGCCAACGGACCCATCACACCGACGCGGAAGATCTTTCCGGCCAACGCGCCCAGTCCACCTGCGATCTCGATGCCGTGCTCTTGCAGCATCTTCAAGCGCACGGGAGCATCGGCCACGCCTTCCGGTACTCGGACCGTATTGAGATTCGGCAAGCGCGATCCCGGCGCGACCAGCATCTGCAGGCCCATCGCTTCGACGCGCTTCACGAACGACTCATGTGCTTTCGCATGACGCGCAAAGCGCTTCTCCATGCCCTCATCCATGATCGCCGCCAGCGCTTCCCGCAGCGAGTAGATGTTCGTTACCGGAGCCGTATGGTGATACTTCTTGTTCTCGTAGTATTCGCGCAGCAGCTTCAGGTCCAGGTACCACACCAGATTCGGATCCTTGCGGGCATCCATCTGTTGGATCGCTTTGTCCGACGCGGTGAACGGCGACATGCCGGGTACCGAGCTGAGGCCCTTCTGCGTGCAACTGAACGCGATGTCGATTCCCGACGCGTCTACGTTGATCGGCACGGCTCCCATGGACGTAACGCAATCGGCGATGACCAACATGTCCATCTCGCGAGCCGTCTTGGTGATCGCCAGCGGATTCTGCAACACACCGGTCGACGTCTCTGCATGCACGAACGCACAGGCCGTCGGCTTCTCGCGTTCCAGGAACGCTTTGGCTTCGGCTTCCGTGAACGCTTCGCCCCACGGCTTGTCCAAGCGCACCAGATTCGCGCCATGCCGGCGACCCATCTCTGCGATGCGTTCACCGAAGAACCCGTTTACAAAAACCGCGAACTTGGAGCCTTTTTCGACAAAGTTCGAGATCGCCGTTTCCATGCCCGCACTACCCGTGCCGGAAATGGGAAGGGTGAATGCATTCTTGGTGCCGAACACGGTCCGCAGGTCGCTGCGAACATGATCGATTACTTCAAAAAGGTAAGGATCGAGGTAGCCAACCACCGGCTTGGCCATGGCGTCATAGACGCGCTGCTCAACTTGTGAAGGACCCGGGCCAAACAAAAGCCGCTTTGGCGGCTCAATTGTACTCATCTCTATAGTCTACGGCACCTTGCGCGCGCACCGACATTGGGCATTCGACATAGCGATTGTGCGCCCTATCGGAAGGCAAGCGGAGTGAGGACGCCGTCTTTCTTCACGGCCAGCTGGATCGGCCTCGGGGCTCCCTGCTTCGGAACCGAAACTTCCACCCACAGCTCTTCGCCAGCAGCCCGACGTGACGGGTCCGGAACGTTTTGCGGAATAAAGAACGCCACCGGCTGCTTCAGTGGTTCGGTTTCGCCCTGCAAGAGCAACCGCACATAGCGGCCGCGCAAGGGCAGGCTTGGATCATAGGGGGCAGCTTTCACCCATACACGCGGCAGGGTCGACCGGTCATAGGCGAACTTCGCCGTCACTGAGAGCGCCAGCGCGACTTGTAGTGCGGCCAGGATCAAGCCCTTCTTCATGCGGCCCCTTCGATCCGGCGCATCAATCGCCGGCGCAGGAGTTCCAGTTGCCAACCTCCGACCAGGAACAGCACGCCGAGAACGATCAAGCCGAGGCTGCGGTTGATCGCGTCCACGACATAACTAAAGTAGAACGACAGCACCGTAATGACAAACCCAGCAAGCCCTAGATTGACGCGTTCCTTGCGGAGTTCTGCGATACCCCATCCTGCGAGTCCAACGGCCGCGAGGCCCGCGATCAAGTGGGACGCAACCGGCATGCTGTTGGTCCGGGCGAGTACTTGGAGGATGATCGCACCCACCCACGCGAGCATCGGCCAGCTCTGACGGCCTCGCAGGGCGTAGGCGACGGGCAACGGTAACAGCAGAAGCCACGCTCCCGCAAACGGAGCTCTGGGCATCACAGCCGCGAGGATCCAAGCAGGAATCAGGGCCACTGCTCCGATGGCGGCCAGGGCATGGCGCCACGTCCTCGCCTCATCGCGGCGGTTGGCGCTGAGGTAGGTCAGAGCGATGATCGCGACGAACGCCGCCGTCCAGGGCGACGGATCGGGAAGCGCCCGCTCGAAATCGACGACCTCCGCAACCACCCAGATCGGCGTCAACACAGCGGCCATCACCAGTTGAGGCAGGTCTCGCAGCAGTGCAAACCCCGCCCACGCCCCGATCGCCCACAAGAGGATCGCAAACGGCCAGTGTTCATCCATATTGAAAACCTGACCGGAGATGGCGATCGCGCCCCCGAGTCCGGCCGTGCCAATCGCATGGAAGGTCATCGCCAGCGCGGGGAACTTCTGCGAACACGCGCCCGCAGTATGCAGAGCCGCGAGTGCCGACATGGTGATCGCGATTCGAGCAAACGGAGAGAGCGAGTCCCAGTTCGACTGCACGAAGAGGAACAAGCCCATCGCCAGCAGCAAACCACCGAAGGTTAGCGCCAAAATGATGGGCCAGCGGATGCGGCGAGTGTCGGGCTGAGCGGCTTCGAAGGCGCGAATCTTCGAGGCCGTCGCTCCATCCAAGAAACCGGCTTTCTGCCAACGATCCAGGTAATCTTGCCAGTCCAACGTCCCCAGCCTACCAGGATTCCGCGTTAGCATAAAGGAAATGGCCCAGCGGGACGCCACTATCGCGCAGCCCTCGTTTTCCAAGGTCTCTGAAATCGAGGCGGCGCTAGGAGAAGCGATCCAAGGCAAGCCGGAAGTTGTACGGCTCGCGTTGGCATGTCTCCTCGCGCGCGGGCACCTGTTGATTGAAGACGTGCCCGGTGTCGGCAAGACCACCTTGGCCCATGCACTGGCTCGCAGCACACGCGCTCAGTTTCATCGCATCCAGTTCACCTCCGATATGTTGCCGAGTGACGTCGTCGGTGTGACGATTTACAACGCGCACACGCAGGCCTTCGAGTTCAAACCCGGACCGATCTTCACCAACTTCCTGCTGGCAGACGAAATCAATCGCGCGACGCCGAAAACGCAGGGCGCGCTGCTGGAAGCGATGAACGAAATGCAGGTGACCACGGACGGCCGCTCTCTGCCTTTGGATCAGCCGTTTATGGTGATCGCGACGCAGAATCCAGCGGATCATCACGGAACATACCCGCTGCCCGAATCGCAGCTGGATCGATTCCTGATGCGCATTCGCATCGGCTACCCGGATCGGACTGCAGAGCGCGGCATTGTTCGCCAGAGCGCGGCCCCAGGGCCTCGGATTCAGAGCGATACGGTCTCGGTCAAGGATTTGCTGGCCTTGCAGGATGCCGCTGGACAGGTGACGGTCGACGAGTCGCTGGTCGACTACATGCTGGCGATCGTGGAGCGTACGCGAACGCACGAACAGCTTTCGATGGGTGTGAGTCCGCGTGGCGCGCAGGCGCTCTTCCGAGCGTCTCAGGCGATGGCGGCGGTGCAGGGTCGCGAATTCGTCACTCCGGACGACGTCAAGCATCTGGTGGTTCCGGTGTGCGCGCATCGCGTGATGGTGAATGCTCGGGCGGCGCTGCCAAGAGGCGCGAATGCGGCGGAGGCGATCCTGAATGAGATCCTAACGCTGGTGGACGTTCCGCTGTAGCCTATTCATGCTGGAAGGTGTCGACTGAAGTCGACTCAGCACGCGCTCTTTTACGTGCGCTACACCGCTAGCTGGCTTTTAGCGGGGCTTCTGCGAAGACGAAGTCTTTTACTGGTTCGCCGCCAATTAGGTGTTCTTGGATGATTCGCTCGACCACTGCGGGGGTGACGGAGTGATACCACGTACCTTCGGGGTAGACGACGGCGATCGGGCCTTGTTCGCAGACTTTCAGGCAGTTGGATTTGGTGCGGAACACGCAATTGTCATTGGTCGACTTGGTGAGGCCCAACTCTTTGAGACGGGTTTTGAGGTGGTCCCAGGTGGCGTTGCTGTCTTCGACTGTTGAGCACTTCGGTTTGCCTTGATCCGCGCACAGGAAGATGTGCCGTTGGAGTTTTCCGATGCCCAGTCCGGCGGCGACTTTGTCGAGGTGCTGACGTTCTTCTTCGGTCATGATCTTAGAGTTGCACGAACTTGACGGAATTGCCGCTGGTTAGGATGCGGCGCAGGTAGCCGATCTGGCCCAGATGGAAGTTCAGGTGTCCGTAGAGGTGAAAGAGAAACTGGGAGGTGATGCGCTCGGCTCCCCAGAGTGGCTCGGGGAAGACGGCGTCGAGTTGCGCTTGGGTCAAGCCTGCGATGATGTCGGGAATGTAGGGTTGCAGGCTTTCGATGCGCTGGATCAGTTCGGAGAGCGGCGCTGTTGTCGGGCCGAATTCCACGCTGCGGTCTCGGGTGTAGGGAATACCCGCGAGTTGGGTGCCGATATAATGGCGCAGGTTGCCTTCGAGATGGCGCGTCAGCGTGCCAGCGGAATTCGTGACGCCGGGAAGGGTTTTCCAAACGGTGTCGTCATCGGGAAAGGCGCGCAGTTCCTGCGTGAGCCGCGTAAGATCGCGGCGGAAAAGATCGGCCAGGCCGTGCGTCATGATCCTTGGAGGATATCCGCGATTTGCTGCTCGGGGATCGCGCCTTCTTTGAGGACTTTCCAATACGCTTCGGTGATGTCCACCGTGGTGGGGCCGGGGCCGGAGCAGCGGCCGCCGTCGAGTACGAGGTCGACTTTGCCGTCCATGACGCCGAACACTTCGATGCCGCTGGTGCAGGTTGGTTGTCCGGAGAGATTCGCGCTGGTCGCGATCAGGGGTTGCCCCATGGCTTCGAGTAACGCTAGCGGGATCGCGCCCTCCGGCTGGCGCATGGCGAGTCGTCCGGTGTTGCCCGTGACTTTGAGCGGCACGCGTGAGGAACCTTGCGTGATGATGGTGAGCGGTCCGGGCCAGAAGCGGCGGGCGAGCAGGCGGAATTGGGCGGAGACTTCTGTCGCGAGTTCTTCGGCCATTACCAGGCCGTCGACGATCATGGGTAGGGCGCGATTGGCTTCGCGGCCTTTGGCTTGGAAGATGCGGCCCACGGCCTTGAGGCTGAGTGGATCGCACACCAGGGAGTACAAAGCGTCTGTGGGAATTGCCACTACGCCACCCCGTCGCAGGATCGCTGCGGCGCGATCGATGGCTCCGCGATAGGGTTCGTGTGGATCCGTTTCGATTAGGTCGGTGGCCACTGTGGAACCAGTGTAGCGTGTTCGTCCGCTGCGGCACGAATCTGGCGGATGTGGTCGGGGGTGCTGCCGCAACAGGCTCCGATGACGAGAGCTCCGGCGTCGAGAAAGCGGCGGGCGTAGTCGGCCATGTGTTCGGGAGAGAGGATGGATTTGAAGCCTGCGTTGGGGACGGCGCTCAGCGGTTTAGCGGTGTGGATTCGCTGGAAGGCGTGCCAGATGGACTCGGGGCCGAAGGAGCAGTTGAAGCCGATGACATCGGCGTCCAGGTCTTGGAGGCCTTCGGGGAAGTGACCGTCGGGATCGACGCTGAGTTGCGCGATCAAAGGGATGCCGTGTCCGGCGACTTCGCGGACGCCTGCGACTGCGGCTTGCAGTTCTTCGATGGCGCGGAAGGTTTCGAGGATGAAGAGGTCGACCCCTGCGAGGTCGGCGGCGTGGTGGCGGAAGTGCGCGCGATCGCCGTCGATGCGCGAGCCGATTACGCCTGCGACTAGCGCGCGGCCTTCGGCTGCTTCGCGTGCGATTCGTACTCCTGCTTGGTTCGTGGCGTTCGCGGTGAAGGTGTTCGTGCGCAGGATCTGCGCGCCGGCTTCGAGATACTCGCGATGGACCTCGGCTACTAGGGCGGGATTCGTCAGGTTTAGTTCTTCTACCGGTCGATCTCGTGGCGCGCCTTTGGAGAATAGGTAGGTCGCCATCGCGCCGTCGGTCACCCAGCGCCGTTGGAGGAAGTCGGCCGGGTTCATTTCCATTTCCACGCTGGGAAGGGATCGCTTCGTGCGGAGCGGCAATCGGCGATCAGATCGGCGACTCTTGTTCGCCGCCGCATTAACTGCGTCAGTAATTTCTCGAAGGCCTCTTCGTCTCCTGCGATCCACGATGGAGGCAAGGTCTTCAGAGCTTGATCGACGACGGTATCTGGAAAATGCTTGATGCGCTCCAGCCAGGGCTCGAAGGAGTCGAGTCCGCGCACGCCTTCGTAGACCATGGTGCGGAAGTAGAGACCCTGAATCGCAGAGTCGCCGAAGCGCCAATGCGGGCCCTCGAAGACGTAGCCGTTGTCCATCATTTGCGCGACGAAGCCGATGCGGTCTGGGGCACCGTCGGGGCCTAGCTCGGCTACTTTTGCGCGGAAAAATATCGCCTGGCGGGAATCTGCGTTGCCCATCCATTTGTCGAAGGCCAGCATTCCCAGAAACTCGCCGATGTTGGCGACTTTGGGCAGTAAAGTATCGGGCCGGAAGTCGTAGACGACGGTGCGTGTGACCTCGCCGGGGTAACGCGAGCCGAAGTGCCAGCCGGGCTCGACGGCTCGGCGCTCTTTGCCCGTTTGGAAAAATACTTCGGGGTTCGAGTCGAGGAATTCCGGTGAGACGTTGATGACGGCGGTTTCTGGTGTCGAGAGTCCGAGGTACTTCAGGAACACGGACGATACCCACTCGTTCGCTAAAATTCGGCGATGCTGCGGGTTGTTGAGGAACTTCACTACGTAGGCGTGGCCGTCGGCGCATTCCAGCAAGTGGGCCTGTGCGCCTCCGCGCATTTTGCGAACGAGGCGGAGGGCGTCCACTGGCATGAGCGTTAGGATTCGCGCGCTGCGCCGCGAATCGAGTACCTTAGGATAATATGGCCGACGAAAAGGAACCAACAGCCAGCCCCAAGCCGGGCGGCGGATCGAGCAAAGAAGAGGTGGCTTTGGAGCTGATGCGCTTCATCGCGACGACCACGGGAGTTGGTAAATCCGGTGGCGGGGCAGGCTTCGGTGGCAAAGCTCCGAAGAGCCCGGAAGAGCAGGTGGACTCGCTGTTGTCGCTCTATGAGCGTTGCAAGAACGTAGTGAAGTAGAATTTTAGGAGAAGCGCTGGTCCGCTAGCGCTTCTTCCCCTTCTTTACGATTTTTTTCTTGGCCGCAGGTTTCTTAGCAGCCGCCTTTTTCACGGGCTTTTTGGCTGCTTTCTTGGGCGCGGCCTTCTTGACCACTTTTTTCGCAGCCTTCTTTACGACCTTCTTTACAACTTTCTTCACTGCTTTTTTCGCGACAGTCTTCTTCGCGGCGACCTTTTTCACGACCTTCTTAGCCGCTTTTTTCGCCACTACTTTTTTCTTCGCAGGTGCCTTCTTCGCAGGAGGCTTGGCGGCAGGCGCTCTTTTCGCGGCGGCCTTTTTCACCGGGGCGGGAGCCTTGGATACGGCGGCCGTCTGAACCGGTTTCCGTGCGGGGGCGGGAGGGGGCGGCGGAACCTCTGCGACTCTCACGACTGGCGGCGGCGGGGGGACCGTGACGATTGTCTCGCGGACCACGACGATCTCTTCCACTTCGTCATCGTAGTCACCGATGTCGTCGTCCAGGTTCATGCCTGGTTCATCGTCGAACTCTAATCCGTCGTCAATGTCGTCACTGAATGAAAGCCGATATTCGTACATCGCTCGCCTCCACCTGCATTTGATCCAGCCGGAAAAATCCCCGTCAGGTTAGAGACTAGAATATCGCGTTTTGTAGGGAAGGCAAGTGCCCGGGGAAGGAAATAGTGAATTAAGCGCCGGGGCGAGCGGGAGCCTTTGTTTTCGATCCGGCGCGGGTGGCCGGTTTGCTCGAAGTCTTTGGCTTGGGGGCCGATTTCGCCGTCGCCGAAGTTTTCTTGGGCGCGGTCTTTGCCTTCGCCTTTGCCGGAGCCTTCGCAGGCGGGGCTGGTGCGGGGATCAATGCGAACTTGCCGGTGCCGGGTAACGCACCATCGTTTACGGAGGTCAGCTTCGCCACAGTTGTCCCGTATTTCTTGGCGACGGAGGTGGGCGTGTCGGATTCTTCCACCAGATGAATGCGGGCGCTCTTGCGTTGCGCGTGCGGCACAACGTCCAGGGCGGCCTTCAATGGCTCGCTGGAGCCTGCGGGAAGGTGCAGAGCGTAGCCCTTGGGCGCGATGGTCTGGAGCAGCGCGGGATTCAACTGCTTGAGCTGGCCGGCAGGGCGGTCGATCGCGGTGGCCACCAGGTTGAGGCTGGTATCCGCGTCCATCACCACGTTGTCATATTCCAAGGTCGGGTCCGGCTCGATGTTCAGTTCGTAGGCCGCCGCGTTCTTGAACATAATGGTCATGGCCAGGATCTCGGGAACGTAGTTGGTGGTGGCGAGCGGCAGCGCCTTCATACGGCGCAATTCCCAGAAGTCTGCGTAGCCGGTCCGCTGGATGGCGCGATCCACGCAGCCAGCTCCGCAATTGTAAGCGGCCAGCGCCAGATACCAGTCGCCGTAATGGCGATAGAGGTCCAGCAGGAACTGAGCGGCAGCGCGGGTGGCCTTTTCAGGGTCGCGGCGTTCGTCGAGGGTGCCGTTGATGGTCAGCCGATATTCGCCGCCGGCCGGCTTCATAAACTGCCACATGCCGACGGCTCGGGCGTAGGACACGATGGAGGGGTTGAAGTGCGATTCGAGCTGGGCGACGAAGATCAATTCCTCGGGCAGGCCTTCTTCGGAGAAGACCCGGGTGATCATGTCCTTGTAGCGCCCGGCGCGTGCGAAGCCGGAGAGCAGGACGCGGCGGCCGCGGTCGGTGGAGAAGTAGTCGATGTAGCCCAGCACTGCGTCGGTGACTTCCAAGGGCAGTTCGGACATCGTGGTTTCAATCTGTTCCCGCACGCGATCCCGGAGGCCGGGGTTCACGGGGAGATTGGTCTCGAGAATTTGTTTTTCGACGGGTGGCGGGAGTTCGGCGGCCTGCTCTTCGGGAATCCCGGAACCCAATTGGTCGACATCGTAGTGGTAAATGGCGTCGGCCAGATCGTCCAGGCGTTCGCCGAGGCGGCGGCGTTCCACGGGGTCTGCGGGGAGCGGTTCGGACATCAGGACCTGGATCGCCTCGTCAAAGGAGCGACGGGCGTCGCGGTTACGGCCTTCCTGGACGGCACGGCGGCCATCGGCGAACAGGCGGTCGGCGCGGTCGATCAGGAATTGCGGGTTGCTGGGGCGGGAAGGGAGGAGACCGCGACCGGGTAGCCGAGCCTCGACAGGGATGGGTACCGATGGGTCGTTCAAGCCAGTGTGCGTAATATCGATGGGCGCGGGCGTTTCGTGCAGAATGCCTCGCAAAGGTGGCGGAACGAAGGCCCGGTAACGGGACTTGGTGGGGCTGCTGGCGCAGGCACCGAGTACTAAGCAGAGTGCTCCGGCAAGGGCGACTCTACAGGCGGTTTGGAGTGTTCCTGCCAATCCCTTAATTGTATCAAAGCGTCCCGTCAAGATTTCCCTAAGGCGGCGCGGAGACCGCGAGCTTCTTCTAATACGGTATGGGCGGCTGCCAGGGCGCTGGAGGCCTCCGGGGACGGACTATGATCCGCCTCGCCCAGGCCGGAATCGCGATACTGGCGCAGGCAGTTCACCACGTAGTCGCGGATTTCGTTGGCATTGTCCAGACCAGAAAATCGGGCCACATGGGCGCTCGAGCTACTGTGAGGACCGCCACCGCCTCCGCCGCCGGCGGATTGGATCTCGAGGTCGGCCAACCCCAGCAATTTTTGCAGGGGTCCGGCGCTGACCCGGATCTCCTGGATGTTGGCGAAGGTGGTGGTCAATTCGTGGGTACTGATGATTCCGTGGCGGACGCGCAGGCTGCGGTCGGTGACGATGTACCAGCGTAGTTCGTAGTTCAGTTGCTGTTGCACAAACGCCCAGACGACGGAGGCTAGGAAGAGGATCAGGCCGATCGCGGCGATGGTGTGCCATAGGGATTGGCCCCAAGGCGGAAATCGTCGCGAGGCCGCCATCTCGAGGGCCATTCCGGCTGCACCGAGTACGATGGCGCTCCACAAGCTGCCAAAGGCCCAGCCGAGGATGCGAAGGCGGTAGTAGTTTCGGCCGGCTCGAAAGATGCGCACTGATGCTGCGGAGCCTTCCGGAGGATGCGGCTCCGGCGGAACCATCGTGATGGAAAGGATGACAGACCGAAGCCAATCGAACATGGCGTTATCCCTGTGACCCGCGCTGCTCGACCGCTTGTCGGATGGCCCGCAATTCGCTTGCGATTTCGGTCAGGACGCCGGCTAGAGGGTCGGTCGCGGGGGTTGCGTGCTTGTCGTGGGCGCCGCGCATGCGGGAATAGAGGAAGTTGCGCATTCCCTCGGGATCAGGCAAACCTTCCAGCGTCATCTCCGAGCCGGAACTTCCCGCCGCGGTCTGGATTTCGATGCGGGCGAGGCCAAGCCAGCGTTCGAAGACGTTCGAATGCAGGTGAATATCCTGGATTCGCGAGTAGTTCAGCATCACCTCATGGCGCACAATGATGCCCCAGCCCATGTGGATGCCTTCGGTGTCGAACTTGTAGCGCATGGTGTGAAAGCGAAAGTACAGCAGCAGGATGGTAATGGGGAAGGCGAACGTGGTGGCCAAGGCTTTGCAGAAATACCACTTCATCAACTCGTCCTTGGGGCGAGTGATGGCGGCGATTTCGGGAGGGATCTGGTTATGGATAGGCTGCGGCGTCATCGTCCCAGGTGTGCGATTTGCGTCGTCTTGCTGAGCGAATCCGCGTACCCGGCGATTCCGTTGTAGAGTGCTTCTGCGATGCGGTCGCGATGTTCGGGGCCCTTCAGCAGGGCTTCGTCGCGACTATTGCTGAGAAATCCGATTTCGGCCAGGACGCTGGGCATATCCGCGCCGATCAGAACTACGAAGGGCGCGCGTTTGACGCCGCGATCCTTGGCGTCTTTGTTCTGCTTGACGACGGTGGACTGCAGCGAGTTCTGAATCCGCATGGCGAATTCGCGGGATTCGTCGACCTTGGCTCGCAGGGCGATCTTGGTGACGACGTCTTTGAGGTCGGAGATGGAACGCTGCGAAGCGGCGTTTTCGCGGGTCGCGAGATCCAGGTCGTCGCGGCCGGTGCTGAAGTTAAGGTAGAACGTCTCCACGCCTGCGACCGATTTCACTGGCGAGGAGTTGGCGTGGATCGAGAGGAACAGGTCGGCTTTCGAATCGTTGGCCAAACGGGTGCGTTCTTCGAGAGATAGGAACGTGTCGTCTGAACGCGTGAGGACAACTTCGGTGCCGAGGCGCGTTCGCAGCAATTCGGCCAGGCGCGTGGTGACGTCGAGGACCAGATCCTTTTCCAGCATCCCGGCCTTGCTGCGAGTGCCTTGATCGTGACCGCCATGACCGGGGTCGAGGACGACTTTCGCTAGTTTCAATCCTAGAACGCGGGTGAGGGATCGTTCCCCATTCGCGTTGCGCGCGGCAGGCTTGGGTTCGGCATCGAGTGGGATCACCACCGTCTCTTTGACGGATTCTTTTAAAGGCTGCGCGGGGGGGAGCGGCTGCACAGGGGTTTCCGGAATGCTGGCGGGGCGAACGGACGAGAAAATGTTGGCGGAGACGTTCGAGGTGGAGGTTCCGGCGATGGAAGCGAACACCGGAGGAATCAGCATCGCAAGTTGGGTTTCGGCAGCTTTGGGTTCCACTCGAGCGGTTGCGGGAGCGGCGGAGGTCTTGAGAGTCGCGGGAGGAGGTTGGGGAGCAGCGGTCGATGTCGGTTCCAGCTTCGGAGTAGGTACTTTGCCCTTCTTCGATTTCAACTCCACCATCAACCGTTCGGGGTTGGAAAGTTGCGAGACGGTATAGTCGATGCCATCTTCCAGATCGAGTACCACGCGGATCGTGCCGGGTTGCTTTTCTGCGAGGCGAACTTGTTTGACCAAGCCATCCTTCACCGGGATGGTCGTAGGCCTGTCCGCTTTGAGCCCGATTTTGGTGTCGCTCAGATCGAAGAAGACGCGGTCAGGACCGGTGAGGCGTTCTGCTTTGTAGTGGAATTCCCCGCTGACTTCAATCGCTACACGTGTCGTATCGCCCGCTGCCCAGAAGCGGATGTCGGTCACTTTTTCCACAGTCTTCGGCGCTGCCGATGCCAGAGAAGCAAAGGCGAGCACTGCGACTGCGACTACTGAGAATTGCCAGCGCCTTTCATTCAGGCACCGTTCGGAGATGCAACCGTCCATACTCATCGAGAAACTGCTCCAGTCTGGCGTGCTTCTCCTCCGTCGGTACAGCTAAGACTACAGGCACCTGCGGCGTATCCTGTGGAAAATCGGCTTGCAAGACAACCGCTGGCGCTATCTCGGCTGCCTTCCGTGCTTCCACGTACCGCTCTCCTACCCGTTGTACGTAATTTCTTGTCTCCGGGTATGGAGGAACTGCCTTATATTTTTGCACAGATCCAGGACCAGCGTTATAGGCCGCCAGGGCCAATTTGTCGTCCTGGTACTGGTCTTTGAGCTGCTTTAGGTACCTTACACCCGCTTCGATGTTCTGGCGAGGGTCAAAACTGTCGGTCACGCCCAGGTCGCGGGCGGTTCCCGGCATCAGCTGCATCAGGCCGCGGGCTCCGGCCGAGGATACGGCGTTCGGGTTGTAATTGCTCTCTACCTGGATGACGGAATGGACCAGCAGCGGATCGATGTTGTTGGCCTTGGAGGCGTCGGCCACCATCTGGGCGATGTTCGCGGCTGGGGCCCGATACTTGACGGCGGGTTTCGTCGCGGAAACCGATACTGTAACCAGTCGACCGGTTTTGCGATCGGCCCGGACCACCAGCCTTCGGGCATTGGGAGATTCGGCGCGCAGGGGCGAGAGGGCGAGCAGGGTCAGCCCGAAGCACATTGCCGCTATCTTGTTCCGCCCAAGCATTGCTACTATTTTGACATGGACCAGGCGGAGTTTGTGGTGTACCATCAGTTCTCGCTAACCTATTGAAAAATATATGAGCGACCACTATATCGAGTTCGCCCACGTATATAAGACGTTCGACAGGCCTGTTTTAGTCGATGTCAGTTTCAGTGTGGATCCGGGCGAGACGCTGGCCATCATCGGGCGCAGCGGCGTGGGCAAGTCCGTGAGCTTGGGGCACATCATGGGCTTCATCAAGCCGGACAAGGGCGATATTTTTGTTGCCGGCGCGAATATCACCCATATGTCGGAGGCCGAACTCCGCCTGATGCGCAAGAAGGTGACGATGGTGTTCCAGTCCGGGGCGCTGTTTGATTCGCTGACGGTGGGCGAGAATATCGAGTTTTCGCTGGAATTGCGCGACGACTACGACCAGGCCAACAAGGAAGAAGTCGTGCGGGGCCTGCTCGCCATGGTGGAACTGGAAGACTACGCGGATCTCTATCCGACCAGTCTTTCCACGGGGCACAAACGGGCTGTGGCGATTGCTCGCGCGTTGGCCGCCCAGCCCGAGTGCATCCTATATGATGAGCCGACTACGATGGTCGACCCGATCATGAGCGACCATTTGGCGGCCCTGATGCTGCGCCTGAAAACGCAGCTGAAACTGACATCGGTGGTGGTCACGCACGACCTGGATTTGATGCGCAAGGTCGCTGAGAAGGTTGTGATTCTTCATGAAGGCCGGGCTATTTATTTCGGCTTAGTCTCCGGGTTGGAAGCTTCGCAACACGAGCATATTAAAGAGTTTCTTGCGATGGACCGGGTGCTGTAGCGGCCTCCCGAAAACGGTAGGTCCCTATGGCCAAACGTATTCGCGTTTTTGCGTCAAATGGCTCTTGACGGTCATCTCTTTCGGTACCTACTATTGCGTAACAACTCCATGACTGCCTTGCTCGCGGCAGAGTTGTAAGGGGTAACCATGAAGAAGCTATTTACCGTCGCCACGCCTTTTTTTCTGTGCGCGATTTTGGGGTTTGGCCAAGGGGCAAACGGGACGATCACAGGAACGGTAACGGATCCTAGCGGCGCGGTTATCGCGGGGGCGCAGATCCAAGCCAAAAACAACGCGAACGGCGCAGTATTCACCGCAGCCAGCACGGATACCGGCAACTATACGCTGCCCCAGGTTCCGGGCGGCACCTATGACCTTTCGTCGACGGTCACGGGATTCAAGACTTTTAATCGCGTCGGCCTAGTTCTCGCTGCAGCGCAGACCATGCGTATCGATGTCACCATGGAAGTCGGCTCCATCAGCGACTCAGTCACGATCACCGCGGAAGCCTCGCTGCTGAAAACGGAATCGAGCGCCCTGGCGCAGAACGTCACCGTTTCGCAGATGAACAATCTTCCGATTCTGAGTGTCGGCGGCGCGGGCAGCAATGCCAGTTCCGGTTTCCGCGACCCGTTCGCATTGGCCCAGATGATGCCCGGCACCAACTATGGCGCGAACGGCATCATGGTCATCAACGGAACGCCGAACAACAATATCCAGGTTCGTGTCGACGGTCAGGTGTCCGGTAATCTCGGTGGCCTGCGGCAGTACACAGCCCAGCAGCAGCCGTCGACCGATGCGATCCAGGAAGTGGCTGTGCAGACTAGCAACTACTCGGCCGAATTCGGCACGGTCGGCGGCGGCATTTTCAATGCGCAGATGAAGTCGGGAACGAATGCGTACCACGGCAGCGCGTATGATTACTCCACGAACGAAGCGATCAACGCTTTCACGCCGTATACCTACAAGCGCAATGCGCAGCACCGTTGGGATTATGGTTTCACCTTTGGCGGTCCGGTGCGCATCCCGAAACTGTACGACGGCAAGAACAAAACGTTCTTCTTCTTCAGCTTCGAGCAGTTCTTCGAAAACCTGAATGTCTCCACCCAGACGCCGACGGTCCCGACCGCGCAGTACCGCGTCGGTAACTTCAGCCAGACTCCCAACTACCTCGGGGTGAACGGCGCGCCGCAGTTCATCAAGGTGGGTGGCGTAAACTACGTCGATCCGCTCGGCAACACGGCATTTTCGGGCACCATCTTCGATCCGAACACGACGCAGACTGTGAACGGCACTCCGACGCGAACCGCGTTCGTTGGGAACATCATCCCGGTGAGCCGCTTCGATCCCGTAGCCGTAAACGTGCTGAAGCTGGTTCCGCTGCCGACTGGCACAAACGCTGCCGCTGGATTGCCGGTTGGTAATTATCAGGTGCCGTGGGTCAGCCACCGCCTGTCGAACCTGCCGTCGATCAAGCTGGACCAGAACATTGGTTCCAAGGGCCACCTGTCTGGTTATTGGCAGTCCACTGGCACCACGGCGCAGTACTCCTTCCCGAACGGCAGCCATGACGGTTTGCCGCAGCCCATCGGCGGCGCTCGCGGTACGTTTATCTACGCGAAGGTCGCTCGCGTGAACTACGACTACACCATTACCCCGACTACTGTGTTGCACATCGGCGCTGGTTGGAATTCGCTCACCTTCTCCGATCGCGCTCCGACCTATCAGTTTGACGGTCTGACGCAACTCGGCTTGAAGGGCGCGATCGTGAATCGCCAAGTTCCGGGTTTCAATACCTCGTTCCTCGCGACGAACACCAACGCTGTCGCTGGCGGCATGAACAACATCGGTGGGCCTGGCCAAGGTAACTCGCAGGAACGCCGTCCTTCGGGATCGGTCAACCTGACCCGCATTCAAGGCAACCACACGATTAAGGGTGGCGCTGAATGGCGTTTAGAAAAGTACCCGGCGCAGAGCTTCACCAATGTCAGCGGTGGCTACACCTTCGGTGTGAACGCGACACAGCAAAGTTCGCTGAACGGTCTCGTCATCGGTAACAACACGCAGACGGGTTTCGGCCTCGCGTCGTTCTTACTGGGTGGAGAGACTGCGGTGACGTATGCGTCGCCGACCAGTTCCAGCTACAGCAAGCAGCAGTGGGGCATCTTCCTGCAGGACACCTGGAAGCTCACCCGCAAGTTGACTCTGGATTACGGCGTGCGCTGGGACTACGGCAGCTATGCCAAGGAACAGTACGGCCGTTTCTCGAACTTCGATTTGCTGACTCCGAACCCGTCGGCCTCCGGACACCCGGGCGCCGCGATTTACGAGCAGACCTGCAAGTGCCAGTTCGCGAAGGCGTATCCCCTCGCAATCGGTCCTCGGGTCGGCTTCGCTTACCAGATCAACGACAAGACGGTCTTCCGCGGCGGCTTCGGTGTCGTCTACACGGCGACCGGCCAGACTACTGGTGGCACCTCAAACACCTCGACCACCACAACTCCGGGTTTCGCGCAGACGGTTGGACAGTTGTCCGACGGCCGTCCCGCGTCGGTTAACCCGGTGTGGCCGAACTTTGCACCTTCCGTCGGACAGTTCCCCGGCGCGGTCGTTGCAGCCCCAACGTTTGTCGATCCGAACGCGTTCCGTCCGGCCAAGCAGTATCAATGGTCGATCGGCCTCCAGCGTGAGCTGAACCGTAACTTGGTGGTGGAAGCATCTTACGTCGCCAACCGTGGTGTGTGGTGGACGGCGGCTGGTCTGCAATCGCTTAATACCCTGAGCATCGCGGATCTTTCTCGTAATGGCTTCACCAATCTCACGAGCCTCGCGGAAAGCAACCTCCTGACCACGAATCGCTCTTCACTGTCGGCCGCGCAATTGTCAACTTTGCAAAGCCGCGGTATCAACTTGGCGTATTCGAACTTCCCCAGCAGCCAGAACACGCGCCAGATGCTCTCCCCCTTCCCGCAATACCTGGCGACGGGGCAAGTCGGTGGCGGCATCTCGCCGGCCGGAGCTCCTCTGGGCAACACCTGGTATGACTCGTTGCAGGTGAACATCACGCAGCGCTTCAGCCACGGTCTCTCTTTGAGCGGGAACTATACCCTCTCGAAGAACCTTGATTTGATGAGCGCCACGGATATCTTCAATCGCCAGAATGGCAAGACCTACTCGGTGAACGATATCCCGCAGTCGATCCGCATGACGGCTGAATATCAGGTTCCGAACCTGAAGAACAGCAGCATCAAGGGTCTCAACAATAAGGTGGTCTCCTACGCCCTCGGCAATTGGGGTATTGGCTGGTTCGTAGCGTATCAGAGCGCTGCGGCTTTGGCCCGTCCGAACAGCAACGGTCCGGTGCCGATCAGCAACTTCCTGGGCCGCGGCCCGGGTAGCGCTCAGCTGAAGCTGGACGCGGACGGTCACTATATGAACCCGTACTCAGTGGATTGGACCGATTACGACGGCAAGCATCACACCGATCCGATCGACATCAACTGCCATTGCTACGATCCCACCAAGACCCTGGTGTTGAACCCGGCCGCCTGGACGAACGTTCCGGATGGTCAGTTCGCGGCCCAGCAGAACGTGATCCGCAACTATCGCGGTATCCGCGCTCCCCAGGAAAACGTGAACATCAGCCGCAACTTCCGGATCAAGGAGCGGGTTGTTATCCACATCCGTGCCGAGTTCCAGAACGTTCTGAACCGTACCCGGCTTCAGACGAACGCGGCGACGCCGGGCAACCTGATCGGTACAAACGGTTTCGCAACCGCCGCCAGCAAATTCACAACCGGCGCGAATGCGGGTCTGTACAGCTCCGGCTTTGGCACCATCTCGCCGGTCGCGAATGGAACGCCGCAAGCGCGTAGCGGAACGTTGATCGGTCGCATCACGTTCTAAACCTTCGCAAGTCAAACAAAGCCCCGTGGTGTAACTAGCCGCGGGGCTTTTTCGTCCTGATTTTACGGTGTTTGCTCGAATTTGCCGATGCCGGACGGCGGTTGACACCCTGAAAATCCAGGTGTTACACTCCGTTGAGATTAGAGGGGGCTTTTCAAAAGTGAAAAACAGATTCTTAGGATACGCACTGTTGGGCGCGGCGGCGTTCGCCATGCTCGCCGTGACGTTGATGCCGGTTTCGGCGCAGTTGGCCAATGCGGCTCCGAAGGGCGATGCCAAGGCAGCCCCCAAGGGTAAAGGTAAAGGCAAGGGCGGCCCGCAAGCGGGTCCCACGCCACACATCGGCACGGTTGCCATCAATCAGCCGGACTTCGGTGGTCCCGGCATGTGGAGCGTTCCGTACATCACGAACATGTCGACCAGCATCACTGCTGGCGGCCTGGAAACGTGCACGGATTTTGCCAATGGTGCAGGCGGTGCGACAACGAGTTGCGCTCCCTTTAATGCGAAGGGCAAGGAAGCTTTTGCTGCGCGGCGCAAGACGGATTCGGCCACTGACCCGGAAGGCTTCTGCCTTCCCCCCGGCGTACCGCGCATGATGTACACGCCGTATCCGATGAAGATGATCCAGGAACCGAATGCCGTTACGTTCGTCTTTGAGGGCGGCGCGCACGTGTGGCGCCAGATTCCGATCGCTCCGCGCGGCTACCTGACGCACCCGCCGCTGGCGAGCCTCAACCCCACCTATTTGGGCGATCCTATCGGCTGGTATGAAGGCGACACACTGGTGGTCGACACCATCGGCTTCAACACCCGCACGTGGCTGGACTTCGCCGGTCATCCGCACGGCGAACAGCTGCACGTGACCGAGCGCTTCACGCGCCTGGATACGCTGACGCTGGAGCACATCGCGACCATCGAAGATCCGGAGTTCTATACGCAGCCCTGGACGGTTCGCATCACCACTGGCTATCAGCCGCAGGGAAAGATCCTGGAATACATCTGCCAGGAGAATGAATCGGACTCGAAGCATTTGCTGGACGATCTGCGTAAGCGCGGCATCGATCCGGACAAGATCCCGTAGACAGTTAGTTGTTGGAAAGGGGGATCGCCTTCGGGCGGTCCCTTTTTCTATTTGCAGTAGTGCGCGACACCTTTGACCGCTTTGCCTTCGCTATTGAAGAACAAGACCTCGGCTACCAGCGGTCCATCAACGCGGCGGTAGACGATCGTGATGCTGTCGGCTCCTGTGTAGACCTGTTGCAGTTCAAACTGCAACGGCGGGGGCCACGTGAGGCCGGCTGTCCAGTATGGCCGGATTGCGGCTTTTCCTTTGAGCGTGCCGGACGGTTCACCCATACGCTCCGCGATGTAGGGCGAACTCATCTCGAAGTCCTCGGTATAGTGGCTGAAGATGCGCTCGAGGTCGTGCGAGTTCCAGGCGGCGATCCATTCTTCGGCGAAGTATTTGGCGAATTCCGTGGTGATCATTAAAGGTGGTTTGCGGTGACGTCGAAGCGTTCGGTATGCACGACGTTATTGCGCTGGTATTGGATCCACACGCGGTAGGCATGGCCGGGGCGGGGAAGCGTCGCGTTGAACTGGATCTCTGGCCCGCCATCGGCGATGAACGGGTGCAGATGGATCATGTCGATCAGGTCGTCGCTCGCCACCAACATGTGCGCCCAGGTTCCCAGGTAAGGTTGCAGTCCGTCGCCCGGCGTCAGGGTGAAGTGCAACTGCGTGTTCATTGCTGCAATGGGGCGCTCCGGAACCGTGCGCAGGGTTGCGGTGTCCGTCTTCCAAACCGGTGACGGCTGCATCGGTGCGGGCGGATTTCCCGGGACAAGCAAGGTCTTGGTGATCAACTGCGGGGTCGCGGCATCGGGATAGAAATCGCTCAACACGCGATACATTCCAGCTTTCGGCAGGATGAGATTGTCGTAGTGGAACTGGCCGTCGGGCGAGAACACGGGATGATCGTGCAGGAAGAACTCCAGGTCCTGGCTGACGACGAACATGTGGAACAGCTTCTCATGGACCACTTGGAACTTGGTTACCGGGCGATGCTTCCAGGGGTCGGTTACGGCGAACGATAGGTTGACCGGCTTGCCTGGGCGCAGTGCGCGCGGCGTGGTCGTGAGATCCAGATGATATTCGGTCGGCTCGGGGAGGCCGCTGGCGAGCTTCATGCCGCAGCGCGGGCAGGTGCCTGGATCGTGCGAGCGCACGTCAGGATCCATCGGGCAGATGAAGATGGTGTTGGGGTCCGGTGCTTGCCCATGGAGCAGCGTAGCCGCACCCACAGCGCCCAGAAAGCACCGCCTCTTCATGGGGCCATCATAACAGCTATCGCGGCGGGAGCAGCCTGAGGCTTGCTCCTGGTGGGACTCCGCGAATGATGGTCTTGGCGGGCAGGGTGAGGGGCTTCCGCAATAAGAACGGGTGCGCGAATTTTTCCTGGTAGTTATCGAGCCACAGTAGTGGTTCGACGCTGCCATCGGGCAGCTCTGCGACCACTTGCATGGAGGTGGACGTTACCGGGACGATACCGTCGAGCGTAAACTTGCGCTTCAGTTGGTAGGGGCCGGTGACCAATATCTCGCCCTTGACCTTACCGATGGCTGGCGCGCCTTCGTACTTTGGCGCCGCGGGCAAGTCCTTCTCTTCGCCTTCGGGAACACCGCCTTCGCTCCAATTGACGATCAGTTCGATCTCTTCCGGTGTGAGAGCCTGGTCGTTGCGGAAGTCGCCGAAGCCTTTTACTGCGCCCCACGGGGGCATCGTGCGGAGGAGGATCTCTTCGCGGATTGCGACCACCCAGGGTCGAGCCTCTTTGTACGTCATCAACGAGAACGCCGAGCCGCCTTCGCGATGGCAGGAGCCGCAGCGCGCGTAGACGATTCGCGAGATCTCGCGCGACCACGTGATGGGAGTGGTGATGATGTCGTGCGCGGATGCCGCCACGCAAATCAAAAAGAGGATCGCGAATCTCACCGCTGCAGGTGGTGATCTTTGTTCGTCAGGCGATGGGCGTCGTCTTCCACGCACACGGGCGTTTCCTGCAGCAGGTCGTCGGAGGGCTTGATGGCGCGCGCGGCCTGGACCCATGGCTTGGCCAGCATCTTTGGATCGTCGACAATCACCTGGTAGGCCATGTTGTCGCCTTGTTTCCAGAAGCGCTCGGTCACTTTCATGGCGTCGGAGTGAATGTAGCCGTATTCGCCGAACCAGGTATCGGTGACGAAATTCGTGGCTTCCACGACCAGGGTCTCGCCTTCCCAGCGAGCGATGGAATCGCCGTTGAAGGACGGGTCCACGTCCTCGCGATGCTTGGCGGCAAAGGGCACGATGCGGTACTGGTCACCGGACATGTCCTCGTAGAAGAAGAGCAACTCGTTCGGCGTCTGCACGATCTTGCGGGGCGGTCCGAGGCGCGGAACGCCGGGTTTGCCGCAGGCGAAGGTATTGTCGGCCTGCGTCTGGTTTGTGTCGGCTTCTTTCACTTTGGCGGCCAACTCCGGCTTGTAGGCGGGTGCGGCCTCAGAGGGAAGGGCGCCGGTGACGCCACCCTTCGCCGGCTGGCGTCCGCTTGCGTCGGGTGCCGCGACCACTGCCCTACCGCCGACCACTTGTTTGATTCCGCCCGCAGCTGTGGCAACCGAATATTGCCAGATGCCGCTGAAATCGGGGTGCTTTGCCTGTTGCGCCGTCAGCGCGGCGAACGCGCCTGCCGCCAACACTGCACTGAGAATCCGGTAGGTCATAAAAGTCTCCCTATTTCGCTTTCGCCGCATCGGCCGCGGAAATCGATTCCATGGTGTCGCCATCGGCGAAGGTCACCTTGAGCATCCACTGATAGGGCGAGGCGTCCTTTGCGGGGTAGCCGTCGATGGTCAGCGTTTGCCCGATTCGCTTGGTGAAGGTGGTCTTCGTCACATTGGAGCGTCGGTACCAGGCCGGGGGGCCGCCTTCGATCTTCCATTCCTTTACGTCGCCGCCCGTGGCGGGCTTGCCCTTCATGTGCAGAAAGATGTGCGGGTTTACCCACTCGACGTTGGTGAGTTCGCCGGTAACGGAGATTTGCTTCCCGGTGTCGAACACCGCGGTCACCGAATGATGCGCCCACAGCGCCCCTGTGAGGAGCAGCGCCGCCGACAGGGTAAGGGCAAGCTTGTAGTTCATCAGGCTTACTATACACCAGCAAAGTTACGGAAACGACCCCGGTCTGCGCGCGATTTTTGTGGATCGGATATCATCGATGGTGATCCGAATTTGCTTTAAGGAGTCGGTATGAAATTTTCGTTGATCCTGCTGGCCGCGCTGCCGATCGCCGCTGCTACTTGCGATAGCCTCAACTCGGTGAAGGTTCCGAATGCCACCATCCAGGCAAAGCTGGTTGCCGCTGGTGGTTACCAGGCACCGGTTGCGGCGAACGCCAAGGGCAAGGCTCCTGCGGCTGACTACTCGGGACTGCCGGCCTTCTGCGATGTCATCGTTGTTGCGAAGCCTGGCAGTGGTTCCACGGTCAACATTGAATACTGGCTGCCTGAGACGAATTGGAACGGCGGCATGATTGTCACGGGCAATGGCGGCTTGGGTGGATCGCTGAACAATGGCGGCGGTTCGACGCGCGGGGGGACTCCGTTCATTCGCAATATGAGTGACGGCTACGTTGCCGCGATGAGCGATACGGGACACACGGGTGGCAACGGGGCGTTCCTGCTGAACAATGATGCGATGCTCGATTTCGCGTATCGCGCGGTGCATGAGACGGCGGAGATCGGTAAGAAGCTGGCGCAGGCTCGTTATGAGAGCCCGGTTCGCCGCTCGTATTTCGACGGCTGCTCGGGCGGTGGACGGCAGGCGTTGAAGGCGGCGCAGATGTACCCTGCGGATTTCGATGGCGTGCTGGCTGGATCGCCGGCGGCCTATTCGATTGGTCGCGCGGCCCAGGCGCTTTGGATTGGGCAGGCTACGCACAAGACGGCTGACAGCGCGTTGCCGCAGGCCAAGTTCGCTGTGATCCACGATGCGGTGATCGCGGCGTGCGATGCGATGGACGGGGTCAAGGACGGCGTGCTGGAGAATCCGCGCAAGTGCACCTTCGATCCGAAGTCGATTCAGTGCGCGGGGGCCGATGCTCCGAATTGTTTGACTGCCGCACAAGTGGAAACGACTCGCGCGATTTACTCGGATGTGAAGAATCCGCGCACCGGCGAAGTCTACTTCCCCGGCCATGAACCTGGCAGCGAAAATGGCTGGACGACGATGGCGGGTGCGAATCCCTTCGGCGTCGGCATTGAAGTGTTCCGCAATGGGGCTTTCGCGGGTGATGCGAGCTGGGACTACAAGACGCTGAACTTCGATACGGACATGGCGAAGGCGATGAAGGGTGCGGGTGCGATCGATTCCACGGATGCGAATCTGAAGGCCTACTTCGACCGTGGTGGCAAGATCATTCAGTTCCATGGTTGGAACGATCCGCAGATTTCGCCGCGATCGAGCGTGATGTATTACGACGCGGTGGTGAAGGCGAATGGCGGTCTGGCGAAGGTGCAGCAGAATCACCGTCTGTTTATGGTTCCTGGTATGGCGCATTGCGGCGGGGGCGACGGCACTTCCTCGTTTGATGGGTTCACTGCGCTCACCCAGTGGGTGGAGCAGAATAAGGCTCCTGTGACGATCGCGGCGTCGAAGGTTGCCGATGGCAAGGCGGTGCGTACGCGTCCCTTGTGCTCCTATCCGGCGACTGCGCAGTATAAGGGTTCCGGTTCTAGCGACGACGCCAGCAATTTTGTATGCCAATAAAATATGCCATGTTCCTACTCTGCGCGCCATTGGCGTTCGGGCTGGGCTGTGAGAGTGTACGAGACCTGCGGCTCGGCAATACGACGATCACCGTTGCGGAGCGCGTCGCTGCTGGTGGGTTTCAGCAACCGGGGGCGACAGCAGGCAAGGGGAAGCAGAACAACGCGTTCCTGAATCTCCCGGCGTTTTGCCGTGTGACTGCGACGCTGACGCCTTCGAGCGATTCGCAAATCCAGATTGAAGTGTGGATGCCGGAGGCTCGGTGGAACGCGAATTTGCAGTCGGTGGGCAACGGAGCCTGGGCGGGAACCATCAGCTATCCCGCGATGGCGACGGCGCTTGCGGAAGGCTTCGCGACTGCGAGCACGGATACGGGGCATGCTGGCGGAAATGCGGCCAATTTCATCCCGGGCCATCCGGAGAAGGTGATCGATTTCTCGTATCGTGCGATTCACGAGATGACAGTCGCGGCCAAACGGATCATCGAAGCGAACTACGGTCGTCCGGCTACGAAGTCGTACTTTAATGGCTGTTCGACGGGTGGGCGGCAGGCGCTGACGGAGGTCCAACGGTATCCGGCCGACTACGACGGGATCATCGCCGGAGCGGCGGCCAACTACGCGACACACTTGCATGGTGGGCAGGTGTGGACGGCGGCGATCGCGAATAAAGATCCGGCTACGGTGATCCCTGCGGCCAAGTTCGCTCTGTTGCATGAGGCGGCGCTGAAGGCGTGCGACGGACGCGATGGCGTGAAGGATGGCGTGATCGAGAATCCGCTGAAGTGTAATTTCGATCCCAAGGTGCTGTTGTGCAAAGGCACGGATGCGCCGACTTGCTTGACTGGTCCGCAGGTGGAGACCGCGCAGCTGACCTACGCGGGTCCGAAAGACGCGCGCGGGAATTCGTTGTTCCCTGGAATGGAACCGGGGAGTGAGGCTGGCTGGGCTACGCTCTCGGGTGCACGGCCTTTGGGGATCGCGGACGACACGTACCGTCTGCTGGTTTTCCAGGACGCGAACTGGGATTACCGGACGTTCGAAGCTGCCCGGGATATCGCACGCGCGACTCGCGACATCGGGCCGTTGATGGACTCGACCGATCCGAATCTGCGGCCGTTCTTCTTTCGCGGAGGCAAGCTGCTGATGTATCACGGCTGGGCTGATCCGGGAATCGCGCCGCGCAATAGCGTGAACTACTACAACTCAGTGGTGAAGACGGTTGGCAAAAATGCGGCGGCGGATGAGATTCGGCTGTTCATGGTCCCTGGCATGGGGCACTGCGGCGGGGGCGATGGGACCTCCACGTTCAACGCGATGGCGGCGCTGACGCTGTGGGTGGAGCAGGGGCACGCTCCCGATTCGATTCCTGCTTCGCGGGTTCGCAATGGTCAGACGGATCGGACGCGTCCGTTGTGCCCGTTCCCGCAGGTTGCGAAGTACGATGGTGTGCTCGATACGAATGACGCGAAGAATTTCTCTTGTGTGACGCCTTAGTGGCAGGCGTCGAGAAAGTCTCGACGCGGCACGCACGAGTGCGTACGCTACGAAATCCGGCTAGTGTTGCGCGCGCAGTTCTGTGAGGATGAAGGCGAGATCGCGGTCGTCGCCAGAATCTTTCGCCCAGCCTGGTTTGGAATCGCAGAGTAGCTCTAATTCGAAACTGTCGCCGGCTGCTTTTGTCACGGGGACTGGTACGTCGAACGAGCCTGAGATTGCGGATTCGGCGACTGGTTTTCCGTCCACGAACACTTTGAGTTTGGATTGTGGCGCGGACTCTGGCCTGAATCCTTTTACCGACAAACCAGTGACAGGTTGCAGAACCTGAATTCGCAGTTTCACATGCGAGGACGCCCAGTCATCGCCGTAGAGGCCTTCATTGCCGCCTTGCAGCAGCACGTATCCGGTCAGCGGGACATTCGTGCGCTTGCTCAAGAGGTCGCAATACGCGGTCGATTCGGCGATCTCGGCGTTCTTGCGCAACTCCATTTTCTGGTAGAGTTCGATCCACTGATCCCGGCGCGCGAGCAGGCGCTGCAAATCCTCTACGTCGGTTTCGGTCAACGTCAGACCGGCATTGAAACGCTTCGGCAAGGGACGCTGCACGTAGAACGTCGCATGCACCGGAGCTGTTTCCTCCGCAGGACGATCCTTCGTATAGAGATAGATCGACAGCGACTTGCGAGAGAGATGCCGCTTGTCCTCGGGCTGGTTGATCTTCGGGAACCCGTGCCAGGAATATTCGTTGGTCTCAAACATCACGCAACGATTGAATAGTGGATCAAACGTGTGGATCTTGTTCTCCTCCGGCCGGCGCGGGTTGGAGTGAATCTCTAGCGCTCCGCCCCACTCCGTTTGCCATTCCTGGTTCATGTACACGATCAGGTTTAGGCGGCGATGCAGTTGGCGGCCTTCGTCGAAATTGAAATCGACGTGCGGGTCGAGGTCCTGGCCGTGCAGATTCTCATGCGTGCCGCCGCCGAACATCTTCGGGTCGAGAAGCAAATCCGGAATGCCCGAAAGCTGACTGACGTAATCCAGAAACGGGCGCGAGCCCAGAGTTTCATACAGATGCTGGTACGCGGGACTGATGGAGCGGATATTCGTGTTCACCGACTTGCCGGCCGCGTAGCCGCTTTCATTGATGGCGAGCTTTTTGTCGAAGCTGGGGAACTCGGCGAGCAGCTGTTCCGCGAACGAAGGCTCGAAGAAGTTCTCGATCATCACGTGTTTGAAGGGTTTGGCCGTGAAGAACGCCTGACGATACTGGTCCACAGATTCCTGCGCCTGCGCGGAAACCTCTGGAAGACTGGACACCTGCATAGACTTCTATTATGTACAATGACCCAGAGGTTATCGATCATGCTACGCGCTTTTGCCGCACTCAGTCTGTGCCTGACGCCGGTCTTCGGCCAGCTTGACCTGGCGGGCGAGTGGAATCCTCGCTTTCACGAGGACCAGCCGGAGCGCATTCCAGGTCCTGAGATCGGCGATTATCTGGGGCTTCCGGTAACGGACGAGGCTCGCATGCGGGCGGATAGCTGGGACGCGTCCATCCTTACCTTGCCGGAGCATCAGTGCAAGCCTCACCCCTCGGATTACGGTCCCCGTGGACCGGCGAATTTGCGTCTGTGGAAAGAAGTCGACACGGCGACGCAGCAAACGATCGCGTGGCACACGCATATCTCCTGGCAGGCGCCGGAGCGCACCATCTGGATGGACGGGCGTCCGCATCCGGGTCCGAACGCGCCGCACACCTGGCAGGGGTTTTCCACGGGTGTTTGGCAGGGCGACATTCTTGTGGTGACGACCACGCATCTCAAGACCGGCTGGATTCGCCGCAACGGGGTTCCGCGCAGCGACCGCGCGACTTTGGTGGAGCATTGGATTCGCCACGGCGAGGCTCTGACGCTGGTCAGCACCGTGTACGATCCGGTGTATCTGACCGAACCGTTCGTTCGCTCGACGGACTTTGAACTCGACCTGCGCCAGCAAATCGACCCGTATCCCTGCGAGGCGGTGGAAGAGGTGCCTCGTCCACAAGGCTACGTGCCGCATCACTTGCCGGGGACGAATCCGTTCTTGAAGGAATTTCCGACGGCGCATAAGCTGGAAGGTCAGCCGGAACGTGGTGGCGCGGGGACTATGTACCCGGATCGAACAGCGGGTTCGTCGCCGCAAGAGATTGCGCCCGCGGCTTTGTTCGCCCCCGTGTCGACGCTGGCAGTGCAGGGAAGTGTCCACATGCTCACCGGTCCGCAGGGCAACATGGCCGTTCAGGTTGGTCCTGATGGGGTCCTGCTGGTGGATGCGTTGGCTGGAGACGATATTAAGGCTGCCATTCGAGCGTTGAGCGCCAAGCCGATCCGCACGATTGTGAATACCAGCGCGGGCAAAGCTCAGACCAGCGGTAACGAAGCGCTAAGCGCGATGGGCCAGACGATCACGGGCGGCAACGTCGCAGGTGCGAACGCCGGCTTCCCTGCCGCCATCGTGGCGCATGAGAACGTGACGGCTAGCATGACCGAAGCTGGGGCGCCTGCGACCGCTTGGCCCGGCAACACCTATGTCGGCGATCACAAGGATCTCTTCTTGAACAGCGAGGCCGCGCAAGTTCTGCACGTGGCGCACGCGCACTCGGATGGCGACAGCATCGTCTTCTTCCGCCGCTCCGACGTAATCGCGACAGGCGAGATTTTCTCACCCGATCGCTACCCATCCATCGAGGTCGCGAACGGCGGCACGATCAACGGCGTCGTCGCGGCGCTGAATCGGCTGCTCGACCTGACCATCCCCGCCGACAAGCAGGAAGGCGGCACGATGCTGATCCCCGCGCACGGGCGTGTGTGCGACGAGGCCGATCTGGTCGAGTATCGCGATATGGTGACCATCCTGCGCGACCGCATTCAGGATATGGTGAAGAAGGGGATGACTCTGGAACAAGTACTCGCAGCCAAGCCCACGCGCGATTATGATCCGCTGTATGGCTCGGGCGATGCGTTTGTCACGGCCGCGTTCCGTAGTTTGAGCAAGTGAAGAAGATCGCTCTCTTTCTGATCGCACTGCAAGCCGGGGCGCACCATTCTACTGCCCCGTTTGATATGACGAAGTCGACCACGATTCATGGCGTGGTCACGGAGTTTCGGTGGATGAATCCGCATTCCTATATCTACTTGGAAGTTGACGGGCACAAGTGGACGTTGGAGGCGGAGGCGCTGAACTTGCTTCGGCGCTATGGGTGGACGAAGGAATCGCTGAAGTCGGGTGATGAGATTTCGTGCACGGGGGCTCGGGCGAAGGACGGGGAGGTCTACGCGATGAAGTGCTTCACTGTTGAGCTTCCGGATGGGCGCAAGTTGAGTGCCACGCCTACGGGTCCGCCGACTGCTGGAGTTTCGAAATAAGATGTCGAAGAAATCCAAGGTGCAAGCCCGCGAACTCGACAGTCTTGAAGTGGAGTTTCATGCGTTGCTAACGACTTGCCTCGAAGAGAGCACCCGTGGTCGTCCCGGACTCTTTGGGCAACTCGATCGCTTTCCCGAGTACCAGAAGTGGTTCAAGTGGGCTGAAGCTGAGCGTCTAGGCGAGCTTGCTCTAGAAATTCAGTCGGTCCGAGCGGAGTTCGGAACGTCTAACTCCCTGTGCGATCGCTTTTTACAGCTACGCTCCCACAGGGACTCGAACTCGCAGGGCGAAATGAAGTTGGCGCGCTTGCTGCTCGACGAACTCGAGGTATGACGGGGGCTCTGGGTAGACCTAGCTCCGACTCGGCTGCCTCCGAAGAGGCTGTAATTAGCGACAGGCGTCGAGATGAGTCTCGACGCGGCACGGACGAGTCCGTGCGCTACGCTCGCCGGAGTGCCGCAAGGGCTTTGCGTTCTGCGCCGTTGGGATCGTTGACCACCTTGCAATCATTGGACAGGATCATTGTGGCCCGAGTATTGGGGTCGAACTTCGGCCAAGTTGGCAGCCCTTTATAATTCGGGTTACCGGTGCGCGCGAAGGACGCCCAGGCGCCGCTCATTTTTTCTTCCAACGGGAGGCGATCTTTGCCGGTGCCGGTCATCGATGGGGATTCCTGCACATTCGCAGTCGCGAAGGGGATATCCAGGGTGTGGAGAGACTTCAACTTGCCGTCGTGCACAGGTGTGCGCCACGTGAAGTAGTACATGTAGACCGGTGCGGGTTGGGCGGCCTTGAGTTCGGCCTGGGTCGTTACCGCGACGCGGAAGCGGGTGTCTGATTCTACGATTAGCGCGACGTCGATGTTGGAGACGCCGGGGCGGCCTTTGCGATAGAGGTCGACCAAGTCCTTGGCCTGCGCGTCGTTGGCGCGAGCGGCGGCTTTGACGCGAGTGAGCAACTGCGCGTCGTCGATGGGATCCATGGGGGTATTGGGGAAGAATGTCATCTCGGTCTCGGTGGTGCCGATCAGCACCGGGACATTCGCGGAAATCGCGGGCGCGGTCGGCGAGAAGGGTCCGCCGGGGAGCGTAATGCCGTCGACTGTGGGCGATGTGCGCAGTCCAGGGGTGGAGTTGGTGGCGTCAATCAGCTGCGCCATGGGGAGCTTTTGCAAATCGGCAAGCGACTTTGCTCCCAGCTTGGCCATGAACGTTTCGGTGGACTTCACGGCATCGGCTTTCGCCACACCCGCGAGGTTCGAGCCGCTCTGAATGATCGCGCGATGGAAGAGGCCTTTAGCTCCGGGCATGGCGAGCAGCGTGGAAACCTTGCCCGCTCCGCCCGACTGGCCGAAGATGGTGACGTTCGACGGATCGCCGCCGAAGCGCGAGATATTGTCGCGCACCCATTCGAGCGCCGCGATTGTATCCAGCATGCCGACGTTCGCGGATTGGCCCTCGAAGTAAGAGAATCCGAACGTATTCAGGCGGTGATTGATCGTTACCATCACCACGTCCTGGCGACGCGCCAGATTCGTGCCGTCGTAGATCGTATAGGAGCCGTTGCCGCTGGTGAAGCCGCCACCGTGCAGCCAGACCATCACAGGGCGCTTGCCGCTGGTGCTCTGCGTCCACACGTTGAGGCGCAGGCAATCCTCGCTCATGGGTGTCGGCGGGACGGTGGCTAACACCTCTGCGATCTCGGTGTGCGGGGAAGCCTGCGGAGCCTCGGGACCCCATTCAAACGCGTCGAGCACTCCGGTCCAGGCAGCGGGTTTCACAGGAGCCAGGAAGCGCCGCGCGCCAGCGGTGTCGGCACCGTAGCGAATGCCTTTGAAGCCGTGTACCTTGCCGATCGCCAGACCCCGGATCTTGCCCAGCGAGGTTTCCACTGTCACGCCGGGCTTGGTTTCCGCGGCGATCCCGCGCGAGGTGTACAAAGCGGCGGCTCCCGCGCTCATCAGAAAAATGCGTCGTTCCATGTTGGGTCTCCTCACTTATTGCTTCAGGCCGCCGACGTATTTCGCCTTGCCGCCCTTGTCTTGCGTGTAATGCTCCAGATCCTTGTTGCCTTCGATGCAGGCGAATTCCATCTGCTCGTAAGTCGGGTCGTTGGTGTTGGCGCGCGCGATCATGCCGGATAGCTTCATCGGCTGCGTGAACTCGCTGGGCGAAGTCACCGTCGCCTCGTATTGGATTTGGTTGGCGTTGATCATGGTGATGCGTTCCACCACGTCGATGTCTTTCGGCGCGTAGTGGCCGCTGGTGTCGAACCAGGTGCGGTCCGTCTGATTGACAGTGTGGACCACCAGCGTGTCGCCTTCCCACTTGCCGCTGCTGGTGCCTTGGAACTGGCGGACGCTGGCAGGAAGGTCGATGGGTCGACCGTCGGTCGGAATGATGCGGCGGCTGTGCATGAATTCCCACATGATCACCAGATTGTCGCTGGTCTGCACGATCTGGGAGTTGAACTGCACCCACATATTGTGCGGCACGCCGGAGGGGAAGCAGTGTAGTTCGGGCTCGAGGAACATGCGGTTCGCGATGATGTCGTCGGACTTCGCTCGAGCCGCGGGGGTGTAGGGTACCTTTGCGTCTTCCGGGTCGATGATCACGCCTTTTTGCTTGGCTTTGGCTCCACCCTTGCCCGCGGTCGGTTCGATGTCGACGTTGCCACCGGGCGAAACAGGACCCCAGAAGCCATTCATATTGGGCTTGCCGTTCTTCAAGCGAGGCACGGGACCTGGAGCTTCCTTCGCTCCCTTGGCTCCTGGTGGCTGGCCGGTCATCGGCACGGGACCGGCCACAAACATGCCAACCGCCACGGCTGCCGTTGCCAATGCCAACGCGGATCCCAACGAGTTATGAGTTCGTTTCGTCATGGTGCTCCTTATTGGCCGGCCGCGTCGTCTTCGCGATAGGCGTGGCACTCGAATTCCATCAACTGCGCGTTGGGATTCGTGTTGCGATGCAGCGTTACGCTCACCGTGAAGGGCCGCGTGAGGACGCCGGGATCGGTCATGGTCGCGGTGTAGCTCATCGTATCCGCGCCGGTGCGCGTGAAGCGCTCCTCGACGCGCAACTGGCCGCTGTGATGATCGCCGGAGGCGTCGAACCACGTCTGATCGTTATTGCTCCAGGTGCTGACGGCCAGGGTGTCGCCTTCCCACTTGCCGATCGAATCGCCATTCCAGAAGTCGACACCGCCTTCATACTGGTGATCCTTGCGCTCCATGTAAACGTAGCGCAACATGTGCACGTATTCGGAAGCGAGGATGATGTATTTGGGGGTCTGGATGATCTGGAAGGGGAAGCCGCCGGTGACGAAGCGCGGGACGCCGGTCATGTAGCAGTGATTGACGGGGTCCAGGTTGAAGCGGTCTTTGAAGTTCTTCTGTTGCTGCTGGTGAGCCGCAGGCGTGTAGGGGATCATGCCGTCGGCTGGATCGGTGATGGCCCCTTTGCCCGGACGGATGTTGGTCGCGCCGTTGTGCCATTCCAGGCTGTAGCGCGAGGTGTCCCAGGCGTCCACGATCCAGATGCCTTGCAGATTGGCGGTCTTGCCATCGTCAGCGCGGGGGGCTTTGTACTTGGCTTTCCCCTGGCCCTGCGCGGGTGTCGGTAAAAGCCACGCGGAACTGGCTGCGACCACGGCCATCGCCAGCATACCCATGAATCGTTTCTTCATTCGCGCTCCTTGCTCACGTGGCGACTTCGGAATTCCGGAGAGAAACAATTGCTACCAGCGCGATCACGGCCCACCGTGGCGTTCCTGGTCGGCGCGGTTTGCGCCAATTCACGCTGCGGTGGGCCGTGCCCTGCTGAAAACTACGCGATGCTTACTTGGTGGCGGGCTGAGGACCTTCGGTCGGAGGGCGGCTTCCAAATCCCAGCGTTGCCGGTCCACCCTTGGCATCCTTCGCACGATCGAGCAAGCGGACCTGCGAGGCCCACATGTGCGGGGTTCCGTCTTTCGCCGGGTTGCCGACGATCTCGATGGTCTCACCCTCTTTCAGGGTGTCTTTGCGCCAGCCATTGCGATACAGGCCATTGGGTGGCGGCGTTTCACCGGCCCAGCTAGTGACCTTACCATCGGCGCCCATGACATCGATATGGACCCAGGAATGAGGATTGACCCATTCCATCTTGGTGAACTTGCCTTTGATCGTGATCGACTTCGATTCGTACTCAGCGGAGAACGAATGGTGCGCCATCATGGGTAGCGCGGCAACCATGGCCAACGCAGCGCCCAGTACAGCAATCTTCAATTTCATCAAAACCTCCAAAGCTTTAAGAGCCTACAACTACTTGGCGAGCACGACAAGTGCCAAGTTACTTTTGCATCCGAAACGCATGTTGATTATAGCCTTTTGGATGATAGGGCGCAGCGCTCTCGAAGTCAAGAGTTGGTGGGGTGCCGAAGGGCTAAGTTTTGGGTAGCCCTTCGGCGGTTTGCCGGCGGTTAGGCCCTGCAGCAGGGGCAGGCGCACCCGCAGTCGCACTTGCAGTCGCAGGCAGGTGGACACTTCCCCGAGCCGCATTCTTCCGGGCACGCGCATTTGGAACAACACTGCTTCTTCGGAGGCGCTTCTGTTGGCATGACGTTTCTCCTCTGCCCCGAGTCTACACGCTGCGGAAGGTCGCGGAGCAAGAATTCGGCGCCTTCTCCCGCTATTTTTTGCTGCAGGAGCAGGAGCAGCCGGGAACGCAGCTTCCCGAACCGCAGTTCGGGCACGCGCAAGGGCAGCAATTCATGCGGGTCGTTGTTGTGGAAATTGGTAATTCTCCTTTGATTTTGTGGCCGGAGCGTTCGCCCCGTGCCATCTGATTCAGAGTCTACGGCCTGTACCTAGGTATAGAGTCAAGCCTTTTTTCAGTTTGAGTCCGCCCACCGCCGGTCACTCTCGGATGCGTCTGGATCCTTCCTAATCCGCTCCATTTCGCGCGCTTCCCACTCGCGATAACGAGGGACAAAGGTTGCCAACATCGAGAGCGCTTCTTGCCCCACCGAATACCAGTTACCAGGAGGGACTTCTTTGTCGTCGAGCAAGGACTCTAGCGCTGCCCGGGCCCGTGGATCAAGGCGCCTCCCAGTCTTGCGGTCGTGCATACCACCCAAGCCAAAGGCAGCCCAGAAGCGAATTCGGACGTCGGGTTCCTGGCTCGCCGCGACCAGAGCGGGGGTTGCTTGCTTCCACGCATCAACCAGGGGCGATCTCGATCTGAAGCGATATCGAGGAACTTTTCGGGGCTGGCATTCAGGAACTCTGGCCATGGGCAGAGCTTTCGATGCGCGAGGGTTCGTGCGCGCTTCTCGATCCTTCGCTGCTCGCGCAGGCGCATCGGTTATTCAGCGTTGCGCCGTTGCTCGCAGTTGCAGCAGTCGCTACAGCGATGGCACTTGGGGCACAGGTGGTTGGCGCAGGCATCCTTGGTGCAGTGGATGCAGATGTCGGACGAAGGCTCGCCGCAGATGCTGCAGGAAAAAGTTCCGGGGGAGGCTGGTGCCGGCGTGGCAGCTGTCATAGAAGAAGGTTCGCTCATTTGCCCTTTGCGTTGCGGCGCGCAGCCGTGGGGATCTGACTTAGCTGCGTGCGGCAGCTCTGCGCGTCCTGATTGACGATGGTAAATTCCTGCTCCCTGCGAGCGGCTAGTTCGGTGATGTAGACTCTCAGTCCGTCGCGATTCGCCGCGTTGCCGCGCAGCACGCTGAGTAACTGGTCTCCGATGGCGGGGTTCTGATACTTACTGACCACTGCGATCAACGACTCAAAGCGCCATTCCAAGGCCTGCAAGCGGAAGTACGTATCGAGCGCGGCTGTCAGCTTTTGCGGCTGCCGATCCAGTTCGGTTGCGGAGGCTGTTAAGGCCGCCAGTTCCCGTTGGGCGCCATTCAGGTGCGTGACATAGGTTTCCGGAGCGCCCTTGGCCAACCATTCCTCGGGCTTCAACTGGTCCAGCAACGGCTTGAGAAGGGCTGCCTGGGCTGCGAGATTTGCTGCATGGGGTATGTTTTCCCAAGCGGCGTCCTGACCGATCAAGGAGAGTGAAAAAAGCCCGCACACGAGGAATAACTTCATATACAAGTTCCTTCCAGTATCTCTCGCGCAGCTGGAGCGTAGGCTACGGGAGCGACGGTAAACCCGTGGGGGGCGGGGGGATTCCAATTGTAGGAGGAGGCGGCGGAGGAGTGGTCGGTCCAGTGTCACCGACGCCACCACCCGGAATGCTGCCCGGGCCGCTGATTCCACCTAAACTACCACTGGGGCCTCGCGCGACCACAGCAACTGCTTCCATTGCGATGCGTAACACTTGACGCAGCGCGTTGTTCTTGTCCATGTGCTGCGCCACCGGCTGGTCGCGATACACGCGAATCGATTCGCCGACGCGCAATGTGCGCTTTACGTTGCTACCCAGCAAGGCATGACCGACGTCCACAATACCCTCTTCTACCGTGACCAGTGTGGATTCGTCGTCTTCGTTGACGTCGATATCGAACACGGTGCCGCGAACCGAGATCACCGCGGTCGGGGTCCAAACTTTATTGGGATTAGGGGTGTTTCCGATGTGCTCAATCTGCACGCGCACGCGTCCCAGCATGACTTCCAGCAGATCGCGCCAGTTGCCTGGGGTCTTGCGGAAAACCAGCTTCGCGTTGGGGTACATTTCGAACGTACTGCCGTCGGTCACCTGGAAGATGGCGTGGCCGTCTTTGCCAGTGATGATGGTTTCCTGGGGTTTGACCTGGTCGTTCACTACCAACGCCCATTGGCGCATATCTCTTTCAACCGAAACCTGCCCTTGTACCGTCTTAGCAGTAGCGGCATGTTCGGCGGCGTCGGAGAACCAGTTGTCGGCGAAGGCCGGGCACACGAAGAGCGTCGTTGCCGCGAGTAGCGACAGTTTGGCCGATCGTGACTGGCAGTTCCCGGTCATAGAGAAAAGTCTACCATCAAATTGCAGTGCAAGTAGTGAGCCGAAACCCTTAGTCCGGATCTAGGATTATTGGATTCAGTAGTTTCGGAGCCGGACAGCCGATCAATTAAGGGTACAATGGACATGTTTCGTGGGTAACTCTGCCACAGTACTGAGACACGCCGCCCTCCTGCTCCTGGGAGCCGGGTTGGCGGTCGCCCAAACGCGCCCGAATTGGCGACCGGTTGGGACCTCGGCGGTGGAGCTTGGGTTGGCCGATCTGGCGACGGGACCCGTAGAACGAGTCTGGTACTCCAGTGATGGCAACACGTTGCACATCCGTACTGGGCTGAAGCGCTTCTTCGAAACCTCGGATTTTGATACTTGGCAGGCGCTTCCCTTGGACACGCTAGTTCCGCCCGTGCCGCAGGATACGGCTCGGGTGCTGCCGGAAGACGGTGCGCAGGTCCGGATCGCCCAGCGGGACGCTTTACGGGTCTACGCCTTCGGACGCTTTGCGTATCGCTCGGACGACGGCGGCCGACATTGGGAAAACATCACGGGGTACAAGGGAGCCTCCATCATCGGCGATGGTTTGCGCGATCTGGCGGTTTCCCCGGTCAATCCCGACCAGCTTACGGTGGTCGGCGGGGCAGGGGTTTTTCGCTCGTTGGACGGCGGACGGTCCTGGCATGGACTGAATGACTCGCTGCCCAATCTTCCTGGGCCTCGGATTTTGAGCGTACCGGCCGGTCCCACGGGTCCCCGGATCGAGTTGGCCGGCGGGATGGTTTTGGAATGGCTCGCGGGAGAGCGCCGGGCGTGGAGCCTTTCTTCGAGCGTCGATGCGCTCATGGAACAGGACCTGCGCAAAGCGTTGTCCTCGCGGCTGGGGGTTCAGGTGACGGCCGTCGCGGTGAGCGGCAGCGTGGTGTACGCGGGCGACGTCAATGGACGCGTGAGTGTCACGGCAGATCTTTCGCAGGAAGTTTGGACGCATTCCCCAGATCCGCGACGCGGGCGAGTGAATGCCATCTGGGTGGATCCCAGCGACTGGCGGATTGCGGTCGCTGTGTTTGCCTCCAAACCGGGAGCGGCCTTGGCGCCGCAGACGATTCTGCATACCATCAACGGTGGCGGTGGTTGGGACACGGTGACCAACAACCTGCCTGATGTTTCCGTGAATGGCATCACGGCGGATCGCGCCAGCAACGCCGTTTATGTCGCGACCGATGCGGGTGCATTCTCCGGCAGCATGGAGCTGGGTACGTTCGGAGCACTGCCTCGTTGGACGGCACTGGCGGGCCTGCCTGCTGCGCGCGTCACCGATGTTCGGCTCGATGCGGGACAAACACAGCTTTGGGCAGCGGTCGAAGGACTCGGACTCTTTGCGTCGATGGCTCCGCACCGGATGACCGATCCTCGCGTGGTCAGCGCAGCGGACTTGCTTTCGCGCGCAGCGGCTCCCGGAACACTCTTCAGTGTGATGGGCGCGCGTGTCGATTCGGCGACTGCAGGGGGCCTCAACATTCCCGTGCTGCATTCGGAAGACAGCAAGTCAGAGATCCAGGTTCCTTATAACGCTACGGGCAGTAGCCTCGCCGTTACCATCAGCGGTCCCCAGGGTCGCCGCGATTTTCCTGCGATCCCGTTGCAGGCCGTGGCTCCTGCGATTTTAGAGGCCGACGGCACTCCGCTGTTGCAAGACGAGCGCGGCATCCGGCTCGATGGCGGCAATCCTGCGCACTCGCACTCGCGCGTGCAGATCATGGCCGTTGGGCTTGGTCGCGTGCGTCCGGATTGGCCGGCGGGAACGCCTGCTCCCATGGACAACTCGCCGCAAGTGGTCGCGCCTGTGACCGCCTTCCTCGATCGCGAACCCGTTGAAGTCCTGCGGGCGGTTTTGTGGCCGGGATACAGCGGCGTCTATCTGGTGGAACTCGAAGTACCGGCGACCTTGCAATACGGCTTCGCGGAACTGTTTCTTCAGGTCGGCGGACAAGAGAGCAATCGTGTCCGGGTGTATATTGAACCTTAATGAAGAACTTCGTCCTTCTCGCCGCCGCACTTGCGCTTCCGGCGCTGCACCTTCTCCAGGCCCAAGCGAGCGATCCCGATAAACTGGCTCCTTACTATCCGACCCCGCAATTAGTGGTCGATAAGATGTTGCAGCTTGGCGGTCTGAAAGCAGGCGAACGCATGTTCGACCTGGGTTCGGGCGACGGGCGCATCGTCATCATGGCAGCGCAAAAGTACAAGGCCAACGCGATCGGGGTGGAGTTCGACGAATCGCTGGCCAAGCAGAGTGCAGAGCGCATCAAGACGCTCGGTCTCGAGAATCTGGCGCGCATCATCCACGGCGACTTATTGCAGCAGAACTATGAATCGGCCGACTTGATCACTGTGTACTTGCTGCCTGTCGGCAATGGCCTGGTGACGCCGATTTTCGATAAGCAGTTGAAGAAAGGCGCTCGCGTCGTGGCACACGACTTCGAGTTCTCCGCGTGGAAAGCAACGCGTGTTGTAGATGTGGACGATGACGGCGAAGGCCGCAGCCATCGGCTGTACCTTTATCAGCGATAGACATGGTTCCCTACAGAGGGCGATTCGCTCTCCGCATCGCTCGATTGAGTGTTTCACTGCTGTGCACCGGGGCGTTTCTGCGAGTTTCGGGCCTGGAATTTAACCTGGTTGTCGGACTACTTGCGCTCCACGCTGTCTACTCCGCGATAGAACTCATTGACATTGGCTACGAGTCGTCTTTGCGCGGGTTCGGCGCCATCGCGATGGATGCGGCCTACTTCGGTCTGTGGGTCTGGATCGCTCCGACGGGGTTCCAAGCGCCTCTAGCGTGCGCGAGTCTGCTGGCGTCGATCATTCTGCTGCATGACCTGATCCGCGTCTGCCTGGCGGTCGGCGGGGCTTTTGTTTTCACGCTCGCCGTCACCGGATTTTCTTCACTCGGCTTCTCGGTCCTATCCATGGGAGCGCTCGCGATCGGCAGCGCGGTTTACCGGGTCTATCTGGAAGGCCGCATGTCCACCACGCTGCGGCACAACGTGGTCATCCGATCCCAAGCGCTGAGCTCACGGGAAGCTGAGCGGCAACGCATCGCGGCGGATTTCCATGACGGACCGTTGCAAAACTTTGTCGGCTTTCAGCTGCGTCTCGAAATCGTCCGCAAGTGGATGGAGCGGGATATGGAGACCGCGAGACAAGAGTTGCTCCAACTGCAGGAACTCTGCAAAAGCCAAGTCGCCGACCTTCGCCAGTTCGTGCGCACGATGCGTCCGCCCGATGAAGGCATGAGCCTTGCGGCTTCCCTGGTGCGCGTCGCCGACACATTCCAGCGGGACACGGGGATCACCAGCACGTTTACCGGCGAAGAATTGCAAGATCCGCAGGAAGTGGACGTCTCGCTCGAAATCCTGCAAATTGTCCGCGAGGCGTTCAACAACATCCAGAAACATTCGGGTGCCACGCGCGTGGCTCTCCGGGCGCATCGCCGCGGGCGTGCCGTCGAAATCGTGATTGACGATAACGGCGGAGGGTTCCCCTTTGCAGGCGCATTCAACCTGGAGGAGCTCGAAGCCGCGCGTCTGGGTCCGGTGAGCATCAAGCGCCGCATCAAGATGTTGGCCGGCGAACTGTCACTGGATTCGCGCCCGGGCGAGGGCGCGACGCTCACGCTTCGGGTGCCGTTTTGAAGCGGTTCGCCGCACTGATCGCATTCCTTCTCTTGGCCGCCTGCGGTCGATATTCGGATTTCACATTACCGGCCCCGCAGGCTTCCGGACCTGCGGGGCCCTTTCAGTGGCAGTCCGCTCCAAACCCCGTGATCGAGCGCGGGGAGGCTGCCGACGTCCTCAATCCCTCGGTCGTGCGCTTCTACGCTGCCTACTGGAATTTCTACTCCGAGTTCGATGGCAAATCGTGGCACACCGCCGCCGCGACGTCGACCGATGGCCACGCGTGGACCAAGCAAGGGCGAGTGTTGTCCGCAGGGCAAGATTACATCGCGGCGAACGGGTCCGCTTTGGTGGTCGGCGATGAGATTCTTTACTGGTATGAAACCGGCTATCCGTTGCGCTTGGCGCTCGCACGCTCTCGCGATGGCAAGCAGTGGACGCGGCAAGGCGTCGTACTCGAAACAGGGCCCTACGGCAGTTTCGATGAGCGCGCGGTGGCCGATCCTTATGTGATCCGGGCGGGCGAGCATTTCTATCTTTACTATCTCGGCCAGGATCGGGCCGCGCGTCAGCGTCTGGGCGTGGCGCGATCCACGGACGGCGTTACTTGGGAAAAGCTGCGAGCGAATCCCGTGCTTGAAGGGGTTGCGGGGGCGTTTGATGAAGAACTGGGCGAGCCTGCTGTGTGGAACTCTGGTGGCGCTTGGTGGATGCTTTACACGGGTCGCGCGCGAGACGAACAACGCCGCATCGGGCTGGCGCGATCTGCCGACGGTATTGCTTGGACACGTGTTCCGGACGTGGTGATCGCTGGCGACCAGGGCTGGAATAGCAAGGTGGTTGCGGATCCAACGGTCGAAGTGCAAACTGACGGAGCCATTCGCGTGTGGTTCGGGGGGGGCGATGTCGCGAGTCCCGATCAAAACCTGCACGGCCAGATTGGCGTGGGGGTTTTACGCCAGCTTCAGTAGGCGCATGGCGTTGTCCCAGGTTACTTTGCGGAAGACATCAGGGGCAGTCAATTGCTTCAGAGCGCCTAGTGTTTCGCGAGCCACGCATTTCCCGGCGATCAGCGGGAGCGGATTGGTCTGTCCCGTACCCTTGCCGTCGGAGCAGAAACAATCGCTGCCGAACATGAGCTTATTCTGATGTCGCTTTAAGAAATCCGCTGAGAAGTCAGTATCGCGAGCCAGGAAATTGCGTCCGGAGTAAGCCGCTAAGTCACCCCACAGATTCTCGTAGTCGGACAACATGCGATCGGTGAGTCCGCTGCGTTTGATGGGGCCGGAAGGATAGGCCGTATCGTTCGGTACATCGGTGCTGGTGTTGGCCCAGAAGTTATCTGCGTGTCCGATGAAGATGGTCTTGGGGAATTCCTTCAGCAAAGCGGGGAAGCGGCTCAAGCCACGATTGAAGGTCCCGACGCTGGTCGTCTGATTCACTTCCTGAAAATGAATCAGCACTGGCACGCCCAGTTCCGCAGCCAGTGCGAATACGCGCCGCATCTCCGGGCCGTCAACTTCCACTTGCGACTTCATTTCGCCGAAGCCCAGCGAACCGGTTGCAATGGCCTTGCGCAACGCGTCCATATTCGCGTCCAAGCGGGCAGCCTGCGCTACGTTTACGCTGGTGAAGCGCGCGAACCGGTCCTTGGGCATGGCTGCGGCTTCTGCGTCCTGCGATGCTTCGGTCAGCAGCAGTGATCGCGTGATCCCGGCGCCGTTCATGTGAGCCAGATTCAGTTCTACAGGACGCCGCCAGTGGTGATGAATGTCGATCACGGGATTGCCCCAATTGGGAGGTGCATCCTGCGCCTGCAAGGCTGCTGCTCCGGCCAAAGTCCCAGCCACCGCTCCGACGAACTCTCTTCGATTCAGCATCTTCACCTCGCGTTTTTGAGTGCCTGATCGATCACCGTATTGCGCCCCGCCCGCAACCAGGCGTCGCGGATATTCAAGTCGGTCATCCCGGCCACTCGCCCTACCAGCATAAACGCTGGATACGCGTGCTGCTCGGTCTGCCAGCGCGTCATCTCGATCAGTGAGTCGAGAGCCTCGCCGCGAATGCGACTGAGGGCAACGACGTCGCGGTCCCTCGTCAGCATCTCCAAAGCCCACACGGCCTGGGTTCGATCCGACCAAGCCAGCGACTGCAGCATGGGCACGAACCAAGTTGGAGAAACGCGCACGCCAGTTTGCGAGAGCGCCATCAAACCGCGTAGCGCTGTGGTCCGCACGATCGCATCATTGTCCGTCAAGGCTTCGTGTAGGTCTTCGACGATGTCGGCCTTGTTGCGCGCATAGGTAACCACGTAGGCCGCTGCGTTGCGTTGATACTCGTCGCCGGAATCGCGCAGGACCTCGCGCGCAATCTGCAGATGCTGATCCATCAGAGCGGGGAAGGCCGTCGGCGTTCGCGATGCCAAGGAAAACTCGGTTCCTCTCGTGTCGGCCTGAAGCTTGGTGAAGGCGTTTAGAACCGCCTCTGGCAAGGCCTGTGCGCCGCCGGGCGCCGCGCGAACTTCGTAGCGAGGCGCATCCCGCTCTTCGATGCCCACATAGAGGATGTTTTTGCCGCCTTCGCAGCACACCGCTTCGAGCCGCGCGCTGATGACGCGGTCGATGTCGAGCAACCTCTCCTCCGCGTCGCCCTTGGACGGGGGCAGGGGATCGCCTACACTAACCCCGAGCGCTTGGCGTGCGAGGAGCTGGGTGACGTGGTGCAGCCCGTAAAACTCAACTAAATCGACGCGCGGAATTCCCAAGACCGCGACTTGCGCGACTGCGGCACAGGCCAGGAGCGAACAGGCAACAAACTTCATGAATGTGAGACGCACGCTGCCTCGATTCGGCTACGCCTGAGATTCCGCCAGCGCGCCCAGCACCGGCACCACGAAGCGAACTTTCGTGTAGGCCTTGATCATTAGGAATATCCAGAGCATGAACGCTCCAATCGGATAACCCAACGTGATGAGCGAAAAAAATAATCCGACCCATGGGGTAAACGCCAGGAATTGCAGGGCCTGGAAGCCAGCGAAGATCGCGACGAACACCAGGATCGACTGGATTGCGTGGAACCGAACGGCTCGATTGGTTTTATAGGGGTCTAACACCAGGAAGAGCACACCAGTAAGTGGCCACACCAGGTAGCAAAGCGCGTTCACGATGTGGTCGTCCAACGGGGGGGCGGGAGTGGCGCTGGGTGCCGCCGCAGAGTTCACCTGCGCGCCGCAGGCCGGACAAAACGAACCCTCGGTTGCCGAGCCGCATTTCGGGCAAAACGCCATTCCTCAACTCTAGCATCAGAATGCGAGTCTTGAGGTTCTCACGGTGCCTGCCGAGTTGGATAAATCGACCTCTACACTGGCGATTGCAAAGCTGTTGCCCGACACTGGGAACTTCACCGCGAATTGAAACGTGCTGCCGCCGGGAGTGCGTGTGTAGAAGTCGCGAAAGGCAGTGGTGAAGTCGACCGGAATCCCCGCTGTGACCAGCTGTCCTGCGCTATCGAAGAAGCGAAATACCATGGGGCCGACGGAGAACGTGTTATCGAATCCGATAAAGACGACCTCCACGCGATCGGCAAAGCGGGTGGGCAGTGCCTTGTCGATGACAATCGGAATCGGAGCGAGAATCATGGTCGCCTCTGGCTCGCTGGCGAAGCCCGATGCGATTCCGGAGAGTGTGAAGCGAATACGCCCCGCGGTGGTGCCGGTTTGAAATGTCGCAGCGGCTTGGCCGTTCAACGTCACGGTGGTCTTGCCCTCTTCGACAGCAAACTCGATCTGCCTCGAGCTAGTCTCGACGAACATCGCCGCGGGATCGTCTGCCGCGAGGATGGAATTGGCGGTGAAGGCGAGGTTTACTTGGCCTGACGCTGTGATGGTGGAAGGCGACGGCAGGCGCAGGGTCAGCTTACGCTGTTGCCCGCTGGCCGGGGCCGAGGATTCAAACTCAAAGATCGGTGTCGGCAGAGGAGCATTGACCGAAGTGGCACGTAACGCATAATCGCGCGCTTGGATACGCAGGGTGCCTGTCACCACGCCGACGGTTTGCGATGCGACTTGCAGCGCGAACGAAGCCGACTGTCCCGCCGCAAGCGCCAACGGAGCCGTGATGCCGGAACTGGAAAAGCCCGCCCCACTCACGGTGATCGTAGCGATCGTCATCGCCTGCGTCGTAGGGTTGGACAGTGTCAGGGAGCAGGTCCGTGGCTGGCCGCGCGTCACGATTCCGAAGTCGATCGAGTTGGCCGCTACGCCCATGCAGTTCGCCGGGATGGTCAACACCGGGCCTGCCGTTACGCTGGCCAGCACGAGCACGCTTAGCCCGTTGAGTTGCAGGTTCGCGCTGTAGTTGGCGGGCATCACCGCGTCGAAGGTGAGCGTCGCATTCAGCAAGCCGCCAGCCGCGAGAGTCTGTGGTGGCAGAGGGCGATTTAAGGAGAATCCGGTCCCGTCCGCAAAGAAGCGTGTGATTTCTGCTGGCTGCGTTCCGGCGTTCCGCACGCGCAAGCGAATCGACTGCGTGTCGCCCGATTCCATGGCGCGCAGTTGATACACAGAGTTCGCCGCGAGGGGCGTTTCATTGGTGCCGTCGACTACCGACAATACGAGTTGCGCCTGTCCGACGATGGGCAGCAACGTTGTGATAAGCCACAACCGAATCATCGCCGCCGGACCTCCGCACGCGCAGTTCCCGGCAATGCGAATAAGGCCTCACGGTTGGGTTCGACGCGCAGTGCGTAGCTGCCCGAAGCGGTGATCACCTGCACCCAGTCCGCGGACATCATGCGGAAGGCGGTCACGCCGGCTAGCGGGAACCGAACCTCACTCGCGTCCGCGCGTCGCAAGACCAACTCGTTGTCGTTCGCAAAGACCGCGGCGTGCGCCAGCCGCAGCACCGCACCCGCCGTGTTGGGGAGAGGGTCCAACACGGCGTCAGAAATGGGAGGGCCTAAAACAAAGTTTCCAGCGACGCCGTACACGGGCCGCAACTGCCCGGACGCGTCGAGCATGCTGCCGATCGACGGCGTCTCCACCTGTCCGAATGCACAAAGGCTGAAGAGCAAAAACGCGATTCTCATGGCCGCCCAATCACGATCGAAGGTGAGCCGATCGCTACGCTCTCGATAGTGCCCGGGGAGATGGCCGTCGGGACCTGGGAACCCGCCACGCCAATCACTGCCACGCCCGCCGCAGCTGCCAGCGCGAGCGTAATCCAAATCTTCTTCTTGCTGCCGCTCGCTTTCTGTGGAGCCGGCTGCAACGAACTTTTCAGTACCGGAGCGTCAGAAAGAAACAGGCCGCAGATCACGCCTCCGCGCGTTGCGCCTTTCGCCGCCGTGATGCGAAGCTCCAATGCGCCCGCTTCCGAGCCCCACTGCATGCCCCACGCCTCGGCGCGACCGTCGTCGCCCGTGCTCACGATTTCCGTGCGATTTCCCGACGCAAATTGCCCCGACGGTCCGCGATCCGGCAAGCGAAATGTGACCGTTGCGCCTGCCACGGCGTTGCCGGTTTCGTCCGTGACCTCCACGATCACGCCGCGCGTGGCCCGCGATCCTGCTGCGTAGACCGCCCCCTCACTCTGCACGACACGCAGTTGCAGCGCCGTCGGATCCTGGGCCCAGATGGGCAGAGCTAAACACAGGAGAAAGGAGAGGAGTCGACCCACATGGTTAAGTGGCTTGCCCGAGGAAGTATTCTCTGGAAATTTTGGGAGTACGGTGAGTACTGCCGATAGAATGAGAAGAATGACTTCGGGGGCTGCGGTCGGGATAGATTTCGGGACGACAAACAGCTCCATCGCCCGTTGTACCGGCGACTCCAAAGTGGAATTGGTCCGCTTCCCCTTCCTGGGCGGGACTACCGAGAGCTACCGCTCGCTGCTGTACCTGGAAAAAGTCCGCGAGCAGAACAAGAACAAGCTACTTTCCTCGACGGGACCGTCCGGGATTGAGCGCTATCTGGCGCGGGAGACGGCGGGGCGGCTGATTCAGTCGCTGAAGTCGTTCCTGACCAGTCGCACGTTGCAGAGCACCGAAGTCTTCGGAGTTCGCATCACGATCGAGGAACTCATCGCGCGCATCCTTCGTGACTTGCGTGAGAAAGCCGAGCAGCAATTCGGCGTCAAGATCACGTCGGCCGTAGCGGGCCGTCCAGTGTGGTTCGTGGGGGCGTCCAGTGAAGACGACAACGTCTATGCGGAAGGTCGCCTCAGGAATGCCTACGCGCTCGCCGGTTTTGAACACGTCGAATTTGAGATGGAGCCGGTCGCGGCGGCGCACTACTACGAATCCACGCTGGAACGAGACGAACTTATTCTGATCGGTGACTTCGGCGGCGGCACCAGCGACTTTACGTTGATCCGCGTGGGTCCGTCGATCCTGCGGAAGGGCCGCGCGGCGAAAGACCTGCTGGGTAATGCAGGCGTGGGCATCGCGGGCGATGCGTTTGATGCCAAGATCGTGCGCTATCTGGTGTCGCCGTATCTGGGTGCTGGCACGTCGATGCGTTCGGTGAACAAGATCCTGCCCGTTCCTACGTGGGTGTATTCGAAACTGGAACGCTGGCATCACTTGTCGTTCCTGAAAGCCAAGGACACGATGAACATGCTGGAAAGTGTCCGCGCGCAAGCGCTGGAACCGGAGAAGATCGAGGCGCTGCTACACCTGGTGAACGAAGATCTCGGCTACCGCCTGCATCAGTCCGTGCAGAAGACCAAGATCGACCTCTCCGCGCATGGGTCCACGTTGTTCCACTTCGGGGACAGCGTCATCGACATCGACGCGGTAGCGAAGCGGCCTGATTTCGAACGCTGGATCACGGAAGAATTGACCTCGATCGAAGGCTGTGTGGACGGTTTGCTTCAGACCTGTCGGGTGGAACCTACGAAGGTGGATCGCGTGTTCCTCACTGGCGGCTCGTCATTCGTGCCCGCTGTGCGGGCGATCTTCGAGCAACGTTTTGGAGCTGAGAAGATTAAGACCGGAAGCGAATTCACATCGGTCGCGCAAGGCTTGGCGCTGAAGGCGAGTCGGCCGAAGAAGCGACCTAGAGCATTGACCGCTTAATGGAGTGGGGCAGCCACCTTGGCTGCTGCGGCCTCAAAGGCCGCTACGGAGTGTAGAATACTGCCAGAGTGGCCGCCCACTTGGCGGCTCCAAAAAGGGCCGACAGGCTGAAGCCTGTCCCACCCGTTCTCAACAATCTGTGGCGGCTTGGTGGGACAGGCTTCAGGCTGTCGGCGCAACCTCTACCTAGCGTGCGCCGCACTGCATAGGGCTGATCGCGATATTCGGCAGTGCGACGTATTCCTCCGGCGGGCAGCCACGATCCCATAGAAGCTTGCGCCACAGTTCGCCTTCGTTCAGTCCGAGGTATTCCCAGTGCAGGGGACGATTCGCGTAGAAGAGCCACACTCGTCCGCGAAATTCAGGGGGAACCAGCCGCGCAAGATCATTCTGTACGGCGGCTTCGGTAGACTTTACAGGCACGCGCCCGCGTGCGCAGCATGGCCAGCCGGTGTTGCCGTAGCGCGCGGGTAAGTCGGGTGCGTAAAGCAGCAATCCTTGGCGAGCATCGGGATGCACCAATAACAAGTCTCCGGGTGCGACGTGAGCTCGGAGATACGCAACCGCAGCCGGGTAATCTTCAAACGGCTCGCTGCGATACGTCGATACAGCGAACACGGTGAGCGCAATGGCGACGGCCGATGGCAACCATTTCCAATCCCTGAACTCTTCCAGAAACATCGCCGCTGCGAGGATGAAGCAAGGTCGCACGAAGAGCCGAGTACGAGGGCTCGCCGGATACCAACCTAGAAGTTCCGCAGCGACCAACAGCAGGCAGGGGAGGGCACACGCGAACGCGACCCACTTCTTTTGCAAGGCCGCTCGAATCGTTAGGAACGCGCTGGCCGCGATCCATAGCCAGACTCCAGGGGTGTAAGCTTCGTCGAAGCTGCCGCTCCAGTAGCTCCACAGGCTCGGCTCGACGTTGGGCTGGATGAAGAAAAAGTACAGCCCCGTCAGCATCGCGCCCGCACTGGTCGCGAGAATCACTGCGCGTCGCACTCCGTCCTCGCGCCAGACGAACCAGATCAGCCCCGGTAGCAGGAACGCCAAAGGATACGCGAGCGGCAGAAGTCCCGTGATGATCGCGCAGTACCAAACGAAGCCGAGCCGCCTGTATTCCACCGTTGCCCACAAAGCTAGCGTCACCGCCGCGGCCTCAGCTCCGTACTGCTTGAACGCTCCAAAGTATTCCACCGCAACGCTCGGGAACAGCAGCGCCGCAACCGCGAGTGGAGCTATCCGTCCGGCGGCCCGCCAAATTGCAATCCCCGCGATGCAGGCGAACAGCAGGGGAACCGCTCGCAGCGTTTCCGTGGACAAACCGAACACGCCCACCGCCGCGCGCGCGATTAGCAGAAACAACGGTGGGCTGGTCTGGAGCCACTCGCCGCGCCAGAACATTTCCGCTAACGAACTGGCATGAATGGAGTTGGCCACCCAGGCCTCATCCAGCCACAGGCTCCGATGGATGCCTTGTGTGCCGATCCACAGGACTCCTAGGGCCGCGAGTACCCCGGCCACACGCCGACCGTGCTTAAATAGTAAGAGTTCCATGTCAGATACGGCTTTTCGATTGCGGCGCGGGGTGCATGCATTCTCCCGGCGAATGCGCGAACTGAAAATGATTGCGAGCGGAGCTGTCTCCACCGCTCACCCGATCATGGCGCACATCATTCCGATTCGCCGCTGCAATTTATCGTGTACGTATTGTAACGAGTATGACGATTACTCGAAGCCGGTTCCGACCGACACGATGGTTGCGCGCCTGAACCACCTGGCCGATCTCGGAACGAAAATCATCACTTTTTCCGGCGGTGAGCCGCTACTGCATCCGGATCTCGACACGCTGATCTCCACCGTCCGCAGTCGTGGATCGATCGCGGGCATGATCACCAACGGCTACAACCTGATGCCGGATCGCATCCAGCGCCTGAACCGCGCCGGTCTCGATCACCTGCAAATTTCCATCGACAACGTCATGCCGGACGACGTGTCGAAGAAGAGCCTCAAGGTTCTCGATAAGAAGCTGCAAATGCTCGCCGAGCATGCTGAGTTTCACGTCAACATCAACAGCGTGGTTGGTGGCGGTATTCACAACCCCGATGACGCATTAGTCGTCGGACGCCGAGCGATCGAGCTAGGCTTCTCCGCAACCGTCGGCATCATCCATGACGGCGACGGTCAGCTCCGTCCTTTAGGCGAGCGTGAACGTGCCGTGTATCACGAGATGAAAGCCATGGAGAAGCGCAATTTCGCTCGCTTCAACGGCTTCCAGGATGCTATCGCCGCTGGCCAACCGAACGACTGGCGTTGCCGCGCGGGCGCCCGCTATATGTATATTTGCGAGGACGGGCTGGTGCACTACTGCTCGCAGCAGCGTGGGTATCCAGGCATCGCGCTCGAGAAATACACGCTGGCCGATGTGGCTCGCGAATACAATACCGAAAAGGCCTGCGCCCCGCTCTGCACGGTCAGTTGCGTGCACCAGATTTCGTATTTTGATTCCTGGCGCAAACCGCAAACGCTGAAGTCTCCGGTGAGCGAAGAGCACCACTCCAAGCCGTTGGTCAAAATCTCCGGTATCGGCGAATAGCGCTATTCTGAAGGCGTATGGTTTTGGACCTATCTCCTCAGACCGTCGAACGCGTGCGAGCGATCGCCGAATCGCAACACACCACCGAAGACCGCGTGGTCGCTGAGTTAATCGAATCCGGCCTGGAATCCCGTCGCTATGCTGAATTAGTGGAGAGATTGGCGCTGTCCATTGATCCACTTGAGCAGAAACGTCTCAAAGAGGAACTCGCCCGACTTACCTTCGGCGAGTAATGCCGAAGATCCAGTGGACGGACCTTCCCGTTGCGCTCCGCGATCACCTGTTTCAACGCGCTGCTGAGCGCCAGATATCCACGTCCGATTTGATCCACTTGAAACTGTGGCGGCAGTCCGAGCCGAACGCACCGGATGGCGAGTGGTTCAAGGATTTCGGCTCATTCAAGGTTTGCGGTACAGGCCGGTTTCCGAAGACCTTTCTGCTGCGCGGGCAGGCTGCGAGGGGTGAGGAACTGTAGGCTGTGACCTACTTCAGGCGGAACAGGAAGTCCCGAACACGGTGGTACCACTCCGGGTTGTCCGCAGGAGGCACCGCGTCGCAGGCACCGAATCGCTCCTGTAACTCGGGCTTTGCGGCCTTGCCTGCCAACGCCCGATCCTGCTGTGCATTGCGGAACCGCAAAGTGGCTTGCGTTGGATCTTTCGGAGCCACTCCCGCAGTGAACTGCGTGCCGCACACGAAGCCGCGCATCACGTCGGCGGGCGCGGCAATTCCCTGGGGCCAACCACCGGTCGGCGGATCCGGAATGATCGCGTCCATAATCCGGCCCTCCATCGGGTAGATCACCCAGTCGTTATTGATGTGTAACTGCGGCTCGACTTTGATTCGTTCCACGGGCGCATTGCGAGCCGTGTAGATGTCGATCCAGAAGACCTGCGTTCCTGTGCCCGATATCGGCTGGGTGGCCTTCTCCAGCCGGTCTCCCGATTCGCGATACAGCGTTACCTGCACCGCGTTCTCTGGGTTTTGCGCGACGTAAAGCTGCCACGGCAGCGCGGCGTCTGACGGTTCCACCACGATTTGAAACGATGCAAACGCGTTACGGGCCAACGCGGGAGACAAAATCTCGCGCGGTTCCGCGGGAGCGGTCACTTTGCCTTTGGCGTCAATCCGAGCAAATTCCGAATACACCGAAAGCGGTTGCGCCGCCAGCGGGAGCGCCAAAAACAACAGAGCAAAAAGCTTCACGAATGCTATTGTACTCTGCCGACTCCTAAGCGTTTCCGTTTGCACAATGCCAGCCCGAGAAGGCCCAGACCTGTCAATCCCATCGTCGCTGGTTCCGGGACAGCAGCTCCGCTATCGTTGAAACTGACCGTAAGGAGCCGGTAGGAGTCGTTGGTTCCTTGTGTCTGGAACCGGAAGGAAGTCCCTAACGAGCTAAGCCCGGTAATGGACGAGGTGCTAAAGTTCGACACCAGCGTAGCGCCGGAGGTCGTGTTGTAGAGCGAGCCATCATCGGTTCCCCCGAAATTGCCAAATGTAGCGCCGGTCAGCGTAACATTGCGACTGAAAACCAAAGTGATGATGTCGTGCAGACCGCTGCCATCCAGGTCCATCGATCCGTCGCTCGCACCACCGGCCGGAGCTGAGTTGTCGACACCATAGCCGGGAGCGTCCACCGTCAGCCAGCATTGGCTGGAGCAGGTATCTGGGGACAGAACGCCAGCCGTGACCGTCACCGTCAAGCCTGAAAGGCCAGCCGCGTTGTTTACAGAGACGGAATTGACTCCGCCGCCAGTGAAGCCAGCTGTACCAGCCGTTCCGAATGTGATCGTGGTCGCGAAGGCTGGAGCGATGGCGATTGCAAAAAGTGAAAACGTGTATTTAAGATTCAAGATGTATCCTCCGACTTGTCTACAGGGATAGTCTGTCGGTCGCACGTGGAATAGGGAAGGGTTCTTAGTACTGGGATGGCGGTTCCGGTACACTAAGGCCCACGAGTTAGAACCTAGGGGTTGTATCCTAGGAGGAGTGGATCCACATCGTCACGAACGCGTCTCTGAAAGCATCCGCGAGGAGATGGAGCAGCTGATTAACTACGAACTGGCCGATCCTAGAATCGGCCCGGTCGCGGTGACCACGGTCCATGTCTCGCCGGACTATAAGCGTGCTGTGATCCTGATGTCCATGAAAGGCACTCCCGAGGAGCAGGACGAGACTCTGGAAGCCGTAAAGCACGCTAAAGAGTTCTTAAAGCACCAGTTAACAGCGCGTCTGGAGCTCTATCGCACCCCGGAATTGTTCTTTGAGGCCGATTTGGCTGCCAGTTTGGCCGCCAAAGCCCCCAAAGTACTGAAACGACTGCGGCGGGGTAGGGCAAAAGACCCTAGCGAAGAAAAAAGTGGTGGAAAAAGCGCGCTTTCCTGACTTCCATTATGCTAGCTTGGTGAAAGGAAGGGCCTTACCGGTCCTCCCAGGTCGGTGGTCCCTGCCAGGAGCCGCCGGTCCGCAGTTCCAAACCAATGCGATTTAAGGGAGTTCTTTGATGCGTGTGGCTCCGATGACCAGCCGCTTTTTGGATGCCTGCCGGCGCCGTCCCACGGACGTTCGACCGGTTTGGTTCATGCGCCAGGCTGGGCGTTACATGAAGCAATACCGGGACATCCGGGCGCACCACGGGATCCTCGAAATCTGTAAACGTCCCGATCTGGCCGCGCAGGTGACTCTGCAGCCCGTCGAGATTCTCGACGTTGACGCCGCGATCATTTTTGCCGATCTTCTCTTGCCCGTCGAGCCGATGGGGCTCAAGCTCCGCTTTGCGGCTGGCGAAGGTCCGCAGATCGACAATCCGGTTCGCACCGCGAACGATGTCGACAGCCTTTCGATTTCAAACACCGACGATCTCGGTTATGTAGGCGAGTCCATTCAGCGCGTAGTTGCGGCGCTGGCTGGCCGCGTCCCCGTGATCGGTTTCGTCGGTGCTCCCTTCACCATGGCCTCGTACATGATTGAAGGCGGCCCTTCCAAGAACTTCCTGCGCACCAAGCAAATGATGTACCAAGACGAGACGCTGTGGCGCCGTCTGATGGGCAAGCTGGTGGACGTGCTCGGTTCGTTTGCAGTGATGCAGGTGGCATCCGGTGCTCGCGCGATCCAGGTGTTTGACAGCTGGGTAGGCGCTCTTGGTCCCGACGACTACGTGCGCTACGTGGCTCCGTACTCTCGCGCGTTGATTGAACGTATCCGCTCTGCCAGTGTGCCGGTGATCCACTTCGGCACGGGAGCTTCGGGCTTCTTCCGTGAATTGCATGCGGCCGGTGGTGACGTGATGGGCGTCGACTGGCGCGTCAACATCGATCAGGCTTGGATGGACATCAGTTATCGCTCCGCCGTACAGGGCAACCTGGACCCGACGGTGCTGTTCGCTCCGCTCCCCGAACTTCGCAGCCGGGTGCACGAATTGCTGAAGCGCACTGGCTCTCGTCCGGGCCACATCTTCAACTTGGGCCACGGCATTCTGCCGGAGACCCCGGTGGAGAACGTGAAGGCCTGCGTCGAGATCGTTCGCGAATTTAAACTTTAATCGTTAAGAGGCCACGTGCCCACAGGACAGGTCGTGATCGTTGGGGGAGGCATTGCCGGTCTGTCGGCTGCCTACGAGCTAACGAAATCCGGCATCCCTCACATCCTCATCGAACAACGCCCTCGCTTGGGCGGCGTGATCGAGACCCGTACCTGGGAAGGCTGCGTGCTCGAATGCGGCCCCGATAGCTTCATCTCGCAAAAGCCCGAAGCCATGGCGCTGATCACGGAGCTTGGCATGGAAAGCGAGGTGATCGGGTCCAATGACAAGGACCGCATCACCTACATCCAGCGCCACGGAAGACTGACGCGCCTGCCCGAAGGCACGACGATGTTCATTCCGACCAAGGCGGGTCCCATGCTGTCGTCGCCGATTGTTGGCTGGGGTACCAAGATTCGCATGGGCCTGGAGCTGTTCCGCCGCCCCGCGACCTTCCCTGACCGCAGCGTCGCGGACTTCGTCGTTGACCATTTCGGGCAGGAGACACTCGACTACCTCGCTGAACCGCTGCTTTCCGGCGTCTACGGTGGCGACGTTCGCAGGCTCAGCATCGCCAGCGTCATGCCTCGCTTCGTTGAAATCGAACGCACCAAGGGCAGCTTAGCGCGGACGCTGATGAAGGCAAAGCCATCGCAGGGACCTCCAGCTCCGCTATTCCGAACGATGAAGCGCGGCCTGGGGAGCCTGGTCGAAAAGCTGGCGGGTTACGCGAACGTTGTCCAAGGCAAGGTTGAGGCCATTCAGCAGAAACCGACCGGTGGCTTCCGCGTTCGTGTCGACAACGGCTGGATCGAAGCCTCCGACGTGATTTTGGCCTGTCCCGCCTGGGCCGCGTCGGAACTGTTGGGCGGCATCGACGGAGTCCTCGCGCGCGGCTTGGAGCAGACCCCCTACTCGTCGTCCGCCATCGTCACGCTGGTCTACAACGCGGCAACGTTTGATGGCATGAAAGCCGGCAATGGGTTTCTGGTCCCTAAAGTCGAACGCCGCAAGTTGATGGCGTGTACTTTTGTCGCTACCAAGTTTCCGCATCGGGCCCCAGCCGACAAGCTGACCCTACGCTGCTTCTTCGGTAGCACCGGCAACGAAGCGATCCTCGACGAACCCGACGAGCGACTGACCTTCTTCGCCAGAGACGAACTGAAGCGCATTCTTGGACTGAAGACGTTGCCCATGCACACCTCCGTCTCGCGCTGGCCCCGAGCCATGGCGCAATACACGGTCGGCCACGCGGAGCGCCTCAAGGAGATCCAGTCACGAGCCGCTGCTATCGGGGGGCTGTATCTTGCGGGCAACGCCTATAGTGGCATCGGCATCCCTGACTGTATCCGCACCGGCCGCGAGGCAGCTAAGAAGATCGCCGCCTCGCGCTAACGTACGCACGCACTCCTGAGGGTGCGGAAAAAGGGCCTCGGTGCGCTTACAGCCGACAGGCTGAAGCCTGTCCCACCTATTCTCAACAAGGCTGCTTGGTGGGACAGGCTTCCAGCCTGTCAGCCCTTTTCCCGCAACCTCACTCGTGCTTTGTCCTTACAGCCGCGCCCCGCCGCCGGCTTGGATCACCTCTCCCGTAATCCACCCCGCATCATCCGATGCCAAAAACGCCGCCACCTTCGCGATATCCTCCGGTTGCCCCGCGCGCCCCAACGGCGTGCGATCCACAGCAGCCTTTTCAAAACCGCCATCGTCACCATGCGTCAGATCGCGATAACCCTCCGTATGCGTCAATCCGGGCGCGAGAGACACTACGCGAGCCTTCGTGCCCAACTCCAGCGCCAGCGTTCGCGTAATGTTGTCGACCGCCGCTTTGGTAGCCGAGTAGACAGCCATCCCCGGAGCCGGAGTGGAGCCCACCACGGAACTGATGTTGATCACCACTCCCGGAGTTCCATTCCACCGTCCGGCCGCTTCCTGCGTCGAAAGCAGCAGCCCCAGCACGTTCAGATCAAAATGTTTCCGGTAGTTCTCTTCTGTGATCGTTCCTAGGGGCGTGCCCGCATAGACACCCGCATTGTTCACGAGAATCGTCGCCGTCCCATATGCCTTCTCCGTCGCATCGAACAGAGCCTTCACGTCGGCAGCCTTTGAAACATCCGCCTTCACTGCGACTGCTTTACCACCGGCCGCCACAATCTCATCCACCACTTTTTTCGCGCCCGCCGCACTGCTGGAGTAGTTCACCACCACGCTCGCGCCTTCGGCTGCCAGATGTTTCGCAATCGACGCTCCGATGCCCTTCGACGCTCCGGTTACCACCGCGACTTTGTTGCTTAGCTTTGCCATGACCTTGTCCTCATCTTTCAATTTGATGTCCATCAATTCGATGTACGTCTAATTGATGTCACCCCGAGGAAAGGGATTCAGGAAAGTTTAGGCGGTCGGGACGCGGCGCGAGAGTTCTTTCAGGTACTCAGACCAGGAAGCTTGGTTCACCTTATAGAAGGTAAACTTCCCCTCTTTGCGGCCTTCGATCAGGCCGGCCGCGCTGAGTTCTTTCACATGGTGCGAAATGGTGGCCGGGGTGATTTCCATGCACTGCGTCAGATTTGCGCAGGCAAATTCCGGACCCGCTTGGGCGATGCGGCTCAGGATAGCGAAGCGCGTTGGGTCGGACACGGCCCGCGCGATCTCCAAGAAGCGTTCTTCTTTCATCACTCCTTAAGGATGACCTAAATGCAGGTTCTGATTCTGGCCCCTTCAACTATTCCGTGTAAGGCCGTAGTAACATCCCAGCCATGCCCAAGGTGTCCAAATGTAGTAACCCGACGCCATCGGCACGCCGAATAGCACCATCACCAGAGCGATGGCCGCCGGTACCCCAAACCACAGCAGCGATCCCTGATGCCGGTCTGACTTATAGATGCCGTGCAGCAGCGCGGGCAGTAGGATCGCTTCGTCGGTGAACCACGCGTAGGGAGCCGCACACACGGAAACCAGGACGATCCACGCGCCCTGTTCGCTCCAATCCCAGTGCTGGCGGTGCCGACGGTAGAACCAGACCGCCCACACGCACGCCACCACCGCAGGTACGAACTGTAGCCAGGTCGCATCGCGCGCAATCACGATCCGGAGTAGTGATCCAAACACGGGCAGAAACTCGTCTTCGACGCCGGCAGTCCGTAGCAAGGCCAAATAGTCCGAGAAGAGTTGCGGTCGAAGAATGAGCGCGAAAGACGACGTAGCCGCCGCTCCGATCGCGACGCCAGCCAACAAACGGTAAGCTCGTCCGCGCACTGACCAAAGGAGTAACACCAACCCGAACGGCACGAATAGGTGAGGCTTCACGGCACACAACGAAAGCGCGCATCCCGCGAGTAGCGGTCGCGAGCGCTCCCAAAACAGAAACAGCGCGAGTCCCAGCAGCACGAACGTTCCAGTTTGCCCGGCTAGCACACACGCGAGCGCCGGCCCGAAGCAATACCCGATCAGGTGCCGCCTTCCCTCCTGCTTCCCCTCCATCGTCCAGATCAGTCGGACCGCCAGCATCAAACTCACAATAATTGCGAGTGACCACACTGCACCGGCGAAGACGGGTTCCAGCAGCCCGATCGGAGCGACCAAGAGGAGCAGAGCCCCCGGTGGATTCCTCATGATCAGGGCAGCAGCCTGACTCCAGCCTGCTTCCTTTTCTATCGATAGCACTGCCGTCGCGTCGTACGGATTTGCCCCGTGTACCAACTGTCGGCCCGCTGCCCAATAAGAAATGAAGTCGCGATTGGCAACGTCACCCGCGTTGAGAATAAACAGCAGGAACGCGCCGGCGATCGCCAGCGCGCCGATTCCCACTCCCTTTTGAATCCAATACTTCAAGGCCGAAACATCCCGTTCTCCCATCGGGATTTTTCGTCAAAGTCTGCATCGGGCACCCACCTTTCTTCCGTCCCCCGGCGGTGCTACGATGCTGCCGGATGCAAATTCGTTCCTAGGGAGGGTTCAGTCAGTGAAAGTCTACGAAACCAATGACATTCGCAATGTTGCCCTGGCAGGTCACGGGCACTGTGGTAAGACGTCCTTGGCAGCTGCACTTCTATTTACGACGGGTGCAACGAATCGTCTGACGCGAGTCGACGAGGGGAACACGGTAACTGATTTCGACGAAGAGGAGATATCCAGAAAGATTACGATCTCGACCGCGATTGCGGCGGCGGAGTGGAACAAGAAGAAGATTAACCTGCTCGATACACCGGGCTTCAATATGTTTATGACCGACACCAAGTCGGCCATGGTCGCGGTTGAGTCGGTTCTCATCGTCGTGGATGGGGTGGCGGGAGTCGAGGTCCAAACCGAAAAGGTCTGGGACTTCGCCGAGGAGTTCCACCTGCCGCGCGCGATCGTCATCGACAAACTGGATCGCGATCGAGCCAGCTTCGAGCGCACGCTGGAGAACTTGCAGAAGGCATTCGGGCGAACCGCGGTGCCCATTCATTTGCCGATCGGATCGGAAAAAGACTTCCGAGGTATCGTTGACTTGGTTCGCATGAAAGCTTACACCTACTCGCCTGACGGCAACGGCAAAGGACAAGAGGGTGAGATCCCTGCCGAACTTGCGGAGGAAGCCCAAAAAGCGCATGAGGCGTTGGTGGAGATCGTGGCCGAGGGCAACGACGCGCTGCTGGAAGAGTTTTTCGAGCAGGGCACACTGCCTGTGGAACACATACAGGAAGGGCTGCACGATGCCGTTCGTGCGCGCAGAATCTTCCCTGTGATGTGCGCCTCCGGATTGCACAACGTTGGCTCGGATCAGATTCTCTCGTTCATCACCGATAATTTCCCGAACCCCGCGGAACACGAAGCATGGCATGGGACCCTGGACGGCAAGGACGCGGATCGAGCGGTCACGGATAAGAGTCCGGTGTCGCTGTTCGTCTTCAAGACCGCTGCCGACCCGTTCGCGGGACGCGTGACCTATTTCAAGGTCATTTCCGGAGTGGTCAAGAACGACGCGAACCTGGTCAACGTCCGCAACAGCGCGGTCGAACGGCTTTCGCATATCGGTGCGCTTGAGGGTAAGACGATTGACCCCGTGCCGGATCTGCACGCAGGCGACATCGGCGGTGTCGCGAAACTGAAGGACACGCTGACGGGCGATACGCTGGACGATAAGGCCTCGCCCATCGAGTTCCCGCATGTGAAGCTGCCGGAGCCGTCGATTGCCTACGCGATTTCGGCCAAGACTCGCGCCGACGAGGATCGCATGGGGGCGGCGCTTCACAAGATCCTCGAGGAAGACCCGTCGTTGCGTTTCTATCGCGATCCACAGACTCACGAGTTCCTTGTCGCTGGCAGTGGGCAGCAGCACGTCGAAGTCGTAGTGAGCCGATTGAAGAAGCGCTATCACGTCGACGTGGAATTGCACGCTCCGAAAATCCCCTATCGCGAAACGATTCGTGGGAAGGCTGACGTGCAGGGTCGGCATAAGAAGCAGACCGGTGGCCACGGCCAATTCGGCGATTGCTGGATTCGCATGGAGCCGACGGCGCGCAGTGAGGGCTTCGCATTCGCGAATGAAACATTCGGGGGCTCGATTCCGAAGAACTTTATTCCTGCGATCGAGAAGGGCATTCAGGAGACTGCCTGCCGAGGGTTTCTTGCTGGCTATCCTGTCGTCGACTTCAAAGTCACTGTCTACGACGGCTCCTATCACGATGTCGATTCTTCGGAAATGGCGTTCAAGCTCGCGGCTCGCAAGGCGTTCAAAGCGGCGATGGCCAATGCAAAGCCTGCGTTGCTTGAGCCTGTCATGCATGTTGAAGTGCAAGCGCCCGTGGAGTTCGCGGGCGACCTGATGGGAGACATGAATGGCAGGCGTGGCCGCATCGGCGGCATGGATACCAAGGGGTCCACGCAAGTCATTAAGGCGCTGGTTCCGATGTCGGAGATGCTGAGCTACGGCAACGATCTCACGTCGATGACGCAAGGGCGAGCGAGCTTCCACATGGAGTTCTCGCATTACGACTTCGTTCCTGGTCCCGAGCAGGAGAAAATCGTTGCCGCGGCGAAGGCCGCTGGTCACGGTGCGGCCGACGACGAAGAGTAAACTGAGGAGATGGCATTTATCTCCGTAACGCGGCTGCGGCTGCGTTCAGCGTGGTTTCTGCCCAAGTTCTTCTGGCATGCGATTCCGAGCAATATGCAGGCGCGGAAAGCTCCAGGGAACTTGGGCATCGCTGTTTTGAATGATGCTCGCTTCGCCTTCTGGACCAAGACCGCCTGGAAGGATGAAGCATCCATGCGTGCTTACGTCATGTCTGGGGCCCACCAAAAAGCAATGGTGGTGTTCGCGGACATGTGCGACGAGGGCTGCACTGTGCACTGGCAGCAGGACACAGTAGAATTGCCGACGTGGCAGGACGGCTACAAGCGACTGATCGAATCCGGTCACGTCAGCAGAGTGCGCAATCCTTCCTCCGGGCACGCCTCGCGCCAGTTTCCTCCACCGCGCGCGTAGCATGCCGTTTATATCTGTTACTCGTCTTCGGCTTCGTTCCGCTTGGCATCTGCCGCGATTCATCTGGCTCACGATCCAAGCGCAGATCCAGGTGAGGCGATCGCCCGGATACATCGCCGCGGACTATCACCGCGACCGCAACCTCGCCTTTTGGACCAAGACCGCGTGGAAAGACGAGGACTCCATGCGAGCGTTCATGGGTTCCGGTGCCCATCGAAAGGCGATGCCAGTGCTGAAGGAAATGTGCGACGAAGCATCCGGCATGAACTGGACCCAGGAATCCGCAGAGCTTCCCACTTGGCAGGAGGCGCATCTTCGTTTGCAGCAAGGTGCCCGATACGTATTCGTTCTCCAGCCGTCGAAAAACCAACTCTCTGGTCGCTCCGATCCACCCAGAGCACAGCGCTAGTCGTCGTGTGCTAGCCTCGTTGCGTAATGTCCTTCAGTATCTTCGTGGCGATCGTTCTCCTAGCGCAAAGTGTCGGTCATTCCCAGCCTTCGTCGACCCAGGTCGAGATTTACTCGGTCGCTCTTATTGAGGCAGCCACGGCCATGCACGAGCAGTGGCAGCGCTACGGAGTCAGCCATGAATTTGTCGTGGATCTAGACGGCTCGCCACCAGCTTCCTACCCGCAAGCGGCGAGGGGAAACATCTTCAAAACGATGGGTTACGCCGATCTACGGAAAGCAGCTAGCAAAGCCAAGGACGGTATATGGGTGCTACGCGCAACTCCGGCCACGGTGAATGGGCCGCTGATCCAGATTTCTGTCATGAGAGAACGGGTGACGGTGACAAGAGGCGGGACGCGTCGCGGGATTTCAGAATGGGCAGTGGTTTCCTTTCGCCTGGACGATGAAGGGAAGAATTTTCGATTCAATTCCGTTGAGCTCGGAGGAATTTAATGAATCGTGCGCGTCTTGCGATTCATGTAGTCCATCAGCAGGTATTGGCCGAGTTGTTCGGGGCGCGTGAAGTACGCTTTCCCACGACAAATCGCGGTCACTTTTTGCACAAACTGGACGAGCGCGTAGTCGGTGGCGAGCATGAAGGTATTGATCAGGATGCCTTGGCGTTTGCAGCGTGACACTTCTTCCAGAGTTCGGCTGATCACCAGCGGGTCCAGGCCACCGGCGTTGCGATAGATCCGTCCGTCTTCCAGCGTGAGCGCGCTCGGCTTACCGTCGGTGATCATGATGATCTGCTTCATGTCCTTGCGTTCGCGCGCGAGGAGTTTTTGGGCGAGTATGAGTCCTTCGCGGGTGTTCGTGTAGTACGGGCCCACCTGCACGCGCGCGAGTTCTTCCATGCGGACTTCTTCGGCAGAGTCGTGGAACAGCACGGCGCGCAACGTGTCGCCAGGGTAGTGCGTTCGGATCAGGTGCGCTAGAGCCAGTGCGACTTTCTTCGCTGGGGTGAAGCGATCTTCGCCATACAGAATCATGCTGTGGCTGCAATCGAGCATGATCACGGTCGCGCACGAACTTTGATACTCAGACTGATGCACGTGCAGGTCCTCGTATTCCAAATTCAACGGCAGCGTGACGCCTTCGCGCTGCATCGCGGAGAATAGAGTCGCCGCTACGTCGAGATTCAGCGTATCGCCGAACTCGTACTTCTTGGCCGCGCCACTGGTCTCGACACCCGTGGACAGGTCGCGCGTATCGTGCGCTCCGAAGCTCGCACGCCCAAGCGAGCCAAGCAGATCCTTGAGCGTCTTGAAGCCCAGAAAATCAACACTCTTATCGGTGATCTGCACGTCGACCTTGCGGTCGCCTTCGCCAGTCCCGCCCGATTGCGGATTGGTGCTGATATAGCCTTCCTGCGCGAGCTTCTGAACCATGCGCTCCAGCATCTGGTCCATTTCCTCTTCGCTCATATTGTCGAGAGCGTCGCGCATCTGCTGGGCGCGGTCCTCATCCATGAAGTCCCCATTTTGCAGAGCTTCTTCGATGGCGCGCTTTAGATCCTCAAGCGAGTTCTCATTGAGCTCGTTGAACTGCATGTAGGGATTGTCGAAGCCGCTGGCGAGGAAATAGTCCGACAAGGCGCGCATCAAATCCTCGGCGGTGATGCCGAAGTCCTCGCCCGTGTATTTGGTGTAGCGGACGGATTTCATAGGTGCCTACTGGAAGTTTCGGCGAGCGGCGCGTTTGGCTTCGTCGGCAGCCGTCGGCTGCTCCTTGCGCTTTTGTTCCGCGGTGAAACCAGTTTCTTCGCTGCGGCTGATGCGGCGATGGGCGTAGAGGCCTTCGAGGATGAACTCGGCTGCGGCCGCGCGGACCGCGTCGGGCTCGCTGGTGCCGAGGCCTAGCAGCTTAGTCTTTTCGAGCAGGCCCTGGATGCCGCCTAGCTCTTTGACCATCTCTGCCGATGTCGAGCTTTCGTCGAGCTTCAGGTTTCCGCCGAGGTCGAACCACTGAATCACGCTCGACAGGTTCTGGCCTTCGTAGACCCGAGTGAACACCTTGCCCACGGCGAGGCGGATAATTTCTCGCGCAACTGCATCGCCGCCTTTGAGTTCGCCTTCGTATTCGAGTTCCAGTTTGCCTGTGATCGAGGGTAACGCCGCGTAGATGTCGAGCACGCGGGGCACGGCCACTGCTTCTCCCGCGACCAGAGCGCGGCGCTCTGAGTTCGAGATCACGTTCTCCAATACGGAGATGGGCAATCGTTGGCTGACTCCGGAGCGCTTGTCGATGCGCTTGTCGTCACGCGCCGAAAACGCCAGTTGTTCGACGATTTCTCGTATATAAGGCGGCACGCGCAGTTCCACCGGAGCATTGCGCTTCGACCAAGCTTCCTGCTCGGTGATCGCCATGCCGTGTTCCAGTTCCGTCGGATAGTGCGTGCGAATTTCGCTGCCGATGCGATCTTTGAGTGGGGTGATGATCTTACCGCGCGCCGTGTAGTCCTCGGGATTCGCAGTGAACACCAGCATCACGTCGAGTGGCAGGCGAACAGGGTAGCCCTTAATCTGGACGTCACCTTCCTGCATGATGTTGAAGAGGCCGACCTGAATCTTGCCAGCGAGGTCGGGCAATTCGTTGATGCCGAAGATGCCTCGATTGGCGCGCGGCAATAGGCCGTAGTGCACCGTGAGTTCGTCTGAGATATTCTGCCCTGCGCGCGCGGCTTTGATAGGGTCGATGTCGCCGATCATGTCGGCGATGGTCACGTCGGGTGTCGCAAGTTTTTCAACATAGCGCTCATCGCGGCTCAGCCACGCGATGGGTGTTTCTTCGCCCATCTTTTGCAGGATGTCGCGGCCGGCTTTCGAAAGCGGGTTTGTCGGGTGATCGTGGATTTCGCTGCCTGCGATGTAGGGCACATATTCGTCGAGCAGCGACACCAGCATTCGGATGAGGCGCGTCTTGGCTTGTCCGCGCAGCCCGAGCAGAATGAAATTGTGCTTCGAGAGCACCGCATTTACAACTTGCGGTACGACGGTGTCTTCGAAGCCAACGATGCCAGGGAATAGCGTCTCTTTTGCCTGCAACTTTGTGATCAAGTTGGCTCGAAGTTCGTCCTTCACGCTACGGGGAGTGAGCTGAGCGCTGAGAGTCTTGTGGGCGCGAAGGGCACCGAGGGTTGCGGGAAATGCAGCGGACGGTTTCATGGAGGGCCTACCGGGATTGTAACAGCCCGTAGAGGGAAGGGACGTCGCGTTCGACAAAGTCTTCCCAGGTGGTGAAGAGTTCCGCGCGCAGGCCGACCTCGATCGCGCCGTGAACGTTGGGCAACTTGTCGTCGAGGAAGAGCGCTTCCTCCGGGGCCACGCCCAGCCCTTCGACCGAATGCCGGTAAATTGCGGCCTGGGGCTTCACACTGAGCAATTCGTAAGAAAGGGTCACGTGGTCAAAGTGATCCATAAAGGGTTTTGCCAAGAAATGGTTTCTACGCAGATTTTCCCCGAGGACCTGGGGCAGGTTAGAGAGCATGCCAACACGGATTCCAGCCGCCCGAAGTGCGGCGATCCAGTGGAACGGGCGCTGGTCAAAGTCGGTCCAGAAATCAATCTCGATGGCGATCAATTCCGAGAGGTGCTCTTGCGCAAACGCCGGGCCAGTGACCGTGGACCAATAGTCCAGAGGGCTGAGCTCCCCTGCGTCGTACACCAAACGCTCTTTCCAGAAAGCATCGAGGAAGGCAGGCTCAGACAGTCCGCAGAAGTGCGCGGCGTGCGTGATTTTTGCAGCCGAGGGCGGGAAGCAGAGGACGTTACCAAAATCAAAAATGACGGCTCGGATCAACGCTCGCCTTTAGTGTGCCCCGGCCTTGCCTGCGGGCTTGGTATCGCTGCGCTGTGATCGGATCTCGCGCACTGCGTAAATGCGACGGCCCTGGCTCTCGAAATAGGTACGCGTCAGCACTTCGCCTAGCAGACCCGTGCAGAAGAGAATCACTCCCGTGATTAGCGCTAACGCCGAGGCCAGCATCAGCGGACCGTGTTCCAAGAAGATGTCGGCGCCGGTGAAGATTTTCATGACGGCCAAACTAAAGAGCGCCAAAGCTCCCGAACCAGCACTGATCAAGCCCCACTTGCCGAAGAAGTGCATCGGACGAGTGAAGTACTTGAGTAGGAACCAAATCGTGAAAATGTCGAACATGACGCGGAAGGTGCGTCCGATGCCATAGTGCGAGCCGCCAGCAGCGCGAGGAAGATTGCGAATTGGGACCTCAGCGATGCGCGCTCCGTAGAGTGCCGCGAGTGCCGGAATAAAGCGGTGTAGTTCGCCGTAGAGATTGATGTCCTTCAGAATTTCCGCGCGATACGCCTTGAAGGTGGTGCCGAAATCGCGAAGCTCCACGTTGGACGCTTTGGCCATCAACCAGTTCGCGATTCGCGATGGAATCTTGCGGGTGATCGCATTGTCGAGGCGTTCTTTGCGCCAGCCACTGGCGATGTCGTAGCCCTCGTCGATTTTCTCAAGCAGGGCGGGGATGTCCTCGGGCGCATGCTGCAAGTCGCCGTCGAGCGAAATGACAATCGTCCCCTGGGACTCATCGAAACCCGCTGCCAAAGCGCCCGTCTGCCCGAAATTCCTGCGCAGGCGGATGACTTTAAGGCGACTGTCGGTCTCCACGAGGTTCGCCATGAGCTCAAAACTGCGATCGGTGGATGCGTCGTCGACGAAGATAATTTCGTAGGGACGTTTGATGCGTTCGAGTACTGCAGTCAGGCGGTCGTAGAGAGGAAGAATGGAAGGTTCTTCGTTGTGAATTGGGACGACGATTGAGAGGGTTCCCACTGACTTTAGGATACCCGAGAATTTGCCCGCTTGCCGTTGAAAGTTAGGGGGTGTACGCTTGCGGTCATGTCGTGGCGACCCGTCCGCAAATTAGCAGGCATCGGTAATGTATTTCTCGGTCCTGATGTTCTCGATATTGCCGAGTATGATCTGGAACTCTACGAACAGAATCCGGATGATCATGAGCACCATGCTGGGAACTGGATACCGGGTGCGAACAAGGTCGAGGGAACAGTGATGGGCGAACTGCCCATCCGCAAGGATCTGCGCCTGGTCACCGAGGAAGGCTACTCGCTGAGTTTCTTCCTCCGCGACAGCCTCGGGTCGATTGCCGTCTCGGGTTCGATGACCGACTCTGCGGGCAAGCCGGTCCATTAGCCGAAAACTGGTTGGAAACCACCAGCCTGGTGCCGTCGAACCATCCTTCGGCCGTCGCGTTCCATTGTTTTTATGGACTTATCTTTGGTCCTCCACCTGCACTCTTTAAGGGCGTAAGGCCGCTCAAAACACGGCAGAAGGAGAAGAGACGATGAAACGGACAATGGCAGTTCTGGCGATTGCTGGTGGTTTGGGTTCGGCGGTGTTTGGGCAGCAGTATCCTCCGCAGAACGGACCTTATCAAAACGACCCGTACTACAACGGGCAATACGATAACGGGCAATACAACGACCCCAACTACAACAATGGGAATCAGGGAGTCTACGCACCTGCGCCTCCTCCTCCCCCGAGCTATGCCTACCAACGGCCTCCGATCCCGGGCTCGGGTTACTACTGGATCGATGGCTACTGGAACTACTTGGGTGGTCGCTATGCGTGGGTGGGCGGGTATTGGGCACAGCCCCCGTATGCCGGTGGATATTGGGTGGCTCCGCGATACAACGGCGGTCGCTTCTTCCTCGGCTTCTGGGGTGGCCGTGGCGGCGTCAGCTTGGGATTCAGCAGCGGCGGCGGTTACGGCAACAGCTACTACGGTGGACGTCCCTACGTTCAGAATCGAGTCATTATCCAAGCTCCACGGCAGCAAGTCTACCGGGGTAACGGTGGTGGCAATAATAACCGGGGCAATGGCAACGGCGGTGGCAATGGCAACCGTGGCAATAGTGGCGGCGGCAACCGTGGTGGTGGAAACCGCGGCGGCGGTCGTCGCTAAGACGAGCGGCTAATCCCACGTTTCACGGATCTGGTCAGCATGACGACGAGCGTGCCCGTCGATCATCTGCACCAGATCCGTGCCGTTTACGGCTCCGAAATAGGGATGTGTGGCTCCGATTGCGGAGAGGGAGTCTCCACGGTCCCGGACCATGGAGACGCTGCGGTCGCGGGTGGCCTGGAACTCGGCGAGTGCGGCTTCGAGGCTGGTGAGCTTCCCGCACGGGCGCATGGGTTCTGGTGTTTCGACTTTGGTAAGGCGGCTCCGCATGATCGCGAAGAGCCGCATTTCTTTTTCCGTGTCGCGTTGGGGCGGGATTTCTTTGCCTTCCGCGATCCACTCCAGGTAGCGCTTCTCCACCGTCACCACATGTTCGATGCATTCAAGGACCGTCCAGCCTCGCGCAGGCTTGGCTGTTACTTTCGCGGGGGCCACTTCGCGAACGGCTTCGAGGAAATCGCTGCGACCGGCTTCCAGGATGGATACGAAATTCATGGCAAGTTTAATGCGTCATCGCGTAGGTGACGTAGTTCACACCGAAGCGGAACGCTCGATTGGAGAGGTCTTCGGGATATTCAGGGGCGTCGGCCCATTCCCACGCGTCGCCTAAATCCTGATTGTGCCAGCCAGCGGCGTAGATGCGGCCTTTGCTATCGCGCACGGCGCGCCAGCGGGCTTGGTAGCCGCCTCGCTCATAGGGTTGGCCGCGCACAACCTGATAGCCGGAGATCATCACCCGGTCACTGATGTCGTAGGTCTGATGGAAGATGGGATCGTCATCCGGGATTTCGTCATCAACAGCGCCGGGCATCGCTTGTTCGATGCCGTACATGAAGTCGCCCCACTCGCGATCGTTGTGTAGGTCATCGACGACCAGGAACCCGCCGCGCTCGAAGTATTTTCCCAGGCGCTGCGCCTCAGAGTCTGAGAGCGTCCAGTCTCCTGCGGCGACCGCATACATGAAGGGCCAGTCAAAAAGATCGTCGCTACCGACGTCGACAATTTGTTCGATGGATTGCGCGTTGATCAGCGAAAGGCGGCGCATCGCGATGATGAACAGGCGCTCCCCCTTGTTGGCGTCGGTGCCCCAGCGGGCGCGGCGGAATCCGTCCTGCGGCGAGCGGTAGCGAAGGCGGCCGAAGGCGAATTCGGCGGGGACATTGGCGTCAGGCGGATCGTCGATGGGGTCCTGCATTTCGCGCTCGTATTTTGCCCAGCGATTGGCCGCAAACAGGTGTGCGACACCCGTCAGCAACAGGCCCAAAGCCAGCAGACCGAGAGTGCGGCGCAACCTCATGTTGATACCATAGCGGAAATGGACAACCAACGGAGGCGAGCACTGCTATTGCTACTTATGCTCGGCTTTGTTGCGGCCGGATTGCTGTTTATTCCACGGCTCGGGATCGAAGTGGATGAGGCTTTAGTCGCGAACGGGATCTATCCGCATGGCTCGCCCTGGTATTCGTGGGGCGTAGGCGGGGTGGAAATTCCGGTGATGCTCATCTCGTATCTAGGTGCGCTCAAAACATGGATGTACAGCATTCTGTTCGTGTTCTTTGAGCCGCGGCCGATGTCACTGCGACTGCCGACCTTGCTACTAGCTGCGGGATCGCTAGGCTTGTTCTTTTCGCTGCTGGATAAGACGGTGAACCGCCGCGCTGCGTGGATCGGGACGTTGCTGCTGGCGACCGACACAAGTTACCTGCTGATGAACACCGTTGACTATGGTCCGGTGACGCTGCAATTCGTGTTCAAGTTGGCGGCGTTGGTGTTGTTGGTTCAGTTCCAGCGCAGCGGAAGCCGCCTACAGCTTGCCGGGGGATTTTTTCTGCTGGGGCTGGCGATGTGGGATAAGGCCGTGTTTGCATGGGTGCTGTTCGGACTCACGGTTGGTGTCGTTACTGTGTTCCCGCGCGAGGTGCTGGCGGAACTCCGTTGGAAAAACATTCGGACAGCGGCTGTAGCGATGGTCGCGGGTGCGCTGCCGTTTGTGGTCTACAACGTGATGCGACCGCTGGAAACGTTCCGCGCCAACGCGCAGGTGGAGCAGCTTGCGGTGCTGGGCAAGTCGATCATTTTGACGCGGACCATGGATGGGTCGGTGCTGTTCGGGTTCATGACGGCATTTGACGGAGGATCGAATCCGGGTCAACCGGCACGCTGGTATCAAAGGGTGTCGTTTCAGTTGAGCGAGTTCCTGGGCGCGCCGCACGGTAGCTTCACGCTGTGGGCTTCGGGTGCGGCGGTTTTGTCGCTGGCGCTGCTGTGGGGAACGCCGGCGCGCAGGCCGATTTTGTTCGGATTGGTTGTGTGCTTCGCGACATGGTTGCCGATGGTGCTGACGGCGGGCGCCGGTGCCGCTGCGCAACATGTCATTCTTCTTTGGCCGTTCCATCTGCTGGCGATCGCTGCGGCGGTGGAACGTATCCCGCTGCGCGCTGGTGTAGCTGCTGTGACGGTGCTTCTTTGCGGCTCGAGCATTGCTGTTACAAACCAGTACTACGCCGAGCTGATCCGCAATGGTCCGACGATGCGCTGGACGGATGCTATGGATCCGCTGCACCGGTTCCTGACGGACATACACGCGCGGCGGATTTACGTGGCAGACTGGGGCATTATCGAGACAATGAATTTGTTGAGCGAAGGTACGCTGCCCATTCGCACGGCCGAGCTTGGCAACGATGAGAGCATTCGCGGAATGCTGCGCGACTCTCGCAATGTGTTTGTGGCGCACGCCAAGGGCGCGGCGATCCATCCGAATGAGCGCGCTGCGCTGGAGGATCTAGCGCAGCGTGAAGAATACTTAGAAGAACCGGTCGCGACCATCGTTGACCGAAATGGGAGGCCAGCGTTTGACGTTTTCCGATTCCGGAAGCTTCATCTGTAATGTGTGCGGGGCAATATGCCCCAAGTCGGCGGGACCGCCGGGCCGCGAGGTCGCGAGCTGCGCGTGTAACTCCACTGTGCGTCTGCGCGGCTTGGTCGCGGCGTTGTCGAACGAGATTTTCGGGGTGCCGCTGGCGCTACCCGATTTCCCGGCGATGAAGGGCTTGCGCGGCTTCGGCATGAGCGATCCGCTGAACCTTTCGCAGCAACTGGAAAAGAAGTTCGACTACACGAATACCTTCTACCATCAGCCTCCGACGATCGACATTACGAAGCCGGCGGACACCGAGTGGGGCCGCTACGACTTCATCGTATCGAGCGAGGTCATGGAGCACGTGCCGCCGCCGGTGGAGAACGCGTTCGCGAATCTGTATCGCTTGCTGAAGCCCAATGGAGTTCTGTTGCTGACCGTACCTTACGGTCTCGACGAGAAGACGAAAGAGCATTTTCCAGAGCTAAACGAATACGCGCTCGCGTCTCCTGGCGGTAAAACGGTACTGGTGAATCGGCGTCGCGATGGCAGCACGGAGGTGTTTGAGAATCTCTGCTTCCATGGCGGCGACGGCTCGACGTTGGAACTGCGCGTTTACAGCGAAGCGTCGCTCAAGTCGATCCTGCTGGGCGCTGGATTCACGGATGTCCGGATTGCTTCGGAGAACATTCCCGAATTCGGCGTGGATCACGCGGAGACGTGGTCGTTACCGATTGTCGCGCGTAAGGGCAAGCTGCAGGCGTCGATCACGGAAGTGGCGCAGGCTTACACGGAATCACTGCGGCGCGGCGAGGAGCTTGCTCGTGAACTTGCGTCGATTCAATCTGAGTATCAACGCCACATCGCGTTCCACAAGGAATCGCACGCGGAGTTGGAGCGTGTTCTGGCGGAGCGATCAGAATGGGTGAAGCGGACGGAAGCGGTCGCCGAGGAGCGCACGAAGTGGGCGCATTCGCTGGACAAGGATTACAAAGAACTGCTGGCGCACTTCGAACGCCTAAAGGCTGAAGGAGAAGCCGCCGCCGAAGCCCGCGCCGCACTGGAAGCGCAGCGCTGGGTTCGGTTGGGACGGAAGTTAGGCCAGCTCTAGTTTATTTAGGCGCCGGGATCGCATCGGTTCCGGCGACTCCGTAAGTGACAGCCGCATTGCGGGTCTTCTGGAAGTCGTCGATCGTCTGACCGCGCATGGCCGCGTAGATGTGGATGTTGCCTACTCCGACCACGGCTCCGAGCTTCTCCAACATGAAGAAGATCACGCCGTAGTGAATCATGCCGCGCCAGTTCAGGTCGCGGACTAGCGTCTTTTCTTCTTCCGTCAGGCCCGAGGTCGCGAAGAGAGATTCCTTGTCTTCGCGGAACTGCTTGCGCCATTCGGGCTTCGTCAGGCTATGCAGGAATTTGTTCAGCCGGTACGCCTTCAAGCTGCGGTCTAGGGTGTAGGGATACGTTCCCGGTAGCTTCTCGATCCCCGCGAGCTCGTGATTGATGTGCTCAGTGTACGCCGCATCTGGAGCGGGTTGCACACCGTCGTTTTCGTAGATCGCTGTAGCGATGGCCGTCATGCTGGGCAGGTAATAACTCTGGTGCAGCTTCTTGACCTTAGGAGACAGCGCGCCGCGCATCACCAGCCACATGATGATCTCGGAGCCTTCCATGCCGCCGAGCTCAGCGTATTCGGCTACGGTTACTTTGGTCAGGGCTTCCGGGTCCTTTTCCAGCAGGTCCAGGAACTTCATGTCCCATTCGGTATTGTTGAAGCCGCAGCGTTCGCCGTGGACCTGATGCGACAGGCCGCCGGTGGCGACCAGTACGACGCCCAGATCTTCGGGATAGCTCTCGATCGCTTTGCGCAAGCTCTTGCCTAGATTGAAGCAGCGCTTGGCTGACGGAATCGGGAATTCCAAAACGCCGACTTGCAGCGGAACGATGGCACCAGGCCAGTCATTCTTATTCGGGCCCTGATCGTGCGGCCACAGGAGAGATAGCGGCGAGAAGCAGCCATGATCCAGCGGTTTGTCCTGGAAATAGGAGAGGTCGAACTCGTCCGCCACCAAGCCTGAAGCGATGTGGTGCGCGAGCTTCGCGTGGCCACGAACGCCAGGGATATCGCGCGGACCGCCGCCTTCGTCGGCGACTTCGTAGCGATCACCGATGCCGAGCGCGAACTGCGAATAGTGGTCGAAGAAGAAGCTGGTGACGTGGTCGTTGAAGATCATCAACAACACGTCGGGCTTCTTGGCGGCGAGCCAGGCTTGCACGGGCTTGTAAGACTCAAAGATCGGAGCCCAGACCGGGTCATTCTCTTTTTTCTGGTCGAGGGCGAAACCAATGGTCGGGGTGTGTGAGCTGGCGATGGCGCCAAGAATTCTTGCCATAAATTCCAGTCTATACGAAACCAATGGCGCGCCCAGCGGCACCGGTGGTGAACCACAAAATGAGGGAGAGCGCTCCCGCGATTGCGCCCCAGCTCGGCGGGACCTCCGTGGAGACAGCCTTCCGGTGGACCGTGTAGTGGAATACCAGCGCGGTTCCCATGATCACCATCTTCGGGGAGAACGCCGCGTTTTCAAAGAGCTTGCCGCCTTCCGAACAGAAGAGCATCGCGCCCGAAACAAGAATGATGAGGATTCCCCAATTGATGTAGGTGTTCAACTCGCGATTGAGGCGTGCAGCGGTGATGCCGCCCATCTTCAGGCCCATTAAGCGCAGGTCGATCAGGAACAGCGAGCCCATAAAAACCGCGAGCGCCAGAATGTGGAATGTCTCGATCAGGGGGAAAGGCCACGTGCCCCCGCGGATCCACTCGCCAACCGCAGTGTTTTCAGCCCATTGGTAAATCGGATAGAGGTCCATGGTTGTCCTAAGAGTGTTTTCCTTAGAGGTTGTAAGCAGTCCAGCGGCCGGCGAAGATGACACCCGTCCAGAAGACGATCGATAAGATGCCCGCGCGGCGTGCCTCAGGCGGCGGGATCGCGAGGGTGTCCCATTTGGACCAGGTGGACTGCGTTTTGGTGTGGAAGTACAGCGCGTTCGCGCCAGCGACGACCAGCAGGATCAGCTTGATGCGGAACCAGCCGCTGTTGTAGCAGCGCACGGCTTCGGCGCAGAAGAGCAGGATGCCGGTGGCGAACATCAGAACTGCGCCGCCCAGCGAGTACGGTACAAACGTCTTGGCGATTTTGCTTACAGGCGTGTCGTTCCAAGCGAACCCAGCGAGTCGGAAATCCAGCATCAACACAGGTCCCATGATGAAGGCCAGACCCAATAGGTGTAGCCCCTCGATGATGGGGAACATAAGCTGCGACTCGCGCAGGTTGGTTGCCCAAACCATGTCTTGCAGGGCTTGGCAGTAGGAAAGGAATGTGGCAGACATTGCCGCTCTACATGGCAAGTAGAGGGCCAAGTGCGCTGGGAGCAGGAACTCCCGTGGGTGCTCTTATTAGGCGAATTTCCTTCTCCGTGCTCGCGCATGGTGAGCGGTTTCGCGCAGGACCGCTGGGCCACGGTGCGTTGGCCTGCGTTACAATCCGCGTGAGGTTAGAAAGTCTGTTCCGCTCATTTCGAACCAAGCTGCAGGTGGCCTTTGTCTCGCTGGGACTGGCGGCGATCGCCGTGACCGGCTGGCAGGCGTCGGCTGGAGCCATCGAGGCTCTGAGGCAGGCCAGTTACGACAGGCTAACAGCGGTGCGCGAGACACGGGCCAGCGAACTGGAGCGGTACTTTGCCCAGATGCGCAGCCAGGTTGGCGCCCTGGCAACGGATGATTCGACGGTCAACGCGTTGGAGCAACTACAAGCGGCGTGGCCGCGGATTCCCGTGAGTGCAGCTTCGCCGGATGCCCTGCGCGACTACTATCGCAAACTGGGAGTGCCGCAGAGCTGGTTCCCGCAGGATCCCGCCGCGTTGGCGTTGCAGTCTGAATTTCTGCTTTCGAATTCGCATCCCGAAGGCTCGAAGGACCTGGTTCTGGAAGCTCCGCGTCTGGGCGTTTACGGCGAGGTCCACGCTCGCTTCCATCCGACCTTCCTGCGCTACAAGGTCGCGTTCGGCTACTACGATGTATTCCTGCTTTCGAAAGACTCGGGACGGGTACTGTATTCGGTGATGAAGGAAGTTGATATTGGTGTGCCCTTGGATTCGGAGCCGTATCGCTCGGGTCCACTAGCCGCGATCTATCGCAAGGCGCTCGCGCAAGAGGGTGAGAATCCGGTGGTCATGGAAGACTACTCGCCTTATGTCGCTTCGGGAATGGCGCCGTCCGCGTTTTTGGCTGCTCCGATTCGGCGCGCCGGCAACGTCGAAGGAGTGCTGGCCATTCAAGTCGCCATCGACGAAATCAATGGGGTTATGGACGGGGGACGCCGGTGGCGAGAACAAGGCCTCGGCGCCACGGGCCAGGCGTATGTCGTGGGTCCCGACGACACTCTTCGCAGCGACTTGCGGCACGGCATTGAAGATCCGGAAGCATATCTCGCGCAACTGAAAGAATCCGGGATTGCGCCGGAAGTATTGGATCGCATTCGTCGCGATGGAACGGCTGTGCTGGCGTATCCGCTGAAACTGAAGTTGAGCGAAAGCGGAACCGATCTGGCTCGCGACAGCCGCGGCGTTCCGGTGTTACGGTCGCACGCCCCGCTGCGCATCGAAGACTTGCCCTGGACGATTATTGCGGAGATTGAGAGCGATGAAGCATTCCAAGCCGTGGCAGCCTTGCAACGTCGCATTGTTCTCGTTGGATTAGCAGTGGCGTTCATTTTTTTCATCGCGGCAGGCTGGCTCGGTGTTTCGGTGACGGGACCGGTGCTCATGCTGGCCTCCATCGTGCGCCGGATAGGACGAGGGGAGCGCGGTTTGCGGATTCCGGCTCGCGGGCAAGATGAGGTTGCGCAGCTTTCCGCCGACGTGAATCGGATGATGCTTGAGTTGGAACGAACTACTGTTTCGAAGCGGGAGCTTGAGGTGTTGGCAGGCAGGTTGATTACAGCGCAGGAGGATGAGCGCAGCCGGGTGGCTCGGGAGTTGCATGACGACTTTACCCAAAGGCTGGCCGCAGCCGCCGTGCAGGCCGGGCGCTTGGAGAAACTGGCCGGAGATTCGGAGCCGGTGCGGTCCGGTCTGGTGCAGTTGAAGAAGCAGATGGCGGAGATTTCAGAAGAGGTTCATAACCTGTCGCGGCGCTTGCATCCTGCGATGCTCGACGATTTGGGCTTGGCCGCATCCATCGAAGCGGAGTGCCGCGCGGTGTTTGAGCGTGGAGGACCCGTGGTCGATATCCGTATCAACAACTTACTGCCCTCCGTTTCCAAGGACGCGCAGTTGGCAATCTACCGGATCACCCAGGAAACGCTGCGCAACATTCAGCGCCATTCCGGCGTTCACGAAGCAGATCTGCATCTTTCCCGCGTTGACGATGGAATCGAACTCGAGATCATGGATCGCGGCCTGGGCTTCGACCGGACCCTGCCGGGATGGCATCCTGGGGTAGGGCTCGCCAGTATGGAAGAACGCACACGTCTATTGGGTGGCCGGTTTCAAGTCGAATCCGCGCCAGGCAAAGGAACCACCATTCGAGTTTGGTTTCCCAGCGCCGGGAGGGTCTCTTGAAGAAACCTCGGATTCTGCTCGCCGACGATCATCGCATTGTCCTCGAAGGCCTGCGTGGTTTGCTCGCGGATGAGTTTGAACTGTTAGGCACCGCCGCGGATGGACGGGAATTGATAGATCTGTGTACCCGGCTCCATCCCGATCTGGTGGTGGCCGACATTTCGATGCCTTTGTTAAACGGCATTGACGCGGTGCGGCAATTGCGCGAGCAGGGCGTCACCGCAAAATTTGTATTCCTGACGATGCATCGTGATCAAACCTACGCGACGCGAGCCTTGGATGCCGGGGCGTCGGGGTATGTGCTGAAGCATGCTGCGTCGGACGAACTGGTCACGGCGATTCACGCCGCCCTGCGTGGCGAAACCTATATGTCGGAGGCGTTGCGAAATCCTGCACGCGAGGAGTCGCTGTTGACGGGCGGCAAAGCGTTGGCGGATATTACCAATCGTCAACGGGAGGTGCTCCAACTGTTCGCGGAAGGGAAATCCGCGAAAGAGGTCGCGGCGCTGCTGGGAATCTCACCGCGCACAGCGGAGACGCATAAGTACAAGCTGATGGATGAGTTGGGCGTAAAGACCACAGCGGAACTGGTGCAGTATGCGATTCGCCACGGCTTGGTTTCTGGCTAGCTACGTAGTTTTTCGGATATTCTCGCCACCCCCTTTTCGTTTTTAATGGTCTTGCAAGAAGGAGACTACAAAATGAAAAACTGGATGATGATCGCTACGGCCGCGCTAGTAATTACGATGTCCGCCCACGGACAGAGCGCGGCCGCGATGGAACAGACCCACGCGCTGGCCGCCAAGGCGAAGACCGTCTCGAACCACGCGGCGGTGGCGAAGCAGTATCGCTTGCAGGCTGAGGCATTTTCGGCGAAGGCCGCTGAGCATGAACAGGACGTGGCGGACTTTACCCGCGCGGCGGGAGCCAGCATCCATAAGTGGCCGGGTTCGGCCTCGGGACTGCTCCAGAAGGCGAAGGCCAATGCGGTCGATGCGCGGAAGGCCGCCCGGGAAGCGTCTGCTCTGGCAAACCGCCACATCCGGCTCGCGGTTGAGGCGCAGGGGAATGAACTGGTCGTCGCTGGCGACTAGTCGCGATTCGCCCCGTGGGACCAGGATGGCAGTCCTGGTCCCAAACCCTTCTCCCGCTCTAAAACACTAGCCACAGGTTGTGTTCTACCCTTCAGGAGATATACTCGATGGGAGGGGCGGAATCCGTGGCTAGAAACGAAGACGGTGAATTCGAGCTTATGTTGGGCAACAAACAGCTACTTAGCGTGTTCTTCCTCATGGTGTTGCTGCTGTGTTTGTGTTTTGTTGGCGGGTACTTGCTAGGACGTAGCGCCGCTCCAGTACTCACCGCAGTCAACGAAACCGGACCAACGACATCGGCGCCGATCGTTTCCACGCCGCCGCCTATCGTGGAACCAACGCCTGCTCCTCCTGTCGAAACCGCGAAAGTCGAACCTCCTCCCGTTCGGACCGCCCCCCAGGTTTCCACCGAGAAAGCAGAACCAGTAAAGGCCTCGCCTGTGAAGGACGCTCCCGTCAAGACGGCTCCTGTAAAAGCGCCGCCCCCGCCCACCAAGACCGCGCCGGTCACTAAGGTTGCGTCCGGGTCGCAGCCCGCTCCGGGGAAGGTCTATTTACAGATTTCCGCCACCGATAAAGATAAAGCGGAAGTGATGGTCGATCTGCTTCGGAGCAAAAAACTGCCCGGCATGGCTGCCGCGATTGCGGAGCGGCCGGGACTCTACCGCGTCCTGGTCGGGCCGCTTACCGATTCGGCCATCGACGGCATGAAGGCACAGTTAAAAGCCGGCGGCTTCCCGGGCGATCAAGCCATCAAACGAGTTTTCTAAAATCCACCCCGCATGAACTTGCTGTTGTCTCTGCTTACGGGCGTGCTGCTGGTTCTGGTCTTTCCCCGCTTTGACATTGCCTGGCTCGCGCCGGTTGCCTTGGCTCCGTTGCTGGTGGCGAGCGCTGGCGAATCCAATTGGAAGCGCCGTTTCTGCAACGGATGGGCCAGCGGATTCGTCTTCTGGTTTTTCATCTGCATCTGGATCCAATTTGTTCTGGAGGTTCATGGGGGCATGGGCCGCTGGGGCGGGTGGGGAACGTTCGTGTTGTTCGCCATTCTCAAGGCTTTGCACACGGGGCTGTTTGCAGCACTCGCAGGTGGGCTGATGCGGACAAGATGGGCGGTGCTGACCATTGCCGCGTTGTGGTGCGCGATCGAGCACGCGCATGGGACATGGGGACTCGCGTGGTTGGGCCTGGGATTCGCGTGGCTCGATCTCGGGAACGCTGGCGTGGATTGGCCGGTCTTGATGCGGCTCGCCCCGATCACGGGCGTTCATGGCTTGTCGTTCGTTCTCGCGATGACGGGTTGCGGGGTGGCACTGGTGGTTTTAAGGCGACCGTGGAGGGAGCTTGCTCCGCTCGCGATCTTGCCTCTGTTGCTGTTGCTGCCTTCAGGACCGGCACGGGTCAACGGCACACAGTCGGCCCAGGTAGTCCAGCCGGATGTCGATACGGAAGCTCGCTGGACAGAGGAGTCCTTCGCCGACTTCGAGAAGCGGCTGTCTGACCTCTCACTGGATGAGCCTGCGCCGTTGATCGTGTGGCCGGAAGCACCAGCACCGTTCTATCCGGATCGTCCCGCGTTTCGATCCTATATCTCCGGCATCGCGAAATCCGCGCACGCTAGCTTTCTGATGGGCGGCGTCGCCTACGCGAAGGACGGCGCTCCCTTGAACTCCGCGTTTCTGTTGAACCCCTCGGGAGAACTCGTGGAACGCTACGACAAAATCCAACTCGTTCCGTTCGGGGAATATATCCCACCGGCGTTTAACTGGGTGAATCGCATTACGGGCGAAGCGGGCGATTTCCAGCCGGGCACGCGCATCGTGACGCTGCCGGTCGATGGGCACAAGTTGGGAGCCTTCATCTGCTACGAATCTGCGTTTCCGAATCTGGTGCGGCAATTTACGCTGCAAGGTAGCGAGATGCTGGTGAACCTGTCGAATGATGGGTATTTCGGGGACAGCGCTGCTCGGGAACAGCATCTGTCATTGGTTCGCATGCGCGCGGCGGAAAATCAGCGCTGGATTCTGCGTGCGACGAATGACGGCATCACGGCGATGATCGATCCGGCGGGCCGGGTTACGGACACGATTCCATCGCACAAGCAGACCTCGGAAGTGATGCGGTTTAACTTTGCGGCGGACATCACGCCCTACACACGCTACGGGGATTGGTTTCCCTGGACGTGCCTTGTCGCGGCGATCGCGATGCTGCTTTACTGGCGGAAGCCGGGCACCACAGCCTGATCGCGCAGCTTGGCCAGTTCGCGGCGCGCGACATTCGCCCACGTGCTGGCGGGGTCCAGCTTTAGGTAGGTCGCCCAGTGCCGCACTGCCTTCATCGGTTGATTGGAACCCTGATACAGCAGCGCCAAGTTGTAGTGCGCGTCCGCGTAGTTCGGAGAAATCGTGAGCGCTGCCGTATAGTGCTCGATCGCCTGCGTGCGATCTCCGCGCTCGTCGTAGAGATTCGCGAGATCGAAGTGCGCGAGTGGATAGTCGGGGTCGGCGTCGAGTGCCATGCGATAGAACTTTTCGGCCTCGCGCCAATTGCGCGCGTTGAATTGCAACGTGCCTAAGTTCACCATCGCGCCGGCGGCGCGCGGGTCCAGGGAGATCGCCTTCTCGTAAGCCTCGATGATTTCGGAGTGCGGAGCGCCCGTTTGTTCCAGCTCCAAGCCTTTTTGAAACCAGCGGTCGGCCGTGGCGCGGCGTTCGCGATCGGCACCGGCCGAATCGGGTAGTCGGAACTCCAGCAGACGCGATAATTCGGCTCGATCGAAGTTCAGGAGCAATTGCCCGGACTCCGCTTCCATGGGACGACCATCGATTTCCACGCGAATACGTTTTCCGTCAGCGTAGAGTTTTAGCTCGGTGAGCGGATCGTGAATGCCGCGCAGTTTCTCGGTGAGCGCCACAACGGCCCGACCGATCTGCGGAACAGGACGATGCGCCTGACGCAGTTTGATGATGGTCTGAAGAGCGAGAAGTTCTTTGAATCCGTAATTCTCGCGGGCGGGGACCAGCTTCTGGGCTTCAAAACTGGAGAGTTGCTTTTCCGTTAACTTCAGCAGACGGCGCGTCTCGGTTCGAGAATACGCTTGTTTGCTTGCGACGGATGCCACCGTCAAATTTTAGCAGGAGCGGGCTCTGATAGATAGAGAGAAATACCTGCAACACCTTGCGCTCCTGCGGCGATGCACGCTGAGGTGTTCACCTGAGTAATGCCGCCGAGTGCCAGCACGGGCATTCGTACGCAGCCTGCTGCGCTCGCGAGGCCGTCGATCCCGTGCGGCGCGAGCGGCGATGTTTTTGAAAGAGGCGCGAATATGGGCCCGAACAGGGCATATGTCGCGCCTTCGCGTTCGGCGGCTGCGACCTCTTCTGGTGTGTGACACGATACGCCCAGCTGGAAGCCATTGGGCGCGATGCCGCGCCAGCGCCTCGGCTCCGGCGATCCTGCGGGGAAGTGCGCGCCATCCGCACCCGCGGCGAGTGCGACGTCGATTCGCGAGTTTACGATGAACTTCGTGTGGTGAGGATTCGGTAGTGCCTTCGCGGCCTGAACGAGTTGATGCAAATCGCGCGCGGAGAGGTCTTTCTCGCGGATTTGAATCCACGTCACGCCGTCGCGCAAGTTGCGGGCAATCGAGTCGAGCAGCGACTCGTGCTTCAGCGAATGGCGATCGGTAATGTAGCAGCGGATCACGATCGCCTCTTGAGTCGCATATGGCGACGCTCGGCACGTTGCACCTGATCTTCGTCCATTCCAAAGTAGTGCGCGACTTCGTGCCACACAGTCTCGGCGACGATCTCCTCGAGATGCGCGCGATTCCGTGCCATGCGTTCGTGTGGTCCCTGGTAAATCGTGATCTGGTCCGGCATTTGAAAGCTATCGTGTACGCTGCGGCGTGTGAGAGGGATTCCTTGGTAGAGACCGAGAAGGCCCGGACGGCTCGACTCGGGTTCGACGATAAACGCAACGTTGGCGAGTCGCGAACGAAACTGCGCCGGTATGCGGCGGACGCTGTTCGCAACGATTTTGTCGAATTCTTCCGGACTCACTGTATTCGTCTCCAGTTTACTCTGGCTATACTAAACATTGGAGCAATCGTGAATAAGCAGGAAATCATCCTAGCCCAGCAAAAGCACATTTTCCCTAGCGTTTTCCACTATTTCAAAGAGCCGTTGGTGGTGACCAAAGCCAAGGATCAGTATGTCTGGGACGTGGACGGCAACCAATATTTAGACTTCTTCGGCGGCATCGTCACAGTGAGCGTCGGCCACTGTAACGAAGAGGTGAACAAGAAGGTCAAAGACCAGATCGATACGCTGGAGCATGTCTCGACTGTCTACGCGACCGAGCCACAAGTGAAGCTCGCGATGAAGATCGCGCCGAAGACTCCCGGCGATGGCGCGCTGAGCAAGTTCTATTTCACCAACAGCGGCACGGAGGCGAACGAGACTGCGTTCCTGACGGCGCGCATGTACACAGGATCGAGCGAGATTGTCGCTTTGCGTCACAGTTATCACGGACGTTCGGCGTCGGCCATGGCGGCAACGGGCGTGGGTACGTGGCGGCTGGGTGGAATGCCTGCCGCAGGATTCTCGCACGCCATCAACGGCTATTGCTACCGTTGCCCTCTGGGCCTGAAGTACCCATCGTGCAACGTGCAGTGCGCGCGGGACATGGTGGATCACATTCGTAGCGCGACATCGGGCAAGATCGCCGCCTTCATCGCCGAACCGATTCAGGGCGTAGGCGGCTTCATTACTCCGCCCAAAGAATATTTTGAAATCGTTCACGGCATCGTCAAGAAGTTCGGCGGCTTGTTCATCAGCGACGAAGTGCAGACGGGCTGGGGGCGCACCGGCAAGTATTGGGGAATCGATCATTACGGCGTCGTGCCGGACATGATCACGGGTGCAAAGGGTCTCGGCAACGGCCTACCCATCGGGATCACGATGGCGCGCCCGGAAGTGGCGGATGCCTATAAGGGCCTCGCGGTTTCGACGTTTGGCGGCAATCCGGTGACCACGACGGCGGCGCTCGCTGTGCTCGATTTTATCGATGAGCACAACCTGATGATCAACGCCGCGGAGGTCGGCGCCTATTTACGCGCTAAACTCGACGAGTTGGCCACCAAGTTCGACATCATCGGCGATGTGCGGGGTATGGGGCTGCTACAGGCCGTGGAATTGGTGGAAGATCGGGAATCGAAAACGCCCGCTCCGGCTGCGACGGTCGCTTTGCTGGAAGCTGCGCGGGAGAACAGGATCTTATTGGGTAAGGGTGGAATGCACGGCAACGTGCTGCGCATCTCGCCTCCCATGAACGTTGGCAAGAGCGATGTGGATAACTTCATCGATCGCTTCTCCGCCAGCTTGAAGAGAGTCACAGAAGACAGGATGGCGGTCCGCTAATGGAAGAAAAAAGTTTTTATCGAGAGTCGCCGACCACGAAGCCGGCCACGCTCAACTGCCCGTTCTGCCGGACGCAGGATACTTACGACCTGCGATGGCTGGTGCGGAAAAAAGTGGAGCAGCTTCCACGCGGCGGCGACGATCGCGATCGGGCGCGCTTCGCAAAGTTTCTTAGCTACATGGTCCTGCTGGATGACAAGACGATGTGTAAGAACCTGCGTTGCCGCAAGCAGTTTGAGATCAGCGGCGTGAAGACGACGGCCTTTATTTAAGGGCGTACGGAATCAATACCCAGGGGAATTTCGCCGGAGGGAAGTCCTTGGTGTTTCGCGTTGCCAGTTGCAGCTTATGGATGTGAGCCAGCGACGCCTGGAAGGCGTCAGGCAATCGCCAGCGGTTCTCCCGACGCAGAGCGGCGGCTGTGTCGGCGACCGTGCGATCAATCGCGAGCACCGGGAATTTGTCTAACAGCCGCTTCACGGCTTCAAGATGTTCGGATTCGGTTCCAGCGAGCACTTCCGCTCGCGTGATCACCGAGATGCTGGCGCCGCGCAGGGCTGCGAGGTACGCGCCCGCTGCGGGGATTCCGTTGAGGTGGTCGATGAGGATCACCGAATCGAGCAGGACGCCCATCATTTCCATTCGGAGCGCAGGCGACGCTGGTACTTAAGGCCGTCGCCCGCGTTCCACACGCCGCTGGTTTCCTTTAGCAATTTGCCGAGGGACGCGTCTTCCTTCGCGCGGACTGTTCGCACTGCTTCACGCACGATTTCGGCCATGGAAATTCCACGTTCTGCGGCTCGCTGCTCAAGCCACGTTTTGTCTTGCTCTTCGATGCTAAGTAGAAGTCTGGTCATATATCACCAACCATATATGATATCACCGCATAGTCCGCCGTCACCCGCGCCCGAGGGATTGCGGCTGGTACGAGACTATTTCGGAACTTGCCGCGATTTCCTTAACCCGCGCGCTAACGCACGCGGCTGGTGAAAGCGTTTGTTTGCAATGCGCAGCTTGGCCAGCCGCCTCCGTTACCGCGCGCGGTTCTCGGGCACGTTCTGATCCAGCCAATCCTGCACCACGCGATACACCTCGTGATTGTTTTTCTCCATCAGCATCAAATTGCCGTTGCCGTGGATGCCGAAGTCGCGCAGGCGGAGCATCGTCGCGTCGACGCCGACCTGCTTGAGGAACGCCACCTGCGCGACCGGTGAACCGCCAGCGCCGAATTCGCTGGTGATCCACGCGGCTTTTTTGCCGATCAGGTTTTTCCACTTACGAGCGGGCTCGGCCTGTAGCTTGTAGGGCGAGACAACGGGTCGCGGGGAATCGGGTGGCGGGTTGACGTCGACCAGACGGAAATCGGCGGGATCGTTGACGGGCGGATCGAATGTCATCGGACCTGCGGTCAAACCCCAGCGGAACTGGCCGGCGAAGGGGTTGCTGTTGATCTCCATGCAGACGATGCCCTTGACCAGATCGGGTCGGCGGTCGGCGACACCCCAGGCGAAGAAGCCTCCGAATGCGTGACCGAAGAGAATGCTGGGGCCGATCTTATCGAGCAGTTCCGCGCCGCCGGGCCATACTAAGCTGCTGTGAAGCGCTTCGTCGCTTATATTGCCGCGTTCGTTAGCCATGAATTGATCGATCATCGGATCGTCCATGCCGCCGGGGCCCGGCCATTGCGCGGTCTTGAAAACGTTGGCGGCGTTGACCAAGCCTTCGTACGCGGGGACGATGGGCAGGTGGCTCGGGGGGAGCGCCTCGGGATGGTATGCGGAGCGGCCGTAACTGGGGCGGTCCACCCAATAGACGTCGTAGCCGGCTTGCACGAAAAAGTGGACCCATCCCGGACGCCTGCCGATGCCCATCATGTGGCAACCTTGGCCGCCGCCGCCGTGCACCATCACGATGGGGAGAGGATGCTTCTTCTCCGCGGGCTTGATGTATTGCACGAACATCTGGCCCATCGGAATGGTGCCGTAGGTTGTGGTCTTGCGTTGTACGCCGACCCAAAAGTGGCCTTGGCTGGCGATTTTGAAGCCGGTGGATTCGACGTTGCGCGCCGGATCGATGCCATCGGTGACCCGTGGCGTTGTTCCAGCTTCCGCAGTGTTGGCCATCCAATCGAGAATCGGGCGGAGAAGCTCGCGATTGTTTTTCTGCAAGTGAGGAAAAGGCCCATTACCGGTGGAGGCGAGCACGGGTGCGCCGAGACTTGCAGGCTGCGTGTTGGCAGGCTGCTCAATGGCCACGATGCCTTTCACCAGTTCGGGCCGCGCGACGGCTGTGCCGTAAGCGAACGCAGCTCCGTCGCCATGGGTAATGAAGATCGACGGACCGATGTCTTCCAGCAAGATTACGCCGCGCGAGGTCCACATCTCCTGCGTGACTGCACTGCGAGGCAAGGCTTGGCACGCGGCGGCGGCGAATTGCGTGACTTCCGGACTCGTCGCGTCGCCGCTGCCGGGCCATTGCGCACTCTTTACTTCGCGAGCCGCAGCTTCAAACGTCGCGGCTTGTGCCGAGTAGTTGCCGTGCAGCCACGGATGATAGGGATTGCGGCCTTGGCCGGGACGATCAACGATGTAGACTTTGTAGCCTTGCTCCAGCAGTAGCGATGCCCAGCCGCGGCGACCGTCGGGCGTGGACATCCAGTCGCAGCCCTGGCGATTGCCGCCGTGGATCAGGACGACGGGATAGGGGTGGCGGACCTGACGAGGAATCCAATGCTCGACGTAAATCTGGCGACCGTTGACCGCAGTGCCGCGAGCCATCTTCGTTTTCTCGACGCCGTACCAGTAGTAGCTCCATTCGGCGATGTCGAGCGCGGGATCAGCGGTCGTCGCCGTTTGCGCCCGCAATTGCAGCGCTGCGCCCGCGACCAATCCACCAAGCGCTCGGCGCGTGAGTCCGTCGTTTGCCATGGGGACAGTATAGAACGCCGTCCTGGCCGCAGTTGGGAATCAGTGCGCAGATGCAGCGGCGGTCAACTGCACGAAGACTCCGGCAAGCGTTTTCCGGCGAGCAGGCGTCATCAGGTCTGCGAGCGTGTACTTGTTCAGCTCTCCGATGAAGGCTTCCAAGGCTCGGGCAAGGTGCGACTTCAGGCCGCACACGTTGATGATCGGGCAGGTATTGGTTTCCTTGTCGAAGCATTCGACCAAGTCCAAAGTCGGCTCGGTGTCGCGGACCACATCTCCCAGGCGGATCGCTGAGGGGTCCTTCGCCAGCGTGACGCCACCGGCGCGGCCGGGGATCACGCGGATATAGCCGTGCTCGCCCAGCGTTTGCATGACGCGCACCAGATGGTTCTTGGAAATGCCGTAGGCGTCGCTGATCTGCTTGGTCGATACAATCTCGCCCGGGTGCGATCCCAGGTAGAGGAGGACGCGAAGGCCGTAATCGGCGTGTAAGCTGAGCTGCACTCTCTTAGTTTACGCGGCAGGGAGAAACGCGTCGGCGTGGATGTCGCGCAGCTCCATGCCGTGCAGGAATAGCTTCTTCTTCAGCGCTTGCACGATCGAGGGATCGCCACAGAGGAACGCTCGCGAGCCTGCGGGTTTTGGGAAGCGCTTCAGCACCACTTGATCGATGGGTCCGTCGGAGTGGAGCAGTGATGGGACGTATTCGAAGTTGCTTTTGACGGCGGCAAGTTCAGCAAGCTCCTCGCGCAGGTAGAGCCCTTCTTCGCGCATCGCACCGTGGAACAGGTGGATCGGGCCGGAATGGCCGTGCGATAGCGCGTCGCGCAGGATGCCGTAGAGCGGAGCCAGGCCAGTCCCTGTGCCGATGAGGATCAACGGCTGCTCCGGCTTGCCTGGGACATAAAAGCAATCGCCGGATGGGCCAAGCACCTTCACGGTGTCGCCGATTTGCGCGTCCTTGCGAATCCACTCGCTCATCCGCCCGTTGGGTAGGCAGCGGACCTGCAGTTCCAGGAAGCCTTCTTCGGGTAAGCTCGCGATTGAGTAGCTGCGCGCCAGTCCGTCGGCGCGAACCATGGTGACGTATTGCCCTGCGCTGAATTCAAATGGCGCATCGCAACCCAGGCGCAGGCGCACAACGTCGGCGCTCAGAGCGTCCATCGAAAGAATGTGCGCCGGCACCTGCGCGTCGGCGTCGACCGGTGCACACGTCATGTCCTCTTCGGGGTGGCACACGCACGCGAGGAAATACCCGCGAACCTTCCAGGAATCCTTGAGGCCGGTCTGCGCTGTCGCAGGAATGCCGCCTTCCACCGCACGCAGCATGCAGGAGCCGCAACTGCCAGCCTTGCAAGAGTACGACACCGCCGCTCCACTGCGGAGAAGAGCGTCGAGCGTACTCTCGCCGACCCGCAGTTCGCTGGCAAAATCGCCAAAACGAACGCGAGGCACTAACGGCCTAAAACGTCGTTGCGCGTGGATTCAGCAATCGCTGCCACCTGCTGGATCAACTCGTCCTTCACGCCCAGTTCCGCCAGCGTGCCACCCAACAGTTCGACGACAGCGTCGAAGTGCGAATCGTTCAAGCCCATCTTGACCAGGCGGGCGTGTCCATTGCGCATATCCTGGCCGCTGTAGTTGTGCGGTCCGCCGAACGCCATCGTGAGGAACCCCTTCTGCTTGGCGCGCTGCTTGTCCATATCCACGCCTTCAAAGAAGTGCGAGATCCGGTCGTCGAGGAGAACCTTGCGATAAAAAATGTCGACGGCGGCTTCGACAGCAGGTTGTCCACCGAGTTGTTCGTACAGGGTCATTGTGGGAGTTGCCATAAGATGCATTTAGAATGCATCATTGCCGGAAGCCTGTCAATACTCTTTTTTCTGATGTACCGTAGAGGGCTATGAGACGGCTCTATCTTGCAATCCTTGTTGTGGCGACGGTTTCTGGTCAGGCTCCACCCGCTGCACCTCCCAAGCCGGTGCGTGTTGTGCCACCCGCTCGGATCGTGGATTTCACCGCGAAGCCTGCGTCGGTGCAGGCCGGACAGCCGGTGGTGTTGTCCTGGCTGACGGAGAATCCGAATGCGGTGTCTATCGACCCGGTCTTGGGGAAAGTGACGGCACGCGGCACGCGGACGATCACGCCTACTGCGACGACCACCTATATCTTGAGCGTCGATGGCCCAGCCAATCAAAAGCTGACGAAGAGCGTTACGGTTACCGTGACAGGTGCGACCGGGGTTACTTCCGCGGCGCCCACGCCGAAGAGTGCGCGACTGCCTGACGGCAAGCCGGATTTTTCGGGAGTCTACGGTTTTGCGGGACTTCGCAATGCCGTCGCCCCCACACTGAAACCCGGAGCCGAGAAATACCGGATTGTTCGCGAAGGCAACCAGATTCGAGGCAACACCACGCTGACCACGGGCGCGGATTGCAACCCGCTCGGAGTGCCGCAATCCTTCGTGACGCCGTATCCGATTCAGTTTGTGCACACGCCGAAGATGTTAGTGATGATCTTCGAGTATCCGAACACCTTTCGCATCATCCCGACCGATGGCCGCGCACATACTGTTGATCCCGACCCTACGTTCATGGGCGAAGCGGTCGCGCGCTGGGATGGCGACACGCTCGTGGTGGACACGATCGGCTTCAATGACAAAACCGAAGTCAGCGGCTTCCTGCACAGCGAGTCGCTGCATGTGGTGGAGCGCTATCGCAAGACCGACGACGGATCGTTGCTGTATGACGTTACCGTGGACGATCCCAACGTGTGGGTCGGTCCGTGGGTGATGCCGCAGCGCACGTTGCCGTTGCGTCCGGAACTCGAGAAAGTGGAAGAATTCGTGTGCGAGCGCACGCCGGATTACACGAAGTATTTCGCGAAGTAATTACGGCTTTGGCTTCAGTGTGGCCGCGCCCAGGATGTGGCGATTCTCGCGATCCTGCACCAATAGCACGAGCTTCAAGTTGGCCCGATTCCACTCGGGATTCAGATTCAGCCGCGCTTCAGCCACATATTCCCCAGGCTTCTTCGGATCTAATTCCGCCAAGCGACTTAGGCTGCGAACCACTGCCGCGTGGCGCAGCTTGTGCCCGCCATTTTCTCCCGACGCCACGTTCGTCTCCAGTGCGGTCTCCGTCACGGCGAGCAGCACGTCCGCTTTGTGGCTGTTCGGGGGAAGCTTGCCGACTTGAATCGAGACGTTCTGTTCTCCGCTGAGTTTGAATTGGACCTCCGCGGGGATGCGACGAGATGCATCGCGGATGGCGGCGTCGATCGCCCGCGCATCTGAGCCGAGCACTTCTTTCTCCCCGTTGATCACGGCTTGAGGCGTGTAAATGGTCCCATTCTTCATTGCAGTCCCGTAGTCCTGCTGGCGGCTAGAAAACAGCGGCGACGAGAAGCGATCCTTCCAGCCGAGGTTGTCCCAGTAATCCACGTGCTCGCCCATGATAATGACGCCCTCGCGATCCAAGCGCGCCAGGATGGCATCGGCCGCCGGGCAACTGGAGCAGCCTTCGGAGGTGAAGAGTTCCACGACAACAGGAAACGCTCCAGGCCGAAGCGCCTTCGCTGCGCGCGGTTGCGCAAAACAAAGCGTCATTCCAAGCAGGCCTAAAGCCAGAGGACGGATCATGCGGAGTGCCTCCTACGTGTTATTCTGACGCCTTCGGGGTCTCTTTTGTTGAATACAGATTGGAATTTTTTCGGAAACCCCGCCGCGGTCTCGGCTTTGCAGACGATGATCGCCCGGGAGCGCATCCCGCAGACCATCCTGATTGCGGGTCCGGAGGGAGTGGGCAAGGCAACCCTCGCCCGACGTTTCGCCGCGCAGCTTCTGGGGTACGACGCCCACAAAATCGAGCAGGACGACCTCAGCCTGGAGGCTAACGTCACCCTTCGCGCCGACCGTCTGAAGTTGCCCGCTGACAAGCGCAACGACGATCCGTTGGTATTTAGCTCGCATCCCGACTTCATGACCGTGGCTCCTGATGGTCCGCTGGGACAAATCAGCATCCAGCAGATGCGGCTCATTAAGGACCGGGCTTCGATGAAGCCGCTGCGTGGGAAATGGCGTGTTTTCCTGATTGACGGGATGGATAAGGCGAACGTCCAGGCGGCAAATTCACTGCTGAAGACGCTCGAAGAACCTCCCGACCACTTAATCCTGGTGATGACCGCAAATAATCCCTATGATTTGCTGGCCACGATCCGGTCGCGGTCAGTGATTCTGAATCTGGGTCGTTTGGGCGAGCCAGAGATGCGGAAGTTCCTCGAAGGCCGCGGCCTCGATCAGCCCGAACGTCGGCTCGCACTGGGTGAAGGCGCACCGGGTGTCGCCGTGACCGTCGATTTTGAGACCTATGACCGTCGCCGCTCAGCGATGCTGACCTTAATGAAGGTCGCCGCGGGGATGGAGCAATTCGGCGCCTGGATGAAATACTCCGATTCCCTCGGCGCCCGCAAAACGGAAAAGTTGGAGCAGTACCTGGAGGTACTATACTCACTGATCGAAGACGTGATGAGGCTTGCCCACGGTGCTCCGGCGATGCGCAATGCCGATATCCAGCGCGATCTGGAGGCGCTCTCGGCGCGTGTCTCCTTCGACTGGTTGCGCAAGCTCACCGGCCGCGTGGATGAGTTGGTAGACCTGGCTAAGCGCAATATTCAGAAGTCCATCGCGCTCGACGCAATTGCAGTTGATTTGCAGCGGCGCTAGCCGTGTGCTATCAAAGAAGTTAGGAGTTCGCCAAGTGGAACCCGGGAATCGCCGCCTCATTCGCCCGTCCCTCACCGAGGTCAAGGAACAACGCCCCCCTCGCGAGGGCGCACCGCCCCGTAAGGACGCCGCCGCCAAGAAGGTCATGCCGCCTGACCAGACCAACGCGGAGAACTTTTACTACCTCAAGCAGATGCAGTCCAAGACGCCGATGACCATCGTGCTCAAGGACGGCGAAGTCCTGAATGGCGTAATTGAGTGGTACGACAAGTGTTGCCTGAAGCTGAACCGGGACGGCGCGCCGAACCTGCTCATCTACAAGTCCAACGTGAAGTATATGCATAAGGCTTGAAACGACGTCCCCCGGCGCGGGTTCTTACGTAATGTGCGAACGGTATTTCTAGCTCTACTCGTTGCTGCGCTGCTACCCGCGCAGGAGATTCGATTGACGCAGGTGGCGCAGGGACTCAGCTCCCCTACCGACATTCAACATTCGGGCGATGGGTCCGGGCGTCTGTTTCTGGTCGAACAGCGCGGCCTCATTAAGATTCTTCGCAATGGCTCGGTTCTGGCTCAGCCGTTTCTGGATTTGCGCAGCCGGGTCACGCAGTCCGGCAATGAGCGTGGGTTGCTAGGCCTGGCTTTTCCTCCGTCCTTCGCCCAATCGCAGCGGTTCTACGTGAACTACACCAACGCGGCCGGGAACACGGTCATCGCGCAGTACCGGTCGAACGGCGATCTCGCGGATGCCAGCAGCGAGATTCCCTTGCTCACGATCAATCAACCCTTTGAGAATCACAACGGCGGACAATTGCGGTTTGGTTCGGATGGATTCCTCTACATCGGACTCGGCGACGGTGGCAGTTCGGGCGATCCGCAGAACAACGCGCAGAACCTGGGGTCGTTGCTGGGTAAGATTCTGCGCATTGACGTCGAGAGCCAACCAGGGCAGGTTCGCATCCCGCCTACGAATCCCTTCGTAAACACGGCTGGCGCGCGGCCGGAGATCTGGGCATTCGGTCTGCGAAATCCCTGGCGATTCAGCTTTGACCGGACGACCCGAGAGATGTGGATCGGTGATGTCGGCCAAGGCACCTATGAAGAAATCGATCTTCAACCCGCGGGCATAGGCGGGCAGGACTATGGCTGGCGGGTTATGGAAGGTATGCACTGCTACCAGGCGGGATGCTCGACGGCGGGCAAGACGCTGCCGGTCGCCGAGTACTCGCACGCGGGCGGCGCTTGTTCGGTGACGGGCGGATTCGTCTATCGCGGCTCGGGTTGGCCTGCCCTGCAAGGCACGTATTTCTATACCGACTACTGCACCGGCCGCATCTGGGGATTGAGCCGCCCGGCCGATGCTTGGACCAGCCGAGTCGTGCTGGATTCTGGCTTGCGCATCACGACCTTTGGAGAAGATGAGCCGGGCGAACTCTTCGCCGCAGCGGCAGACGGGCGCGTGTTCCGGATCGATCAGGCTGCGATCGCCCCGCCGCGCTTCAACGCGAATGGCGTCGTCAATTCTGCGAGCTTTGTTCCCGGTATCGTGCCCGGTTCCTTGGCGACCGTGTTTGTGAGTGGGGTGCATCAGGCGGAGGGAATTACCGCCGCCGATGCGATTCCGCTGCCGCTGGCGCTGGATGCTGTTTCGGTGACCGTCGGCGGAGTCCGAGCGCCGCTCCTCTCGGTAAGCAATGTTGCTGGTGCAGAGCAGGTCAACTTTCAGGTGCCTTTCGAAATTGCCGGGCGATCGACCGTCGATATGGTCGTGGCTCGGGCTGGCGGATCGAGCGCGCCGCAGACGCTCCCTGTGCTTGTGGAGCAGCCTGGCGTCTACGCGTCGCCTCCCGGGCGCGGGATCGCTGTCCACAATGCGAATTACTCGCTGGTGACAGACGCTGCGCCGTTGGTGGCGGGCGAAGTAGCGTTTCTCTATGCTTCGGGCCTGGGCGCGGTGACGAACGCCCCGGCAACGGGCGCGGGGGCTCCGGCCAATGCCGAGGTTCGCGGATCTGTGCGCGTTACACTCGGCGAACAACCCTGCCAGGTCCTGTACGCAGGGTTGGCCCCCGGTTTCGTCGGCGTCTACCAAGTGAATTTCCGCGTTCCTTCTACAGTCCCGTCAGGCCTCAAAAATCTGGTCTTGGGCGTGGGTGCCGCGGACGCGCCCGTGGTAATGTTGCCAGTACGATGAGTCAGCAGCATACGTTCAAAGCGGTGATCCAAGAAGGGCGGGGAGGCGGAGCGTTCGCAGAAGTTCCCTTCGACGTGGAAGAAGTTTTCGGGGAAAAGCGGCCGCAGGTCAAGGCCACCATGGAAGGTGAATCCTTCGTCTGGCGGCTGATCAAAATGGGCGGGCCTCATCACATTGTCGGCGTGCCCAAAGGCATCCGCGTGAAGGCTGGCAAGAATATCGGCGACACGATTGAGATCACGGTGGAGGCCGATAACTCTCGCCCTGAAGTCGTGGTCCCGACCGACCTGGAAGCGGCGTTTGTGGGTGAGGACGAAGCCAAGGAGTTCTTCGACGGAATGGCTTACACGCATCGCAAAGAGTACGTCCGTTGGATCGAGTCCGCAAAGCGCGAAGAAACCCGCGTGCGCCGGGTCGAAAAAGCGATCCTGATGCTGAAGGAAAAGATAACCGACGTCTAATTCAGAACGGGGCGCGCCAGCGCAGACCTTGAAAACGAGCAAAGTCGCGATCAGTAGTAATCCAATCGCATCCAGACTCTACAGCCAGGGCGGCCAACCAGGCGTCTTGCACCAAGTTGCCCGACGCCGCAGCCTGGGTGCAGAGATCGGAAAAGATACTCCAATGGCGAGGTCCCGGATGGATTAGTTGGCAATGCGGCTGATCTTGCACCGCGTTTGCGAATGCGAGCGCGTCACTCAAGCGGCTCGGCTTGGCGAAGATTCTTGGATGCGTGGCGATTCGGACCACTCCGCTCATCACTTGTGGCGCGATGCCATACGCGGACCGTCCACTCACCACTGTTTCCAACCAAGACCGATAGCGCGCGTGATCGCGTGAGTCCTCACGGAACGCATACAGCAAGACGTTCACGTCCGGCAGGATCACCGGCGGTCTTCCATGCGATCCAACAGATCAGAGGAGTCGTTCAAATCAACACCCGGAAGGGTTCCACCGCCTGCCCTGCAAACGGGCAGTTTGACCTTCGGTCGATCCGTGGTCGATTTCGAAGTGGCTAATACAACCCGCAGCCCTTCTTCTATCAAAGCCGTCAGGGTGCCGCCGCGCCGCGCTGCCTCGCGCTTTGCTTGTTCGAGCAAGCTATCTTCCAGCCGAATTGTCGTGCGTAGGGTTGCGCCCATATGTCTAGACATATCAAGTAGGCGTCTTTATGTCAAGGTGACAAATGCTCGAGCTTGCGCCGCGAGTATCGGCGATTCCTCGGCGCCGAGCAGACGGTCTTCAGCAATCGAGTAGCTCAGCGTTCCGTGACCCTGGGGCGCGCAGGCGCGTTCTAAGAGATAGCGAATGTGGACCACCTCTGCGTCGCGAGACGTGATCGCAAACCGAACCGCATCCACAGGAGCGTCCCCCGGAAACCTTCCGCAAACCCCGCGTGCATAACCGAAGTTACATAGTTCGTGGTCCCCAAGCTGGGGCGTAGCCTCCGCGTGGCATTCGCCCGAACACAAAACTCCCAGCGGAGCCCGTGGAGGCACAGCCCATCCGGTCTCTTTCAGCGCTTCTTTGGGTAGGAAATACGGGCAGGGCACGGCGATGCTCCCCAACGGCTGGGGCAAGGCTGTATGCTAACAGATTGGACAACCGTATCGAAATTCTAAAACAAATGCTGGACGCCGATCCCGGCAACAGCTTCGCGCGTTATGGGCTGGCGATGGAGCGGATGAAGGCGGGCGACCTGGAAGGTTCGGTAGGGGAATTCAAAACGCTTTTGCAAAACGATCCCAACTATTCGGCCGGGTATTTCCATGGCGGTCAAACGCTGGAAAAGATGGGTCGGCTCGACGACGCTCGGGATTTTTATCGGCGAGGGCTGGCGGTCACCCGCGACGCCCACGCCCGCGCCGAGATGCAGGCTGCGCTGGATATACTGGGGGAGTAGTTTAGGTACGCTGTGCGGTTACTAACTTTTCTACTGCTGACTGTGTTCGCCGGGAACGGCTTGGTCCAGGCGCAGAACCGCATCCAGCGAGCCACGAACACGGAGAAGCTCGCTCCGCTCGATGGCAATCCTACTCTGTTCGCCGTCCTGGCTGCGATCAACGCCGCTGGCTACGACACCGAGATTGATTCACCCACAAATAACCCGCTGCGCAAGTCCCTGCGCGATCACCTTGCCACCCGCAATATTCCGATTCTTCCGGCGTTGCGGCGCTACGTTCGCGATCACCATTTGCCCAATCCCAGCGACGACCTGGGTCAGTACATTTCCTTCGCTCTGCTGAGCAAGGGTGCCCCGGACTTCACTCCGGCAATGCCGAATTTTCCGCAGCCCGCCGACGCGGATCGGCTGCACGATTTCGCTCCGTTTGTCGCTGCCTTCTACCAGGATGCCGACGTTGCCAAGCTGTGGGAGTTATCACAGCCGGCCTACGACGCGGCCCTCGCCGAATACACTGACGGGGTTTCGCGTGCCGTTCAGGGCGTCAACTCCTATCTGCGAAATCCGCAGAACCCGCAGACGAAGGGACGCTTCCAAGTTTTCGTCGACCTCCTGGGCGCTCCCAATCAGGTCCACGGTCGAGTGTATCTCGAAGAGTATTTCGTCGTGATCACCCCTTCCGCCGAACCGCGCATTGATGAGGTCCGGCATCAGTACCTGCTCTTCTGGGGCGACGGTCTGCGATTTAAGTACGCTGCGGACCTGACTAAGCTGAAACCGTTGGGCGACTACGCCTTGGCCTCGCCGATTCTGGGCGAAGCCTACCGCGAGGATTTCCTCTCGCTGGCCACCGAATGTTTCATCCGTGCCGTGGATGCGCGCATCACCAAGCGGCCCGCCGCCGTCACACAGGCCATGCGTGAAGGCTTTGTTCTCACCCCAGCGTTTGCAGACCTGCTGCCGAAGTACGAAACCCAGGCCGACGCCATGCGCGACTACTTCCCGACCCTCGTAAAGGGCATCGACGCGAAGAAGGAAGCGGTCCGCTTGGACAAAATCGATTTCCTGACGGAGCGTACCGTGCGAACCGTTCGCGTTACGGTTCCCGCGAAGCCGCCGGTGCTGACGGGCGTTGCGAAATCGCTCGAAGACGCCGAGGAATTATTCCGGACCCAGAAATTGCCCGCTGCGAAGGAAGCCTGGCTGGCTATTATGGCCGGCACCGCCGAGAAACCAGCTCAGGCGAGGGCGTATTATGGTTTGGCGCGGGTCGCACTGTCGGAACGCGATCCGGAGCGCGCGGACCAGTTGTTCCGCAAGGTACTCGAATTAGAGCCGGATGCGTCCACTTTGTCGTGGAGTTTGGTGTATCTGGGCAAACTGGCGGATTCTCAGGGAGAGGGCGATCCGGCCAAAGAGTTTTACCAGCAGGCACTGGCTGTTGCGGGTCTGCCGGAGCAAGTGAAGCGAGAAGCACAACAGGGGTTGACGGGGGCTTTCTTCCGCCCGCGCCCGCCCGAAGAACAGCAGTAGGCGATAATTTTTTAATAGGAGCTTAGGAACAATGAAGAACGTATTCAAGAATCTGGCGGTCATGAGCATCGCGGCGGGATTGATGTTTGCACAAGCGCCGGCGGCAGCCCCGGCAGCCGGTCCGGCCGCTCCTTCCGCGGACGAAATCAAGGACATGCAAGCCATCCAGAGCAAGCAGATCCAGTCTCCCGCGGATGCCGATGCCCGCATGGCCGCGGTGAACGCGTTCGCCGTCAAGTATCCGACCAGCTCCCTCCGGGGCTATGCGTTTACGATGGCGGGTGAAGCCGCGCAAGGTAAAAACGATTCCGCCAAGGCGCGCTTCTACTACGAACAGGCCATCGCCGCCGATCCGGCGACCAGCGACTACGCAATGATCATGTTGGGCGCCGACATTGCCCAGAACGTGAAGCCCAGTGCCATGGACAAGGCCGCTCAGTTGACCAGGGCCGCCAAGTTGGCGAACGACGCACTGGCGATCATCGACAAGCGCGTGAAGAATCCGCAGGAAAGCGCGGAGCAGTTTGAAGCCGAAAAGAAGGCCGACATCTCCCGCGCCCACATGACGCTGGGCTTGGTCGCGATGGGCAACGAAAAGGACGAGGAAGCCGGCAAGGAATTTCTGCTGGCCGCCGAAGCCGATGCGATGAACCTGTTGCGTGCTGGCATGGCCTTCAACAACGCCAAGAAGGTGGATGACGCGGACGCGGCTCTGAATAAGTTCATCGCCATCCCGCAACTCCCTGAGCAGTACAAGCAGATGGCTGTGAAGGAAAAAGAACGCGGCCAAGCGATCAAGAAAGCGAAGTAATTTCCACGGGACAGAGCATGACGGGCGAGCTGGCAGTTCTCGAAGCGGCAATCGGACACGTTTTCCGCGATCGGGAACTGCTGGAGCGCGCCCTCACGCATAAGTCCCACGCCCACGAACAAAATGGGGACATGAATGGGGCCCCGCACGATACCTCAGGCGACAACGAGCAGTTGGAGTTCCTCGGGGACTCCATACTTGGTTTCATTGCCAGTGAGTATTTGGTCCGGCGCAATCCGGACGCTCCGGAAGGCCGGCTGTCCAAACTGAAAGCCCATCTTGTCAGTGCCGCGCACTTGCATGAAGCGGCGCAACAATTGGGTTTGGGCGCTTATTTGTTCCTCGGTCGCGGGGAAGAAATGAGCGGCGGTCGCGAGAAGAAAGCGCTTCTCGCCGACGCACTCGAAGCCCTGATTGCAGCGATTTACCTCGATGCGGGGATCGTTCCCTCGCGGGCATTTATTGAAAAATCGGTATTGTCGCTATTCGACGACGCGCAGGACGGCGGGATGAGTGCCGCCACTGATCACAAGAGCGCATTGCAGGAGATGGCACAAGCGCTGAAACTTCCTCCGCCGCGGTACGTCATAGTAGCTGAGGAAGGTCCCGAACACGTTAAGACCTTTACGGTCGAAGTGCGCGTGGGCAAGGACTGGGTCAGTCAAGCCCAAGGGACATCCAAAAAAACTGCCGGGCAGAAAGCCGCCCAGCATATTCTGCAGCAACTTTCCGAATGGGGGCGTTAAACACTTGATAGCGAAACACATGGCCGTCGCAATGCTTGCGTCGCTGCCGTGTGTAACGTGTTTCGCTCAGACGCCGCTGCTTGGCGTCGGCACCAGCGTCCATCTCGTCAACGACGACATGGCGATGCTGGAAGCGCAGATTCCTCGCAAAGATCTCCCTTGTAAAGTGGAGCCATCGGAACCGGTGCTCGGTTTCGACCTGCGTTTTCACGCGGGCTACGATGTGACTATCCCCTTGAAAGAGCTTGCGGGCAATGAAAACCTGCTGACCATGCTGTTTCGCGTCACCCCGGAAGCCGATCCCGAGAAACGGGTCTACTTTACGCAAAGCGTCCGCGTGCCGGAGATCGAGGAAGACGCTGCCGGTGAAAGTACGCTGGGCGGTATTTTCGACGTCGGCGAAGGCAAGTATCACGTCGACTGGCTGATGCGCGACCGCCAGAATCATGTCTGCGCGTTCTTCTGGGACAAGACGGCGGAGCTTTCGGCTCGTGACAAAGATATCGAGCTCACCATTGCCCCGAATGCAGTGGAGCCCACGCAGTCGGAGCAATTCCTGGAAGATCCTCCGGTTCAGCGCGAATCCGGCCGATTACTGAACGTCAAAGTGATGGTCAACTTCGCGCCACAGAATCAGAACTCCTCCGCCATGCGCCCCATCGACACGCTGGCACTGGTGACGATGATGCGCCGCATTACGCGCGAGCCGCGGTTCGGAAAGTTTTCTGTAGTCGCTTTCAATATTCAGGAGCAGCGTGTGCTTTACCGGCAGTCGAGCGGCGACCGTATCGACTTCCCCGCGCTGGGCAAGTCGATCAAGGGCATCGAACCGGGTGTTCTGGATCTGAAGCTGTTGGCCAACAAACGCGGCGAGGTGGAGTTCCTGACCGATCTGATCAAGACCGAACTGTCGAGTTCCGACCGCCCCGACGCCCTGATCTTTGCCGGACCTAAGTACATGGTTACCGAAGGTTCTCCGGAAGACGAGCTCAAAGCCGCTGAGTCCATCGACTTCCCCGTTTTTTATCTGAACTATAACCTGTCCCCGCAATCCACTCCCTGGCGCGACTCGATTGGCCGCGCAATCCGGGTGTTCGGAGGCAAGGAATATGCCCTCAACCGCCCGCGCGACCTATGGTTCGCAGTCACGGAGATGGTGGGCCGTATTGTAGAATTGAAAAAGGAGGGAACGCCCTCCGTCCCGGTGAGGTAGTTTTTATGCGCCGAATTGCACTTATTTCCGTCCTTCTCGCGTCCGTGGCCTTTGGCCAGCAGCCGCGTTTAGCCAGTAAGCTGGCCCCCTATGTCGCCTCCCCGTCTCGTGTGGTAGAGATGATGCTGGAGATGGCTCGGCTGAAGCCCGGCGAGGTCCTGTTTGATTTGGGTTCAGGGGATGGGCGAATCCTGGTTGCGGCCGCAGAGCGCCGTGCACAGGCGACCGGTGTCGAGATCAATCCGAAGCTGGTGATTGCCGCGACCGAAGAAATCGCGCGCGCCGGATTGTCGGAACGGGCCAAAGTGATCCAAGGCGACGTGATGCAGACCGATTTCAGCGCCGCCAACGTCGTAACGATTTACATGGACACGGCGTCCAACGCCAAGCTTCGTCCGCAGCTCGAAAAGTACCTCAAGCCGGGTTCGCGCGTGGTTTCTCACGACTACGAGATTCCGGGTTGGAAGCCTGTCCTGGTGCAGAAGACCGACGAGCGCCAGCCACACACGATTTATCTCTACGAGATCGGCGCCAAAAAGTAGCGTTGGACCGCCTGTCCGCATGCTTACGCATGGCGGCTCCTTGCTGCTGCCACTGAGCGGACTAGACGATCAAATCTTTTGCGCGATCGACTTGGCCTGGGTAAACAAGTACAAATAATCCGCGCCGCCCGCCTTCGAGTCCGTCCCCGACATATTGAACCCCCCGAACGGGTGCGCCCCAACGATGGCTCCCGTGCACTTGCGATTGATGTAGAGGTTCCCGACATGGAACTCCCGCTTGGCCCGCTCAATCTGCTCCGCCGACCGCGTGTAGACCGCCCCAGTGAGCCCGTAATCCGTATTGTTGGCAATGGCCAGAGCGTCGTCGAAATCCCGAGCCCGGATCACGGCCAGCACCGGCCCGAAAATCTCCTCCCGGGAGATCCTCCCGTCGGCGGGAACATCGGCGATCACGGTGGGTTCAATCACGTAGCCTTCGTTGCCCGAAACCCTCTTCCCGCCCGCGACCAGCCGACCTTCGCCTGTCCCGACCGCGATATAGCCCAGAATCGACTCCAGCGCCCCTTGGTTCACCACCGGCCCGACCGCCGCATTCTCCTCGGGACTACCGATTGCGAGCCTTCCGACGCGCTCCAGCAGCTTTTCGAGGAACTTGTCGTAAACGGGCGCCTCCACGATCACGCGGGAGCAGGCAGAGCACTTCTGGCCCTGGAATCCGAAGGCCGCCGCGGTGACCCCGTCGGCCGCCGAATCGAGGTCGGCATCCGCCGCCACGATGATCCCGTCCTTGCCGCCCATCTCCAGAATCGTGCGCTTGATCCATAGCTGGCCAGGCTGCTGCTGTGCGGCCGACTGGTTGATGTGCAGCCCCACGTCGCGCGAGCCGGTGAACGCGATAAAGCGGGTCTTTGGATGACTCACTACCCCATCGCCGAACGTGGCGCCTGAGCCAGGACAGAAATTCACGACGCCTGGCGGCAACCCTGCCTCTTCCATCGCTTCGAAAAACTTAGCCGCAATGGTCGGGGAATCGCTGGACGGCTTCAGGACAACCGTATTTCCACAAACGACCGACGCGACCGTCATCCCGCACATAATGGCAAGCGGAAAATTCCACGGTGGAATCACAGCGGCCACGCCCAGAGGAATGTAGCGCACGGCGTCGCGCTCGCCGGGTAACTGGACCACGGTTTCCGCCTGGTCCATTTGCAGAGCCAGTCGCGCGTAGAGTTCGCAGAAATCGATCGCCTCGCACGTATCGGCCTCCGCTTCGTTCCAGTTCTTGCCGACCTCCAATGTCAGCCACGCGTTGAACTCAAACTTCCGTCTACGCAGGATGGCCGCGACTCGGAATAGCCAGTCGGCGCGTTCCTGCACAGACACGAATTTCCAGGGCTCGAACGCCGCAAGAGCGGCTTGCATCGCGGGCTCGATGTGCTCGGCTCCCGCTTTCTGGTGAAGGCCGACCAGTTCGGACGGCTTCGCTGGATTGATCGAGGGGATCTTGCCGCCTGTCTTGCTTCGCACCCCCCCGATGATCAGGTCGTATTCGCGCCCCAGTTCGCCTCGCACCTTCGCCAGCGCGTCGCGCATAGCCTGCGCGGTCTCAGGCCGGGAGAAATCCGCCATGGGTTCGTTGGTGAAGTTGCTTAGGGTGGCCATACCTCCCAGTCTACAATTCGGCCATTCTACAATGAACAATGCCCAAACCTGCCGCCACCGAATTCGTGCGAGGCCTGAATCTGTTCGACGCCACGATGATTGTGATCGGCACGATGATCGGGTCGGGAATCTTCCTGGTCTCGGCCGACATGGCGCGGCTCATTAACTCTCCAGGATGGCTGCTCGCGGCGTGGGGATTGACGGCCGTCCTGACCATCGCCGCCGCACTGTCGTATGGCGAACTCGCGTGCATGATGCCGGAAGCGGGTGGCGTGTACGTCTTCCTCCGCGAGGCGTATTCGCCCTTGTGGGGCTTCCTCTACGGGTGGACACTGTTCGCCGTCATCCAGACGGGAACCATTGCCGCCGTTGCCGTGGCCTTCGCACGATTTTTTTCCGTACTGGTGCCAAGTATCGCGGAAAATAACTACATCATCGCGCCCATGCACATCAGCGAGGGCTACGCGATTTCGCTTTCCACCGCTCAGCTTGTAGGTGTGTCCGTGATCGTGCTTCTGACGTGGTCGAATTCGCGAGGCCTGGAGTACGGCAAGATCGTCCAGAACATCTTCACCACCGCAAAGGTCGCGGCGCTGGGAGCGCTGATACTCGCGGGACTCTTCCTGGGACGCAACGCCGAAGCCTCCGCGAACTTTACCGACTTCTTCCGCGTCGGTACCTTCGATGCCTCGCTCGGCGTCGCAGCTGGCAGCGCCTTCGGATTGCTGGTAGCCATCTGCGTGGCGCAATCCGGGTCGCTGTTCTCCGCGGACGCCTGGCACGACGTCACCTTCATCGCCGGCGAAGTGCGCGATCCCCGCCGCAATCTCCCCAAGGCCATGGCGATCGGTTGCACGGCCGTCGTGCTGCTCTACATCCTGGTCAATGTAATTTACCTGCTGGTGCTGCCACTCGAAGGCATCCAGAACGCTCCCTCGGACCGCGTAGCTACCGCGGTAGTAGAACGCATTTTCCCCGGCTACGGCAGTTCGCTGATGGCGATTGCGATCATGATCTCCACGTTTGGTTGTGTGAACAGCCTGGTCATGGCCGGCGCTCGTGCGTACTATGCGATGGCCAAGGATCGCCTGTTCTTCCCGAAGGCGGCTACCCTGAACTCCGCGAGCGTTCCCGGGCATTCCCTGTGGATGCAGGGAGCCTGGTCCGCGGCCCTTGTGCTGCCGCGCACCTTCAACACGACCACGGGGAACTATGGGAATCTCTACGGCAATCTCCTCGACTGGGTTATTTCCGCAGCGTTGATCTTCTACATCCTGACCATCGCCGCCGTGTTCCGCCTTCGCGCAAAGCGTCCGAACGCAGAGCGCCCGTACCGCGTCCCTGGATACCCGCTTGTGCCAGCGCTCTACATTCTAGGTGCGGCCGTGGTGCTGATCATCCTGTGTGTCTATCGTCCTGCGACGACCTTGCCGGGCTTGATCATCGTGCTTGCAGGAGCCGTCGTCTATCTAGGGCTGAATCGCAAGGTTGCTACTCGATAGACGGAATGCTCTCGCGCACAGAGCTCCACCAGCTGCCCGGCAGGGTCGCGCTCAGCCCGGGAGTCGCGACCCTTCGGAATACGCTGGCCCCCGGAGACGAAAACGTTCGTTCGAATTTGAGACCGTCGCCCATCGCGGCAAGGAATTTCCGCTGACCTTCCTGCGTCAGATCCCGGCGGAAGTCGCCGACAGTGATCAGCGCGTAGTCGAGTTGGTGCTCGGCCATGAACGATTCGGTTGTGTCGAAATAAGCAGCAGTTCGATTCGAGTTGCCTCCGTAGCTAAGCCAATGGAGAACAGGTAAAGCGTAGCCGCGCCGATTGGTGCGCAGATACAGCAGCGGGTCGTCGTAAGTGAGGAATGTTGCATCTGGAGCGGTGTTGGCCCGAATCCATTCGTAGCCGGGTTGCCTTTGTGTCGCGATGTCGGCGAAGTCATTGAGAATTGACGGCAGCTGAACCGTGGCTCCTCGCACGTTGCCCAATCCAATGGAAATGACCAAACTGGCAATACCTAAGAGGATTCCCGTGGCGATCACCTTCTCTGGGATCGATTTCCTCAGGTTGACGCGGCACATGTCGACCAAGTGCACGATCTCCCTCGCGAATCCGAGGGCGATCACCGGAAGAATCGGGATCAGATAGCGTTCATTCGGCGGCCACGGCCAAGGCAGCAACATCAGCATCGACACCAACGCATAGGCGACAAAGTGAAGCCGGTCCGACTCCCGGGTAATCCGCACAATACCAGACACTGCGCCGCACGTCACCACCCACGCGAGCATTCGTTCCCACAGCGTGACGCTGGGCCCGGCGAAGAGCAGGCCCGCCACGGCCGAGCAGATGGAGTCCAAGTTGGTCCACGCGAAAACTGGAAGGTCGGTCAGTTTGATGTCGATCAGGAAGAAGCGCACATAGTCCACGTAGTACAGGATCACCGGATCCATTCCGGTGTAAGCGTGTGTCCGGCTCCAAACGGCCCAGCCGAGGATAGCGAGGCTGAAAATCGAGCCAAACACCAGAGTCTGACGCCACAGGTGCCGATACGCCAAGACGGCGAGGGAACTCACCAGTAACGCGACTCCCTGTGTGCGGGTCAGAAACGCAAGACCTCCGGAGATTCCAGCAAGCGCGAACGCTACCGTCGCCGGTAGCGAGTTCTTGATTCGATCCATGCCATGTTCCAGGAAGAGAATCGACGTCATCACCAGCGCGCCAAACGCCAATTCAGACATCGCCATGGTGCCGGCCAGTATCAGGTGCGGGCTAATCGCCGCGAAACCCGCGAGCGTCGCTGCGACCACGGGCCCCCGACCCCACTGCTGCATGACCTGAAACATTTGCAGAACGTACAACGCAAGCAGACTCCAGCAAAGCAACGTCATCTTAGGCAGGTTCGCCGGAAAGTTAGGGTCCATGTACCACACGATGGATAACAGCCACGGCAACAGAGGAGGGTACTTGGTTTGATAGGGTTGTCCCGGCATGGACGGGATCCGGTAAGTGCCGGTCTCGGCCAAGGACTTAGCCGTCTCCAGGTAAATAGCGTCATCGTGATAGGCACCCACCTGCGGCATTGCTCGATACGTCCAGGCGATCCAAATGCTGGGCAAAAGCACCACCGCCAGAATCAGCCAAGCCACACGAATGGGAGCGATGTTCATTTCTTTATCCATCGGCGTGCGCGGCAGTGGACAACAGAATAAGCGCACTAGCCGCTTTCTTGGTGGACGACCTTATGTTTGGGGTTCGTATTGCCGATGGTTTTACATCTAGGCGCAACGTGATAGACACACAGAATGCCATCTCAAGCATTCTGCTCCCTCAGCCGATTAGCATGCGGTCTGTTTCCCCTACGATCCACGGTGTGCGGCGTCTGGCGCGCGATCGCTCGCTATTTGCAGACTTGGGTCGATCCTGAGTAGCCTTTGCTGGAACTCGGCGCCGGGTATGGAGAATTTACCAGGGCGATTCAGGCATCCCGAAAGTGGGCCCTCAGCAGAACTCGGCACTCGTCGACCACGGGGAGCCTAACGTCCAATCGATCATCCAAATTATCTGCATTCAGCCGAATTTCCGCCTGGAGCCGCGCCTATGCTTTGACGACGACAGTATCGCACTGCGTATACCGATTAGGGTTTCCGGGACTTCCTGACGGCCTTGGGGTGGCGCGCAGTCCACGCCGAGCCCGTTTCATGCCGGTTACGATGAAGTCGCGCATTCCCGACCGCGGAATTGTTGGTCTATTTGCGGTGGGCAACTGGGTCCTCGCCAAAATGACGGCGCTTCTGTTCAACACCACCGCGCCATCTCAACTGGGCTGCACGTACCAACTGTCCGTCGCGATGCCGCGGAGGTCATTCGCCCGCTCCTCACCTTCGGGGCTCGCACTGTGGTCCGCAGTTCATGGAAGTCGTGGCGCAAGGTGAACTACCCTCAGCGAGACGGCGAATCCTCCGTTACTGGCGACCTTTGGAAGGCTTCAAGCTGGGCATGCGCATTATCGTTTTGGCCTGCGAATCCCGGTTTGGACTGCGGGGCGTTGCCGGGGTCCGCTGGACTGGGAATGCCGTGAAGATGGCCAGTGCTACTTGAATCAGGCCCGGCAGCCATTCTGGTTTGCTCTAGGCTCCGATTCCCACGCCGGATGACCACTTTCGGAAGGCATCCGTTACATGCTATGCTGAACGGCTGCAAATGGCGCAGAAAACCATATTTCCCCCGATCTGTATCGCGCTCGGTTTGCCCGATACTGACAGCCTGATGACGCAGGCGCGCGCCGAGTATTTGGCCGGGGAACGTTTCCTCGAATTCCGGCTCGATTACCTTCCCGACCCGGAAGCCGGAATCGCCGCAATGAAGAAGTTTTTGGTCAAGCAATCCGACTGCACGATCCTCGCCACCTGCCGCCGTCGCCAAAATCAGGGCAAGTTTACCGGCAGCATCGAAGAGCAGCTACGTATGCTCAACGCGGCTCGTGAAGCCGGCGCGCACGCGGTGGACCTCGAAATTGAGAGCGCCGAGAACTGCGAAGAAAAGCTCGCCGACCTGCGCGCCTCCACTTACCTGCTGCTCTCTTATCACAACTACGGCGGTACGCCTCCGCGCCTCGACCACGTATTAAAGCGCATGACGCGTATTCCGGCGCACGGCTACAAGATCGTGACCACGGCTCGCAAGCCGTCCGATACGTCCCGCGTTCTGTCCCTCGCAAAAACACATCCCAAGACCCCGACCATCCTTCTCGCGATGGGCGAAACCGGATTTGCCACGCGTGTTCTCTCGCCCGCGTTCGGCGGCCTCTATACCTACGCAGCCCCGAACATGGCACTAGGAACGGCGTCCGGCCAGGTGGGCGCCAAGAAGCTGCGCTCCATCTACCGCGTCGGAAAAATCTCCCGCGACGCGAAGATCTTCGGCGTCATTGCCGATCCCGTCAGCCACACCATTTCGCCGGCAGTCCACAACCGAGCGTTTCAGGCCCGCCGTATCGACGCGAGCTACCTGCCCTTTCTTGTCAAGCCGGGGCAACTGAAAGATTTCTTCACGATGGCCGAAGATCTCCCCTTGGCCGGCTTCAGCGTCACGATTCCGCACAAGCAGAAGATCATTCGCTATCTTGACCAGGTGGACATCGTCGCCAAGCGCATCGGCGCGGTGAATACCGTGTGGCGCAAAGCGGGGAAGTGGCGTGGAGCGAATACGGACGCTCCTGGCGTCACCGTGCCGCTCGAAAAACATCTGCGCCTGAACAAATCCCACGTGCTGGTGGTCGGCAACGGCGGCGCGGCTCGTGGAGCTGTCTTCGCGCTCGCCGAAGCCGGCGCGAAGCTGTCGCTTACCGGTCGCAACATTGACCGCGTGCGTGCCTTGGCCTCCGCGTGTGGAGCCGAGCCTCTTTCCCGCGACGCTGCCGAGGGCCGCATGTTCGACGCTGTGGTCCACGCCACACCGCTCGGTATGGCGCCGCAGACCGACAAGTGTTTCTTCCGCGACAAGATTCCGGCGCAACTGGTCTTCGACATGGTCTACACGCCCATCGAAACGGAGCTTCTGAAACGAGCCCGCGCTCAAAAGGCCGTTGTGATTCCGGGTATCGAAATGTTCCTGGAACAAGCCTCGCGCCAGTTCGAAATCTTCACCGGCGAACGCGCTCCTCGCGCCGTCATGGAACAGGCCGCGATGGAGGCCCTAGCGGCCCGCGCGGCGGGGAACTTCTAGCGCTCCCCGCAGGCAGAACACGTTCAGGTTAGAAGCGCACTCCGAAACCAACCGACGGTTGCGCGGGGTGTGTGAATCGCTCCGGTGCAATTCCCAGTCGCGGCGAATTGAATACCTGTCCGCGATACTGAGCACGCAGGAAGAAGCGGTCCGTGAGGTGGAAGTCCGCACCGCCGCCGTATACGAAGGACGGCTTCGCCACCAGGTCCGCTTGACTGTTCGTCCGATCGTAAATCAGCGCGCCAATCCCAGCCAGCGCGAAGGGAGTTACGCGCTTGGTGGGAAGGCGGAGCACATACGCCGCGCTTACCTCATGCGTGTTCGTCTGGATCCCGCCTTGCGCCCCGGCGAACTGCACCTGCTGCGTGTTGCGCGTGTATCCATAGTTGCCTTCGATGCCGTGATTGCGGCCGAAGAAGTAGCGATACGTGCCCAGGAAGCCGGCGCTATCAGTGGTGTCTAGCCGAGCGCCATTTTCCGTCGTCGCGCGGCTATAGTTGCCCGTGACCTGCGCGGTGACGTCCTGTTTGTATTCCGTCTGTCCGAATGCGGGCAGGGTCGTCAACGCGCTCCCCATCAACGCGATCGTCCATAATTGTCTCTTCAACATAGAAGTCCTCTTTCGTTTGCTGGAACAATCCAGCTATATGTTTCATCCACAGATCTATGGATGTCTCGCCAGGGCCTTGGGAACCGCTCCACCGTCCGCGTTTTTTGTCCGATCGTCCAAAAAGCGGAAAGGACGCGCTAAGGCTCCTGAGGGCGAGTCAGGTTTGTTCCCGCGAACCCCCAGCTCTTCGACGAGGCGCTGCCGGGATGTCGCGATCAATGTTTGCGCTGCGCTTCAAAACGCTTACCGGCGAAGGCCGCGTGGCTGATCTCTTGAAAGTAATCGTAATTTGAACGACGCAACTTGAGCTAGTGCGTCATCGCGTAGGCGATGTGGTTAATCACAATGCGGAACCCGAGCGCGGACCATTCCTCGGGATAACTGGGATCATCCGCCCACTCCCATGAATCCCCGGTATCGTTGTTCAGCCATATGGCGATCACCATGCGACCCTTCTCGTCGAAGACTCCGCGCCAATGCGGATCGGATGCCCCGTTGAGTGGCTGCCCACTGTAACGTCCCCACTGCCCGAGAATTTGCGGTCGGTGCTTCAGGTCAAACATGATGCGCATGACCTCGTCGTTGTCGCCCAGTTCCACGAGTTCCCGCGTCGGGTATAGCTTCTCGACCAACTCAAAGATCGCCTGATGCTCGCGCGGTCCCCACATGTCATCGGCGACGAAGAACCCGCCACGATCCAGATAGTCCCGCAGCCGGTCGGTCATCTCTTCCGTCAGATCGATGCTGGTGGTGCGAGCGGCGTAGAGGAACGGCCAGTTATAGACATCGTCCCCGTCTTCCAGGTTCACCGGCTGCTCCACACTGCGCACGTCCATCGATGTCAGCCGACGCAGCGCGACCATCAAGTGTCGCGGCGCCGCCGGATAGTCGTTGTTCCAGGCCTGATTCTGCCCGCCCTGCCGCCAGTCCCGGCTGCCGCCACCGCGGCGGAAGCCACCGCGGCGGAAGCCACCTCCACCGCCATACGCTGGGTACATCAGTTGCCCATAGACGAATTCAGCAGGGTTCAGCGCGTCTGGAGGCAGCGGAAGCGGCCGCTCGCCCGGGAAGTCCCGGAACTCGCGTTGGAAGGCGTAGGCACCGCTTAGAGCGCAAAAGAAGATGACGATGGCCCACTTCACATCCCAGAGGATAACACCGCCGGTTATCGAAAGCGCTCGTCGATCTCGACCTGATAGGCGGCAGCGATGCGGTTATTGGAATTCGCGAAGCCGACGACCGCGATGAGCTCCTTCAGTTGCTCGTCGGTCATGCCCTTCGTCCGGGCACCGGCGATATGGGAGGGAATGCAATACTCGCATTGATTGCTCATGCTGATCGCGACGTAGATCAGTTCCTTCGTGAGCGGGTCCAGCGAACCGGCACCCATCACCTGCTTCGCAGTCTCCCAAGTCCGCCGCAACGCTGCGGGATCGTGAGCAATCGCCTTCCAGAAATTGTTCACCCAATCGGTCTTGCGCGTCGCCATGATGTCGTCATAGACCGCACGAACCTCGGGCGAGGCTTGGTTATATTCGATGAGTCCCAGAGTTGCCATACACGTAGTGTACGGCTGGTATCAATTCCGAGTCGCTTGTGACTCTGTGCGGCCCGCGAGCGGCTTCACGACGTTGCCGCCGCAGACGCCGACGCCGGTGTTGAGTAGCGCATTCAGGAAGTTGTACAGCACGCCGTAGATCGTCTGCTCGGTCACCGGAGCCTTGTTCGGCAGTCGGAAGGTGACGGGCAATTCTTTGTTGATCTGGATACGGACTGCGTTGGGCAGCGCGCGCCCATTGCGATCTTTTTGGTTGGCGACCTGTATCGGCGTCTGCAGCACAGCCCCGGAGATTCCGTCGACGTAGAACTGGCAGCGCGAAAACCAGCCGAGATTTGCCGGGTCCGCCGCGTCGAAGAGTAACAGCGGCGCCTGTCGGCCTTCGGCATTGAGATCGAGCACCATGCAGCGCTCCTGATCCGTGAGCTTAAATTCAAACCCCGCCTGACGGGCGATGTTCTCGATGAACTCCGTGTCCAGTTCGAGCAATAAAAGCTTGTGGCGGCCTGCCTGCAGAACTTGCATTCGGTTTCCAGTCTAGCAGGTAGCCACAAGCACTCTACTTGTGCTGCAGGAACTTCTCAGCGTTGGTTTGGTAGATCTTCTCTTTCGTCGCCGCGCTCAACTCCAGTGATTCGATCACGCGAATCGTCTCGCGGATGTAGAGGCCCGGAGACGGTTCAAACGGCACGTCGCTGGCGAACATCACCATTTCTTCGCCGAAGAATTCGAGGCCGCATTTGGTTCCCGCGGTCGCGCCGAAGAGCGCTGTGTCGGCATGGAACATGCGGAAGTAATCGATCGGGCGCTTCTTGAGGGTCTTCAGAATCACCGTGTAGTCTTCGTCCGAGGTGCGCGAACCCAGCGCGTCCCAGCCATAACCCACGCGGCCCTCGAAATACGGGGCCATCGCGCCCATGTGGTGCGTCAACAGCTTCATGTTCGGACGGCGATCGAAGAATCCGGAAAACACCATGCGAGCCATCGCCGCGCTGGTCTCATACGGCCAGCCAAACGTCCACCAGATCTCGTACTTGGACTTTTCTTCGGTCTTGTAGTCCGACATGCTTGCGCCGCGCGCGGGATGCATCCAGATGCCGATCTCACGCTTGGCCATCAGGTCGAAGAACTCGACATGCTCCGGTCCATCGAGGGGAGCGCCGTTGACGTTGGTGTAGATCTGCACGCCGCTTGCGCCCAGGGTGTCGATGGCGCGTTCCGCTTCACGGAGTGTCGCTTCAGGATTGTTCATCGGCAACGAAGCGATGAACGTCGGGAAGCGCGTGGGATGCTTCTGGCAGATCTCCGCCATGCCGTCGTTCGCCAGTCGTGCGATGTCCGGACTTTTATCGGGACCGCCCAGGGCTTCAATCGTGGGCGCAGGCAGGGAGATGATCTGGCAATATTCGCCAAACTCGTCCATGATCTTGAAGCGCACGTCGAGGTTGACGATGCTCGGCATGTTTTTCACGCGCTTGCCAATGTCAGGGAGGCCGTTCACGATGTACTTATCGAAGAAGGCCTGGGGGAATAGGTGATTGAAGATGTCTATTTTCACGACTTAGTGAGATCCTTGTAGTTCTTTTACGATGCCCGCGACGAAACCCTTCGCGTCGCCGAATAACATCTGTGTCTTCGGCATGTAGTAAAGTTCGTTGTCGATGCCGGCGAAGCCCACGCCCATCGAACGTTTGATCACCATGACGGTGCGAGCCTTGTCGGCGTCCAAAATCGGAGTGCCATAGATCGGGCTTGTCTTATCTGTACGCGCCAGCGGGTTCACCACGTCATTCGCGCCGATGACCAGAGCGACGTCCGTGTTGGGGAAGTCGCCGTTGATCTCGTCCATCTCGAGAAGCTTGTCGTACGGGATGTCCGCTTCCGCCAGCAATACGTTCATATGCCCGGGCATGCGGCCTGCGACAGGATGGATCGCAAAGCGAACTTCGCAGCCCTTCTTCGTAAGGATGTCGTACAGTTCTCGAACCTTGTGCTGTGCCTGCGCGACGGCCATGCCGTAGCCAGGGATGATGATGACGCTCTGGGCGTTCTCCAGGATCGCCGCAGCGTCTTCGGGGGTAGCCGACCGCACCGGTCGAGCTTCCACTTTGGCCGCCGCTCCCGCCGCCACTTGTCCAAACGCTCCGAACAGGACGTTGGTGAACGACCGGTTCATCGCCTTGCACATGATGATCGAGAGGATCAAACCAGCAGCGCCGTTGAGCGCGCCCGCGATGATCAGCAAGCGGTTGTCGAGCACGAAGCCCATCGCCGCCGCCGCTACACCAGCGTAAGAGTTCAATAGAGCGATGACCGTCGGCATGTCCGCGCCGCCGATGGGAATAACGAGGAAGATACCGAATGCCAGCGAGAGTGCGATGAACGCGGGGAACATCCACGGAGCAGGCGTGCCGAACACCATCATGATGACCAAGATGATGGCCGCCGCAGCCGTGCCTAAGCTGACAAAATTCTGTCCCGGGTAGGTCAACGGACGACCCGGCATTAACTCCTGCAGCTTCGCGAAAGCAATAATCGAAGCCGTCGTGGTGAGGAATCCGAGAAAGGTTTCCGTGCCCAGCGCGGCCATCGTGAAGCCCGTAGGAGCCTTCTCATAAAACTCCGCCGTCCCGATCAACGCCGAAGCCACCGCGCCAAAGGCGTGCGACAGCGCCGTCAACTGCGGCACGGACGTCATCGGAGTTTTGTACGCCAGCGGAATCCCGATCGCTCCACCGATCGCGAGTCCCAGAAAAATCAGGTTGTAGTTGGCGTCGACGCGCAGAATCGTACCGACCACCGCCAGCACCATGCCGATTTCGCCAATGATCACGCCGCGCCGCGCGGTCGACGGATGATTCATCCATTTCACGGCCAGGATGAAGCCCATCGAGGCGAGCAGGTAGATTGCGGGAAGAATCGTCTCGATCATTTGGCCTTATCCATTTGGACCGGCTCCCGCTTCTTAAACATTCTCAGCATGCGGTCAGTGATCAGGTATCCGGCGAAGACATTGAGACTCGCGGAGATGACGGCGGCGAATCCCAGCCATTTCGTCAGTTCGCTCGCATCTTTTTGCCCGGTCACCAGAATTGCTCCCACCACCGCGATCGCGGAGATCGCATTCGATAGCGACATCAGCGGCGTGTGCAGCAGCGGAGAAACTTTCTTGACCAGCTCAAACCCCAGAAAGGCGGCGAGCATGAAAACGTACAATCCGATTTCATAGGACTGCATACTTTACGCTTTTCCTCCGGCTATGGCTTCTTTGACGCGCGCGTTGGTGACTTGCCCAGCATGCGTTACCAGCGTTTCAGCAACGATGTCATCTTCCGGGACCGTTTCCAGTGGCAGGAATCCCGCGAGATGCTTCAGGAACGTGACGACGTTGGCGGAAAACATCTGGCTCGCGTGATACGGAGCCATCGATGCGAAGTTGGACGGCCCAACGATCGTCACGCCGTTGTGGCGCACGATCTGGTCAACCTTCGTGAGTTCGCAATTGCCTCCGCGAACCGCTGCGATGTCGACAATCACCGATCCAGGAGCCATGGCCTCGACCATTGCCTTGGTGACCAGCACCGGAGCCTTCTTGCCCGGCACCGCCGCCGTCGTGATGACGACATCGTGTTCCTTGATGACGTTCAGCATCAGTTCGCGCTGGCGGGCATAAAACGACTCATCCATCGCTTTCGCGTAACCGCCGGCACCTTCCGCCTGGCTGCCCTCAACGTCCAAAGTGACGAACTTCGCACCGACGCTGACAATCTGGTCCTTGACGGCGCTGCGCACGTCGTACGCACTCACGACTGAGCCAAGGCGTTTGGCCGTAGCGATCGCCTGCAAGCCAGCCACACCGGCACCGATCACGAATACCTTGGCAGGGGTCAGGGTTCCTGCCGCTGTCATCAACATTGGAAAGATGCGAGGCAGCGTGGTCGCCGCCACCAGCACCGACTCATATCCGGAGATCGTCGCCAGCGAGCTAAGTACGTCCATGCTCTGCGCGCGCGTCGTTCGCGGAATCAGTTCCAGGGCGAAATAGGAAACGCCCGCAGCAGCTAAGTCTTTCGCTTCCTGCAAGGCCGTGAGCGGCTCGCCGAGACCCAACACGATCTGGCCTTTGCGCATGTGCTGCAAGTCCGCGCGACCAGCCTCAGGATTCGCTCCAACGCTGCGGAATTGCGCGAGAATATCGCACTGCGCCAGAATCTCCTGCCGCGTTGCCAACGTGGCACCCTTGGCCGTGTACTGGTCATCGGGGTAGCCTGCTTCGGCACCCGCCGATGGCTCCACCATCACCGTCATGTCCGCTTTTTTTAGAACTTCCACGGACCGCGGCACAATGGCCACACACCGCTCTCCCGGGAAAGTCTCTTTAAGAACCCCAACTGTTCTAGGCACTAGTGCTCCGCACCGACGAGGTGAGTGATTTTAGGAATCCCTCGATCATAGCGCACATACCCCAATTTGCGGCCTAGCCTAAAGGCAGGATTTTACGGCTCCCAGGGGGCGTCTTTTGTGAACGCTCGATGACTGGCGATCGGTTTCTGGGTCTGAAAATACTTCTTATACGCCAGGATCCAGTTTTCGGAAATGTCGTGTTGTGCCGTGGCCAGACTGAGTTTGTTTTCGCAGACCAGTTCGTGCAGGCGGTCTTCCAAGGCGTCCTTTACGTGGGCATTCCAGTCAGAGACGCCGTACGGCTGCGGCCAATAGTTCCGGGGATCGTCAGCGCCTCCCAGTTCGGGAGCGATCAAGTGGTCCAGTTCATAGTCTCGGGGCCGTGGCCGGTCGATCCCGTAATGATCGAACACTTGGCGCCCCACACTCGCCGGGATCACACGCGCTGTGTTGGCCGGCATTTGGCAAACTTCCGCTTGTGAAATGGGCAGCGTAGCGCCCGGCGTAAGTGCTGGATCGGGCATCAACCGGAACTGCTGCCGGGAAACCTGCACGACGCCCACCACAAACAGGATGGCGCAGGTCCCTGCCATCGCCCCGGCAACATAAGCGACGCGATTTCCTTGCATGAAGTAGTCCGCGAACCGGTCACGCCACGACGGAGGCGGCTGCAGGGCCAATTCCGCCAGTCGCGCACGAAACATCGCGCGCGGAGCATCGGCCGCCGCCGCGGTCACGGAGTCCTGATGCAAATGAACGAACTCCGCGATGGCGTCTTCGATCTCTTTCGCGCGCGTTCGGCAGGGCCAGCAAGCCGCCAGGTGCGCGCGGATTTCCGTGGCCCGGCCGGACGATAGCTCCCCATCCGCGGCCGCCACTAGCTCACTGTGCGAAATATGTTGGTCGGTCATACGTTTCGATCCACCCTGCCAAGCTTGTCTAGAGAACGTTCCAGCGATTGCGCTACAGCCCCCAACGACATCCCCAATACGTCCACGATCTCCCGATACCGCAGACCTTCCGCGCGCAGGAACAGACACCGCCGGTCCTGCTCGGGAAGCGCGCGTACCACCGATAACAGACGCTGGTTGCGCTGGCTGCTGGCCGCCTGTTGCTCCGGATTCATCGCGGAATCCGCCGTACTAAAATCTTCGATCCCCGCCGCTGGGGCCTTGCGATTCGCCTGCCAACGCTTCAACCCCAGATTGTGCGCGACGCGGAAAATCCATGCCTGAAGGTTGGTCCGGGGCTTGTCCGCGCGCAGATGGAGGAACAGCGCCAGGAAGACCTCCTGGACCACCTCTTCTGCATCCTGCGCCGTGAGGCCGAAAGAACTCAGATACCGCAGGACGGGGAGTCGCAGTTGATCAAAAAGCTGGGTGACCTCGGCTTCCAGTGGAGTCGGCCCATGGTCCTTCGCCGCAATCATTGGCACGGCGGATTCGGCAGAGTGTGCGGCCATGGCTCTATAAGATACATTCCCGGAGTCAGATTTTTGTTCACCGAAAGATTGAACAAATTCGACGCTGTCGGAATACTCACAGTATAAAATGTCTCGCTTATCGATTTTTCTCCTTCTCTTCTCCGTCGCCGCGTCCGCGCAGACAGGGCAGATTCAAATCGAGGTAAAAGATTCCTCCGGTGCTCCCGCGATGGCTTCAGGAACTCTCGTCCGGCTTTCGGCCGGTGTTTCCCAGAACTATGAGACCGATGGTCAGGGCCACTATACGTTCAGCGGACTGGTGCTGGGCCGTCATCGCCTCGAAGTAGTTGCTCCCGGCTTCGCCTCGAAGGCCATGCTGGTGGACGTGGAGTCCGATAGCCCGGTGATGGTGCCCGTGACCCTGTCCGTTGGAGGCGACACGACTCGCGTCGATGTCGTTGCCGCCACGCCGCTCCCCGGCGTCGACCTGCTTTTGGAACAGATCCCGGCCCCGGTACAAACAGTTTCCGCCAACACGATCCTGCAATCCGGCGCGCTGAATTTGGCCGACGTGATTAACAAGCGCCTGAGCAGCGTGTTCATCAATGAGGTCCAAGGGAATCCCTTCCAGCCCGACGTGAATTACCGCGGCTACACCGCTTCGCCGCTGCTGGGCACGCCGCAAGGAATCTCCGTCTACATGGACGGTGTCCGCATGAATCAGCCGTTCGGCGACGTTGTCAGCTGGGACTTGCTGCCGCGCATCGCGATCGCCGATACAACGTTGATCCCCGGCTCCGATCCACTCTTCGGACTCAATACTCTGGGTGGTGCTCTCTCGATCCGCACCAAAGACGGCCATACGAATCCCGGCAGCACCTTGCAGGTCGCGGGTGGAAGCTATGGCCGCCGCATGGCGGACCTCGAACACGGCGGCTATAAAGGCTCACTGAACTACTACGGCGCCACCAGCTTGTTCTTTGAAGACGGTTGGCGTCCGAACTCGCCGTCCAACGTGCGCCAGTTCGTGGGCAAGTTGGGCTGGCAGGACGCGAAGACCACATTAGGTGCGAGCGTCACCTATGCCAACAACCAGCTCAACGGAAACGGTCTCCAGGAAATGCGCTTGCTCGCGCAGGACTACACCAGCGTCTACACCAAGCCCGACATCACAGGAAATCGTTCGCCCTTCGTGAACTTCACCGGACGTCACGCGTTTACCGATCGCATTACGTTCACCGGCAACGCCTACTATCGTTACATCAGCACCCGCACCTTCAACGGGGACATCAATGAAGAAGCTCTGGATCAATCGCTCTACCAACCCAGCGCCGCCGAGCGGAACGCTCTGACCGCCGCGGGCTACACGGGCTTCCCCACCGCTGGCGAGACCTCTGCCAACACGCCGTTCCCGAAATGGCGCTGCATCGGACAAGGACTGCTCAACGACGAACCGTCGGAAAAATGCAACGGCCTGTTGAATCGCGGGCAAAGCAAGCAGCACAATTTCGGGCTCTCTGGCCAAACCACAGTGGTCGGAGGGACCGGCTCGATCCGCAATCAATTTACGGCGGGCGGAGCGTTTGATCGCAGCGCGGTCGACTTTCAGTCCACTACCCAGCTCGGCTACATCAACCCCGATCGCAGCATCACGCCGATTCAATCCTTCGCGGACGGAGTCAATGGGGGCGATGCCGACGGAGAGCCGTACGACACGCGCGTCAACCTGAAAGGCACCATTCGTACCGGGAGCTTGTATGCGACCGACACGATTTCGATCGGCCGCGCCTGGAACATCACGCTCTCCGGCCGTTGGAACCGCACCACAATCGATAATCAGGATCAAATCCGCCCGGGAGGTGGCCTTGGTTCGCTCGACGGCATCCACACCTTTAACCGCTTCAATCCGTCTGTCGGCGTTACCTACAACCCCTCGCAGCTGGTGAACGTCTACGCACGCTATAGCGAAGCCAATCGGGCACCGACCTCTATCGAACTCGGTTGCGCTGACCCGGCGACTCCCTGCAAACTGCCCAACGCGATGGCGGGTGATCCGCCGTTGCATCAGGTCGTCGCAAAGACCGTGGAAGCCGGCTATCGCGGCCAACTAGAGGGCCGCGCCCGCTGGAGCGTTGGTTTCTTCCGCGCCAAGAATCACAACGACATCATGTTTGTTTCCGCTCCGCAGACCGGTTTTGGCTACTTCAAGAACTTCGGCGAAACACAGCGTCAAGGAGTGGAGACGGACTTCAGCACCACGATCCGTCGCCTGACAATCGGTGTGAACTATACACTCCTCGACGCCACGTTCCAGAGCGTGGAACTGGTCAACGGATCGGCCAACAGCACGAACGCGGATGCGTTGGCTGGCTTACCAGGTCGGGAATCGAGCATCACGATCACCAAAGGCAATCACATCCCCCTGGCGCCGCGTCACATGGGCAAGGCCTACGCCGATATCCAACTCACCAGTAAGTTCAGCGTGAATCTCAACATGACCGCGTTCGGTAGTTCCTTCGCGCGCGGCAACGAAAACAACCTGCACCAAGCCGATGGCCGCTACTACCTGGGACCCGGCAAGTCCGGCGGCTACGCGGTTTTCAACCTCGGTGGCCGCTATCAGGTTACGAAACGCTTTCAGTTGTTCGCGCAAATGAACAACGTCCTGGACCGCAAGTATTACTCGGCCGCCCAGCTGGGACCCTCCGGATTCACAGCAACCGGCAATTTCATCGCGCGCTCTCTCCCGGCGGTCGGTGGAGTGTTCCCCGTGGTGCAATCCACCTTCTATGCACCCGGATCGCCGCGCATGGTCTGGGGCGGCATTCGGGTCCAGTTCTAGCGCGTTCGCGCACAGGTGTGTTCAAATAGAAGTTACCCCCGGACCTGGAGGCAACACCCGCTTGAGCACCGCAGTTCTCGCCCTAGAAGACGGTACGATCTTCGAGGGCCGCAGTTTTGGCGCGCCCGTCGAACGCACCGGCGAAGTCGTTTTTAATACTTCCATCACCGGTTACCAGGAAATCTTCACAGACCCCTCCTATTCCGGCCAGATCGTCGTCCTAACAGCCCCGCAGATCGGGAATTATGGAGCGGCGGCAGTCGATAGCGAATCCGCGAAGCCTTTTATCGAAGGCCTTTGCGTGCGGGAGTTCTCTCCGCTTGCCAGTAACTGGCGTGCGGATGAGTCGGCGCAGGAGTTTCTCACTAAAGCGGGCGTGCCCGTGATCTCCGGTATCGATACGCGGGCTTTGGTGCTGCATCTCCGCTCGCGAGGCGTCATGCGCGGCGTGCTCTCCACTCTGTCTACGGACACCGCTGCGTTGGTGGAGCGAGCGAAAGCGTCTCCCTCCATGGCGGGCCTCGATCTCGCAACGCCGGTTTCGACCAAGGAACGTTACTCGTGGACTGAGCCTGTGGTGGGTTGCTCGCCGTCGGAAGACTTCGGTGCCCCGGCCGAACAGAAATATCATGTGGTTGCCTACGACTTCGGCATCAAGCGCAATATCCTACGCCGCTTGGCGCACGTCGGCTGCAGACTGACGGTTGTCCCCGCCGGAACCTCGGCAAAAGACGTCATGGATCTGAAGCCGAATGGAGTGTTTCTCTCAAACGGCCCTGGCGACCCCGAGCCTCTGCTCGAAGGTCCCGCGTTGGAGATTCGTAAATTGATCGGCAAGGTTCCGATGTTCGGTATCTGCCTCGGACACCAAATCCTTGGCCTCGCTTTGGGCGGGAAGACATTCAAATTGAAATTCGGCCATCGCGGCGGCAATCACCCCGTGCTGAACAAGCTGACCGGTCACGTTGAAATCACCGCGCAAAATCATGGCTTTGCCGTCGACCCGGATTCGCTCAACGCCAACGACCTCGAATTGACACACATCAACCTGAACGACCAAACGCTGGAAGGGTTCCGCCACAAGAACCATCCGCTGTTCTGTGTGCAGTATCATCCCGAAGCCGCCCCTGGGCCGCACGATTCGCTCTATCTCTTTGACGATTTCGTGAAGCTGATGGAGGCCCGCTAATGCCTCGCCGCAACGACCTCAAACGCATCATGATTGTGGGCTCTGGTCCGATCATCATCGGCCAGGCCTGCGAATTTGACTACTCCGGCGCACAAGCCTGCAAGGCCCTGCGTGCCGACGGCTACGAAGTCATCCTGCTCAATTCGAATCCGGCCACTATCATGACGGATCCGAATCTCGCGGACGCCACCTACGTGGAGCCGATGAGCGTCGAGTATGCGGAGGAAATTATCCGCAAAGAACGCCCCGATGCGTTGCTCTCCACCGTTGGCGGACAAACCGGATTGAACCTTGCGGTCGCGCTGGCCGAAGCGGGTGTGCTCGAAAAGTACGGCGTGGAATTGATCGGCGCGAAGTTGCCTGCCATCAAGAAGGCAGAAGACCGATTACTCTTCAAAGATGCGATGCACAAGATCGGACTCGATCTGCCGCAATCGCAGCCCATCAAGTGGGACGGAGAGACTCGTGAAAACAAGCAGGCCGCTTTGGAATTGGGCCTGGACTTCGCTTCCCAGCACAGCTATCCGGTAATTTTGCGCCCCAGCTTCACGATGGGCGGCTCCGGCGGCGGCATCGCCTACAACCAGGAAGATCTGCTGCAAATCCTCGAAAACGGGCTTGATCTTTCGCCCATCCACGAAGTCTTGATCGAAGAGAGCGTGCTTGGTTGGAAAGAATACGAGATGGAGGTCATGCGCGATCTTGCGGATAACTGCATCATCGTTTGCTCCATCGAAAACTTTGATCCCATGGGCGTCCACACGGGCGACTCCATCACCATGGCTCCCGCGCAAACCCTGACCGATCGCGAATATCAGATGATGCGTGACGCGTCACTTGCCTGCCTTCGCGAAATCGGCGTCGACACCGGCGGCTCGAACGTGCAATTCGCCATCGACCCCAAGAGCGGCCGCATGGTGATCGTTGAGATGAACCCGCGCGTCTCGCGAAGCTCCGCGCTTGCATCGAAAGCTACAGGCTTCCCGATTGCGAAGATCGCCGCGCGCTTGGCGGTCGGTTATCGCCTCGACGAAATCAGTAACGACATCACGCTTAAAACTCCCGCGTGTTTCGAGCCGAGCATCGACTACGTCGTCGCCAAGATCCCGCGCTGGCAGTTTGAGAAGTTCCCCGGTGCCGAACCCGTGCTCGGCACGCAGATGAAGAGCGTCGGCGAAGTCATGGGAATCGGCCGCACCTTCAAACAAGCCCTCGGCAAAGCCATGCGCAGCCTCGAAACCGGCAAGGCCGATGGCGCGGCGGTGTTCCATGAGGACCTGATCAAGGCCCGCCTCATCACGCCGAATCCAGACCGCTTGGGTTACATTCGCTTCGCGTTCGAGAAGGGCTTCACGCAAGAACAAGTCCAGCAGCTCACAAATATCGATCCGTGGTTCCTGCGACAGGTTTGGGAGATGGTCGACGAAGAGAAAACCATGGGTGCGCTCACCCTGGGCACCGCGACCAAAGAGCAGTTCCTCAGCGCCAAGCGCAACGGCATGGCGGATTCCCGCATGGCTCGCGCGTGGAACGTCAATCAACTCGATGTCCGAGCGCGCCGCAAGGAACTGGGCGTCAAGGCAGTCTACAACCGCGTCGACACCTGCGCGGCGGAGTTCGAAAGCTTCACGCCGTACATGTACTCCAGTTATGAATCGAGCTGCGAGTCGAATCCGACCGATCGCAAAAAGGTCATGATTCTGGGCAGCGGCCCCAACCGCATCGGGCAGGGAATCGAGTTCGATTACTGCTGCTGCCATGCATCGTTCGCGCTGCAGGATTTCGGCGTCGAATCGATCATGGTGAACTGCAATCCGGAAACGGTGTCCACCGATTACGATACAAGCGATCGCCTGTACTTTGAGCCGCTCACGCTCGAAGAAGTTCTCAATATCTACGACACGGAAAAGCCGGACGGCGTCATCGTCCAGTTCGGTGGTCAAACACCGCTGACCCTCGCGATCCCCCTGCAGAATGCAGGAGTCCCAATCATCGGCACCAACCCGCTGAACATCGACCTCGCCGAAGATCGCAAACAGTTCGGCAAATTGCTCGACGACTTGAAAATTCCTTCTCCCGCAAACGGTTCCGCGACGACGGTAGAAGGTGCGTGTGCGATTGCGCGTTCCATCGGCTACCCCGTCCTGGTGCGCCCCAGCTACGTGCTCGGCGGCCGTGCGATGGCGATTGTGTACGACGAAGACAGCGTTCGCCGCTACATGCACGAAGCGGTGACCTTCTCGCAAGACCGCCCTGTGTTGATCGACCGCTTCCTCGAGGACGCCACAGAAGTCGACGTCGACGCCCTCTGCGACATGGACGGCACTGTCCTGATCGCAGGCATCATGGAGCACATCGAAGAAGCAGGCGTTCACTCCGGGGACTCCAGCTGCGTGCTGCCGTCGATCACCCTGTCTCCTGAAACTCTCGCAACGATCAAGTCCTACACCGAGCGGCTCGCCCGAGCCCTGAACGTGATCGGGCTCATGAACATTCAGTACGCGGTGAAGGACGAAAAGGTCTACGTCATCGAAGTGAATCCCCGAGCCTCGCGCACTGTTCCCTACGTGAGTAAGGCGACCGGCGTGCCGCTGCCGAAAATCGCCGTCGGCTTGATGCTCGGCAAGAAAATCTCTGACTTCACCTCGGCCACTGGCGTGCTGCCGGTGCCGCAATACTTCGTGAAGTCCCCCGTGTTCCCGTTCAACAAGTTCCCGGGCGTCGACCCTTCGCTTGGCCCAGAGATGCGCTCGACCGGCGAAGTGATGGGCGTTGGCGAAAATTTCGGCGAAGCGTTTGCGAAGGCGCAATTAAGCGCGGGAACTCCCTTGCCTGATGGTGGCCAAGTGTTCCTCACCGTCGATGACCGCGACAAGCAGCACATCGCAGTCTTGGCGAAGCGCCTGCATGAACTCGGATTTGAGATCACCGCAACGCGCGGCACCGCGAACGCAATTCGCGCGGCCGGCACACCCGTGAAGACCGTCTTCAAGGTGAACGAAGGCCGCCCGAACGCAGTCGACCTGCTCAAGGCTCGCAATATCAGCCTCATCATCTACACCGGAACCACCGGTGCTGCCGCCTTCGGTGACGAAAAGGCGATTCGCCGAAGCGCGCTGACATTCCGCGTCCCTTGCATAACTACTTTGAGTGGCGCGCGCGCGGCCGTAGAAGCGATTGCTTCCCGCCGTCGCGATCCGATTCGAGTGTGGAGCCTTCAAGAGATCCACGCCAACAAAGCGGTGGTCGGCTAGTTCTGCGGAACTAAGCGGATCATGCTCAGCGTGACCGTGAACGTCCGCGGATCTGTGGCAACGCTCCAGGTGGGCGAGGCGTGCACCTCAATGGTGTAGTCGTCGGCTTCCGGCAAGTCCGCTTCTAAAATATAGAGTCCCGTGCGGTCAATGGTGAACGTTTGCAACGGTATTCCATTGACGACGATCCGCACTTCGCCGGGAACGCTCTGCGCCTGCGCATGCGCGCGAATCCGCAGTTTCTGGGGACCCGGCTTCACACGCCGAAGCCGAGCGTCTGCGCGCGCTCCGATCCATCGGTATTTGTTTCCATGCACGCCTTCCAGCGGATACCAATCGCCAATCAGCCGTTGTTCGTGACCGGGGAGTGAGAAGTCGATAATGTCGTCGCGCTCCCCCGGGTAAAGCTCCGCTCGATCTGCCGACGGCAGCAGATTGTAAACATCTTCTTCATTGGCAGCACTGTAGCCGCAGCCTGAACAACGCAGCGTATCGCCCGCATCTCGCGTCAACGAACCCTTGCAATCCGGGCATCGCAGCAACGTCTCAAAGCGCTCCAGCGATGGCTCCGCCGGCGGCGTACCAGCTTTTTTACAGATCCCCGCGAGCGTTCCTCCCAGCCATCGCGCCGCACGTGCATTGGACAATGCCGCCCGCTTGACGATGCGTTCCCCCCAACCACGCTCCGGCACAAACGCGTCGTACTCCTGCGCCACAAAATACTTCTTAGCGATCGCGTCCCATTCCGCCAAACCCATGGTGTGGTTCTGACGGATGCCGAAGCTCTCTTCCTGATGCGCTCCAATCACGTCCCGCACCAGATATCCCAGCAGTCCCCAATCGAACAGCTTGCGCTCCCATGGCTTCATGCTGTCGTAGTATGGGCAGCGGTACAAACGGAGCGAGAACTTGCGCAGCAGCGGTTCCTCTGCGAAAAGAAACACGCCCCCGGGTTGTAGAACGCGCGCGACCTCGCGAAACACAGCCTCGATGTCCAAAAATTGGCTCAGTGTCTGAAACGTGCAAACGAATCGCAACGATCCATCGGCGAACGGCAAATTCACTCCGTCCCCCGCCAGCCGAATCGGAGCCTTCTTCAGGTTCCACGCCTCCATCAGATGCTTTCCATGCCGCAACGAGTCTGCCGAAATATCGAGCGCGAAGCCGCTCGCGCCGAAGTCATTCGTCAGCATGTAGCTGGTGTGCCCCGCATTGGCGCCGATTTCGAGGAATGGTGTCATCGGTCCAATGAAGTCCGCGTGCTTGCGGATCACCGTGCCGCGGCGCGTGTTTTCCTCCGCGTAAATGCGAAGGTTCGTTTCGGGCTCCCCGAAGGATGCGAAGTTATGAAATTCGACTTGGGCGCGTTTGACGGAAAAAGGCTGGGCTTCCATTTAGGATTGCAAAATTGATTGTACCTAGCCGAGGTCAGGAAGTGAGCAAATACGTAGCGAATGTTCCAAGCCAATGCCCACCTTCATAGCGTTCGCCAGTGACCGCTGCGAGTCCGGCCTGCGCATGTTCCTCGGCGAGCTCATTGTGTCCAATAGCCCGTAACATCCAGGCCCGGCTTAGATTCAAGCCGTCTGCATGGGCAAGCTTTCCATCCGTTCGATCCGCCGAGCGCACGGGTCGCAGAGACGAAGCGTCGGGCAGGAACGCGGCCAGCCACGGTGCGAAGTCGGCGGGTTCCAAAACACGCCGCATCAAATCGGCCTCCGCCAATGTTGGCGACAAGAAGTCTTCCCCCGATGGTTCCCAAGCGACGGGAGCATTTCGATCCCGAAGATAGAAATCCCGCGCCCTCTCGACCAGCAACCTCTCAAACGTCTTCATCCTTGCTGTACGCGACCAGTCCAGCATCAACCCCATCGCGAACGCCGTGTTCGCGTGCTGACCCGAGCGATCTGGATGCCCCAACTTCGGCAGCCACGTCGAGAGATGCTCGACCGCAATTGCTGCGAGCGTCGGCACCGGCCACTCCGTATCGAGCGCCAGCAACCAAGCCAGCCCGTACGGCCGCTCAAACCCCGGCCTCGCCCGCAGGTACTCCGCCTCACCAGCGAGCCGCTCCACCGTCAAATTCAGGGCCAACGCCGTCCGAGCCTCCGGTGCCCACTCCGCATCCGGAAACAAGCGCAACACTCGAGCCAGCAGCCAGTGGCCATGCACCGCCGAATGCCAATCGAAGCACCCGTAGAACGCCGGCGTGAGCATTCGCGGCGGGCGCGCGTCCAAATCGCTGGCCAGAACATGCGCGATCTTGTTCGGATACTCGCGTGTGACGCAGTCAAGTGCCAGTCGCGCGAAGCGAGCTGCACTGCCGTTATCCAGATGGAGTGGACTCATACCGAATGTTATAATGACAGCTCCTATGCGTAAGAAAATAACTGTTGTCGGTGGAGGAAACGTCGGCGCGAGCTGTGCGGTCAACCTCGCTTTGAAAGAACTGGGCGACGTCGTATTGGTGGACGTTGTCGAAGGTGTGCCGCAGGGAAAAGCCCTCGACATGCTCCAGATGGGTCCCGTCGAAGGTTATGACGTGAAGATCACCGGAGCGAATGACTACGCTCCCACCGCGAATTCCGACGTGGTCGTGATCACGGCTGGCCTCGCGCGTAAGCCCGGCATGAGCCGCGATGACTTGCTGATCGCCAACCACGAAGTGGTGAAGAGCGTCACCGAGCAGATCGCGAAGTATTCCCCGAACGCCATCCTGATTCTTGTCACGAATCCGTTGGACGCAATGTGCTGGACCGCCTTCATGACCTCGAAGTTCCCGAAGAATCGCGTGATCGGCATGGCCGGCGTGCTCGATTCGGCGCGCTTCCGTACCTTCCTCGCACAGGAACTCGATGTATCGGTTGAGAATGTCACTGCGGTTGTCCTCGGCGGCCACGGCGATACGATGGTTCCGATTGTTCGTCTGTCCAACGTAAGCGGCATCCCGCTCACCGAACTGATCCCGGCAGAGCGCCTCGCGCAGATCGTCGATCGCACGGCCAATGGCGGTGCGGAAATCGTGAAGCACTTGAAGACAGGCAGCGCCTACTACGCTCCGTCGGCCTCGGCCGTGGAGATGGTCGAATCCATCCTCAAGGACAAGAAGAAGGTTCTACCGTGCGCGGCGTACCTCGAAGGCGAATACGGCATCAACGGCCTCTTCGTCGGCGTGCCGGTGAAGCTCGGTTCCAAGGGTATTGAGCAGATCTACGAAATCAAGCTCAACGATGAAGAGAAAGCCAAGCTTGCCAAGAGCGCGGCGTCGGTCCAGGAGTTGGTGGACGTTCTCAAAACCAAACTGTAGGTTAATCGTAGATCTCAAACGGCGGCTTCGGGATTGCCCGAAGCCGCCGTTTTCATTTGGCCGTGTCGGGACTGGCGGTGTTTACGGAATACGTCGTCGTCGGCGCTTCAGTGAGGGAATCAATCGGACTACTCCCCCCGTAGCTACGCCCAGTAGCAGGCTCCAAAGGTTCGCGATGCTAGGCTCTATTAGATTGAGGCCTAGGAAAAGGGTGGTTCCAAGAACTACGATCGCGCCATTGACCGCTTGGTCAAAGGCACGGCGGGAACTAAGAACTACGGCTGTGCAGGTCAAACCGAAAAAGAACATGCCCAAAGGAAATACACTGATTCGATCTGCTATTTGAATCTCGAGAAGCCTCTGCAGAGAAAATAGACCGATGGCGCTGGCACCAATCAGATGCGCAATCACGAAATCCACTTTTGACGGTCGCATTTGTCGTCGTTGGGGTGCAGATTGGCACCATTCAACGCTCAGGCGGAAAGCGAAATATAAGACCAAGACAAGCAGAACGTAAGGCGCGGCCTGCGGGCTCTTCAGCGTGATCTTGAGGCTTTCAATCGGGGTAGGTTGAAGTTCGATTCCGACCAGTTCCCAGGCTAGCAGCAATGCGCTCACGCTACCGTACGCACGTCGAGCTTTGTCGTAGGCACCCCCCAACTCAGGCGGGTGCCCGTGATCAAGGGGTTGAACAGGGTCCGTGGCCCGACCTTGCGCAATCGGTATAGCCATTTGCCCTTATTCTACTCGATCCCCATCTGCGCCAGCCTGTAGCGGAGTGCGTTGCGCGTCAGTCCCAGCAATCGCGCGGCTTGGCTCTTGTTTCCGTTGGATCGCTTGATCGCTTCCCGCAGGATGGATTGCTCGTACTCATCCAGCGTCATCCCCGCAGGCAGAAAGTGATCACCGTCCACTGCGGCTTTCGACCGCTGGCCACTTTCGATCCGCACATCCTCTGCTTCCAGGCGAGGCTTCGGGGCCAGCAGGATACTCCGCTCCAGGACGTTTTCCAGTTCACGCACATTGCCCGGCCAATGATACGCGGTAAGTCTTTCCATCGCGCCTTCGCTTACCTCGCCGTCGAATTTGTGGGCGAAATACTCGGCGAGGTATGGAATGTCCTCCTTGCGTTCCCTAAGCGGCGGGATGTTCATAGGTACAACATTGAGACGATAGTAAAGATCCTCACGGAACGTTCCCTGTTCGAGGGCCGCTCGCAGGTCTACGTTGGTCGCTGCGATCACGCGGACATCCGTATGCATCACTTTGTTGCTACCCAATCTTTCGAATTCGCGATCCTGCAGGACCCGCAATAATTTCACCTGCACCGACGCAGGCACATCGCCGATTTCATCCAGGAATACCGTCCCCGTGTCGGCCTGCTCGAACTTGCCTGGCTTGGAGACGTTCGCTCCCGTGAACGCGCCCTTTTCATAGCCGAAAAGCTCGCTCTCCATCAGGTTTTCCGGAATCGCCGTACAGTTGATCTTCACGAAGGGCTTGTCCTTGCGCGGCGAATGCTGATGGATCGCGCGCGCAATCATGTCCTTGCCCACGCCGCTCTCTCCACACAAGAGAACCGTGGCGCGCGTCCCTGCGATCCGTTCGACGGTGCCGAAAATCTCCTGCATCGCACCACTGCGGCCGATGATGTTCTGAAATTGATAACGCTGCCCCAGCGCTTCCCGCAGTTCGCGATTTTCGTCGCGCAACTTGCGGACCTCGAGGGCCTTATCGATAACGACAGTGAGATGATCCAATGAAAACGGCTTGGGAAGAAAGTCGACTGCCCCTTTCTTCATGGCCTCCACCGCCACTTCCACGGTCCCGAACGCCGACATGACGATCACCGGCGCGACGGAATTCTGCTCGCGGAGCTTCTCCATCATCGCGAGTCCATCCATGCCCGGCAGTTTCAAATCGGTAAGAACCAGATCCACGTCGCCCACATGTTTCAGCGCCTCTTCCGCCGTGCCCGCGGCCTTCACTTCAAAACCGCACGAAGACAAATGCAGCCCCAGGACTCGCCGCTGCTTCTCTTCGTCTTCAATCACCAGAATCTTCAAAATCAAGCCTCCATCGGCAGGCGAATCAGGAACACGCTGCCTTCGCCCAAAGCACTCTCAACACGGATTTCACCGCCGTGCTCTTCAATAATTTTCGATACCACTGCTAAGCCTAAACCCACACCTTCCGCTTTCGTCGTGAAGAAGGGATTGAAAATGCTCTCCAGGTTCTTGCGGTCGATGCCAGAGCCGCGATCAATCACGGAGATCCAAACGGCCCCGTCCAGCCGCTGCGTCTTTACGGTGACCACGCCACCAACAGGACTCGCCTGAGCGGCATTGGAGAGGAGGTTGAGCAGCACTTGTTCCATCATCGCTCCGTCGAACCGCAAAGGCGGAACGTCCGGCGAGTAATTCTTAAAAACCGACACCGTCGGCCCGGACTTTTGGAAACGATCAATGGCGCGATCCAGCATTGTGTGGATATCGCCTGTCTCCATTTGCAGAGACCGTGGGCGTGCGAAATCCAGGAACCGCGTGATCAGCGCTCCCGTGCGGTCCACTTCGGCCGTAATGTTAGCCGCCATCTCCTTCGCGATCTCGTTTTCCGGGGCCACCCGCCGCGAGAGCAGTTCCGCGGAACTCCGCATGGTTGCCAGCGGATTGCGCAGCTCATGCGCCAGCCCAGCGGTAAGTTGTCCCAGTGCTGCGAGGCGATCCGCACGTCGCACATCGGCCTCAGCGTTCTTCAGGCTCGCGTTGGCTTGCGCCAATTCCGCAGCTGTCGCTTGCAACTTCAGAGCTTCCTCACGATTTTCCTGCGCCAATTGATTCGTCAGGAATCCAACGACTGGCAAGAATAAAACGCGGAGCAGCAATTCCCCCACTTGATCACTGGGCACATATTGATTGCGAGACTCCAGCAGCCCGAGGAACGAAAGGTAAATGCCGCACGCAGCGAGCGTAGCCGCCGCGGTCCCGGGTAGGCCGAAGCTAGTGGCTGCGGAGATCACGGGCAGAAAGAGCACCAGATAGAAACTGCTGCCAATGCCTCCGCCGAAATACAGCAACGGATAACAAAGGGCCAGTTTTAAGATGACCGATGCGACCGCTCCGATACGCTTTTCCAAGACCTGGACAACGCCCAACGCCCCCAGAGACGTCAGCACGATGGGATCGCGGTCCGGACTGAACGTTGCTAGCGCCCCAAAGAAGCCCAGCCACACGAAATCCTGCGGGCGAACGTAGGCGGACCATGGGGTGGACATCAACTCTCTCATTCTACTGATGGCCGCCGGTGGCGTGGAGTTACCATAAACTCATGAAACCAGTTCTGGCCGCCTTGGGTAGCGCGATTCTCCTGTTTACAGCTGCTTATGCTGACGAGGGAATGTGGACGTTCGACAATCCCCCCACCAAGCAGCTCCAGGAACGCTACAACTTCGCGCTCACTCCGCAGTGGCTGGATCACGTCCGCCTGGCCAGCGTTCGCTTGGAAGACGGCGGCTCCGGATCGTTCGTCAGCCCCAACGGATTGTTGCTCACAAATCACCACGTGGCCCGCGGACAACTGCAGAAAAACTCCACCGCACAACGCGACTACATGCTGACGGGTTTCCTCGCGACCACCGCAGCCGAGGAGATGAAGTCCCCCGACCTCGAAGTGAACGTTCTGATGTCCATGGAAAACGTGACGCAGCGCGTGCAAGATAGCTTGAAAGGCGCGCGCAACGCCGAAGACGAATTCGCCAAGCGCAAAGACGTCATCGCGGCCATCGAACGGGATTCGCTCGAAAAGACCGGCTTCCGCTCCGACGTCGTCACTCTGTATCAAGGCGGCGAGTATTGGCTCTATCGCTACAAAAAGTACACCGACGTACGCCTGGTCTTCGCGCCGGAGCAACAAATCGCCTTCTACGGCGGCGATCCCGATAACTTTACCTTCCCGCGCTACGACCTCGATATGGCGTTGTTCCGCGTCTACGAGAACAACCAGCCCATCAAGAGTCCCGAGTATCTGAGGTGGAATCCAAAGGGCGCGGCGGACAACGAACTGGTGTTCGTCAGCGGGCATCCGGGCTCGACCTCGCGGCTCGATACGCTTGCGCAGCTGGAGTCCGAACGGGATCTGGTGGAGCCTTCCACGCTGAAGATTTTGAAAAATCGCCTCGACGCCCTGCGCAAATATTCGGCAACGGGTGCCGAAGCGACTCGCCAGGCCGGCACTACGATCTTCAGCCTGGAGAACTCGCAGAAGGCATACCTGGGTCGGCTGAAAGGTCTGCAGGATGCGGCCGTTATGTCCGCCAAGCGTGCGGACGAAGCGGCCTTCAAAGCGAAAGTGAACGCCAATCCCCAATGGAAAGCGGCGTATGGCAAGGCGTGGGACCATATAGCCGCAGCGCAAAAGAAGTCAGAAACACGTTTCAAGGAACAGTATTTCCACGGACTGAATTCGCAATACGCGAACCTCGCGCAGCAGATCGTGCAGTACGTGGCAGAGATCAAGAAGCCGGACGGGCAGCGGCTCGCCGGATATCACGAAGCACAACTGGAATCCTTGAAGCTCGCGCTGTTTTCGCCCGCGCCTCTCTATCCCGAGATGGAGATCGCGCGCATGACCGGGGCTCTGGAACTCGATCTTGCCGAGGCCGGTCCGAACGATCCCTGGGTCAAGCTGGTGTTGGGAGGCAAAACCCCGCGTCAGGCCGCCGAGGCATACATCAGCGGTTCCAAAATCGCCGATGCCGAGTTCCGCAAGAAACTGGTCGAGGGAGGGGAATCGGCGGTCGCCGCGTCAGACGATTCGATGATCGTGCTGTCGCGCAAGCTGGACCCCATTCGTCGCGAGTTGATCAAGTGGACCGAAGACAACGTCGATAGCGTAGTCCAACGTGCGGGCGAGCAATTGGGCAAAGCGCGGTTTGCCGCGTTCGGCAAGACCACCTTTCCTGATGCGACCTTCACGCTGCGGCTTTCCTACGGCAAAGTGCAGAGCTATCCGATGAACGGCACGATCGCACCGCCGTACACGACGTTCTACGGCCTCTACGATCGCAATGCCAGCTTCTCGAACAAGGAGCCTTTCCAACTGCCGCAGCGCTGGATCGACGGGCGCACCAGGCTCGATCTCGCGACGCCGATCAATTTCGTGACGACCAATGACATTATCGGCGGCAACTCCGGATCACCGGTGATCAACGCCGCGGGGGAGATCGTCGGACTGATCTTTGATGGAAACATCGAGAGCCTGGTCGGCGATTTCGTCTATGAGGGCGGCTCGAACCGCGCGGTCGCTGTACACACTGCGGGGATGACGGAGGCCCTGCGCAAGTTGTACGGCGCGGACAAGATAGTAAATGAACTCCTGGCTGGAGCGCGCTAGTTTTGGCAGGCGGAAACGCCTGCCCCACCATTACAGATTTGTGTTTGTGAACAGAGGTGGGGCAGGCGCTTCCGCCTGCCAAATGGGACCATCCCAAAACGGAAAAAGGGCGACGCCCGAAAGCGACACCCCTTAACCGTCTGTGAGAGTTCGTAATTACGCGGAGACTTCGACCTGCGCCGAGGAGTCCACTCGCGGAGCGAAGTAGCCACATGCCAGTTCCGGCTTGAGGTCCAATGCGCGAATCCAGCAATCGCGAGCGCGATCGGCGGAGCCCGACGCTTCCAGGGCATGACCCAGGTTCAGCAGCGCTTCCGCAAAGTTCGGTTCCTTCTTCAATGCCGCTTCGTAGAAATTGATCGCGTGTGCCGCTTCACCTAGTTGCTGCGACAAGACGCCGCAGTTATAGAGGATGTCCGAAGACGGCTCGCCGTGTTCCAGCAGGCGAGTATAGTGTCCCAAAGCTTCCTGCGGCTTCTGCAATTGCAGAGCGATTTCGGCCAAGCCTTGCAGGGCATCGGCATGGTTCGGATGCTGACGAAGCAGATCCGCCAGAACCTTGTGCGCTTCGTCATACTGACCGAGCTTTGAATACGCGATGCTGAGGTTCACTTGCGCTTCCGGCCAATCGGCGCGCTTTTCCAGGCAAGCCTTGAATGCATCCACACCGCCCTGCGCATCTTCACGCTCCAGGCGCAGGTAACCGAGGCGGAACCAGGCCGTCTCTGCTGCCGGGTTGCGTTCCACCAACTTCGCGTACAGTTGCTCTGCTTCGCCGCCGTGCTGCTGGCGTTCCGCGATCCAGGCCATCTGCAAGCGTAAATCGTCACGATCCGGGAGCAAAGCGCTGGCGTGTTCAAACGCGGCCTGTGCTTCTCCCAGCTTGTCGGACTGCTCATACGCCACTCCCAGGTTCAGGTGCACGGCCGGGCTGTCCGGACGAATCTGGGCGGCCCGTGTGTAAGCCTCTACTGCTTCATCAAGCCGACCGGACTTCTGGCAGGCGACGCCAAAGTTGAACCAATGATCGTGCGATTCCCCCGCCAGGACCGTCAGGCGCTTGGTGAATTCCGCCGCCGACTTCGCGTCGTCGCGAGAGAATGCCGCCGCCGCCAAACCTTCCAGAGCCGGTACCGAGTCGGGATGCAATTCCAACAGGCGCTTGGAGTACTTCTCCACCACCGCATAGTCTTTGCGCTGCAGGCCGATGCCGATCATGTTCACGATCGGGTCCTGTGCGTCGGGCGTAAACGCCAGCAGGCGTTCGTAGCAAGCCGCAGCTTCGTCGAACTCCCAACCCATTTGCAGCGAAACGGCTTCGCCAAACATCGCAGCCGCGGATTTCGGGGCCACCGCGAGGGTCGCCTTGAACTCTGTCAGCGCCTCAGTCGGCTTGTTCAAGCGCAGCAGGCACGTGCCGGCCGCAACTTGTGCGTTCACATTCTTCGGATCCAGTTCCTTGGCCGAACGAAACGCAACCAACGCGTCGGCAAATCGTTCCAGATTGTAGAGGCACAGACCGGTAACCACCTGGATATCCGCGCTCGCGGGACGCAACACCGCCAGACGTTTGTAGGCTTCCGCAGCTTCTTCAAAGCGATTCAGCTCGAAGAAGATCTGTCCGCGCGCCGCGAGAATTTCGGCAGGATGCCCGCCGGCTGTCTCAGCAACTTCTAAGGACTTCAGTGCGCTCTCGCGATCGTTCTTGAGGTGGAACGAAACGGCTCGTCCCAAATGGCGCAGCGAATTCTCCAGCGAGGGTGCGTTGGATTGCGCCGCTCCAGCCAAAGCGGGAGTCGAAGTAGGTAGTGTGCTTTGTGTTGCCATTGCGGGTACTCTTCCTTTTAGTGCGTTTCTTCTTGTGATACTCAGTACGACAAACTAGGGTCCTTGCCTTAAGCCCTGCCCCTGGCAAGTCCATCGGCACTTCTGTTACCGCTCTGTAGACCGGCTCGCCCCGGTCCGAACCGACGTAGGCGAGCTTGCTCACTTGACTTGGGGGAGTCCGGAACCTGCTGCAGCAGGCTGGAGGTTTTGATCCCCTTTGGCTGAGGCCACGTGAAATAGTCGGCCGGATGCACGCGTGTTGCCAGCGGCGCCGCGAAGGATGGCATTCCTGACAAATTCTGCACCACGGCAACCCGTTGGCGAGGGATCTCTTCAAAGGCCGGAGGCACTTCTGGAGAGCTGGTTTTGAGATAGCGATCCGGGAGCCGCAACGGCAATTTCGGAAACGGTCCTAAAGCGCGATAGCCTGTGTGACGCACGCGCGGAAGCCGCCAGACGCCATTCGGCGTTTGGGCTACATAGCGCTGCTCATCGCTCAAGACGGCGGGAAGCAAGGCAAATTGCGGTGGAGGAACAACCACGATCGCCACCGGGCTGTATTTCATCGGACCCATCTGCGCAATTCTGTTCGCTGCCTGCGTGTTCGCTACCGCGGTTCGCGAGGTGGTGTTGGCGCGGCGGAACGCTGGCGCCGGTCCGGGAATCCCGATGCGGCGCGCCTGAACGGGAGCCGGAACATTCCGCATTGCCCGTTTCGGCGTCAGTTCCGGTGCGGGACCGGGAACAGCCACAAGCCTGGAGAAGGAGTTGTCTACCGATTCCAGATGCGCTGTCCGGAACGGGAGCAGTGGCCGGACCTGAATCGTCATGGCGGTCACGGTGGGACGCAAATTTACCAGCGGCCCGACTTCCAGTTTTGTCCGGTCGAGCTTCAAGGTGGACCACCCCAAGAGTACGTGCCCCGGTGCCGACAAACCGGCCCGGACGTGGGCGCGAAATTCCTGAATGCGCAAGTCGATTTCTGTGCCGCGCGCTGGTTCGGCAGCGGTCTCGCCGTGGTTTTCCGCCGGGCGACCCGTCGCAGACTCCCAACCAAAGGTGGCACCGTTGTATCCCAAGTGTGGCGCAGTCCACTGAATGGCGGGGTTCTGCAGCTTGCCTTGTGGTTCCTGCCACGCCTCGCCCGCGCGTTTTGCTTCGGCCATGGGCGTCGGCAGAAGTTCGGGCAGGGTCACCGGGGGAACTCGGAACGTCGGCGTCCAACTCCAGCCAGCCGGATGGGGGAGAGTACAAGCCGCCGTCGGCATGGCCGGACCCTCGGTCGTTCCGTTCTCCGCTGCTCCCGCTGAAATTCCTATCCTCGCGCCCCAGGAGGAACGCTGCACGCCCAACGTTTGCAATCCCTGTATCCCAGTTACGGCAAGGGAAAGTGCGCCGGGAACAGGTGCCGATGGAGCAATCTGCGCACCACCGATGTCTTTCCACTCGAATACCAATGCTTGCAGCCGTGTGGCCGGTTGCAGGTGTGCAGAGTACTTCGGACGGCTCTCCGCAATGCGGAACGTACTGCGAACCGATTCCGCCGCGGTCGTAAACACGGGCCCGGTCCAGGCGAAATGCGCCGGGGCTTCGGGATCCATCGTCGATGCAACGGTCCCTCGGTGTATCTGCAGCGTTTTAAATTCCGTGAGGCGTTCTGGAAATACATTGCGCAGTGGGGCCCGCGCAGGAATCGCCGTAATTTGCTCGACGGTCACCGTCAGATAGGGCAGTTGTGGATCGACGTCGCTGGCAGCAATGGGCTGGGCCGGTTTCGGCACAAGCAATTCCCGCCAACCTGCGACGGGTGGGATTTGGGACGCCAATTTCCCAGCGTTCCAGGTGCGCGGATCGCCAGGTTCGCTGTGAAACGCCGGCATGCTCCAGGACGGTGAAACTTTACCCCAGTGGTCCAAGGGATCGGACTCGGACGTCTTGCGGCCCTTGGACTCCAAAGTCCTGGGTTCGATCCGGTTCGGTGTCAAATAGGCAGCCATCGGAAACTCGGATTCGAAGATTGCCGGAGTCGGGGACAAAGTACGTGTCTCGACGACCAGTGCGGTGTCGGGTTCCTGCAAAGCCACTGCCGATTGTGCCGCGGGCGGCGATGGCAAGGTGGCAACAGATGCCACTGCATCGGTGGGCGATTCTTGGGTTCGCGATCTCAGGACCGGCCGCGGCAAAGCCGGCGGACGCTCCGTGTTGGGCCGCTCTGTGACGGAAGCCGCGAGGCGTTCCAGGGCAAACTCCGCCTGTTGCGCTTCGTACTGATCCATGTGTTCCAGGGAACAGAATTGTTCCCCGCGCAGCCGCCGCATCAGGCTTAGGGGCTTGTGACAATAATCGCAGTTGTTGGCCACGGATCTCTCTCACTAAGTATTTCGGCAGAACAGTTCTAAGGCTGCACATGCCCCTAAGGGGATTTATCGAGACCGGAATACTCCGATGGGGGAATTGGTCTACCCATTTGCGGGTATGGGTATCATGTGGATTGGCCCTTATCCTCTTTGATATAGATGGCACCTTGCTGCGGCGCGCCGGACCCCACCACCGGCAGGCGCTGATCGAAGCAGCTCGTAGAATCACTGGTTTAGAAACGAGCCTCGATAACATCCCTGTGGCAGGCATGCTGGACCGCGACATTCTAAGTGCGATGCTGGGTCAAGCTGGCGCTTCTGCCCACGCAATTCGCAAAAATATGCCAGCCTTAGTCGAGATGGCTCAGGGAATTTACACGCGTTCTTGTCCCGACCTGCGCCGCAAAGTCTGTCCCGGAGCACGCATGCTGCTCTACAAACTATGGCGTCATGGCGTGCCAACGGGTTTGGTCACCGGCAACCTCACCCGCATCGGCTGGAAAAAGATGGAGCGCGCGGGTCTCAAGCGTTACCTGCGCTTCGGAGCCTTTGCCGAACTCGCCAAGGATCGCGCTGGCTTGGTCGAGATCGCCATTCGTCATGCGCGACGCGAACGCTGGATTGACCGGACCAGTCCTGTTACCTTGATCGGGGATCACCCGAATGACATTCGCGCCGCCCGCGCCAACGGAATACGCTCCATCGCCGTCGGGACGGGTGTGGTCGGCGAAGCGGAACTCGCCAGGCACTCGCCCGATATTTATGTCCCCGATATGCGTTCACTAACTTTGGAGGTCCTCCTCGGATGAAGTACCTTATTCTCGGATTCGCTCTCTTGCTCGCAGGCTGCAAGGAACCTAGCATCGAACACGGCCTTAAGGCCCTCGTCGGAGGGAGCCTGGAAATCGTTCCCGGCGCAACACCCATCGAATACTCCGTGATCGTGATCGCCGAGGGCAAGATCCAAATGCTAGGGCCGCAAGCGATGGTCCCCGTGCCCAAGGGTGCGGAAACCATCAGCGCCAAGGGGCAGCGAATTCTCCCCTCGCCAGCCGACGCCAAACTTCTGCCCGGTGAGCCTGCGAACTTGATGCTGGTCGACGCCGCCACCGGCAAAACGACCCAGGTCATGAAAAACGGCGAGTGGGTACGCTGAGGCCTGACTTGGGCCGGGGTTAGTTTCTTTTTCGCTTCTTGGGCTCGATTGGGGTAGCCGCGCTGGTCTGCTCTGCAGTACCGCAGATCGCCAGCAAGAGCAACGTCGCGCCTGGAACCAGTTGCGTCAGCACCCTTCCGAGCGAGGAACCCAGGTGCCACGCGAGATCGTAGGGCGTCACCACGTAAACGACGAAATACGCCGCCAGCATGGTGATCCAGATCCCCAGGGAAACACGCAGCAGAGGACTCTGCAGGAAGCGCGGCGAGACCCCAAGCGCCAGGAACGCCAGCGCAAGGTACGCTGCGGGATGGGAAAGGCCTGCGCCCATCGAGCACGCCTCTGTCCAAAACGCTGTCAGGATCTGTGTGTAGCGCGCGGACTCCCCGATGTGGCTCAGCGAAACTGGAAGCGACCCTGGCGCGAGGACTATCTTGAAGTAGATCACCACCGCTAGCGGCAATGCGAGCCCGCTGCAGAACAGCAGCAGACGACGTGCGGGGAGTTTCCCCAGCAGCACGCAGATGCACAGTGCCAGCGAAACGACGGCGGCGAATACCAGTCCCTCATTCTTCGTCCAAGCCGCGCATCCGGCCATGAAGCCCGCTAGGATCATCGCGTAACCGGGGCCTTCGCGATCCGCATCGGCCAGCAGCAAGAGCACCCCAGTGGCGAGAAAGAAGAAGCTGAGCGGAACGTCGGCGTACTGGGTGCTGGTGTTCAGCGTGAACGTCGCATTGCTCAAGAGGATCAGTCCACCGATCGCCCCGATGGTCCAGCTTCGCAGATACGTCAGCGCCGACACGAGGAGCGCCACGGTAGCGAAGGAGAATAACGCCGCGACGAAGATTGGCACCGCCGTCTCGCGCGATCCGGTAAGCGCCCAGCACCGAGCCACATATTCGGAGAGCAGCATCGGATAGTCGGGGTGCGTGGCGAAATTGCCGGGGAAGTCGCTGAGCAGTGGTGAGAACCCTCCTCGCCATGCGGCTCCGGGCTCAGCGAGGAATGCAGCGCGCAGATTCCAAATCGCCCACGCGTCCCACTGCCCATGTGGCATCCCCTCGGACACGCGTGAAAAATTCACGATCTGCATTCCGACGGCAACTGCGAGCACCGCGCCCAGCAGCCATCCCCAAGCGTTGATCGCTCGGCTCTCGCCTTGCACCCGGTCGTCGCGCCGAAGGAAGTAAACGCCGCACAAAAGCACAATCTCGCTGATCCAGAATGCGCCGATCGTAATCTGACCCAAGAAGCGAAGCAGCGACAAGAGCGCGACGCCGCATCCTGCGCCCAGCGACAAAGTCAGCAGGATCCCGACCCACGCCGGCTTGAGCGTCGGCAACAGAGCGCGCACCAAAAGATACCCGATCAGCACCGGTGCCGCGACTGTGATCAGGAAGATCACTCCGGCCTCTTTTCAAAGAGGACCACGCCTTGGGGATACTCCTTGACCACAATCCATCCGCGAGCGCGCGCGAACTCCGCGTAGTCAACCGGCTGCCGGAAGTTGCCGAGCACAAGCCGGTGAGGCCTGGAGTCCTTCACGATGAAGCGAGGCGCAAGAACGTACTGGATTCCGTAGATGGTGGACTCGTCCGGTGCAACATCGGAAACATAAGCGAGCATCGCGTCTCGCGGAACATCGCGCACCACGCCCTGCAGGCGCTGCTGGAGTGCCGCAATCTGAGCCGGATCGTTCACCGCGGCCGTACTAGATTGGAGGGAACTATAGAGCGCCAAAAGCAAAATCCCGCTGAGGCCAATCACGGTCCTCAGCGGGATTCGGTAATTCATCGGGCTCCGGAACTATTCTTTGACAGGAGCTTCTTTGCGAGCCTGCTCGAACAGCATACGCAGCGTTTTTTCCGTGCGAATGTGTCCCGCGATGCGGGCGATGCCGCCTTCTTTTTGCAGCTTGCCGCGGACGATGGCCACCGCTTCACGTTGTTGACGTGCGATGCGGCCCACTTCAGCGTCAATCTCTTCCTGCGTCGCATTGATCGATTCGCGCTCGCTGATCTTGTCGAGCAGCAGGGATGCCTTCACGTCGCGACCGGCGCGGCCGGCTTGCGATTCCCGCACCTTGGCCCAGTCGAGATTCAACTTCGCGGGATCCATGCCCTGCGCCGCGAGTTGCCGTAACTGGCTCTCTACGTTGATTTCGATCTGACGATCCAGATACGCGTTGGGGATCGGGAAGTCGTGCGTGTCCACGAGCTTGTCGAGCAACTGATGCTTCGCGGCTTCCTGCGCTTGATGTTCGCGTTCGCGGAAGATGCTCTTGCGAACTGTTTCCTTGAATTCGTCCAGCGTCTGGAAGTCGCCCAGATCCTTCGCGAACTCGTCGTTCAACTCCGGCAGTTCCTTGCGGCGGACCGCTTTCACCACCGCCTTGAACCGGACGGTACGTCCGGCCAACGTGGCTCGGTCATAGTCTTCCGGATAAGTGATGTCGAACTCGCGCGTGTCTTCCGGAGAAGCTCCACGCAGGTTTTCGCTGAACGCCGGCAGCGTAGCTTCGTCGCCGATCTTCATCATCAATTCGTCTTGCGAGATTTTTTCGTCAACGCCCGAGACGCTCTCAAGCGATACGACAGCGTAGTCGCCATCGGCCAGCGCGCGAGGCTCTTCGTTGACGTACTCCGCCTTCTGATCGCGGATGCCTTCGATGCGTTCGTCGATGTCGGCGTCGGTCACTTCGGGTTCCGCGTAGGTCACGGCGATGCCGCGATACTCGCCTAACTCAAAGCTGGGAGCGACCTCAAATTCCGCCTTGAACTTAATCGGTTCGCCCGCGTGGAAATGCACATCCACCACGTTCGGCTTGCCCACCACCTGCAGGCCTTCTTTGGCCGCAGTCTCGTGGAAGAACCGCGGAATCACGGCTTCAATCACATCCTGATTGATTTCCTGCGCGAACTTCGATTTCACCAGGCTGAGCGGTGCTTTGCCGGGACGGAATCCAGGCATCCGCACTTTCTGTTGAATGTTGGCGACAACGCGCTCAGTTTCCTTCTCGACGTCCGCAACGGGGACGGTAATTTCGAGGGAATGCTTACATCCTTCGATCAGGGCCACAGTATAGTCTCCAATTTGAGCTTAAAACATTTGGCGCGGCAGGAAGCTTCCCGCCGCGCCAGTAATTACTAACAACGGATAAAAGAACCGCTTACGCCTTCTTAGCAGCAGCCTTCAGAGCCGAGGCCTTGTTGGTTGCTTCCCACGTAAAGCCGGCTCCCGTGCGGCCGAAGTGGCCGTAGAAGGAGGTCGGACGGAAGATCGGGCGGCGGAGCTTCAGCGTATCAATCATGCCCTTGGGGGTCATGTCGAAGTTGGAGCGCACGATCGACACCAACTGTGCTTCGGTGAGCTTGCTGGTGCCGAAAGAATTGACGGCGACCGAGACCGGTTCCGCAACGCCGATGGCGTAGGCCAGCTGCACTTCCACGCGCTTGGCGAGGCCCGAAGCGACGATGTTCTTCGCGATGTAGCGGGCGAAGTAGCAAGCCGAACGGTCAACCTTTGTCGGGTCCTTGCCGGAGAACGCACCGCCACCGTGACGGCCCATGCCGCCGTACGTATCGACGATGATCTTGCGGCCGGTGAGGCCGGTATCGCCGTGCGGTCCGCCGATGACGAAGCGACCGGTCGGGTTGATGTGGTACTTGGTCTTGGAGTCGACCATCTTGGCGGGGATGATCGGGTCGATGATGTGCTTGCGGACATCGGCGCGCAGTTGCTTGGTGCTGACGTTGTCGTCGTGTTGGGTGGAGATAACCACCGCGTCGATGCGAACCGGCGTGTCGCCGTCGTATTCCACCGACACCTGGCTCTTGGCATCCGGGCGCAGATAGGTGAGTTTGCCAGTGCGACGGATCTTGCTCTGCTGTTCCATCAACTGGTGCGACAGCATGATCGGCAGCGGCATCAATTCTTCGGTTTCATCGCACGCATAACCGAACATCAGGCCCTGGTCGCCGGCGCCGCCGGTGTCCACGCCCATCGCGATGTCAGGCGATTGCGTCTGAATCAGATTTACGATGCCGCAGGTCTTCGAATCGAAGCCCATCCTGGCGTCCGTGAATCCGATGGACGCGATGACTTCACGCGCGATCTTCGGAATATCCAGAACCGCCGTCGTCGTGATTTCCCCGGCGACAATACAAAGTCCCGTGGTCACCAAGGTCTCGCAGGCAACTCGACCGGTCGGGTCTACGGAAAGTACCGCATCCAGAACGGCGTCAGAAACCTGATCTGCCATCTTGTCGGGGTGGCCTTCGCTCACCGATTCCGACGTGAAAATATGTCTAACTTTGTCAGCCACTTGGTGGGATCCTCCAGGGATATTACATCTCGGTCAAATTTGGGAATCCTTCAGGTAGGCGTTGGAAACCCAAACTCCCAAGTGTAGCATGGCGGCTCAGAGAGGCGTTATTATTTGCTCGTCCTTTTGTTTTCAATAACTTCCTGGGTTCGTTTTGTAATTTCGCCTATGCGAGCCGGGCGCCGGGCTCTTGACACTCAGGACCGCATAGGAAACCATGGCAATAGTGACAAAATCCGAGATAGGCGCGCCCGAAGGGGATGAGTCGGCGTCGCCGCCACGCGTCGCGTCTGCACCGCGTTTGGGTTCCTTCTTTCGTCGGCCGACGGTTTGGCTCGTCTTCTGCTTAGTCGTTATTGCAGGGGTCATCGCCGCGATGCGTGCCCGGGGGCCGGTTGTGGCGACGAGCAAGGTGTTGAGGACTGATCTGGAGCAACACATCGTCGCCAGCGGTCGTGTGTGGGTGGTCACACGTTTCCAACTCTCCCCGCAGACCTCAGGCCGTGTCATGAGCGTCCGTGTGGTGGAAGGCCAACGAGTCCGGGCCGGTGATCTGCTGGTGCAGATCAACGATGAGGAAGCGAACGCAGCGGTTTCGGAAGCAAGAGCGATGGTGAGTCAAAGCACCGCTCGCGTCCTGCAAGGGCGGGAGGTGGGTGCCACTGTAGCCACCGAAGCGTCGACCCAGGCGGAGACGAATCTGGCGGACGCACAGAAGAACCTCGCGCGCATTGAGAAACTCGTCGCATCCGGCGATATTGCACGTGCGGACCTGGACGAGGCACAGCGCAATTACCAGGTCGCGCTCTCCCGCAAGAAAGCCGCGGATGCGCAGCAAGTGGCGGCGATGCCCACGGGTGCCGATTCCCGACTGGTCGAAGGCGCTCTGATCGAGAGTCAGTCACGGCTCTCCGCCGCGCTGGTTCGCCTGCAACAGACCCGTCTGCTTGCCCCACAAACCGGCATCATCCTGAAGCGGACGGTCGAACCCGGTGCCATCGTGCAGCCTGGAACCACACTGATTGAAATGGCCGCCAGCGGAGAGACCCAACTGGTGATCGAACCCGACGAGCGCAATCTGGGCTGGATACGTGTTGGACAGATGGCCCATGCAACCGCTGACGCCTATCCGAAGGAAACCTTCGAAGCCGAAGTCAGCTACATCGCACCCGCGATTGATCCGCAGCGTGGAAGCGTGCAAGTGAGGCTTCGAGTGCCGAAGCCCCCAGGGTTCCTCAAGCCAGATATGACGGTCTCGGTCGATCTGACAGTCGCATCGAAAGCAAAGGTGCTTACGGTTCCTAGTGATGCGGTCCACGGAATGGCGACCCCCAACCCGTGGGTGTTCGTCATCAATCAGGGTAGTCTTGAACGGCGGCTGGTTCAGTTGGGGATTCGCGGCGAGGGCCAAACGGAGATTGAGTCCGGAATCGACGAAGGCGCTGAGGTGGTACGTTCCACGGATCAGGCGCTGCTTCCCGGCCAGCGGGTCCGCGCCCAGCCGGAGGGGCGCTAATGCCATTTGCCTGGTTTGTTGCGATTCGCTATATGTTGTCCGCCCGGGGGCAAACGAGCCTAATCCTAGCTGCGGTGTCGGTGGGTGTCAGTGTAGTGGTGTTCTTGTCAGCGCTGATCAACGGCCTGCAGGCTTCCTTGATCCAGTCAACATTGGGCTCGCAGCCGCACATTACGCTGCGCGTTGCGCGGGAGAGTCCACGTCCCCTGGTGGAACCCTCCGCAGGACGGGCAATTTCCCGCCCCATTCAGCCGGCTTCGCAGCGCCTCCGCTCCATGGACCAATGGCCAGTCCGGCTGGCAGAGGCCCAGCAGTTCCCTGGTGTGACGGCGGCGAGTCCCACGCTCACCGGTTCCGGAATCGCGACGCGGGCGGACGCCCGGCTGCCAGTCGCCATAAGAGGTGTCGATCCTGAGCGTTTTTTGGCAATTATCAATATCCCCGCGAAGATCATTCGAGGAAGTTTCGACATCTCCCCCGGCACAATGGTGATCGGGTCAACGCTGGCAAACGAGCTTGCTGTCGATGTGGGCGACAAAGTCCGGTTGGCCTCGACGGAGGGTATCGAACAAGTCCTGACCGTATCCGGGGTCTTCACGCTGGGCAACGCGGGGGTGGACAAGACCTGGGTAGTGATGTCACTGCGCCAAGCGCAGTCGATGTTCGGGTTACTCGGCGGCGCAACCACCATCGAACTGAAAGTGTCCGACGTCTTCACCGCAGAAGGAATCGCCAGCGAGATCCAATCCCAGACAGGATTGTTGGCGGAGAGTTGGATGGCGCTGAATGCGGAACTGCTGGCTGGTCTTTCCGCACAGAGTAGCTCCAAGACGATGATTCAGGCCTGCGTAGTGATCACGGTCGCGCTGGGAATCGCCAGTGTCTTGATCGTCTCGGTGGTGCAGAAGTCCCGCGAAATCGGCATTCTTCGTGCCGTCGGGACGCCGGCGCGTCGCGTGCTCGCGATCTTCCTCATTCAAGGCGGCGTGCTCGGGCTCATCGGCTCGTTAGTCGGCTGCGCTCTCGGAGTCGTATTCGCGAGACTTTTTGAGTCCATCGCGCTCAATCCCGATGGCATGCCGAGATTTCCGGTGCAAGTCGATCTCGATCTACTTCTTGGTGCCACGGCGCTCGCGACTGGAGTAGGCCTTGTGACTGCGGTGATTCCAGCACGGCGAGCGGCAAAGCTCGATCCCGCGACGGCGATTCGCAGTGGCTGACCCGATCCTCACCGTGGAGCAGGTCGTGCGCGAGTACGGCGAGCGGGTCCGCACTCGGGCTCTTGCGGGAGTGAACCTCACCCTAAGGCTGGGGGAACTCGCCGCCCTCATCGGTCCCTCGGGATCCGGAAAGAGCACGCTGCTGAACCTGATCGGCCTGCTGGATCGCCCTACCTCCGGCCGTGTGATTCTTGCCGGTCAAGATACTTCCCAACTGGACGAACGCGCACTCACAACAATGCGCGCTCGAACGCTCGGATTTGTATTCCAGTTCCACCACCTGTTGCCCGAGTTCACCGCCGTGGAGAACGTGATGCTACCGGAGTGGGCGGACCGGGGAACGCCGACGCCCGAAATGCGGACCAGGGCGGAACAGATCCTCGACGCGGTGGGCCTTGCCGACCGTGCGCAGTATAGGACGAGCGATCTATCCGGTGGACAACAGCAGCGTGTCGCCATCGCGCGGGCGCTGGTTCGCCGCCCTCCGCTGGTGCTTGCCGATGAACCCACCGGGAATCTCGACACCGCGTCTGCGGACGAAGTCTTCGAGCTGATGCGGAAGTTCAACCGCGAGCGCGGCACAACGTTTCTGATCGTCACCCACGACCCGCGTATTGCGGAGCGCTGCAATCGCGTGATTGAAATTGTGGACGGTCGAGTGGCGCGCGATACTGAGCCAGAAAGAAAAGGCACGTGAAGACTAGAGAGCAAGCGGCGACGCGAACTAGGGCGGGCACTCCGCCATCGTACCGCGCCGCCTATTCGCGAAATTATATGGGTCGCCGACCTTGGATAACGCGCACCAACACGGACACAATGGCGACCACTAATAGCAAGTGAATCAGACCACCAAGCGTGTACGACGTGACCATTCCTAAAAGCCACAAAACTACCAACAGAATCGCAATCGTTTCTAGCATGACTGCCCCTTTCATCAATGACTAGTGCAAGTCGGTAACCAAACCCTGGTGCCGTGATACGTATGGTTTGGCTCTCGACTTGTCGGTAGATTTGGCCGCTGAGTCTAACCTTTTTACCCAATGGGTCCTCGGGTCACCTCCTTATCCGATTGAAATGGATACGGAAACGATCTTTGGCAACCCACCTGCCCTGTTATTTCAGTAGCCATTTGCTACCTGGAGGAAATATCCACATGCGTAACATAATGTTAGGAACTGCAATTGCGCTCACACTCGCTTCATTCACCCAAGTACGCGCGGATGAAGTCGACAAGAAGACGCGCATTACTGTGAATGAAACGATCCTGATTCCCGGCCGGACGCTGCCGCCCGGCAAATACGTCATCAAGTTGTTGCGTTCGGCCTCGAACCGGAACATCGTCCAGATCTTCAACGACGATGAGAATAAGTTACAGGCCACAATTCTGGCGATCAACAACTACCGGCTGCAGCCGACGGACAAAACGGTGCTGCAGTATTGGGAAACACCCAGCGGGTCTCCGCCAGCGTTGCGGGCGTGGTTCTCCGCGGGCGATCAATACGGACAGGAGTTCGCGTATCCCAGGAAGATGGCCGAGACTCTTGCGCGCGAAAACAACAACGCCAAGGTGCCTTTCTACAACGCGACCTCCAATGCGGAGCCGGGCCCCAACGACTTGGCCGCGATCGATGTAGGTGAAACCTCGGGTGTTGACGACACCGCCTCGCCCGCGGCAGTCCGGACCTCTACTCCCACTCCGGCCCGGGAGACCTTGCTAGCTCAGGTCGAACGTCCGTCGCAGCAGTCGGAGACACTGCTGGCGCAGAACCAGCCGACCTCCACGACGCCACGCAACGCGGACGAGGAATTACCGCAGACTGCTGGATCGTTGGGCTGGGTGCTGGCGATCGGCATCGTGAGCCTACTCGCTGCGACCGGCGTGCGCCTTGCAAGCCGTAGTTCCTAACGCAGCGAATCCGTCTGCAAACTAGCGCCGCCATAACCTGGCGGCGCTTCTTCTATTTGCTACGGTCCGCATGCACGATAAAACGTTCCGGCGCGGCCCCTACGAAGGTGAATGGGTAGCAGGTAATCAAGGTGAGCGTGTTCTCGCTGGTCGGTTGGATCACAGAAACATTGGTAGGCTGCACGATCTCAGTCGATTTCACTTCGTAGCGATGTTGCCCTTGCGGCGTGGTCACCACGATCCCGTCGCCCACGCGGACCGATTGTAATGGCCGGAAGAATGTATCGCGGTGCGCTGCGAGAACGACATTGCCGGAGCCTTCGGGTTTCGCCGATGAGGTGAGATGTCCCACGCCGCGGTCCAGCGTTCGCTCGCTGGTCCCTTCAAAGATCATGGCGGAGATGTTCAGGCGAGCGATCTCCACGCGGCCCACCAGCGATCCCTCATGCGACGCGGGGCGGGGCAGGGACGGTGTGAGGATCAACTCGCGCAGTTCTTGCGCTCCGTGTTGCTGTGCGTCTCTCGCGTCGCTCCATACGTAGCCGACGACGAAGAGCGCCGACGTACCCAAGGCCCAAAGCCCGGCTTCGATCCAACCAACCGCTCGGATTGCATAAGAGACTTGCATGGAAAGGCCTCAACGGGTCCGTACCAAGAAAAGAGCACCGGAGCGCAATGGCCCGGTGCTCTTTCCCCCGAAACGGACAGACTCCAGAGCTACGCGCGGCTGTAGGCTTCCTTCCCAGCCTGGAACGCGCTGTCGATGCGGTGGTGCTCCTCCGCAACCCGCTTCTTTCCCGCGTCTACCAGGTTGCTCGCGCGTGCGGTGGCCGCTTTCACCATCTCCTCACCTTTGACCTTGATCGCTTCTGCTTCATTGGCCACTTTCAGCTTGCCGTCGTCGATGCCCTTCTTGATGCGGCCGCGGGCCTCCGCTCCGGAGAACGGGGTGTAGAGCAGCGCCAAGGCGCTCCCCGCTGCGAGGCCCAGTAGGAAGCACGAAGCTGCCGAGGTGTTGTTTCGATTGGAATAGGTTGTCATGAATGATCTCCTTTTATTTGTGTTCTTTCGGGGAATGCGCGGTCAATGCGGCCAGCAACGGGCGAGCGGAAGCCGGTGGGGCAGCTGTACGGTGGACCACCTGTTCGGTGCTCAGTTTGCTGCCGTAGAGTTCGGCGTTATCGTCCTGATCTTCACGCAGCGTCGCACCTTGAAGTGCCACACCCGCGAATACCCCGCGCGAGCGGGACCACGACAGGATCTCCGCCGTGAACTTCGCGTCCGTCTGCGCCGATGCGTTGCGACCCACAGGACCCGCGGCCACTTCGCCTTCACCGCCGACCGTAAACTGGCTCGACATCAGGCGCTTCGCGCCGCGATCGTTCATGACCAATAGAATCAGGTCTGTTTCCGATCCGCCGATTTGAAAGCCGATGCCGCCGCCTTCCACGCGGATCGCCGCAGGTGAGGACCAAGCTCTGTTCCCGGGACCCCGGCACGTGATGAACCCCTTGCCATATTTCGCGCTGACAATGAAGGCACCTTTTTTCAGGCCCGGCACAATCACCGCGCAATGCGCATCTTCCAGAAGGTCCTCAGGGATGCTCTGGCTGGACGAGGCCATGATTTCCTGAACCACCGTGGCAGCGAGTGCCAGACGTTTTGGCGTCTCTGCTTCTGCCGCCATGCCCATCTGAGTTTGCATAGCAAGTGCGGCTGCAGTCCAAACGAAATGCTTTGAGAAATGCATAGGTACAACTCCTTCCGGGCATATCGAGTGCAACTCGCCTGCCATTCCGGGAGATATTTGTTTTCATGCGCTTCGAGCAAATCCTCTGTGGCCTTAGGCAAAAAGAACCGGGTTAGCGGGGCAGATGCGTAACGGCAAAATTTCCAGGATGCGTGGAATTTGGGTGGCGACTAGAAGGAAGTCGTGTTCGGGGCGTCTAGGAATATAAGATCCGCTGCCTGGGGATACTGCGGATCTAAAAGACTTAGGGGTTAATGGTCGGGCTGCCGGGATTTGAACCCGGGACCTCTTGCACCCCAAGCAAGCGCGCTAGCCAGGCTGCGCTACAGCCCGAAACTTCTCTAGCTTACCACTTGCAGGCGTCATCCCGTTAGTTTTCCCGCATCATCCCTTCCGCTCTCCCAAATCATTCCGGCCGGACCTGCGAATCATCCTTTCGCGGGACGCGGCTCCGGGCCCCCTGCGCGCATGATCCTCACTGAGGAAAGACCTATGAATCTAACAACAACATTTCGGACGGTGATGAAGTCCGGGCTGGTCGAGGCCAGTGCAGTGATGCTGGGCCTGCTGACCTACGGAAGCTGCCTGGGGGTGCGCGCGGCCTCGGCCGTTCCATCCCCTCTGGAGGCGATCCAAAGAGGAAGCAACGTCTCGCTGCAAGTGGCGCTGCAAAGTGGCGCAGACCCCAATGAGAAGGATGCCGAGGGTACACCCGTGGTCATGAATGCCGTGCTGTACGGCAATCCGGCGACCCTGCGATTGCTGCTACAACGCGGTGCGGATCCGAACGCGACCAATGCCGCGGGCGCGACCGCGCTGATCTGGGCGGCGGGTGATCCGCAGAAGGCGGCGATGCTGCTGCGCGCCGGGGCTGATGTGAACGTACAATCGGCACTCGGCCGGACCCCGCTGCTCGCTGCTGCAGGAATCGATGGAGCCGCTTGGGTGGCCGAAGCGCTGGTGGAGCGCGGGGCAAAGCTGGATGTCCGTGATGTCCTGAAAGGCGTGCCCGCGATCATGAGCGGTGGTGGCAGCGGATCGCCTCTGGTCGAAGCCGCCAAGGCTCGCGATGGTCGTGTCTTGCGCAACCTTCTGGCCATGGATGTGGATGTGAATTTCCGCGATGCCAACGGCGGGTCGGCGTTGACCGAAGCCACCATCCAAGGGAATACGGAGAGCGTCCGCGCGCTGATCGATGCCGGGGCCGATCTCGAAGCGGCTGTTGGCTCAGGACGCTACACGCCCTTGATGCTGGCGGCAATGCGCAACGACCTCAACTTGGTCCAGGTGTTGGTGGATGCCGGTGCGGATGTGAAGGCGCTGGATGCGAAAGGCAACTCCGTGCTGATGTGGGCGGCTTACTCCTCTGAGCTGGGCGATCCGTGCATCGTCGAGCTTCTGGTGGAGGCTGGAGCGGACCCATCGATCGTGACCAGCAGGCAGGAATCGGCGCTGACCTGGGCCAAGTGGAATGGCTCGACGCCAATGGTCAAGTACTTGAACGAAATTCAATAAGGAGAACGACGATGAAACGAATCATTTTACTCATGCTCAATCTGGGTCTGGGAATCCATGCCCAAACGACAAACTCTCTGGTGCGCAACGCGGTGGAAAAAGCCCTGCCCGCACTGCAACAGGCTGGTCCCGTGTTCGCGAAGAAGACGGGTTGCATATCCTGCCATCACCAGACCTTACCGGCGCGCGTTACCGCTATGGCGAGTGAGCGCGGCTATAACTATGACCGAAAGCTGGAGGCCGACACCACCCGGGCGATCCTCGGGATCATCCAACCGGCGCGGGAAGTTTTGATCGAAGGTTCCGATGTGGTGCCCCAGCTTCCTGCCTCCGGAGGCCACATGTTGATGGCTCTGGCGGCACAGCACTATCCCGCCGATGCGACCACGGCCGCGATCGTACACGGCATCGGATTGCGCCAGCGTCCCGACGGAAGTTGGACCGGCTGGGCGCAACGTGCTCCCATCTCCGGCGGCGACATTCGTGAGACGGTCGCGGGCCTGCGTGGTCTGGACCTCTACGCTCCTCCGGGCCGGCGCGCCGAGTTCAACTCCCGCATCGTTCGTGCCCGCCAGTGGCTGGTGAATGCCAAGCCCGCGACTCCAGAGGAGAGCATCGCCCGCTTGCAAGGTTTGGTCTGGGCCCATGCGGATGATCGGGACGTGAACGCCGCAGCGAAGGCAGTGATCGCCATGCAACGCGTGGACGGCGGTTGGGCTCAGCTGGACTCGCGCGAGAGTGACGCTTTCGCAACCGGCGAAGCGCTGCTGGCGCTCTATGGGTCGGGTGCGGTGCAGCGGGCGGATAGCACCTACCGGCGCGGCGTCGAATATCTGCTCCGCACCCAGGCGGCGGACGGGTCATGGCACGTGAAAACCCGAGCCTATCCCTTCCAGCCGTTGATCGACACCGGCTACCCCCATGGTCGCGACCAGTGGATCTCCGCCGCAGGAACCAGCTACGCGCTGATGGCTCTCATGGTTGGTGAGAACTAGTCTGCTTCCTAGGAAGTTGGCGCGCGACTGCTCTTACCGGGCGGTCGCGCCATTTTTGCTTTCAGTGCCGGATCCTCCCGGGCCGGACCCCACCTCGGCGATACTATCGGTATGGAAAAAGATGGCAAGCGGATCTGCGATGGCTGCGGTCACCCAATCCCTATGATGTCGAAGCTCGCGACAAAAGAGGGCGGGCGGGACCTGTGTCTGCAATGTCAGATTCGCGACGCGCAAATCCACAAAGGACTCAAGCACTGATGAAACGCAAGCTCTCGTTCCTGTTGATGACGATGATCCTGGGTGCGGCTTGCAGCAGCAATACGGCTCAATCGCAGATGGCGGAAGTCTCCGGCGAACGCATTCGCGCGCATGTGAAGTTCCTATCGAGCGACTTACTCGAAGGCCGCGCTCCAGGATCGCGGGGCGGGGACTTGGCGACCGACTACATCGCAACGCAGTTTGCACTGATCGGAGCCAAACCGCTCGGCGACAACGGAACTTATTTTCAGAAGTTCGAACTCGTGGGCGTCGCTCCGCAGTCCGCGTCGCAGTTGACCGCGACTCCTGCCTCAGGTGCTCCGATCCAGTTCCGTTGGTTGGATGACTTTGTCGGCGTGACGCAGAAGCAGGCCGCGAACGCGGAATTCGATGCGCCCGCAGTATTCGTCGGACACGGCATCGTGGCTCCCGAATATCAGTGGGATGACTATAAAGGAGTCGACGTGAAGGGCAAGGTCGTGGTGTTCTTCACCGGCGAGCCTCCGTCCACTGATCCCAAGTTCTTTACCGGTCCCGCGCTCACCTACTACGGGCGCTGGACCTACAAGTTCGAAGAAGCCACGCGTCACGGAGCTGCCGCCGCGATCATCATTCATACCGAACCGACCGCCAGCTACGGCTGGGCCACGGTTCGTGGATCCTGGGGAACCGAAGAGCAAGAAGTCGCATTGGCAAAGGATCAATACGCGATGGCGTTCGCCGGTTGGGTCACCAAGGAAATGGGCGAGAAGCTCGGCGCGACGATGGGTATGACTGCGGACCAGATGCTCGCCGCTGCGGATCAGCGCGGCTTCCAGGCCAAGGAGATGCCGCTGAAGATGACCGGCAAGGTTCCCGCGATTGTCCGCACCGTAAGCACCAGCAACGTAGTCGCGCGCGTAGAAGGCTCCGATCCGAAGTTGAAGGAAGAAGCCGTCGTGTTCAGCGCGCACTGGGATCACCTCGGTATCGGCGAAGAGGTTAACGGCGACAAAATCTACAACGGAGCCGCCGACAACGGCACCGGCACCGGCATGCTGATCGAGATGGCGCGCGCGTGGGCCGAACTGCCACAGAAGCCTCGCCGTTCCGCGATCTTCGTTGCCGTCGGCGCAGAGGAGCAGGGCCTGCGAGGCTCCTTCTTCTGGGGCCAGCACCCGTCGATCCCAGCGGGCAAGGTCGCCGCCGCTCTGAACTTTGATATGTTCCAGCCCTACGGTCGCCTGAGCGACGTAACCGTGAACGGCTCCGAGCGCACGACCATTTTCCCCATCGTCGAAGCCGCCGCCAAACGCATGGCCTTAACCATCAGCCCCGATGCGCGCCCATCAGCCGGACTCTACTATCGGTCCGACCACTTCTCCTTCGCCCGCGTCGGCATCCCGGCGTTTTCAGTGGAGGGCGGCGAGAAGTTCGTCGGCAAGCCTGAGGAGTTCGGCAAGCAGGCGATGAAGGAGTTCACCGACAAGCGCTATCACCAACCCGGCGACGAATACAAAGACGATTGGGACTTCGCCGGCATGGAGCAATACGCAAACTTCGGCTTGCTGATCGGCCTCGACGTCGCCAATCAGGATGCGATGCCGACGTGGCGAGCCGGTGACGAATTCCTCGCCGCGCGCCAGGCGAGTGGCGTGAAGTAGTGGACGCGCCCGATCTTAGAGTCCGTCGCACGCGTGCTGGCGGAGCATGGGTTGGAAGCAATCCTGATCGGCAACGCCGCAGCTGCGTTGCAAGGTGCTCCCGTGACCACCGTCGATCTCGACTTCCTGATCCGAAAGACTCCCAGGAATCTGCAGAAACTCACAGCGGTAGCTAAGACGCTCGGAGCGATGGTACTTCGTCCGCACTACCCGGTCTCAGGCCTGTTTCGATTGATGCGGGACGACGATGGCTTGCAGCTGGACTTTATGACAGTGATCCACGGTGTCCGATCTTTCGAGTCGTTGCGCTCGCGCTCGCAAACGTGGGATTTCGCTGGGCACGCGTTATTGGTCGAGGCCTTTGTAGTTGCGCGTTCCACGCAAAGATCTGCTGGTGGCCCTGTGAAACCGAAGCTCGTTCCCCGAAAACAACAACTCGACGCCCTGCGGGCCGAAAGTGACCGCGCGTTGATCGAGGCGATCCGGCGTCTGCTGGACAAGCCGATGGAAGAGCGAACGCACTTCCTGCGCAAACGAATCGGCCTCCGCGCGTCCGCTATCTAGTTTCGAAGTACAGCCGATCGAAATTCCCCGGCGCCACCCCGAGCATGCGAAGCAGCAGCGCGACCTGTCCGCGATGGTGGACCCCGTGAATCACCGCATGCTGCAGTAGATCCCCCATTCGCCGTACTTCCGGCGGCCCGCCCAGGGCGAATTCGATCTTCCGGTCCAGATCCTCATCCCGCTGGGTAGCCAGAAACTCCCGCTGCCAAACTTCGACTTGACGCCATTGGGCGATCACGGATTCGACCGTCGGGTAATCCGCTGCGACCAGCGCTGGACCCCGAGCATGCCCGCCGCACCGGTCCAGCCAGCCCCATTCGGCGCTCAAAGTGTGAACCAGGGTGTTCCGGACCGAGCCATAACTGCCCGCAACCGTCTCCGTGAACTGTTCCGGGGTCAGTTTTGCCACCGCATCGAGCAGTTTTTGGTTCGCCCAGTGGCCGTAGTCGAACAGGTTTTGGAGGTCCGCAACAGTCATCTCAAGCCACCCAAAATGCCCCATCCACCTGTCGGCCTTGATGGCCTAGTACCCACAACCTGTAGTGTGCCCTTCGCGTCCGAATGGCGAAGAAAACGCGTAAATAGGTTATTTTACAGCCACCTATTGATTTACGTAGGAACTCCACCCTATACTTATGATTCGTCACGGTAAGAAACGGTAGAATCTGGTAGATCAAGCCAACTCGGCGCCTCGGTTGAGCCCTCCCCAGGGACATCTACAGGTGTCTGTGGATGGCAGCGGTCGGCTGAATACGCCAACCGTCGCGCAGGAGTATTTCGCCGCGCACGGGGTAACGGAGCTGTTTGTAACAACGCTGGATGAGCGCACAGCCCTAATATACCCCCTTTCTGTTTGGTTGCAACACATCGAAAAAATGGCAGCCACTCCGGGCAGGGCTCCGGCGGCCCAGCGGCTCTCATTCCTGGGAAGCCGCAATGGTTCGGAAGTGAAGTTGGATAAGACCGGACGGATCTTGTTGCCGTCGAACCTTCGGTCCAAGATCCCGATGGAAAAACAGTCGGTTTACTTGTCGTTCTACGGTGGCTTCGCGAAGCTGATGACCAAGGCCGTGTACGACGCAGAGACGCAGTCGGCGCAGTCGCATTTGGCAGAAGATTTGGATGCGCTTCGAGAGTTGGGTTTGTACTAGAGGCTATGAATGCACGTTTCAGTCATGTTGGCGGAGTGCCTGGAGTACCTGGCGCTGAAGCCGGACGGCGTGTACCTGGATGCAACATGCGGGCTTGGTGGGCACGCAGGGGCGATCGCGCGCAGGCTAACGAGTGGAATGCTCTTAGCCTGCGATCGCGATCGGGAAAGCTTGGACAAGGCGCGCGCCGCCACCGTGGACTGCGCGGATCGCATCCGGTTTCATCAGAGTTTATTTTCGCAGCTGGCAGACGTACTTACAGAAGAGAAGATCCCACAACTGGACGGATTGTTAGTGGATTTAGGGATCTCCAGATACCAGCTCACCGAGGGGGAACGCGGGTTCTCCCTCATGTCGGACGGGCCCCTGGACATGCGGATGTCTCGCGACGCGGAGGGGACCGCAGCCGACCTTGTGAATTTTACGCCAGAGAAGGAACTCGCCAACTTAATCTACGAGTACGGCGAGGAAAGGAGGAGCAGACAGATAGCAAGAGCAATCGTGCGGGCACGGCAAATACAAACCACCGGTCAACTGGCCAAGCTGATCGAGGGCGCCGTGCCCCGTACGGGAAAAATTCATCCGGCAACGCAAACCTTCATGGCGTTACGGATTGTTGTGAATCGCGAATTCGAAGAGTTGGATGCGTTGTTGCAATCCATCCCGAGCCTCGTCAAGCCCGGGGGAAGGGTGGTCATGCTCACCTTTCATTCGTTGGAGGACAGAAAAGTAAAGCATGCATTTCAGGCCATGGCGAAGGAAGGGCGAGTCAAGTTGCTCACCAAACACGTCGTCAAGCCTGGCGAACAGGAAACCCGGGACAACCCGCCGTCACGCAGCGCCAAGCTACGTGCGGTCGAGCTTCTGAGCACAGAATCGGAATTGTCCACATCGCGCGTCGGGGATAAAAAAGCAAGATGGCAACACTAGCAAATATTTTTGGAAAGTTTGGAGCGCAGAGCATCGAAGCCGTCGAAACGGTTTCCGGCCCCGCGCGCGACGGCGGAACGCGCATCCGCCCCTTCGCGAACGAAGACATCTACTTCTTCGTGAAGCATATCGATAACACGGCGGTCATCCGCGCGGTGGATCCGGCAGCGGATCGCGCCAGCTGGAAAATGATCGGCACGGCGGCTGCCGCGGCTGTGTTCCTGATTGCGGTCCTGATCCCGAAGGCTTACAGCGTCCTCGATGGCTACAAGATCCAGGGCCTCCGCGCAGAGCAGCGTGTCCTGCTCGGTGAGCGCGCCGCCCTGGAACTCGAAGAAGCCAGCTTGATGAGTCCCGAGCGCATGGCGCTTCTGGCCAAGCAGCAACAGTTTGTCGATCCCTCGGCCAGCAACATCGTGTATCTGCCGGGTGGGCAGAACGACGCGGAAATGGCAGCTGTTTCGACTTCGAAGTAAAGGGACCCGGCCATGCAGTTGAACGAATCCACGCGCCGTTTGCAGTGGCTCCTCGGGGGGCTGCTATTGTGGTCCGGACTCTTGTTCGGACGGCTGGTGTGGTTGCAGGTGTTCCGGCATGAAGCGCTACTGGAGCAAGCCGAGAACCAGCAGCAACGCGTGGTCGAACTCCCGGCCCTACGCGGCTCCATCTTCGATCGTACAGGGCAGCCGTTAGCCAAAACTCTCGAAGCGGACTCCGTCGTTGTCGATCCGCAGAAGCTCAAAGACATCCCTCAAGCCGCGGCGCTGTTGGCCGACGCGCTGGACCTCGATCGCAAGCAGCTGGAGCTGAAGATCGAAACCTCGAAGCTGCGCGGTAGTCATTTCCTTTGGGTGGAGCGCAAGCTGACTCCGCAACTTGCCAAGCGCGTCCGTGCGCTGAAGTTCGCAGGTCTGGAATTCCGTAAAGAGATGCGCCGCTACTATCCGCGCACGACTCTCGCCGCCAACCTCTTGGGTGCGACGGGATTCGTCAAAAAGGAAGATGTGGCTGAGCACGGGAACGCCGGCGTCGAGCTGTCCTTCGAGAAGTACTTGGGTGGAAAGTCCGGCGAGGCGCGGCTTTACACCGACTCTCGCCAAAATTCTTACGATCAAGACGTCCTGCGCCAGCCCGAACCCGGCGGCGATGTAACGTTGACCATTGATCCAAACCTGCAGTTCAAGGCTGAACAAGAGTTGGCCCTGGCTGTAGCCGCGAGCGGTGCCGACGGCGGCTCCGTAGTTGCGATGGATCCCTACACGGGCGAAATTCTCGCCATGGCGAGCTACCCCACCTTCGATCCGAACCTGAGACCCGAACGCGGCGAAAACGCTATGAAGGCGCGCCAGAACGCCGCCGTCTCTAGAACGTTTGAGCCGGGCAGCGTCTATAAAGTGATCACCCTGGCGGCGGGCCTCGAAAAGACCCAACTAACGCCGCAGAGCGTCATCGATTGCGGCAATGGCAAGCTGAATCTGTTTGGCCGCGTCATTCACGATCACGATAGTTACGCCTCGCTGACCATGGCCGGCGTGCTCGCGCACTCCAGCAACATCGGCGCGATCCGCATCGCGATGGCCACGGGCAATCAAAATTTCTACGACTATCAAAAGCTGTTCGGCTTCGGGCAGAAGACCGGTATCCCGCTCCCCGGTGAAACGCCTGGCATCTTACGTCCGATCGAAAAGTGGACCAAGAGTTCGATCGGTTCGCTGGCCATGGGACACGAAACCGGTGTCACCTCGATTCAACTCGTTCGCGCCGGAGCAGTGATTGCCAACGGTGGTTTGATGGTCAAGCCCCGCATCGTAGTATCGACGCAGCGCCCCGGCCAGGAACCGGAAAAGGCTCCGCAAGAACAGGCCGTTCGCATTCTGAAGCCCGAGACCGCAATCCAGATGCGACAGATGATGGAAGGCGTCGTTCTCGAAGGAACGGGACGCAAGGCCGTGCTGCAAGGCTACACTTCCGGCGGCAAGACCGGCTCTGCGCAGATTTACGATCCTGCGACCGGAACCTACACCCACACCTACAACGCCAGCTTCCTCGGCTTCGCGCCGGTGAGTAACCCACGCGTGGTGATCGCCGTGACGCTGCATGGCACGGGCGGCGGATCGGCCGGATACGGTGGCGCGCGTGCGGCCCCGGTGTTCCGCGAAGTGGCGCTCAGCGCGCTGCGCACGTTCGATGTACCCAAAGATTTGCCAGACAAGGACATTCTGCGTTCGTCCAAAGCCAAGCCCGAGAGCGATCTCGCCGATGCTGGTCCCGACGACGGATTTGTCACCATGGCCGCAGCCACTTTGGCGGCTGCTGAAGGAACCTCCCCCGGTTTTGCGCCCGTCTATTCCGACGGCGGCGATGTCGCTCCTGCAAAGGGACGACGCGCTGCGTCTGGGCGCTCACAAGTTGTATCCTCCGTCACTCAGCCGCTGGTTCGTGGTGGAACTCCTGTTCCAACAGGAGCTTCCTCTATGGGCCAGCGGCCTTTTTTTACGGAGACTCCTCGCCCCGTCGGCGATTCTGTGCCTGACTTCCGTGGCAAAACAACGCGCGACGTAATTCAGGAATCCACCGCAAAAGGCGTCCCCGTCGAAGTCTTCGGTAGTGGCTTGGCCATGAGGCAAGATCCGCCACCCGGCGTCGCTCTGCGGCCCGGCGTGACAGTAAAGGTGCAGTTTGGAAGATGAAACTGGGCAAACTGTTGGCGGGAGTTCGATTGCGGGAACCGCTCTCTTACAATCATGAAGATCTGGAAATCACTGGACTCGAATACGATTCACGCCGCATTGAAGGCGGCAATCTGTTCTTCGCTTTCGAAGGCTCCCACGCGGACGGGCGGCGTTTTGCCCAGGATGCCTTGGCTCGCGGCGCAGCCGCAGTGGTTAGCGATTCCCCCCGGCCCGCTGGTTTTCTCGGCCCCTGGATTGAAGTGGAGCACGCTCGCCGAGCGATGTCTGCTGCCTCTCGCGCGTTCTACAACCATCCCGACAAGCGCGTCCATTTTACCGGCGTCACCGGCACGAACGGCAAGACGACAACCTCGTATCTGATCGAAGCCATTCTCCGCTCGGCTGGCAAAATTACCGGCGTCGTGGGAACCATCGAGTATCGCATCGCCGGTCAAACGCGACCCGCACCGAACACCACTCCAGAGTCGCTGGATTTGGCTCGTCTCGCTTCCTCGGTTGCCGAAGCGGGCGGCACGCACCTGATCTCAGAAGTTTCCTCGCATGCCCTGCAACTCGGACGCGTCGATGGATTCTATTTCCACACCGCCGTGCTCACCAACGTAAGCCGCGATCACCTGGACTTCCACCAGACGATGGAATCCTATGTCGCCGCCAAGCGCATGTTGTTCCTGCCGAAAAATGGACCCGCGCCGAAGTGGGTCGTCCTGAACGCAGACGACGCCGCATCCGCAGGTATGGCCCCGCCCGATCCGTCCAACGTGATCTGGTACAGCGCGGCGCACGATGCGGCTTTGCGTGCAGAGAACATTCGCAACACGTTTGAGGGCCTGCACTTCGACCTCATCTGGAAGGATGAACGTCAAGCGATCTCCTCGCCGCTGGTAGGCAACTTCAACGTCTCGAACATCCTCGCGGCCGTGGCCGTCGGCATCAGCTACGCGCTGCCCTTGGACGTCATCGCTCGTGGCATCGCGAGCTGCGCTGCAGTCCCCGGTCGCTTTGAACGCATCACCTGCGGCCAGCCCTTCTTGGTCGTAGTCGACTACGCCCACACCGACGACGCCCTGCGCAACGTCATCACCACCGCTCGCGCCCTGGTGGCGGAGAACAAAGGACGAGTCATTACTCTGTTCGGTTGCGGCGGCGACCGCGACCGCACCAAGCGCCCCATGATGGGCATGGCTGCTGGTGAATTGAGCGATTTTGTAGTTCTCACTTCGGATAACCCCCGGTCCGAAGATCCCTTGGGAATCATGAACGATGCGATGGTCGGCTTAGGTAAGTTCGACACGCCGCATCTCTCCGAGCCTGATCGAGCCAAAGCGATTCGCGCTGCATTAAGCGAAGCGCGCGCTGGCGACGTCGTGTTGCTTGCAGGCAAAGGTCATGAAACCTATCAAATCCTGAAGAATGAAACGATCCGCTTCGATGATCGTGAAACGGCACGAGCCGTTCTGAGTTCTTTGGGATATAGGGAGTCAAAGCAAGGATGATTCGCCCGCTCCGATGGGTAGCGGAACAGTTGGGGGTATCGATGGAAACGGCCGCGCAGGTAACCGGGTGGAGCGTAGATACTCGCACCCTCGTGCCCGGCGACCTGTTCTTCGCCCTGCGTGGGCCCAATCACGATGGCAACGCCCACGTCGCGCAGGCCTTGGCCAAGGGAGCAGTGGCCGCGATTGCGGATGCTGACGTCGAAGGCGCGCTGCGCGTCCCGGATTCCTTGCTCGCCTTGCAGCACCTCGCATCGCAGGCCCGCCAGGAATGGGTCGGCAACGTGGTCGGCGTCACCGGCAGCGCCGGTAAAACGACCACCAAAGACGTCATCGCGGAAATGGTCGCCGAGCAATTCTCCACTGAAAAGACGCAAGGCAATTTGAACAATCACATCGGTCTCCCGCTCTCGCTGCTCCGTCTCGATGAGCAAGCGAAGGTCGCTGTGTTGGAACTCGGTATGAATCACGCTGGTGAGATTCGGGATCTCGCGCACATCGCCCGACCCAATATCGGAGTTGTCACCAACGCGGGCTGGGCGCATATCGAAAGTTTCGATTCCATCGACGGCATTGCGTCAGCGAAGCGTGAATTGATCGAGGAGTTAGGTCCCCAGGGCGTCGCGGTCCTGAACGCAGATGACGACCGCGTAGCCGCGTTCGCCAAGTCGCACTCTGGCCGTTCCATCCTCTACGGGCAGTCGCCGACCGCCGAAGTTCGTGCGGAGGACGTTCAGTATTCTCTCGACGGTGCCAGCTTTCGAGTAGGATCGGTCGCTTTTGAAACCTCGCTCACCGGTCGCCACAACGTATCGAATATCCTCGCTGGACTTGCTACAGCAACGGTCTTCGGCATCACACCGGACCGGCTCACGACTCGCGTCCGCAATCTTCGCCCCGCCATGATGCGCGGCGAACGCCTGACGCACAACGGAATCTTGATTTATAACGACTGCTACAACTCCAACCCAGACGCGGCGCGCGCCATGCTCGATGTGTTGCGCGATACGCCCGCGCGGCGGCGCATCGCTGTCCTGGGGGAGATGCTCGAACTTGGCCGTTTGGCCGAGGCCCTGCATAGCGACGTAGGTAACTACGCTGCGACCGTGGGGATTGATGTGCTCGTAGGAATACGCGGCGCCTCCTGTTACGTGCTGGACGCAGCCAAGCGGTCCGGACTAGCGGACGACGCCGCGTTTTTTTTCGACGAGTCCAAAGCGGCGGGAGAGTTCGTTCGCTCCCTCGCCGAACCCGGCGACGCCATCCTGTTCAAAGGCTCGCGCGGCGTGCATGTCGAAGACGCGCTCGCAGCATTCCTGGGAACTTCCGACGGAGGTTCGCACTAGCAGTATGCTGTACTGGCTCGGTTACGAAGTTCTATTTCGCTCCTACACGCCCTTCCGCGTGTTTCAATACTCCACGTTCCGCACAGCAATGGCGAGCCTCACCGCGCTCCTGTTCTCGCTAGTGCTGGGCCCGATGCTCATTCGCTGGCTCCGCGAATTTCAGATTCAGCAACACATCCGCGCCGAAGGTCCGCAGTCACATCAGAAAAAAGCCGGCACCCCGACCATGGGCGGTCTGCTCATTTGCGCAGCCATCATTCTGCCGACCCTGCTGTGGGCTAACCTGCGGACCGCTGCCGTCTGGGTAGCGTTAGCCTCCGTCGTGCTCTACGGCGCAATAGGCTTGTGGGACGACTACACCAAGGTCGCGCGCAAGCGAAATCTCGGCCTAACCGTGCGTCAAAAATTCGGCTTGGAAATTCTGGCCGCTGTGCTGATCGGCTTGATGCTGTTGTGGATGAATTCCTACAACGCCTACTCCACCGAAATCAACGTCCCCTTCTTCAAGAACTTCAAGCCTGACCTGGTGATTCATTCACTGACGCAAGCATCGTGGAGCTACGCACTCGCTTTCATTCCCTTCCTCGCGATCGTGGCGTTGGTTCTGGCCGGATCCTCTGAAGGTGTGAATCTTGCCGACGGACTCGACGGTTTAGCGATCGGCCTGATGTTGATCGTCGGCATGGCGATGACCGCGCTCGCATTTGTCTCCGGCAACGCCGAACTGAGCCGCTATCTCGAAATCTCGCGCACCCCCGGAGCATCCGAACTCACCGTCTTTTGTGGCGCACTCACAGGCGCATCGCTCGGCTTCCTCTGGTACAACGCCCATCCCGCCGAAATTTTCATGGGCGACGTCGGCTCACTCGCGTTGGGCGGAGCGATGGGTACCGTGGCTTTGTTACTGAAGCAGGAGCTCCTGCTCCCCTTGATCGGTGGCGTCTTCGTGGTCGAGTATCTGTCCGTCATCCTTCAAGTAGCGAGTTTCAAATTTCGCGGCAAGCGCATTTTCAAGATGGCCCCGATTCACCACCATTTCGAGCATCTCGGCTGGCATGAATCGAAAGTCATTATTCGTTTCTGGATCGCAGGACTGGTGATGGCGCTCTTCGCGCTCACCACACTGAAACTGCGATGAACGATCTGCGAGGCAAGCGAGTAGCGGTCGTCGGCATGGCGAAAAGCGGTATTGCGGCCGTCGAATTGTTAGTAGGGCAGGGAGCAACAGTGATTGCGTTGGATCAAAAATCGGTGACCGACGCTCGCCTCACGGCGCTCGGCGTCGAGGTCCGTCCGCAAGATCCAAGTGCGGTCTCCGGTGTCGACCTCGTCGTGCTCTCGCCCGGAGTGCCCGCCGATGCGGACGTCGCCCTAGCAGCAAGTGCGGCAGGAGTTTCAGTAATCGGCGACCTCGAACTAGCTAGCTGGTATCTGCAAGGCGACATCATCGGTATCACCGGTGCGAACGGCAAGACCACCACAACCGCGATGACGGGCCATATTCTGCAAGCCAGCGGCATTCCCGTTCAGGTCGGTGGAAATATCGGAACGCCCCCCGCTTCCATGGTCGCGACGTCACGACCCGATCAGTGGAACGTGTTGGAACTCTCGAGCTTCCAACTAGAAACCACCACAACCTTCCGCGCGCACATCGGTGCCGCCCTGAACGTCACTCCCGATCACCTGGATCGCCACTACACCTTCGAAAATTACGCCGCGGCCAAAGCCAAGCTGTTCGCGAACCAGACCGCCACTGATTTCGCAGTGCTGAACGCCGACGACGCCGTGACACGCGGCTACCAAACCGCCGGTAAGATTCTCTGGTTCAGTTCGAGCCAGACCCTAAACCACGGAGCCAGTGTGCACGGCACCACAATCCTTCTCGACGGCGAACCTCTCATGCAGACCGCCGAAGTCCCCCTGCGCGGCGCGCACAACATCGAAAACACCATGGCTGCTGCCCTCATGGCAAAATTAGCCGGAGCCACGCCGATGCAGATTCGCGAAGCCGTGATGAGCTTCCCCGGCGTCGAACATCGAATCGAGTTTGTCGGCGACCTCGCGGGCGTCGCCTGGTACAACGATTCCAAAGCCACCAACGTCGATGCGACTCTGAAAGCCATCGCGGCGTTCGATGGCGGCTTGTGGATCATCCTCGGCGGCAAAGACAAAGGCAGCGACTACGCTCCACTGGTCGCCGCACTCCAACACAAAGCCAAAGGCGTGTTGCTGATCGGCGCAGCCGCCAAAAAAATTGAATCGCAGATCACGGGCTTGCCGATCCACCATTGTGGAACGCTCGAAGGCGCCGTCCGCGAGGCTCACGCGCGCGCCCATCGCGGAGATACCATCTTGCTAGCGCCCGCGTGCGCGAGCTTCGATCAATTTGACGGCTATGAACACCGTGGCCGCGAATTCAAACGCATAGCAATAGCATTGGGAGTAACCAGATGACGAAACTCAAGACCGACAATATCCTGTTCGTTACCATTCTCGCGATGGTCACCTTCGGAATCGTCATGCTCTATAGCGCCTCCAGCGCTGTCGCGGAATTACGGTATCACTACGAGTCGTACCACTTCGTCCTCCGGCAATTCGGCTGGGCCCTCGGCTCCTTCCTCGTGCTGATGTATTTCAAGCGAATGGACTATCGCCGCTTGAACACGCCCGCGTGGGCGTTCTCTGGATTGGGTATCGTACTCATGCTGCTGGTCGTCGTATTTTTTGTCGACTCCGCCAAACACCGTTGGTTCAAATTCCCCGGCATCGGATCGCTGCAACCCTCCGAATTTGCTAAACCTGCGTTGATTCTATTTCTTGCTTACTTCCTCGCGCGCCGACAGCAAGTGATTAACGGTCGCCGAACTCTGTTGCAGGCATTTCTCGCGATCGCCGTACTCGGTCTCCTCGTCGTGGCATCGGACCTTGGCACCGCGATGGTTCCGGTCATCACTGCCTTGGTCGTTCTCTGGGTAGCTGGCCTCGAAAAGAAAGTTCTCTTTGCGCTCGTCGGTGTCGGCATCGCGCTCGGCGGCCTCGCCGTCGTCTCGAAGGGCTACCGTCTCGATCGCGCGATCAGCTTCGTCGATCCCGAATACAAAATGGTGGATCGTATCGATCCCAGCGGTACGATCCGTCGCTACACGAACCATGTCGACGGTGGCCGCGACGCGAGCTATCAGCCGCGCCAGTCCCTCATCGCCGTTGGCGCGGGCGGACCTTTGGGTGCCGGCCTCATGGAAGGCAAGCAGAAGCTGATGTTCCTTCCTGAGGCGCACACCGACTACATCTACGCCACCATTGGCGAGGAGATGGGCCTGTTGGGTACGACGTCGATCCTGGCCGGATTCCTCGTCATTCTCTGGCGTGGCGCGCGGCTGTTTGTCCTGGCCCGCGAAGATTTTGGAAAGTACCTAGCCCTCGGCGTGACCGTGACGATCGTTGTGCAAGCGCTGCTCAACATCAGCGTTGTCCTCGACCTCGCGCCCACCAAAGGGTTCCCGCTTCCGATGATCAGCTTTGGCGGCAGTTCGCTTCTGAGCACGTTGATCTGTTTGGGCATGCTGTTGAGCGTCGGTGAACATGAAGGATGACCCCGACTCGCACTCCCGCGACGTTCGTCATGACCGGAGGCGGCACCGGCGGCCACGTGATCCCGGCCATCGCCGTCGCGCGGGAATTACGGTCGCGCGGACATAACGTACGCTTTATCGGGACGCAGCGAGGCATCGAAGCCAAGCTCGTGCCCGCCGCGGATTTTCCGATTGAGTGGGTCGTGATTGGCGGTCTCAATCGGGTTGGCTTAGTGAGAACCATGGAATCGTTGGCAGAACTCCCGTTGAGTGTGTGGCAGGCATCTCGCGTGCTGGATCGCACTCGCCCCGCCGCCGTATTTTCCATGGGCGGTTACGTAGCAGGGCCCGCACTCATCGCAGCACTGTGGAAACGCATTCCCGTCGTCGTCATGGAGCCGAACGCGATTCCCGGCTTCACCCACCGCAAGCTGGCTCGTTTTGTCGCACGAGCTCTAGTAAGTTTTCCGGAAACCGCGCGTTGGTTTGAAGGCGGCACTACCGAAGTCACTGGCCTCCCCGTCCGTGACAAGTTTTTTGAAATCCCCCCCAAGCCACGGGAATCCGTCGTAACCATCTTGATCACCGGCGGTAGCCAAGGTTCGCGTACTCTGAACCGCGCCGCCGAAGAGAGTTGGCCAATATGGCCGGCTTCGGCCAACATTCGCTTGATCCACCAAACCGGCCCAAAGCCCTTCGCCGAACTGGAACCAAAATTCCGCGAGTCCAAAATCGCGGGTGAGATCCAGCCCTTCCTGCATGACATGCCCGCCGCATTCGCCGAAGCCGACATTATCGTGAGTCGCGCTGGCGCTGGCGCGGTAAGCGAACTGGCAGCCGCTGGCAAGCCATCGATCCTGATTCCCTTGCCGACCGCGAGCGACGATCACCAGCTTCACAATGCACAAGCCCTCGAACATGCCGGTGCCGCTCGCTTGGTGGCGGATGCCGACTGGACGGGTCTACGATTTGTGAGCGAAGTCCTATCTCTACTCAACGAGCATGGCCGCCTGGAGAAAATGTCAGCCGCCGCGCGCACCTTCGCCAAGCCCGATGCAGCCCGCCGAGCGGCCGATGTGCTGGAAAGTTTTGTAGCTGCGAAAGGTACCTCGAAGTAGTACTTCTTCCTTGTTGACACCGCCCCTGAAAGCCGAAACAATACAGAGATCAAATGTTTTTTAAGCCACAGCCCGTCCACTTCGTCGGAATCGGCGGAATTGGCATGAGCGGACTGGCGGAAGTGCTGCTCGAACTTGGCTATCGCGTCACTGGATCGGACCTGCGAACTAGTCCCGTGACCGAGCGTCTCGTGCGCTTAGGCGCGACGATCCACGAAGGACACGCCGCAGAAAATGTCGGCGAAGCGAATGCGGTAGTCGTCACCTCAGCGGCACGCGCTGACAATCCCGAAATCGCCGAAGCACGCCGCAGAGGCATCCCCGTGATCCCGCGCGGCGAACTGCTCGCCGAGCTGATGCGTTTGAAATTCGGCATCGCCATCGCTGGCAGCCACGGCAAGACCACGACCACTTCGATGGTCGCCTCAATCCTCACCCACGCGCAGCTCGATCCCACCGTTGTCGTCGGCGGACTCTCCGCCACCATGCGCGGCTCGAACGCCCGCGTTGGCAAGAGTCCCTACATGGTTGTCGAAAGCGATGAGAGCGACGGATCTTTCCTGAAGCTCGCGCCGATCCTCGCCGTCGTAACGAACATCGACCGTGAGCATCTGGATCACTATGCGGACATCGGCGAGATCAAGGACGCTTTCACCACGTTTGTAAATAAGGTTCCGTTCTACGGAGCCGCGATCGTTTGCCTCGATGACGAAAACGTGCAGAAGATTCTGCCCTCCGTCAAACGTCGCGTCATTACCTACGGTTCCAGCGCTCAGGCCGACCTTCGCATCACACACTCCTCCGCTGGCCACCTTGCGAGCGAATTTCACTTGGTGCGCGGCACACAGGATCTCGGCTGCTTCCACATCAACGTCCCCGGTGCACACAACATCAGCAACGCCACGGCAGCAGTCGCTGTCTCTCTGGAACTGGATGTCGCCATCGAAACGATTCGCGAAGGTCTGGCGCAGTTCTCAGGCGTGGATCGTCGATTCCAGATCAAAGGCACGGAGCGCAAGATCACCGTCATCGACGACTACGGCCATCACCCCACGGAAATCCGCGCCACCCTCGCTGCCGCGCGCGCGTGCAACTTCACTCGCGTTCACGTCCTGTTCCAGCCGCACCGCTACACCCGGACCAAAGCGCTGATGGATGAATTCGCGCAGTCGTTCCATCAAGCGGACTCGGTCCAGGTCCTCGATATTTACGCCGCTTCCGAGGCACCCATCGAGGGAGTAACGTCCCAATCCCTCGCGGATCGCATCACAAGCTTCGGCCATCGTGGCGCACACTATGCCGGACCCATGCCAAACGGTGTGGCCGCCGTCGCCGCCTCCGCCCAACCCGGCGATGCCATCATCACGCTTGGTGCGGGCAATGTTTCACAGGCCTCGGGATTGATTTTGGAAACTCTAAGGAGCGGACTCTAGCCATGGCGCGCAAGAACCCTGAAAGCGTCATCCTGCAGCCCACTCCGCGGCTGACGCGTAGGCGCTTGATCGTCGGCTTCGTTGCCTTCGTCCTCGTCGTCGGCCTGTCACTCTACGCGTTCCAGTTGCTGGAACAATTCCTCATCCGCGACAAGCGCTTCGCTGTCTCCACGCCCGATGGCGCTCCCTCGCAAGTCATCCGCATCTCCGGCGCTTCGCACGCATCCCTTCGCAACATCGAAGCCGTCTTCAACGAAGACTTCGGACGTAGCCTCTATCTGGTGCCTTTGGAGGAACGCCTCGCGACCCTGCGTGCCGTGGATTGGGTTCGCGACGCCTCCATCGCGCGCGTGTGGCCGAACCGTCTGGTCGTCAACGTGACGGAACGTGCGCCTGTCGCCTTCATCACGCTTCCCCCCTCGCGCTTCGCCTTGATCGATGCCGACGGCGTGATCCTGCCCCCGGCCCAAGACAAATTCAACCTTCCCGTCCTGCGAGGCGTCAAAGCGACCAGTAGTCTCGAAGACCGCCGCCTGGCCGTCCAACGCATGTTACGCCTCACGACGGACCTGGGCGATGCAATGAAAGAAATCGCGGAGATCGACATTTCTCAGGCTGAGAACATCGCCATCACCCAGCCCCACAACGGACGCATCGTCAAGTTGCTGCTCGGCGACCGCGACTATTCCGAGCGCTATCAAACATTCCTGAACCACGTAGCGGACATCGATGCGCGTGTGCCGGGAGCGAAGGTTCTGGATTTACGTTTGGACGATCGCATTACTGTGGTGGAGGCAGAGGAATAGCCATGGCATCGAAAGTTCAACTCGCCGTTGGTTTGGATGCGGGCAGCTCGCGCACGCGCTGCCTGATCGGCTTGCTGGAAGGCGAGCACATCCGCTGCCTGTCCTATGGGTTGTCAGCCTCCGCCGGTTGGACGAAGGGCCGTATTACCGACCCCGAAGCTGTAGCGCACTCCATGCGCGAAGCCGTTCACGATGCCGAACGCGGAGCCGGCATTACCGTCGAGTCCGTCACCCTCGGTTTCGGTGGAGCCTCGATCAAAGGCGCGCAAGGACGCGATGTCTACGGCTTCGGCCGCCCGCGCGAAATCGAAGCGGGCGACCTGGCTTACGCAGTCGAAATGGCCTGTGACGTATCGCTCGAAAGCGGTCGCATGGTCCTCCACGCGCTGCCTCAAGACTTCACCCTCGATGGCCGCCCCGGTTTCCGCAAGCCGATCAAGAGCGTCTGCACGCGCCTCGAAGCCAATGTCCACTTAATCACAGCCTCCACTCAAGAACACCACGCACTAATAGACGCCGCGCACCTCGCGCACCTCGCTGTTGACGAAACTGTCTTCGAGCCCATGGCCGCCGCCTACGCCTGCGTGCTTCCCGAAGATCGTACCCGAGGCATCGCCGTCATCGATCTCGGCTTCGATTCCACCGGCCTCGTCATCTATGACGCCGAACGTCTGGTGCTCGCGGCAAACGTGCCCGTCACCAGCGACCATCTCACGCGCGACATCGCGCAGATGTTCAAGATCACCTACGAAGACGCCGAGTGCTTGAAGCAGGAATACGGCTGCGCGATGCTCGGCCTCTCGTCAGAATCCAGTTTGATCGAGGTCCCCTCCCCCGAAGGCCGCGGTCCCCGTGAAGCTCGCCGTGCGGAATTGATCGAAATTCTGGAAGCCCGCGCCGAGCAGTTGTTTAGTTACGTGCGCGCCGAAATTCAGCGCGCCGGCATGGATCGGCACTTGCTCGAAGGCGTTGTGCTTACAGGCGGCGGAGCCTTGCTCCCCGGCATGTGGGACATGGCCGAGCGCAAGCTCGATTGCCCCGCTTGCCACGGCATGGCAAAAGGCTTTGGAGATTGGCCCGACGAATTGAACAGCGCCACTTGGGTGACCGCTGCTGGTCTGGCCATGTATTCGGCGAAACTCAAGCTGCACCGTCCGCCACAGCGGCGCGCGGGAGGCTTGATGGGCTTGCTCACAAGGTAAGTGTAGGGACGGTTGCAAGGTAGTTAGGGGAGGAAAGTATGGCATTTGAACCTTTGAAATTTGAGATTCAAGAAGACATCGCGCCGAAGACTCGCATTCGCGTGCTCGGCGTAGGCGGTGGCGGCTCCAACGCCGTCGCACGCATGTTAATGGATGGCTTGGCTGGTGTAGAATTTTGCGTCCTGAATACGGACTCGCAGGCTTTGTCGGCGTCCCCCGCACCGAACAAGCTTGCAATCGGTTCAAAGATCACCTCCGGCCTGGGCGCGGGCTCCGATCCGTCGATCGGCCGTCAGGCTGCCCTGGAAGATACAGAAAAAATCATCGAGATGCTGGAAGGCGCGGACATGGTGTTCGTCACCGCTGGCCTCGGTGGCGGCACCGGAACCGGCGCTGCTCCTGTCGTTGCATCGCTCGCAAAGGAACTCGGTGCGCTGACCGTCGCCGTGGTCACCAAGCCGTTCGCCTTTGAAGGAACCAAGCGTCGCAAGCAAGCCGATCAAGGCTTGGCCGAACTCGCCAGCGTGGTCGACACGGTCATCGCGATCCCCAATGATCGCCTGCTCGAACAAGCGCCTTCTGACACCAGCGTCGCCGATGGCTTCAGCCTCGCCGACGACGTCCTGCGCCAAGCAGTGCAAGGTATCAGCGACATCATCACCACGCCCGGCCTCATCAATCGCGACTTCTCTGACATCCGCACCATCATGAGCGGCATGGGTTACGCGATGATGGGCACCGCGACCGCCAGTGGCGACAACGCTGCCATCGCCGCAGCAGAGAAAGCCATCAGCTGCCCGCTGCTCGAAGCCGGCGGAGTCTCCGGTGCCCGCGGCGTTCTGGTGAACATCACCGGCTCACGTCAACTGCGTCTGCACGAAGTGAATCAGGCCTGCACCTTGATCCGGAAGGCGTGCGCGAATGACGATGTCGAAATCAACTTCGGTGTCGTCGTCGACGAAAGCATGGGTGATGACGTAAAGGTCACCGTGATCGCCACCGGCTTCCAACGGGAAAACCTCCCCGTGATCCACCGCCGCACCACCGGTTCCTACGTACCTGCTGCCAACGTTCCCCCGCCCATCACCGCCGTTCCCGCGCCGATCGCGCTCACCCCGTGGCCCGAACCCGAACCGGAACAAGTGATGGAAGACGAAGAAGCGGAAGCCATAGCCGCCGCAGAGGAGGAAGAGGAAGCTCTTCTTGCCGCCACCATCGTCGAAGTCCCCGAGCCCCCCGCCCCGCGTGCGATGACCGCGAAGGCCGCTGCCGCTCCTCCCCAACCCCAGATGCCCCCACCCCCTCAAGCCGATACTTTGTTTGACGAATTAGAAGTGCCCGCCATTCTCCGTCGAGATCGCCGGTTCCTTCACTAAAAGCCCGCAAGAGCTTTCTGTAAACGAGCGTCCACCTCCCCCGTGACGACCGTCGCGCTGTCTGGGCTTTCTGCCCCCAGACAGCGCACGGACCTTGTAGTCTGTAGGAACGGAGAATCACCATGTCGATGCTCACTCGCCGCAACTTTACGGGACTTCTGCTCGCCGGATCGCAAGCCCCTCGACTCTTCGGCGCTTCCATCGACGACACGTTCCGCGCCAGTGTCGCGCGCCGAGGCGTTCCATCCGCTGTCGCCATGGCCGTCGACGTAAACCGCGTGCTCTATTCCGGTGCCGTAGGAAAACGCGACGCGGCATCGAACGTGATGGTCAACGCCGATTCCATCTTCCAAATCGCATCGATGACCAAGCCCATTACCGCTGTCGCTGCCATGCAGTTGGTGGAGCAGGGCAAAGTCACTCTCGACGAACCCGTATCGAAGTATCTCCCGCAACTCGCGAATCCCCAGGTCCTCACCGGATTCACCTCTACCGGCGATCCAATCCTGCGGCCCGCGAAAACCGCGATCACCCTGCGCCACCTGCTGACCCACACCTCCGGCATCTCCTATCCGACATGGCATCCCGAGATGTTCAAGTATTCGCAGAAAGTCGGTGTCGGCCCGACGTCCATTGCCCCCGTCGTGCCGCTGATGTTCGAGCCTGGAACGAACTGGCAATACGGCTACAGCGCCGATTGGACCGGCCGACTCGTCGAAGCCCTCAGCGGACAGACGTTGCAGCAATACTTCCGCGTCAACATCCTCGACCCGCTCGGCATGAAAGACACCGAGTTCGGTGTCGACCCCGCGAAGTTCGATCGCATGGTCACCGTCTACCAGCGCACCGACCAGGGAAAGTTCGATCCCCGTCCGCGCGTCCAACCCGCAGCGCCCACCGACTTCAACGGCGGCGGAGGCTTGAGCTCGACAGTGAATGACTACGTGAAGTTCACCCGCATGATCCTGCGCCACGGCGTCACCGGCATCAACACAGAAATCCTCAAAGCCCGCTCCGTTGAACTGATGATGAAAAATCAAATCGGCGACCTCCGCGCCGGCTTCATGAAATCCTTCCAGCCGAACGTGTCCAGCGACGTCGACACCCATCCCGGCGGCGTCGACAAGTGGGGCCTCGGCTTCCTGCTCCAAGGCGCGGGCTCCACCGGCATGCGTCAGGAAGGCAGCATGTCGTGGGCAGGCATCTTCAATACCTACTTCTGGATCGACCCGCACCGCGGCATCTCCGGCGTCATTATGATGCAATACCTGCCGTTCTTCGACAAAGAAGCAGTCGGCCTTTTGGGAGATTTCGAACGGTCCGTCTACGCTAACATTTGAGGATGCTCCCCGATTACGAAAAGCTCGGCACGTTCTACCTAGGTAAGAACAAGGCCGATGGTTCGCAGCTTCTCTACGATTCTTCCGACTTGGTTACACACGCCGTCTGCGTCGGCATGACCGGCAGCGGTAAGACCGGCCTCTGCATCGGCTTGCTGGAAGAAGCCGCGATCGACAACATCCCCGCCATCGTAATCGACCCCAAGGGCGACCTCTCCAATCTTCTTCTCACTTTCCCCGATCTCAAGCCCGAAGACTTCGCACCGTGGATCAATCAGGACGAAGCTCGCAATCAAGGCGTCGAGCCAGCCGTCTTCGCAGCGCAACAGGCCGACCTATGGAAGAAGGGCCTCGCCAGTTGGGATCAGGATGGCGAACGCATCGCGCGCCTGAAGAATGCGGCCCAGTTTACGATCTACACTCCCGGCTCCGATGCCGGTATTCCCGTTTCCATTCTTTCCTCCTTCGCCGCGCCCGATGCCAAAACTCTTGATGATCGCGAAGCCCTGCGTGACCGCATCAATGCGACGGCCACTTCGCTTCTCGGACTCGTAGGAATCGACGCCGATCCAGTGCAGAGCCGCGAGCATGTCCTCCTGTCCAATCTGCTCGACACGAATTGGAGAGCAGGGAAGAACCTCGACCTCGCCTCGCTGATCGCGCAAATTCAAAATCCACCCACGCAAAAGATCGGCGTGCTCGATCTCGAAAGCTTCTATCCCGCCAAAGACCGCTTCGGCCTCGCGATGGCCTTGAACAACCTGATCGCGTCTCCAGGGTTTGAAGCCTGGCTCACCGGCGAGCCGCTCGACATCGGCAAGATGCTGTGGACCGACAAAGGCAAGCCGCGCATCAGCATCTTCTCCATCGCCCACCTAAGCGACGCCGAGCGCATGTTCTTCGTCTCGCTTCTGCTCAACCAAATGCTGAGTTGGGTCCGCGCACAATCCGGCACCACGAGCCTGCGGGCGCTCCTCTACATGGACGAGATCTTCGGCTACTTCCCGCCCGTCGCCGATCCGCCGTCGAAGAAACCATTGCTCACCTTGCTCAAGCAAGCTCGAGCCTTCGGCCTCGGCGTCGTTCTCTCCACGCAGAATCCCGTCGACCTCGACTACAAAGGTCTCTCCAACGCCGGCACATGGTTCCTCGGTCGCCTGCAAACCGAACGCGACAAAGCGCGTGTCCTCGAAGGCCTGGAAGGCGCGATGACACAAGCCGGCAGCGCGTTCGATAAGGACGCGATGGACAAGATGCTCAGCGGCCTAGGCAAGCGCGTGTTCCTCATGAATAACGTCCACGACAAACAGCCCACTCTGTTTGAAACCCGCTGGACACTCTCTTATCTGCGAGGCCCACTGGCTCGTACGGAGATTCGCAGGTTGAAAGAGGTCGGGCAATCTGCACCCACGCCTGCTGCGCCTGCCGCCGCGTCGAACGCCGCTGCTCCCGTTCTGCCGCCCGATGTCCCACAATATTTCTTTCCTGTTCGCGGATCTGCAGCCGTCTATCAACCTGTCGCCATCGGAGCCGCGCAGATTGCGTTCGCCGATACCAAGACCGGCATCAACGAAGTCCGCGACCTCATGTTCGCTGCGCCGATCACCGACGATGCGATTGGAGCCGCATGGGAACGCTCCGAAGCCGCCGATTGCGACGTGACGGACCTTCAGAAGTCAGCGGAAGACGGCATCGGTTTCGCCGCGCTCGCCTCCGCCGCGTCCAAGCCAAAGAACTACGACGCTTGGAGCAAAACCTTCGCGACCTGGTTGTTCCGCACCCAGACCGTGGACCTTTTCAAGTCCAACGCGCTCGGCGAAATTTCCAAACTCGGCGAGTCGGAACGGGAGTTCCGAATCCGCTTGCAGCAAACCGCCCGCGAGCAACGCGACGAGCTGAAGGCCAAGCTGCAAAGTAAGTACGCGCCCAAGTTGGCCGCGATCGAGCAGAAACGCGCCAAGGCGCAGCAGCGGCAAGCAGTCGAAAAAGAACAATCCACGACGCAAATGTTGAACACCGCGATGACCGTCGGAGCCGGAATTCTCGGCGCGCTCTTCGGACGCAAAGGCATCACGGCCACGGATCTCAGTCGTGCAGGACAAGCCGTTCGCGCGGGTGGCAAAGCCGTCAAGGAATATCAGGACATCAATCGCGCCGGCGAAACCGTCGAAGCCATCAACCAACAAGCGGCCGACCTCAACGCACAACTCGAAGCCGAACTCGCATCGCTCGACGTAAAAGTCGATCCCACGACAGAAGCATTTGAGGCGGTGACGTTGCGCCCCAAGAAAACCGGCATCACCGTGCGCTTAGTCGCCCTAGGCTGGAAAGCGTAGCGCACGCACTCGTGCGTGCCGCGTCGAGACTCATCTCGACGCCTCTTGCGTCGAACTAGCAGGCCCGGAGCCGTCCGCCGCTCTGCATCGCGAGGGCATCCTTGTTCTAACTCAACAACTGCAGTACAACCGACCGCTGGTGCCGAGCGCGCCGATGCTCAAACACATAAATTCCTTGCCACGTCCCGAGCGTCATGCGCCCGCCGACAACTGGAATCGAAATCGAAGTCGCGCCCAACGCCGTTCGAATATGCGACGTCATGTCGTCGGGACCCTCAATCGTGTGCCGATACCAAGTCTCACCTTCCGGCACGATGCGTTCAAAATACTCCGCGAGGTCCAGCACCACATCAGGATCAGCGTTCTCCTGAATCACCAACGACGCCGACGTGTGTTGAATAAAGAGCGTCAGCAACCCATCGCTCACTCCCGTTGATGCGACCCACTGCGCGATCTCGCGAGTGCATGGGTACAGTCCCTTGCCTCGAGTAGCCACGTTGAGTTGGTAAGAGCACGATGACACTGCCCGATCTCCTGTCAATCTAAGGTACACTGGTACACAAGTAGTACCAAAACAATGTACAGGAGAAATGTTTAATATGGCAACCAAGAAGAAAGCCGCAGCGAAGAAGAAAGTAGCCGCGAAGAAGCCGGTCGCGAAGAAGAAGGCAGTTGCGAAGAAGGCACCTGCGAAAAAGAAGGCGGCTGCAAAGAAGAAGTAGTTTCCCTAAGCAGTAAAACAAAAACGCTACCTGGATGTTCTCAGGTAGCGTTTTGTTTTTGGATGAGTCTTTCTTATTCGACAGTAACGCTCTTCGCGAGATTGCGAGGTTGATCCACATCGCAGCCGCGTTTCACCGCAATGTGATACGCGAGCAATTGCAGTGGCAATACTTCGAGCAGCGGAAGCAGTAACTCATTCGTGGTCCCGATCGGAATCACATAGTGAGCAGTCTTGTGAGCCTCTTCATCCCCTTCGCAGGCGACTGCTACCACGATGCCTTCGCGAGCCTTCACTTCCTGAATATTCGAAAGCGTCTTTTCATACAGCAGCTTGCTCGATTCACTCTCAAAGTCGCGCGTCGCGATGACCACCGTTGGCAGATTCTCATCGATCAACGCGTTCGGCCCGTGCTTCATCTCGCCCGCAGGATAACCCTCGGCGTGGATGTACGAAATTTCCTTCAGCTTCAACGCACCTTCCAGCGCGATCGGGAAATGAATGCCACGACCCAGGTACAGGAAGTCCGTCGACTTATGCAGCGCCTTCACCAAGTCGTCGTAGATGTGGTCCCGACGCAGAATGTCTTCCATCTGGCTCGGCAGATGTAATAGTTGCTTGACCAGCTTCTTCGAAGTCGCCTCATCCAACGTCTCGCGTTGCTGACCCAAATACATCGCCAGCAGGAACAGCGCCGTCAACTGACAGGTGAACGCCTTGGTCGACGCGACCCCAATCTCGGGACCCGCATGCGTGATCAAAGTCCCCGCCGCTTCGCGCGTGATCATCGATCCGACCACATTACAAATCGCCAGCGTCTTCGAACCCTTCTGCTTCGCCTCGCGTTGCGCCGCCAGCGTATCCGCCGTTTCGCCAGACTGCGAAATCACCACCGTCAGCGTCTCCGGCCCGATGATCGGATCGCGATAACGGAACTCGCTGCCGTAATCCACTTCCACCGGAATCCGTGCCAGCTTCTCAATCATGAACTTGCCGGCCAAGGCCGCATGCCAGCTGGTGCCGCACGCGATGATGCGCACGCTCTTGAAATTCTTGAACTCCTGCGGCGAGATATCCATCTCATCGAGGAAAATTCGACCCGACTCTTGCCCCACGCGACCCAGCGTCGTATCTCGCACGGCGCGCGGCTGCTCAAAGATTTCCTTGAGCATGAAATGTTTGTAGCCGCCCTTTTCCGCCATGATCGGATCCCACAGAATATGAGAAACCTGGCGCTTCACCGTGCGGCCGTTAAAATCCGTAAGCGTCACGCCATCGCGCGTTAGAATCGCCATGTCGCCATCGGCGAGAAAAAACATGTCGCGTGTGTGCGACAAAATCGCCGGCACATCCGACGCCACGAAATATTCGCCATCGCCCAGCCCGACAACAACCGGCGGCCCAAACCGAGCCACCACGATCTTATTCGGATCTTTCTTCGAAATCACGCTCAGGGCAAACACGCCGGTCAACTGCTTCACCGTGTCCCGCACCGCGGATTCCAAATTGCCGTCGAAATATTTCTCGACCAGATGCGCGATGATCTCCGTATCGGTTTCGGTCACGAACTTGTGACCCTCAGCCTCAAGCTGCTTCTTCAACGTCAAGTAGTTCTCAACGATGCCGTTGTGAACCACCACAATCTCGCCCTTACAATCCCGATGCGGATGCGCGTTCTCTTCCGTCGGCCGACCATGCGTCGCCCAGCGCGTGTGTCCGATTCCATAGGCTCCATGCAGGGGATTCAGCCGCAGCACTTCTTCCAGATTCCGCAACTTGCCCGATGCGCGCCGCACCGCCAGCCCGTTGTCCGCTTCCAGAACTGCCACGCCCGCAGAATCGTACCCGCGGTATTCCAGCCGTTTCAGGCCGTCCACGATGATGGGTACTGCATTCTTGTCTCCGATATAGCCTACGATTCCGCACATAATTTTATGAGTCCAGGATTTCTACCCGGTAGTCTTCCATCACCGGATTTGCCAAAACTTCTCTCGCGATCAAGTCCATCTCTTTCGCGTGATCCTCCCGGCTCGTTCCGTCCCGGAGGTCGATCTCAAAAAACTTCCCCTGCCGTACTCCGCCGATGCTCTTGTGTCCCAACCCGTTCAGGGCGCTTTGAATCGTCTGCCCCTGCGGGTCGAGCACAGTCTTCTTAAGAGATACGTACACGCGAGCCTTCATAATTCTCCTTGGAATGAACGCGCGTCAGGTCTTCTATACCTTCCATCGTCCAGGATGCCGCTAAGGCTTAGGGCGCGCTCTATGTCTATTGTAGCTATCCTATATAAGGAGCGTTCCCAATCCTGAAAGTTTCCGTCCTCGCATCCTCTAGTAACGGCAATTCGGCGTTGGTCGCCACCGAACGCACCCGCATCCTCGTCGATGCCGGTCTCAGCCGCAAGGAAACCTTCGAGCGCCTGGCCGCCATCAACGTCGATCCCGAGTCCCTCACCGCCATCATCATCACCCACGAGCATTCCGACCACGTCACCGGCCTGCCCGCGATCGCGAAGAAACTTCGCATTCCCGTCTACTGCAGCCGCCTTACCGCCCCGGCCATCTCCTGGGGTGAATTCCAGCCGATTCTCGAACTCTTCCAATCCGGCTCCAGCTTCTGCGTCGGCGATATAGATATAGATAGCTTCACCATCCCCCACGACGCCGTCGACCCCGTCGGCTTTTCCCTCCGCGCCGAAGGCATCAAAGTCTCCATCGCCACCGACCTCGGCTACATGCCCGATTCCATCCGCGTCCACCTGCAAGGCTCCGACCTGCTCCTGCTCGAATCCAACCACGACCTGGAAATGTTGAAGGTCGGCCCCTACCCCTGGTCCGTCAAGCAACGAGTCATGGGCCGCAACGGCCACCTCTCCAACGAAGTGGCCTGCGCCTTCATCCGCGAAGTCCTCGATTCGAGAACCAGCACCCTGATCCTCGGCCACCTCAGCGAACACAACAACCACCCCGAAATCGTCCGCCTGATGGCGAGCCAAACCCTCGAAGAACGCTGCCTGTCGCTCAATCTGATCGTCGCCGAGCCGGGCAAGGCGACGGAAGTCTTTACCTACTAACCCGATGCTCTCCGAACGAGAAGCCCGTTTCCGAACGCGCACTCTCGGCTGGGGCAGCTTGGTTGCGGTCGTGGCCTCTCTATGGGTATTTGGGGTTACCTCTAAAACGTTTTATCTGGTTGCACTCATCCCTTGGATCGCCGCATTGGTCTACCGAACGGGCCATGGCGCCATCTTTCTTCTAGTGGGCCACGGCGATCCGCGCCCCAACCTCGCTCTCGTTTACAATTTCGGGACGATCTGGCCTGGCATCGTAGCCTTGGGCAACGAAACGCGTCCCCTCAGATGGGAACTTCTGGTCATCATCGGCTTTGGGATCGGAAGTCTCCTGGCTGCAGTCGCTCTAAAGAATCGCCCAACCCGAGCGGAACTTCTACTGCTCATCGCATCAAACTCATTCTACGGTTTCGGGATGGCTGCAGCGATCAACCAGGATCTGGATTCTGACATTCCACAAACGTACAGAGCTCAGGTCTTGGCGAAACGAATCGTGCGCTTCCGCCGAGGGGATTACTACTACCTAAATCTGGCACCCGTGAGGGGGCTTCGACTCTTGCCTGCCGAGGTTATGGTCAAGTGGCGAGTCTACGACCGCTCGCCCGTCGGAGAGACCGTCTGCGTCCTCCTGCATCCCGGCGGTCTGCACGTCCCTTGGTTCGAGACGAGACCCTGCTTAAAATAGAAGCATGGTTGATCCCGACATCCTCCGCTGGGTACAAACCTGGAAGGAAGCAGGCCCCGAACTCGAAGCCATCCGCCGCGAGGAAGTCCGCGTCGCCGACAATGTGAAGGCCATCGCGTCTCTAGAAGACGCCTTCAATCACGCGACTCGTTCCATGCCGCCACGCGCCTCCTCGGGCCTCGTGGAAATGCAGAGGATCTTCACCAAACTCCGTCCGCGATGATTCAACTTTTTCAAACCGCCAAGAATCTTCAAGAATTCTGCGATAGCCAAGGCTGGGCGAGTTGCTTGATCGGAGGCGTCGCTGTCCAACGCTGGTCCGAAGTCCGGGTAACACGTGATGTCGATCTCTCGCTCCTCACCGGCTTTGGCCACGAAGATCCGTTCCTCGACGCCTTGGTCGCTGCGTTCCCCGCGCGGATCAAAGACGCGAAAGACTTCGCGCTGCGAAATAGGGTTTTACTGCTGGCCACCCCCGACGGCATCGGTATCGACGTATCCCTTGCCGCTCTTCCCTTCGAGCACGACGTCATTCGCAGAGCCACTGTTTTCAACTACGGCCCAGGCTTGGACCTTCGCACCTGCTCCGCCGAAGACCTCATGGTCATGAAGCTCTTCGCCAGCCGCCCCCTCGACATCCGCGACGCCGAAGGCATCGCTATCCGCAACCGCGAAGTACTCGACTGGGCCTACATCGAAACCCAACTCGCCCCCCTCGCCGAAGCCAAGGATGCCCCCGAAATCATGACCCTATTCGACCATATCCGAGCCGGCAAATTTTCGACCTAGTCGCTCATTGTCGACAAAATAGATCGGTGTCAGACACTATAGCTCCCGAACTATTTCACGCCTCATCGAACCCGGAAGTCCAAGCAATTCTAGAGACTTTGGCCACACTCAGCCACGCCCACCACAACCCCTCCGGCTATAGTTCGTAGCGTACGCACTCGTGCGTGCCGCAGCGAGACTCGTCTCGCTGCCTCCGGCTGGCAGCCACTACGCAAAATTACAAATCAAAGTCAATTTTCCCCCTCCCCTCGAACCGTAACTCACACCCCTTCAACACATACCGTTTGCAGTGGAAAATCTCCTGACTCCCGACTCCTGACTCCTGTATCCTGGTTTTTCATGATTCCTCGCTACACCCGCCCCGAAATGGGCAAAATCTTCTCCGACCAGAACCGCTTCGACGCTTGGCTCGCCGTCGAAATCGCTGCCGCCGAAGCGCTCGCCGAGACCGGCGAAGTCCCCACCGAAGCCGTCCCATCGCCGATTCGCTTGCAGTCGATTTTTGGGGAGTTGTATACTCAGGCTCTGGTCCATCCTAGGTTGCCCAGACCGTCTTATTCTTCCATCCAACAGAGGCCCTCAATGCGTTTGACACTTTTTACTCTTGCACTCATCGCCGTTGGTATGCCATTCGCACAGGGACAGGCTGGTTATCGAATTGACAATTTCGCCGGCACCTCGGCGATTGGCGATGGCGGTCCAGCCGCACAGGCCCTCCTTTCGGGCCCGCGGGGAATTGCCGTGGACACAAGGGGCGGTTACTACATTACCGACGCGTTGCAATTCCGCGTTCGCTACGTAGATTCGGCGGGCAATATCTCTACGGTCGTAGATCGAGACAGCGCGGCCCTGTCCGAAGCGACGACCCATTATCAGATCGGTAACATCGGTGCCATCGCCGTCGATGCTCAGAATAGAGTCTACTTCACAGACGATGTCACCTGCGTGGTAGTTCGGCGGGAATCTAGCGGCAGCCTGAGTGTGGTCGCGGGCATCGTTGACAATTGCGGCTTTGGTGGCGATGGCGGCCAGGCGACGCTAGCAAAGTTGAATATCCCCACCGGATTGACTTTCACGGCGAGTGGCGCACTTCTCATCGGCGACACTTGGAATCACCGTATCCGGAAGGTCGACCTGACAACGGGCGTAATCACCACCTTCGCGGGAAATGGCGCCGGTACCTTTGGAGCCAATGGTGGCCTTGCCGTAAATACGCCCTTGTCCTATCCTGGGGCGCTCGTTGATTTCGACGGGAGCATTTTGGTTGTCGAAGGTGGCTTCCAGCGAATCCGCGTCATCTATCCGAACCTTACCATCAGCAATGTCGCGGGAACGGGTGCCTTGGGCAACACGGGCGACGGAGGACTGGCTCCGGCCGCGACGTTCCGTAGCTTGTCCGGACTCGCCATCGACCGCACGCGCCTCATTCTTTACGTCGGCGATAGCTCCGCGAATCGCGTCCGTGCCATCGCGCTGGTAGTGACGAACCCCATAAATGCGTTCGCGGGCTTGAACATCAATGGTACGCCGTTCGCCAACTCCTTTAGCGGGGATGGCGGCCAGGCAACACAAGCGGGTCTGGGAGAGCCTCAGGGCCTGGCGGTCGACGCAGCAGGCAATGTGCTCATCGCGGACTCGCGAAATAACCGCATTCGCAGCGTGCAAGCCGGCGGAGTGATTCGGACCGTCGCGGGTCGTTGGCCTGTCGTTACGGATGGCACTCCCGCAGTTTCCGCTGAACTTGACCATCACACTTTCGGTTCCGTAGGGGACTCTCTGGCCCTGGATTTCACCGGCGGGCTCTATATTGCGGATCGCAGAATGTTGACGGTCCGGCGCGTGGACTCCAACGGCACTATCAGCACATATGCAGGCCTGCCCATCAATTTGACCCCGGCGAATAACGCTTATGGGTTTTCCTCCGGGGATGGGGCATCGGCAAAGCTCGCGAAATTCGGCGCCGTGGACGCAATTGCGTCGGACACGGCAGGCAATCTTTATGTGGCCGACGGAGCTTCTCTCCGGCGGGTGAGTTCCTCGGGAACGATCACCAAACTCGCCACCTTGCCGGGAGTCGTCTACGGGATGCGGGTAGATTCCGCAAATCGCTTCCTGTACTTCACTCTCGGCGATACTCATACAGTCTACAAAGTCGACCTGACCGCGAGCACCCCTGCTCCAACCCTGGTTGCGGGTGCCGTGGGAACCTCCGGCTTCTCTGGGGATGGAGGACCCGCCACGGCGGCACTCCTTAGCTTTCCTGCCGCAGTTGCCCTGGACGCGCAAGGAAACGTACTCGTCGGCGATTTTTCAAATTTCCGGCTCCGCCGCATTGCCGCCGATGGCCGAATTAGTACGGTTGCCGGAACTGGCACCAATCGGCCAAGCGGAACAGCGTTGCTGACCCCTGGAGCCGCGCTCTCCACCGCAATTGGACCTGCGGGGATCGCGGTCGATCCGAACGGAAACATTATTCTGGCCGAGTTCCGGCCTGTTATCCGGATTTTGGACAGCGTGACCGGGATAATCCGTCCGATCGCGGGGACGGCTGTTGCTGGGTCTTCCGGTGACGGCGGTCCGGCCAGAGCAGCCACCTTACAAACCGTCGACAGCGTCGTGGTGGACCCCGCTGGCGTCATCTATATCCGCGACGGGTCAGCCCGCGTACGTGTACTGCGCCCCATCGTAGCCAGTGCGTTGCAGTTGAATGGGGGCGATAGCCAGTCCGGTCTTATATCCACCACGCTGGCGACACCGCTTTCCGTCCGCGTAGTCTCCGGCGCGGCTTCCGTGCCGGGAGCCACGGTGGACTTCAAAGTCACCAGCGGCGCTGCGACGCTCAGCGCACTATCCGCCGTTTCCGACGCAAACGGTGTCGCTTCCACCACTGTCACGCTGGGCGCCACGGCGGGACCGATAGTGGTGACGGCATCGGCGGGCAGCCTTACCCCGGTTACTTTCCGACTAACCGCAACTGCTACTTCTGGCAACCCCAATCGGCCGCTTCTCAGTGGGTCCATCGCCACAGCAGGCGCCTACGGCGCTGGAACTGTTCTCGCTCCTGGAACGTGGATTGAAATCTACGGGACCAAACTATCCGCCACCACGCGCGAATGGGGCGGAGCGGACTTCACAGGCGACCGGGCACCTACCTCGCTGGATGGCGTATCGGTTTCCATAGGCGGCAAACCTGCGTTCGTGTGGTACATCAGCCCCACTCAGTTGAACGTGCAGGCGCCGGATGGAATCGCCACTGGCGATGCTCTGGTGGTGACGACTGCCCAAGGTGTCAGCGATCCCTACGTGATCACAGCAGCCGCGAGGACACCTTCCATGCTAGCGCCGCCGTCCTTTAAAGTGAACGGCGTGCAGTACGTTGCAGCCTTGTTCTCGGACCGCGCCTTCGCGGGCCGGGAGAACTTGATCGCCGGAGTAGCATTTCGGCCCGCCAAGCCAGGCGACACTCTTGTAATCTACGGCGTCGGTCTGGGTGCTACCGAGCCCGCATCTCCGGCGGGAAAAGTTGTGGCAGGCACCGCAAATCTGCCCAATGTCGTGGTGCAAATCGGCGGCGTCTCTGCCAACGTGACTTTCGCTGGATTGGTCGCAAGCTCGGTGGGCCTGTACCAGGTGAACGTGGTTGTTCCCAACATTCCGGCGGGCGACGTTCCCCTCACCGTTCGAGTGGCGGGAACCGCAGGAGCGCAGAACCTAACGCTAACAATCGGCGCGCCATAGCCGATAGCTCGGCATCGCTACATCCCGCGATGCCGAGTGTCGCGTTACCATAGGTTTCTCACATGATCCCTCGCTACACCCGCCCCGAAATGGGCAAAATCTTCTCCGACCAGAACCGCTTCGACGCTTGGCTCGCCGTCGAAATCGCTGCCGCCGAAGCCCTGGCCGAGACCGGCGAAGTCCCCACCGAAGCCGCTAAAGCCCTCCGAGCCCACGCCTCCTTCGACGTCGACCGCATCCACGCCATCGAACGCGAAACTAAACACGACGTCATCGCCTTTACCACCGCCGTCGCCGAGAAAATGGCCGCAGCCGGTGTAGCCGAGCATTCCCGCTGGCTCCACTACGGTCTCACCTCCAACGACGTCGTCGATACCGCCCAGGCCATCCAACTCAAGCAGGCCTCGAAAATCCTGCTCGACGGTTGCCGCACCCTCGCCGACTCGCTCAAAAAACGCGCCTACGAATTCAAAGACACCCCGCAAATGGGCCGCACCCATGGCATCCACGCCGAACCCATCACCTTCGGCCTCAAGGTTGCCCTCTGGTGGGACGAAATGCAGCGCAACATCGCGCGCCTGTCCGCTGCCGCAGAAGACCTGCGGGTCGGCAAAATCTCAGGAGCCGTCGGAACATACGCCCACATCGGCCCCGAGGCCGAAGAGCGCATCTGCGCCATCCTCGAACTGCGCCCCGCCCCCATCACCAGCCAAGTCATCTCCCGCGACCGCCACGCAGCTTGGGTCGGAGCTTTGGCCGTCCTCACCGCGACCCTCGAAAAGATCGCCCTCGAAATCCGCCACCTGCAACGTACTGAGGTCCGTGAAGCTGAAGAACCCTTCGCCGTCGGTCAAAAGGGCTCCTCCGCGATGCCCCACAAGCGCAACCCGGTCGTCTGCGAACAGATCTGCGGCCTCGCTCGCGTCGTCCGAGCCAACTCCCAGGCGGCGCTCGAGAACATAGCCCTATGGCACGAACGCGACATCTCCCACTCCTCCGTCGAACGTGTAGTCCTGGCCGATTCCGCCATCCTAGCCGACTACCTCCTGGCTAAGACCATCTGGCTGATCGATGGCATGCGGGTCTACCCCCAGCGAATGCTACGGAATCTGGAATCCACCCGCGGTCTGATCTACTCCGGCCAGCTGCTTTTGGACCTGGCCGCCGCCGGAATGCTTCGCGAACAGGCCTATAAGACCGTTCAGGGTCACGCTATGCGCTGCTGGGAGGAAGAAGGTGACTTCCGTATGACAATTGAGAACGACAAGGAAATCCTTTCTTATCTATCGATTGAAAAGATTAATGAGGCGTTTTCCACTGCTCGCCAGCTCAAAAACACCGATCGGATCTTCCGTCGTGTGTTTTCGCAAGTTGTTGAAAAATAAATAGGAAACTTAATACTGGAACGTACTACGTAAATCCCCTTGTACGAAATACAGTCTTCTGGAGTACACTGAGGTCGTATTCAGATGGCTGCCGCTTCCCAAGTTCGTGATTGCGGTCTCGCCCGGGTCCTCCTGGTCGATGACGACACTACCGCTCGCCTTACGCTCAAAACTGTCCTCGAAACATGTGGTTACAGCGTGGAGTCGGCCGCCAGTGCCGCCGAAGCTGTGGGCATGCTCGAAGAGAGCGAATACGCGCTAGTACTAAGCGGCCTTCAGATGGAGTCTCCCGACTCCGGTCTCAAGGTGATAGCCCATGCTCGGATGATGGACTATAAGCCCGCGACTGCCCTCATCACCGCCTACCACGAGGCCATCCCGGTCCCTGAGAATTGGCATAAGTCCTTACTCATCAAGCCGGAAGACGTCCAAGGTCTACTCACAAAAGTGGCCGGACTCATCAGTGATCGCGCTACCCGCCGCCTCCACCGTGAGATGGTTTTGTCCGGCGTTTAGTTCGTTTCTACCCCTCCTCTTCTCCGCTTTCCCCCTTATACCCCTCTACGCGCTTCCACTTACCCTCAATTAAGTACCGGTACTTAGAGTACCTAAGACCATTTAAGCCTTGCAAGTATCAAGACTTTCGTTATAGACTTGCTAGTATCTGAAAGCAGCAAAGACAGTACTAAGACTGCTTTAAGTCGGAGGCAAGAGAGAAAAATGAAAAAAATCCTAACCCTAGCGTTGGTGAGTGCGGCCTTGACCGCATCCTCAGCGTTCGCAGCAACCATTCAGGTCTACACCGCGTCGGGAGCCTTTAACAGCAGCGCCATCGTGGCTGCCAATGGCGCTGGCGCGACGTTTACTGAAAATTTCAACACCAACGCGTCGCTCTTCACCACCTTTAACGCCGCGGGCACGGTAAACGGTCTTCCGGGATTCTCCGGCGGTCCTGCCGACGGCCAGCGCGACACGCGTGTGACCTCCAGCTATTCCGAAGTCATCACCCTGAACTCGGGTAACATGACGGCCTTCGGTGCGACTTGGAATGTGTCGGTCGGCGGCTTGGGTTCTGGTTTGAAGATCACTGTCGCTCTGCTTGGCGGCGGTACCCAAGTGGTGGAACTGAGCCCTGGCGTAGCCGCGAACCTTGGCTACAACGTTGGCCCGGACGGCGGCGGGGAATTCTTCTTCGGCTTCACCTCGGACGTTGCGTTCACTTCGGTCACTCTCAGTGGCTCTAACACGTTTGGCCTGACCAACGAGACGCTCAACTTCGACGATCTCCTGGTTGAGCAAGCCGGTGCGGTTGTCCCGCCGGTCGATCCGCCGTCTGGCGTTCCGGAACCTTCCACCTTCGGCATGGTTGGCGCCGCAATGGTCGGTCTCGGTCTGATTCGTAAGTTTCGCAGCTAACGAATCCTCTCGCCTCTGATTTGGCGAATTGGGCTGGAGCGCAAGCTCCAGCCCTTTCGTGCGTCTGAACGTCTGGCTTAGACCCGATCCCCCGCCAGCAGCAAGGCCGCACAAGCGATCCCGTTCATGGTTGCGTGCGCCGCCATGGGAGCCGCCAGTGTTCCCGTCCGCGCATACAGCCAGCACATCACGATCGCGAAGGTCGCATAGAACGGCGACAGCAACAGGCTGAAATGCACCGTCGCGAAGAGTACCGCCGAAAGCACCACCCCCACCTTCGTCAACCCTGCCGCGCGCGCCGCGCCGAAGATCACCCCGCGAAAGAACAGCTCTTCACAGATGGGAGCCCCCACCGCAATCAGCAACACCAGTAGCGTCACCGCCGACTTGTTGTCCAGCATCCTCTGCAGGAACTCTACCTGATTGGAGACTGAATCCGGGCCGAGCAACCGCTGCAACCCGGATGTGTAGAGCGCACTCAGCACGGTCAATCCCATGCCCGCGAAGATGCCGATCGGAATGGCGTTGAGACCCGCCCCGCCGAAGAGTTCGGTCATCGGTCTCTGCTTCTGCCGATTGCGCCGCCGTCGTCGCAGCGCGAAAAAGAGCAACGGCAACTGCGTACCCAGTAACAATCCGGCGATACCCCAAGGCGATGTGACCAGGTCGGTCACCTGCTCTGGTCGATTACCCGCGATCAGCAAACTTACGCCGACCAGGGCTCCCATGAGCATGATCCCGCCGATGCCTACAACCAATGAAGCGATCAGGTCGAAGATTGCATCCCGCGTCAACGTCCGCGCGGTAACCGGTTCGATCACCGGCGGAGGCGGTCCCTCAGCCACCTCCACCAGCGCCCCCTCAGCGTCTATAGCTTGTTCGTATACAGGTGATTCATGCGGTAACTCAGGTGTCTCATCCACCCCATCAAGTTACCACCTACCTGCGGCTATAGTGCTCCCCCGATAAAGCAGAGGCGCGTCGCACCAGATCCAGGAAGTCGGTGCGATAGCCTGCAAGATCCGGACCCACTGCATCGGTCGCCGTCGCCAGCACGTGTTCGAAGCTGGCATCGCCCGCGAATTTGGAGCGCCGCAACAACAGCCCGTATTCGGCCACGGCCGCCGCGAAGCGCACGTCCCGCGACGCCGAACGAAGCTCGCCCGGATTCGCGTTGATCGGCCACTGCAGCAACTCGCTCTTGTCTCCCTGAGGTGCCTTGTGGCGCAGCTTGATCCAGCCGAGTTCCGTCGAGCGCGTTTGCCGAGCCGGACGCCGACCTTGTTCCTGATAACGCAAGGGATCGACATCGCCACTGCCGATGCCACCGGTCGGCACGATTTCGTAGAACGCCGTAACCTGGTGCCCCGCGCCCAAATCGCCCGCGTCCTTCGCGTCATTGTTGAAGTCTTCCGGCCGCAGGATCCGATTTTCGTAGCCCACCAGACGATACTCTTTCACCTGCGCCGGATTGAACTCGATCTGCAGCTTGACGTCTTTCGCCACGGTGACCAGCGTCGCACCCATCTGCTGCACGAATACCTTGCGGGCTTCGCCGAGCGAGTCGATATACGCATAGTTGCCGTTGCCGTGATCGGCGAGCTTCTCCATCTTCGAGTCCTTCAAGTTGCCCGTGCCGAAGCCCAGGACGCTGAGGAACACGCCCGACTGGCGTTCCTGTTCGATGAGTCGCACGAGTTCGTCCTCGCTGGAGACGCCGACATTGAAGTCGCCATCCGTGGCGAGGATCACGCGATTGTTCGCCCTCTTATCGAAGGACTGCCGAGCCAGCTGGTAAGCGAGTCGAATCCCGCCTGCTCCATTCGTTGAGCCGCCCGCTTGCAGACGACCGATAGCCTCGAGGATGCGTTGCTGCTCACTGCCGCGCGTCGGCGGCAGAACGACGCCCGACGATCCTGCGTATACAACGAGCGAGACGGTATCCTGCGGGCGCAGTTGCCGCGTGAGCATCTGGAGAGCCTGCTGCACCAGAGGAAGCTTGTCCGGTGAGTTCATCGAGCCCGAAACATCGACGAGGAACGTGAGGTGGCTGGTAGGCAAGTCTTCCGCCGCCACGGGCTGCGTGCGCAGACCAACATGGAGCAGCAAGCGCTGCGAATTCCACGGACTGCGCATCAGGTTGGTGGTCATCGACACCGGCTTTCCCGGCTCGGGCAATGCGTAGTCATAGCTGAAGTAGTTGACCAGTTCCTCAATGCGCACCGATTCCGGTGGCGGCAATTGCCGGTCATTCAGGAAGCGGCGGGCATTGCTGTAAGACGCCGTGTCGACATCGACGGAGAAGGTCGACAGCGGATCTTTCGTTGGCGTGGTGAATTCGTTCTCGACAAAGTGCCCGTACTCTTCGCTGCCTCGCGTGCCGCGGATACCAGGACCGCGGCGATACTCCTGCTCACGAGCATCGCGCGCGTAACCGCCGATGGCCAGCATCGGCGCGGCCTGAGGGGCCTTCCCGCGACTGACACTGGAACTCTCCGTCCGCAACAGGGCCTTGTCCGAAGCGACGGCAATGCTCTCTGAAACCGAGCCTACCTCCAACAGGACGTCTCGTCGAGTCCGCGTGTTGGCCCCCAATGCAATCGTTGCGACATACTTCTTGAACCCCGGCACCGTCACGGTCAACGAATAACCGCCCGCATCCAAATTCCCGATTTCATACTGTCCAGCTACACTCGACACCGTATTCCATAGCGCACCCGTCGCGTCGCCCTTTAACTCCACGGGAGCGTTGGAAATGACCGCTCCCGACTGGTCCGTTATGGTTCCAACTATGGAAGATCTGTTCTGCGGGCTCTGGGAAATCAAAACTGCGGCGAACAGAAGAACAGACACACTGATCCCTACTAGTCTTTTTTGCATTTTGCACCCCGTTTGAATTTTCAACTGCACAGTGAGGACATGCCGTCAGGACGAGAGTCCTTTCGCATTTCTTTTCGCTGTGCGACCCCTGTTACGTGGCCTCAGTATACGCCTGTGGTGCTGCGATGCAAGGGGAAAATTAAGAAGTAGTACGAGGCGTGTCGCCGACTACGAGTACCGGAGCGTTCACCTTGTGGCGCACGCCGTTGATCGTGGTGCCGAAGATGATGTCCTTGATGCCTGTGTGACCGTGCGCGCCCATCACGACCAAGTCGGGTTGCAGCTGGTTCGCGACGCGGATGATCTCGGTGCGCGGGTTGCGTCCGTGGGCCACGATGAGTTCGGCTTTGTATCCGTCGCGGCGTAGAGCTTCGACGATGTTGTGGAAGTAGCGTTCGCCCATCGCAACCTCCGCTGTGGATGCATCGTGGCCATAGAGTTGGCTGGTCGCGCCTTCTTCGACATGCAGGACGTGGATCGTGGCTCCGTGAAGTTTGGCCATGGCAGCGGCGTGCGCGATCGCGGCGCGGTCACGGTCGGAATGATCGAGCGGTACTAAGATCTTGCGATACACCGGAGCAGGGAGGTCGGTTGCCACCGCAACGCCCCGATTTTCATCTTCCGTCGCTGGCGGCTGATGGGTCGCGAACGCGACGTATCCGAGCAGCGTCAGCATAAAGAGTCCCACAGGAATCACGACCGCGATATGCCACGTTGCTGCCTGCACCCACGGGATTGCCGCGTCCGCCACCAGCCAGAAGTTGAGTCCGAGAATGACCGCCGCTACAACCCAGGCGCAGATATTGACCCACAGTTTGTTGGCGAACTGCCCCATGCGCATTCGATCGCTGGTGAAGCGGATCAGCGGGAGCACGGCGAAGGGCAACTGCAAGCTGAGGATGACTTGGCTCAGGATCAGGAGCTGATAGGTTCCTGACTGTCCGGATGTCGACACCGTAATCGCTGCGGGAACGATGGCGACGGATCGCGTAAGCAGGCGCCGGAGCCAGGGCCGCAGTCGGATATCGAGGAAGCCCTCCATCACGATCTGCCCTGCGTAGGTCCCGGTTAGCGTCGAGGATTGCCCGCTGGCGAGAAGCGCGATGGCGAAGAGAGCGCTGGCGAGTGTCGTGCCGAGCAGAGGCGTCAGTAACTCATGCGCCTGCTCGATTTCATTGACGACGGTGCCGTTCTTGAAGAACACCGCAGCGGCGAGAATCAGGATCGCCGCGTTGACGATGAGCGCACCGTTGAGCGCGATCACGGAGTCGATGAGGTTGAACTTGCAGGCCGCTGCTTGCTCCTCGACACTGCGCCCCACTTTGCGTGTTTGCACCAGCGCGGAATGGAGATAGAGATTGTGCGGCATCACCGTCGCGCCCAGGATGCTGATCGCGATGTACAGGCTGGCTCCGTCGATGCGGGGAACCAGGCCCCCGACCATGTCGCCGACTGCTGGTCCGGCGAACGCCAGTTCCACCAGGAAACAGCCGGTGATGATCATGATGACGACGATGATCAAGCCTTCAACAACTCGGATGCCGTAACGCGTGAGCCACAACACGACGAACGTATCGAGCGCCGTCAGCAGCACGCCGGTGACCAGCGGGATACCGAAGAGCAGATTCAGACCGATGGCTGCGCCGAGTACTTCCGCCAGATCGCAAGCAGCGATGGCGATTTCGCAGAGCACCCACAACGCGTAGCTGACCGGCTTCGGGTAGGCCTCGCGGCAAGCCTGCGCCAAGTCGCGCCCGGTGACGATGCCCAAGCGCGCGGACAGCGTCTGCAGCAGGATCGCCATCAGGTTCGATAGCACCATCACCCACAGCAGCTTGTAGCCGAACTGCGATCCAGCGCCGAGGCCAGCGGCCCAATTGCCCGGGTCCATGTAGCCGACGCTGACCAGATAGGCGGGGCCCGCGAACGCGAACATGCGCTTCAGAAGGGTGGGTTTGGACGTGGTGACAGACGCGTGAACCTCCGGCAGGGAGGCCGGACCAGTAGGTAGCTGCGGTTTCATCGCCAAAGTTAACTATAGTTCATATTGATCCTCCGCCGCTATAATGTGAGGCGATGCCTTCCCGCCGCCATTTCCTGGGAGCCGCCGCCGGAGCCTTCGCCTCGCGAGCTTCGCTCGTCGCCGCTGACTACGACTTGGTGATCCAGGGAGGTCGCGTGATCGACCCCGCGCAGGGCATCGACAAGCCTCTGGATGTCGGTATTCGCAATGGCAAGATCGCGGCATTAGGCTCGAATCTATCTGCGCCTCAAACAATCGACGCAAGGGGGAAGCTGGTGGTGCAGGGCCTGATCGACATCCACGTGCATGCTCGCGATCCGGAACTGCCGACTTCGGAGTTCCTCTCGACGGGCGTAACGACCATGATCGACGCTGGCTCGCGCGGGGCTGACAACGTAGAGCAGTTGATCGACTCCTTTGCCAAGCCGTCGCCCAACCGCATGCGCTTCTGGCTGAACATCGGCCGCCTGGGCAACAATCCCGGTGGACGAGCGGAGTTTCTGGACAACATCGATCAGGCCGATGTGCCGAAGGCCATCGCCGCAGTGAAAGCGCATCGCGAGTGGATCGTTGGGATCAAAGCTCGCTTGTCTCGCGGCATCTCGGCCAATCGCGATAAGGAGGTGCTGCGGCGAGCCATTGAAGTCGGGACGGCAACGAACATCCCGGTGATGATCCACATGGGCGATACCGCGACGCCGTTGCCTCAACTGCTGGCCATGATGCGACCGGGTGACGTTGTGTCGCATATGTACGCGCCCATCAACGGGATTCTGGATTCCCAAGGCATGGTGCTGCAGGGAGTTCGGCAAGCCCGTAAGCGTGGCATCAAATTTGATTTCGGCAACGGTCTCAATGAGCATTGGGCGTGGGACGTCGCGGAGAAAGCCATGCAGCAGGGATTTCCGCCGGACACGATTTCCACGGACCTCAACCTTCCGGGTCGCACCGATCAGGTTTACGACTACCCGAATGTGCTCTCGAAATTCCTGGCACTCGGCATGCCGTTGAAACAAGTCATCGCGTGCGCCACACTCAATCCCTCGCGCACGGTTCGCGAACTGAATGCCTACGGTTCGCTGCGCAAGGGTGCGGTTGCAGATGTGACGATCCTGGAGTTGCAGGAGGGCCATTTCGACTTTGTCGACAACTATAAGGGGAAGCGGCAGGGCTCTCAAAAGTTGTTCACGCGAGCAGTGGTGTTCGGGGGAAAACGCGTTTTATAATGGAGCCGGAAACACACTTTCCTTCTGGAGACTATCAACATGAAGACACTTTTCATGCTGGTGATGTCTGGGACGATCGTCTCGTTCGCCGCCGATACACCAGTCACTTTCAAAGACGCTACCCTCGCCGCCGTCGCTGCGCAGAGCTTGCCCGCCGGGCAGCCTGCCGGGCCGGTTACCGAAACTCAAGCACCCTCCGTTATCCTGATTCGATCCGAGGAAACGATTCGCGATCTGGGTGGAATCGAAAAGCTCACGGGCGTGCGGTTCCTCTATATCGCGAAATCTGAGATCAGCGACCTGCGACCTCTTGCGGGACTCACGCAACTGGAATCCATCACGATCAAGGGCGGCACGATCGCCGATCTAACGCCGCTGGCCAATCTGAAAAAGCTGGAGTTCCTTAGCCTCCCGGGCCATCAGGTTCAGGATTTGAAACCGCTTGCTGGCCTCGCCGAACTGCAGCACCTGGACCTGTCGGGCAATCGCGTTGCCGATCTTACGCCGCTGGGTGGATTGGCGAAGCTCGAATGGCTGCGCTTGGAGAATAATCAGGTGGCGAGTCTGGCTCCGATTGTCGGCTTGAAGAAGTTGCAGATGATCGATCTCAACAAAAATCAGATTCGCGATCTTGGTCCGCTCAAGGATGTGCAATCGTGGTCCGCGCTGTATCTTGACGATAACCAGATTGCGGACCTCAAGCCGTTGCTTGCGAGCCTTCAGACGGATCAGGGCAAACCGAAAACCTTGATTCCGTTCCGCAGCGTCTCGCTGAAGGGGAATCCGTTAAGTGCGGCGACCCGGTCCGCTGAACTGCCGCCGTTGCAGAAAGCGATCGGCAACCTTTCCATTAACTGAGAACTTTCGCGCGGGCGCAGCACTCTTCCAAGGTGATGCCTGCGCCCGCGCTTTCTCCCGATGAACAACTCCACTGGCTCGCCTTGCGCATGACGCCGGGGCTGGGGTCGAAGACTGCGATCTCTTTGATTGAGCGGTTCCGAACGCCGCAGGCCATTTTTCGTGCGTCGAAGTCGGAGCTCGAAGCTGCCGGAACGTCGGCGGGCTTGGCTCGGAATATTTCCAGCGGGACGGCGTTTGAGGATGCGGTTACGCAGCAGCAGAAGGTCGCAGATGCGGGCGCGGTGGTGATTCCGTACACCAGCCCGCATTACCCGGCTCGGTTGCAGGAGATTTACGATCCTCCTCCGATGTTGTTTGCTCGCGGGCGCGTCGAATTACTCGACAGCTTGTCGCTGGCGGTCGTCGGGACGCGGCGTCCCACTGCGTATGGAGTGTCGGCGGCTACGCGGCTGGCGAAGGATCTGGCGGACGCTGGACTCACCATTGCGAGCGGCATGGCGCGAGGCATCGATACGGCGGCGCACAAAGCGGTGCTGGAAACGGGCGGCAATACGATCGCAGTTTTCGGCTGCGGGGTCGACGAGCTGTATCCTGCGGAGAATCGCAAACTCGCTGACCAGATCGCGCAGTCCGGTCTTATCCTTTCCGATTTCCCGATGGGCACGCCGCCGTATCCGCAGAATTTTCCGATTCGCAATCGCATCATTAGCGGCATTAGCGTGGGTGTGCTGATCGTGGAGGGCGGGCAGTATTCCGGGTCCTCGATCACAGCGCGGCTGGCGTCGGAACATAATCGCGAAGTGTTCGCGGTCCCTGGCAACATCACCTCGAAGATGAGTTGGGGCCCGAACCTGCTGATCAAGCAGGGCGCGAAGCTGGTGCAGGATTGGAATGATGTGGTCACCGAACTGAAGCCGGAGGATCGACAGTGGCTGGTGCGGCAGTGCCGGGACAAGTTCCAGCTGGACGAGGTGCAGCCATCTCTCGACTTGGGACCAATGACGGAAATCGCGCGCGCGATCTTGAGGGCGTTGACGCCCGATGCGCCCGTGCCTCTCGATCACTTGGTGGAGACGCTGGTGCCGCACTCGGCCTCGGAACTCATTGCGACGCTTTTCGAGCTTGAGTTGAACGGGATGATCCGGCAGATGCCGGGCAAGAGTTATCTCAAAGTGTGGATGGATTGAAAACGCTAGGTGGCGCACGCGCCTACGCGTGCTGCGTCGAGACTTTCTCGACGTCTGTTGGCAGTGAGAACCAACCTCCAGGCGTCGAGACGAGTCTCGACGCGGCACGCTGAGAGCGTGCGCCACGACGGCTCTAGTTGCCGGTCAGCCTCGCGGTTAGTTTTGCGATTTGGCGATCCAAGGCCAGGGCCCAGTCGGTGCGCTCATTGAGTTGTTTCTCCAAGCCCCAAGCCCATTCCGTGCGCTTGACCAATTCGTCGTGCAAATACTGCACCTCTTGAGATTTGGCGTGCACTACCTCCGCCAACCTGCGCCGTTCGGTCTCCAACTCCTGTAACACGCGGCCTAACCGATCCGTCGTGGGAATGGACACTGACGGCTCATCCACAACTTCTCCGCGCCGCACACATCTGGCCAGATGCGGAGCATTCGCTTCGTCCTTCAGATCGAGAACTGCAAACATGTGCGTAGGAGTCAACGTACCGTCAGCGATCCCGGCCTCGTCGCGAGCGTGCACCTCATCGATGAACGCGCGATCCTGCTGGTCATTGATATCGAAGTTATGCCCGAAGCTGCGATCCACAAATGGGTCGATCAAATTGCCGAATCCCACGAACTTGTCAAAGTGAAACCGTTCCAACAGCAGCGGCAGGATATCTTGCGCCCGAATCCCCTCGAAACCATCGAGCGAGCAGTCGAAATCCTCGAACATCGCCTCGTAGCGCTTTAGCTGCCAGTTGAAGCGGTGCGAAAGCGGGAGTTTCGTCCAATACTCGTGGATGATCTTCAGGGCTTCGGGCCAGCGCAGATGCCCGTTGCGGCCGATCATGTCAGAGATCACGAAACAGCCATCGGGCCGCAGACTCGCCTTGATCTGGTCAAACAGGCCTTCCAGGTTCAGGACGTGATGCAGGGCCTGGTTCGCCACCACGCCGTCATACTTGGCCGTCGGCTGCCATTCGTTGAAATCCGCCTGCAAGGGCGCGATATTCTCCGATACCCCGCGTTGCGCCGCCGCTTCCACGCCGCGCTGGAGCATGGCGAGGTTCAGGTCCAGGCAATCGATGACGAAGTTCGTGTGTCCGACGGCACGAAGGGTGAGCGCGAGGTCGATCTCGACGTCGCAGTTTCCGGCCCCGATGCTCAGGAACCGGGCTTGCTCGCCGGGTCGTCGGGTGCAGGCCGCAGCCAGGGGATCGGCAAACAGGGCGGACATGTTGGCAATCCCGACCGCCTGGAGCTTGGGAAGCAGGTATTTTTCCGACCAGTAGTGATAAATCCCCGGAAGATCATGAACTATAAGGGATTCCCTATAGAATTTCTCTTCGTTGGCCAGTCTGGACTGATAATCTGCCGCCTGCGAATCCATAACTGTTGGTCAGTATAACTCCATTCCGTAACCTGCTGAATCTAAATGGCAACCTCACGGCCTGCATCTTCCTGGCCGATTCCTCATCCATATATATACGATTGCGACCCAGCTAGGGCCGCTAGCACCCGAACCGCCCCGCTGTGCTACGATTTTGGTTGTTCAGGTAAGGAAGGCATCAAAGAAATGGCAAAGAACCTCGTCATCGTCGAATCTCCGGCGAAGGCGAAAACCATCGGCAAGTATCTCGGCAAGGACTTCGTCGTCAAAGCCTCGCTCGGGCACGTCAAGGACCTCCCCAAGAAGGACCTGTCGGTCGACGTCGACAACGAATTTAAGCCGGTTTACGAAGTTATCGAAGGTAAGAAGAAGCTCATGGGCGAGCTGCGAACAGCCGCCAAGGGCGCGGACGCCATTTACCTGGCGGCTGACCCTGATCGCGAAGGCGAAGCGATTTGCTACCACCTGCAGGAAGAATTGCAGGACAAGAAGCACAACATCAAGTTCTTCCGGGTGATGTTCAACGAGATCACGAAAAACGCCATCCTGAAGGCGTTTGAGAAGCCGCTCGCGGTCAATATCAACCTGGTGGATGCGCAGCAGGCGCGCCGGGTGCTCGATAGGTTGGTGGGTTACAAGATCTCCCCGCTGTTGTGGGATAAGGTTCGCCGCGGGTTGTCCGCAGGACGTGTGCAGACCGTGGCGCTGCGCTTAATCGTCGAGCGTGAAAAAGAGATTCGCGCGTTCATTACCCGGGAATACTGGTCGATCGATGTCGGGCTGGGCGCGAAGAAGCCGCCGACACTGAAGGCCCATCTTGCCAAGATCAACGGCGAGAACTTTGAGATTCCGAACGCGGAGCGGTCGCAACAGATCGTTGACGCGCTGATTGACGCCGTTTACACGGTCCAGACGGTCACCAACAAGGAAAAGCGCCGCAATCCGGTGCCGCCGTTCATCACCTCCACGCTGCAACAGGAAGCTGCCCGTAAGCTTCGCTTCAGCGTGAAGCGCACGATGATGCTGGCGCAGAAGCTGTACGAAGGCGTGGAACTGGGCAAGGATGAAGGTCCGGTGGGTCTCATCACCTACATGCGTACCGATTCGACGCGCGTTTCGAATGACGCGCTGGACGAAGTGCGGGCCATGATCACGGACCGCTACGGAGCCGAATATCGCCCCGAGAAGCCGAACGTCTACAAGTCCAAGAAGGACGCGCAGGACGCCCACGAAGCCATCCGCCCCACGTCCGCCATGCGTTCGCCGGACCAGGTAGAGAAGTTCCTGGACGAGGATGCTCTGAAGGTGTATCGCCTGATCTGGATGCGTTTCGTCGCCTCGCAGATGTCGCCGGCGGTGTTCGATTCGACTACGATCGACGTTGCTACGAAGGGCAAAGACGGAGTCGACTATCTGTTCCGTGCCACGGGCAGCGTGCCGAAGTTCGACGGCTTCCTCAAGGTTTACGAAGAAGGCAAGGACGTCAAGGACGACGAGGACGATGAGGCCAAGGCCAAGCTCCCCGCAGTAACGCAGGGCGAGGTGCTGAAGTTCAAGACCATCGAGCCCGAACAGCACTTCACCGAACCGCCGCCGCGCTTTACCGAAGCGACGTTGGTCAAGGAACTGGAAGCGTCCGGCGTTGGTCGGCCGTCGACCTACGCGTCGATTCTGTCGACGATTCAGGAACGCGAATACGTTCGCAAAGACGGCGGAAAGTTCACGCCGACTGAGCTGGGCATGGTCGTAACCGACCTGCTGCTCGAAAGCTTTAACGATCTCTTTGATGTCACCTACACGGCGCGCATGGAAGCGCAGCTGGACGACATCGAAGACGGCAAGATCGACTGGCGCATGGCCATGAGCGAGTTCTATGAGCGGTTCCAGAAGGATCTGGATCACGCGGCTCGCAACATGACCGACATCAAGCGCATGGAGCGGCCCACCGACTTCATCTGCGAGAAGTGCGGCAAGCCGATGGTCATCAAGTGGGGCAAGCACGGCACATTCATCGCTTGCACCGGCTATCCCGAATGCACCAATACTCGCCAGCCGCAGGTGGAGGGCGAGGGCGGGGAAGGCATGACCGAGCAGGATGCCGCGGAATATTGCGACAACTGCGGTCGTCCTATGGTCCTGAAGAAGGGGCGTTTCGGAACCTTCATGGCGTGCTCCGGCTATCCGGAGTGCAAGACCACCAAGCAACTCGGCGCGGCGCAGAAGCCGCAGGATGTTCCGCTGGACGAAGAGTGCCCGAAGTGCCAGTCGAAGATGGTCAAGAAGTATGGCCGCTTTGGCGAGTTCGTGGCGTGTAGCAACTATCCGACCTGCAAGTTTGTTCAGCAAAAGACGATCGGCGTGAAGTGCCCGAATTGCACCGAGGGCGAAATCATCGAACGCCGCAGCAAGCGCGGCAAGACGTTCTTCGGCTGCAACCAATATCCCAAGTGCGAGTTTGTCGCCTGGGGTAAACCGATCCCCGAAGCCTGCCCGGAATGCGGCGGCAGCTACCTGATTGAGAAGTTCCTCAAGTCCGGAGCTGTGGCCCAGTGTCCGAATGCGGAATGTAAGTTTAAGAAGCCTCTGGTGATCGCCGAGGCTGGCGCCGAGGAGCCCGCAGGGGTTCCCGCTTAACGTATGGACTTCGCCTCTCCGCGTGCCGCGCGCGAAATGTACTCCCGCGCGGCCTGGACCATTGGCTTTGCGCTGGTGGTGTACTTCATCAATCGGGCGGAATACCCAGGTCCTGCAGCAGTGCTCACCGCGGTGCTGGTGCTGATCGGGGTCGTGATGGCCGGGATTGGGTACGGCCTAAACTGGATTTCCACCGAAGGCCAGAAAGCCGTCTATGCGCAAATCCTGGACGGCCTCGCGTTGCAGGGGTCTGAGCGTGTGTTGTGCCTTTCGCATGAGCTAGGACTGGAAGCCGCGAAGCGTCTGAAGTCCGGCAGGGTGATCTCGATCGGCGATACCGAGTCTAACGAAGCGGCGCGCGAACTGGCCAAGAATCAGGGGCTGGTAGATCGCATCCGCTTCGAGGCCGGTGACGTCTCGACCAAGCTGACCTACCCGGACGCGAATTTCGACGTCGTTCTCGCCAGCCGTGCGCTTGCGGATCTGAATCAGGACAAGGCGATCGGCGAACTGACCCGAGTGTTGAAGGCCGGCGGTCGGCTGAGTCTCCACGAGACGGAGGCGTTTGCCTCCTGTGAGAGTGCCGCCGCAGCCGCAAACGTCGCTGATATTGCTATCTCCCCCACAAATCTCCCGCTCGGCTTGGGCGGTCGCGTTCTTTTTGCCCGCAAGAAGTAGTGTCGCCCCTAAATTTTCTTTTTCTTTTCCACCTCCCGCATTTTTGCCACTTCGAGCTAAGTAGTTTGCTAAGTGTTATTTAGCAATTAAGTACCATTACCTCTCAGCAGTAAAGTAATGGGACAACTTCGCGTAGTACTCCAACGCTTTTCTCATACCCCATGCGGAGCCAGCACCTACGATGAAGTCTGTATTTCAGGAGGAAACGACAGTAAATGAAAAAACTAATAATGACACTCGCGGCCGCTGCCATTTTGGCAACAACGGCCTCTGCTGCCCCGATTTTGGTGACCGAGGGCTTCGTGAGCCAACTCGATAATGGCGTGCTTATTTCCAGCGTCTCCGGCGTTGGTGATACGTCCGTCACGTTCTCGAACCTGACCTTCAACATCACCCTGTGCTCGCCTCTCGCTGCTCAGCAGTTCTGCGGTGGGACGACTGTCACTGCGGGGTCAACGACCTTCAGCAGTGGCGGACCTTCAACGTTCGTATTCCAGGGTGTCGGCAATTCGCTGACTTACACGACCACCAGCGCTTGGGCCGTTGGAGTTAGCGGTGCAACCTTTACGATCGGGACGACTGGCACCTATACGGCAACCGGTTTCGACGACACTCCTGGCGTGTTGAATTTCAGCTTCACGCAGCCCGGCTCCCAAGAGTTATACCCGCTCTCCGCCAGTGGCAACAGCAGCCCCGTTCCCGAGCCGGCTTCGCTGGCGTTGCTCGGCAGTGGCTTGCTCGGTCTTGGCCTCATGGCTCGGCGCCGCAGGAAGTAGAATCACCTCTCCTTGTAGTTTCGCGGAGGCCGTCGCAAGACTGGCCTCCGTTTTCATTTTACTTGGACCTGGTGGAACCCTTGTTTCCGGCACGGTTGCGTCGCTCCGTTCGATTGCGTTGAATCCTTCTCCGACTCAGAGTCCTATCCCTCGGGATAGGACTTTTCTATTACAAGTCATATGAAAATCGTCTTAGAGGGAAGCTATTTAATAGTCTTAGTGCGCCGTTAAGTGCGCTTAGAACTCTATTGTCTGCAGTTCTATTCGCTTGCGGGCAAACGGCATAGTATTAAGATCGTTTTGGTACTTGGTACCTATTGGCGAATGGTTCTATCGCCCGTATGCTGGACCTTCCTGACCTCCCAGCCGCACAGGGGAAGCAGGGTTGAGAAGGAGCACCGTTTCATGAACCGTTTCTTACACTTATCTATCCTCGCCGTCGCACTGTCTGGGTTTGCCAGCGCCACGGTCATCACGATGAACTCTTCGGCGACCTTCACGGGAGGCCTAGACCTGGCCATCAACGGGCCGGACAACAATAACACCACAACCCTGACGTCGGCCCTGTTTGGAGCTTCCTCGACCTTCAACCTGGTCTCTGTTGGGCAAACCGATTGGCTTGCTCTGGGGACCCTGGGGTTGGCGGAAGGAATCAACGATCAGGACACGGCCCCTACGATCATCCAGAGCGAATACGACGGCGGCTACCTGCTGACGATTAGCGTGGACACCAATCTTGGGTTGCTGAGTTTTATCGCCCCGGACGCGCTGTTTACGCGGACGTTCGATTCTGGTCCCATCGATACGGAAACTCGAGATCTTGCCCCGGAGATCAGCGTGGACTTCGCGTCCCTGAGCAAGGTGATCACGGTTGGGTTGACGACTTACCAGCTCACGATCGTGGACGGCAACTTCAGCAACAATTCGACGCTTCTGTTTAATCAAAACGCGACGGCAGCCACAGTCTTCCTGCGCGCCGAGGTCTTGCGGGTGCAGGATGAAAATCCCAGTGAGACTCCCGAAGTGGGCACGATGGCGATGCTCGGCTCTGGCCTACTTGGCGTCGGGCTGGTGGCACGCCGCCGCACCCGCAACACGCCCAACTTGAAGTTCGCGTAGTTGCGCGGCTTCCCATCGATCTTAATCTCTTGCCTCACCTTCATGACCCACCCTTCGGGGTGGGTCTTTTTTATGCAGGCGAAAGCGCCTGCCCTACCATCGCGGCTTTTGGTTTGCGAGCAGGGGTGGGGCAGGCGCTTTCGCCTGCCGTCAGGAAAGCAGCCTTGGCCGGCGGGATTCCAGGACGCACGTGCGCAGTCCTTCGCGGCCTTCCACGCGAACGCCGCCTTTGTTGGAACTGACTCGATAGGCTGACCGCGCGCCACGCTCTCGTGCCAGCGAATCCAAGGGCCAATCCGAATCCGCGCAAAGGTGGATGGCACCATCGTGGCTGATCAGCACCGTCATCTCGGACACGGTTGGGCCGTTTACGGCTGCCTCCAGCAGATCTTGTGCGCGTTGTGCGAATCCCATACCTGAGGCCCTTATCGTCCATAACTTGCTGTGCTAGAATCGCCGCATGAATCGGACCCTCATTCTATTGGCTGTCGCGCTGCCGCTGGCCGCGGAGACCGTTCGCATCGTGCAAACGAATGCGGCAGGCGATGAGGCGCTGTTCATCGACCCGGCCACCAATAAGGTGGTGATGCACGTCCCGAATCTGGAGGCGGCGCATGGTGTCGGGTTTTCGCCCGATGGTGCGCGCACCTACTTTACGATCGAGGCGGACAGCACGGTGAAGGCAGTGGATTCCAAGACCGGTAAGCTGCTCGGTTCCGTGAAACTGACCGGGCATCCCAACAACATCACGGTCGCGAAAGATGGCAAGTATGTTTTCGCCGCGATCGCCGCAGCGCCCGGAGCGGTGGATGTCATCGACACGGCGAGCATGAAGAACATCAAGAGCATTCCGGTCAAGGGAGCGGTACACAACACCTACGTGACGCCGGACGGCAAGTTTGTCGTGGCGGGCTCGGTGGGCGGCAGCATTCTTCAAGTGTTCGACGCGAAGACGTTTGAGCCGGCCTGGGAATTGAAGATGGACAAGGGTGTGCGCTGCATGGCGTTTGAGACCGCGGCCGATGGCTCCACTGCGCGCTTGTTTATGCAGCTATCCGACGTGCACGGCTTCGCGGTGATCGACTTCAAGACGCACAAGGAAGTGCAGCGCGTCATTCTGCCCGATCAGCCGAAAAACGGGGTCCCGCACAGCGGAGCGCCGTCGCATGGCATCGCGGTTACGGCGGATCAGAAAACCTTGCTGGTGGATAGCTCGATCGGTGAAGGTGTCTTCTTTTATTCGCTGCCGGAGCTGAAGCCTCTAGGGTTCGTCAAGACGGGGAACACGCCGGATTGGATCACTGTGACGCCTGACAGCAAGTTCGCCTACATCGCGAATGCGGGTTCGAACTCGGTCTCCGTTTTGAATATCAGCCAGCGTAAGGAAATCGCAACGATCCCGGTCGGCGAGGTGCCGAAGCGCAACGGGACCGTTGTGATTCGATAGTCCAGCGGACTACTTGCCGTCGGTCTTTTCCTTCACCGCCTTCGCGCCTGTCTCGGTGGCGGACGCGACTTTGTTGGTGCCTTTTTTCACAACCTTGGTGGTTACCTTCACCACTTTCTTGGTACCGTTCGCCGTGGCAACAGCTCCCGTCTTTACAGCTTCGCCAGTGGTCTTAACGGCTTCGCCGGTTGTCTTGGCGCCTTCCTTAACGGTTGCGGTTTGGGCGCTCAGCGCCAGAGAGAAGGCCAGGGTGGAGAGAAGTAGTTTTGTCATGCCTTGAGTCTAGCTCCTATTTGGGTGAATTACTTGCCCCCTTCGCCCAATCGGCGATGGTTTTCCAGTCGGGGTCATTCTGCGAAGCGAATTGGCGACCGCCGGAGTGGAAGTCGTCACCACCGGCTTCTTCGGCAAGCGGATGCTTCAGTAGCGGGCTCGCCAGCAGGTTCTTCGAATTGACCAGTTTCGTCACCGATTCATAGTTCAGGCGCGATTGCTCGGGGGTGAACGCCGTCTGGCCCTCGGCTAGCGCTTGTAGCCGGAACGCGGTGCGGTTGCCTTCGTGGCAGACGATGCAGCGTGCGTGGGTCGGGCGCTTCTTGAGGAAGATGGGTTCTACCTTCGTGCGGTAGGTTTCAAAGTCCAGCGTTTGGGCCATCAGGGTTAGAGTCAAAAAAGGCAGGGCCAAAAAACAAAGCGCGGCAAAGTGTTTCATCCTGGTCTCGCACTCCTCGGTCCATAATTATTACATGGGCTTCGCGCTGTGGGTGGACCGTGAAAACTCGCAGGTCTGGGCGCGGGGAACGCACGAATACCGGCCCATGGGAACGGCGGTGATCGCCGCGACCGACCAGTTCCGGCATCGCGATTTTCGTCAGTTGCGGCGCGTGCCGGTGCGCCTGCGCGGCGCCTTCGTGGGATTCTTCGGATCGCTGGAGGAAGTGAACGTGAGGCTGCGCAGTCCGGCCCGACTCCGGCGGCGTGCGACCCCGGCCCATCTGCATTAGGGCAGTTGAAATTCTTCCCGCATTTGTGGGACAGTGAACCCCGGAGCCACCATGCGCCTGTCCACCATTTTTCTTGCGGTTTTCCTGCCTGCCCGAATGTTCGCGCAGGGCGCTCCGACGCTGGAGTTGACCAACTTCGCGGGCGTGTGGCAGGAAACGGTGCACGAAGATAGCTACGAACGCTCCGGCGGTCCGCCGCTGGGTGATTATCAGGGTCTTCCACTGAACGACGCCGGACGCATGAAGGCCGATAGCCACGACCATTCGGATTGGAGCATCCCGGAATTTCAGTGCCGGCCGCACTCGGCTCCCTATCAGTGGCGCGCGCTGGGCAGCGTGCGGTTCTGGGACGAGATCGACCCCATCGGGCGCGACTTAGTGGCGATCCACATTGAGTATCTGCGTTCGATGGACCGCGTGATTTACATGGATGGGCGTCCGCATCCTGCGGAGTATGCGCCTTACAGCTGGTCGGGATTCTCGACGGGTGAGTGGCTGGGGAATACGCTGAAGATCGAGACCACGCACATCAAGTCGAGCTACCTGCGGCGCAATGGCGCGGCGTTTTCGGAGAAGGCGAAGATGACTGAGTTCATCGACCGCCATGGCGACGTTCTGGTGATCACCATGATCCTGACGGACCCTGTGTATCTGGAAGAGCCGCTCATCCAGACGACGAACTACGTCACGAACGACCATACGCAGCTGACGTTTTATCCCTGCACGGTGACGGAAGAGAACATATCCACGGCGTTCCCGCACTTTCTGCCTGGCACCACGGAGCATTTGAAGGATGCCAACGGTTGGGCTCCAGCCGAAGGTGTTCGCGGCGGCGCGGAAACGTTGTATCCGGACTTCCGGGCGAAGCTGAAGAAGTAGCTACTTAATCACTAGCGATACTCCTGCTTGCGACGTGTTGCCTCCAATGTCGACGATGACGGGAACCGTTGCGCCTTTCGTGGACGTGTCGGGTACCACCGCATTGATTTGGAGCAAGCCCAGAATCCCGCCGACCATCGGTCCCGCGTATTGCACTGTGGCCGCGGCTCCTCCGATGGTGACGGCGGGCGCGGGGGTAACCTGGGGCAACGGCGTGAGCGTGGATGGCACGATGTATCCGGTGCGCGGGGTAATGGTGGTTGCGTAGTCGCCTTCGCCGGTTAGGTACAGAATCACGATGTCGCCGGCGCGGGCCGGTGCCGAGGCTCCGTTGACCGCGTAGAGTCCGGACTGCTGGCTGAAGGTGAGGGCGGCAGCTTGGCCGACGCCGGAACCATCCAGGGTAAAGAGACCGGGCGCGGCGGATGCGGTTGCCACGGTTCCCGACGCGATCACGCTATTGTTGTCCACGGCGACCGTTTTTGCCGCTCCCAGGGATACGGTGTAGGGGACCTGCACGGTAATCTGGTCGCGGCTGACGTAGATCATGGGAGCCGCCCTGCCATCGATCGTGACCGAGGTTCCCTGCACGGTGGTGGTGACGTAGCCGGAGGTGACGGTCATCCCGGCGGAGGTCGACGGGCCGATGCCGTAGCCGAAAAGCGTGACCAACTCGCCGGGACTTGCAGCGGTGGCCGCATAGCTGGCCGCGCTGACCACGGCTTGCACGACCGGCGTGCTGGATACCGTGAAATTCGACGCGCTGGAGTCTCCTCCCGGCGCTGGATTGGTCGCGACCACCGCCAGCGTTCCGGCCGTCGCGATCATCGTCCCCGGAAGGTCCGCGAGCAGGGTGGTCGCGCTGATAAAGGTTGTCTTGAGTGGTGTCGCCTGGCCCGTGACTTTGGCGGTGGTCCCGTTGAAAAAGCCGGTGCCGCGAATCGTGATCGTCAAAGGGCCGGTGTTCACCAGCGCCGCACTGGGCCACAGGCTGGTGATCGTAGGAGTTGAGGCGTGTGCCGTCAGATTCACCGTGATGTTCTGGGTCTTGTTCGCCGCCGGAACTCCCGTGGCCCCGATCACCAGCTTTCCGCTGTAGGGAGTCGTCTGGGGCGTAAGCGTGCTGCTATCCACCGACACGGTTAGCGTTGTGGGGATTCCCGGCAGAACAACACCGGTTTTCGGGCTGACGTTCATCCAGGCCGCGCCCTGGGGAGCTGCGGTGAATGAGATCGGACCGCCTGTAGTATTCAATACGATGGTCTGCTCCGCGGCTGGATGGGGCGGGGTCACGAAGTCCAGCGTCGTGGCACTCACCGTCAGCGTCGGCAGGGGCGCGGTTACCGTCAACGTCACCGGAATAATGACGGTGGTGAATCCGGTGGCAGCCACCTGCACGCTGGCCGCGTAGCTTCCTACAGGCAGGCCGCTGGGGTTCACGCGGACCGTCAAGGCCGCGGCCAACGTGCCCGATTCCGGCGATGCCGACAGCCACAGCGCGTTGCCGGGGCTGATCGTTACTGTATACGCCGCCGCACTGGAACCGGACTTCACCGCCAGCGCCTTCCCCGAAGGCAGTGCCGTTCCCGATTGCCAGGTAAAGGCCAGCGACGCCGGAGTAGGCACCAACGCCGCTGGCTGCCCGAAAAGCACCAGGCCAAGAGCGGTCGCAATGAGAACTTTTAGGTTCACATTCGGTTTATCGACCCGCGTCGTGGGAGTCTGACGTCAGGATTCTCTGGCGGGAAGGCCCTACTGGTCCCCTAAGGCCCCGCCGATATATGGGTGGACCAATAATGCATACCCAAACAGAGTCAGAGGTGCTGCCCCAGCAGGCTGTGGAGGTGCATTCGCCCGAAGTTCACTCTCTGGTCCATTCCTACTTGGCTACCCTTCTGGCCCTCTCGGAAGCGTTGGAGCAGGCTTGCCCTGCCGTTGGCGGTCCGCATCAGCAGCGCTTGGGGCGGCTGCGCACGCGTCTCTCCTTTGACTCTAATAAGGAAGCGATCGAAGCCAGTTCGGCTGTGGTCAAGGCGGAATTACGCGACTTCGCCGGCAAGGCCTCGGAACACATCTCTTTGACCACGGGTGAATGGAAGAACGCGGCGGAAGAGATTCGCAATCTGGGTATGGGCCTGATCAAGCGGCAACGCTTCTACGCCACGCGGATGCGGGATATCGCGGCCAAACTCGAAAACGGCAATGCCGCGTCGCTGATGAGTTGCGCGGAAAGCATGGACAACGATTCGCAGTCCATTCTGAGCCGCATGCAGGACATCATGCAGAACGTCGCCACGCACCTGGAAGCGGCGGAAGTCGTCGACCATGCGACTGGCTTGATGAACCGGCGGGAACTGGAACGGCGCCTGGAGCTCCGGCGCTCCCACGGGGATCCGGTGGTGCGCTTGCGATTCGAGATTGATTTCGAGGGCTCAGAAGCGGCCCGTGCGCAGGTATTGCGACAAGTGGCCTCGCGCCTCACCGCCCAATTGCGGCCTGAGGATCTGATTGCCCGCTGGAGCGAATCGGAGTTCCTGATCCTGTTTGACGGCCCGAAAGAAGTTGCCGAACGGCGTGGACCGCAGGTGGCCGGGCTGCTCAGTGGCCGCTATTCGCTGGACCAAAGCACCATCGAAGTTCGGGCTACCGCCACCTTGCTCGATCAATAGTCGATCCGCACTTGCACGCGGCACTTTGTTTGCTACCTTGATGAAGGTGCAATCTTTCAAGGGAGTGTCCGTTTTGGTGACCGGTGCGGGCCGGGGAATTGGCAAACGGCTTTCCATTGGGTTTGCCGGCCAGGGCGCTCGCGTCACGTTGGTCGCCCGCAGCAAGGCGGAACTCGACCTTTGCCATCTCGAAATTGAACACGGCGGTGGTACAGCTCTGCGCATGCGCACCGACGTTTGCGACTATGAGCAGGTCACCGCGACTGTGGAGCGCACACGCGTACACTTCGGAAATCCCATCCAAGTTCTAGTATGCGCGGCGGGTGTACTAGGGCCGATCGGGCCGTTCGTGGATACCGCGCCCAAGGCCTGGGATGAGATGGTGCAGACCAATCTTATCGGGGTCATGAACGCCTGCCGGGCCGTGTTGCCCGCGATGATTGAGCGCCGCGCGGGCAAGATCATCGTGGTCGCGGGCGTCGGTGGAAAGATGCCCTCGCGGCCGAACTTCGCGGTGCATAGCGCCACCAAGACGGCCGTCGTGCGCTTCGCGGAAAGTCTTTCCGAAGAGTTACTGGACCACAATATACAGGTGAATTGCCTCGCTCCCGGCGAAACCTATACGCATATGACGGACCAGATTCTCTCGGCTGGGGATCGTTCCGGATGGCGCGAAGTGGAGACGGCTCAGCAGGTTCGACTGACCGGCGGCGTCACGCCGGAGAAGCAGATCGACCTCGGGTTGTTCCTCGCTTCCCAGCAGGCGAACCACATTACCGGGCGCATGATCCATGTCGACGACGATTGGAAGAAGCTCAAAAACACCACGATCCCGCCCGAGCTGTATCGAATCCGGCGTGTGGTGCGCAACGCCTCCGTCGATCCCCGGAGCCACGAGTCATAGACCTTCGCGGGTGACTTTAGCTCCGCTGTACTGGGAGCAGTGTACCCACGGTAGAAGTACCGATTCCCCATTCCCATATTCACCCACCGCCGTTAGTCTGACTAGGACGATGTTTCTCCGACGGACTCCGAAACCAGCCACCACGCTGCATGAACGCTTCGAGCAGCAGGTTGAATTACGCCCGCGTGCGATCGCCCTGCAATCGGACGGTGTTTGCCTCACCTATCGCGAGCTGAATGAGGACGCGAACCGGATGGCTCGCCGTTTGGTGGCTGCGAAGGTCGAAGCCGACGGCTTGGTGCTGGTAGCGATGGAGCGTTCGTACGAGCTTGTAGTCACCTTGCTCGCCGTAATGAAGGCGGGCGGGGCATTCGTGATTCTGGACAAAACTCTAGCCCCGGCGCAGCGCGACGCTTTCGTGCAGGCGAGCGGCGCGGACATCGTGGTGACAGACACCGCTCGGCCATTCCCTTGCAAGCGCGTACGTCCCCTTCGTTACTACGCGGCATCGGGCCTCGAAACGAATCTGGACCAGCGCACGCAGGCCGATCGCTGGGCGTGCATGATTGCTGGCAAGGTCCGTTCGCATGAAGCGGTGCTGCAGGCGCTGGATGCCTCCTCCGCCGAACATCGGTTCCAGGCTGGGGATGGCATGTTCAGTGCCGCAGACTTCGCAGGCCATGCCGTGATCGATCTCTTTCTGCCGCTGATCGTAGGTGGCCGCTTGGTTGTGGCTTCGCCCGCTGAAGTTCGCAGCGTCGACACCATCGATACCGCCTTACAGGCCGCGAACTGCAAGATGGTGCGCCTGCCCAAGACTCAACCGCTCTCTGAGGTTCCGCAGAAAACATCGGCCGCGCACGCTTAAGTGCGGGATAATGCGGACATGAGGTTCGCATCTCTCCTCTGCCTATCCACCGCTCTGCTTTCCGCCCGCGCTTTGCAGGATGTCGAATACGCACAGGTCTCCGGACAGTCGCTGCGCATGGACGCGTCGATTCCCGATGGTCCCGGTCCCTATCCCGCGGCGATCATTGTCCACGGCGGTGCTTGGGTCACCGGCGATAAGCAGCGCAGCGTTCGTCCCTTATTCAAGCCGCTCGCCGATGGCGGCATCGCGTGGTTTTCCATCAACTATCGTCTGGCGCGCGGTAACGATCCGGCGGCCCTGGTCAGCCTGGAAGGGCTGGCTGCTCTGACCAGCGCTTCGGACGATGTGCGCAACGCGATCGAATATATCCGAGCCCACGCTGCGGAATGGAACGTCGATCCGAACCGCATCGTCCTGATCGGCGAATCGGCCGGAGCGCACTTAGCATCGATGGCGGCGCTGCGACCGGCTCCTGGAAAGCCAGTGCAAGCCGTGGTCGCGTTTTACTCGCCCAGCGATCTGGTGAAGCTGGTGGACACCTCCGAGCGCATTCCCGATGCACTGCGGAACATGGTGAAGAAGTCGCCGCTCGGCCCGATACTGATGGGCAGCCTCAAGCAGCTTTCGCCCCAGACCTGGGTGACGGGCGAGGCTCCCCCGTTCCTCCTGATCCACGGAACAGCGGATGGACTGGTGCCGTTCGAACAATCCGAGAGCATGTGCGCTTCGCTGCGAGGCTTGGGCGCGAGTTGCGAACTCGTGTCCGTCCCGGGAGCAGGGCACGGTATGAATTTCTGGGAAGGCCAGGCGTCGATGACGGCGTACAAGCCCGCCATGATGGCATGGGTGAGGGAACGCTTAGGACTTCAATAATTCGTGACCTTCCGAGTGCGCTACATACGCCGCTGCCGTTAAATCCCCGACCACGTTCAACGTCGTCCGGCACATATCGAGAATCCGATCCACGCCCAGAATAATCGCGATCAGCGCCGGGTTGACACCCACGGTCGCCAGCACGACAACGATAAACGGAATCGATCCCGACGGCACGCCCGCAGTCCCGATGCCACCGAGGATCGCCATGTAGGCGACCACGATTTGCTGGGTGAGACTCAGCTCCACTCCTGCGAGCTGGGCCAGGAACAACACCGTTACACCCTCATAGAGCGCAGTCCCATTCTGATTCGCCGTCGCGCCCACCGTCAGCACGAAGCTGTTAATCTCGCGCGGAATCCCCAGCTCTTTCTCACCCACGCGCAGAGCCGTCGGCAGCGTCGCATTCGAGGACGAGGTCGCGAACGCGGTCAGCATCACGGTCTTGGTCCGCCGGAAGAATTCGATCGGCGAATAATTCGCGAGGAACTTCAGCGCCAGCGAGTAAACGCCAAACATGTGCAGCCCGAGCCCCAGCAGCACGGTTACGATGTACCACAGCAACGCGCCGAGAAGATCGAGTCCGAAGCTCGCGACATTGCTGAACAACAGGCATGCCACCGCGACAGGAGCGACGTACATGATCAGCTCAATGATCTTGGTGGAGATCGCGAACAGCCCCTCCATCAGGTGGATCACCGGTTCGCTCGTATGATTTGGAACCAGCGTCAGGGCGATACCCATGACCAGCGCGAAGAACATGATGTGCAGCATGTTCGGCGTCTCCGCCGCAGCCGCCGTGATCGGGTTCGCCGGCACGATGGTCTTGATCACCTGCAACAGCGGAGCATCCTTGGCCGCCGCAGCCTGGGCCGAGGCCACGCGCGCCGCCGCATCGCCTCCATACCGAGCCTGCAATGCCGCCGCCGTCTCTGCGTTCAACTTCTTTCCGGGCGCGACCACATTGGCGACGGTCAGCGCGATCACCACGGAGATCGCAGAGATGCCGAAGGTGTAGGCAAACGACTTCAGCCCCACGCGCCCCAGCTTGCGCACATCGCCGATGCCCGCCACGCCCGCCACCAGCGAGGAAAACACCAGCGGCACCACCGTCATCAGGATCAAGCGCAGGAAGAGTTGCCCGATGGGATTGGTGAAATTCTCCACCACCCATTGCACGTTGGGATCGGTCGGCCCCAGCGCGACGTTCACGCCGACGCCCGCGAGCACCCCCACCGCCAGACCAATCAGGATGCGCGTATGTAGCGGCATCTTCTAAGAGTACAGTTTGCGATACAGTAGACGCCATGAGGGTCCCCCTGCTCGCTCTCCTCGTCGCGCCGCTGCTCGCGCAGTCCATTCCGGAGATTCGCGGGACCGCCGTCGAGGTTGGCTCCCGAAAACCGGTTGCCGCTGCCAAAGTCATCTTGATGGAATTCCTCCGCGCCGCGGACAATTCGTTTATCGAGGACAAACAGGTTCTGTCAGCCATCACAGATGCTTACGGCGATTTCGTGCTCCGGCCCGATCACTTTGGCGAGTTTAGAGTGGGGGTAGAGCAAGCCGGATTCGGTTATGAGGAGCGGCCAGTTGTACTTTCGTCTGCCTCATTGAAGGCTACTCTGTCGATTGAAATGTTGCGCGGCGCCGGGCTTGTGGGACGAGTCGTGGACGTCGCCGGACGTCCGCTTTCCAACCAATCCATTCTGCTCGAAGGCGGTGAGCCGTTTTTCGCGTCGACCGGTGATTTGGTCACGAATAGCGAGGGGATTGTCTCCGCCGAAAATCTATTGCCTATGGCCGTCCGCATCCATGTGAAGCCATTCAGCTTTGATGAGGGGAAGGATCTGATTGAGTTTACCGAGGAGGCGTTTTCGATCGTCGATGAGGACATCGAGAACTTGTACTGGCCGGGAGGTGTCGCCGATCCAGCGCTCGTACTGCCGGTCAACTTGCGCGGCGGTGAAACAACAGACCTGGGAACCATTACGGTTCGCAGAGCCAAATATTATCGCGTGAGATTGACCTTGAATCGCGATTGCAAGCCGGGCGAGTACTGGTCCTTCCGGGTATTCCCCGAAAACGGCTCGCGGCAGCGACTTGCAAATCCACACCAAGCCAAATGCCGCAAGGATTTTCTGCTTAAGGGTGTTGCTCCTGGCGAATACCAACTCGCGATTCTCAGCGGAACGGACCAGTGGGCCGTCGTGCCGTTTGTCGTGTCCAAGGAGAACACGTCCGCCAACGTGACGTTTACGAACAACAGCACCGTGAGCGGAAACGTGACCGCGGCAGGGAATGAGAATCTTTCGAAGCTGGGGCAAGTGCAGATCACCATGCGGCCCACCGACTATTCTCGGTTGTCATTTGCCGACGTCCCGGTGAAAGTGGATCGCGACGGAACCTTCGCGTTCCGCCCGATACCGTGGAAGTCGCAGCGTCTTTTGGTTGAACCGGCCACGCACGACACCTTCGTGAAGGAGATTCGTTACAACGGCGTGCAGGTACACGATCTGACCATCGATGTGATTGGAGATGGCAAGCTGGACATCGTCCTCGATTCCCAGGCGGGCGCGTTGACCGCCAACTGTAAGTCCGGGGATGGGCCCTGCAAGAAAGATGGTTCATGGTGCGTACTTCTGGTCTCCACATCTCTCGCGACTGTGCCCGATATTCTGTGGCAATCTCCTCCGTTCGTTTTGCAAAGTGCCGAGGCCAGGATCGACCGACCGGCGGCCATCTCCAGTATTCCTCCCGGGGACTACCGCCTGATTGTGTTGCGGGATGAGGAGCGGGTCACGAATCCGGCGGAGATGGCAACACGCTTAGCCCGAGCTCAGAAAATCACCTTCGGCCGCGGCGAACAGAAATCCATCGAGCTAGAAGTGAAATGAAACTCGCGATTACATTCTTGGTCGCGCTCTCCGCCTTCGCGCAGTCGATGGAGATCCGAGGCAAGGTGGTCGAGCAGGGGCCCAACATCCCGCTTCCCGGAGCACAAGTCGCTATCTACGAAGTCGTCGATAAAGAGTCGAGGCTCGCCGGCACCGTATTCACCGACGCGAATGGCGCGTATTCATTCACTGCCCTGCGGATCGGCGATATAGCGTCGAAGTCACTAAGAGCGGATACGTGGACACCCAGAACAACAATCGGGAGATTGCCAAGCAGCCGGTCTTTCTCACCCTGGAGCCGAGGCCCGTGCAGCTGGCGCAGTTTACCCTGATGCGCCTTGGATCGCTCACTGGACGCGTGGTGGATGAGGACCGGAAACCCGTGTCCGATCTCCGTGTGCTTGTGCAGGCCGGGGCCGGCAGCATGCGAGCCACCGGTCGCGCGGCGGTCACCGACGCCGACGGTGTGTTCACCGTTGCCGGTCTGACGCCCCAATCCTATGTAGTGCGCATCGGCTCCGAACCCGCGGAGACGCTCAACATCGTGGACGATTCCCCCGAAGAGTTCCAGCGCGTCGATCAGGAAATGGAGGCATCATTTTGGCCCTTGGTCCCGATCCGCGTACAGCCCGGCGCGTCCGCCGACGTAGGGACCATTACTGTTCGCAACATCCCGCACTATCGCGCGCGCGTGCGCTTCCACGGCGATTGCGCTCCCGATGAAGTCTGGCGAGTCGCGGTCGTCAAGCTCCCCTTTGCCAGGACGGATGAATTCCTCAGCACCTCTGCACCCTGCCGCCAGCAGTTCCTGATTCGCGCCCTCCCTGCGGGTTCGTATTCTCTGGCAGTCTCGACGTCGATTGAAAATAGTCGCTGGGCGCAGGTTCCTCTCGTGATCTCTTCGGAGAATGTGGAGGTCTCGATCCGCTTATCGCCCAGCGCCGATCTGACGGCAAACGTCGTCGTGCCCTCGGGCGTCGTACCACTGGAGCTCTCTAAGGTCCGCATCGAACTCCGCCCGGAAGACGCACCCGTCGTCGGAACCAGCTACTCGTTCCAAAGCCAGTCCGAAGGTCGCTTTTCGCTCGATAACGTTCCCTGGCAGCATCATTCCTTCTCGATTTCCGGCGTGCCGAAGACCCACTACATCAAAGCCATTCGCTACGCCGGGCAACCGGTGTTGGGATCATCGCTATCTATCTCGCCCGGTGGCCATCTTGAGATCGTGCTCGACGATCACCCCGCGACCATCCAGGGAACGATCAAAGGCTACGTTGCAACCAGTGAACCGGCCGGACGCTTTACGTTCGTTACCTTTGCCCGCGAGCCCTTCACCTCAAAGGACCCGCGCTTCTTCTTCGCTGTGTCGCCGCGCGGCGATGGTTCGTTTGAAGCTTTCGGTCTCGCCCCAGGAGACTATCGCGTGAAGGTTGGTTCGATCACGATCCTCAGCGACACATCCTCGACTGGAGTCCTGGTGCATGTGGCCGCAGGTGACACCAGGACGGTGGAGGTCACGCCGCAATGAAACTCGCTGTCGCATGCTTGTTCGCTCTCTCCGCCGTCGCGCAAAACCTCCCGCCGATCAACGGCACCGTGGTCGAATACGGCTCCAATGCGCCCATCGCCGCCGCTGAAGTAATTCTCTACGAATTCGTCACCATCGAGGGCATCTACACGCGGAACGTCGTCTCCAAGATCGCGACCGACAGCCGTGGAGCGTTCACCCTCAAGCCCGAGCATCCCGGTAGTTACTTCGTCGAAGCCACCAAGCCCACCTACCTGACGGCAGAAGAACTCGACGCTCTTGGCCCCAGCCCGGTGCTCCATCGGAGCGAACTATCCCTGACCATCACGAGTGCTCCGGTGCCCGACATCCAATTTATCCTCATCCGACCTGGCGGGCTTACCGGCCGCGTGGTTGACGAAAACGACAAACCGATTCCAAATTTCACCGTTGCCGCGCTGCTGAACGGCATTCCGTCAAACTTGGCTGTTCGTGCGGTTACGGACTCGGCGGGTACGTTCCTTTATCCAGCTTTGATTCCCGCTCCGCGAACGATTCTCGCCGGGCCGCCCAATGCGTTGCCAGTGAGCATCACCTACGATCTCCAGGCTGCGGCGGACGAAGAAATCGAGTCGACCTATTGGCCCGGCGGAGTGACGGACCCATCCCGTGCGCTGCCGGTCGACGTAGTTGCTGGCGCGGTGATGGACGTCGGTACGATTCGGGTTCGTAACGTCCGCTACTACCATGCGCACGTCACCTACAGCGGCGAGTGCGATGGTGAAAAGTGGGGTGCCACCTTCGTCGAGGGATACGGTGTTGTCTATGTGAACTGCGCCAAAGAGTTTTTGCTTAACCGGTTGACCCCGGGCGCGCACACGCTCCGGGTGTGGGTCGGCAACAAGAAGTGGGCCGCGATCCCCTTCACCATTGATCGGGAGAATATTGAGCTCGCGCTAAACTTCACTCCATCAACGGATATTCCCGTGCGAGTCGTGAATGCCGATGGCGGCAAGCTACCGCCGCTCGGGCAAATGCGTGTGAGAGTGGGAGACGCCGAGGCCGCCGCGATCGACCCGCAGGGAAACGCGATGATTCGGTCCGTACTTTGGCCGCGCCAGCAGGTCTCCGTGTTGCTGCCGCCTGCGACTCTAGCGATCAAAGAGTTTCGCTACAGCAATGTCCCGGTGGTGGACGGATTGATCGCTGCAGCCCCAGGATCGGTGCTGGAGATCGTTGTCGATGAGAAGCCGAGTAGCATCGCGGGAACCACGGACCCTTCCGCGCGGATCTTCCTCGCCAAGTGGCCCTTCGTTCCGACGATGGCTGCCCCGTATCAATACTTCGCGCAGGCCGATGAGTCGGGGCGGTTCGAAGTGGGTTCGCTCGCTGCGGGAGAGTATCGCGCCGTCGCGCTGCGCCGTGGACTCACGGCTACGCAGCAACTCGAAGGACTGCTGGCCGCCGCTCCGAAGATCACTCTCGAACGGGGCGCGCAAAAGACCATCGAACTGAAACCATCCGACGCGGCGCGTTAACCTAAAATCAGTGCCACTGAGTTTCGCTTTCTCCACCTGCCCCAACGATACCTTCGCGTTCCATGCCCTGGTGCATGGCCTGGTCCCCGGACCCGCCATCGCGCCGCATATGGACGACATCGAAGCGCTGAACCTGCGCGCTGAGTCCGGCGTAGCGGAGGCGACGAAGATCTCCCTCGCTGCGTATCTCCACTTGCGCGACAAGTACGCACTGCTGCGAGCCGGTGGAGCCGCGGGCTTCGGCGTCGGGCCCATCGTTGTCTCGAAGTCCGCGGGCAAAGTTGGAGGCCGCGTCGCGATCCCTGGCAACACCACCACCGCTGCCATGCTGCTCCGTCTGTTCGGCAAGTTTGAAACCGTCGCCATGCGTTTCGACCAGATCGAAGACGCCATACTTCGAGGCGACGCCGATTGCGGAGTGCTGATCCACGAAGGCCGCTTCACCTACCAGCAAAAAGGCCTCGTGCTGTTGCAGGATCTAGGCCAGTTCTGGGAAGACAAAATGAAGTGCCCTCTGCCGCTCGCCGCGATCGCCATTCGTCGCGACCTGATCGACCAAGCCAAGGAATTCGATGCCGCTCTACGAGCCAGCGTCGACTACGCCTTCGCGCACCCCGAAGCATCGAAAGACTACGTTCACCAGTACGCGCAAGAAATGGACCCTACGGTCGCGCAACGGCACATCGATCTCTACGTCAACGGCTACACCCAGGCGCTCGATGAGTCAGCAGTGGAACGCTTCTTCGCCATCGCAGAAGAGCAGGGACTCTGCGCCAAGTCCTCAGCCCCAATCTTCGCCTAGCCGATGTGGCGCACGCACTCTGCGTGCCGCGTCGAGACTCATCTCGACGCCTGCCGCAGGTATCGACACGAGTGTCGATGCGTACGCTACTTCCGCGCGATCAACACGCCTAACCACACCGCCGCATACCCCGCCGCAACACTCGCCAAAATATTCGCGAGCGCCAGTAGATGCTCCCCCTGGCGCGTCAACTGCACCGTCTCCCACCCAAACGCCGAGAACGTAGTGTAGCCCCCCAGAATCCCCGTGACCAGAAACAAACTCCAAGTAGTCGACGCCGACCGCTCCACCAAAATCGTGGAGATCAGCCCAATTAAAAAGCAACCAACGATGTTCACCGTGAACGTGCCCCACGGAAACCGTCCAGCAACCCGAGCCGCGATCGTGCTGACGATCAAGTAGCGCGCGAGCCCGCCCAGCGCTGCTCCCGCCATCACTGCCAGGTATTTAGGCATTGGACTCCAGAACCCACTTGCCCTTCAATTCCTGCAACCGATCCCGATACGTCGCCGCCTGCTTGAAGTCGAACTTCCGCGCCGCCTCGCGCATCTTCTCTTCCAGCTCTTTCAAGTAGTCCTGCATCCGCTCCGGCGGCACCGCATCGGGCAGTTCGTCTTCTTCGAGCGGCACCGTCATATAGTCCGCATCCGTGATCGCGATCAGATTCCCGTCGATGGGCTTGATGATCGACTCCGGCGTGATCCCATTCGCCGTGTTGTACTCGACCTGAATCGCCCGCCGACGATTGGTCTCATCAATCGCCTGCTTCATCGAAGCCGTCATCACGTCGCCGTACAGAATCGCGCGACCATTCAGATTCCGAGCCGCGCGGCCCATCGTCTGAATCAGTGACCCGACCGACCGCAGGAAGCCCTCTTTATCCGCATCCAGAATCGCGACAAGAGAGACTTCGGGCAAGTCCAAGCCTTCTCGAAGAAGGTTAATCCCGATCAGCGCATCATACGTTCCGCGCCGCAGATCCCGCAAAATCTTCACGCGATCCAGCGTTGAGACTTCCGAATGCAGATACGCGCACTTCACGCCCGCCTCGGTATAGTGCTCCGAAAGATCCTCCGCCATGCGCTTGGTGAGGGTAGTCACCAGCACTCGCTCGTTTCGCTCCGCGCGTAGCCGGATCTCATGCAGCAGGTTGTCCACCTGCCCACGAATCGGCCGAACCTCAATCTCCGGATCAATCAACCCCGTAGGCCGAATAATCTGCTCCGCCACTTCGCCCGAGGTCTTCGTCAACTCATATGGCCCAGGCGTCGCCGAAACATACACCACCTGATGCACGCGATTCTCAAACTCCTCAAACGTCAGCGGACGATTGTCCAGCGCGCTAGGCAGCCGGAATCCATACTTGACGAGATTCTCTTTGCGCGACCGATCTCCGTGATACATCGCGCGCAACTGCGGCACCGTCTGGTGGCTCTCGTCGATGAAGATCAGCGCATCCGGCGGCAGATAATCGAGCAGTGTCGGCGGAGCCTGCCCTGGCAGCCTCCCCGAAAAGTGCCGCGAGTAATTCTCGATCCCATGGCAGAACCCGATCTGCTTGATCATCTCCAAATCGAACATCGTCCGCTGCCAGATGCGCGACGCCTCGATGTGTTTGTTCTCTTTGCGAAGTTCGCCGTTCCACCACTGCAGCTCGTTCTCGATCGTGACCAGCGCATCCATGCGAGTCTGCTCGCTCATCACGTAATGCGTCTTGGGGTAGATCGGCAGCCGAGTATACGTCTGCTTCGCCTGCCCCGTTAGCGGATCGAACTGCTCCAGATTCTCAATCTCATCGCCCCACATCGAAATGCGGAACGCCATGTCGTCATACGTCGGAAAGACCTCAATAATGTCGCCCCGCACGCGGAACGCCCCGCGCTTGAACTCCCCCTCGTGCCGCTCGTACAGAATCTCGACCAGCTTCGCAGTAATCGCCTCGCGCTCGATCCGCTGCCCCTTTTCAAGGATCAGCAGCATCCCGTAATACGCCTCAGGCGACCCGAGACCGTAGATGCAGCTAACACTGGCGATGATGATGACGTCCCGCCGCTCAAATAAAGATCGCGTGGCCGACAGCCGCAGCTTATCGAGCTCGTCGTTGGTCGTCGCTTCCTTCTCGATATAGACATCGCCCGAAGGAATGTAGGCTTCCGGCTGATAGTAATCGTAATAGCTGACGAAATACTCGACGGCGTTGTTCGGAAAGTACGTCTTAAATTCCTGATACAACTGCGCCGCCAGCGTTTTGTTGTGCGCCAGAATCAGAGCCGGCAGGTTGGTCCGCTCAATGACCTTCGCCATCGTAAACGTCTTACCCGACCCGGTGACCCCAAGCAGCACCTGATGCTGTTCGCCGTCCTTGAGACCACGCAACAAAGCTTCAATCGCAGTCGGCTGATCGCCGCGAGGTTTGTAGTCAATGCCAAGACGGAAGGCGGACATGGAGGGATGTCTTCAGTATACGAAGCCTAGCGAACGTTGACCGTAACGGGATTCGTCGCACGCCCATCGACCTGGAAATTGACGCTCACCTCTCCGCGCCCCGCTAACGCAATCGGCAGCGGCCCAACATTGACCTGATCCAAACCAGCGTATTGCCCCTGCGCCACTGCCGCCAGTACCGGCACGCTGAGCCCTCCGATCGTCGCCGCGACCGCAGTTGCCCGATAGCGAATGCCCGTACCGTAAAGCGTCAGGTACACAGGAGCGGCAGCCGTTACGTCAATTGGTAGGTTCTCACGCGGGCTGCGATCAGCGTCGAAAGTGAACCCCGATTGTTGCGCGCCGCCCGCAAGTACACGCACATACGCCGCTGCGGCAGGGCCGCGACCGTCCGAATTAGCCGCGAAGATTCCAGGCGCAACCGTAGCCACCTGTATATCCGTCGAACCTTGACCCAACAGACTCATGACCGTGATCCTCGCGGTTCCCGCAGGCACATTGGCGGGCATCAGAAAGTTAATCTGTTCCGGTGAAACAAACTGGAGCTTGGCGAATTGCGCTACGCCTCGAGCATCTGTGAGCAGAACGCTGGTCCCGTCGATTTGTGTAGATATACTCGCAGGAGCCAGAACGAATTCGCGCGCCAAACTCTTCGCGAAGATCGATACCCACGAATCCGGTGCGACTGGCCCCGCTGTCGCCGTCGCTGCGTTCACAATGGAGCTCGGCTTCAGTCCCAATATCTGCCCAACGGTCGGCTCGACGACAAGTGCGCCCGCCACGGTGCTCATTCCGCCGCCGCGGCCAACTATCAGGCTGACCATCGACCGATTCAACGAATCCGCCAGGTCCACCGTAAATCGAACGACCCTCGATCCGTCGGGGAATACGAGTCTTGGATCCACCCTTACTGTGCCCGCGCGAACTACGGCGTCAGCGCCGATTAGCTCAATGTCCTGTTGACCGACGGAACTGTCGATTCCCGGGCCTGCGATCATCAGGTCGAATGAAGTACCCGCAGTCGCGATCATCGGCGCGATTGAGCTGTAGTCTCCGGATCCGCCTGCGGAACCTTGCCCAATGAAAACGATATTGATTGTGCCGACTCGCGGGCGCAGTGCGAACGTGGCACTGGCCTCGGCGCCTGCTGCCACTGTAACGCGCCTCTTCCCGTCGAAGTAGTCGGCCTCCACATTCAGTTCCGCGTCCGCCGCCTGCAACTGGAAATGCCCAGGCGTTGCGGGTCCGTCCAGCGGCTCCGCGAATACGACGTAGCTTCCGCCCGGAATGCGTGGCATGGAGTACGCGCCTGTTGCATCCGTCAAGGCTCCCACCGCAACGCCCGTGGTTGGGTCCGTCGCCGTCACCGCGACTCTCTTGGCGGGCTGCCCATTGGTCAAAGAAACAACCCCGCGCAAAAGTCCAAAAAGACTCTCCGTTCCAGCGGCGGGCGCTGCACGGCGCGCGAACGCCATGTCGTCGGAACTGAGGGTGCGCCGCGCCCCGCTCCCCCCGGTTGGGAAGAGCGATGCCGCCAACAGGTGAGAATGGCCAGCGCCCAGCAAATGCCCCAGTTCATGGGTTGCGATCGCCTGTAGGTCAATCGTGCCCGACGCGCCGGTGGTGCTGAAAGGGAACCCTTGATCGGCGAGGCTGGGCGAAAAGAAAATATCCGCGTCGGTAATGACCCCGGTCGTGGGCAGAGTCATGATTAGAGTCACGGCGACGGAATCCCCCACGATGGAGCGAATCTCAGGCGTATCTCCCATCAGCATCACGTTTTGCAGATCTTTGGTGTCGTTCGTGGCCACAGTTGAGGAGATCCCGCCGAAGCGGATGCGCGATCCTTCCACGCTGCTCCACGTGTTTGCCGCAGCGCGGAACGCGGCAGCTGGATCGCTGCCAACCGTAATCATGACGCGCTGGTTCGTGTTCCTCATTCCGGCGCGAATGTCGTTGTTATACGAAACCGAGATGGACGAGTAGTCCGACCGAGTGTACGCGGCACCCTGCTCCGTGAACAGGGATGTGTTCGCTATGGTTGGCAGGCACGTCGCCGCCACGACAAGCCATCGAATCATTTCAAAGCCTCGCGGCGAATCTCGTTCAGAAAATCTGTCAAGGTGGAGCCGTCGATCGAATCGATCGATCGCCCCGTCGCCGCCCGTACCGAGGGTAAGGTCTCAATGCTTCTCATCGCAGCGCGCACGCGCTTGCCCGATGCGGAGCCGCTTACGTCGAACTTACCCTGCGCCGAGCCACGAATTCGCCAGAACCCGATGGGTGTTTGATAGAGAAATAAAACGACCTCTTCGGCTAGCCTGAAGGGAACCGCGCCAGTCACCTGCATGCTCACGCCATCCAGCGTCCCTCCGGGTTCGCTCACGGTGATCTCTGACGGCAGTGCGCCGCGCAAGGAATCGAAAACTTGGATACGGTAGTGCGTCCAAAGATACTGCCCGGAGCGCGCAACATCCGCAGCCACAACTTTCCCGTGAACGATGCGGGGCGAATCGCTTACGAGTTGCTCAAACGCCATGCGCGGCACGACAGCCGCTCTCACTAGGGGGATGACCAAACACAGCAGCAGGAACTGGCGGAAGCGGAGCGGCAGCATAGATTTTGATCATATCGAAAAGCATGCGAGGGTCGGGAGGAAAGTCGCGGCTATAGCAACTTGCGGAACTGTTCAGGTGTGAGGCCGGCGGCTCGGACTATGACTGCCATCGTATTCGCGTTGATCGGATCATGCCGCGGGATCGTCACGATTCGCGTGCCGTCACTCATGACGATGTGACCCGCTTTTCGCAGAATGCTAAAACCGGCCTTACGCGCGAACAGCCCGTTGGTGTGGAACACCCGCAATGGCCATGTTCAGCGCTGCAGAAGGACTTCTCGCTGTTGGGCGCCAGCGCTGAGTTCTTCGGCTACGGACAGATACCCGGCGATGGCATCCCGGATATTGTCCAGCGCTTCCGCCTCGGTCTCCCCTTGCGAAGCGCACCCGGGAAGGCCTGGGACCCACACGCTGAATCCTTCGTCGGTCTTCAGCAGCGAAACGGTGTAACGGATTTGATCCATAAGATCCTAACTATGAGTGTAGCGCCACGCACACACCTAGGCTGTTGGTGTGCGGCGCACTTCCACGCGAAAGCCCGTGAAGGAGTGCCCAATCAGGAAGCGAATAATCAGCGGACCCACGACAAGGATGCTGGCGGCGACTCCAAGATACGGTCCTACGGATATTTGCATGATGCCAAGCAAGATGTTAAGAGGCATCAGCAGAATCTGCCCCACGATGGTAGCCCCAAGGGACCTCCAAAAGATGAAATTAGCCACCCGGAAGCGCTGTGAAGGAGTAAAGCGAGTTGCTTCATCTGGATCGGTTTGCACCACAAGGCGGAATCCCCAGTAGGGCCAGCGAAGCAGTAGGGGAACGAACAGCCACAATGAAATCGCCGACCAAAGATTCTGGAGCACCATCTGCACCAACGAGGCGTTGAGCCACGGAACCGCCTTTGGGGCACCGAACATCCGAACGGCAACCACGCCGGTCACGAACATCGCGCTGGTGACGAATAGAAAGGACGTCCAACAAACTCGCCAGAACGCCGCTAGAGCCTCGCGGTAGGTAAGCTCAACGCTATCCGCCGCGACTGATTGCGGGGTCCAGCCACAGCTGCAATCGTGGGAGCCAAACAGCAACGCTTCACTGCAAGAAGGACAGGTCATTTCACCTCCCCCACAGTTGGAATTCGCGTCAGCAGCCACCAGCAAAACGTCCCGAGCACCGGCATCAAACTCACCACCACAAACGTCTGCGTGTAAAGCTTCTGATCGAACCACCCCCCCAGCACCGGCAAGATCACCGCCACCAATGCCGACCACGAACCCGCCGCCATCCCCGCGACCATGGATCGCTGCCCCTCCGGATACGCCCGCGCGCCCGACCGCAGTCCCACCACGATGAACCCCGCCGTCACGAACATCGCCCAGAAGAAAACGAGCATAGCCCCAACGGGTGAGGTCAGCCACGTCACCCCCGCCAGCGGCAACCCGAGCACCGTGAGCAACACATACAACCCCGTCGGTCGATCCTTCTCCGTCGCGAACTTATCCGAAGCCCAGCCCCAGAAGAAGTAGCCGACCTCCCACCCGAACGGTGGAATCCACAACAGCATCCCCAGCTCCGTCTGCGATACTCCCATGGCGCGGTTCAAATACAGCGGCACCAAATACAAAATCGGCCCCAGCGCGAACGCTCCCACCGCATACGCCGACACCAGCGCCCAGAATCGCCGCTCCAATAAATTCGGCCACGCGATCTTCGTCGGCTTGCGCGCAGGCACTTCCAGATACGGTGGCCGAGCCGTGAACCACCACAGCACCAACCACACCAACCCGAGCGCCCCAGTAAATAGGAACGCATAGCGCCAGCCAAATCGATTCGCGATCGGCACCACGATGATCGGAGCGACAATCGCCCCCAGCGATCCGCCGCTATACGAAATCGCGATCCCGCGTGCCTGCTTGGACGGAGGCAACGAGTCCATCGCCGTCCGAAACCCGCCCGGAAACGTCGCGCCCTCTCCGAATCCAAGAAATGCGCGGGCCACGGCGAAGCCGATGAATCCGCTCATCCAGGCGTGTGAAGCGCTCGCGAACGTCCACAACCCGACCGCGAATAACATGCCGATCCGCAAACCGAAATAATCGAGCAGCGATCCCCACACTGGATTCGCAATCATGTACGCGTAGCTAAACGCAGCCACCACCGTGGCGTAATCCTGCGCGCTCATCCCCGTATCGGAAAGAATTGTTGGCGAGAGCACCGCAAGAATCTGGCGGTCCACATAGGACAGCCAGCTGCACACCATCATCACGATGCTGGCGGTCCAGATGCGTGCTTTCACTTAAGAGATGATAGCCGACTTCAGATCGAAGCTTTCATCCGCGGCCTGCTCAGGCGTGACCATCGCGCGCGACGCGATCAACTTGCGCGACGTCAGATGCTCCGCCGCCCGATTGATCGAGTTCACGGCCTTCAGCGCGCCGTCGCAGTAATAAAACACCGAGAACTTGCCCGACTGCGGATCGCCGCGCGTCACCGTCTGGTCAAAGCTCAGCGCGACCCCCGCCATCTGCAGCTTGATGTCGAATTGATCGCTCCAGAACCACGGAGCCGCATCATACGCCGCCCGCTTGCCCGTGATTGTCTTCGCCACGCACAACGCCTGATCCACCGCGTTCTGCACGGATTCCAGCCGCACCCGCGCCCCCGCGTAGGGATTCGGATATTCGGCACAATCCCCAATCGCGAAGATTTTGGGATTGCTCGTCTCCAGGAACTCATTCACCGCGATCCCGTTGCCCACCGCGAGCCCCGCGGCCCGAGCCAGTTCGTCATTCGGCACCACGCCGATCCCCCCAACAATCAAATCCGCGTGGATGTCCTCAATTCGTACGGAAGCGTTCAACACCACCCGCACACCACGCGCCTCATGCTGCTGGCAAAAATAATCCGACACCACCGGCGCAACCACACGACCCATCAGTCGCGGCCCAGCCTCGTACACGGTGACCTCTTTGCCCGACGCCCGAGCCGCCGCCGCCACCTCTAGCCCGATGAAGCCTCCGCCGATCACCGCGACCTCTTGGGCGTCCTGCAAGCGCTGCTTGATCGCGACGGCTTCCTGTAGCGAGCGTAAGTACACCACGCCAGGCGCATTCAATTCCCGATTGCGCGCGCCCGTAGCCAGGATCAACCAATCGTGCGGGGGCAGGGAATCGAGCGAATCCACTCGCTTCCCCGTGATCACGTCAATGCGTTGCGTCGCATAAAACTCCGCCGGCCGCAGGATCGCGTGTCGCTCTTCCTGCTTGCCCAGCAGCATCCCCTTCGACAACGGAGGCCGCTGATACGGCAAATGCGGCTCTTCGCCAAGGATCGTGATTGGCTCCTGATATCCCTCAGCGCGCAGCGAAGCCGCCGCCTGATACCCGCCCTGACCCCCACCAACAATGACGACGCCGCTCACGCGTTTCTACTGCGACTCCGGCGTCGTCACCTTGCACCCATCATGCTCCGGCCGCACCCGAATCTGGCAGCTCAGCCGACTATTCATCTGCCGCGGAGCCGCCGCCGATTCGAGCATCGAATCTTCATCCGGATCCATCGGGTCCAGCAGAGGCAAACAAGCTTCGTCGACGTACACATGGCAAGTGGCGCACTGCAGGTTCCCCCCGCAAGCCCCCACGATGCCTTCCACGTTGTTCTGCACAGCGCCTTCCATGATGGAGTCGCCTTGCACGACGTCAATGGTGCGCGACGCACCGCTATGAGAGATGTAAGTAATGTTTGGCATGGGCGAAACTCATAGTATCGCCCATCGCGGCTGCAATCTCACGCCAAGCCGCTAAGTCCGCAAAGTTCAACGGATTCGTGCTTGGCGATCTTTGCGAGCTTTGCGTGAGACAAGTCGTTTGCGAATCGCCAAGGGCCGCTAAATTCGCTTGAAAACAACGTCGAAATTTGCGCGCGCCGCTGTCGGCTTCCCGCCCTGCACATAGGCACGAAAGGTCCATTGCTTGATATTGTCCAGCCCGGCCTGCCGCAGTTTCACCGGTCCGCTAGCGGCGCGGGCATTCTGAAGCTTACCGTCCGCGCCGATCTCGACCACCACGTGGACGATGCCCTGAAGGTTCGAATCCACTAAGTTCGGAGGGTACGCCGCTGGAACCTGCTTCACCACCAGCTTCATCGCGGCCGCGCCGTCAACCAGTGGAAGTAAAGGGGCCGTTTGCGCGAACAGCGAAGCACTCGCCATCAGAAATAACAACACCCGGCTACTGAAGTGCATAGTTGACCTCGATATCTGTTTCGAAAACGGTAGCTCGGCCGTTTCGCACCAGTGGAACAAACTCCCACAGGCGAACCGCGTCGAGCGCTGAACGGCGGAGCATATCCGGTCCGCTCATCACCACGGCATCCAGCACTCGTCCCTGTGCGCTCACCAGCGCTTTCACCAGAACGGTGCCCTGCGTTCTGCTCATCTTAGCTTCGTCCGGATATCGAGGACGGGGCTTACTTCGCAACATGCCTCTTACGTCATCTCTTTCGACGATCGGGGTGCCTCTCTTGCTGATGCGGGATCCCACGCCGAAACTCAACAGGAGGGCGGACTTTACCGGGACTCCAACGCCCGCCGGAGTGTATGGCCCAAACTTCCATTCCGGCAGCGTTGTGGCTGTGGGCTGCCGAAGTTCGTCAGGGCCTGATATAAAGTCGAAGTGCTGCAACTTTCCTGTCTCATCGAGTTCAACCGACACCAGGAGATCAGCGTTCAGCTTCTTTGCTTGTTTGGATAATTTCGGCGCAACCCGCTTGATAATCAGTAATTCGAGGACTTCGGGCGGGATCGTCGTCTGTGAACCCGCCACCGGCGCAGATTGCCCGTAGGTGAAAAGCGAGAGCAGGATGCCCGCCGCTATGATTCGCATGGTTCCCTCGGGTCTAAGCGTTCGTGAACGCCTGCCCGATATGCCGCACCGTGGACATCACCCGCACATAGTCCATGCGAATCGGACCCAGCACCGCGATCACGGCTGACAATCCACCATCGAGCTTCACCGGCAACCCAATCAAACTGAGTTCCCGCATCGCCGGGTGAATGTCTCCGAGCCCCACGTGCACGCCGACCTCGCCCGCAGGCTGTTCCAGGAAGCGATCCAGGAGATCCAGAACCTTCTTCTTCTCTTCCAACGCCCGGAACAACTCGCGCAGCTTCTCTTTGGTCAGGTGCAGATCCAGCACCACCAAATTGCTCGCGCCATCCATGTGGACTTCCGGCAGCGGACCCACGTCCAGCAATCCCTTGGCATAGAGCAGCGTGAGCTTGCTCAACACCGTATCGTAGGTCGCTTCCGCGCGCATCAACCGCGAAGCCAACTCGCGCCGCACATCCTCGAGCGTCCAGCCTTCAAAATTGCGGTTGACGTAATTCTTGATCGAATCCAGATCTTCCGTCGCCAGTGCCTGATCCAGCAGCACCACGCGATTGCGTACCTGATGGTCGCGCGTCATCACCACCATCAGCACACGATTGTCCGACAGCCCCACCAGTTCCAAACGTTCCAGCGCCGGATTACTGCGAGGAATCGCCGCCGCGATGCCCACGCTGCGAGTTCGCTCGGTCAACATGCGCGACGTAAATTCGATGCGCTGCTCCACCGAATCCATGCGACCCAGTTCAAACCGCAGCCGATCGATTTCCGTGTTCACCAACCGCCGCATGCCCAGCGATTCCACATAACTGCGAAACGCCTTCTCGGTCGGAATGCGACCCGCGGAAGTATGCGGCTGGCTCAGGAAACCTTCTTCTTCAAGATCCGCCATCGTGTTGCGAATCGAAGCCGCGCTCAGTTGATCGCCGCGATTGCGCGCGATCGTGCGTGATGCCACAGGCTCGCCGGAAGCGATGTACGCTTCGACGATGTCGTGTAGCACTTCCTGGCCTCGAGCGTTTAACGGTGTTCCCACGTCTGTCCGCTATTATCGCAGAGGTCTAGTCTCGATGCAGCCGTTCCTCGCCGTCTTTGCGTAAAAGTATCAATGCACACCACGTCCAGTACACGAACAGAGCTCCGCTGACAACGGACAAAATGATCGTGACTATGGCGGCGAGGCCCATCTCTCCGAGAAGTATGCCCCAGGTTTGGGGATGGGAATATCCATCGTTTGTACTAAGGCGCAGAACTAAAGCGTTAACGCCAAAGTGCTAGCCCGTCGCGCGTATGTGTACTGGTGCTCCGACGCTAAGTGGGGCAGCCACTCTGGCTGCTGCGGACTCCCAGTCCGCTTGCTTCAGTGGTCAATGCTCTAGCGAACTTCGCCCATGCCGCACTCTTCGTGCACTGCTTGGACTGCTTTTTCCAAGTCCTTGCGATCCACCACCACAGCGATGGTCAGCTCGCTCGACCCTTGTGCGATCACCACAATATTGATGTCGTTCCGCGAAATCGCTGTGAAGATGCGCCCCGCGAGCCCCGGCGTTCCACGCATTCCCTCGCCCACCACCGCCATCAGCCCGATCTCTTTATCGATCTGAATCGGCTTCAGGTAGTCGTGCGCGATTTCGAGCGCCAAACTCTGCTGCAGGAATTCCTTGGCCCGCTCCAACTCATTCTGCCGGACCAGGAAACAGAAACTCTGCGTGTAGCTCGAACTGGTGATCAGCATCACCTCGACGCCGGACCGCGACAGTGCTTCAATCGCCTCTGCCATCACTTTGGTCCCGCTGATCTCCGCACTCGCCGGCTCAATCGACACCATCGCAATGTCCGTCATCGAAGTCACCGCGCGCGGTCCAAACCCCGCTTCGATGATCGGGACAATGCGCGTCCCCGGCTTCTCAGGAGCGAAGCTGTTCTTGCTCCACACCGGAATTTTTTTCTCCGCCAGGGGTGCGAGAGTCCTCGGATGCAGCACTTTCGCGCCGTTATACGCGAGCTCCGCAGCTTCTGCGTACGTAACCTCCGGCAGAACCCGAGCATTCTTCACCAGCCGCGGATCGGCACTCATGATGCCGTCTACGTCCGTCCAGATCCACAACTCACTGGCATCCAGCGCCGCCGCAATAATCGATGCTGAGAAATCCGACCCGCCGCGCCCCAGCGTCGTCGGACGCCCATCCAAAGTGGATGCGTTGAATCCAGTCACCACCGGCAGCACTCGTTTATCGAGCAAAGGCCGCAGCACCTTCGCGGCGCGTTCCTTCGTCGCATCCATCAAAGGCGTCGCATTGCCGAACACCGCGTCTGTCGCGATCACCGACGCCGCGTTCACCGCTTCGGTCGGAATCCCCTCGCTATTCAAGTACTCGGCGATCAAAAACGCACTCAGCCGTTCCCCGATCGCAATCGCCTGATCCACCGACTTCGGCGGCCGCTCACCCAGCAGCAGCATCCCGCGAGCAATCCGCGAAAACTCCGCAGTCAGCGCCTCGATTCCAGCCCGAGCCGCCTCCTGTCGATCCGCTGGCAACAGTGCCGCCGCGCACTCCGCATGACGACTGGTCAGCGTAACCAGGTTCGCCTCTAGCCCCGCCGCGTCGCCCGTCTCCGCCTTTTTCAGCGTGTCCAGCAACAGATCCGTCACCTTCGACATCGCCGACACGATAATCGTCACCGGACGCTTCGCGTGCTGCTCCGCCGTCAACTTCGCCGCAATCTTGATGCGGTCCGCCGAGCCCATGCTCGTCCCGCCAAATTTCATGACCAGCAAAAAATCCGTCAATTCGATGTCCGTCCCCGCACAATTTTTAAGACCGCTTCTTCTACTTCTTCGGCAGTTAATCCCGTTGTATCCACATAGTCGGCGTCCGGAGCCTGCATCAAAGGAGCCTCCGCCCGCGTCCGATCCCGCGTATCCCGACCCGCCAGGTCCTTCGCTACCTGCTCCACTGGAGCGCCTAATTCCGCCGCCCGTCGCCCCGCCCGTGCCTCCGCGCTGGCATCCAGAAAAATCTTGATCCGAGCCTCCGGAAATACCACCGTCCCGATGTCGCGACCTTCCATCACCGCCGGACCGTTCGCCCCAATGCGCCTCTGCTCCTCGCGCATCGCCCGCCGAACCCCCGGATAGGCCGCCACCTTCGAAGCCGCGTCGCTGATCTCCGGCTCCCGAATCTCCGCCGTAACATCCTCACCGTTCAGCAGCACCCGCCCATCGATGAACTCGACATTCGTCTCCCGAGCCAACTGCTCCAGCCGGTGCATATCGTCCAAATCCATCCCCAGCCGAAGCGCCCAAACCGCCACCGACCGATACATGGCTCCCGTATCGATATAGGTGTACCCCAACCTCCGCGCCACAGCCCGCGCCACCGTACTTTTGCCCGACCCGCCCGGCCCATCAATAGCCACGATCGTCGGACCACTCGTTTGATTATTCACGTCTTCTCAGTATTTCACGCCCTCACCCAACCGTGGCGTACGCACTCGTGCGTGCCGCGTCGAGACTTTCTCGACGCCTCTCGATCCGGCAGTGAATTCTCCCCCGCCGCTGTAGATCCAGGTGCGTGCTAGGGAGCCGAACGGCAACTTAACCGCGTGTCCGTTCGCAAGTGATTAGCCCCCCCATCTCCCGACCCTCTCCTGACCGCCAAAAAGCCAATGTACATTAGTGCCATTAGGCCTTATTCTGTAACTTCCAGGTACCCGAAGATCGCCTCGTTAATTGCTCCGTATGCTGAGGCTCCATGCACGCCAACTCCAGGGGGGCCAGGAGTATACTTAAAAGTACAGGTGAGATCATTCATGAATGTCAGGTGTGCCAGTAGGTCCTTTGTATTCTGCATCTTGGCTGCGTTTCTCGCGGGTTGCACCGCGCCGGAAGCCGCGACCGCTGATGCCAAGGCGAAGAATAAAGGGAAAGGCAAAGGCGGCCCCGTTCCGGTTCTGACCGCCCCTGCGCGCCTCAAGGACGTACCCATCGAAATCCAGGTTGTCGGTAATGTGGAGCCGTTTTCCACGGTCAGCATCCGCGCCCAGGTCAGCGGCCAGTTGACCGCCGTCATGCTCAGGGACGGAGATTTCGTCAAAAAGGGCGACCCCCTCTTCACCATCGATGCCCGCACGATTGAAGGCCAATTGGCCCAGGCGGAAGCAAACTTAGCCCGTAGCACCGCGCAGATGGCACAGGCCGAGGCCAATCTGGCCCGCGACTCCGCCCAGGAGGCCTATTCCCGCCTCGTGGCAGACCGCAATGCTCAGCTTGTGCAGGACGGCATTATGTCCAAGGATCAGGGCCAGCAGACCCGAGCCAATGCCGACGCCTTGGCCCAGTCCATGGTCGCCGACCGCGCCGCGATTCAGAGCGCCAAAGCCCAGATCTCCGCCGACCAGGCCGCCATCAGCAACATCCGCCTGCAAAAGACCTACACCTCTGTGTTCGCCCCCATCGACGGCCGCACCGGCAACGTGACCCAAAAGCTCGGCAACATCGTCACCGCCAACAACACCGAACTCGCCGTCATCCAGCAGATGGAGCCGATTTACGTATCCTTCGCCGTCCCCGAAAGCCGGCTCGCCGAAATCAAGCGTTACTTCGACCAGGGTGGGAAACTGCCCGTCACCACGCATCCCCAGGGCGACAACACGGGGGCAACCGCCGCCGTCGAGACCGGAGCGCTCACCTTCATCGACAGTTCGGTCGACATGAGCACCGGAACCATCCGCCTCAAAGGCACCTTCACCAACGCGAAGCACACCTTGTGGCCCGGACAGTTTGTAAACGTGACCCTGCAGTTGACCACACGCCGCGGCGCTGTTGTGGTTCCGAACCAAGCCGTCCAAACCGGACAGGACGGCACCTTCGTCTACGTCGTCGACGATCAGAGCAAAGTCGCCTTCCGCCCCGTCAAAGTCGGACCGCGCGTTGATATCGATATGGTGATCGAAGAAGGCCTGAAGGCTGGCGAAACCGTCGTCACCGAAGGCCAGTTGCGCTTGCAACCCGGCTCCACCGTGCAGGTTAGCGGCGGCCAGGGCAGCGGCAAGGGCAAAAGCAAATCCGACGACGCCCCCGCGGGCGACAACGGCGGCAAAAAAACGGGCACAGGCAATTTCGACAAAAGTAAGCGCGGCAATTCCGGCGGCGCATAATAGCCAGGCTCCAGCGAGGACAATGCTGTGAACTTTTCCGAAGTATTCATCCGGCGCCCTATCGCAACCAGCCTGTTGATGGCTGCCTTGGCGCTGTTTGGCGTCGTCGCCTATCAGACCCTTCCCGTAAGCGACATGCCGGACGTCGAAATGCCGACGATCCAGGTGCAAGCTAATCTTCCCGGCGCCGATCCCGGCACCATGGCTTCGTCCGTAGCCACCGTCCTCGAACGTCAGTTCACCACTATCGCCGGCGTGGATTCCATGCGCTCGCAAAGTGGCAGCGGCAGCACCTCCATCACCCTTCAGTTCGACATTAGCCGCGACGTAGACGGCGCAACCGTCGACGTGCAGACCGCCATCGCCGAGGCCATGCCCCTGCTTCCCTCCGGCATGACCGCCCCGCCGTCGTTCAAGAAACAAAACCCCGGCGATCAGGCCATCTTCTACATGACCCTGATCTCCGACACCGTGGCTATGTCGGATCTGTCCGACTTCGCCGAAACCGTCGTTGCCCCCCGCATCTCCATGGTCAGCGGCGTCGCGCAGGTGCAGGTACAGGGCGCGACCAAGTACGCGGTCCGCGTGCAGCTCGATCCGGATAGATTAGTCGCCAAAAAAATCGGCATCAACGAAGTCACTAACGCCATCAATAACTGGAATCCGAATTCACCCACCGGCACCATGTACGGTGCTCGCGAAGCCTACACCCTGAAACTGAACGGCGAATTGCACGACGCCGAGGGCTTCGGCCAGCTCATCATCTCCTGGCGCAACGGCTCTCCCGTTCGTCTCGCCGACGTGGCCGACGTGGTCAACAGCGTCGAGAACGACATGAACGCCGCCTGGATGTATAACGGTGGCAAGATGCAACGCGCGGTGCAGATGCAGGTGATGAAGCAGCCGGGCGCGAACACCATCGAAGTGGCCGACGCTGTGAAGGCGCTGTTTCCCACCTTCCAGGCGCAACTTCCCCCGTCGGTCAGCCTGACCACCCGCGGCGATCGTTCCGATACCATCCGCGGTTCCTTCCGCGACATTCAACGCACCATGGGCACCACGATGGTGCTGGTGGTCGTAGTCATCTTCGTATTCCTCCGCAGCGGCCGAGCCACCATCATCCCGGCCATGGCCCTGCCGTTCTCCATCCTGGGCACCATCGCCGTGATGAAGCTGTTCGGCTTCAGCCTGAACACGCTCTCGATGATGGCTCTGATTCTCTCCGTCTGCTTCGTGGTTGACGACGCGATTGTGATGCTGGAGAATATCGTCCGCCACATCGAGGCCGGCATGACCCCGTTGGCCGCAGCCTACAAGGGCTCCAAGGAAATCGGCTTCACCATCCTGTCGATGACCATCTCTCTGGCCGCCGTCTTCATCCCGATCCTCTTCATGAGCGGCATGCTGGGCCGCATCTTCCGCGAATTCGCCGTCACCATCTGCGTCGCGATCCTGGTTTCCGGTCTGGTCTCGATTACCCTCTCTCCCATGCTGTGCAGCCTGTTGTTGAAGGATCACACCACGAAACACGGCTGGCTCTACCGCTTTACCGATCGCGGCTTCCAGGCACTCCTCAACGCTTACGCATGGAGCCTGCGCGGCGTGCTTCGCCATCGTGCGGCGATGCTGGTCGTCTTCTTCGCCGTGATCGGCGCCACTGGTTATCTCTACACTCTCGTCCCCAAGGGCTTCATCCCCAACGGTGACAACGACCAGATGCAGATCAACGTGCAGATGCAGCAGGGCACGTCGTTCTACAAGGCCGTCGAACTGCAACAGAAGGTCGCCGAAGTGGTTCGTCAGGACCCCGAAGTCGAAACCTTCATGACCAACGCCGGCAACGGCAACAACTCGCGCTTCTTCACCATGCTGAAGGTGCCGCGCACCTCCACTGCGCAACAGATCGCCGAACGCATGCGTCCGAAATTCGCGCGCATCCCCGGCGTGAATGTCGTCACCCAGATTCAGCCCCCCATCCGCATTGGTGGTGGCAACTTCAATTCCCGCAGCAATAACGACATCACGCTGCAAGGTCCGGATACCGAAGAACTCTACGCCAGCGCGCGAGAGTTTGAAGACATCCTCAAGGAAATCCCCGAAGTCCAGGACGTGAACAGCGATCTCGAATTCCGCAGCCCGCAAATCCACGTCGACATCGACCGCGAGCGCGCCGCTCTCTACGGCCTCAGCCCGTCGGACATTTCCAACGCGCTCTACGGAGCCTACGGTCCGCGCAACGTTTCCATGATCTACTCCGCTAAGACGCAATACCGCGTCGTCATGGAAGTGCAGAAAAAGTATCAGGCCTACTCCGATTACCTCTCGAAGATCTATTTCAAGACCAGCGCTGGCGCGCTCGTTCCCCTGGATTCTCTGGCCAAAGTCAAAGAAACCGTCGGACCGCAGAGCATCTCCCACTCTGGCCAGCTGCCCGCGGTCACCGTATCGTTCAACCTGAAGCCCGGGATTGCACTGGGCGACGTCACCGGCAAAATTCTCGATCTGGCCAAGCAACGCCTGCCCGCCAACGTCAGTGCCAGCTTCTCCGGCAATGCCGCCGCCTTCCAGGATTCCATCGGCGATCTCGGCTTGCTCTTCATGATCGCCATCCTGGTGGTCTACATCGTCCTCGGAGTGCTCTATGAGAGCTACATCCACCCTCTGACCATCCTCTCCGGCTTGCCCTCGGCCTGCCTGGGAGCCTTGCTCACCCTCTACATCTTCAAGGGCGAACTGAACATTTACTCCTTCGTCGGCATGATCATCCTGGTCGGCATCGTGAAGAAAAACGCCATCATGCAAATCGATTTCGCGCTGGCCGAACAACGCGCGGGAGCCTCTTCCCCCAGCGACGCCATCTACCGCGGCTGCCTCATCCGTTTCCGCCCCATCATGATGACCACCGTAGCCGCCATGCTCGGCGCCATCCCGATCGCCTTCGGCTCCGGCCCTGGCGGCGAAGCGCGCCGTCCGCTCGGACTCACCGTGCTCGGCGGCCTCGGCCTCTCGCAAATCATGACGCTGTATCTCACGCCCGTCGTCTACACCTACATGGCTCGTGTGACCGAACGCAGAAAAGAAAAAGGCGCGATCCTCACGCCGCCCCAGCAGCCCGCGCCCGGCTACGGAGATTAAGGTTTAAGAACGCAGTCGCATGAATCTTTCGAAGCCATTTATTGAACGTCCCATCGCCACCAGCCTTTTGATGGGAGCCATCGCGCTCTTCGGTTCCGTCGCCTATCAAAAACTCGCGGTCAGCGATCTTCCCAACGTCGACTTCCCCACGCTGCAGGTCACCGCGCAACTTCCCGGTGCCAGCCCGGATACGATGGCCGCCTCGGTCGCGACGCCGCTCGAAAATCAGTTCTCCACCATCGCCGGTATTGAGTCGATGACCTCCATCAACTCGCTCGGCTCCACGCAGATCACTCTCGAATTCGATCTCGACCGCAGCATGGACGGCGCCGCCATCGACGTACAAGCCGCGATCACGCAAGCTTCCCGTCAGTTGCCGCAAGGCATGCCCACGCCGCCCACCTTCGCCAAGGTCAACCCGGCCGACCAGCCCATCATCTACCTCACCCTCACATCGAAGCAGGTCCCCCTGTGGACCCTCGATGAGTTCGCTGAAACCCGCATCGCCCAGCGCCTGTCCATGGTCAACGGCGTCGCGCAGGTGCAGGTGCTCGGAGCGCAGAAATACGCCGTCCACGTCCAGATGGACCCGCACGCGCTCGCCTCGCACAACATCGGCATCAACGAAGTCGAAAACGCCCTGCGAGCCTGGAACGTCAACCTGCCCACCGGCCAGATTACCGGACCCCAGCGTTCCTTCGCCCTGCAAACCTCCGGCCAGCTCACCAGCGCCGACCAATACCGCTCACTCGTCGTCGCCTATCGCAACGGCGTCCCGGTTCGCCTGCAGGAACTCGGCGAACTCGTCGACAGCGTGGAAGACGACAAGACCGCATCGTGGTTCTACACCAAGCAGGACGACCAACGCGCCATCGTGCTCGCGATTCAGCGCCAGCCCGGCACCAACACCATGGCCGTCACCGACAACATCAAGGGCCTGCTTCCGGTGTTCCAAACCGAGCTCCCTCCGTCGGTCCACATGGACATCCTCTACGATCGCTCGGAAACTATCCGCGAGTCCTATGACGATGTGAAGCTCACCATGCTGCTGACCCTGGCACTGGTCATCGGCGTCATCTTCCTGTTCCTGCGTAACGTCTCCGCCACCGTCATTCCCAGCCTCGCGCTGCCGTTCTCCATCGTCGGCACGTTCGCCGTGATGTATATGATGGACTACAGCCTCGACAACTTGTCGATGATGGCGCTCATCCTCTCCGTCGGCTTCGTCGTCGACGACGCGATCGTCATGCTGGAAAATATCTTCCGGCACATGGAACTCGGCAAGAAGCCGCTCGAAGCCTCACTCATCGGCTCCGAAGAAATCGGCTCGACCATCGTGTCGATGACCCTATCGCTCACCGCCGTCTTCATCCCCGTCCTCTTTATGGGCGGCATTCTCGGCCGCCTGTTCCGCGAATTCGCCGTCACCATCTGCGTCGCGATCTTAATCTCCGGCGTCGTCAGTGTCACGCTCACTCCGATGCTGTGCAGCCGCTTCCTGCGCGTGAAACATGGCGAACACGGCTTCCTGTACCGCGCCACCGAAGCCGTCTTCGATTGGATGTTGCGTGTCTATGACAGCAGCCTGCAAGTGGTCCTGCGCTACCGCCCCGTGACCATGCTGGTCTTCGTCGCCGTGCTGATCGGAACCGGCTATCTCTTCCAACTCATCCCCAAAGGCTTCATCCCCGACCAGGACACCGGCCAACTCGCCGTGATCACCGAAGCGCAGCAGGGAACCTCGTTCCAACAGATGTCGGTTTACCAGAAGACCGTCGCCGAGGTGGTCCGCGCGCATCCCGATGTGGAGGCCTTCACCTCTTCCGTGGGCGGCACCGCGTCCAGCACTCTGGGCGGCCCGAACTACGGACAACTCGTCGTGCGCCTTCGCCCGCGTGCCGAACGCACCAAGCTGGTCGACGACATCATCACCGACCTCCGCCCGCAGCTAGAGAACGTACCGGGTGTGAAGGTGTACCTGCAAAACCCGCCCACCGTTCGCATCGGCGGCCAGGTGACGAAGAGCCTCTATCAGCTTTCCCTGCAATCGGTGGACAAAGTCGCCCTGTATGAAACCGCCGCGCGCCTGGAAGAGTTAATCTCTGTCGTCCCCGGCGTGGTCGACGTCACCACCAACGTCGCCATCACCAGCCCGCAAATCAACATCACCATCGACCGCGACCGCGCCGCGGCCCTGCAGGTCAACGCCAACCAGATCGAAAATTCCTTCTACGACGCCTACGGCCCTCGCTGGGTCTCCACCATCTACGGCTCGTCGAACCAATACAAAGTTCTCCTCGAACTGAAACCGCAATATCAGTCCGACCCCACCGCGCTGTCGATGTTGTATTTCAAAGCCGGCGCAGGTAGCCTGATCCCGCTCGACACCCTGGCGCAAGTGAAGCAGGAAGTCGGACCGCAGTCAGTCAACCACTACGGCCAACTTTCCGCCGCGACGGTCTCCTTCAACCTGCTTCCCGGAGCCTCGCTCGGTGACGTCTTCACCAAGATCGACGCGATCACCACCAACCCCGACAATGTCCCCGTCGAAGTCGGCACTGCATGGCAGGGAGCCGCGAAAGCGTTCCAGGGCCAGCTAGGCAACACCTGGGTCCTGCTGCTGGTTGCGGTCTTCGTCGTCTACATCGTGCTCGGCATTCTCTACGAAAGCTACATCCACCCGCTGACGATTCTCTCCGGCCTCCCGTCCGCCGGCTTCGGAGCACTCGCGACGCTCTACATCTTCCACATGGATCTCAACATCTACGCCTTCGTCGGCCTGATCATGCTGATCGGTATCGTGGAAAAGAACGCCATCATGCAGATCGACTTCGCGCTCGACGCCGAACGCAATCAGGGCCTGCCCCCGATCAAAGCGATCTACGAAGGTTGCCTCATCCGCTTCCGCCCCATCATGATGACCACGATGGCCGCCTTGTTCGGAGCCGTCCCCATCGCCATGGGTTATGGAGCCGGTGGTGAAGCCCGTCAGCCCCTCGGCCTCGCAGTAGTCGGCGGCCTGATGTTCTCCCAGCTAGTCACGCTCTATCTGACCCCCGTGTTCTACACCTACATGGCCGGCCTGCAATCCTGGATCGGCAAGAACCGCACGGTGAAAGCTCCCGAGCCGGTCTCCGCAGTAATGGGCGACTAAGAGATCGGTGTCAGACACCATAACTCCCGATCTCTAAATTGTCTTCGTCGCTCCGCCGTCCGCGTCGATCAGCGACCCATGCAAGAACCGCCCCTCCGGCCCCACGAGGAACGCCGCGAGCGCCGCGATGTCCCGAGTCTCCCCGATCCGCGTAACCTTCGAATCGCGCACGAACGCCGCCTCGTCCTCCGGTGTCTTCAGCCGAGCCTTCATTCTCTCCGTCCGAATCGTGCCCGGATTAATCGCGTTCACCTGCACCCCGTCCTTCACCCCGAGCTCCGCCATCGCCTTCGTGAAGGACAACAGCGCCGCATTCACCGAGCCGCCAATCGTGAACTGCGCTCCCGGCGTCCGTCCCCCAATGCCCGAGATGTAGACCACCGATCCACCTCTCGCCTTCAAATGCGGCCAAGCCGCGCGCGTCAGTCGCACCGCCCCAAAATACTTCAAGGCGAAGCCATCCGCGAAGTCGGCGTCGGTGAGATCCAGAAAATCTCCACGCTTCGTCGCCCCCGCGTTGTTGACCAGAATGTCGATCCGCCCATGCTGCGCGAGGGTGAAGTCCACAAGCTGCTGCGCCGCTTCAGGCTCGCGCAGATCCAGCGCGATGGAAGCCCCGTCGCTGCGTCCAGTGGTCACAACCACCGCCCCTTCTTCTGCGAGGCGTTGCGCGATCGCCCGGCCAATGCCCTTGGTCGAACCGGTGACAATTGCGATTTTGTTGGTGAGCGAAGCCATTCGCTCAGAGTATCAAGTTACTTGCTCTTCTTCTGCAGATTCAGCTGCACCGCCGCGCGGATGAGTTTCTTCAGAGCCGCTTCCTTGACCTTCTCGCCCTCGCGAATATCGATCGCGCGCCGAACGTTCCCTTCAAGGCTGGAGTTGAATAGCCCCGATGGATCGGGAAGGGACGCCCCCTTGGCAAATGTAAGTTTGACCACACTCTTGTAAGTCTCACCCGTGCAGAGGATGCCGCTATGCGAAAAGATGGGAGTGCCCATCCATTTCCACTCCTCGACAACCTCGGGGTCCGCCGCATGAATGATCGCGCGCACCTTCGCCAGCATTTCTCCGCGCCAGTCTCCCAGCTCTTTGATCTTTTCGTCAATCGATTCGGATGCCGATTTCATTGCATTCTCCTCCGCCACGAGTAGTACGACAACGCCCACAACACCGCAGTTCCTGCCGCCCAGCCCCAAGCGTCCAGGCCGTCGCCGACCGATAGATGCGCGATCAACGCGGACACCAGCGTGATCGCGAAGCCGGCATAGGCCCACTCCTTGAAGACCGAGGGCACCGGCGCAAGCAGAAGCGCGATGCCCAGAAACTTCGCGCACGAGAGCTCGACTCGGAAATAGTCCGGGAAGCCAAGATGCGCAAACGCCTCCGCGACCTGCGGGAGGCTCAGTTGCGCGTACGCAGTGAAGCCCATTTGCAGACAGAAGAGCCCGGTGGCGATCCAATAGAGAGAGCTCTTACTCATCGCTGAACTGCCTCTTGTACTCAGCGTGCAGGCGCTGCCAGCCGTCGAACTTCATCGCGTCGCCCGCCACGATCCTGCCCAGCGGAGTGCCGAGGAGCATGTGATCCATGACATCGAGACAAACGTGCCAACCCGCAGCTCCCATCGCGATGTAGCGGCGGTCAATGCTGTGCCACAACGTGAGGCGCGTGCCGCCGGCAATGGGCTCGAGTTGCCACCGCATTTCTTGACCACCCCAGCTGTACTCCAGCAGTCGCGGCGCTTCAGCGCGCGTGATCGTGGTTTCAGAAATCTGCGGTGTCGGAGTGCCGACTGTCGACAGCGTTACTGGTCCCACGGCCGCCATGTTCCGGTTTGCGTCGAACGGAGCCCACTCGGAGAGGTGCGCCGGATCGGTGATCGCTTCCCACACTTTCTCCGGAGCATGGTGAAGCTCCCGAACCAGTGCGAGCGTCCACTTGTCCCCGTCCTTCAACACCTCGGCCCCGGTTGCTGGACCCGGTTGATATTGGTCGCGATACGTCATTTCTTCCTTCCTTTCGGCATGCGATCGAGATGACGTTCGAGCGCATCGAGGTGCGCCGACCAGAAGCGGCGGAAGGGAGCGAGCCAGGCATCCACCTCTTGCAGTGGCTCCGGCCGCAACCGGTACAGTCGGCGTTGCGCGTCCACCGTGGCTTCGACGAACCCCGCGTCACGCAGTACGCGCAGGTGCTTGGACACGGTCGGTTGCGGCATGTGAAGCAGCCGTTCGATCTCGCCAACCGACTGCTGCGACGAAGCGAGCAAACTCAAAATCGCGCGCCGGTTCGGCTCGACGATGACTTCGAAGACAGACTCCATGCCCGTAGTATGCGTTTAAGCGTATATACGTGTCAAGGGATATAGTGGAGATCGGGAGTTATGGTGTCTGACACCGATCTCCCCCGCTAATCTGCCCTGGAATACTACTTTCCCGGAGCTCGGTAGCTGACGCTCATCCCGAGCGCTTTATCCATCTCTTCTACAGTCAACAACGGCGTCGTATTCGTGCGAGCCGTTCCCGCCGTCGATGCCGCCGCGCTCAGGGCCGCCGCCGTGACGTAATCCGGCATATCGACGATCAGGATCACGTCGTTCTCGCCCATGCAGAAATAGATCGATTCCAGCTTCCCGCCCAGCTTCTTCGCGGCGCTCGCGATCGCGGCCTTCCGCCCGGACGCTTTGTCCTTGGCCAACCCTTGGAACCCGTCGGCGCTATAGCTTGCTTCTACTAGAAATTTTGGCATGCCAGGAAGTATAGCGCGTTGCTGTTAGCACTTTCATCGCAAGACCGCGCCTTTCCAAGTGACGGCATTCAACCGTCAAAAGGAGATTTTGAGATGTCACGAATGAATTGCAACGCACGCCGGTTAGTCTGGGCCGCAGCGCTGGCCGCCTCCGCCGCCGTGGGACTCGCCCAAGGTATCGAGCCTGCAGCCGGAAACTGGAGAACCTTTGTCATCTCCTCCGGCAAGGACTATCGAGTCCCGCCGCCCCCCAACGAAGCCGACAGCCGAGGCGAAGCCGCCTGGGTAAAAGCCGTCGCCAACAACCTGAACAATAGCGAGATCGAACGCAAGATTCGCACCTGGGACGCCGGTGCACCCGAGTATCGCTGGATTGATTTGATCGTCAAACGCCAGAACGCCGGCACGCCCACCACCGCGTTCCCGCACCGCGTATTCGCCTACGTCGCGCTGGCCATGCACGATGCCACCATTGCAGCCTGGGAATCGAAGTACTTCTATAACCGCCCGCGCCCGAACCAACTCGAACCCGGCATCAACACGCGCGTCGCCGTGCCGAATAGTCCCTCGTATCCGTCCGAACACGCCGCCGCCGCGTATGCAGCAGCAACTGTCTTAGCTGCATTGCTTCCCGCGGAGGCGAATGCCTTTGAAACCATGGCCGAAGAAGCAGGCCACTCGCGCCTCTATGCTGGCGTCCAATACCCCAGCGACTTTTTCGCCGGCCGCGATCTAGGACGCCGCGTAGCCGAGCAGGTCATCGCGAAAGCCAAGCTGGACGGCTCCGACGCGGTGTTCGGCGGCACCATTCCGACAGGCGCCTGCAACTGGGTCGGGACCAATCCCGGCAACGCAACTATGCCGAACTGGAAGCCGATCATCATCAGCACGCCCAGCGAATTCCGCTCACCCGCGCCGCCCTCCTGCACCTCCACGCAAGTGCGCGCCGAAGCCGACGCGGTGAAAAATTTCCCGCGCACCTTCACCACCAACTCGAAGGCGTTTTACTATCAGACGCCCGAAGGCTCGTTCACTGACTTCCACACCATGCTCAGCCGCCTTCTATTTGAGGATCAGCTCGATCAAAATCCACCACGCGCAGCCCGAGCCTACGCCGCCCTCGCGGCCATCCTCTTCGACACCTTCATCGCCAGCAACGATTCCAAGTACACCTACTGGTATCTGCGCCCGAGCATGTTGGACACCGCCATCACGCCCCTGTTCCCCGTGCCGAACTTCCCGTCGTATCCGTCGAATCATTCGGCCTTGTCGACGGCCCGCGTGGAACTGCTCGCCTATCTGTTCCCAGATCGCGCGGTGTCACTGCGAGCCTGGGGCAAGGAAGCTGGAGACTCCCGCATCTGGGCTGGCATCCACTATGAAATGGACAACCAAGCCGGAGTGACGATGGGCAAAGCCATCGCGCAGAAGTACATCAACTGGTTGGAAGGCCGCTAACGACTCGGAGGCGGGCGGAGGTCAGTGCTTGACCGACGCCCGCCCGCCAACGGGAGTTGCGGGCTCCTTCATTCGAGATCTGGATTCGATCTTGCTCACGTTGGGAAGCGACTTCCTCACCCCGCGCAGCCTCCCGCGGTCCGTTCAAGGCTTGCTTAAGCGTGTCAACGCTGCCGGCCAGTTTTGGACCAGCGTAACGGGCGCGGCTCGACCGCTCTGGGCGGGAACCGCCACTAGAATGCGTTGACCGTCCGCGGAGACGTCGTAGGAATAGCCGCCAGCACCAATCTGCGCCGGTATCACGTGCTCCTCACCTAGCTCCATTGCCTCCGCGTTGACGCGAACATCGACCTCTCTCAATTGCCCGCCCGCCGCCACGTAGAAGATGGCTTTGCCATCCCGCCGCCAGCGTGGATACCCACCGCCATTCTTCGAGATCTGTTGCTTCTGCGTGAGCCGCGAGAATGGCGCAACGTATGTCTCAGACCGTCCCGATTCATCGGAATCGTACGCTACCCAGTTTCCGTCGGGAGAGAAACGCGGGTACTGTTCGTTGAACCCCGTCTCCCGTAGGATGCCCTTCAACGGACCTCCTGGCCGCTCGGGCGTCAATGCCAATTGGCCCATGTAGTGCTTCGCTTCGCCGCCCGTGAAGTACAGCAGAAATTTGCCGTCTGGGGATAAACTAACAGGGACTTTTTCCGTGTCGTCGGCGTAGAGCAACTCCTCGGCTCCGGATCCATCCGCAGACTTCCGGTATAGGTCGTAATGCCCCTTGCGCGTGGAATTGAAAATGACGTTTTTGCTGTCCGCAGACCATACCACCCAGTATTCTCCTCCTGGATCGACAGTAAACCGCGTCGCCAGATTCCGCGATAAGTCGTGCATCCAAAGATCGTAGTTCCCGAGTCCATCAGGCGCCGAGACGGCCACGCGTTTCCCGTCGGGCGCAAGCTCGATATCGAAGAAGTTTCGCGGTTCCCCAACCGTCTCCGCCGACTTACCATCGCGGTCGAACCATGTCAGTTGTTTGACTGCTCCACCGTCGCCAGCCTGATAAGCGAGCACGCCGCTGCTGGACACCGAAAATGCACCGAACCTGACCAGATCCGGGAATCGCTCTACGTGCTCTGCTATGGGCACCGCTTCTCCGCTCAACTTGAAGGACTGAGAATCGAAGGCTTGTGCCATGAGGGAGTCCTGACGCAGATAGAACAAGTGCCCCTCGGCATAAACCGCATTGGAATCAGCCTCGCCCACGATTGTGCTGGCCGTCGAGCCGAGTGATCCCACGCGCAGCTTGATTCGACCCGCTCCTCCCCAAGACGAAAATAGAAAGTGTTCCCCGTCTGGCAGGAACCACGGAAACCCATAAGCGTTCCCTATTTCCGTACCCGCCGCGACAGCATCGCTAGTCTTGCCGCCATCGGACGAGACCTTCCGCATTGGGGTGAAGAGCTCCGATGCGAACACGATCGTCCCGGACGCGCTCCAGGAACCGCCTAGCGCGCCGGCCGTCTCGGCAAGTTCGATCGGAGGTCCCCCGCGCGTGTCAATTTTCTTAAGCATGCGGCCGGCGAAAAACCCAACCCAGCGGCTGTCCGGAGACCAGAAGGGAAACATCCCACCTTCGGTACCAGGCAACGCCTGCGCCGTAGGCGTATTCAGCGCGCGAACCCAGAGTTGGCTCTTGCCGTTCCCATCCGTCGCCGCGAACACCATGCTCCGCCCGTCCGGCGAAAGCGAGATCGGACCCCGATTTGTTTTGAAGTCGAAGGAAGTGTTTTCGGGCGGCAGGATCGCCGAGTAGGTCAGACCCGCTTGCGGTGTAGCCTCGCGGAAGTGCAGCCACGCCAACCCGGCGAGTGCCGCAAGCGCCAGCGTGGTCACGATCGGCCACAGCAGGGAACCGCGGCGCTTGTCTTCCACCGGTCCCGAGCCAGTGGCTGGTTTCGCCGCCCACTCAAGTTCGGCCTTGATGTCGCGCGCTGTCTGCCAGCGGTCCTCCGGATTCGTCTCCAGGCATCGCTCGATCGTATGTGCGAGCTTCTCCGGGATCGCACCCAAGTCCGGCCGCTGTCCTTGTCCCACTCGTTTTCCCGTAGCCATCTCGCACAGCAGCAAACCGAAGGAGAAGATATCGCTGCGCGCGTCGCATTCCTTCCCGTCCCACTGTTCCGGAGCCATGTAGGCCGGCGTCCCCATCACCGCTCCGGTTTTGGTCAGCGTATCGCCGCCCACGCCCGCCAGCCCGAAGTCGAGCAGCTTCACGCCTTTCTTCGTGACCATCACGTTCCCCGGCTTCAGATCGCGATGCGTGATCCCCTTCGCGTGCGCTTCGGCAAGAGCGTCGGCGATCTGAGCGCCCAGGCGCGCGGTCTCCGCAAGCGGTAGCGCGCCGCGTTGTAGGCGAGCCTGCAACGTTTCGCCCTCCACCAACTCCATCACAATGAAATCGGGACCCACGTCGAACAGCGTGCAGATATGCGGATGATTCAGCGACGACAGCACCAGCGCCTCGCGTCGGAACCGCAAGCTGAACGGTCCGTGCGAAACCTTGATCGCGACGTTGCGGTTCAGTCTCGTGTCGACAGCGCGGAACACCTCGCCCATGCCGCCCGCACCAATCCGCTGCTCGATCCGATAGTGCCCGAGAGTGCTGCCTTCCTGAATCCGTCCGGCCAGTGGAACCGTTCGGGTGGGGCTGTCGCTAGGTGCATGCTGAAGCAGGGACGCGACTTCCTCGCGCAGAGCGGGATCACTCGGACAGGCCTGTTCCAGGAACACGCGATGCTCGTGGGCAGGACGCGCGGCGGCAGCGTGATAGAGTTCCTCAATGCGACGCCAGCGGTCGGGGGACATGAATCTTCATAATATCCCGGAATCCCGCCGTGATAGTCTGAATTCTGCGCATGGCAGAGGATACGCGGACAGAGATTACGCAGCTTTTAGTGGCGTGGGGCCAAGGCGATGCAAAAGCCCTGGCGGCCCTGACACCGCATGTCGAAAAGGAACTGCATCGTTTGGCCGCGCACTACATGGCCGGCGAGCGCCCCGGTCACCTGCTCCAGACCACCGCGCTGGTGAATGAAGCGTATGTGAAGTTGGTGGATTGGAAAGGCGTGCAGTGGTCGGACAGAGCGCACTTCTTCGGCATCGCGGCGAACATGATGCGCCGGGTTCTAGTCGACTACGCCCGGTCGAGCGGTCGAGCGAAGCGCGGCGGCGGAATGGTGCAGGTGTCACTCTCGCAGGTCGACGAAGAGCCGCTCCCCGGGGAGCCGGATTTGGAACTGGTCGACGAAGTGTTAAAGGAGTTGGAACAGGTCGCCCCGCGCCAGAGCAAGGTTGTGGAGATGCGCTACTTCGGAGGCCTCAGTTTGGAGGAAACAGCCGAGGCGTTGAAAGTGTCGGTCGGCACAGTCCGCCGCGACTGGAGTCTTGCGCGCGCGTGGCTCTTCCGGGAGCTCAGCCGTCGGTCCAGCTAGTGGTCTGGGTCGCCAGCATGTAGCGTACGCACTCTTGCGTGCCGTGTCGAGATTCGTCTCGACACCCAGTTGCCCTGACGGCAAGCGTCGGCCCGAGTGCTTTATTCCTTCCGGAGCATCCGCGTTCCCGCCTTGTAGCTGTCCGAGGGTAGGGAAGCCAAAAAGGCGAGCAATTCGGGGCCAGGGGATTCTATCAGCGCGCACGTAACGCTGTCTCCGCGTTTGGGATGCGATGTCGCAACTCTGTACTCCACGTTCACGTCCGGAATCTTCTCGAAGACACCAGGATCGAGTTGCCGGAAGGTCATGGAATTTTCGTCGAAGTCCAGCCGCACGATCTGGTAACAAGTCCGCGAGTCTCCGCGAAAGGAGAAAACATGATTCGCGCACTTCTCTTCGATCTGAGCAAAGAGCGCGTCGCCCGCGCGACTGAGAGTGAAGAGGGTCGGTTCCCCACCCGGTTCTTGCGGCCTGATCGCGTAGCCGTCGCCCCGTTTCCCGATGATGCCGAGATCGGTCGGGTCTTCCGGATTGGCCCAGACTCCCATCACTCGGTCGTCTTGAATGGGAGGGAGTTTGGTGGTGACCAGGAGGTCGTCGCAGCCTGTCAGCAAGAAGCAAGCGGCTAGCATTACGATTGGGCCGAGCGCGTGCTGCTTCATATTTAGACCGCAGGCTCTATGAACGCGAAGTGGTTTTTGTGAAAGAGGTAATCTTCACCGCTTTCATCTATTACACGGACGAATTCATCCTCGTTAGCTTGGGAATCGGGGATCAGGCGATAAAGTCTCCCCTCCCGGAGCGATGTTTCGTAACCGGCAGTGTCGACGCACAGAGCGTAACGCTTCGGAGGTTGTCTCATATGCTCTTGCGCTCCCTGCCTGAAATTATCGCTCAAACCAAGCAAGTTCAGGGTCACGCGAAGGCGCAAAGTTGCGCAAAGAAGGGGGGTTAGATCTTCCTGGTGCGCTTCACGTCGATGGTGGGCATCAGCGTGGTCTGGGTTTGCTCTTGCTCCATGGGGCGGGAGCGTTGGGTGATTTCGGTATTGAGGCTTTTTACGAATTGCTCGATCTGGTTTTGCATCTCGGCCATCTTCTCACGCATGTTGAGGATGATCTCGACGCCGGCGAGGTTGACGCCTAGTTCGCGGGTCAACTTGAGAATGACTTCGAGGCGCTCGACGTCGTCCTGGGTGTAGAGGCGCGTGTTGCCGTCGCTGCGGGAAGGGGTGAGCAAGCCTTCCCTTTCGTACATGCGGAGGGTTTGTGGGTGGAGCTGGTATTGCTCGGCTACGGCCGAGATCATGAACGCAGCTTTCTTCACTTTTGCCATGTTTACACCTTACTCCAGATTTCCTGTCTGGGGTCTTCGGGATGTAGTTCGGCGTACTCTTTCAAGAGTTCGCGGCTGCGTTCGTCGCGGACGTCGGGGGCGAGGATGGAGATCTCGACGATCTGGTCGCCTCGGGAGTCACCGCGAGTGACGCCTTTTTCGCGCAGCCGGAATTTCTGTCCGTTGTTGGTCCCTTGCGGGATTTTGAGCAAGGCTCGGCCGTCGATTGTCGGGACTTCGACTTTGGTGCCGAGGCCGGCTTCATCGATGCGGACGGGAACGGTGATGTGAATGTCGTCGCCGTCGCGGCGGAAGAAGGGATGTTCTTCGACGCGCAGAGTGATGTAGAGGTCGCCTGCGTGGGCTCCGTGGGTTCCGGCGTTGCCTTTACCGGCTACGCGGAGGCGGGCTCCTTGTTGTGCGCCGGCGGGAATGCGGACTTCGACGGTTTCGTTTTTCGCGATGCGGCCGTCGCCGTGGCAGGTTGGGCAACGACCACGCAAGCGTCCACTACCTTCGCACTTGGGGCAGGTGAGACTGAACTTCATGGCTCCGGCCATTTGGGTGACGTTGCCGGTGCCGTTGCACTCCGGGCAAAGGGTGTTGTTACCGCTGCGTTGGCCGCTGCCGGAACAGGTGACGCAGATTTCGTGGCGCGAGATGGTGATGCGCGCTTGCGTGCCTTTGATGGCTTGCCAGAAGTCGATGTTCAGACCGTATTCGAGGTCGGTTCCTTTTTGCGGAGTTTGCGCGGCGGCGTTCTGGCTGCGGCCGAACCATTGACTGAAGATGTCCTGGAAGTTGGCGGTCTCTTCCGGACCTTGGTTGCTGGTGGAGCCGGGAGGCCGACCACCACTTTTGGCAAAGTAATCGGAAAAATCGAAGCCGCCGAAACCCATATTGGGTCCACCCTGCGGACCTCCGGGCTGGGGCGCGCCGGATTCGGAATAGAAGCCGACCTGATCGTACATGGTCTTCTTCTTGGCGTCGCTGAGTACATCATACGCGGCCTGAACCTGCTTGAAACGTTCGTCAGCGGCTTTGTCGCCGGGGTTCAGGTCGGGATGATGCTTACGCGCGAGGTGCCGGTACGCTTTTTTGATGTCTTCAGCGCTGGCAGTTCGCTCGACCCCGAGAGTTTGATAGTAATCGGCTGGCATGGGTTTGAGGCGCGCAGCACGGTGCTGCGCGCTCCTTTATGACTGCAAGTTACTTCTTGTCGTCTACGTCTACGAACTCGGCGTCGACTACGTTTTCATCCTTCTTGGGTTCTTCCGGTTTCGGAGCTTCCCCTTGCGGAGGAGTCGCGCTCGCAGCCTTATACATCGCCTCCGCTAGCTTGTGGCTGGACGCGGTCAGGTTGTCCACTGCCTTGTTGATGTCTTCGACGCCGCCGTCGCCCATTGCTTTGCGTGTGGCTTCGAGAGCGTCTTCGACGGCCTTGGCATCTTCGGGGCTGACCTTGTCGCGATGCTCCTTGAGCATCTTCTCGACCTGGTACAGCGTGTTGTCGGCGCGGTTGCGGGCGTCGATCGTGTCCTTCTGTTTACGATCGTCGGCGGCGTTGGACTCGGCGTCCTTGGCCATCTTTTCGACTTCCTCTTTGCTCAAGCCTGAGGAGGAGGTGATGGTGATCTTCTGTTCGTTGTTGGTGGCCTTGTCTTTCGCCATGACATTCAAGATGCCGTTGGCGTCGATGTCGAAGGTCACTTCGATTTGCGGCACTCCGCGCGGGGCGGGGGGCAGGCCGACAAGTTGGAACACGCCGAGCATGCGGTTGTCCTTGGCCATCGCACGTTCGCCCTGGTAGACCTTGATCTCAACCGAGGTCTGCGAATCCGCAGCGGTGGAGAAGGTCTCGCCCTTGCGGGTCGGGATGGTCGTATTCCGTTCAATGAGTTTCGTGAAGACGCCGCCCAGAGTTTCAATTCCAAGAGACAGCGGGGTCACGTCGAGAAGAAGCACGTCCTTCACTTCGCCACCGAGCACGCCGCCTTGGACTGCTGCGCCGACCGCGACGACTTCGTCGGGGTTCACGCTGCGATTCGGATCCTTGCCGAACAAGTTGCGCACGGCTTCCTGGACCTTCGGGATACGCGTGGTGCCGCCGACGAGAACGACCTCGTCGATCTGCGAGGGTTGCAGGCCGGCGTCGGTCAACGCTTTCTTGCAAGGCTCGATCGAGCGGTCGACGATTTCCTGAATCATCTGCTCAAAGCGAGCGCGGGTCAGCTTCACGGCCAAGTGCTTCGGGCCGCTGGCATCCGCCGTCAAGAAGGGCAGGTTGACTTCGGTTTCGAGCAAGGTCGAGAGTTCGATCTTGGCTTTCTCCGCGGCTTCCTTCAGGCGTTGCAGCGCCATCTTGTCGCCGGAGATATCGATCCCCATGTCGCGCTTGAATTCCTGGATGAGCCAGTCGATGATCTTCTGGTCAATGTTGTCGCCGCCGAGGTGGGTATCCCCGTTGGTGGACTTCACTTCGACAACGCCATCGCCGACTTCGAGGATGGAGATATCGAAGGTGCCGCCGCCGAAGTCGTAGACCGCGATGGTCTCGTTCTTCTTGCGGTCGAGGCCGTAGGCGAGTGCGGCTGCCGTCGGCTCATTGATGATACGCATCACTTCGAGGCCCGCGATCTTGCCGGCGTCTTTGGTGGCCTGGCGCTGCGCGTCATTGAAGTACGCGGGGACGGTGATGACGGCCTGGGTGACCTTCTCACCGAGGTAGGCTTCAGCGGCTTCCTTGAGCTTGCCGAGAATCATGGCCGAGACTTCAGGCGGGGACTGCTTCTTACCGCCGCCTTCGACGCGGGCGTCATTGCCCTCGCCGGCGACAACCTTATAAGGAACGAGCTTCATCTCTTCCGAGACTTCGTCGTAGCGGCGGCCCATGAAGCGCTTGATGGAGTAGATGGTCTGTTCGGGGTTGGTGACGGCCTGGCGCTTGGCGACGGTGCCGACGAGGCGCTCGCCCGATTTCGCGAACGCGACAACGGACGGGGTGGTGCGGCCACCTTCTTGGTTGGGGATGACGACCGGCTGGCCGCCTTCCATGACGGCGACGACGGAGTTCGTGGTGCCGAGGTCAATGCCGATAATTTTGCTCATATTGTTAGTGGCTCCTCCAGGGAATCTCGCGGCTCTATTTAGCCTAACTGCATTATGCAATATGAGTGCATCTCTGTCAAGTAAGGATGACAATTATATTGCTGGCCCAACTCGTGTCCTCTCAGCTGGATCCCATTATTTTGCGCGTGGATGTTCGTTTGGGACAAGTTACGTTGATGGCACGATGTCAAGGCCACCAGATTCCGGACAACTCCATCTAGGGGAGGTATTCAAGCTTGCGCAGGCCAAGATGATGAGCGATCTCATCATGGGAGGCGTTTTTGAGCACGGGCCGTCGCAGGGGACAGCTAGCGAACAGCAATGGCTGGCGCTTTTGCGGGCGTATCTTCCCAAACGCTTCAAGGCGTCGCCTGCCTTTGTCATCAATAGCGAAGGCAAGCGATCGCAGCAAATTGATATTGCCGTCTATGACGACCTGCAGTTCCCTTTGCTGGTCCCGCACGATGCCGGAATCCACCTTCCTATCGAGTCCGTCTTTGCTGTTTTGGAAGTCAAGCACAAGATGGATGGGACGTTTCTACGATACGCGGGGGAGAAAGCGGCTTCGGTCCGGAAGCTGAGAGGGGCCCGTAACAAGCGACCGATTTTGGCAGGCCTGCTGGCCACGGAGTGCCGGTGGCAGGCGGAAAACGCGAGGGAAACCTTGCGTTTGACGCTGGAGACGATGCTGCCGATGGAGCGAATGGACCTGGGGTGCGCGATGAGCAGCTTTGCGTTCGAGTACAAAGGGTCGGTGCGCATCAGTCAAGCAGAGGAGACGCTGATCTTTTTTGTGCTGCGGCTGATCGAGCGGCTGCAGGCGCTGGGGCCTGCGCCGCCGGTAGATTTGATGAGTTATGTGAAGGGGCTGGGGTCGTTTAAGGGGTGGAAGTGAGGCGACTTGGGTTCATGGCCGCAGATGAACGCTGGATGAGTGGGCTGGACGGAAGGATGGATTGGCCACAGATGAATCGGATGAATGAGATACAGGGAATCGGCGTACAATCTAGGCATGGCGATGCAAACGGAGATTTTGACCCAAGCTCTGGCGCTTTCGGCGGAGGAGCGGGCGGCACTGGCCGATTCGCTTCTGGAGAGTTTGGATACACAGGTCGACCAAGATGCGGCGGAGTTGTGGCGGGTTGAGACTGGGACGCGGATCGCGGAGTTAGATTCGGGAGCGGTGGAGACGGTCGGGTGGGACGAGGTTCGCGTTCGACTTAGACAAGCTCTTAAATGAAGGTCTTGCGCCTTCGTCCGCTGCGCCGGAGCGCTGGCCCGGTTCGATGGTCCGGCGCGGAGAATGCTTCTCCGTCACTTTCCCTTTACTGTGATACACCGCGTGTCGGAGGGGCCGGGTGTTGGAGGGAACGCACGCCGGACGTGGGCATGTGAGAGCGTCCCCGAGTTCGAAGCGATATTGGCCACAGATGAACACGGATGAACGCTGATCCGGTGGGGCTTGCTAACATACAGGGAATCCAATGCTTGAGCTTGCTCCGAACGATCCGCTCATCAAGGCATACCTTAAAGACCTCCGGCACCTGAAGGGCGAACAGTCCGTAGACCACGAACTGGGGCCGAAGGGGCCTTTTCAGAAGCTGCTGGCCAAGGCCGCGCGGCGGCGTAGTTGGACCCTGATCGCGGAGCTTTCCACCTATTCCGGCGGGCGGCGCGTGGTGGGAATCGAAGGACACCAACGACAAGCTGGCGGCGGAGATTCGCTGGTGGAGACGACGCAGCTTCCAGTCGCCTAGCGTTCTACTTGTACTAGAGTGCCGCTTTCCATAGCGAGGGCGTGCTGCAGACGTAGTAGCGAGGGTAGTCTAGGGTTCACGACACGTTTCGGTATGTCGTCGTGGGTCCGGCCTCGCAATATTCTGCCCGCCACCTTTTTACGCACGCCTCCCCATTGTTTAAAGAAAAACGCTACACCGGCAACCTTGCATTGCTGACGAATGGAGAGCACCCAGTCCTCTTTCATCGTGCGTGCTCCGGGTCCGCTTTCGCCGCCCACAATTACCCACGAGATGCCATCCAGAGGAAGCTCACCAAGGTCCTCCAGAAGTGGTTCCACCGACAGAAAACGGACGGCAGCGGGAGTCGCTTGCAGATGGGCGATTCTCGGAAGTCCGTATTTGCGGTCTTCGACGGAGACGCCCCACCAAATGTGCGGCTCGCCTGCAGCGTCACGCAACGGTCCGCTCAGTATGTCTCGCAACCGTTCAGAGCGCTTTGTCAACACTTGGTAGGTGTGCCACCGCGCCAGTTGCATCGTCGTCGCGACCCGAGAAATATACGACTCCGGAACCCCATCCTGAAACAGGTCGCTCATGGAGTTGACAAAGATCATCCTCGGCTCACTCCATCGCAGTGGTTCGCCAAGCTTGTGTGGCACAAGTTTCAAATCAAAACCCTGTTCAAAGGGATGTCCTGGTACGCCGCGAAAACGCTCAGCGAATCTTTCGGCATAACAGTGCTTGCAGCCGGGGCTCACCTTTGTGCAGCCGCTAACTGGGTTCCAAGTCGCGTCGGTCCACTCGATTTTTGAAAGTAGCGACATGTTATCTGAAGAGATCCATTTGGTCGTCACTATATTTCAGCACTTCATCCCAGAACCTAAACGCTGTGTTGTGCCGCGAGAACAGCGCGAGGTAGTAGAGCGGCAAGTTCTTTTCGGGCAACTTAACCGATCTCATCCGGTCGAGCGGTTGCTCAAGGTAGCCGAGAGACTTCATGCTCATCGCGAATTCAGCCGCCAGGAACTGGCGGAAATCGCTCTTCCTAACACCGACTGCTTTCCAGCGATCCCGCCATTCAGAGTTTCCCAGAGCCTCGTCGATCTTCGGCGAATTTCCATCTACGTAGTGATCGTAGTTGCGATTCGCATCCATTCCTATGGCGAGCAAGACCACGAAGTCTATACGAACACTGGCTAGTCTCCGCAGTGTTTCAAACTTGATTCCAAAGTCGAACGGGTCCACCAAGCAAAGGGTCAAAACTGACGAACCCTTGGGGATTTCTCCGCAGATCTGATCGATTTTCTCGTCGCAGCTTCCTTGAACATACGACGCATGTGCCTGAGGTGAGAGCCTAGCTACGCGAGCCTTCAGCGCATCGAGTAACTCCCCATTTTCTTCGCAGAAGACGTACTTATCAAATGGATGCGGGACGGTCAGAGCTAGAACAGGTGAGCCCTTCAGGATCTTCTTTGTCCCTTTCATGCGCGCGTAACCCGCACCCGAATAAAGATCGACGTAGATTCGTTGATCCCACTTGTTTTTCATGCCTGTCTAAAATAGCTCGTCATAGAGCGCCAGAAGTCGATATTTGGTATCGGCCCACGAACCGACTTCCGGGCACACTAAGCCATCGTTTTCTACGAACAGGTTTTGCGACATGATCTCTCCTAAGTATTCTATAAAACATTTAGTCCTGGAAATGGTCTAAGGGAATCCTGGCAAAGAATCGTCGATTTCGCTCGGGTCGGTTGCATGTGGGCTATGAAGGTCTGGAGCCGTGGCTGCTGGAGGAAGTGATCGAGAAGAGTGCAGCGAGCGCGTGGTCAAGATGAAGCTGGCGGCGGACAAGCAGTCGGTTGCGGTGAATGCGTCGCTGCAGCTTGCGGGATTCCGGCGGAGACGTTTGCATACCGGCTGGGGTCGCGCTCGGCGCTGGAGTGGGTGATCGATCAGTATCAGGTCAAGGGCGAATCGGACCCAAACCGGGAGGACGATCCGGGGTACATTGTGCGGCTGGTGGGGCAGGTGGTGCGGGTGAGTGTGGAGACGGCTCGGATTGTGCGGGGGTTGCCGGAGTTTCGGTAGGTGCAAGGCCAAGAGTTTTATCGGCTACAGATGAATGGGATGAACGCAGATAGCTGCGAACGGCGCCCCACACAACCCGAGCGGTCCCATCTCCACCGCCAACGTCCAGATCTGCGCAGGCATGGCCAAAAGTCTCCGGTGGCCCCGGTTTCGGTATCCGCTTGAATGACAAAATCGCAAAAGCGCATCCGGTCTAAGTGCGCTACCCTGATACGCGGAGCCCACGATGAAACCCAAATACCTTTTGCCCGCAGCCGTCCTCACTGCCGCCGTCGCCGCGCTGTCTCAGCAGCCGCCACCTGCGCCCCGCACCACGGGACCCGGCATTCAAGCGGGCTCCGATTCTCACTACGCCGAAGTCGTCGCCACCTGCAAGACTCCGCCCCCGGGCCGCGGCGGTGCAGGGGCTGCAAAAGGTGGCGCACCGAAAGGGGGCGGCGCTCCAAAAGCCGCACCCGCGCCATCGCTGCGCGAATACACCATCTCCGCGATCTCCGGAGTTGTCGACGCTGGCTTGCAATGGAAAGAAGTCTGGACCGTCGATGGCAACAACGCCGACGGCTTCACGGCCGACGCCAACGGCGATCTCCTCATCGCGCAGAACGACAACAGCGAGGTCGTGAAACTCGACAGCACCGGCAAAGCCACCGTCGCCTTCACCGGCACCAACACGGGCGGCTCGCTCGCGTTCAATACCAAGGGAGCGCTCTTCATCCTCAACCGCGGCCTCATGCCGTCCGTCGAACAGCTCCTGCCCAAGCGTCAGTACCTCGCGGACCGCATGCCCAACGGCGATACGCTCGACTGCATCGGCACTGTCGTCAACGACATGACGGCCGACAGCAAAGGCGGAGTCTACTTCACCGCCGGCACCGTTTTCCACGTGGACCCGAAGGGCAAAGTCACCAGGTACGGCGAGAATCTGGGCACCAATGGCATCCTGCTCAGCGCCGACGAGAAGATGCTCTTCGTGACCAACGGTGGAACGCTGGCCGCGTTCGACGTGAAGAGTGACGGCTCGCTCGCCAACCAGCGCGAGTTCGCGAAGTGGGAAGGTGGCGGTGGCGACGGCTTAACGTTCGACGCACAAGGCCGCATCTACGTGACGTTCCCCGGCGGTATTCAAGTGGTCGATAAAACCGGCAAGAACCTCGGCATGATCCCGACCCCGCGCGCTCCCATCACCGCGACGTTCGGCGGTGCGGATCGCAAGACGCTCTACACCGTCGTGCGCGACAACGCGACGAACAAGGACTGGATTCTCGCTCTTCCGGTGCTCACGCCAGGTGCGAAGCCGCGCGCTAAATAAGCGTTCCGCCAGCAATCACGGCGTGCGTAGATAATTTCTGCGTACCCTTACGCACGGTGTTCGCGTTGTCGAGGAAATCAAAACTTCCCTCGGTAAGCGTGAGCACCGTGATGTCCGCCACTGCTCCCTTACGCAGCGTTCCCAGCCCATTTAGCGGCTTCATCGCACGAGCCGGATCAATCGTCACGCGAGCGACTACCTCATGCAACGGCATCCCCAGTGCCAAAAACTTCGACATCGTCGTCGGCAAATCAAACACCTGATCGGTGCGCGACGTCAGATTCAAGTCCGTCGAAATCATATCCGGCGCGAACCCCTGCTTGAGCGCGCTCTGCGCCAGATCCCATGTCCAATGTTCCAGCCGTCCGTTCCCGAAATCGAAAAGGACTCCCCTCTTCCGAGCCGCAAACACCTCCGGCAGAATCTTCCCCTTGTCATCAAAAATCCCATGCGGCGGCGGAGCATACGGATGCGTCACGATATCCCCCGGCCGCAGCATGGCGAGCAACTTTGGCAGCGGCGAGAACGTATCGCCAATGTGAATCATGATCGGCAGCTTCACCGCATCCGCCACCACACGAGCCCGCCGCAACACCTCGACATCCTGATCCAGCGCAACGCCGCGCGACAACCGAGCCTTGATTCCGATCACGTATTCCCGATTGCGTTCGATCGCCGCCTGACACTTTGCGATATCCGCAGTCCCCAGCCCATCGAGAAATTCCCCGCGCCCCGCAGAATTGTTGTTCCCCAGTCGCGCGATGTTGATGAAGATCCGCATGCGGTTCGCATTCTTCGCGACGCCCACCAATTCATCCAGATTGTCCGCCCCGCGCGAACCGCCATCGAGAAATGTGGTGACCCCCGTCGAGAGCACCTCCGCCGGCGTCAGCTTCAAATCGCCCGCGTGCATGTGGAAATCGATCAACCCGGGGACCACCAGTTTCCCCTTGGCGTCCACGGTCTTCCCCGCCACCAGATTTGGCCCAATTGCAGCGATCTTGCCGCCTTTTACCGCTACATCCGTTACGCGATCCAGCTTCTGCGACGGGTCCAGCACGCGCCCGCCGCGCACCACCAGGTCATACTCAGCCGCGAACAAATCCCTGCTCGCGAGCACCGCTCCGGCGCCATAAATGAAATTTCTTCGATCCAGCATCAGGTATATTTTGTCACGTTTGCGTTCTTCTCGATCTTGTGAGAACGGCTTGACAGAACCACCTATTAGAATCACAATGTGTAAGTAATGATAGGGGAATTTGAATACCTCTTGCTCACTGCTGCCTCAAGGCTCGGGAATGAGGCATACGGTGCTGCGATTCGACAGGAAATCGAAAACGCCACGGAGAAGCGGTGCTCCATCGGGGCGCTCTATACGACGCTCGATCGATTAGAGACCAAGGGCTTTCTGAAAACGTGGATGGGAGAGTCCACAGCCCAGCGCGGTGGTCGGGCAAAACGCATGGTTCGTGTGACCGCAAAGGGAATCCGAGAAGCGACCGCCTTTTACGAAGTCATGACAAGGGTGACTCGCGGCGCATCCTGGGGTATCAGCAGGCAGGGTATTTTATGAACTCACTTTTGTTGTGGCTCACCGATCTTCTGTCGCGAACTCTGGACCCCGATGAACGGTCGGCGGTCCGCGGGGACTGCGACGAATCCGCCCAGACCGCCCTCCAGACTCTTCATGACGTTTTCGGGTTGGTCGTCCGACGTCAAGCCGGACTATGGATGAACTGGCGTCCATGGCTTGCGTTGGCAGGAGTCGCCGCACCCACGGCCCTATTGTTGATTGCGGGCGGGAGTTGGCTTGCGAACGGATACGCCCTACAGCTTTGGGTGTTTCGCAACTATGCCGATATCGAGCTGAACTACCTCCGGGAATCCCACTCGACGGTCCTTGACGGACTGCTGTTTCTGTCCAGCCGATCATTCCTGTTAGCTGGCTGGTCTTGGAGTAGCGGTCACGTTATCGGTAAAGTTGCGGGGCGAGCCAGGGGTGTCATCGGCATCTTGTTTTCGGTGTATCTCGTGATGTCGGGGATTTCAAGATCCGCTGCGCCCTATAACTACGATGTCAACGGTGGATTCTTCTCCTCGGCGTTCTATGCCAGAGTGTTGCCGTTCGTTCTGCAAGTGCTGTTGATCTTGATTCCGGCGCTATGGGGCATGCGCCAAGCTAGCCGTTCCGACCAATCCCCAGCAGTCCGCAATCTGCTTTGGGTTGCGTCAGTGACAACCGCGTTCGCAGTGCCAGCGCTATTTTGGTGGCCAGCGCCGGCCAACCTGCACTCATGGGAATGGTTGCTCGCTGGATGTTGGTACATGCCTCTTGTGTACGTCTTGGCAACGGCAAACTGGACTCGTTGGCGTCCGCAAAGTACGTGAGGCTCGATATTGTTAGACAATAGAAGTTACTCCCCGCTTTGGCCCTCTTACTTAATACCAATAAAGTCACGAAATCGTTCGGCGCAAAGCCGCTTTTTCGCAACGTCTCGCTCACGATCAATGACGGTGAACGCCTCGGCCTGATTGGCCCCAACGGCTCCGGCAAGTCGACGCTGCTGCAGATCCTCGCGCAGCGCATCGAGCCGGACGACGGCGACCTGGTGCTCCGCAGCAATGTGCGCCTCGCGTTTGTTCCCCAGGACTCCGTCTTCGAACCGGGCATCACCATTCGCGATGTGATGCGCCGCGCCTTGAAGGCTGCACGCATTCCGGAGACGGAATGGCAGGCCCGTGAATCCGAAACCCTGGGCCGTTCGAATTTCAAAGATTTCGAGGCAGAGGCTGCGACGCTTTCCGGAGGCTGGCGCAAGCGGCTCTCGATTGCGGAAGCCCTGGTCCAGAATCCTGAAATCGTATTGCTCGACGAACCGACCAATCATCTCGATCTGGCGGGAATCGAGTGGTTGGAAAAGATGCTGGTAGCCGCGCCGTTCGCCTGTGTCATCGTCAGTCACGATCGCTACTTCCTGGAAAACGTTCCGACGCGCATGGCCGAGTTGAACAAGGTATACCCGGACAGCATTCTGCAGGCGCCGGGCAACTACAGCGCGTTCCTCGAATTCAAAGCCGACTTCCTGCACGCTCAGGACAAGCGCAAGAGTGCACTCGAGAATCGCGCCCGCATTGAAACCGAGTGGCTCCGCCGCGGCCCGAAGGCTCGCACGACCAAGTCGAAAGCACGCATCGACAGCGCAGGGGAGTTGCTTTCCGAACTCTCCGATTTGCGGCAGCGCAGCCAGACCTCCAACGCGAATATTGATTTCGTTGGCAGCGGCCAGAAGACGAAACGCCTGGTCCACTTCGACAAGGTCACCTTCGGCTTCGGCGAAAAGCCCCTGTTCGAGAACCTCGACTTCACCATCATGTCCGGCATGCGCGTGGGCTTGGTCGGCGCGAACGGCAGCGGCAAAACAACGCTGTTACAGCTATTGCGAGGCGACATCCAGCCGCAAAAGGGCGAAGTTCAACTCGCCGACGGCTTGAAGATTGTGTATTTCGATCAGAAGCGCGAGCTCGATACCACGGTGACTCTGCGGCGAGCGCTCGCTCCCGACAGCGACTCTGTAATCTATCGCGACAACGTCATCCACGTCGCTTCGTGGGCCGCGCGATTCCTGTTCACGAACGAACAACTTGACCAGCCCGTCCACAAACTCTCCGGCGGCGAGCGAGCCCGAGTGCTGATCGCGAACCTGATGCTCGAGCCTGCGGGGCTTTTGCTCCTCGACGAGCCGACCAACGACCTCGACATCCCAACGCTCGAAATCTTGGAAGAGAGCCTTCTCGAGTTCGAAGGCGCGTTGGTTCTCGTAACCCACGACCGCTACTTGCTAGATCGCGTGTCCACAATCGTTCTGGGCCTGGATGAGAGCGGAAAACCCGGCCGCTTCGCCGACTACTCGCAATGGGCCGCGGACCAATCCTCGCGCAAGCAGGCCAAGCCGAAGGCCGCCTCGACCAAGGCTTCGTCGAGTTCCGCCTCGTCCGCGAAGAAAAAGCTCTCCTTCAACGAAGCGCGCGAGTATGAGGCGATGGAGAAAACCATCTCCGAAAAAGAAGAGGTTCTCCACGATAAGCGCGATTCGGTTCAAAACGTCGCGATGAACGATCCTCGCAGCTTAGATCAACTCTACAAAGACATTGAAAAGGGCCAGGACGAGATCGATACTCTGTACGCCCGTTGGGCCGAGTTAGAAGCGAAGCAGAGCTAGGTAGCGCACGCACCTCGCACTCGTGTCGAGACCTGGCTTCGTGAACGATGGGGAAGGCCTCGAGATGAGTCTCGAGGCGGCACGCAGGAGTGCGTGCGCTACTTGCCCGCCGCTGGGTTACGAATCCGTTGGTTGAAAATCTTCTCGTCCATCGGCGCGAAGATCATCTCCAGCACTTCTTCGCCCTTCAGGCGATTGTACGTCTGCGGAGCGCTGGTCCAGGGCTTCGTGAAGGTCGCTGGATCGTTCACTGTGAGGGTCATTTCGAGTCGATCCGCACCGGTCTTTTTCCACCGCTCGGTGAACTTCGCATCGCTGCTGAACGACGTGCCCCACTCATCCATCCACGCGCGATCATCCACGCTGAGCGTCTCGATGACCAGCGTGTCGCCGTCCCACTTGCCCACCGAGTAGCCGTACCAATACGGCCCCGCCGCAACGTCCTCAGGTACGGGTCGGCCATCCGTCCAAATGTTCCGCCACACCTTGGCCCATTCAAACAGCTGCACTACTTTCCCATTGGTCTGCACAAATTCAAACGGCCGATTGTAGATCAGCGTGCGATACAGACCCGGGGGATTCGCTTCGCCCATAGGATCATTGCCATTCGCTGGCGGAATCTGGCGCGGACCCTTGCCGGGCTTATTCGAATTGAAGCGCGCAAGACCTTCCGGGGTATACGAAGGAACTTCGCCGCCCCATTGTGTTGCGTTCTTCGCGGTGCTCGCTCCACCGCCGCCGCCCTTTGTCCACGAGCCGCTGAAATCAGGTGTCTGCGCAAAGGCCGGCAGGCACAGAGCAAATGCAATGGCTAGGCGCAACATTATTGCTTCCCTTTTCCTTTGCCGCGGCCCTGGCCACCTGTCGACGGGTCCTTGCCGTTCACCAGCAACCGGCATCCCAGGCATTCGCCCGAAGTCGTTCCGGCGAGCGAAGGATGCGCGTCCAATTCCACTGCGTCGCCCTTCTTGAGAACCGTGCGGGTGTATCCCTGCTTCACCATAAGGCTCGGGCTAAACATCTCAATGGAGTAGTTGACGGTTTCGCCGCTGGGTTGCTTCACGTCGAGAAACAACGCCGAATGTGGATTGCGCCACATGAATTCGGTGACGGTTCCTTTCAAGGTGACGACCTTGGTTTGGTCATAAGACGCAGCCGTACCGTGATGCGCGGCTAAGCTCGCGGCAAATACGGTGAACACGCACAGCGTTCGGATATGTTGCATTTGATTCCCCCCTGCTTCAGATAAAGTATACCTATGCGAATCCTTGTTGCCAATGCACTGCTGTGGAGCGCGCTGTGCCATGGTCAGACACATGCCGAGAATGCCCGGCGTATCGCGGGGACTCAGTGGCAGGCCGCCTATCAGTTTTTCTGCGTGGAACCTCGGGCGAATTCGGCGACCGATCCGCCGATTGTGCCGACGAAGATCTTCGACAATCTGTACGCGATCGGCGATTCGGGGACCACTGCGTATGCGCTGACGACGCGCGACGGGATTATCTTGATTGATTCGTTGCCGGCGAATCAGACGGAGACGGTGTTGCTGCCGGGGATGAAAGCGCTCGGGCTCGACCCGGCGCAGGTGAAGCTGGTGATCGTTACGCATGGGCATGGCGATCATTCGGGAGGCTCGTTCTATTTTCAAGAGCGCTTCGGTGCGAAGGTTGCGCTCACGGCTCAGGACTGGGACATGCTGCGGCCTGCGGATGGCAAGGGGAAGGCGCAAGCGAACGCGCCTCGGCGGGATGTGATCGCCGTGGAGGGACAGGCTCTGACTTTAGGAGAGGTCAGTGTGATGCCCGTGCTGATCCCGGGACATACTCCGGGTTCGCTCGGTTTGATCTTTCCGGTGAAGGAAGGTACTGCGACGCACGTCGCTGGGTTGTTTGGAGGAACGCTCTTGCTGCCGGCGCGTCCGGATGTGGCGACGATCCAGACGTATCTCGCGTCGATCGCGCGCTTCAAGGAAGCCGCGCTACGGATGAAGGTGGATGTTGAGATTCAGAATCATCCGTTGATGGATGGGATTGAGGCTCGGTTGACGGCGTCGAAGAATCGCAAGGCTGGAGACCCGAATCCGTTTGTGGCGGGAGCGGAAAACTACGGTGCGTTCCTCGATGTGATGTCGGAGTGCTTGCGGGCTCAGCGGCCGGACGTGCCGTAGGTGGGTTGTGTGGCGCACGCACTCTGCGGGCTGCGTCGAGACTTTTCTCGACGCCTTTGGCGTTGCGGACGAATCGGCAGGCATCGACATGAGTGTCGATGCGGCACGCACGAGTGCGTGCGTTACTTGCCGCGTTCGAGACCTAATGCTCGGATGCGTTTGTGCAGGTTGGTGCGTTCCATGCCCAGAACCCTGGCGGCGCTGGAGACGTTCCATTTGGCTTCTTCCAGGGCTTTGAGAATGTGTTCGCGTTCGGCGGAATCTCTTGCGTCGCGAAGGTTGCTCTTGGTGGACGAGCCTCTCGCGATTCTTATTTCTACGGGGACGGCTTCTTCGTCGATCACGTCGCCGCGGGTTAGGATGGCCATGCGCTCGACGGTGTTGCGCAGTTCGCGGATGTTGCCGGGCCAGGCGTAGTCTTCCAGGATGGCGAGGGTTTCTTCGCCCCATTTCTTGGCTCGGAAATTGTTGCGCGAGCAGAACTCGCCCAGGAAATACTCCGCGAGAGGCGCGATATCTTCGCGGCGTTCGCGAAGGCTGGGCATGCGCACGGGGACCACGCAGAGGCGATAGTAGAGATCCTCGCGGAACTTTTGCTGGCTCACCATTTCCAAGAGATCGCGGTTGGTGGCGGCTAGCACACGAACTTGAACTTTGATGGATTGTTCTCCGCCGACGCGGTGGAATTCGCCTTCCTGTAAGACTCTTAGCAGTTTCGCTTGCGAGGAAGAATGCAGGTCACCGACTTCGTCGAGGAAGAGAGTGCCGCCGTCGGCCAACTCGAACTTTCCTCTGCGAGAGGACGTTGCTCCGGTGAAGGCGCCTTTTTCGTGGCCGAAGAGTTCGCTTTCGATCAAGTCGGTGGGGATCGCGGCGCAGTTCACTTTGATGAACGGACCTGCGGCGAAGGGGCTTTCGGAATGGACGTGCGCGGCGAGCAGTTCTTTGCCGGTGCCGGATTCGCCGGTGACTAAGACGCGGGCATCGCTGCGAGCGGCGAGGGTGGCTTGCTCCAACACGCGCTCGAATGCGGCACTCGCGCCGATCATTCTTGCGCCGCCGACCATTTCTTTCAGGCGTTTGTTTTCGTCGTTGAGTTTGCCATGTTCTAGCGCCCGTTTTACGGCGAGGATGACGCGCTCGCGGCCAAGGGGCTTCTCTAAGAAATCGAAGGCGCCGGCGTGGGTGGCTTCGACAGCGTCCGCGATCGTCCCGTGTCCGGAAATCATCACGACCGGGGCTTCGCTATCGTTCGCTTTCAGCCAACGCAGTAAGTCGATACCGTTGCCGTCGGGCAGTTTCACGTCGAGCAGATACGCGTCGGCGCGATAGGGCAAGGCGCGGGCTTCGGCGATGCTGGAGGCGAGGCTCACGGTGTAGCCTTCCCGTTCGAGGATGAGCCGGAGGCTCCGTCCGATGTTTTCTTCGTCGTCGACAACCAGGATGCGTTTATTCGCCATTTGCCCCTCGCGGCAGGACCAACCGGAATCCGGCGCCGCCTAATTCTGCATCGAATGTTTGTAAATCACCACCGCATAACACGGCACTTCTGCGCGCAATCGACAAGCCTAAGCCCATGCCGCCCTTCTTGAAGGAGATGGTTGGTTCGAAGAGGCTTGCTCTCGCTTGCGCGCTTAAGCCGGGGCCGGAGTCGTGGATCTCGACATCGACTCGCTCGGCATCCATCGTGGTGCGTGCGAGAACCACGCCTCCCGCTTTAGCGGCTTGCGCGGCGTTCTCCAGTAAGTTGGTGAGCACGCCTTTCACGAGGTCCGGATCGGCCAAGGCTTTCGGACGATCGGCACTCAAGCGGGTTTGATACGTCACTTCGGGATGCGCGGCTTTCAGGAACGCGACGCGCTCTTCGAGCATGGCGTTCACATCGATATCCTCAGGCATAACCGGAGGCTCTGCAGCGAAGTCCGAAAACGCGCGCACTCGTTTTTCTAAAGTTGTGATCTCGTCTGTGACGATCTGGGCGGCCTGCTCCATGAACGGATCGTTGGTGCCTTGACGGCTCGCGATCTCTTCTACTGTGAGTCGAATGGGAGTCAGCGAGTTCTTTACTTCGTGTGCCATCTTGCGAGCGAGAGCTTGCCAACTGGCGACCCGTGTCACTTGGATGAGATGCTCACGAGCCTGCTGCATCTGGCCAGCCATGTGGTTGAAGGCGACCATCGCCTCGCCGATCTCGCCTTCGCCGCTGCTCTCGACGCGAGTGGTTAAGTCTCCCGCTGCTACTTTGCCGAGACCTTGCGTGAGATGGCGGATCGGGCGGCTGATCCGGGCGGCCAAGTAGACCAAGCCTGCGAGTGCGACGAACCAGAGTCCAGCCGAAATGAGGATCAGCACTTGACTGAAGCCGCCGCGAACATTCGCGACGGGAATCTCCAGCTTCTTGCGCGCCACTGAGATCTGCTCAGTGAGCTGTTGAAGAGGAATGTGCAGGGCTCGGGAATATTCGAGCATCACTCCATCGCGACGCAGAAAGTAGTGGAGTTCATCGCCCTTGGTTCCGTCTAAGACGAACGCTCCATCCGGGCCGGTGTAATCCGGGGCGGGCGTGCCCTCGATCTTGCCTTCGGCGACGTCTTTGCGTAGAGACTCGCGGGCTTGCTGATACAGCTCGCGACCGGTTTGTTCCAAGGACTGGGTGACGCTTTCCAGCTCATTGAGCGGAGCCAGTTCCAGGCTCCGGTCGACCAGTTGGAGGGTCGTCCAGAGCGTAAGGCCGAGGGGGACAACCGTGGCAAGCACAAAAGCCCCGATGAGGCGTGTGCGAAGTCGATTCATGTGCGGGATCTCAACCGCCGCGTCGCAGTTGTTCCAACGTGATGGGTCCGACTTCTAAATTCCAATGCGGCTGCGTCGATTTGGATGGGCGGCTGAAGCGTTCCAGAAGGCTCGTTAAGCTGATGCCAGCGTCCGTAATGTTGCCGCGACCGAACAAGCGGGTTTCGCTTTCTTCGACGGCTCGAATGTCCATGGAGGCAAACAGCGGCTGATTCGCTGCGACGCCATTCAGGTCCATCGACATTTCTTGCACGCACCATACTTCCGCTTCCATGGCCGTCAGATGGCTCGCGGTTTTCCGCGCAGGAGTGGTCTTGGTGACGGCGAAACGCTCCTCCCACAAATCGTAGCTGATTACGAAGCGGGCCGTGTTCCGTTTGATGACGTTGGTGCGGTTCGTGGAAGCTACCGTGGCCTGAAAATCAAACGCCACCGGCTCGGCGTTGCGCAGCCGAGCCAGTGGTCTTCCTGAGATGATGTGCAGGCGCGGGGTAGAGAAGTCCAGGCGATTGCCCTGCGCGCGTAGAATGAGTTCCTCAGCGAACATGGCTGTCGCCACGCCGCCTAAAAATGCAGCTGCGATCCACCAGAACCTGATGCTTTGCCTCCGATTCATCGTGTGTTTTAGAAGTTCATGCCTACATACACCACCGGATTCGCTCGCCCTGTCTTTATCGGGAAGCCAACCGCCACTTGAAATCCGCCCGCCTGCAAACCGACGCCAAGCGATTGCTTCTGTTCCGGATCCTCGCTGACATTCCAGCTGGAACCGGTGTCATAAAACATCATGAACGCGTGGTAGCTATAGTCAATCGATCCATGCACCACGCGCGTCGCGCCCATAGGATTGACGTCAAACTTGTTCCATCCGCGCAGCGTCTCAGAGTTGCCCAGCACCAGGCGTTCGAACATGGGCGCCGTGCCCGTGATGCGTCCGGAGAGATAGCTGACCTTTACTGTCTGGTGGCCGTGCTCCATCTTATATTGCGCGTCTGTGTATTGCCGTGTGAAGATCGCGTCGCTCTCCAGGAATCCCGTACCACTGCGCACGCCGTAGGACGCGGCGAGTTCCTGCTTGTAATCCGAACCCGAATCCCAACGCTGGCGGTAGCGCAGAGTTGAAACCGCCGCGTTGGAGGATTCGGTTCGCGCGCCCGGACCAAGGGCAACCGGGTTGGGAAGGAAGGTCTGATAGCGCGCGAAGTCGACACCGGCGGACAGTTCGAGAGGCTCTGCCAATCGAATCGTCACCTCCGGTATAAAGTGTTGCCGCGTCCGGTAGAGTTCGCCCGGTAAGGCAGTCTCAAGCGTGGTGCGATTCCACTGCTCGTGATAATTGTTGAAGCGGAAGCGGAGGCCGACACGTTCGGTGCCTACGTTCTTGCGTTCGAAGCCCGCCTGAATTCCGGCGTAGCGTTCCATCAGGCGGTCGGCGTCGCTGACCATGCCGAAGGTGAGTTTGTTGCCGTGAAATTTGACAGACGCGCCGCCCTCGCCCGTCCAGCCCTGTTTGGAATGATAGAGGAAGCGGTCGATGTCGAGATCGAAGCCTTGTTCCTTTTCGCCGGCTTCAAAGGTGACGGTGACGCGGTCCGGTGCGTGGCCCTTCGCCACGTGTACGCTGACTTTGGGGACGTGCAGTTCCTTCTGCAGGCGGGTAGCGAGCGATTCCAGCATAGACTGGTCGAGATTCTGACCGACCACCTGGTCGATCTCCTGGCGCAGGGGCGTGCTGACGCTGCGGCTGGACCACACATCGCGCTTGAGTACGACGCGATCAATCAGATAGCGGGCGTTTACGTTCAGTGCGGGATCGGCCTGGGGGAGGTCGGCGTGCGGGAGATCGTCCTGGCCCGTCGCCCACGCGGAAGTGGCCATGATCATTACTGTTAGGGGGAACAGCTTGTTCATACGTAAATCCTTTAGACGCACGCCGGAGACCAAATGGTTGCATCCTTATTTTCAGATAGATAGGGGAGTGTGCTGTGTGGCAGGGTTTCACAGGTGTTGGAACAGGTCGGACTGTGATACTGTGAAGCTGTGAAGAATATCACAGTTTCTGTGCCAGATGAGGTATATCACGCGGCCCGCGTGAAAGCGGCGGAGAAAGGTACGAGTGTTAGTGCACTAGTAAGTATGCATTTGGTGGAATTAGCGAAAGTCGACTATGCGCGCGATCGTGGCAGGCGCTTGTTAGAAACGATTGATCGAATCCGTGCGGAACGTGTTGCGGCTGGGCAAACAGGGTTCCTCATGGAAGAGAACCTGACCCGTGAGGAGCTTTACGACCGCGATGCACTTCGTCGACACCAACGTACTGATCTATAGCCTGGGACTCAGCCCCAACAAGGAGGCGAAGCGCGTCCGCGCATGCGAGATTCTCAGCGAGGCTGAGTTTTGCGTGTCCGTGCAGGTGCTGCAGGAGTTCTACACCCAGGCAACGCGACCGTCGCGGGTGGACCCACTGTCCCATGAAGCTGCCACGACGTTTATCGACGACCTTCGCGAATATCCGATCCAAGGGATGACTGTGGCCATTCTGAACGCTGCGCTTGCCACGTGTCATCGATACCAAATTTCTTACTGGGACGCCGCCATCATCGAAGCCGCGCGGGCTTTGGGGTGCCGGACTGTCTTCAGCGAAGACATGCAGCACGGTCAGGATTATGGCGGCGTCCAGGTGATCGATCCGTTTCGCTAGTGGCCGAAATGTTCGGGCTGCTGATCCTTGGTGGCGACGTGCGCCGGGATGCTCGGTTTGAATTTCGCGTGGCAGGATTCGCAGGTCATCACCAGATCGTCACCGGCGGCTAAAACTCCGGCTGTGTTTTTGCTGTCCACTGCGAGTTTGGCCTTCAATGCCGCGTCCGTCATGTTCTGGGCCATTTTGCGCCACTCGGGATCGGCGGCCCATTTCGCGTCGTCCGGGCCTGAGCCGCCCATCACGATCATGCTGCCGGCGGCGGCGAGCGTTACCGAGGCGTGTTCGAGCGCGTGCCAATCGGCGTCACTCTTGGGAGCTTTCTTCGGTAGCGCGATGTCCCAGAGGATATGGCTATTGTGGTCGACCACGCCGACCATCACGTCATTGATGTTGACAGCGGGTCGGAACGCCGGAGGGGCTTCGGCTTTCGGGGCCTCTGGAGCGGGAGTTGTGCTGCAAGCGGTGAGCGTCAGCAGGACGGGAACTGCAAAAAACAAAGATCGCATTCGATCTCCTTTCAAGGGAGAGCATGTGCAATTGGAGCGCCACAAAATAATCTCGAAAATTGGCGTTCCCTGCGTTAAAGCACGCACGTGCGGATCTGGTATAGTTCGTCCATGCGCGCCGTGGCGATTCGCTTCCTGAGTGCGGTCCTGTTCCTGGGCTGTGCGTGGTTGGCGCACACCCAGACTCGCCCGGCCACCACGCAGAAGGTCAAAGAAAACCTGTATATGATCCAGGGCGGCGGCGGGAATGTCGCGGTCTACGTCACCGGCGAAGGGCTGATTCTGGTCGACGATATGTACGATCGCGACTATGCCTCGGTGATGGAACAGGTACGCAAGATTTCAGCTCAACCGGTGCGTTACGTTCTGAACACGCACCACCATGACGATCACGCGGGTGCGAACAATTCCATGCCAGCTTCGGTGGAACTCATCAGCCATCGCAATGCCCGGACGCAGATGCTGCGGTTGCAGCAGCCGGGTCAGCCTCGGGTCACGTTTGCGGATGAACTCGAAGTGCACTTGGGCGGCAAAGAGGTGCGCGCGTATCACTACGGTCGGGCGCACACCTATGGAGATGTCATCGTTTATTTCCCGGAACTGAAGACCATTCATAGCGGTGATGTTTTCCTCACCAATGGGCAGTTCGCGCTTCCTTATATGGACTATGCGGCGGGCGGCAGCGCGGTGGAGTGGACGCATGTGATCGACGAAACGGCGAAGCTCGATTTCGATACGATCATTCCGGGGCACGGACCGGTGAGCGATCCTGCGGGCCTTGCGAAATGGCGCGCGGCGTTTGTGGCAATGCGGGATCGCATTCAAGGTATGGTCCGCAAGGGGGAATCGAAGGACGCGGTCTCAAAGGTGCTGTTGGACGAATTCAAGTGGCCCAAAGGAGGCCTGGCGATCGGGCAAGTGGATGCGTTCATCGCGGAAATGGCGCAAGCGCGTTGATGCTCGGTTCCTTTAAGCGGATGGGCTCCATCCTGGTGCAGACGCTGGAGAAGTGTCAGCGGGACAACACTCCTCTACTGGCGGCGGGACTCTCCTTTTATGCGATGCTGTCCCTGGCACCTGCATTGTGGATCGTGCTGGCGATGGCGGGGGCGTTCATTGGCAGGGACTACGCCAATGGTGCGGTACTGCATTGGATGACGCAGCACCTGGGACCAAACGCGGCGGAGTATCTTGCGGGGATTGTCGCCCAGGTGAACGAATCGAGCCGGTTGGCGACGATCGGCGGAGCGGCGGCGGTTTTCCTGGCGGCTACCGCGGCGTTCGGTGCATTGCAGGATAGCTTGAACCGCGTCTGGCATCAGCCCGAACCTCCGGACAATGGGCTGCTCGATGCACTGCGAGGCTTTACGCGAGGCTTCCTCACGCGGCGCTTTTGGGCCTTCGTCCTGATGCTGCTGATGGGCGTCCTACTGCTGGCCTCGTTGATCTCCAGTGCAGTGCTCACGTTTGTTTCGCAACACCTGGACATGGAGTTGCCAGCTCCACGGTTCCTGTTGGAGGCGGCGGATTTTGTGTTTTCGGTGCTGTTGACGCTGCTGCTCTTCGGAACGATCTATCACATGCTGCATCGCAAGGCGTTCGGGAAGAAAAGCATCTGGACGGGAGCCGCGGTAACTGCCGTGCTGTTTGCCGTGGGGAAGACTCTGATCGGATTCTATTTGGGGAGTGCGGGTGTCCGCAGCGCCTACGGGGCGGCCGGGTCGTTTGTGCTGCTGCTGCTGTGGATCTATTACTCGGCGCAGATCCTGCTGTTTGGGGCGGAGTTCACAGAAGTCTATTCCCGGCAGCAGGATCGGGAAGCGGGCCGATAGACCTATTGCAAGGCTGCCCGTATTCCGATATGCTGTTGTCGGATGCATAATCGGATCCAGTCCGCCTTAGTACAGGTGTGTGTTGCCTTAGTCTGCGCTCTTGGCGCCGGCTTTTCGGGCGACATGCACGCGCGCACGGCTGGCCACGGAACGCATCAGGGTAGGCACACGCGTGGCCCTCAGCACCGCGGTGCGCGCGCCAATGGCCGCGATACCCAGGGCGAACATGCCCATGAAGTGGAACTCCTTCAGGCTCCACCAGGGTCGCATTCCGCCGCCGCACACATCCACGCGGTTGCTATCTTACCGGTTCTTCCGGTCGTTACCGTTTCCTGGTACGACCTTGGCTTGGTTCCTGCCGTTCAGTCTGGTTTTTTTCTCCCAGTCCGCCAGCATCATCTCCCGTCCCGCGCTCCCCCAGCCGTAGCCTAATTCCGCTCTTTTCCCTGGTCCCTAAGCTTTCGCGTGTGCGCGCGCGGCTGCGGGTCTACACACATATCGAAGGAGGCTTATGAATCCGTTTGCAGCTGGTTATCGAAAATTCCGTGAAGAAGTTTACCCCGCTCTTGAGGCCAAATATCGGGCGCTGGCGAAGCACCAGAAACCGCACACGCTCTTTATTACGTGCTCCGATTCGCGCGTGATGCCGTCGGTGTTCACGCAGACCGAGCAAGGCGAGTTATTCCAGTGCCGCGTGGTGGGAAACTTGATTCCCGCGCATGGCAACTCAGCGGGCGGTGTCACCTCCGCGATTGAATACGCTGTGATGGTGCTCAACGTGAAGCACATCATTGTCTGCGGGCACTCCGATTGCGGAGCGATGCGGGCGTTCTCGCATCCGGAGAAGCTGGTCGAACTGAAGGCCGTGCAGGCCTGGATCGAGCATGCGGATTCGGCCATCGCAATGGCGAAGGCGGAGTTCGGGCATTTGCACGGCGATGAGTTCCTGGCGGCATTGACCAAGGAAAACGTGATCAGCCAGTTGGGACATTTGAAGACGCACCCGTGCGTCGCAACGCGATTGCGCAAGGGTGCGCTGGAACTCCACGGTTGGTATTACGACATCGGCCACGGAACGATTGATCAGTTCGATCAGGCCAGCGGTGCGTTCACTCCGCTGGATGCCGAAACTCTGGAAAGTGTCGCCCAGGCGTCCTAACTATGAGTGCCAACGCTAAAACCAATACTTTGCCGCAGGACGCGCTTGCATCTTTTGTCGTGTTCCTGGTGGCGCTCCCGCTGTGCATGGGCATAGCGCTCGCCTCGGGAGTTCCTCCCGCCGCGGGATTGATCACGGGAATCATCGGCGGCATTGTTGTCGGGTCGATCTCCGGTTGTGCACTGCAGGTAAGCGGGCCGGCCGCCGGCCTGGCCGTCATCGTGTACCAATTGATTCAGGATTACGGTATTGAATCGTTGGGGCCGGTCGTAGTTGTGGCCGGATTATTTCAGATGCTGGCGGGGATGGTGAAAGTGGGGCAGATGTTCCGCTCTATCGCCCCTGCCGTGGTTTATGGAATGCTTGCAGGCATTGGCGTGCTGATTTTCGGCGCTCAATTCCATGTGATGGTGGATGACGGGCCGCGCGCCAACGGGATTCGAAACCTGCTGGCGATTCCAGAGGCCATCTACAAAGGCGTGATGCCGTCCGACGATACCGTGCACCATTTGGCGGCCATCGTGGGGCTCGCGACCATCGTGGGAATTGTGTTGTGGTCGAAGTTCGCGCCCGCGAGGGTGAAGTGGGTACCGGGTGCGCTGGTGGGTGTCGCGGTGGCAACCGGCGTTGCGCACGCGATGGACCTTCCGATTAAGTATGTGAATCTGCCCGACAACCTATTTGGCACGCTACCGATGCCGAGTATGAGCATGTTCGCGCGGCTGTCGGACTACCACTTAATCTTGGAAGCCTTGGCGCTGGCGTTCATCGCGAGTGCGGAGACGCTCCTCTCGGCGACGGCCGTTGATCAGATGCACGGCGGTCAGCGCACGAATTACGACCGCGAGATGTTTTCGCAGGGCGTGGGAAATTTCCTGGCCGGATTGGTCGGTGGACTGCCGATGACCGGTGTCATCGTGCGCAGCGCCACGAACGTGACGGCGGGGGCGAAGACTCGTTTATCCGCGATCCTGCATGGCATTTGGCTGCTGGTGTTGGTGGCTGCGGCACCGTCGGTGTTGCGGCTGATTCCTACCGCGAGCCTGGCCGCAGTTCTCGTCTACACCGGCTACAAACTGGTGAACGTCCAGAATATCCGCAAGCTGATGCACTACGGTCGCATGCCGGTCGCGATCTACGGCGTCACTCTGGCGCTAATCGTGGTTGAGGATCTGCTGACGGGCATCGTCGCAGGCTTGGTTCTTTCGATTGCTACGATCATTTACTCTGTCACTCATCTATCGGTGCGTGTGGAGAATAGCGGCCGGAGGGTGGACGTGCACTTGGAGGGCTCGGCCACCTTTCTGCGCATGCCCAAGTTGATCGACGCGCTGGAAGGATTGCCGAACCAGGTTGAGGTGCACGTGCATACTCGGCAGTTGAGCTACATCGATCATGCCTGTCTGGATGCGATTGCGAACTGGGAGCAGCAGCGCAATCAGAAGGACAACGTCACTGTGGTCGAGTGGCAGGAACTGATGAGCAACTATCAGAAGGGCAATGCCATGTCCGGTACGTCTGAAGGCCGCCCTTTAGTTGGCGCCGGACACTAAAATAGTAGGACATGCCTACCGCATATGTCTGTGAGGGCGTCCGCACGCCCATAGGCCGCTTTGGCGGTGTCCTTAGTGGCGTTCGCGCCGACGACTTGGCGGCGCATCCGCTGCTTCAGCTCAAGAAGAAGTTTCCGAACGCCGATTGGGCAGCGATCGACGAAGTCTACTACGGCTGCGTCACGCAGGCAGGCGAGGATAATCGCAACGTCGCGCGCATGGCGCTGTTGCTCGCGGATCTACCCATGTCGGTGCCCGGCGTGACGGTGAATCGCCTATGCGCGTCGGGAATGGAAGCGGTGGCTGCGGCTGCGCGTGCCATCGGTACGGGCGACATGTCGCTGGCGATTGCTGGCGGCGTTGAGAGCATGAGCCGCTCGCCTTGGGTGATGGCCAAGCCCACAGCGGCATTCTCGCGCGAACCGCAGGTGTTTGATACGACGCTGGGCTGGCGCTTCGTGAATCCGTTGATGGAACAAAAGTACGGCACGATTTCCATGGCGGAGACCGCGGAGAACGTCGCGGAAAAATACAACGTCAGCCGCGAGGATCAGGACAAGTTCGCTTTCGCCTCACAACAGAAGACCGCGAAAGCGAAGGCTGCGGGCTACTTCGCCGATGAAGTGGAGCCGGTCTACATTCCGGGCAAGAAGGGCCAGATCACGGTAGTCGCGGAGGATGAGCATCCGCGCGCCGATACCACGCTGGAAGGTCTCGCGAAACTCGCCGCTCCGTTCCGCAAGGGCGGCAGCGTCACTGCGGGCAATGCATCGGGCATCAACGATGGTGCCGTCGCGCTGTTTGTCGCCTCGGAAGAAGCGGCCAGGAAGTTCGGACTGACGCCCGTCGCTCGCGTGGTGGCTGCGGCAGCGGCAGGAGTCGATCCGAACTACATGGGCGTCGGGCCGATCCCCGCGATTGAGAAGTTGCTCAAGTTGACCAAGCTCGCGATGGACGACGTGGACTACCTGGAACTGAACGAGGCGTTCGCCGCGCAGGCGCTGGCTTGTACGCGTGCCTTCGGCTTGCCGGATGACAGCGAGAAGGTGAATCCGAACGGTGGGGCCATTGCGTTGGGCCATCCGTTAGGCATGAGCGGCGCTCGGTTGGTATTGACTGCGGCGCGGCAGCTACAACGCACCAAGGCCACCCGAGCCATCACGTCGATGTGCGTCGGCGTGGGGCAGGGAATGGCCTTGATGTTGGAACGAGTCTGACTGTTACTGCGGTACGCCGATGCCGTTGGTGGTCTGATCGGTGTTGGCCAGACTGAACACCAGGCCGGGCTTCAGGCTCTGGTAGCTCTGTGAGAGTACCTGCCCAGCAGTGTTCACGTAGCCGACCTCAGGCGTGATCAGGAATTTGAGGGTCGTACTCGCAACCGGAGTGGGTGTGGTGCCGGGGGCCGGCGTGGCGGGAACAGGCTGCTGGGTGATGCTCATTGTGCCGCTGCAGTCGCTGTTCACCGTGTAGGTGCCCCGGTACTGGAAGGTCGCCAGCGAGGACCCGCCGTCGGGAGTCGTCGTGGTGATGTTGCCCGTCCCATCAAAGTTCACGCGCGCCAGGAAGGTCGAAAAATAGGGAGCCACGGTGGCCGGCGTCGTGGTCGTTCCGGTGGTTGTGGTTCCTACCGTGCTGACTCCGGAGCTGATGAGAGCATAGGAACCTTGCAGCGTGGAAGCGGAGCACCCGGCGGCGTAACGATCACTGAATCGCACGAGTCGAATGGCGGTGCGCTGAGCGAGGGCAGCGTTTCCAGTAGACGGAGTAGTGCCGGTTGCAACGGGCGTGAGTTGCGCCAAGTACATTTCGTTACCGCCGCGCACAATCAAACCGACCAGCGAAGGATTACTCGTGGACGTCGGGCTGGCGGCATCAGTGAAGGCGTCGAACAGCGAGACCTTCACGGTGCAGTCGGAACTGACGGTGTAGCTGCCTGCCTCGCGGCCTGAGATGTTTTGGATGAAAGCCGTGTTGGAATTGGCGAAGATTCTACCTTGGCCGTCGAAATAGAGCGTGCTGCCGGAAGCGGCGGCTGTGGTTCCGCCAATTCCACCCAGCAGGGTTCCGAGCGGGGTATTGCTATAGGTGGTTGTCGCCGTGCCCGTTCCGGTACCAGTTCCAGTTCCAGTTCCGGGCGTAGTTGGGGTGGTTGATGTTGCGTTCACCCCGAGGGTTGCCAAATATCCGTAGGATCCGCGCAGCGTGTCGTTAAAGCATTGACCGAACAGGTTCGCACCGGAACCTACGCACAGCAGGCAGAGAAAAAGCGGTGTCAATTTCATTGAAAAACTCCTCCACCCAGGAGACCGCAGTTCCCTGTTTGGTGTTTCGGTCCTAAGAGGAGTTTCTCTAAAAGTCCAATGAAATGGGAAGTTTTGTGCCTGTACCTTACTCCGGGCCGAAGGCCAGCAGCACGTTGCCGAAGTCACCAGCACTGACGCCATACCCGGAGCCGACGTACATCATGCCGCCCACAAAGATCGGGCCGATGGAGGAAATCGCTCCGCCGTTCGCGCCCGCTACTTTGTTGACGGTTTCAAATTCCTGGGAGGTGTTGTATTCCCACAGCATGCTGCCGTCGCCTGTGTTCAGCGCGTGCAGAACGCCGGTTGCGCCGCCGACGAAGACCACGCCGGGAATCATGGTCGCCGCCGCGTTGTTGCTGCCTCGCGTGCCTGCGGCGTTCACGGGACTGAACCAGACTTGCTGTCCGGTCGCCATCTTCAGCGCGGCCATGCCGCCACTACCCATGCCGTAGTAGACGTTCTCATGATCCGACGCGCCACCCCACACGATGCCTCCGCGACCGCCGCCGGTGTTTGCCGCCACGCGCCAGATGAGCTTGCCGCGATTATCGGGATCGAGCGCAAACACGTCCCCATCCTTTGTTCCCGCGATCAGCACGCGACGGCCATCGGGTAGCGTGCGCAGGATTGGTGAGTTGCCGATATCCGCGTCGGGACCCATTACCTCCGGGCACGCTTTGCTCTTCGCGGCTCCGTTGCAACCACCCATGAAAGCGTCATTGGGCTGCGCCTGATACGACCACAGCACCTTGCCTGTGTCGAGATTCACGGCAACGATCGCGTCTCCTAGAGGCTGTGCGGGCTCGGTCTCAGTGTCGCCCGTGCCGAAGTACAGCGCGTGGCGCACCGGGTCAACCGTGGGAGAGTTCCACACCGATCCCCCGGCGGGTCCATAGAGCTGCACGCCGTTGGTGTTCTTCTCGGTCGGCTTAGGATCGGACATGACGTAAGTTTTCCAGACCTGTTCGCCGTTGTTGGCGTCCAGCGCCACCACGCTGCCGCGCGAGGTGCAGCATTCATAGTCCTGATTGCCGCTCTGCCATTCCTCGGAATTCGACACCGGAACGTACAGCTTGCCGTCGTACAGTTTCGGAGCGGCGGTGATGCGGGCGAGGAAGTGATCTTCCACCTTGCGCTTCCACAACTGCTTTCCGGTTTGCGCATCCAGCGCGTACACGTTGCCCTTCGCGTCGCCGAAGTAGACCGCGTATTTCGTGGCGCCCTGCCCAGTGACCGGGCCGACGCTGAGTGCTCCCCGCACGGTCACGCCGGTTTCAAACCCCCAGTAGTGGCAGCCTGTCTTGGCGTCGAGCGAATAAACCCAGCCGATGTCGCTCCCCGTGAACACGCGACCGCTGACGATCGCGGGAGCGTTGTACGCGCTAATGCCCAACGGGAATCCGAAGGCCCATTTCAGTTTCATCTTCGGCACGTCGGACTTGGTGATGCCCGCGTCTTCGCTGCGTTGATAGCGAGTGTTGGCGACGTCCGCTCCCCAGCCGTTCCACTGCGGGCCGGTGGAGGGGTCCTTCATCGGTGGATTCGAAGGGCAGGCGTTCGGGAAGTTCTTGGGATTGCCAGCCTCCGCGCTGCCGATCTGGCGATAGCCGCCCATGAATTCCGACATGCGGCGCTTCTGCGCATCGGTCAGGCCTTGGTCATGCTCGGGGCGGGATGGGGTGGAAACGACCGCGTAGATCTGTTCCGGCGACAGTTCGCGAATGCGGCGGGCGGTGGGCGCTTTGGTGGCGCGCTCAGAATGGCACGACATGCAGCGCGTCTGGAAATAGGTAAGCCCATCCTCCATACCCTGCTGTTTCGGAGCTCGCTTGCCACCGGCGGGAGCCTGAGCCACAGCGGACGTGCTCCAGACAATCATCCCGGCGAAGACAGCCGCCGCGGCGAGGGAGAAAAAATGCAGGTATCGCTTCATATCGTGAACACGATACCACAGCTAAGTTAGCGACGCCCGTGTAGGTTCGACGGACGATATGCATCCACCTTCGGTGCGCGATGGAGCAAGGAATTCCACAACTGAATAAGCCACTTCCACATGGTAGCGACCTCCTCACCCGGAACCTTAGCACAAGGATTCCTGGAGCGGTAGGGCAGGCGCTTCCGCCTGCCTTCTTGCAACTTATTACTCGCCTAGGGCTCGATCCTTTTTGCGCCGACCGAAGGGTTTCGCTTCTTTGGCCTTCTTATCGTGGCGTGCGATGGAGGCCATAATCAGGTCCTGCGACTTCTTGGCGTTCACCCATTCGCCGATCTCGGTCCACTTGCCGTGTTCCAGATCCTTGTAGTGGTTAAAGAAGTGCGCAATCTGGTCGCGCATGATTTGCGGCAGGTCGGTGTACTCGGCGATGCCGATGTAGAAGGGATGCAAATCGTCGACGGGGACGGCGATCACTTTTTCGTCCAGGCCAGAGTTGTCTTCCATCAACAATGCGCCCACCGGACGGCAGCGAATGATCGCGCCGGAAGCCACCGCCACGGGAGCGATCACTAACACGTCAATCGGATCGCCGTCCTCGGAAAGCGTCTGCGGAATGAAGCCGTAATTGCCCGGGTAGAACATCGCCGTGTGCAGAAAGCGATCGACGAACATCGCGCCGGAGCGCTTGTCGAGCTCGTACTTGACCGGCGTGCCGCCGACGGGAATTTCAATGAGAGCGTGCAGATCGGTCGGAGGATTGCGGCCTGCGGAGACTTGAGTAATATCCATTTGGTTCCTTTTCTATCCGGCAAACAGCGGCGAACAGACTTCGGCGATACGGCTTACGTGCCGATGGTCTGTGCCGCAGCAGCCTCCCATAACGTTCAGCTTGGGAAGCAGCTTTATAAAATTCGCGTACTGCCCCGCTAGCTCGCTCGGATCGCCGGTGTCGAGCGTGGGGGATTCATTCAACTCGGCGTGGCTCATGCGCGAAGCGTTGGCACGCAAGCCCCGGATGCGACCGAGCCAGCCAGCCGAGCCGCTGCGGATCGTCTCTTCAAAATGCGTCGGATGCGCGCAGTTCAGCATGTAATACGCCGGATGCGCGCCCGTTGCTGCATCCACTTCTTGAATGGCGTCCGGCAAGGATTCGCCGCTCGGCAGAGTCCCGTCGGTTTCCACGGTGAAGGAGATGACCGCCGGCATGCCTGCATCCTTTGCAGCCTGTGCGACGCCGATGGCTTCCTCAACATAGTTCATCGTGATGGCGGTCACCAGATCCGCTCCAGCGCCCGCGAACGTTTCTACCTGCGCACGATGATAATCGGCAGCTTGGCGGGAACTCATGAGCGCGCCTGGAATGTAGCCATCGCCGCGCGGACCGATGCATCCACTCAGCACGAGTTCGTGCGGAAAGTCGACGCGCAATTCTTTCAGGAGGTCGACCGATCCTTGATTTGCAGTGGCCAGAGCCTCCTTGTCATAGCCGAGCCTAGTGGCCCAATCCGGGTTGGCTCGCCAAGTTGCTGTTTCCAAAATTAGCCCGACCTCGAACCGCTTCGCGATGGCAACGTAATCCCGGAAGTATTTCAGCAGGGCGGCGCGACCCGCCTCCGTGCGCAATAAATCGAACGCTGCGAAATCCTGAAGCTCAATGCCCTCGTTGAAAATCAGCGAGGTTTCGATACCGCCATCCGTGAGGAAGAGCCGAGAATCCAGTTGGGGCAGGGAATGTCGAAAAGAATTCATACCTACGAGATATCACCCAGCCGCGTTTGAAGAAATAGCCGAGCGTCCTGGAGTTCTTGCTGACTGACCACATGCTTGCGGCCGGGATACACACGCAAGTCGACGTAGGCGCCCAGGTCCGTGAGGACTCTGGCTGTTTCGCGGGTGTCTTCTTCGGAAATCCACTCGTCGGCGTCGCTACCTGTGAGAAACACGCTGAGACCCTTGAGCGACTGCCCTCCCGCGGTTTTCCATTCCGTTCCAGGCGACCCCATCAGGCCGCCAGTGAAGACCACGATCGCGGCGACCGATGCAGGATGCCGCAACACGTATTCCACCGCGATGCACGCGCCCTGCGAAAACCCGACGATGAAAATCTGTTCCGGACCCAGCCGTCCACCTTCTGCGGCGTCCATGACAAGCCAGTGCGTGCGTTCCACCGAGCGGGTGAGTTGCGGCTCGTTCGATTCCAGCGGATCCATGTAACGACCGGGATACCAGAGCCCTTTTCCCGCATACGGAGCCAGCCAGCGTGTACCGCCCGGGTCGAGCACCGTGGTGAGGTCCAACATTTCCTGCTTGGTGCGGGAACGGCCGTGGAGAAGGATTCCGGCGTGGTCAGCAAGGCCCTTGGGTTGGCCCGCCTCACGGAGACGAGCCACCTTCGGTTGAATGGGAGGGTTCAAACTACAATTTTACAGCTTATTGCGTGCGGATGACTACTTATCGCCGCCCACGAATTCGTTGCCTGTGGCGCGATGCGATAATTTACCGGCGGCGGCCTTATCGGCAGACGCGACCGCAGCCTTGTTCACATCCTTCAACATGGCCTCGGCGTGACCCTCAGCGCGATTGCTTTCCGGTACTGTGATCGGATCCAGCATGGCTTCGATCTCTTTGCGCTTTTCTTCGAACCACGGCGGCAGAAGCAGTTCAAAACCCAAGCGGTCCGCTGGCTCGTCGCGCGCGAAGCCGCCAACTGCGGTCGCCGCGCACTCCACCAGGATGCCGCCAGGGCAGCGGCAATAGATCGAATGGAAGTAGTTGCGATCCTTGATCTCCGAGCAGTCGGTGTAGCCCAGCTCTTCGTAAAGTTCCTTCTGCTTTTGCAGGCCTTCATCGGTGCCCGCGTCGAGCGCCATGTGGTGCGCCGTGCCCGCTCCAAATGTCCAGCTTCCCGACGGACGATCTTTATCGTGCTGCAGAATCACAGTCCGGTTGGGACCGCCAGCGCCCAGTTCCAGGCGGGTCAGGTTGCCTTCCTTGCCCGTCACTTTGAAGCCAAGCGCGTCGCTGAAGAAGCGCACCGTCTCATCGATCTCGCGGACCGAAAGCACAGTGCCGCTGAAGCCCTGCATCGCCGTATCGGCCTTGATCTGGTCCGTGTTCCAACCCACGCGCGTGTCGCCTTCGGTTTCCACAGCCTCGAACTGCAATCCCGAAGGATGGCTGAAGCGGATGTACTTTTGTCCGAAGCGTTCCTGAATACCGGTGTGGGGCGTCTTGTGGCGGTCCAGATGTTCTTTCCAGAAACCGACCGAGCCTTTGGGAATCGTATACGCGGAGGAGGAAACCTGCCCCGATCCCGGACGCCCAGGGACGCGCTGGTAGGGGAACGTGGTCATCACCGAGCCCGGCTCGGCATTCGCGTTCGAGTAGTAGAGATGGTAGTGCGCGTAGCGGCCGTCGAACAAAACGGTCTGCTTGATCATGCGCTGACCCACGACGTGCGTGAAAAAGTCGATATCTTCCTGGGCCGTCGCGGCACACAGAGTAATGTGATGGAATCCTGATACGTTAGACAACGAAGCTACCTCCGCGTCGGATTATAGCAAACGGCATTCGGACCGAAGTGGTCTATTATTCCTCGATCGAGTCGAGCAGGGTCTGCGCCATCTGCCTTTGTTCCGTTGTGGTCGCCGCGCGCAAGGCGGTGCGTAGGGAGAGTTCGGCGGCGTCGTGCAATCCGGCCTTTTCCTGAGCGTAGCCCAGCGAATACCACGCGTACGATTTGCGCGGCATGAGGTTGGTGGCTTGTTCCAGGTGCCGCAAGGCCGCGGCCAGATCTCCGGCGTCGGTGGCGCGCACACCCAGCAGGACATGTGCCTCGCCCAGGTTCGGATTCCATCGGGCCGCGTTCTCCAAAGCTGCGTTGTCGTTTTCCATTGCCCCCAATTCGAACCAGGCCAGAGCGTCGCGATCATTGAGGTCGAGTGCGTGACGCAATTGCTTCAATGCGCCGTCGCGATTGCCCTCGGCGAAGGCCAGCGTTGCGAGTCCCGTGGCTGCCCCGGATGAATTTGGATACTCCTTCGCGGCTTGCTCATAGAGCGTGTGCGCAAGTTGCGGGTGTTGCGAATGCAGGGCGAGGTCGGCCCGCAGCAGCAGTGCGTTGAGCGGGCTTACGGGTTCTGCGACCGCCGCCGGGGTCGCGACAGCGGAGATCGTCACGCTGCTGGGACGCGCGTTGCGAATGTATTGGCGAAGGTCGGTTACGTTCTGCGTCGTGATTCGTTCCGGGAAGCGCGCCTCGCGACGCAGCATGTGTACCAGTGCCCAGCTCTGTGCGTAGAAGGTGGGGGTCAACTCGCGGGGTGCGTTGATTTCGTCGGCAGTGAGCCAGGTACTCCGTTGCAACAGTTGCAGGTGTTCGGGGATGGGCGCGCCCACCCGCTTGCCATCAAAGGTCGAGTAGAACTCGGCCAGCCCTTCTTCGAGCCACGTCGGTCGCGACGTCGTGCGTGGGTTCGTGAGGAAGTGAACATACTCGTGCGCGACGACTCGGGCGAGGCCGCTGCCGGTGGAGGTGAGGATATAGTCGCGATCGAAGCCAGTTTGATAGAAACCCGCGACGGTGGCGTCGGGCGCGTAGGCTCGGTATTCGCTCGCCTTCGCGAAGAGAACGATGCGCAGCGGGATGGGTTCAGGTTGGGCTGAGCCGAGGAGTTCGCGAAGCTGACCCAGGTGATCCAGAGCCTGTCTCGCGGTTCGCTCGGACGCATCGGAGAAGAGTTCGACGTCTGGCGAACGGAGTGAGATCCAGTCTGCCGCTTGCAGCGTAGACACGAAGAGGATCGCGGCCAGCCGCATGCGCTTTACAGCTCCGTGACTTTACGGTTGAAGGTGAAGAAGTACAGGCCCAGGCACAGCAACAGCACGCCTGCGCTGGCGATCACGTAGCGTGCGGTGAAGATGGGGATGAGCGAACCCACGATCAAGGGTCCGATGGCTTGGCCGCCGCGGACGGATAGGTTGTAGACGCTCATCACGCGTCCGCGCATGTCGTCGGGAACGATCATTTGGACCAGCGAGGTGTTCATGTTGAATACGGCCATCAGCGCGATGCCGCATAGGAAGATCATGCCGCAGGCCACCGGGATGTTTGGTGAGAAAGCGAACCCGAGGGTCAACACGCCGAGCATGATCAACGCGATCAAAGAATTGCGTCCCTGATGTTTGGATTTCCCTAAGGCGGCGACGATCAGCGCTCCGGCAACGGCACCCGCGCCCGAGCAACTCAGCATCGTGGTGTAGGCTTGCGGGCCTGCCTGGAATCGCTCTTTCGCGAACACGGGGAGGAAGGCGACGATCTGGAAGCCGAGCAGCGTCACCATGAAGCTCAATAGGATCAAGGGGCGCATCGCGGGACGTTCCGCGATGAAGCCGAACCCCTGTTTCATGCTCTGCATGATGGCTCCGCTGGAACGCTGCGGAACGAAGTTCACATTGATCATGTAGAGCGTCGCGATGACCACTAGAAACGACGCGCTGTTCAATCCGAAGCACCAGGCGGCACCGACGGTTGTGAGCGCAACGCCGGCGAACGTGGGTCCAATGAGGCGAGCCAGGTTGAACTGCATCGAGTTCAACGCGATGGCGTTGGGCAGGTGCTCGCGCGGTACCAGGGTGGGGACCAGCGCGGAATACGACGGTCCGCCGAACGCCTGCGCGGTTCCGACGACGAATGATATGCACCAGATGTGCCAGACCTGCAAAATACCGGTGAACGCCAACAGCGCCATGATGAACGCGCAGGTCATCTGGGTGTATTGGGAGGAAAGGATCAGCGTGCGGCGGTCGCGGCGATCGGCGAGGACGCCCGCCAGCAGTGAGAATAATACGATCGGCACAACGCCCAGCGACTGGTCGATGCCCAGGTAAAAGGAGTTGTTGTTCGAGAGGCCGAGGACGGTCCAGCTTTGCGCTGCGACCTGCATTTGGGTGCCCACCTGCGAGATACAGGCACCGGCGAACATGACGCGGAAGTCGCGGAAATGGAACGACTGAAACGTCCGCTCCAGAAAGCCCTGTGGGGCTTGGACAGGCGACGTTGGCTGTTCGGTGGACGAGGGCAGGGTTGGCTCCGCGCTATCAGGTTCAGAGGTGATTCTACCAGCTTTCGGCGGGGGCCTGAAAGCTGCCGAAGGGGGGTAACGTTAGTAGACCTGGAAACTGAAGACCAGGTCTGAGCCGCTGGGGGATAGCGAGTACTCGCCGTTGGGCAACTGCTCGGAGGCTTCGATCTTGTAGAGATCGCGGCCCAGTTTGGTCACGGCGACATGCAAGGCGTGCGGATCGTTCTTACCCGGGCGGTCCTTGAGCTCGAGTTCGCGGCGCGATTTGTTGACTTCGAACTTGTACATCTCGATCTTCTCGGCATTGAGCTTCTCGGTGCGGATGATGAAGATCGGCTCCGCCAGGGGCGTCCGCTGCGAGGACGACGCGCCTTCCAGCCAGTAAACGGTGGAACTCTTCTTGGTTTCCTTCTTGGCTTCATCGCCCCGCAATTCGATCAGTGTGGAGGCGTGCAACAGGTACGGCACGTCGGCTTTGGGCGGCGTGGGACCCGTGTAGTCCTGCGCCAGCAAGGTGGTGGCGGCGAGCGCGAAAAGGAGAGTGCGCATGTCACTATCTTAGACGCATTCGGGTGCGATCGGTTGCGATAAGCTTCTTGCTAATCTGGGCGGTATGGCCGTCGAGTCTTACCCGAATCACAGTGTCCAACTCGGAAACATTCCGGTCGCGCGAGCGTTGCCGGTGCGCGGGAGGCGAACGGTGGGTCCGTGGTGTTTCATCGACCGGTTTGGTCCGATGAGTTTCGGCGAGGAGAAGCCGATGGATGTGGCTCCCCATCCGCACATCGGGTTGCAGACGGTGACATGGTTGCTGGATGGGGAGATTCTGCACGACGACAGTCTGGGCTGCGAGTCGGTGGCCCGACCGGGCGGCGTGAACGTGATGACCGCGGGGAGCGGGATCGCGCATGCGGAGCAGACGCCGCTGGTGAACAGTCGTCGGTTGGATGGGGTCCAGCTGTGGGTTGCGCTACCGGATGCGCATCGCGGTCGGGAGGCGGCGTTTCAGGCGGTGGAGCGGGTGCCGTTGATCGAGCAACCGGGGGGCGTCGTGCAGGTGTTTGCGGGCTCGCTGGTTGGGGTCTCGTCGCCGGCGGTGCATTACTCGGGGATTGTGGGGGCGGACCTGCAGGTCCATCGGGGAGAGACGCTGGAGGTCGGGCTGGATCCGTTCTCCGAGCATGCGCTGGTGGTGTTGCAGGGCGAGGCGACGTTGGAAGGTCAACCGCTGGCCGCGCAGCAACTGCACTATCTGGGACAAGATCGGGCGAGCCTGCACCTTAGAAGTGAAACGGGGGCGAGGGTGCTGTTGATCGGCGGGCCGGTGTTTCCGGAGAAGGTGATGATGTGGTGGAACTTCGTGGCGCGGACGGCGGAGGAGATCGCGGCGGCTCGGGAAGATTGGGAAGAGCACCGGCGGTTCGGTGCGGTCAAGGCGTACAAAGGTCACAGGCTGAGCGCTCCGGATTTGGTGCGCTTCGCCCACTAGGAGGGTGCGGAAAAGGGGTCTTGGTGCGCCCACAGCCGACAGGCTGAAGCCTGTCCCACCTGTTCTCAACAACCCGTGGCTGCTTGGTGGGACAGGCTTCAGCCTGTCCGGAGTCCGCAGCGGCCAGAGTGGCCGCCCTACTTTGCGGTGCCAGCTCACTAGTACTGAGGGGTTGGGTCCCGAGTACTCTCAATTTGACACTGGAGTCCCTTGTTTACCCTAGGGCCGAAGAGCAGAATTCCAGTATGAGAAGTCAGTGTCCCGAGTGCAAGACGGTAACGGGCGGCCAAGCAGCGTTCTGCGGGTCGTGCGGGTATCGCTTCCTCCACGTGCAAGACCGGTTTCGAATGATGGCTGCTGCGCCAAAAAAGACCCAACGATCCGTTGCGGTGCTAGCGGGGTTGGCGATCGCGATCGCCCAATACGCAATCCGGCACTAAGCGATATCGGGAATTACGAAGCGCTGCTTTCCATCCATAACTGCTTCCGCTGCGAGGTAGCCGCTGCGCACCGCACCTTCCATCGTTGCGGGCCAACCGGAACGGGTCCAATCGCCGGCTAAGAACAGGTTCGATATTGCTGTGCGTGCCACGGGGCGACGTGCGTCCAGGCCCGGTTGCGCGGAGAAGGTTGCGCGAACCTCTTTGACCACGTGTGCCTTCTCCAGCTTCGCTTTGGCGGCGTCGGGGAAGAACTCGACCAGTTCTTTGAGGGCGAGCGCGATGACGTCGGCTCGCGGCATCTCGGTGAGGCTCCGGCTGGCGCTGACGACCAACTGAATCTGTTTGCCTTCTCCCTTGTTGAACATCCACTGGATGGTGCGGTCGAGCAGGGTCGCGTGCGGCAGGTCCGTGATGGGGCGGTCGAACCACAGATGGATGCCGGTGATCGGCGAGTGTTCGAAGCCCTTGAGATCCAGGTCGAGCGCGGGGACAATGCTCGCCATGCGTTCGAAGGGGAGCGCGCTGATGTACAGGTCCGCGCGATGTTCGGCTCCGCCGGCGATCACGTGGGTGACCTTTTTGTTTTGGATCACGACGCGTTCGACGGGAGTGCGGGTCAGGATCTCTACGTTGCCTAGCTTGGCCCAGGCTTCGGCACGATAGAGCTGTCCGAGAGGCACGGCGGGGACGCCCATCTCATAGGAGTTGCGCTTGGCTAGGAAGCCCAGTTGGAAGACCTGGAAGCCGTGGCGCGCGGCCATCTTGTCGAGTTCCTCATTGACGGCGCTGACCAGGATCTGGCGCCAGAAGCGCTCGATGGCTCGGGGTGGCTGGCGCTGTTCGTGGAGCCAGTCGAGCATGGTGATGTTGTCGAGGTCGGTGCGCTTTCTGATTTGGCGTTCGATGGCTCGGATGGCTCGCATGACGGCGAGCTTCTCTTGCAGGTTCAGGAAGCGCAGGCTGAGGAAGGATTCGGCGAAGTGGGCGGGGCGGGGGAGCCAGCCGGCTCGGAAGAAGCTGCGGCGGCCGCCGGGTTCGATGAAGACAAACTCGCGATGGAAGGCGATGTCGGATTCGACGCCGAGGCGTTGGTAGAAGTCGAGGAGGTTGACGCAGCAGCGGAGGAGGATGTGCTGGCAGTTGTCGATGGTTTCGCCGGCGGTTTCGTAGGAGGTTGCTCGGCCGCCTAGGAAGGGTCGGGATTCGAAGACGGTGACGTGGTGGTTTGCGGAGCCTAGGGCGGCTGCGGCGGAGAGGCCGGCCAGGCCGCCGCCGAGGATGATGACGCTAGGCAAGGGGGCCTTGTGGCGCGCGCACTCGTGCGTGCTGTGTCGAGACTTTCTCGACACCTGGGCGTGGGTAAAAGGGCGCGAGGCGTCGAGATGAGTCTCGACGCGGCACGCACGA